>CAVYRD010000013.1:0-456795 GCA_963770865.1 uncultured Thermoleophilia bacterium
CCCCGGCGCGATCTGCAGTCGGCGCTCGCGCTGCGGAGCAGGGGCGAGCTCACCATCTTCGCCTGGGTGCGCTCCCTGCGCGTGCCGGCACAGATGTTCTTCGCCACGCTCGACGACCCGATGCCGGGCCTCGGGGGCGTGGTCGAGAGCGGGCGGCGCCTCCTGCGCGTCGCGCGCAGGAGGCGTGCGCCGGCCGCCGGCTGACTAGGCCAGCATCTCCTTGACCGTCTCGCGCTCCTCCACCAGCTCGGCGTTGGTGGCGGCGATCTTCGACTTGGCGAAGTCGCCGTGCTCGAAGCCCTCCTTGACGACCTCGTAGGTCCCCGGGGCGGTGGTGCGCACCGGCACCGACGCCCAGACGCCCTCGTCGAAGCCGTAGGAGCCGTCCGAGCGGACCACGATCGAGTGGATGTCGTCCGACGGCGTGTGCAGCGAGCGCACGTGGCCGATGGCCGCGTTGGCCGCCGACGCCGCCGACGAGAGCCCGCGGGCGGCGATGATCGCGGCGCCGCGCTTGCCGACCGTCGGCAGGAACTCGCCCTCGAGCCAGGCGTGGTCGCCGATGACCTCCGCCGCCGGCTTGCCCGAGATGGTCGCGTTCGTGAAGTCGGCGAACATGGTCGGCGAGTGGTTGCCGAAGATGATGATGTCGTCCACCGCGGTCACCGGCACGCCGGCCTTCTGGGCGAGCTGGGTCTGGGCGCGGTTCTGGTCGAGGCGGGTCATCGCGGTGAACCGCTCCGGGCCGAGGCGCCTGGCCTGGGAGGCGGCGATCATGCAGTTGGTGTTGCACGGGTTGCCGACGACCACCACGCGGGCGCTCGCTCGGAGGCGACCTCGTCGATGGCCTTGCCCTGGCTCGACGAAGATCTTGCCGTTGTCCTTCAGCAGGTCGGCGCGCTCCATGCCCGGGCCGCGCGGCTTGGAGCCGACGAGCACGCACCAGTCGGCGTCCGCGAACGCCTCGCGCGGGTCGCCGGTCAGCACCATGCCCCGCAGCAGCGGGAAGGCGCAGTCGTCGAGCTCCATCGCGACGCCCTCGAGCGCCTTCTGGACGGCCTCGACCGGGATCTCGAGCAGCTGCAGGATGATCGGCTGGTCCTTGCCGAACATCTCGCCCGCGGCGATGCGCGGGAGGATGCTGTAGCCGATCTGGCCGGCGGCGCCGGTGACGGCGACGCGGAGCGGGGCCTTCTCGGCCGGGCTCATGCCCTCACCTGGAGCTTCTCGACCAGGGCGTCGGCGACACCCGAGGTGCCGACCGCGGTCGGGTCGTTGCGGTCGTCCTTCATGTCGTACGTCACGGACTTCCCTTCGCGGATCAGCTCGGCGATGGCGCTCTCCATGCGGTCGGCGGCGTCCGTCTCCTTCAGGTGACGCAGCATCATCACGCCGGAGAGCATCATGGCGAGCGGGTTGACCTTGTTCTGGCCGGCGTACTTGGGCGCGCTGCCGTGCGTCGGCTCGAAGAGCGCGGCGCCGTCGCCGATGTTGGCGCCCGGCGCGACGCCGAGGCCGCCGACGAGGCCGGCGCCCAGGTCGCTCAGGATGTCGCCGTACAGGTTCGGGAGGACCAGGACGTCGTACAGCTCGGGCTTCTGCACGAGCTGCATGCACATGTTGTCGACGATCCGCTCCTCGAACTCGATGTCCGGGTAGTCCTTGGCGACCTCCGTCGCGACGGCGAGCCAGAGCCCGTCGGTGAACTTCATGATGTTGGCCTTGTGGACCGCCGTCACCTTCCTGCGGTCGTTCTCGACGGCGTAGTCGAAGGCGTACTTCACGACCCGGCGCGTGCCCTCCACCGAGATCGGCTTGATCGAGATGCCCGCGTGGTCGCGGATCGTGCCCGCCGCGCTCGGGTCGAGCTCGACGATCTTCGCGACGAGGGCCAGCGGCCTCCGGCGTGTCCTTCTCGAACTCGATGCCGGCGTAGAGGTCCTCGGTGTTCTCGCGGACGATCACGAGGTCGATGTCCTCGTACTTCGACCGGACGCCCTCGTAGCTCTTGCAGGGGCGTACGCAGGCGTAGAGGTCGAGGGCCTTGCGAAGTGCGACGTTGACGCTCCGGAAGCCGTGGCCCACCGGCGTGGTGATCGGGCCCTTGATGGCGACCTTGTTGGTCTTGATCGACTCGATCACGGAGTCCGGCAGCGGCGTGCCGGCCGTCTCCATGATGTCGACGCCGGCCTCCTGGACGTCCCAGTCGAAGTCCACCCCGGTCGCGTCGAGGACGCGCTTGGTGGCCTCGGCGATCTCCGGCCCGGTGCCGTCGCCGGGAATGAACGTGACACGGTGTCCCACGGGTCCGACTCCTCTGTGGCGCTTCTCTGACGAACGGCCGCCCGGGGGGACGGCCGCAAACGCCCGAAGCATACCGAAACGGGTCCGCCCGACGGCCCACTCCGCGACAGATGACCCGGCGGAGTGCGGCCGTCCGTCCGGTAGAGTCCGCCGAAGGAGCGGCAACCGAGAAGCGGAGGGCACGGACATTGCTCAGCCATGACGTCGTGGTGGTCGGCGCGGGCCTGGCGGGGATGCGGGCGGCGATCGCCGCACACGAGGCGGGCGTGGACGTCGCCCTCGTGACAAAGGTGCACCCGGTGCGGAGCCACTCCGGCGCCGCGCAGGGCGGGGTGAACGCCGCTCTGGGGAACCAGACCGAGGACCACCCCGACAACCACACCTTCGACACGGTCAAGGGCGCCGACTACATCGGCGACCAGGACGCGATCGAGATCCTCTGCAACGACGCGCCGGGCGAGATCATCCAGCTCGAGCACTGGGGCGCCGTCTTCAGCCGCGACGAGACCACCGGCAAGATCGCCCAGCGCCCGTTCGGCGGCGCCGGCTACCCGCGCACCTGCTACGCCGCGGACCTGACCGGCCTGGTGATGCTGCACACGCTCTACACCGTGTGCGTGAAGTACGACATCCCGACCTACGAGGAGTGGTTCGTCACCGAGTTGGTGAAGGACTCCCACGGGGGCTGCTGCGGCGTCGTGGCCTACGACATGGTCCACGGGAACATCCAGACGATCGGCGCCAAGGCCGTCGTGCTGGCCACCGGCGGCGCCGGGCGCGTCTACCGCCCCTCCACCAACTCGCACTCCTCCACCGGCGACGGCATGGGCCTCGCGCTCTCGGCCGGCGTCCCGCTGAAGGACATGGAGTTCATGCAGTTCCACCCCACCACGCTCAACCCGAGCGGCGTGCTGGTGACGGAGGGCGCCCGCGGCGAGGGCGGCTACCTCCTGAACTCCGAGGGCGAGCGCTTCATGAGCAAGTACGCGCCCAACAAGCTGGAGCTCGCCTCCCGCGACGTCGTGTCGCGCTCGGAGGCCACGGAGATCCTCGAGGGCCGCGGCGTCAACGGCTCGATCATGCTCGACCTGCGCCACCTCGGCCGCGAGAAGATCATGGAGCGGCTGCCGCAGATCCGCGAGCTGGCGATGGCCTTCGCCGGCGTCGACCCGATCGAGGCGCCCATCCCGATCCGCCCCGGCGCCCACTACCACATGGGCGGCGTGCACGTGGACTCGTGGGGCGCGGCCCCGCACATGCAGGGCCTGTTCGCCGCCGGCGAGTGCGCCTGCGTCTCGGTCCACGGCGCCAACCGCCTCGGCGGCAACTCGCTGCTGGAGGGCGTCGTGTTCGGCGCCCGCACCGGCGCGGCCGCGGCGCGCTACGCCACCGAGGTCTTCAACGGCAGGCCGGTCGAGGCCACGCCGCAGGCCGCGGTCGAGTACGAGAAGAGGCTGCGCGAGCTGCTCGAGCGCCAGAACGGCCCCAAGCAGCACGAGATCCGCGAGGTTCTCGCCGACACGATGCAGGAGAAGGTCGGCGTCTTCCGCACGGACGCCCAGCTGCGCGAGGCCCAGGCGACGGTCGCCGAGCTCCGCGAGAAGTTCAAGAGCGTCGTGGTCACGGACAAGGGCCGCACGTTCAACCAGTCGCTCATCCACACCATCGAGACCGGCTACCTGCTGGACCTCGCGGCGACGATGGTCGCCGGGGCGGTGGAGCGCACCGAGAGCCGCGGCGCCCACTCGCGCACGGACTTCCCCGAGCGCGACGACGAGAACTGGATGAAGCACACCCTGTCCTACCTCGAGGACGATCAGATCCGTCTCGACTACTCCGAGGTGACGGTGACCAGGTACCAGCCCCAGGTGAGGTCCTACTGATGGCAACCACGACGTTCGACATCTTCCGCTACCAGCCCGACGTCTCGGACGCGCACTACCGGCAGTCCTACGACCTCGAGCACGGCACGGACTTCACCGTCCTGGACGCGATCCTGCGCCTCCAGGACGAGCAGGACGGCACGCTGGCGATCCGTTATTCCTGCCGCTCGGCCATCTGCGGCTCCTGCGCCTGCAAGGCCAACGGCAAGACCGTCCTGGCCTGCATGAGCCAGGTCGAGGACGTCAAGAAGGAGTTCGAGACCGAGACCGTCCAGGTCGACCCGATCGGTAACTTCGCCCCCCTCAAGGACCTGATCGTGGACATGGACCCCTTCTGGGCCAAGTTCAAGTCGGTCAAGCCGTACCTGATCCCGGACGGCCCGCCGCCCGAGAGGGAGCGCATCGTCTCCAAGGAGGACATGCAGAAGCTCTTCCGCGAGAGCGCCTGCATCCTCTGCGCCGCCTGCTACAGCGAGTGCAACTCGCTGGCGGCCGACCCGGAGTTCGTCGGCCCGGCCGCCCTGGCCTGGGGCTACCGCTTCGCCGGCGACGTCCGCGACGGCCAGCGCAAGGAGCGCGCCAAGCTGTACACCGGCGAGCACGGGGTCTGGGACTGCACCCGCTGCATGTTCTGCAACGAGCGCTGCCCGAAGGGCGTCAACCCGCGTGACGCGATCGAGAAGCTGGGCGGCATCGCCTTCCAGGAGGGGCGCCAGCACAAGGACGCCGGCGCGCGCCACGCGAAGGCCTTCCTCATCTCGATGCGGACGGGCGGCAAGCTGAACGAGACGCTCCTCGTGCCGTACACGCAGCCGCTCAAGGCCCCGTTCGACGCCCCGTTCGCGCTCCAGATGCTGCGCCACGGCAAGGCGCCGTCGCCGATCCCGCACAAGATCAAGAAGCTCGACGAGGTCAAGTCGCTGATCAAGAACGTCAAGGAGACCATCTAGTGCGCCGGTTCGCCTACTACCCCGGGTGCATCGCCGAGTTCAGCTCGAAGGAGCTCGACGCGACCACCAAGCACCTGGCGCCGATGCTGGACATCGAGCTGCTGCCGATGCCCGCCGCCACCTGCTGCGGGGCCGGGGACATCGCCGAGGCGAAGCCGAACCTCTACCTGACGCTCAACGTCCGCATCCTCTCGCAGGCCGAGGAGATGGGCGTCAACATCCTCACCATCTGCAACGTCTGCACGCTGAACCTGCGCCGGGCGAACAAGATGGTCAAGGAGGACGCGCGGCTCCTGGAGCAGGTCAACGAGGAGCTCGTGAAGGCCGGCGCCCGCCCGTACGAGGGCACCAGCGAGGTCACCCACCTTCTCTGGTACATCTCGACCGAGGAGGGCCTCTCCCTGCTCGAGAAGCAGGGTCCCAAGGGCCTCAACGGCCTGCGGGTGGCGCCCTACTACGGCTGCCAGCTCCTGCGGCCGTCGTCGGTGATGGGCTTCGAGGACCCGGACAAGCCGCAGTCGCTCGAGCGGCTGATCACGGCGCTCGGCGGCGAGGTGGCGGACTACGAGGCCAAGTCCTCGTGCTGCGGCTTCCCGATCATCCTCGCCCGCGAGGCGGTGGCGCTGAAGGAGTCGCACCACGCGCTCTCGCAGTCGCGGGACGCCGGCGCCGACTGCATGGTCACCCCGTGCCCGCTGTGCCACCTGGCGATGGACGCGTACCAGCGCAAGGCGGAGAAGGCCAACGGCGAGACGTACGACATGCCGGTGCTGCACCTGCCGCAGCTCATCGGCCTCGCCCTCGGCATCGACAACAAGATCATGGACTTCAAGCGCCACCTGGTGCCGGTTGACCGGGTGCTGGAGACCGTGGGGGCCTAGTGAGCGACCGGGCCGCCGCCGGGCGGCGGCCCGTCGTGCTCTACGACGCGCCGGACTGCTGGAAGTGCGTCGAGGTGAAGGCGGCCCTGGAGGCGCTCGGGCTCGCCTACGAGGCGGTGACCGTGCGCGGCGACCCCGCGGCTCGCGCCGCCCTCGTCGCGGCCCAGGGCGAGCCGCCCCAGGTGCCGATGCTGGTGGACGACGGCCTGGCCGTCTGGGACCGCCGGCGCATCCTCGCCTACCTGCGCCAGACCTACGGCGCGGCCGCTCCGGGCGAGGTCCCGTTCGGGGAGATGCCCGTCTTCATGGGCGGCTCCTGTCGCGTCGGCGACGGGGACTGCGCGCCCGGATAGGGACTCCCGCGCGCCCTATCATCCGGACGTGAGCCAGATCACCTCCGTCACGGCGTCCACGCGCTCCGCGCTGCCGCCGCCGTGCGTGTCGTGCGTCTTCTGGCAGCACGACCGCCTGGTCACCGACGAGCGCCACAAGGCGGCGTGGGCCGAGTCGTTCGGAAGGCGCCACGGCGCGTTCGGCCGGGTGCTGCGCGACGGGCCGGCGTTCCGCGGCATGGTCCAGTTCGGACCGGCCGACGCCTTCCCCCGCGCGCTCTCCCTGCCCGCCGGGCCGCCCAGCCGCGACGCGGCCCTCGTCACCTGCACCTTCCTGGAGGGCGAGGACCCGGCCGGCAGCTGCGAGCGCCTGCTGCTGGAGGCCCTGGCCGACCTCAAGGCCCGCGAGGTGGCGGCCGTCGAGGCCTTCGCCCTGGCCTACGACGACGACGTCCCCGCCGCGGAGCGGTTCCTCGGCCACCACACCCTCTTCGACCGGGCCTTCCTCGAGGGGCTCGGCTTCGTGGCGGTGCGCAGCCGCGGAGATGTGGCGCTGATGCGCATCGACATCGGCGGCCTGGAGCCCGGCACCGGCCTCGTCTCCCAGGCGATGCGCCTGCTGCGCCACGCGGCCACCCCGGGCGTCCACGGGGCGCCCGCCTGACGGCCGGCGCCGGGCGGGCCGCCGCGCTCGCGGCCGCGGCGCTCGCCGTCGTCGCGGCGGCGCCCGCGGCCGCGCACGGCGCCGACCCGGCGCTCGAGGCCCTGCGCCACCGCGACGCCTACGTCAGCCCGATCGTCGCCGGCCCCGACGCGGCCGACTGGGAGCAGCGCCTGGCGGCGGCGGCCGAGCGGATGGACGACGCCGGGCGCCCGGTGAAGCTTGCCGTGGTGGCCGGGCCGGTGGGCTCGCCCTCGCTCGGGGTCTACGTGCGCCGGCTATACGGCGCGCTGCGCTTCGGGGGCACGCTGGTCATCACCGCCCGCGGGCGCGCGCTGGCGACGGCGGGCCCCCGCTCGACGGCCGCCATGACGCGCTCCCTGCGGGCGGCCCGCGCGGGGCGGGTCGCCGATCCGGTGGCCCGGTTGGCCCGCGCCGCCGACGCGGCGGCGCCGCCCGCGCCCAACCCCGCCGAGGAGGGCCGCACCGCCCTCGTGGGCCTGCTGGTGCTGGCCGTGCTCGGCGGCGCCTGGGCGGCGGCGATCGGCGTGGGCCACCAGGGCCGGCGCGGGCGGCGCGAGACGACCGAGGCGCGCGGCCGGGCCCGGGTGTGCGCCGACGCGCTGCGCGCCCACACGATGGCCCTCGCGCGGCGCAGCGACCTCACGCCCGAGGCGCGCGCCCACGTCGAGCGCGCGCTCGGCGTCTACGCCGAGGCCGTCTCCTCCCTGCCGGAGATGCGCAGCAGCGAGGACGTCACGGCCTTCGCGCCGCGCATCCGGACGGCACTCGACGAGATCGCGTCCACGACAGCCGCGATGACCGGGGAGCCGGTGCGGGACGACCCCTTCGCCGGCCTCTGCGGCATCGACCCGGCCCACGGGCCGGCCGTCGTCGCGCCCGCGGGCGGTCGCCCGCTCTGCGAGGGGTGCCGCGACGCCGTGGCCGGCGGCCAGACGCTCACGCCCAGGATGCTCTTCGAGGGGGGCGAGGCCGTGCCGTTCGACGAGGCGACCTACGAGCCGGTGCTGCGGCCGGAGCGGCCCGCGTGAGCGGGCCCGGCGGCCCGGAGGTCTGGGTGTGCGTGCCGACCTACGACGAGGCCGAGAACCTGGAGCGGATGGCCGGCGCGCTGATGGAGGTCTTCGCGCGGGCCGGCATCGACGGGCGGATGCTCGTGATCGACGACGCCTCGCCCGACGGCACCGGCGCCATCGCCGACCGCCTCGCGTCGGCTGAGCCGCGCGTGCGCGTGCTGCACCGCGCGGGCAAGGGCGGCATCGGCCCCGCCTACCGCGACGGCTTCCGGGTGGCGCTCGCGGAGGGCGCCGACCTGGTGATGGAGATGGACTGCGACTTCAGCCACGACCCGGCCGACGTGCCGCGCCTGGTGGCGGCGGCGGCCGACGCCGACCTCGTGCTCGGCTCGCGCTACGTGCCCGGCGGCGGCGTGGCCGAGTGGGGCCTGGTGAGGCGCGCCATCAGCCGGGGCGGCTGCCTCTACGCCAAGCTCGTCCTCGGCGTGGGCGTCCACGACCTGACCGGCGGCTTCAAGTGCTTCCGCCGCGAGGTGCTGGAGGCCCTGCCGCTCGACGAGGTGGGCGCCCGCGGCTACGGCTTCCAGATCGAGATGACCTACCGCGCCCTGCTGCAGGGCTTCCGCGTGACCGAGGTGCCGATCACCTTCACCGAGCGGGCGCGCGGCAGCTCGAAGATGTCGCGCGGCATCGTGTGGGAGGCCGCGACGCTGGTGCCGCGCCTGCGCCGCCGGCTGGGCCGGACGGCGCGGCGCGGCTCCTCGAAGGGGCCGAGGGGCTAGAACGGGCTAGAGCCAACCCCGGGTCACGAGCGACTCGGCGATCTGCACCGCGTTGGTGGCGGCCCCCTTGCGCAGGTTGTCGCTCACCACCCACAGGGCCAGCCCGCGGGGGTGCGAGGAGTCCTTGCGGATGCGGCCCACGAACACCTCGTCGCGGCCGGTCGCCTCGCGCGGCAGCGGGTAGAGGTTGAGCGCGGGCTCGTCCACCAGCACGACGCCGGGGGCGCCCATCAGCAGGCGGCGCACGGCGTCGGGGTCGATGGCCTCGGTCGTCTCGATGTGGATGGCCTGAGAGTGCGACTGGAACACCGGCACGCGGACGCAGGTGGCGCTCACGGCGAGGTCCGGCAGGCCGAGCATCTTTCGCGTCTCCCCGGCCACCTTGCGCTCCTCGCCGGTGTAGCCGTCCTCGTCGAACACGTCGATGTGCGGCAGCACGTTGAAGGCGATCGGGTGCGGATAGACCGACGGCTCGGGCTCGTCGCCGGCGAGGAGGCCGGCGGTCTGCTCGCGCAGCTCGGTGACGGCGGCCTGGCCGGTGCCGCTGACCGACTGGTAGCTCGAGACGATCACGCGCTCCAGGCCGACGGCGTCGGCGATCGGCTTCAGCGCCACCACCAGCGGCGCGGCGACGCAGTTGGGGTTGGCGATGATGCCCTGGTGCCCCTCGATGTCGGCCTCGTTGACCTCGGGCACGACGAGCGGCACGGCCGGGTCCATGCGGAAGGCGCTCGAGTTGTCGATCACCACCGCGCCGGCCTCGACGGCCGCCGGGGCGAACTCCCTGGCGCGCGCGCCGCCGGCCGAGAAGAGCGCGATATGGATGCCCTCGAACGCGTCGGCCGTGAGGGTCCGCACGGTGCGCGGCCGGCCGAGGTAGTCGATCTCGCGGCCCTCGCTGCGCGCCGACGCCAGCAGGCGCAGCTCGGTGACCGGGAAGCCCCGCTCCTCGAGCACGCGCAGCATGGTGCTGCCCACGGCGCCGGTGGCGCCGACCACGGCGACGTTAAACATCGGCGCGCCGGGCGGCCTCGCCGGCGAGGTCGAAGGCGTCGTGGAGCGCCCGCACGGCCTTCTCCACCTCGCGGCGGTCGATGACCACCGTGATGCGGATGGTGCTCGTGTCGATCATCTGGAGGTTGATCCCCTGGTCGGAGAGCACGCGGAACATCTTGGCCGCGACGCCGGGCTCCGACTTCATGCCCGCGCCGACCAGCGTGACCTTGCCGACCTGGTCGTCGTGTGTCAGCTCGCGGTAGCCGAGCGCGTCCTTCACGCCCTCCAGGGTGTCGAGCGCGGTGCGCAGCTCGTCCAGGGGCACGGTGAACGACAGGTCCGCCGTGCGGTCGTGGCCCTGGTTCTGGATGATCGTGTCCACGTTGATGTTGGCGTCGGCGAGCGCCGTGAATATCTGGGCCGCCACGCCGGGGCGGTCCTGCAGGCCGGAGATCGTGATCTTGGCCTCGTCGCTCCGATGGGCGATGCCGGAGACGATCGCCTTCTCCATTCCAGGTGTCTCCTTCGTGATCCAGGTGCCCTCCTCGGGAAGGAAGGAGGACCGGACGTGCAGCGGGACCTCGTGGCGGCGCGCGAACTCCACCGAGCGCAGGGCCAGCACCTTCGACCCCATCGCCGCCATCTCGAGCATCTCCTCGTGGGTCACCCGCGGCAGCTTGCAGGCGCCGGGGTCGATGCGCGGGTCGGCGGTGAAGACGCCGGTGACGTCGGTGTAGATCTCGCAGACGTCCGCGCCGAGCGCCGCCGCCAGCGCCACCGCCGTGGTGTCGGACCCGCCGCGGCCGAGAGTGGTGACGTTCCTCGACTCGTTCGACATGCCCTGGAAGCCCGCCACCAGGACGATCGCGCCCTGGTCGAGGGCCTCGCGCAGGCGCCCGGCGCGGATCTCGATGATCTTCGCCTTGGTGTGCGAGTCGTCGGTGAGGATCCCGGCCTGCGAGCCCGTGAACGAGACGGCGTCGTGGCCCAGGTCGTGCAGGGCCATCGCCATCAGCGCGCACGAGATGCGCTCGCCGGTGGACAGCAGCATGTCCATCTCGCGCGGGTCCGGGCGATCGGAGATCTCGTTCGCCAGGGCCACCAGGCCGTCGGTCGTCTTGCCGCGCGCGGAGACGACGGCGAGCACCTCGTCGCCGCTCTCGGCGGCCGCGGCGATCCGCCCCGCGACGTTCTTGATCTTGTCGGCGTCGGCCACGGAGCTGCCGCCGAACTTCATCACCCTCAGGCCGATGGCCGTCCTCCTCCCGCTACGTCAGGGCCAGCGTGGGATGGTAGCTAGACGCGACCGCCGAGGCGGCCCCGCGGAGGGTCAGAGGTCCCGGCGGCCGAGGAGCGCACGTCCCAGCGTCAGCTCGTCGGCGTGCTCCAGGTCGGCGCCCACCGGCAGGCCGCTGGCCAGGCGCGTCACCCTGACCCGCCCGCGCACCAGGTCGGCGAGGTGGAGGGCGGTGGCCTCCCCCGACATCGTGGGGTTGGTGGCGATGACCAGCTCGGTGACGCCGTCCTCGTCGAGGCGCGCCACCAGCTCCGCGATGCGCAGGTCCTCTGGGTCCACGCCGTCGATCGGCGAGAGCGCCCCGCCCAGCACGTGGTAGCGCCCGCGATACTCGCCGGTCCGCTCGATCGGCAGGATCGCCGAGGGCTCCTCCACCGCGCAGAGCAATGTGGGGTCGCGCCGCGGGTCGGCGCAGATCGGGCAGAGCTCGGCCTCCGCGAAGCTGAAGCAGACCGAGCAGGGGCGCAGCCGCTCGGTCATCTCGACCAGCGCCTCGGCCAGCCCGCGCGCGCGCTCGGGCGGCGCCTTCATCATGTGGAAGGCCAGGCGCTGGGCGCTGCGTGGCCCGATGCCGGGCAGGCGCGACAGCTCCGAGACCAGCCGCTCGATGGAGGGCGTCAGCACGCGGTTCGGGGCGTCCCTACAGACCGGGGATGCCGAGCCCGGAGAGGCCGCCGGCGACGGTGCCGAGGCGGCTCTGGGCCAGCTCCTGCGCGGCGCGCATGGCCTCGTTGACCGCGGCCACGATGACGTCCTGCAGCATCTCGACGTCCTCGGGGTCGACCGCGGCGGGGTCGATCGTGATCTCCATCAGCTCCAGGCCGCCGCTCACCCGGGCCGTGACCGCGCCGCCGCCCGCGGACGCCGTGACCGACTCCTGCTGGAGCTCGGCCTGCACCCGGGCCATGTCCTCCTGCATCTTCTGCATCTGCTTCAGCATCTTCTGGGGGTTCATTCCCTGCGCCATCACGTCCCTCCCTGTCGGTCGCCCTCGCCGTCCTCGACGGCGCGGAACATCGTCTTGAACTCCCGCAGGAGATCCTCGTCGTCGCGCCGGGGCGGCGGTCCGGGGGGCGCCTCCTCGGGAAGCGCCTCGCCCGCCAGGAAGTCCACGGCCAGCCGTCGGCCCGACACCGCCTCGACCGCGTTGCGCACGCGCTCGCGGTTCTCGTGGCGCGAGAGCATGTCCGCCCGCACCCGACCGGTCACGGTCACGTCGAGCGACTCCTCATCGACGCGCGTGGGCCGCGACCCGTCGAGGAACGCCCGCGTGGGCGGGGCCTCGCGCTCGAGGATCTCGAGCACCTGGCTCCAGAGCCGGGTGAAGTGCTCGAGGTCGGCCGGGGCCATCTCGCGCGCGGGCGCGGCCGGCGGCGGGGCGAAGGGGTCGTAGGGCTCCGCCTCCTCCGGCTCCTCGGGCTCGGGCTCGGGCTCGGGCACCACCGAGAGCGACGGCGGGTCGAAGACCGGCTTCGGCGGCGGGATGTACTCGGGCACGTCGGCCACGGGAGGGGCCAGGTCGATCGGGGGCGGCGGCGGCTCCTCCGGCTCGCGGGCCGGAGCGGGCGGCGGCGGGGCGGGCGCCGCGGCGGGGCGCGGCGGGGCGGCGGCCGGGCGGCCGGCCTCCAGGGCCTCGATGCGCGCGGCGAGCGCGGCCGTCGAGGGGTCGAGCGCCGGGCGGCTGAGGCGCGCGGCCACGAGCTCCAGCTGGAGCCGCGGGTCGGCGCCGCCGTGGCGGATGCGCACCCGGGCCTCCGAGAGCAGGTCCAGCCCGCGCAGCACCTGGGCGTCGGAGAGCTGGTTGGCCTGGGCCTGCAGGCGGGCGATCTCCTCCGGCGAGAAGGCCCACTCGTCGCGGGCGCGGGCGCCCTGCTGCAGCAGGCAGACGTAGCGCAGGTGCGTGACGAGGCCCTGCATCGCCTGCTCGGGGTCGACCGGGCCGTCGAGCGTGTCCTCGAGCAGCTCGAACGCGCCGGCCGCGTCGCCGCCGGCCATCAGGTCCACCAGCTCGAAGATCGACTCGCGGGCCACCGCGCCGAGCAGCTCGAGGGCGTCGGACACGCCCACGCGCTTGTCGCCGTAGGTGGCGATCTGGTCGAGCAGGCCGAGCGCGTCGCGGTAGGAGCCGTCGGCCGCGCGGGCGAGGAGGTCGAGCGCGGCCTCGGAGGTCTCGATGCCCTCGGCCCGGGCCACCCGGTCGAGCACCTTCACCAGGGCCGGGATGCCCGGCTTGCGCAGCACGTAGTGCTGAACGCGCGAGCGGATGGTGGGCAGGATGTCCCAGGGGTGGGTGGTGCAGAGGATCACGACCAGGTGGGGCGGGGGCTCCTCGAGCGTCTTCAGCAGAGCGCTCGAGGCGTCGGTGGTGATCTGGTGGGCCTCGTCCATGATCGTGACCCGGTAGCGGCAGGCCACCGGCGCGTAGCGGACGGTCTCGAGCCACTCGCGCATCTCGTCGATGCGGCGCGCGCTCGAGGCGGCGTCCACCTCGACCACGTCGAGCCAGTCCTGGTGGCCGGTGCGCCGGCACGAGTCGCAGTGCCCGCACGGCTCGGCCGTCGGGCCCGGGCTCGACTGGCAGTTGAGGCAGCGCGCCAGGATGCGCGCCGTCGTCGTCTTGCCCGTGCCGCGCGGACCCGAGAACAGGAACCCCTGCGACGGGCGCCCCGAGCGCAGGGCGTTGCCGAGCGCCCGCGCGACGTGGTCCTGGCCCACCATGTCCGCGAAGGTCGCCGGGCGATGGCGGTTGTACAGGCTCGCTCCGGGCTCGCTCATGAGGCGGCCCCCCTCAAAGTGTTGCGACCGTGCACCCGTCGTCGTTGCGCGATCCCAGGGTTGCTTCCGCACCGCTTGCTCCGGCGAGGTGGCCCCACTGCGCGTGAACGGGTCCGCTTAAGGCTGCTTCCTTCCGGACCTGACCTGATTCGCGGTCGTCCACCGAATGGGACCTCGCCATCGACGCTGCTCTGTACGGAACCGAGCCCTGGAGCCGGCCCCTCGGACGGGAATTAAGCCCCGCTGTAGCGGATTGCGGGTACAGGGCACCGCTAGCTCCCCGCCTAGCACGGTCCTGGCGAGGATAGTCCACCGAGAGGGCCGGTGCGAGGGCGGCAGGGGGCCTGCCTGAAGGTTCCCGAGGGCGTGCTGCGCGCACGACCTGGAGCTGCCGGCCGGCCTCGACCTCGACCAAATCGCGCGGCGCCTGCGCCCGGGCGGGGCGATCAGCCTGCCAGAAGGGGGGTGAGGCTGACCTCGGGGCGGTGGCGCTCGAAGCTCTCGAGCCGGTAGACGGTGGTGAAGAGGGCGACCAGCTCCCCCGACTCGCGCAGCAGCACGCTCACGCCGTCGCGGCGCAGGGCCTCCGAGCCGGCCTGGTCGGTCTCGCGGGCCACGAGCTGGCGGGGCGGGTCGATCATCGTGGGCGCGCCGAACTCGGCCTCCAGGCGCGCCAGGGCCACCTCGAACTGCATCGGCCCGACGGCCGCCAGCAGCGGCTCCTGGTCGCCGCGATGGGGGTCGCGCAGCACCTGCACGACGCCCTCCTCGTCGAGGGCGGCCAGGCCGCGGCGGAACTGCTTATAGCGGCTGGCGTCGCGGCTGCGCACCACGGCGAAGTGCTCGGGGGCGAAGCGCGGCATCGGCGGGAAGCGCACCGGGCCGTCGGCCGCGATCGCGTCGCCGGGACGCAGGCCGGTGGCGTTGACCAGGCCGATCACGTCACCGGGGAAGGCCTCCTCCAGCGGCAGGCGCTCCTGCCCGAAGGGCTGGTGGGCGTGGCGCAGCGCGAGCGTCTTACCCGAGCGCTCGTGGTGCACCTGCATGCCCCGCTCGAAGCGGCCCGAGCAGACGCGGATGTAGGCGAGGCGGTCGCGGTGGCGCGGATCGGTGTTGGCCTGCACCTTGAAGACGAAGCCCGAGAACGGATCCTCGACCCGGCGGACGCCGCCGTCGGCCGTCTCCCAGGCGCCGGGCGCGCAGCCCACGTCGACCACCGCGTCGAGCAGCCCCCACACGCCGGAGTCGCCGAGGGCGGCGCCGAAGTGGACCGGCGTGGAGACGCCGCCGCGGAAGTCCTCTTCGTCGTGGTCGGCGCCGACGCCCGCAAGAAGGTCGAGCTCGTCCGCCACGCGCTCGCCCACCGCCGCGGGCAGGGCGGCGCGCCAGCCGGCCACCGGCTCGCCCGCAGACGCCACGCCGCCGGCCTCACGGCCGAACGGCTCGAGCGCCCCGGTGGCGCGGTCGACCAGCCCGAGGAACTCGCCGTGGTCGAGCACGGGCCAGTTGACCGGCGTGGGGCGCAGGCCGATCTCGCGCTCGATCTCGTCCATCAGCTCCAGCGGGTCGCGGCCCGGGCGGTCGAGCTTGTTGACGAACGTGATCACCGGCGTGCCGCGCGTGCGGCACACCTGGAACAGCTTCAGGGTCTGGGGCTCCAGGCCCTTGGCCGCGTCGATCACCATGATCGCCGTGTCGGTGGCCGTGAGGACGCGGTAGGTGTCCTCGGAGAAGTCCTTGTGGCCCGGGGTGTCGAGAAGGTTGAGCACGCACCCGCGGTAGGGGAACTGCAGCGCCGCGGAGGTCACCGAGATGCCGCGCGAGCGCTCGATCTCCATCCAGTCCGAACGCGCGCCGGCGCCGCCGCGGCGCGCGCGCACCGCCCCGGCGAGGTCGATCGCGCCGGCGGCCAGCAGCAGCCGCTCGGTGAGCGTCGTCTTGCCGGCGTCCGGGTGGGAGATGATCGCGAACGTGCGCCGGCGGGCGGCCTCGATCGCGACGGAGGGGTCGGAGGTCATCCGGGGGAGGGTAACGACCGCGGGCGCTTCCCGGCGGGGCGAGTCGCGCGACTCGGCTCACAGGCGATTCACAGAGCTTCTTCCGCGGGGTCCGATGTGCGGCGCCGAGTCTGGTGCCATGAACGCGTCCCCCACCGTCCGGCTGGCCGTCGTCCGCTCCTACCTCCGCCTGCTGCGCAAGCACGGGCTGCGGGGGCCGCGACGCACCGCCCGACGCCGCCGGCATGTCAGCGCCTCGCGCGCCCTCCACGGATAGCCGCGCCACCCACAGGAACCAGCCGATGACCACGACCGCCCACGGGCGGGCGTCCGACGCCGGACGTCCGCGCGAGCGCGGCGCCGCCTTCGTGCGCGCCGTCCGCCGCATCCACCCCGAGCTGGCCGGCCTGATCGGCCTGGCCGCGATCCTCAACCTGTGGGCGCTGACCCGCAACGGCTGGGCCAACACGTACTACTCGGCCGCCGTTCGCTCGATGAGCACGAGTTGGCACGACTTCATCTACGGCTCGTTCGACGCGAGCGGGGTGATGACGGTTGAACAAGCCGCCGCTCGGGCTGTGGGTGGAGGCGCTGTCGGCGCGCGCGTTCGGCTACCACCCGGCCAGCATCCTGGTGCCCCAGGCGATCATGGGCATCGTGAGCGTCGTGCTGGTCTACGACCTCACCCGCCGGCGCTGGGGCCGCGTCGCGGGCGGCGTGGCCGGGCTGGCGATGGCCACGACGCCGATCGCCGTGGCCGTGTCGCGGCACAACAACCCGGACGCCCTGCTCGTCCTCTGCTGCACCGCCGCTCTCTGGTTCACGGTGCGGGCGCTCGAGACCGGGCGCACCCGCCACCTCGTGTGGGCCGGCGTGTTCGTGGGCCTCGGCTTCGAGACCAAGATGGGCGCCGCCCTGCTCGTGCTGCCCGGCCTGGCGGCCGCGTGGATGTGGGTGGCCCCACGGGGCCGCGTCGCCGCCCTGCGGTCGATGGCGGCCGCCGCCGGTGCGATGGTGGCCGTCGGCGGCGCCTGGCCGCTGCTGATGGCGCTGACCCCGGCGTCGGACCGCCCCTGGATCTCCGGGACCAGCGACAACGGCATCTGGTCGCTGATCACCGGCTACAACGGACTCGGCCGCCTCGACGGCCAGGCCGGCGCGCCCACCGGCGCGGGCGGCGGGGGCGGCTTCTTCGGCGGCGGCACCGGTCCGCTGCGCCTGCTCAACTCGGCCCTCGGCGGCCAGGCCGGCTGGCTGCTCGGCGTGGCCGTGGTCGGCGGCGCCGGCATCCTCGTCGCGAGCCGCCTACGGCGCGACGACCCGCGCACCGGCTGGGCGATCGCCACGGCGGGCGCCTTCGTCGTCCCCGCCCTCGCCTTCAGCTACGCGAGCGGCATCTTCCACCCCTACTACGTCTCCCTGCTCGCCCCGTTCGCGGCCGCGCTCGTCGGCGGGACGGTGGGCCAGGTGCTCGAGGACCGCTCGGTCGGCCGTGTCCTCGGCCCGCTCGCCATCGCCGGCGGGGTGGTCACCGAGATCCTCGTCCTGCGCAACACCGCCGGGCATCCCGGCTGGTGGGCCCCGGCGATCGCCGTGGCCGGCGGCCTCGGCGCCGCCGGGTTCGTCGCGGGCGAGACCGAGCGCGTGCGGCGCGGCGCCCTCGGCGTCGCGATCGCGGCGCTGATGATCGCCCCGGTCACCTGGTCGTTCCAGACCCTCGGCCACGCGACCAGCGGCACCTTCCCCGCGGGCGGGCCGGAGTCGGCCTCGATGGCCGGCGGGCCCGGCGGCCGCCCGGGCGGCGCGATGCCCGGCGGCTTCGGCGGCATGGCGCCCCCGGCGGGCGCGGCGCCCGGCGGCGTCGCCGGCCCGGGCGGGACCACCGGCACGGCGCCCGGCGGCTTCGGCGGCGGGATGTTCGGCGGCGGATCGTCGGTGACCGAGGCGGTCGCCTACGCCGCGGCCAACGGCGGCGGCACGGTGGCCGTCGCCGGCCAGTCCGGGGCCTCGGAGGCGATCATCTCCTCCGGCGCCGACGTGGCCGGCATCGGCGGCTTCTCGGGCAACGAGAGCGAGGTCAGCGTGAGCTGGCTCGCGAACGAGGCGGCCGGCGGCTCGATCCGCTGGGTCGTCGTCAACTCGTCCGGCGGCGGAATCGCCGACGGCCGTGTCGGGGCCACGACCGCCATGTCCGCGGTGCAGCAGGTCTGCACCGCCCAGTCGTCGGTCGATTCGAGCGCCCCGGCGAACCTCTACGACTGCTCGGGGAGCGCCGCGGCTCTGGCCGCCCTCGCCGAGTAGGACGGCGCGATCAGCCGGACCCGCGCGACGGGTCCGGCTTGGTGGTGTTCCCGTTGCACGGCGGCCCCCAGAGGCCCCGCCTCGCCTTCCGCGCCCGGTGCTGGGCGCGGAAGAACGGGACGGCGTACTCGAAGCGGACCCCGCCGTAGACGTAGACCTTCGCGTAGCCGGTCGCGACCAGGGCGAAGTTGACCGACCCGCGCGGGCCCGAGCGGCCGGGCCGGAAGACGTACGCGAGCAACCGGTCGTAGCGGTCGCGCCGATCCTGGGTCGGGTCGGTCACCAGCGTGACCGGCTCGCCCACCGGGAGCAGCGCGGCGGCCCGGGCGCTCGCCTGGGGACCGAAGCACTGCACCGGCCTGCGGGGGTCGCGCGTCTCGGGCGTGTCGATCCCCACCAGGCGGACGGTCGTCTCGAACCCCCGCACGACCACCTTGATCGTGTCGCCGTCCACGACGTCCGAGACGTCGCCGCGCAGCGTGAGGGCGGGCTCGCCGGACGCGGGCACGGCCCACGCGGCGAGGGCTGCGAGGCCCGCGAGGACGATCCGGGGGACGCGCCCCGGGACCATCAGATGCCGAGCCCGATGCCGCCGTCGCGGTAGAGGACCCGGCCGGCCTGCTCGTCCGTGACGGGGACGGTGCGGTAGAGGAGGCCGTCGCGCTGGGTGAAGACCCAGACCCGCGCCGCCATGGCGTGGCCGCCGCCGGGGGTCCGGTAGCGGATCGCGCCCCGCGCCAGCGCCGCGACCTCGTCGATCTCGATCGGCTCGGGCTCGGCCTGCGCGCGGTAGACGATGTCGCGGTCGGCGCGGCGGAACGCCGCGACCGTCTCGTCGCGCCCGAGCGGCTCCGGCCCCCCGGCGAGGGTCACGAAGCGGCCCTCGGGGTGGTACGCCGCGTGGACCGCGTCGAAGTCCTTGATGCGGAAGAGGCGCCCGAGCAGGACGACGATCTCCGCGGCGGTGCGGGGCGTGGGCACGCCCCGCACTCTCGTGCCGTCATGCGCACCTGGCAAGCGCCGGGCGCTCAGCCGGCGACGGCGTCGCGCAGGATCCGCACGGCCTCCCCGAAGCGTGCGGCGTGGGGCCCGCATAGGACCCGGAGGTGGGCCGACCATGCCGCCCTGGTGGTGTCGCTCACCGCGCTCGTGCTCGCGCTCGGCGGAACCGCCAGGGCGACCAGCTACGTCATCACCTCGTCCAGCCAGATCAAAGACGGATCGGTGGCTAGCGCCGATGTCAAGAACGGCTCACTTACCGGAGCGGACGTCAAGGACCATTCGCTGAGCCCGAAGGACTTCAACGGGTTCGTGACCGGACCGCAGGGCCTTGCGGGGCCCAAGGGCGACACGGGGCGCGCCGGCCCAGCCGGGCCCGCCAGCCCGATCGCCTACGCCGAGGTGAAAGCCGACGGGACCGTCGACACCGCTCACTCCAGCGGCCTCGTGGTGGACGCCAACATCGTCCACAATCCCGCCGGCTCGGATCCGGGCACCTACTGCTTCAAGGGTCTCACCGGGGTAAAGAGCGCGATGGTCGTCGCCAACACTGTCAATGGCAACCATCACGCCACGATCCGTTTCGACGGAGTGGAGTTGGAGTTGACCCGCTTCCGTTGACACCCTGATCTGCCCCCGGTTCGGTGGAGTCGGGTTTCTAGAGTCCTTCCGCAGCAAGGAGGATTCAGATGCCCCGCAGGTACCCACCCGAGATCCGCCGCCAGGTCGTCGAGCTCGCCCGCTCCGGCACGAAGGTCGCGCAGCTGGTCGCGACCTTCGGGATGAGCGAGGCCACGATCTACAACTGGTTGCGCCAGGAGCAGATCGACCGCGGCGAGATCTCGGGCACGAGCACCGACATGGCGCTCGATCTGGCCGCCGCCAAGCGCCGCATCCGCCAGCTCGAGACCGAGCTCGCCGTCTCGCGCAAGGTCAACGAGGTCTTCCTCGAGCAGGGCCTGCCCCCAAAAGGCTCTACCCGGTGATCGCGTCCTTGACCGGGCAGGGAAACAACGTGCGCCACGCCTGCCGCTTCCTCGGGGTCACCGAGTCCGGCTACTACGCCTGGCGCGGCCGCCCGACCTCGCCGAGGGCGCTTCGACGCATCTTCCTCGCCGGCGAGATCGTCGATGTCCACCGCGCCTCGGCCGGTATCTACGGCGCGCACCGCATCACCGCCGAGCTGCGCTTCGGGCGCCAGATCATCGCCGGCCACAACGCGGTGGCCTCGATCATGCGCGAGCTCGGCATCAAGGGCCTGCCCAACCGGCGGATGCCACGCAGCGCCCGCCTCGGCAGGGCCGGCGGCCCTGACCTGGTCCGCCGTGCGTTCGCCCGCGAGGCGCCCGATGAGCTGTGGATGACCGACATCACCGAGCACCCCACCCGTGAGGGCAAGATCTACTGCTGTGTGGTCCTCGACGCCTTCTCGCGCCGGGTGGTCGGATGGTCCATCGACTCGACCCAGACCACGGTGCTGGTGACTAACGCCCTCGGGATGGCCACGCGCCGGCGCGATCCGGCCGGAGGCCTCGTGATCCACTCCGACCGCGGCGTTCAATTCACGTCCTGGGCTTCAGCCAGAAGGTCCGCGAGGCCGGCCTCGCGCCCGTCGATCGGGGCCATCGGATGCCCCTACGACAACGCCGTCGTCGAATCCTTCTGGGGCCGCATGCAGGTCGAGCTGCTCAACCGCAAGTCCTGGAAGACCCGCATCGAGCTCGCCTCGGCGATCCACGACTACATCGAGCTCTTCCACAACACCCGACGCCGCCACTCGGCCCTTGGCATGCTCACCCCGACCGAGTACGAGGACCGCTACTTCGCCACCCACGACGCCGCCTGACTCCAGAACCCGGACTCCAGAAATTCGGGGGCAGATCACGGTGTCAACGAGCCCGGGTCAACTCCATACGCTTACAAGATCGTACTTGCCCATTCTGCCCGGCCGGGCCTGCACGGCGTGCGGAGAGCCACCGCGGGTTCCGTGCCAGCCCCTGCGGGCTTTCCCGTTGCACGCTGGGGGGATGCCCGGCCGACGCCGAGACGCCCCGGCGGTAGCGTCGAGATAGGCCGCTCCGCCGTCCTCACGTGCCGGTGCGCATCGGCCCACGACGCTGAAGGAGGTGGACCGTCATGAGCCACGCAGAGCAGACGACCGAGGCCATTCCCTGCCCGGTCTGCGACAAGACGCCGACGCCCGCCAGGCCCGAGGTGGTCCACGCCCGAGCCGCTCACCCACTGCGAGTGGTGCGGCGCCGAGTACCCCCAGCCGGACGACGTTGCGCCCGTTGACGGTCCCGCACGCGACGATCCGGCCAAGGAGGGCTAGTGGCCTACGTCGTTGAGGCGCGCCTCGTTGGGCGCGGCGTCTCAGAGGTCGCCTGCAAGGAGAGCCGGATCGCCTTCGACAGCTCGCCGGCGCAGGGAGTGACGCTTCCGGGTCCGGCCGAGCTCCTGGGGGCGGCATTCGCCGCGTGCCTTCTGAAGAACGTCGAGCGGTTCTCCGAGATCCTGCCGTTCCGCCAGTCCGGAGCGTCGGTGCGGGTGGAGCTCGAGCGCCATGAGGCGCCCCCGCGCTTCACGCACATCCGTTACGAGCTGCGCGTGACGACCGATGAGGACGAGCGCCGCGTCGCGCTCCTTCACCGCAACCTCCAGAAGCATGGGACGGTCTTCAACACCCTCGCCGCCGCCTGCGAGATCGAGGGCCAGCTCATTGCCGAGCGCCCGGTGGCGCGCTGAGAGCCTGCGCCCTCGACTTCGGGCGTACAGCGATCTATCGTAGATCGACGATGAACGATCAGGGACAGGTCATGGAGTTCGCCGCGGACGACCAGGCAGTCGCAGATCTGGCGCGTGTCGCCAAGGCGCTCGGCCATCCGATCCGCATCCGGATCGTGCGGTTGCTCCTCGCGCGCGAGACCTGTGTCTGCGGCCAGATCGTCTCCGAGCTTCCGGTCTCGCAGGCGACCGTTTCCCAGCACCTGAAGGTTCTCAAGGAGGCCGGCTTGATCCGCGGGGAGATCGATGGCCCGCGGGTCTGCTACTGCGCCGACCGCGACGCCCTGGCGCGGCATGTGGAGCTCCTCGGGGCGCTCGTGGGCGTCCATTCGAACGACGACTTGGAGGTGGTCCGATGACGAGCGTCAAGGTGTTCGACCCGGCGATGTGCTGCTCAAGCGGTGTCTGTGGCCCGAGCGTGGACCCGGAGCTGGCGCGCTTCGCGGCCGACCTCGACTGGCTGGCCGGCGAGGGCGTGTCGGTCGAAAGGTTCAACCTGGCCCAGCAGCCCGACGCCTTCGTGGCGCACGCCCAGGTCACGGATGCCCTGCGCGAGCGCGGCGAGAGGGCCCTGCCGCTCGTCCTGGTGGACGGCCGCCCGGTGATCGAGGGTGCGTATCCGAGCCGCGACCAGCTCGCGCGCTGGGCTGGCACCGCCTCCGACGAGACGCCTCCCTACACCACCTCGGCGCCGCTGGTTGCCGGCACCGGGCAGGGCGCACAGAGCTGCGGCTGCGGCGAGGGCGGCTGCTGCTGATGGACGCCCGGGCCCTCCTCGAACCGGCGACCCGCGTCCTGTTCTTCACAGGAAAGGGCGGGATGGGCAAGACGACGCTCGCCTGCGCGAGCGCCGTCGCCCTCGCCGAGCGGGGGCGCAGGGTCCTCCTGGTCTCGACCGACCCTGCGTCGAACCTCGACGAGGTCCTCGGAACGGAGCTCTCGGACGCCCCCCGCCCCGTCGCTGGCGTCCCCGGCCTGGACGCGGCCAACGTCGATCCCGAGGCCGCAGCGCGCGAGTACCGCGAGCGACTCGTGGGCCCCTATCGGGGCGTGCTCCCCGATGCCGCCGTGCGCAGCATGGAGGAGAGCCTGTCGGGCGCCTGCACGGTGGAGATCGCCGCCTTCGACGCCTTCACCTCCCTGCTCGCCGAGGACGACGCTACCCGCGCCTACGACAACATCATCTTCGACACGGCGCCGACCGGGCACACGCTGAGGCTCCTTTCCCTGCCGGCCGCCTGGACCGAGTTCATCGACCAGAACACCACCGGCACCTCCTGCCTGGGGCCGCTCGCCGGTCTCGAGCGCCAGCGTGCCCTCTACGCCGAGAGCGTCGCCACCCTGACCGACCCGGGGCGCACAACCCTCGTGCTGGTCGCCCGGCCCGAGCCGAGTGCCCTCGCCGAGGCGGCGCGCACCTCGGCCGAACTCGCCGGCGCGGGCATGCGCCGCCAGGTGCTCGCGCTGAATGGCGTGTTCTCGCCGGCGGATGACGACGACCCGACCGCCCGCACCCTCGCCGGCCAGCAGGCGGAGGCACTCGCGCGGATCCCCGAGGCGCTCGCTGCGCTCGAGCGGGTCGAGGTGCCCCTTCATCCCTTCGTCCCGCTCGGTGCCGCCGCCCTCGGTGCCGTGCTCGACCCCAGGCGGTCTCTGCGGGCGACGGCGGACGACGCGGGCGCGGAGCTAGCCGAGGCACCGCTCGCCGATCTGGTCGACGCCCTCGAGGCCGGCGGTCCGGGCGTCGTCATGACCATGGGAAAGGGCGGCGTCGGCAAGACGACCATCGCCGCGGCTATCGCGGCCGAGCTGGCGCGCCGGGGTCACCACGTTCACCTCTCCACGACCGACCCGGCGGCCCACGTCGAGGCGACCGTCGCCGGGGCGATCGAGGGGCTCGTGGTCTCGCGCATCGATCCGGATGCCGAGACCGCCGCCTACAGCGCCCAGGTGCTGCGCGAGGCCGGCGCCGGGCTCGACGCCCAGGGTCGTGCCCTGCTCGAGGAGGACCTGCGCTCGCCCTGCACCGAGGAGATCGCGGTCTTCCGCGCCTTCGCGCGCACCGTCGCCCAGGGCGAGGACGCGTTCGTCGTGCTCGACACCGCGCCGACCGGTCACACCCTGCTGCTGCTGGATTCGGCAGAGGCCTACCACCGCGAGGTCGGGCGCACCAGCGCCGAGGTGCCACGCGATGTCTCCGAGCTCCTTCCGCGCCTTCGCGATCCCGGCTTCACCCGGGTGCTCATCGTGACCCTGCCCGAAGCAACGCCGGTCCACGAGGCCGAGCGCCTCGCCGCCGACCTCGGGCGGGCGGGCATCGCCCCCTTCGCCTGGATCGTCAACCAGAGCCTGGCCCTCGCCGGTGTGACGGACCCGACATTGCGCGCCCGCGCCGGGCGCGAGCACCTGCTGATCGACGAGGTGCGCGCCGAGGCGGAGCGCCTGGCGATCGTGCCCTGGCGGGCCGGGCGACTCACCGGCGCCCTCGGCCTGGAGGCGCTCACGGCCGCCTGAGGCGAACCGGCAGGTCAACGCCAACACGCGTCGAGCCAAGGACTGACATGGCCGTGGGAGCCGCCTGCCGCGCGGTACAGCACCGGGGTGCTCGCCAAGTACGCCGCGCAGGTGGGCTCCGCATCGGAGGGTGCGGTCACCCGGCCGAGATGAGCGCCGCGCCCTAGATCCCTCGCGAGAGATCGCGATCTCGCCGCCGGCCGGAGGCCTCCGCGGCCCAAGGGACACGCCCCACCCTCAGACCGTCTCCAGCGCCAGCGCGATGCCCTGGCCACCGCCGATGCACTGCGTGACGATGCCGCGTTTGCAGCCGTCGCGCTTCATCGAGTGCATCAGCCTGGTCGCCAGCACGGCGCCGGTGGCGCCGATCGGGTGGCCGTGCGCGATGGCGCCGCCTTCGACGTTGACCACATCCTCGGCGAACCCGATCTCGCGCAGGCAGACCAGCGCAATCGCGGCGAAGGCTTCGTTGACCTCGACACGGTCCACCTGCCCCACCGACCAGCCGGCGCGGGCCAGCGCCTGGCGCACCGCCGGCACGGGCCCGAGGCCGAAGAAGCCGGGCTCCACCGCACCGAGGCCATAGCTCACGAGCCGGGCCATGGGCACGAGGCCGTTCCTCTCGGCCCACGCGCCCTCGGCCATCACCATGGCGGCGGCGCCCGAGTTCAGCCCCGGCGCGTTGCCGGCGGTGATGGTGCCGTCCGTGCGGAAGATGGGCCGGAGCCTGGTCAGCGACTCGGCCGTCATCTCCGGACGGTTGTGCTCGTCCGTGCTGAAGACCGTCGGCCCTTTGCGCCCCGGCACGTGCACAGCAGCGATCTCGGCCTCAAAGCGGCCCTCAGCCTGCGCCGCGCCGAAGCGTTGCTGGGAGCGCAGCGCCCAGCGGTCCTGATCGTCGCGGCTGACGCCGTACCTCAGCACAAGGTCCTCGGTGTGCCATCCCGAATGCTCGCCGCTGAAGGCGTCCTCGAGACCGTCGCGCAGCATGCTGTCGAACATCGTCACGTCGCCCATGCGCGCGCCCCACCGTCCTTGAAGCACGAGGTAGGGCGCCTGGTCCATGTTCTCCATGCCCCCGGCGATGGCGCAGTCGATCATGCCGGACCAGACCTCCAGCGCCGCGCTGACCACGCTCTGAGCGCCCGAGCCGCAGACGCGGTTGACGGTCATGGCCGGGACCTCGACCGGCAGCCCGGCAGCGATGCCGGCCTGGCGAGCGGGGTTCATCTTCGTGCCGGCCTGGATGACGTTGCCCATCACCAGGCTCTGGGCCGCCTCGGCCGCGAGGCCTGACCGCGTCAGCGTCTCGCGGATCGCGGCCGCGCCCAGATCCGGCGCGGGCACGTCCTTGAGGCTCCCGCCGTAGGTGCCAATGGCGGTGCGCACCGGACTGCAGAGGACGACCTGTCGAGTGGTCATGGCGCTTTCTCCTGCGTGAGCCCGCGGGGTGTGGAACCAGTATCGCCGCCCGCCGCCGCCGCGCTAGCCCCCGGCGGCGCTCTCTGACAGTGCCGACAGCTCCTGGACACCCCGTGGCGTCGCGGCAGTCCACGGGACGATCCACGCCCGAGCGGCGATCTCCTTGACCCGTGCGATGTGCCCACCCTCAAGTGCCGCCCGCGCCTGCAGTACGGGGTCCTGCGTCCCGCCAGCCAGCATGCTGGCGTTCACGACCCAGCCGAACGGCTCGATCCCGGCTCGCCGCAGGTCGGTCTGGAGCCGCTCCGCCTCCTGAACCGGCGTGGACTCGGGAAGGGTCACGATCACCACGCGCGTGGACTCGGGATCCTGGAGCCACATCAGAGGCGTAATGATCCGCCCGGGCACGCTCGCCGCGGTCCGCATGACATCGCGATGGTAGGCGCCCGTGGTGTCGAGGAGGAGCAGCGTGTGCCCGGTCGGCGCCGTGTCGAGGACGACGAACCGCGAGCGACCCCGGCCGAGGGCGCGGGCAAAGGCCCGGAACACCGCCAGCTCCTCGGTGCACGGGGAGCGCAGGTCCTCCTCGATCAGCGCGAGCCGCTCGGGATGGAGCTTGCGGGCCGCGGCGAGGTGGTCGGCCACGTAGCTCGCGACCTCCGCGGCGGGGTCGATCGAGCTCACGACCAACCCCGTGGGGTCCTCGCCCCCGAGGACGTCCTCCCACCGGCCGGCCGGATCGGTGGTCGTCAGCTCGACGACTCGGCCCCTCCGGGAGAGGCCGAGGGCGATCGCTGCGGCGATGGTTGTCTTGCCGACCCCACCCTTTCCCATCACCAGGATCGCCGCGTGGTCTGAGCGGGCCAGTTCGTCGACGAGCGCGTCGAGTCCCGGCAGGGTCGGTGGCGAGGGGGACTCGGAGCGCACGCTCGAGGTCGGCGCCCGCTCCTCGACGAGAGCGCGCAGCGCCTCGACTCCCACCAGGTCACCGGCGCGGAGCGGCACGGACGTGCGCTCCAGCCCGGCGAGGGACTCGGGCGCAGAGGCGATGGCCTCGCGCTGGCGCCGCGCGAGCGCCTCGGCCAGGGCGTCGCCGGCGAGGGGGTCGGTGACGACGCCGTTGACGATGAGGCGCAGGTTGCGAATCCCGAGTGCGCCGAGCTCGTCGGCGGTCCTGCCCGCCTCGCGAAGGGGGCCGGCGTCCGGGCGGCTCACGAGGACGACGAGCGTCTGGTCGGGATCAGCCAGGGCCGTCACGGCCTGCCGGTACTGCTCGCGCTGGGCCTCCAGCCCCGACAGCGGGCCCAGGCAGCTCGCGCCCCCCGGGGCATCCTCGAGATAGGAGGTCCAGGCCCCCGGCAGGCTCAGCAGTCGAAGGGCGTGGCCGGTCGGGGCGGTGTCGAAGATCACGGTGTCGAACCCAGGCTCTGGTGGCCGGACCATCAGTCGCGTGAACTCGTCGAAGGCGGCGACCTCGACCGTGCACTGGCCGGAGAGCTGCTCCTCGAGGGTCCGCACCTCCTCCTCGGGGATCGCGCCGCGGTAGGGGTCGATCACCCGCCGACGGTACGAGGCGGCGGCCTCCTCCGGGTCGAGGTTCGCGACCCAAAGGTTCGCGACCTCGGGGACCTCGGTCGGCTCCTCGCCCGCCGACACGCCGAGGATGTCGCCGAGATTCGACGCCGGATCGGTGCTCACAAGGAGGACCCGCCGACCCGCGTCCGCAAGATGAATCGCTGTTGCGGCTGCGATGGTCGTCTTGCCGACCCCGCCCTTGCCGGTGAAGAACAGGTAGGGGCTGTCGAGCCTCGAGAGGTATCCGGCTGTCACGCCTCGCGGGGCTTCGCGGGGGCTAACCACGTCAGACAGGGTCGCGCCCAGACCGGCCCACGCACGGTGTCTCCGGCCTCACCCCAGCGGTCCGTGTGAGGTCGAGGAGACGACGCCCGGAGGCGGCGCGGTGGTGGGCGAGCTCGCGATGTCCGCTCATTGCTGGCTCCGGGGTGACCGCGATGGGGACGCTCCGCCAACGGCCGGTCCATCCGCTTCGACTATCGCAGCCGGGCCCCAGCGTGCGCACTGGCTTGTTCACGACGCGCGGCGACCTGCGTCCCCGATACAGAGGCGGCCTCAGTGACGGGCACCGCCGGCCGGGGTGGCTCCCGCCTCGATCCCCAGCTGGCTGAGCAGCTGGATGACGCGCCCGCGGATCTCCTCGCGGATCTCGCGCACCTGCTCGAAGCTCTCGGCCTCGGCCGGGTCCGCCAGGTCCCAATCCTCGTAACGCTTGCCCGGGATACAACGGGCACGCGTCCCCGCAGCCCATCGTGATCACCGCGTCGGCCGCCCGCACCACCTCGTCGGTGAGGGGTTTCGGGAACTCGGCGGACATGTCGAGGCCGAGCTCGGCCATCGCCTCGACCACCAGCGGGTTGACGCTGTCGGCCGGATCCGAGCCGGCTGAGCGCACGTTGACCCGCCCGCCGCTCAGATGCGCGGTGAGAAGCGCGGCCATCTGCGAGCGGCCGGCGTTGTGGACGCACACATAGAGCACCTCGGGCCGCTCCTTGGGTGCCAGACCGTCGGCCTGGGCGAGCGCCCTCAGGCGGTCGCGGGCGAACCGCTCGGTCATTACCGGAAGGAAGGTCGTGAGCATCGCGTTCTCGAGGAGCTTCGCGAACGAGGTCTTGGCGAAACGCTCGACCGTCTCGGGGCCGAAGACCCCCGCGAACTCCTCGGTCAGGCGCTCGATCGTCCGACGCATCTGGGCTTCCAGGTTCAGTTCCACCGCGCTCATCACTGAGCCTCCGTCTGCTCGATGAGCGCCGCCGGGGCGGCGCTCGGGGTCGCCTGGCGCGCGTCGCGCAGGAACGCGTAGATGCCGGCCCCGACGAGGGCGCCCACCACGGGGCCGACGATGTAGATCCACAGGTCGGTGAGGTCGCCGGCCACGAGGGCGGGCGCGAACGATCGGGCCGGGTTCATCGAGGCGCCCGTGATAGGCCCCATCACCAGGGCCTCGAGGGCGATCGTCGCGCCGATGGCGATCGCCGCCATCGATCCGACGGCGCGGGTGTCGGTGGCCACCGCCAGGATCACGATCATGAGGACGGCGGTGAGCCCCGCCTCCAGCACGAGCGCGCCCAGCTGCCCGACGTGGTCGGGCTGGGTGACGCCCAGGTCGCCGGCGAGGCCGAAGAGCCCGCGCAGCGCCAGCGAGGCGAGGATCGCGCCCGCGAGCTGGGCGATGACGTAGGGCACGGCCTCGCGCGCCGGGAAGTGACGCGCCGCCGCAAAGGCCGCGGTCACCGCCGGGTTGATGTGGGCGCCCGACAGATGGCCGAGGCCGAAGATCATGATCGCCACGACGATTGCTGGTTGAGCGATACGAGCACCGCCACTCGGGCGCCGGCGGCCGCGCCGAAGGCCTCGGCCACCGCATCCGATGTCTCAGGCTGATCGGTGCTCAGGGCACGGCGGATCTCGGCCGCCCGTCGCTCGAGGTTGCGCCGGCGGCCGGCGCGGCGAAGGACCAAGGTGATCTTGGCCCGCGAGAGCGCGCGGGCCAGGCCGGGCGTCGGGGCGATGGCGAGGATCGCCAGCGCATCCGAGGAGCCCAGATCGGTACCGAAGGCCGAAAGAGCGCCCGGGGAGTAGTCGCGAAGCGCCGAGCGCAGGCCGCTGACCTGGCGCTGGCGGGTCCAGATGAGGCCCTGATGGGCCCGGGCCAGCACCCGGATCGCGCTCGCCTGATCCGAGTCTCCGGCCAGCGGGCGGTGGTTGTGGTGATCGGTGCGCACCAGATCGGCCAAGAGCTTGGCGTCACCGGCATCGGACTTGGCGCCCGATGTCGTATGGCGATCGCGCAGGCCGAAGGCCGCCGCCACCCCGCCGTGCCCGAGGGGGTTGCCGGCGACGGCGTTCACCACCAGGGCCCCGGTGCCGGCGAAGACCAGGCAGAAGGTGCCGAGCGCCTCGGCCACGAGGCGCCGGGCGAGGTCCGGCCGGCTCATGCGGCGATGACCAGCTTGTCGGCGAACTCCGAGGGAAGGCCGGCCGCCGCGACCTCGCGGGCGACCGCCGGCGCGTCGTAGGCCACCCGCTCGATCGTGACCGCTACGCCTGCGTCCGTCGTCTCGAGCACCGCGAAGGCCGCGCGCGGGTCGCCGTCCTTGGGCTTTCCGACCGAGCCGCAGTTGACGAAGAGGACCCCGCGATACTCGTGCACCCAGGGCTTGTGGGTGTGGCCGAAGACGAGAACGTCCGCCTCGGCCTGGGCCGCCAGGCGCTCGTAGAGCGAGGCCGGCTTGTCCTCGAACAGGTACTCGTTGACCTTGCGCGGCGAGCCGTGGACCAGCCGCACGCGTGGTCGGGCCCATCGAAAACCGCAGATCGAAGGGCAGCTCGCGCATAAACGCCTTCGATGCCTCGTCGGTGTGGGCGAGCGTCCACTCGACCGACCGCTGACCGAGCTCGCGGTCGTGCGGGGTGATGTAGGCGCAGCCGCAGTCGTCGAGGTCGCGGGCGATGGCGTAGTCATAGTTGCCGTAGATCGTCGGGATGCTGAGCTCCTCGATCAGCGCGCAGACCTCGTTGGGGTGGGGGCCATAGCCCACCAGGTCCCCGCCGCAGTAGAGCTCGTCCACGCCGAGTTCATCCACCCGCGCGAGCGCCGCCTCGAGCGCCGGAAGGTTGGCGTGGATGTCCGTGATCACCGCTACGCGCATTCCTCGTCCTCTCGCTTGTCTGCCCCCGTCCGCGAGAGTATTCGATTGACAGACGTCGTTTCAATCGATAGAAGTAGATCGATGTCAGTCGATCTCGAGCTCACGCCCAAGCAGAAGCGTCCGGTCGGCGAGCCGTGCTGCGAGCCGGTCGTCTACCCGGATGTCGCGCGGGCCCAGGCCGAGCGGATGGCCGTCGTGGCCAAGGCGCTCGGCGATCCGATCCGCCTGCAGCTGGTCAACGTCCTGCGAAAGCACGCCGGCCAGGTCTGCGTGTGCGAGCTCATCCCGCTCTTCGAGGTCGGCCAGTCCACCGTCTCGCATCACCTGAAGGTGCTGCGCCAGGCGGGGCTGGTCGATTCCGAGCGACGGGGCCTGTGGGCCTACTACTACGTCATCCCCGATGCTCTCGCCGAGTTCGCCGCCTGGGTCGCCGGTGCACCCCCCGTGGAGAGCTGCGAGTGCTGAGCATCCTCACCAGCCGCCGGCGCCGGCGCACGGGCGCCGTCGCAGTCGACGAGCGAACCGGCGAGGTCTGCGGCCCGGCCTGCCGGGTGGCCGCGCGCCGTGAGCGCGACCTCGCCCGCACGTTCGCTCAGCGTGGACCGCGCTGACCCGCACCAGTCAAGGAGGCACCCGATGAGCGCCAACCAGACCGCCGACGCCGCCGCGATCCACGAGGAGGTGCGCGCTCGCTACGCCCAGGCCTCTGCAGAGGCGTCCTCGGGCGCCGAGCCCGGCATCGTCAGCTGCTGCGGCGACGGAGGCTGCTGCGCCCCCGACGAGACGGTCTTCGGAAGCGCCCTCTACTCGGACCTCGCCCCGGGCGAGCTCCCCGAGAGCGCGCTCCTGGCGAGCCTCGGCTGCGGCAACCCGGCGGCCGTGGCGGAGCTGCGCGAGGGCGAGACGGTGCTCGACCTCGGCTCGGGCGGGGGCATCGACGTCCTCCTGTCGGCCAAGCGCGTCGGGCCGACCGGCAAGGCCTACGGCCTCGACATGACCGAGGAGATGCTGGCGCTGGCGCTTCGCAACGCGGCCGAGGCCGGCGCCACGAACGTCGACTTCCTGAAGGGCCAGATCGAGCAGATCCCGCTTCCGGCGGAGACGATCGACGTGGTGATCTCGAACTGCGTGGTCAACCTGTCGCCCGACAAACAGGCCGTGCTCGGCGAGACCTTCCGCGTGCTGCGCCCCGGCGGACGCATCGGGATCAGCGACGTGGTGGCCGAGGATCGCCTCACCCCGGCAGAGCGCGCCGAGCGCGGCGGCTGGGCCGGCTGCATCGCGGGCGCGTTGTCGCTCGGCGAGTACGAGCGCCTTCTCGCCGAGGCCGGGTTCGTCGAAATCAGCATCACCTTCACGCACGAGGTCGCCGACGGCCTTCACGGCGCGATCGTCGCCGCAGTGAAGCCCGCCGACGCGCCGAGCGTCCTCAGCGCGACGACCCAGGCCACGCGCTCGGGCTGCTGCTGAGAGCACACAGAGGATCCGCTCGAGTCTTCTGGCAACGAAACGCTGCGAAGGAACACCAGAGCAGTCGGGCGGCTTCCGCCGGGCCTGAGTTGTGGCTCGGGCTCCTCGGCCTGGTGGGCGCCGCAGCGGGTAGCTGGCAGACGTTTCGCGGTGGGCCCTAACCCACCTACCGGTGCGCGTTAGGCGTCACACACGATTTAGGAGCGGTCCATCTTCTCGCCAGACCAGAGTTCGGAGTTCCTCGCCCGCTCGTCAGCCGTGGTTGCGCATAGATAGAGCAGACCGAGGGTCTGACGTTCGTCATCGTCGAGGATCGCGAAGGTCCGCGGCTGCATTCGGGTGTGGCAACCCGACGTGGGCGGCCGGCTTTCTAAACGGGTTGCGCGAGCCGTCGATCCGCCGGTGGCTTCACACCGAGGCATCGCGCGACAGCCGACCCGGCAAACTGCCAAGGACAACGATGAGGGAGGCTCCCGAGGCCTTGGCCGAGCTTGAGGGAAAGGGCCTCGCGGTCCTCGTCACCGAAGCCTCAGGCGTTCCTCGTCCTCCCGCTGACGCAACCACTGGATCGTATCGTCGTAGCTCGCGACTAGCTCGGTTGCCCAGCCCTGCGCAGTTGTTCCAGCGAGCGACCCCTGCCACGCCTGGGCCCGGGCGCGCTCCCCCTCCATGGCCCGGGCCATCGAACCCATGACGGTGCCCAGCGTCGTACCGTGTCGCTCTCGCGCAGACGCTCGAGCTCCTCGATGATCTCGCCGTGGAAGTCCGGTTTGTTGAAGCCGATCACGATCAGCTGTACCGGTCCGATTGACACTGTCTGTCCTCTCTCTGGGTGGTCGTGGGCCCACTCGCCGCTAGGCCGCGAGCGCCTTCGCCTTCATGGCGTCGAACTCGGCCTGGTTGATGGCGCCCGAGTCGAGCAGCTGCTTGGCCGTCTCGATCTGCGCGGCCGGCCCGCCGCTGCCGGCGGCCGAGCGGATGTAGGCGTCGGTCTGGGCCCGCGCCGCCTGGATCTCCGCGGCGCGCCGCTCACCCATGCCATGGCCCTGGGAGATCAGATAGATGAAGGCACCCACGAAGGGCAGGACGATGACGAAGATGATCCAGCCCGTCTTGGCGCCGCCACCGATGTCGTGGCGCCGAAAGAGATCACCGAAGACCGCGAACAGCAGCCAGAACCACAGGACCCAGGCGAAGAACACGCACATCGCCAGGAAGACCTCTCCGAATTGCCAGTCCATTGCTCAACTCCTCGTGAAGCTTGCGGTGTGGGGTGAGTCGATCGCCTCGGCGGCGGGCGCGGCCCTCACGGGACGCGCCCGAGCTCACGGGCCAGCTGCACGTCCTGCTCAGGCGAGAGCGATGTTCTGACCACGCTGGCGGTGCGCGATGCCAGAAGCGCGATCACCGAGGGGGCTTCCTCGTCGCTCGAGAGCATCCCGATGGCCGAGGTGCCGGCAGAGAATGCCCTCCGTGCACGCGTGCGGAAGGCTTCGTCCACGCCTGCCTGGCTAACCGTCCCGAATAGCGCCCCCACCTTAGGCCCGTAAGAGCTCCCGGAGGCTTGGGGCAGGAGCACGAGTGCGAAGAGGGCCCCCCAGAAGAGGCCCGAGTAGCCGCTGCTGGAACCGATCTGACCGCCCGAGCACACTTCGAAGACTCCTCCGTCACCAACGGAGACGGTGCCCGCCGAGCCGACGCTCGCGTATGTCACGTTGGAGGCCCGCAGCTCACGCAGGACGCGCGGCGCCGAGGGCTCACCGTCGAAGACTCCGATCAGGAGCTCACCCATGGCTCGAGCATCGCCCTCCGGGTAGGAGCGGCGCATCCCACGAACTAGGTGATCATGCCTGCGCGTCCAGGATTCCGAGCCTGCGGGCCGCGGCGACGGCATCGGCGCGGCGTGCGACACCGAGCTTGCGGAAGATCGCTTTCTCGTGGCTCTTCACCGTGTTCGCCGAGATGTGGAGTTCCTCGGCGATCGCCGACACCGACAGATGCGTGGGGAGCAAGTCGAGCACGCGCCTCTCGGCGTTGGTGAGGCTATCGGGGAGCACGCTTCCGCCACCGCGGACCGCCTCGAGCTCATGCTCCTCCCGGGCGAGGAGACGGCTGAGAACACCGGCGTCCGGGAAGCGTGCGAGCTCTCGCCGGGCCTGCTCGAGCAGGGATGCCGCCAGCCCGAGCTCGCCGACCGCCAGGGCGACACGACCGAGGAGGGTGCGCGCCTGGATCTCAAGGAAGGGCATCGCCGACAGCCCCGCGACCAGCGACAGCCCGTGCTCGAGGTGCTCCCGCGCGCGGGGATCGCCCCTGTTGACGCCCAGACAGGCGAGGGCGACGTGCAACGAGGCGCTGGCGATGCGTTCCTCGAGCCCGAGGCCGTGAGCGAGCGCGAGCGCACCGGCCGCCAGAGTCTCCGCCTCCTCGTCTCGTCCCGCGTCCACGGCGATCTGGGCCAGTTGCCCCAGTGACATGAGCGTCACCACGGCCCGCTCGGGCCCGAGGGCGGCCGCCTCCTCGAAGAGCGGGACCGCCTCGTCGGTTCGGCCGAGGAGCAGGAGGCTCATGCCGAGGGCGTGGGCCGCGGGCTCGTGTGCGGGGCGGCCGGCGGGCTCGAGTCGATAGGCCGTCACGGCGTGGGCGTGCATGCTGCTGACTCCGTCCGAGCCGAACACCGCCTTGGCGAGCGCCACCGCGGACTCGAGCGAGCTCTCTCCGAGGGCGCCGACCCCGCTCCAGTGCCCCCTCTGAGCGAGCGCGACGTAACGGCGTGCACGGTCCCTCTGCCCGAGCAGGAACATCAGGTAGGCGCACGTCATCGCCAGCGGCGCCGACCTGGCGACGTCCTCCTCCGTGAAGGCGTCGAGCCAGCGTCGGACAGTCGTGTTGCGTCCGCTGTTCTGGAGCGTCCGGGCGTTGGCGACCACCAACTCCGCCGCGCGCGTCGTGTCGGGAGCAGCCAGGGCGTGCGCCACGGCCTCCTCAGCGGTCCCGTGCCGGTCATGCCACTCCGCGGCCCGCCGGTGCAGGGTCGCGGCTGCCCCGGGGTCCTGCTGGTTGAGCTGGGTACGGAGGACGTCCCGGAAGAGGGGGTGATAGCGGTACCACTCACGCGCCCGATCGAGCGGCGCGAGAAAGAGGTTCTCATCCTCGAGCGCCGCGAGCATGGACGCCGAATCACCGCGGTCCAGCACAGCGTCGCAGAGCGGAGCCGACAGGCGCTCGAGGATCGAGGTCCGGAGGAGGAAGGCGAGCCTGTCGGGCGGTTGCCGTGAGAGCAGCTCGCTCGAGAAGTAGTCCACGATGTCGCGGTCGTCGCCCGCGATCAGATCGGCGACGCCGACCGCCCGGTCGGTGGAGGCGGTGAGTGCGCGCACGGCAAGGGAGACGGCGAGCGGCCAGCCCTCGGTGCGTCGTACGATCGCGTCGAGCAGGTCGTCGCGAGCCGGCAGCGCGGCGGCCCGGAGGAGCCCCTCGACCTCCCCGCGCCTGAGGGCCAGGTCCCCGGCATCAAGCTCGAGCAGTCGGTCCCCGGCGCGAATGCGCCCGAGGGAGAGGGGCGAAGCATCACGGCTCGCGACGACCACCCGGGCGGTCGGCGGCACGTGCTCGGCCAGAAAGGCGATGATCGAGAGGCTCGCGGGCTCGTCCACCCGGTGCAGATCGTCGAGCGCGAGAGTGAGCCCGGGCTGCGCTCCGAGTGCGTTCACGAGCCCCGGCAGGACGACCCTGTCGATCGACTGGCGGTCACCCGTCAGTCCCCGGAAGACCTTCCGATCCACCGGGGCGATGCGTGAGAGCGCGGTCGCCAAACCAGAAAGGAGAACGACCGGATCGTTGTCCGCGCCGTCGAGCGAGAGCCAGCCGAGCGGTCGCCCCGCCCCCTCCGACTCGGCGGCATGCAGGGCGAGCAGGGTCGTCTTGCCATATCCGGCAGGAGCGGAGACGACGACCAAGGAGCTGTGGCCTTCGGCGAGGCGGCGCGCGAGGCGACGGCGCACCACGACGTTCGCCGGAACCGGAGGCGGATGGAGCTTCGTCTCGACGATGACCGGGGTCGGGTGGAGCGGGGCGCCTGGTCCGTCGGGAGGGGGAGGGCGGGCGACGGTCCCGCGAGCGCCAGCCGGCGAGCCTTGAGCACCGCCCCTGCTGGCCTCTTGACCCATCGTCCTGCCCCATCGAGTTGCGCGCCCGGCGACTCTACTCCGACGCTTGTCAACGGTGCACCCCGAGCCTGTGGCGCGTGGCCCGGGGTCGTGCGTCTCAGGCCTGGTCGCGCTCGGTTTGCAGGGTGCCGACCCGCCCCTGGGCCGCCGCGCTGCCGGCGCGCCTCCGCCGGGGCGGTGCAGCACCCAGGCGAACCCGACCGCGATCAGCCCCCGGCGTCGTGCCCTTCGCGGTGGCTGCTCCCAGGGCTTCCTGTTGGTATCTCGCGCGATGAGAGGTCAGGGGGCGGGCCGCGGCGATTCGGCCCCTTCGGGCTCAAAGGGGGCCCGGGCCACATGGCCGGAGCCTGAAACTGGGCGTCTGACCGGCGACCGGACGCCCGGCTCACGCTCGTCCCGATCGGAGGATGGCGCGGGAGGCCGCGCCACATACGGTCGGCTCCACGTCAGCTCCGCGAGTCCAGGGGCGCACGGCGCCGTCATGCGCCCGAGGAGGGGCCGTGGGTCAGGGGATCGCCGAGGTACTGACGTTCGCGATCGGCGTGGCGATCAGCCCCGTTCCGATCATCGCCGTGATCCTCATGCTGTTCTCACAGCGCGCACGTGTGAACGGTCTGCTCTTCCTCGCCGGCTGGGCGCTGGCGCTCGCCGTGGTGAGCACCGTCGTCTACGTCGCGGCCGACCAGGGCGACGCGGCGCAATCCGGCGGCACCGCGTCCGATGCCGTGTCCTGGGGCAAGATCGCCCTCGGTGTCCTCTTCCTGCTGCTGGCGCTGCGCACCTGGCGCAGCCGGCCGGCCCCCGGCGCCTCGGCCCCGATGCCCAAGTGGATGGCGCACATCGACACGCTCGCGCCCGGAGCGGCGCTCGGTCTCGGCGCCCTGCTCGCCGGGGTCAACCCGAAGAACCTCATCCTGACCATGGGGGCCGCGGCGGGGCTCGCCCAGCTCGGTCTGGCGGCACCCGAGGCCGTCGTCTCGCTGATCGTCTTCGTCGTCGTCGGCAGCATCACGATCGCCGGCCCCGTCGTCTACTTCCTGCTCGGCGGCCAGCAGGCGAAGACACGCCTCGACGAGCTGAAGACCTGGCTCGGCGTCCACAACGCCGCCGTCATGACGGTGCTGTTCCTCGTCTTCGGGGTCAACCTCATCGCGCAGGGCATCCCCCCGTTGAGCTGACGTCGCCCGCTCTCTGGGACGGTTGGGCGACTAGCCGCCGCGGGGAACGCTTCTGCGAGTGGCCAGGCGGGATCCGTTCACCCGATCCGGGTGATGCGCCGAACCACTCCGGTGGTGTGGGCTGGCGATACGTGCCTCGAGTGCACGCGGAGCGCGCTGAACCCGGGACGTCAAACCCCGGGGCGGGTGCGCCGACCAGGAGACCGAAGTGGCCACGTCCGCAATGGGCACGGGAGCCGGGGGCACCCCACCGAGCCCTTCGCACCCGGGTGTCGCCGAAGGGACCGCCCGGACCCCGGGGGACTGGCAGCGAAGTGATCGGACCCCGGCAGGCCGGATCCCCGCGCGCCGGTGTCCGCTCGCTGTCGAAAGCCCAGAGGGAACCCCTGAAGCAGACCAACGAAGCCGCTCCTTCCGGAGGTCAGTTCATGAGCCAGCCTGATCGAAGCAAGCTTCCGATCCGCAGGCAGCCGTTCGCGGGTGTGGCCAATAGGACGCTCGAAGGGTCGCAGCCGGACTGGGAGGCGATCGGCCACGTGGATGCCCCCGACGGCGCACCGAACGTCCTGGTCGTGCTGATCGACGACGCCGGTTTCGGGAATGCCGGAACCTTCGGCGGCCCCATCGACACGCCGAACTACACGCGGATGGCGCAGGGCGGCCTGCGGTACAACCGCTTCCACGTCACGGCGCTCTGCTCGCCGACCCGGGCGGCGCTTCTCACCGGCCGCAACAGCCACGCGGTCGGCTTCGGCTCGGTCGGCGAGTTCTCGACCGGGTTCGCCGGCTACACGGCGTTCGTGCCGGACGACTGCGTTCCGTTCCCGCGGATCCTGCGCGACAACGGGTACAGCACCGCGGCGTTCGGCAAGTGGCACCTCACGCCGGACAGCCAGCAGGGCCCAGGCGGGCCCTTCGACCGCTGGCCGGTCGGCTGGGGCTTCGACTACTTCTACGGGTTCCTCGGCGGCGGCTCGGGGCAGTGGGACCCGTGCCTGACCGAGAACCAGAAGATCATCGGCACGCCCGCGGAGTTCTACGACGAGGAGAACCCCTACTACCTGCCCGACGACATGGCCGACAAGACGATCGAGTGGTTGCACGCGATCCGGGGGCAGGACGCCACCAAGCCGTTCTTCGCCTACTTCTCCACGGGCTGCAGCCACGCCCCGCACCACGTGCCCGCAGAGTGGGCGGCGAAGTACAAGGGCAAGTTCGACCAGGGCTGGGACAGGCTTCGCGAGGAGACCTTCGCCAGGCAGAAGGCGCTCGGCGTGATCCCCCCCGATGCGGAGCTCACGCCGCGCGACGAGGCGTTTCCCGCGTGGGACGAGGTCCCCGACAAGCTGAAGGCCTACTACGCCCGCCAGATGGAGGTCTACGCGGGCTATTCCGAGAACGCCGACCACAACGTCGGCCGCGTGCTCGACGCGATCGACGAGCTCGGCGAGCTGGACAACACGCTCGTGCTGTGGATCTGGGGTGACAACGGCGCCAGCATGGAGGGCACGATCACCGGCTCCTTCAACGAGCTGACGATGCAGAACGGCATCCCGCTGACCGACGAGATGCAGCTGCAGCTCGCCGAGCGGTACGGGGGCATCGAGGCGTGGGGCAACCAGATGATGGCGCCGCACTACTCGGCCGCGTGGGCGTGGGCCGGGAACACGCCCTTCAAGTGGGGAAAGCAGGTGGGCTCGCACCTCGGCGGCACGCGCAACCCGCTGGTCGTGCGCTGGCCCGAGAGGGTCCGCGATGACGGCGCACTCAGGACGCACTTCACGCATGTGATCGACGTCGCTCCGACCATCCTCGACATCGCGGGCATCCCGATGCCGACGCACATCGACGGGATCGAGCAGCAGCCGATGCACGGAGTCACCTTCGCCGATTCGCTGACCGACGCAGACGCTCCCGAGCGCCACACCCAGCAGTACTTCGAGACGATCGGAAACCGGTCGATGTACAAGGACGGCTGGTGGCTGTCGATGAGGACCGAGCGGATCCCGTGGGTCTTGACGCCCGATGCCCTGAAGCCCTACGCCCCCGGCGTGTGGGACCCCGATCGCGACCCCGTCGAGCTCTACTACCTGCCGGACGACTTCACCCAGGCGCGGGACCTCGCGGCGGAGCACCCCGAGAAGGTGCAGGAGCTCAAGGACCTCTTCTGGCAGGAGGCCGAGAGGTACAACGTCCTTCCGCTGATGGCCCCGCTCGCAGGCTTCTTCGGCATGGTGCCTCCGCTGCCCGCGATCGCCAGATACGAGTTCCGCGGTGACGTCCAGAACGTCCTCTCCGGGATGATCCCCCGGATCTACAACCACTCCTACTCGATCAGCGCCGACCTGGTGATCCCGCCGGGAGGCGCCGAAGGGGTGATCGTCGCCGAGGCCGACCACATGGGTGGCTTCTCGCTGTTCGTCGACGGCGGCAAGCTGACGCACACCTACTCGATGATGGGCGTCTTCGTCTTCCGCCAGCAGGCCGAGGAGCCGCTGCCCGAGGGCGAGGTCACCGTGCGCATGGAGTTCGCCGCCGATGCGGCCAAGCCGGCCACGGGCGGCGAGGTGACGCTGTTCATCGGCGACCGGCCGGTCGGCACGGGGCGGATGGATCACACCGTGCCGATCCGGTTCTCCGGCTACGCGGGGATGGACATCGGCCGCGACAACGGCGGGGTGGTCGATCTGGGCTACGAGACCAGGAAGCCGTTCGCGTTCACCGGCACGATCAAGAAGGTGATGTTCGACATCGGTGCGCACGCGTCGCCGGAGCAGGCGCACGAACTCCACACGGCCGTCCACCAGGGCCACACGGCGCACGCCCTCACGGCGTGACGCGACAGCTCCGAGGAGGCTGCGATGAAGCTGCATGACACGATCGACGTCCTCATCGGCGGCTACCTGTCCAAGGACGCCGCCGAGGAGGACTACAACGCGGTGCTCGAGTGCGGCGGACACCTGCAGGGCGCCGTGGTCGTCAGCAAGGACCTCGAGGGCAACATCTCGGTCGAGCAGACCGATCACATGGTCCGCGAGGGGGCGGAGGGCCTTGGCGCCATCGGGTTCGCCGTCGGGCTCTTCGCGCCGCCCTTGCTGGCCGCCACCGCGATCGGCGCCGCGATGGGCGCCGGCGCGGGCGCGCTGCTGCATCACAAGACGGCCGACAAGCTCGGCGAGCAGGCGGGCGCGACGATCCCGATCGGCGGCGCCGGCCTGATCGTCGCCTACTCGCACTCCGAAGCGGCGAAGGTCGAACCCGCCGTGACACGGGCGGTGCAGAAGGCCGTCGGCGAGGCAGAGGGCAGCCACGTCCAGGCGCTGAAGGGCGCGCTCGCCGACGCTCAGCAGAAGATGGCCGAAGGCGCCACGTGATGCGACTCGCCCGCCGCGCGCCGGCCCAGGCGGCGTGATGAGCACCACCGCGAGCCGTCGGAGCGCCGGGCCTCGTGTGGGACGACGCCCTCGACACCCGTTTGCCGACACGGACGGTGGCTATCGATCGAAGCCGCTCGGCATGCCCGCCGAGCAAGCCGAGGCGATCGCCGAGCGCGCCCATCGCGGCCGGGTGGAGCCGAGCGGGCGGCCGTACATCGAACACGTGCGCCGGGTGGCGGCGAGCGTCCCGGACGAGGCGGCGAGCGTGGCCTGGCTGCACGACGTCCTCGAATGGACCGATCTCACCGAAGACGACCCGGCTCTCGCCGCCCTAGCACCAGGCGAGCGTCGGGCCCTGCGGCTGCTCACCCGCCATGGCGGTGACGACGACCGCCGGTTCCTCCAGCACCTGAGGACAATCACGACGGCTCCCGGCGCCGCCGGCGACATCGCCCGCGCCGTGAAGCGCGCCGACATGCAGGACCGCCTCCGCCACCCGCGCGATCCGGGTGCCGCCTGGAGGCCTCCCTACCTCCGCGCGCTCGAGTTGGTGGCGAGCGACGCAGACCGTGACGTCGAGAAAGGTGACACACCGGCATGACGACCACCTCCCGGGACGACCGCCGTGTGCCCATCAGGACGAGGGTCGAGCACCTCCCCCTCGCCGAGCGCGTCGCCCGGGGCAAGGCGGCGCGCGCCGAGGTGCCGCGCGCGTCCCACGCCGAGCTGCCGCTGGGCTCCGAGCGGCCGGACCCGATCGCCCTGCTGGAGGGCCAGGCCGCGACTCGCGTGCCCGAGCTGGTGCCGATCCGCTACGGGCGCATGCTGGTCTCGCCGTTCACCTTCTACCGCGGCGCCGCCCTGATCATGGCGAGCGACCTCGCCCAGACGCCGACCACCAGCCTGCGCGTCCAGCTCTGCGGTGACGCGCACCTGTCCAACTTCGGAGTCTTCGGCAGCCCCGAACGGCGGACCGTCTTCGACATCAACGACTTCGACGAGACGCTGCCGGGGCCCTTCGAGTGGGACGTCAAGCGGCTGGCGGCCAGCTTCGAGGTCGCCGGCCGGGATCGCGGCTTCTCGGACCGGGAGCGGGACGGGGTCGTGAGGGCCTGTGTTGCGAGCTACCGCGAGGCGATGGCGGGCTTCGCCGGGCGACCCAACCTGGGAGTCTTCTACGCGAGCCTGGATGTCGAGGATGCCGTGGCCCGCTACCGGGCCACCATCTCACGCAAGGTCCTCAAGCGCGCCGAGAAGAACCTGGCCAAGGCGCGCACCAAGGACAGCATGCAGGCCCTGGACAAGCTGACCCACCTCGTGGGCGGTGAGCCGCGCATCACGGCCGACCCCCCGCTGATCGTCCCGATTCACGACCTGCTGCCCGACGAGCGGGCGGACTCCTTCCACGAGTGGGCGCACGCGCGGCTGCGCGAGTACCGGCGCACCCTCGAGACCGACCGCCGCCGGCTGCTCGAGCGGTACGAGCTCGCCGACCTGGCGCGCAAGGTCGTGGGGGTCGGCAGCGTGGGCACGCTGGCCTGGATCGCCCTCTTCCTCGGCCGGGACGGGCGCGACCCGCTGTTCCTGCAGATGAAGGAGGCCGAGCCGTCGGTACTCGAGGAGTTCGCCGGGCGCAGCGACTATCGCAACGCCGGCCACCGGGTGGTCGCGGGCCAGCGCCTGATGCAGGCCTCGAGCGACATCTTCCTCGGCTGGCTCCACGTCAGCGAGGGCATCGACGGCCGAGAGCACGACCTCTACGTGCGTCAGCTGCGCGACTGGAAGGGCTCGGCTGAGATCGAGGCGATGGTCCCCAAGGGCATGCGCATCTACGCCGAGATGTGCGGCTGGACCTTGGCGCGCGCCCACGCACGCTCGGGCGACCCGGTCGCCATCGCGGCCTACCTCGGCGCAAAGGACGTCTTCGACCGCGCGATCGCGGCCTTCTCGGTCACCTACGCCGACCGCAACGAGGCCGACTACGCCCTCCTCAAGGAGGCCGTCGACGGCGGGCGCCTGGAGGCGCAGACCGGGCTCTGAGGCACGGACATCCGGCACGAGGCGCAGCCGCCGACCGATCAAGGAGCGCAGATGGACCAGGACACGCCGGGCCAGGGGGGCTCGCAGGAGCTGACCGAGGGGGAGCGCGCGCGCCCACGCCCTACTGGCGCTCGAGCCCCCGCGGGCGATGCACGGGCCCTTCGACTTCGACGACCCCTCCCACGAGTGGCGGCGCCTGTTCTCCGAGCTGCTCGGCACCTTCTTCCTCGTGCTGGTCGGCGCCGGCGGCGCGGTGGTGAACGCCCAGTCGGGCGGGGCGATCAGCCGCACCGCCGCGGTCACGGCGCCGGGCCTCATGGTGATGGCGATCATCCTGTTCATGGGCGCGGTCTCGGGCGCGCACCTGAACCCGGCCGTCAGCATCGCCTTCGCGGCCCGCGGCGACTTCCCCTGGCGCCGTGTGCCCGGCTACATCATCGTCCAGCTGGTCGGCGCCACCCTCGCCTGCCTCGTGCTCTGGGCGATCCTCGGAAAGCTCGGCCAGCTCGGGGCCACCGAGCCCGGGACCGGGATCACCGACCTCGAGGCCATGTTCATGGAGCTCGCTCTCACCGTGGGCCTTGTCAGCGTCATCCTCGGCACCGCCTCGGGCGCCCAGAACGTCGGGCTGTTCGGCGCCCTCGGGGTCGGCGCGTACATCATCCTGGCGGGCCTCTGGTCGAGCCCGGTGAGCGGCGCCTCGATGAACCCGGCGCGCTCCTTCGGCCCCGACCTGGCGATCGCCGACTTCTCCCACTACTGGGTCTACGTGGTCGGGCCGATCGCCGGAGCGCTCATCGCGGTCGGGTTCGCCTGGGTGCTGCGCGGCCCCGGCGGAGGACGCGCGGGAAGCGCGGCGGCCCAGGGGCGGGTCGGCACCCTTCGAACCACCCGCGACCAGGCCTAGGGGGCGCGGCGAGCTTCCAATGCCAGACGAACCAGCAGCCGACGCCATACCCGCGGGCCAGGCCGACGGGGCGCCCTCGGTCGCCGAGCAAAGACTGGAGGACGACATCAGCAGGCTGGTGTTCGTCCTGCTGGCGGCAGGGTGCGCCATCGTCGTGGTGGAGTTGCTCGGCTGGCTCACCAGGGGAATCGGAGGGAAGATCGCGGGCCGTCATCCCCTGATGGTGGAAGTGGTCGAGGAGATCGCGCGTACGCGGCGGCGCACACGGTAGGAACGGGGTGCCGCTCGGTGCCAGGGGCTGTGCAGCGCGGTCGCGGCCGCCCGGTAACGCCATCAGCTCACGGCGTAGAGGTGGTAACAGAAGTCCGTCCTGCCTCCATGAGCGAAGATCGGGTGGTCGCCCTGAGCCTCGTGGCAGCGCCGGAGCAATGCGCACACGAGGAGACGATGGGGTCGCCGCTACGCAGGTGTAAGGAACCTCTTGACCAGGTTCCTCACGACCCCCTCGACCTTGGCTCCGCGCCACAGCCTCTTCTTCCAGGCGATGCTCGCCTTGTCGGCGGGCGTGAGGCCGTTCTGGGCGATGGCCCGCATCGTCGCCTCGCACGCGGTCCAGCCACAGAGGCGCACCCCGTTCAGGGTGAGGCGAAGGGTGTTGCCGAAGGGCGGCTCGGCGGGGGTCGAGGTCTCCATCGTGGAGGCGCCCGCCTCGCCGCGATAGAGCGGGTAGCCGTTGGGGCCCTTGCCGAGCGCCGTCGCGCTACCGATGAGGAAGGGCCCCGGGTCGATGCCGTTGTCGTCGTCGGAGTCGAAGTAGTCCGGCCCGCCGAGGGCGAGGTGCAGGTGAAAGACCCCGTTGGCCTGCCCGGAGAGCCCGATCTGCTGGCCGGCCTGGACCTGCGCGCCCTTGGCCACCAGGAGCGTGCTCATGTGGGTGAGAAAGGCGCTCGTCGGGTCGGCCTGGATCCCGATCTTCATGCCGGCAAAGCGCCCGGCGCCGCCCTCTCCGGCCGAGACCACCGTGCCGCTCACCGGCGCGAGGACCGGAAGGTGCTGTCCCCGCGCTGTCAGGAGGTCCCACGCGGAGCCGCTTTGCCAGTTCTGTCCGTGGTGGTGCGTCCCCGCCCATGGGCCCCCACGAGGAGCATCCGGGCCTCGCCGGGAGGGTCCGTCAGCACGACCTCCTCGCGATGGCGGTGGAGGTGTCGCCCGATCCGCCCGAGGACGTGCCAGGCGAGGCGGATGGGCCGCTCGTCCTTCGCCATGCCGGTGCCATCGCGACGGTGATCCTCAACCGGCCGGCCCGCCGCAACGCGCTCTCCCTCGATCTGATCGGGCGGCTGCGTGCTCGTGCCGAGCGCACACAGCCTCGCCGGGTCCATCGAGCGCGGCGTCGTCCTGAGGTGGCCCGGCCCGCCCGCCGTCACCGGTTGGGGCTGGTGTTAGCGTCCGACGAGAGATGGGCGCCGACATCGACATCCGGACCGCGGACGGCGTCGCGGATGCCTATCTCGCGCGCGCGCCTGACCGCTCGGCCTCGGCGTCGGGCGTGCTTCTCATTGCCGACGCCTACGGGCTACGGCCGCGCATCCGCGAGATGGCAGACCGGATCGCCGGCCACGGGTACCACGTGCTGGCGCCGAACCTCTACTACCGAGTCGGCAGGGCTCCCTGCGTCCTCCTGCCTGACACGCGCGAGGAGGAGGCCTGGGCCGCGGTATTCGCCACCGTGCGCCCCCTGATCGCCGACCTCACGCCGGAGCGGATCGCGGCCGACGCCCGGGCCTATCTGGATGCGCTCAAGCGGGTCACCGACGGGCCGTTCGCACTGACCGGCTACTGCATGGGCGCCCGGCTCGGCCTCCGCGTGGCCGCGGCTCTACCCGACCGCGTCGCGGCGTTGGGGTGCTTTCACGGAGGCGGGCTTGTCACGGAGGCCCCCGACAGCCCCCATCGGATCGTGGGCACGGTGCGAGCCCGCCTCTATCTCGGCCACGCCGACCGGGACCGCAGCAACACGCCCGAGCAGATCGCCGCGCTCGACGCGGCACTCGACGCGGCGGGGGTCGAGCACCGCACGGAGGTCTACGCCGGCGCCCGCCACGGCTACACGATGTCCGACACCCCGGCCTGGGACGCGGCCGCCTGCGAGCGCCACTTCGCGTCGCTGTTCGAGCTCCTGGACGGGACTCTGCGGGCCTGAGAGGCCGGCGTCACATGGCCGAGCCGCAGCCTCCTGACGGAACTCGGGCGGGTACGGCGGTCCTGTGCGTCCCATCGTCGTCGGCCCCCTCCCCCCGGGTCGTAGATCGCCGCCCCGCCCCGGCCGAGCACCCGATGACGGGCCCGGTCCCGAGCGGCCTTGCCGGAGCGCCCCGCGGCTCGCTCGGCGAGAGGCCTGGCCTGGTGAGGATGGCGATTCACGCGGAAGGAGGGCGAGAGAACGAGCGGCTAGTTGTAGTCGCTCAGCACGTTGTTGACAGGCGGCTGATGGGCGGGCGGCCTTTGAGGGAGCTGTGGCGGCGCCGGGTGTTGTAGTGCTCCAGCCAGTCTGGCAGGCACCCGGCGCGCTCGGCATTGGAGAGGAAGACCCGCGAGTACGCCCATTCGGCGAGCAGCGTGCGGTTGAAGCGCTCGACCTTGCCGTTCTGCCAGGGGCAGTGGGGGCGGATCAGGATGTGGCGGGCGCCCAGGCCGGCCAGGGCGGCCGGGAAGTCGGCCGAGAGGCGATACGAGAAGGCGTTGTCGCTCATGAGGGCCTCGATCCGATCGATGCCGTGCGATGCGAAGAAGGCGGCCGCGCGCTCGAGGAACCGGGCGCAGGTGACACCGCGCTCATCGGGGTGGATCTCCGAGTAGGCCAGCCGGCTGTGGTCATCGACGGCCGAGTGGACGTAGTCGTAGCCGACCGCGCGCCGCACGGCGGGCTTGGGGCCCCGACCGTGGGCACGCCAGCCCCCGCCATCGGGGATCCGCCCGAGCTTCTTGACGTTGACGTGGATGAGCTCGCCCGGGCGCTCGCGCTCGTAGCGCACGCGGCTGATCGGTCCGCGACGCACGGGCTGGCCCGTCAGCGCATCGAGGTCGGCCAGACGCGGCAGCTGGTGGCGGCGAAGGACGCGCCCGACGGTCGAGGGCGCGATCCCGAGCTCGGCGCCCAGCCAGTCGGCGCCGCGGCGGTGGGCCCGGCGGGCCGCGAGGATCCGCGCCTCGAGGGCCGCCGGTGTGCGGTGTGGGCAGCGATGCGGCCGGCTCGGGCGATCGACCAGGCCCACCGGGCCGGCCTCGCGGAAGCGGCGCAGCCACTTGTAGGCGGTGGCGCGCGAGCAGCCGAGCTGGTGGGCGACATCGGCCGGGCGGTGGCCGGCCAGCACGCGCTCGACCAGGAGCGCCCTTCCGTGAACGGTCAGACGGGCGTTAGCGTGAGACACGAGGACCCCCAGGGTGTGGAAGGCGTTAGACACCTCCACGAGGCCCCGGGGGCCCTCCCTACGTCAACCCGGATCCGTCAACAACGTTTCGGGTGACTACAGCTAGTCGCCTCGGCGCACGCATCCTCGAAGGGTCGCGCTCGACGGGAGGCGCCCGGCGAATCTAAGGGCCGTTTCGTCGTACGGGCTCGCCTCCCTGGAGGGCCGCAGCACCGTTCCGGCCGAGTTGGGCTCGCCCCTTCCTTACATTCGGCGCGGCAGGCACACGCCTGTCGGTGGTGTTCGAGCGCAGATGAGCCTTGGCCGGCGGCGCTTCCCGATAGCGCGGGCAGCGGTTCGCCGCTCCGCAGCCGGCACCCCAGGACGCTCCATCTGCATCGCCGCGCCGCCGCGCCACCTGGTGGATGCCCTGACTGATCAAGGGCACGCGCGATGCCACGCCCGGCCTTCGGACAATCCGCGCCCCGCATGAGTGCGCCCCCGGTGCCGCCGGGCCGCCCGGTCGTGGGAGCCTCGCCGCAGGGATCCGGGTCCGACCATCTTCATCGAGGGGACGCCGTGCCGCGAACGCCGAGACACCCATGCCCCCGCACCGTGGCGACCTCCGGTGCCGCCGTCTGGACGGTGCTCGTCGGCGTCGCGCTCCTGACCCTGGTCCTGGCCCTCGGGCCGGGCCGGGCGGACGCGTTCGGGACGGTGAACGGCTTCTTCGGCCAGAACGGCGAGCACGAGCGCATCACCCGTGCCGCGCTCGCGTGCCCCGCGGGGACACCCTCGGACGGGAGCTGCTTCGAGCCACTGTCGGTCACTCAGCTCGGCGGAGAGCCGGGCGGCGCCTTCGGCGCGGTGGGCATACCCGACTTCCCTCCACCGTCCGGGGCGGAGGCGCACTGCGACGACGGCGACTTCCTCGACCCCGCGCTCTATCCGAGGGTCGCGCGCTATCCGCGCACACGCGCCGACGCGAACGCCGCCCTCATGGCCTGCCGGACCGAGCTCGGGTCGCGCTTCCGTCAGGGTCGGGACGCCGCGCCGTCCCTCCTCGACGCCAACGACCGGATCGTCGCCGCACAGGTTGACCTCTCGTCCTCGTCGTGCACGTTCCTCGGCGGCATCTCGGGCCGGGCGAAGTGCGAGGTTTTCGACGGCTTCGGCCGGTCGCTCCACGGCGTCCAGGACTTCTACGCGCACTCCAACTGGTCCGACGACCCCGTGCCGGCCGCCGACGTCACGGTCCTGAACCCCCCGGGCATGGGGAGGAAGGTCGTCTCGCCGTTCCTCGACTTCCGCCTCACCGGCCCGCCGTCCATCCCGGCGAGGCTGATCACAGGGTGCTTCAGCGTCTACGAGAAGGGCCTCTCCGCGGTCGACGGCTGCCGGAGCGGCCTCCGGCGCACGCCCCGGGTGCGCCACAACGAGTTGAACAAGGACCAGGGGACGATCGACCCCGTGACCGGCGCGGCGACCGCGCCGACCACCATCCGGGGGCAGGCCGGAAGCGACTTCTCGAACGCCGTCAGCCTCGCGATCGCCGACACGCGCCGCCAGTGGTCGGACCTCCGGGCCGAGATCGTCCGGCTCAACGGGCCCAAGCGCGGGAACCTCATCATCTGCGCCCTCACCCGCGACAACCCCCTGAGGGACTGCCAGGGGCGCAAGCTGGCCATCGTGGTCGACAGCTCCGGCTCGAACACCACGAACGACCCACGCGACCTCCGCATCGCCGCCGCGGCCGAGTTCAACGCCGGGCTGACCTCCGCGGCCGAGGCGGGCCCGGGTGGCCGTCCGGACCGCAGCGCGGTGATCGACTTCGACGATTCGGCGAGGGTCGTGTCCCCGCTCGGCGACCCCGACGCGGCGAGCTTCGCCGGGATCGACTCGTCGGGCGGCACCAGCATCGCCGCCGGGGTGAACCTCGGCGTCGATGAGCTGACGCGCGATCCCGCCGACCCCACGGCGAACCGGTCCGGGATCGTCGTGCTGACCGACGGTGAGGACTCGGACCGCGCCATCCTCATCGCCGCGATCGCGCGTGCGGCCTCGCTGGGCATCCGTGTGAGCGTCGGCTTCCTGTCGCCGCCCGCCAACCCGGTGCCGTCGTCGGCCGGCCGGGCGCAGGCGGCCACACTTCAGATCGCGCGGGCGCACCAGGCGACCAGTCCGCCACCCGCCGACCTCGTCGCGGCGATCGTCGCCTCGGGCGGCGTCTTCTCGACGATCGACTCGGCGGGTGCCCAGCGGGCGTTCGTCTCGCTGGTCGAGGGCCGGGGCGCCACGAACCTGGACGACCCCAATGGCGCCGACGACGGCGGGCCGCTCGCCTCGGGGGTCAGCACGACTGCTGTCGCGAGCCCGGGCGGTGACACCGACACGTTCAGCTATGAGGCCACCCGGGGACGGGTGCTGACCCTACGGGTCCGCGCCCTCAGCGGGCAGGGACTCGCCGTGCGGGTCCGGGACGTGGGAGCCGGGTCCACCCTCATCGCCACCCGGACGCGCTCCGACGGGGTGGCCGGGATCATCGGCCGCTTCCGCCGCTCCCGCCTGGTCGAGGTCGACGTCGCCGGCAGCGGCGCGGGCGGCCCCTATTCGGTGGAGCTCGTCGAGGCGGGCGGCGACCTGCTCGGCACGCCGCGAGCCGATCGGCTGCGCTGCCGGGCCCGCATCACGTACGTGTCCGGCGGGGCCGGCGCCGATCGCATCACCTGCGGGCCCGGGAGCGACATGATCTCCGGCGGCCCCGGAGCCGACTCGATCTCCGCGGGGGCCGGGGACGACATCATCCTCGTCGGCGCGAGGGACAGGCACCGGGGGACCGAGCGGATCTCGGGCGGACCGGGCAACGACATCGTGGAGTTCGAGAAGGGCCGGCCCCGCACGGTCCAGCTTCCCCGCGGGCGGGGCGTGGTCATCTCCGGGCACGCCCGGTTCGAGCTGCGCGGGGTTGAGGCGGTGCTCTTCGGCCGTCGTCGCTAGAGCGTTCTTAGCTCGCGCCGGCGCAGCGGCGGCGCACCGGCGAAGGCGCCGCCTCGGCCGAGGCGGCCCGGCCTGGACTCCTGCGGAGCGACTTACCTGTGGAGATTGGTCCTCAGGCGTCTTCGGTTCTCGGCTGGGCCAGGTGCTCGGGCAACTCTTCTCTTCCGCGGGCGGTGGCCGCGGTCCCGAACAGTCCCGCCGGTTCCGGACACTCGGCTTGCCCTCGGCAGGGGCCCCGTCCTGGCGGTGCGGCAGCGGCGCTGCCGGGCTCCAGAGAACCACCGAAGACGAGCCCTCCGTCGGTGGCCTTGCCCTGGCTGTCAGGGCGGATGACCGCGAGGTGCTCAACGCGTTCTTCCTTACCGAGCTCGCGGGCATCCTCGCTCTCCTCGCTCGGCGACGCGCTCCTCATTCGTCGCGCCCTGGAACCCATGGAAGAAGGGGGCCGGCCTCGCATGGGCACCCCCGGGGGCACTGGGGGGCCCTCCCTTCCCGCACCGTCTCCCGCACCGTCCGCGCTGCTCCCGCACCGTCCGCGCTGCTCCCGCACCGTCCCGCACCGTCTTCAGATGCACGGCGCCCGACTCGACGACCGGACCTCAGACAGATGAAAGCCCGCTCGGGAAGCGGGCTCTCAAGGTGGGCAGTACTGGGATCGAACCAGTGACCCCTCGCGTGTGAGGCGAGTGCTCTCCCGCTGAGCTAACTGCCCGGGGCGCGCAGGATACCACCGGGCCCGCCCGCGGCAGACCCGGAGGGCGGCTCACGAGAAGACCTCGCGCGTCCAGAGGTGGATCAGCGCGTGGGCACGGTGGGGACGCCATGCCTCGGCGCGCGCCTCGGCCTCGCGGGCGGTGGCGACGCCCAGGGCGCGTCGCAGCACGAGGTCACCCGCCGGGAAGGCGTCGCGGTCGCCGAGCGCGCGCAGCGCGACGTAGTCCGCCGTCCAGGGGCCGACGCCAGGCAGGGCGAGCAGGGCGGCGCGGGTCGTGAGGGGGTCGGCGCCCGGATCGAGGGAGAGCCCGTCCTCCACGGCGGCGGCCAGCGACACCTGCCGGCCGAGCACTTGCCAGCACGGCGACCTCGGCCCCGTCGGTCGTGCCGAGCACGCGCAGGCCGGGGCGCGCGGCGAGGAGCGGCCCGAGCAGCGGGTCGGCGCCCAGGGCCGCCGCGACGGCAGCCGGGTCGGCGTCGAGGTCGAGCCAGCGGCGGACGGCGGCCTCGACGCCCGGCCGGTCCCGGGGGTCGGCCAGGCGCACTCCGGCGGTGACCGCTCCCGGCTCGGCCGCCAGGTCCACGGTCAAACGGCCGGCCCGCGGAGCCGGCGGACGACCCGCGTGCGGCGCCCGTCCGGGTGCGCGATCTCCATGCCCGGCACGGCGTGGCCGTGCAGCATGCGCACGAGCGGCGGCGCGGGCAGGGGAGGCCGGTAGCGCAGGAGCACCCTGTCCATCGGCCCATGCTGATGGAGCGTCGTCCGCCTACGCCGCTTCCGCGGCGGGTCCCGGATCGCGCGAGGTGCGGCGATGGCCTCCGACCGCCAGGGCGACCGCGGCGGCGATCAGGATCGCCGCGACGGCGAACGTGATCCGCATGCCGGTGGCGACGGCCGCGGGACGCGCCGTCGTGATGTCGCTCGTCCCCGACGCGAGCGCGAACACCGCGCCCATGACGGATGCGCCGGTGATGAGCCCGAGGTTGCGCGACAGGTTGAGCATGCCGGAGATGACGCCCCGCTGGTCCGGACGGACATCCGTCATGACGGCCGTGTTGTTGGCCGTCTGGAACAGGGCGTAGCCGGCGGTGATGACGACGATCGGGGCGATGTAGCCGGGGATGCCGAGCGTCGCCGGCAGCATGGCGAGAAGGAGGCAACCGGCCGCCATCCCGATGAGCCCGACGACGGTCATGCGTTGCGCGCCGAAGCGGTCCGCGATGCGACCGGCCGGCACACCGGTCAGCGCGACGACGAGCGGACCGACCGACAAGACGAGTCCCGACGAGAGCCGCGTCCGAGCCCGAGCGCACGAGAGAGGTAGAACGGCCCGACCACCAGCGTCGCCATCATCACCGTCGAGACGAGCGCGCTCATGGCGAGGCTGGCGCTCAGCACCGGATCGCGGAACATCGCCAGCCGGATCAACGGCGATGCCGCTCGCGTCTCGGCGAGGACGAAGAGGCCGACCCCGACGACGGCGGCCGACAGCAGGGCCACGTTGAGCGGACCGAAGCTGCCGCGCCCGATCGTCATGGCGAGGGCGTACGCCGCGAGCGTCAGGGCCAGCAGCAGCGTGCCCACGGTGTCGAAGCCGGCCCGATCGGCCCTCGGCCCCCGGCGGTCGACGGGCAGGTGGCGATGCGCGAGGAAAAGGGCCAGGACGCCCAGCGGCACGTTGACGAGGAAGATCGCCCGCCAACCGAGTCCGGCGATCAGAACGCCGCCGAGCGATGGACCGAGGGCGGTGCCGATCGCGGACATCGTTCCGAGCAGCCCCATGGCGCTGCCCGTCCTCGCCTTCGGAACCGTCTCGCCGACGAACGCCATGGTGAGGGCCATCATGATGGCCGCGCCCAGGCCCTGCGCCGCCCGGGCGGCGATCAGCAGCCCGAGCGTGGGTGCGACGCCGCACAGGATCGACGCCACCGTGAACAGCAGGATCCCGCCGAGCAGCAGCCGCCGGCGGCCGGTGATGTCACCGAGCCGTCCGACGCTGACGATCAGCGTCGTGATGGCGAGGAGATAGGCGAGGACGATCCACTGGACCTCCTGGAAGGAGGCGTCGAACGCCTGCGCCAGCGTCGGCAGGCCGACGTTGGCGATGCTGGTGCCGAGCGAGGACAGCAGCATGGACAGCGACAGGCCGGCGAGCGCCCACCGGACCGACGGTGTCCGTCCGCGTCGCTTCGCCGCCGCTGTCTCACGTCGCTTCACGATGGACTCCGTCCTCCGGCGACCCCGAAACGGAGCCGTCACGAACGTAGTCCCGTGCATGACATGGCGGAAGACGCACCATTTGCACTTTATTCGTGCGTTTGACGCCACATCACGGCCGGACCGCGCTACGGTCGCGCATGGCGAGACCCGATCTCAACCTGCTCGTCACTCTCGACGTGCTGCTCGCGGAGGGCAGCGTGGCGCGCGCGGCCCAGCGGCTGCGGCTCAGCCCGTCGGCGATGAGCCGGACGCTGGCGCGGTTGCGTGAGACGACCGGGGATCCGCTGCTGGTCAGGGCCGGTCGCGGTCTCGTTCCCACACCACGAGCGCTCGAGCTCCGCGAGCGGGTCGGTCAGCTCGTGCAGGACGGGGACGCGGTCCTACGCCCTGCGGAGAGGCTCGACCTCGGACGGCTCATCCGGACCTTCACGCTGCGGACCAGCGACGGCTTCGTCGAGAGCTTCGGACCGGACCTCATCGCCCGCGTCGGCGAGGAGGCCCCCGGCGTGCGGCTGCGCTTCGTGCAGAAGCCCGACAAGGACAGCGCGCCGCTTCGCGACGGCACGGTCGATCTGGACATCGGCGTCGTGGGGCAGGCGACGAGTCCGGAGGTGCGCGCGCAGGCGTTGTTCCGCGACCGCTTCATCGGCGTCGTGCGGATGGGGCACCCGCTGAGCCGGGGCACGATGACGCCCACCCGCTATGCCAGCGGCAGGCACATCCACGTCTCGCGGCGGGGTCTCGACAGGGGACCGATCGATGAAGCCCTGGAGCCGCTCGGGCTGGAGCGGGAGATCGTCACGATCGTCGGGGGCTTCTCGACCGCGCTGGCCCTGGCCCGGGCCTCCGACCTGATCGCCAGCGTTCCCGAACGACACACCGGCAACCTGCGCGCCGGGATGCACAGCTTCCCCCTTCCGGTCGCCCCGCCGGAGGTCACGGTGTCATTGCTCTGGCACCCGCGGCTGGACGCCGATCCCGCGCATCGCTGGCTGCGCGAGTGCGTCCGGGGTGCCTGCGGACGCGATCCGATCGCGTCCGCCGACCCGCGCCGGCTCGCCGCTCCCGCGTGAGCGGTCCCGCACGAAGAAAGGGCCGCCCCTGCGGGCGGCCCTGATGGACGGGAGAACCCCGGCCTCGTCCGGTCGCCCGGGGTTCAGACGTCGCGCTTCTGGCGGAGAGAGAGGGATTTGAACCCTCGAGACGAGAGATCCCGTCTACGCGATTTCCAGTCGCGCTCCTTCGACCGCTCGGACACCTCTCCGGGGCCGCGATCCTAGCGCACGGGGGCCCGCCGGTTCGGAGGCGGGCGGGGGGTATTGCCGCAGGCCCGATCCGTGCCGCGCACGACGCCGGCGCCGCGGCGCGGGCATAGCCTCGGTGCGTCCGGACGGCAGGCGGCCGGGTCGTCGAGAGGAGAGCGCATGTCCAGCGCCGAGGGTCAGGAGCGCGTCGCGATCGTGACCGGCGGGGGCGCCGGGATCGGGCGCGCGGCGGCGGCGGCGCTCGCCGCCCGGGGGGCGGCCGTGGTGGTCGCCGACGCCAACGAGGCGGCCGGGGAGGAGACGGCGCAGCAGCTCCTCGACGCGGGCCACCGGGCCCTCGCCGTCGCCACCGACGTCTCCCGCGCCGACCAGGTCGCGCGACTGGTCGAGAGCACGCTGGGTGCCTACGGGCGCCTCGACTGGGCCTTCAACAACGCCGGCGTCGAGGGCCCCTCGGGCCCGCTGCCCGGCATCGCCGACGCCGACTGGGAGCGGGTCATCGCGGTGAATCTGAAGGGCGTGTGGCTGTGCATGCGCGAGGAGATCCCCGCGATGGAGGCGGCGGGCGGCGGGTCGATCGTCAACTGCGCGTCGATCGCCGGCTTGGTCGGCTTCCCGGGCTCGGGCGCCTACGTCGCGAGCAAGCACGGGGTGATCGGGCTCACCCGCACCGCCGCGCTGGAGGGCGCCCGCGCGGGCATCCGGGTCAACGCCGTCTGCCCGGGGATCATCCACACGGCGATGATCGACCGGTACACGCACGGCGACCGCGGCATCGAGGCGCAGCTCGCCGCCGGGGAGCCGATCGGCCGGATGGGCACCCCGGAGGAGGTGGCCGCCGCGGTGGCGTGGCTCTGCGCCGACGCGGGCTTCGTGACGGGCACCGCGATCCCGGTGGACGGGGGGTGGACGGCGCAGTGACCTGAACGCTCCGCCCCCCTGGTACCCTCCCGCGCGGAGAGGTGGCAGAGCGGTCGAATGCGGCGGTCTCGAAAACCGTTTGGGGGTTTTGGCTCCCACGAGGGTTCAAATCCCTCCCTCTCCGCTCTCTCCACCAGATGCCGCACCATGATCGGCATCTGGTGGAGCGTCTTGGGCGACCGCGACTCCGCCTGGATCCGCTCGGGACCGCTGTCAGGGGCGTGGGACTCTCCCATGTCTTCTACGGATGAAAGTCAAGTTCTCTCGACGATCCGGCCTCCGCGTGAGAGGTTCGTTTTCGGGTGCGGGTGACTGACCAGCTGAAGGGCAGAATCCTGGGGCTCAGAGGTCTGCCGCGCTGCCGCGCCGCATGGTCGGCGTCTTGACGCGCCCCGGTGTCGCGCCCGCACCCACCCCTCCCGCTTGTCGGTCGCGCATCAGTTGGCGGTAAGCGGCCTCGGCCCGCCGGGCCTGGGCCATCTCGGCGGCCCGCCCCTCGACGCTGGCGAAGACTCGCTCGGGGTTGCGCCGGCCCTGGCGCGAGGGGGCGCCGAGCATGAGCTCGAGCCGGCGCAGCTTCTCGCGCATGAGCGAGGGGCGCACGAAGGCGTAGTCCTCGCCGCGGCTGAGCATGTGCCAGGCGATCACCACGAGCTTTCGGGCGACGGCCACGGTGGCGATGTTGGCGCCCCGCCGCGCTCGCACCCGCTCGCCGAAGGCCCGCATCGGCCCGGCAGAGCGGATGGCGTGCCAGGCCGCCTCGACCAGCAGGTGGCGGGCCTCTCCGGGGCCCTGCTTGGAGATGCGCCCGTGGCGGGCGGGCTCGGAGCCGGACTGGTGAACGCGCGGGTTGAGCCCCAGGTAGGCCACCAGGTGGCGGGAGCTGGGAAAGCGCGAGATGTCGCCGATGGCGGCCATGAGCGCCGTGGCGCTGATGGCGCCCATGCCGGGGAGCGTCATCAGGCGACGGATCTGGGCGCACTCCAGCGCCTGGCGGGCGATCGCGCGCTCGACCAGGGAGATCTCGGCGTCGAACAGATCGATCAGCCGCAGCCCGGCATCGACGGCCTGGCGCTCGTCGAGGGGCAGCTCCTGCTGGGCCAGCCAGCGTCGCCCGGCGACCCCGAACAGATCGCTCATCGATGGCCGCTCGGCGAGGTTGCGCATCAGGGCGGCGTGGATCTGGTTCTTCTCGCGGGTGCGCTGGCGCACCAGGGCGGCGCGGCGCGCGATCAGGCGCCGGCGCAGCCTGGTCGCCTCGTCCGGGCTCCAGACCTCCGCGACGAAGCCCCCCGCAAGCAGCTGGGCCAGGCGGCGGGCGTCGATGCGGTCGGTCTTGGCGCCCGCCAGCCGGGCGGCGCTCACCGCCGGCGGGTGGGCGAGCACCACCCGGGCGACGTGCGGCTCGATGATCCGGGCGATGGCCAGGGCGTTGCCGGTCGCCTCCAGGACGACCTGGTCCTCGGCCCCCAGGCTGCGGGCGAACTGCTCGAGCGCCTCGGGCGAGGCGGACACCCGCCCGGCCGAGCGCAGCCGGCCCTCCTCGACGATCGCGACCTCGCAGAAGTCGCGGTGGACGTCCAAACCGATGCTTCGCATCGGGCTCCTCCTCAACGGCGGCGGCAAGGCGGAGGCAGGCGGGCACGACGACAACTACGGATCCGTGCTCGTGGCACACCCGGGCAAGTCGCAGGGGCGGCCATCTACAAACCCCGGGCTCGTGGCCCATACCAAAGCCGACGGCCTGCCCCACCTGGCCCTCCGAAGCCCCTGTCCCGGAACCGGGCCGATCCTAGATCGACTCGCCCGGTGCAGCAGCTCCAGGAGCAGTTTCATGCCCCTACAACTTCGACCGGCCCCACGGCAGCCTGGGAGGGCAAACTCCCTACGAACGACTGCGCCAGAAGACCACCGCCCCGGCGTAAGTGCCCTTCGTCAGTCGCACACCTAGGTCGGACATCTCGAGTGGGGTGGCACCGCCGGGAATCCCGACCCCCTTTGGAGACCTGGCCATTCCACGGCAAGTCCGGGGACCAGTCTTCTCAGGGGCATCCCGGGGCGCCGCGGCGAAGGTCCCGCCGCAGTGCCGCGAGGTCGTCCTGGAGGGTCGCCATCTGCTTGCGCAGGGCGCGGATCTCGGAGAGCTCCGGTCCTTCCGGCTCCGCCTTCTGACGCCGCCGCCGGCCGGCCTCGACGAACTCGCTGGTGATCGCGCCGGCCGTGACCGTGATGAAGCTGATGCCGGCCAGCATCACGACGACGCCGGTCAGGCGTCCGGGGATCGTCGCGGGCACGATGTCCCCGTAGCCGACCGTCGTGACGGTCTCCATGCCCCACCACATCCCGGCCCAGACGCTGTGGAAGTGGGACGGGTCGGTGAGGCGCACCAGGACGCCGGCGATCAGGGCGATGCCGAAGGTGACGACGGCGACGCCCTGCCAGGCTCCGCGGAAGGGCTGCGCGGCGATCCGCGCGTACCACTCCTCGGCGCTGGTCCTGAAGTGCTTGCGCATGACGACGCTCCGGACTCGGGGGCTGGCGCCCGCTGGCTGGGGACGCATGGACCATGACGTACCGGGCCGACGCCCGGGCTATGGTGGCGCCGAACGGGCTGCGGTTCGGCCGCACCCCGGACCGCGATGTCCGCGGATGACGGTTGAGTCCGCGGCCGGTGTGCTGGGAAGGTCAGATCCGGCGAGGTGCCCGGCGACGAGCCGGTTGATCGAAGGAGCGCCCCGTGAGCGAGAGCACGGCCCCACGGCGGGACGATGCCGCCGACGTCCCGCCCTCGCCGGCCGACGCGCGACGGCCTCCCCACGCAGACGGCCTTCGCAGCCCGTCGCGCATCGAGGCGCTGAGCGACGGCGTCTTCGCCATCATCCTCACCCTCCTCGTGCTCGAGATCGCCGTCCCCTCGAACCTGTCCAGCCAGTCGCTGCGGGAGGTGCTCAGCGAGCTGCGACCGACGATGGTCGCGTGGGTGATCAGCTTCCTCATCACGGGGATGTATTGGGTCTCCCACCGGGACCTCTTCGCCCGCATCAGCGTCGTCAACCGCGATCTGGTCTGGCTGAACCTGCTCTTCCTGTTGCCGGCGAGCCTCATCCCCTTCGCGGCCTCCGTGCTCGGCGAGTACCCGGACGAGCCGATCGCCCTGCACATCTACGGCGTCATCCTGATCGCCGTGACGCTGATGCGGGTCGCGATGTACTGGTACGCGGGTCACCGGCCGCACCTCTTCCACGATCAGCGGCTCCCGGGCCGCTTCGGGCTGGGCGTCGCGATCTCGGCCGCGCCGATCCTCTTCTACGCGGCGGCGATGGCCATCGCCGACACCTCCACGACAGCCGGCATCTGGATCTTCCTGTCGGTCCCGATCGTGTACTTCCTGGGCATCACCCTGCTGCGGGAGCGGCCCGGCACGCGTGCCGAGGCCGAAGAGTTCTCCTGAGGCCCGCCGCCGGCTCATCGACGGGCCGGGCGGTCTGCGAGTTCCTAAGGGCGTCGCCGCCGGGCCTGACCCGGCCGTCGGAGATGGCGGCCGGGTCCTCTCGGTCCGTGCACTCGCGGCTTCCCGCCTAAGGGCCCGTCGTCGTCACGCCCGCGCACTGCGGCTTCAGGTCGTCGGCCGCCTGCTGAAGCGGGGTGACCGCGCCCTTCAGGGTCTGCGCGGCCGCCCGGGGCGTCGTCCCGCCGCCCTGGAGGCTCTGGGTCGCGGCCTTCACGCCGTCCCAGGCGTCGGTGAGCGCGGAGGTGTCGACGCCGGTCGCGTCCGTGGCCGAGGCCTCGACGTTCGTCCACGCCGCGCCGAGCTGGGTGGCGGCCGTGGTCAGCTGGGTGACGGTGGTGTTCTTCGGATCGAGGGACTTCACGTTTGAGGTGGCGGTCTCCAGCTGGTCCAGGCTCGCGCAGAAGGCGGCGTTGGCGTTGGCCTGAGAGGTGGTCGCGCCCGTGCTGGACGGGCTCGAGCCCGAACTGCTGCTGCCGCAGCCGGCGAGCGCGAGGGCAAGCAGCACCACCAGCGCCCCGGTCGCTGACAGCAGGGCGGTCTTTCGCATCGTCAACTCCTTCCATGGCGCCCGTCAACGCCCGTACGCCGACACGTCGCGAACCGATCCAAGCGCAGCCGGCTCGAGCCCGCGTCCTCCCGATTGGATGAGGCGCCTGGCGGGCGGGCGACGGGCGCGCCGGGCACCAGAGGCCCGCGCTTCTCATCCTCCTCGGACGATGCGTCGAGCCCGTGGGTGCGCTCTTCTGTCCCTTCAGGATCCGAAGAAAGGAACCGGGATGGCAGACGAGCAGCCCCTTCTGGACACGCTCACGGATATGACGGTCGCGTCGGTGGCGCGCGCCGACCTCGATGACCGCACGCTGATGATGGTGCGGCTCGCGGCGCTGGCAGCGGTCAACGCCCCCTCGGGCTCCTACCTGATGAACCTCGCCGCGGCCGGCGAGGCGGGGCTCACCCTCGAAGACGCCCGAAGCGTCCTGATCGCGGTCGCGCCGATCGTGGGCGGGCCGAGGGTCATCAGCGCGGCAGGTGCGATCACCGGGGCCCTCGGGCTGGCACTGGCGCTCGACGACGCTCTCGCGGCCGGCGAGGCCGAGTAGCCCCCGCCCCGCCCGACGACGCCCCACGGACACGACCGCCGCGCCCGCCTGGCGGGAGCGGCGGTCAGAGAGGACACGCGTCGCGAAGGCACGAGGAGGTCAAGCTCTCTCGTCACGACGAACTTCGACACCTGGGGCTGGGCCCTGATCATCTGGGGCGTCGTCGTGATGCTCTCGGCCGGGTCGCTCTTTGCCGGCCGCGGCTGGGGCCGCTGGTTCGGGATCGTCGCGATCCTGGTCAACATGATCGTCCAGATCACCTGGTTCCCCGCCTATCCGCTGTGGAGCCTGGTGGCGATCGGCCTCGGGGTCGCGGTCCTGTGGGCGCTCACCGCGGGCTGGAACGAGGCGAGGGCGGACCTGCGGGGCTGAACCGAGCCCCATCCCACTACCCCTGCGGCCCGTCGCATGTGCGGCGGGCCGCCCGCCGCTCGAGGAGGCGACGATGCCCGGCCCAACTCGTCCTAACTGCGATGTCCTGGTGATCTTCGGAATCACCGGCGACCTGGCGCGCGTGATGACGTTCCGGTCCCTTTACCGGCTCGAGCAGCGCGGGCTTCTGTCGTTCCCGATCGTCGGCGTCGCGTTCGACGACTGGACGCTCGACCGGCTCGTGGAACGCGCCCGGGAGTCGATCGTCGGCACCGGCGAGGATCTGGACACGGCGGTCTTCGAGCGGTTCGCGTCCCGGCTCTCCTACGTGCACGGCGATTTCGCGGACGCCGCGACCTATGCGCGCGTCGGGCAGGCCATCGGGGACGCCGCGGCGCCCGTGTTCTATCTCGAGACCCCGCCGTCCCTCTTCGCGACCGTCGTCGGGGGACTGGCGACGGCTGGCCTCACGGATTCCGCCCGAGTCGTGGTGGAGAAGCCGTTCGGCCACGATCGCGACTCTGCGCGGGCTCTCGCCGAGGAGCTCCACGGCTACGTGGACGAGTCCCAGATCTACCGGATCGACCACTACCTCGGGAAGATGGGGCTCGAGGAGATCCTCTACCTGCGCTTCGCCAACACGATGCTGGAGCCGGTCTGGAACCGGAACTACATCGAGTGCGTGCAGATCACCCTGGCCGAGGACTTCGGCCTCGAGGGCCGCGGCCACTTCTACGACCCCGTGGGCGCGCTGCGGGATGTCGTCGTCAACCACCTCATGCAGGTCGTCGGCGCCACCGCCATGGAGCCGCCGGCCGGCGGCGACCCCGAGACCGTCAAAGACGCGATGCAGGCCGTCTTCATGGCGACCCGGGAGGCCGACCCGGCGCGCTACGTGCGCGGCCAGTTCCGCGGCTACCGCGACATCGAGGGCGTCGCGGCGGACTCGGACACGGAGACCTACTGCGCGCTGCGCCTCGAGATCGACAACTGGCGCTGGTCGGGCGTCCCGTTCCTCGTCCGCACGGGCAAGCTCCTGCCGGTCACCCAGACCGAGGTCCGGCTGATCTTCAAGCACCCGCCGCGGCTCGGCTTCGCCGTCCTGGAGCGGAGGCCGGAGCCGAACCAGCTGGTGATCAAGCTGGACCCCTCGACGGGGGTCCGGATGGTCCTCGACGCCCGCCGCGCCGAGGACCGCCGGGCGGCGCCGATCCTGTTCGACGTGGAGTTCGCGCAGATGGGCGGCGAGGGCGCCACGCCGTACGAGGTGCTGCTGGAGGCGGCCATCGCCGGCTACAGCGTGCGCTTCACCCGTCAGGACGAGGTCGAGGAGACCTGGAGGATCATGCAGCCGCTGCTCGACGCCCCGCCCCCCGTGCACGCCTACGCGCCGGGCACATGGGGCCCGGAGGCCGCGGACGCGCTCGCGGCGGACGTCGGCGGCTGGCGCGCCCCGTGGGTGGCGTCGTGAGCGCCCCCGCGCCGGATCCTCGGAGGGCCACGGCGCCCTCGCCGTTCCCGCCGATCGCCGACTACGCGTTCCTCTCCGACTGCCACACGGGGGCACTCGTCGCGCCCGACGGGTCGATCGACTGGCTGTGCGTTCCCCGCTTCGACGCGCCGAGCGCCTTCGCCAGCCTGCTCGACCGCCAGGCGGGCTTCTTCCGCTTCGCCCCGTTCGGCATCAACCACCCGACCGCGCGCCTCTACGAGCCCGGGACGAACGTGCTCGTGACGGCGTGGAAGACGCCCTCGGGCTGGGTCCTCGTCCGCGACGCGCTGACGATGGGGGCGCGGGAGCACGCCGACGCGATCACACCCCACACGCGGCCGCCGGCCGACGACGATGCCGACCACATGCTGGTGCGGACGGTCGAGTGCCTGGAGGGCCGCGTCGAGATCGACCTGGTCTGCGAGCCGGCGTTCGACTACGGGCGCACGGCGGCCGAATGGACGCTCGTCGACGGCGGCGAGCACGCTGCGGACGCGAGCGGCGCGGGCCAGACGATCCGGCTCGGGTCGGACCTCGCGCTCGGGATCGAGGGCAACCGCGTGAGGGCCCGCCACGTCCTCGGCCCGGGAGAGCGCGCGTACTGTGCGCTCTCGTGGGCCGAGGGGCTCGTCATCCCGCAGGATCTCGCCGACGCCGAGGCGAGGATGGCCACCACCACACGCTTCTGGCGTTCCTGGCTGGGGCGGGCCCGCATGCCCGATCACCGCTTCGCGGACCAGATCCAGCGCTCGGCGCTCGCGATCAAGGGCATGACCTACATGCCCACCGGCGCCACCGTGGCCGCGCTCACGACGTCACTGCCGGAGACCCCGGGCGGCGAGCGCAACTGGGACTACCGCTACACCTGGATGCGCGACGCCACCTTCACGCTGCAGGCGCTGCATTGGCTCAACCTCGACTGGGAGGCGGACGAGTTCATGCAGTTCGTCGCCGACCTCGAGCCGACCGAGGACGGCTCGCTGCAGATCATGTACGGGATCGACGGGCGGCGGGACCTGACCGAGTCCACCCGGGACGACCTGTCGGGATACGAGGGCGCCCGGCCCGTGCGAATCGGCAACGGCGCCTTCGACCAGCGCCAGAACGACGTCTACGGCGCGGTCCTCGACTCGATCCTGCTCCACACCCGCCGCAGCGGGCGCCTGCCGCGGCGCCTGTGGCCGATCGTCGAGTCGCAGGCCGAGTGCGCGGCGCGGGTCTGGCGCGAGCCCGACCAGGGCATCTGGGAGGCGCGCGGCGCCCCCCAGCACTACGTGTCCTCCAAGCTGATGTGCTGGGTCGCCCTCGACCGGGCCGCCAAGCTCGCCGGCATCCGCGGCGACCCGGAGCGCGAGGTCGCCTGGCGCGCCACCGCGGAGGAGATCCGCGCGGACATCCTCGAGCACGGCGCCTCGGGGGGCGTCCTGCGCCAGCACTACGCGACCGACGCGCTGGACGCGTCGACGCTGCTGGCGGCGATCTTCGGCTTCCTGCCCGGCACCGACGCGCGCCTGCGCGCGACCGTCGACGCCGTCGCCGGCGGGCTCAGCGAGAACGGCTTCATCCTGCGCTACCGCACCGCGGAGACCGACGACGGCCTGTCCGGCGAGGAGGGCACCTTCCTCATCTGCTCCTTCTGGCTGGTGTCGGCGCTGTCGATCGTCGGCGAGCAGGCGGCCGCCCGCGACCTGATGGAAAAGCTCCTGCGCATCGCGTCGCCGCTCGGGCTCTACGCCGAGGAGTTCGAGACCGCGAGCGCCCGCCATCTCGGCAACTTCCCGCAGGCTTTCTCCCACCTGGCGCTGATCGAGGCGGCCGGACGGATCATCCTCGCGGAGAGGCTCGAGGAGCTGTCGTGAGCCCGCGCGATGTCGCCCCGCGGCCCGCCGTGGCGACCACCGGCGCCCCGTCCGGCCGGCAGTACGAGATCGCCCGGGGCGACCAGCGCGCCGTCGTGGTCGAAGTCGGTGGTGGGCTGCGCGCCTACTCGGCGATGGGCCGCGAGCTGCTCGACGGGTACCCGGCGGACGAGATGTGCTCGGCGGGCCGCGGCCAGCTGCTGATGCCGTGGCCGAACCGCGTCCAGGACGGCCGGTACGCGTTCGCCGGGCGCCGGCACCAGCTGCCGCTCACCGAGCCCGAGCAGGACAACGCCATCCACGGCCTCGTGCGATGGGCGGCCTGGAGCGCCGCCGAGCACGAGCCCGACCGGGTCGTGATGCACCACGACCTGCGGCCCCAGCCCGGTTACCCGTTCTCCCTCGCCCTCGCGGTCGAGTACTCCCTCTCCGCGGACGGCCTCCGGGTCACGACGACGGCGCGCAACGTCGGCCCGGATCCCTGCCCCTTCGGCGCCGGCGCGCACCCCTACCTGACCGTGGGGACCGCCCTCGTCGATGACGCGCTCCTGCGCGCCCCCGGCCGGACGGTCCTGCGGACCGACGCCCGCGGCATCCCGACGGGCTCGGAGCCCGTCGAGGGCACGGAGTACGACTTCCGCCGGCTGAGGCCGATCGGGCCGATCCGCCTCGATCACTGCTTCACCGACCTCGAGCGCGACGAGGACGGCCTCGCCCGCGTCGAGCTCCGCCACCCCCGCGACGACACGGGGCTCACCCTCTGGATGGACCACAGCCACACCCATCTCATGCTGTTCACGGGCGATCCGCTCCCGCAGATCGACCGCCGCAGCCTGGCCGTCGAGCCGATGACCTGCCCGCCCGACGCGCTGCGCTCGGGGGTGGGCCTCATCACGCTCGAGCCCGGCATGGCGCGGGCCGGCGAGTGGGGCATCTGTCCACAGCGTCACAACGGAAGGTGGAGGACACCATGAAGGTCATCATCGTCGGAGGGGTCGCCGGGGGCGCGTCGTGTGCGGCGCGTCTGCGCCGGCTGGATGAAGAGGCCGAGATCGTGATGGTGGAGCGCGGACCGTACGTCTCGTACGCGAACTGCGGCCTGCCCTACCACGTCGGCGGCGTCATCGAGCACGAGTCGGATCTGCTGGTCGCGAGCGAGGAGCTGTTCCGCCAGCACTTCGCCGTCGACTGCCGGACCGGCTGCGAGGCGATCGGGGTCTCGGCGGCGGACAAGACCGTGCAGCTGCGCGACGTCGCGACCGGCGAGGTCTCCACCGAGTCCTACGACACGCTGGTGCTCTCGCCCGGGGCGGCGTCGATCCGGCCGCCACTGCCCGGCATCGACCTGCCGGGCATCTTCCCCGTGAGGACCGTGCCGGACGCGGCCGAGATCCGCCGCTGGATCGAGCGCGGCACGAGCTTCCTCGCCGGGATGGGCAAGTACTCGGGCTTCCAGACCGTGCGCCCGCCGATGCGGGCCGTCGTCGTCGGCGGAGGCTTCATCGGCCTCGAGATGGCGGAGAACCTGACGCACCGCGGTTTCGAGGTCACCGTGGTCGAGATGGCCGATCAGGTCCTCACGCCGCTCGATCCCGAGTACGGGCGCGTCGTGGCGGAGTTCCTCGAGATGCACGGCGTGACGGTGGCGCTGGACGACGGGGTCGCCGGGTTCGAGCGGTCCGACGACGGCACGCTCACCGTGTCCACGCAGTCGGGCGCCCGCCACACCGCGGACATCGTGATCCTGGCGCTCGGGGTGCGACCCGAGACGACGCTGGCGCGGAAGGCCGGCGTCGAGATCGGCGCGCTCGGCGGCATCCGCGTCGACGAGCACATGCGCACGAGCGACCCCGACATCTTCGCCGTCGGCGACGCCGTCGAGGTGCGCGATTTCGTCACGGGCGAATGGAGCCTGATCGCGCTCGCCGGGCCCGCCAACCGGCAGGCCCGCATCGCGGCCGACGTCATCGCCGGACGCGACTCCCACTTCCGCGGCACGCAGGGCACCGCCGTCGTCGGCCTCTTCGGCTGCCACGGTCGCCTGGACCGGCGCGAACGAGAAGACGCTCGGCCGCCTGGGCGACACCGACTACGAGAAGGTCTACATCTACCCGAACTCCCACGCGGGGTACTACCCGGGCGCCAAGCCGATCGCGATGAAGGTACTCTTCCGGAGGTCCGACGGGCGCGTGCTCGGCGCGCAGGCGGTCGGCGAGGATGGCGTGGACAAGCGGATCAGCGTCATCGCCCTGGCGATCCAGATGGGGGCCACCGTCTACGACCTCGAGGAGTGCGAGCTCTGCTACGCGCCGCCCTTCGGCAGCGCCAAGGACCCGGTCAACTTCGCCGGGATGGTCGCGGCCGGCGTGCTTCGCGGCGACATGCCCCTGACGCACTGGGACGCCGCGGGTGACGGGTTCCTCCTGGACGTGCGTGAGAAGTTCGAGCTCGCCGTGGAGCAGGTTCCCGGCGCGCTCAACATCCCGATGGGCGAGCTGCGCTCGCGCCTTGGCGAGCTGCCCCGCGATCGCGAGATCCAGGTCATCTGCCGCTCCGGCCAGCGCGCCTACACCGCGACGCGGTGCCTTCTGCAGAACGGGTTCGACGCCCGGGTCGTCTCCGGGGGGATGCTGTCGCACGCGATCCTCCGACGGCGTGAGCGACGCCACGACCGAGCCGGGCCCGCCCGGCTCCGCGGTCGCCTGCACGACCGAGCAGACCGAGCTCGGCGAGGGCGTGCGCTGGGATGCCCGCCGCGGTGAGCTCCTGCGGGTCGACATCCTGGCCGGGCGCGTCCACCGCGACCGCGTGGCCGCCGACGGCGGGCTCGTGCCGGTGCGCACCTACGACATCCCCGGGACGGTCGGCGCGGTCGCGCCCATCGAGGGCGACGACGGCTGGCTGCTCGCCGCCGGGCGCGGCTTCGCCCATCTGAGCCCGGACGGAAGCGTGCGCGCGGCTCGGGGAGCCAGCGCCCGCCGGGACGCGGATGAACGACGGCGCCTGCGACCCGCAGGGCCGCTTCTGGGCCGGCACGCTCGCCGACGACCACCGGGCCGGCGGCGGTGCTCTCTACCGGCTCGACCCGGACGGGAGCACCTCGCTGGTGCTCGAGGGCCTGACGATCGCCAACGGCATCGGCTGGAGCCCGGACGGTTGCACGATGTACCTGGTGGACAGCGGGCCGCGCGTGATCCACGCGTTCGCCTTCGATCCGGCCACGGGTGCCATCTCCGGCGGACGGGCGCTGGCCACGGTCGACGAGCACGTCGGCTCGCCAGACGGCATGACCGTGGACGCCGCTGGCGACCTGTGGGTGGCGGTGTACGGCGGCGGCCGGGTCCACCGCTACTCGCCCGAGGGCAAGCTGCTCCAGGCGCTCCCCGTACCAGCCGCCCAAAGCACGTGCTGCGCCTTCGGGGGCCCCGGCCTCAGCCGGCTCTACGTCACCACCGCGACCGAGGGCTGGAGCCACGAGCGCCGGCGCGCCGAGCCCGCGGCCGGGCTCGTCTACCGTCTCGACACCGACGCGACCGGCGTGTCCGCTGCGCCGTTCCGCCCGGACCCCCTCTGGTGGGAGGAGGTGAACCGGTGACGCCCGCCCGACGAGGTGAGACTCGCCACAGAACTCACCCGTCCCGCCGCCGACCGCGCAGGCGGTGTCGTTCCAGGGTTCCCGGCGCCGGCCGGCGCTGCCGGCCACGCCGGCGAGCGCGTACACGTGCCGAGACGGTCTCCCGGACTGCGCAAGTCTCAGACGAACACCTGCGCGTGGAAGTGCCTTAGCGCCAAACCGAGAAGGGTGACCATGGGTTCCAACGTCGTAGCCCTAGCGTCGTGACTCCAGAATCCCCTTTCCACGCAAGTGGTGGCAAGACCAAGGGACAAGCCAGGCGCCTGGTCTTCGGGGCAGGCAGGACGATCGCCGGAACGGTCTACGGCACGATCGTCGTGATGGCCACCGTGACGGCGGGCTACCAGGGCAAGGACACGAACGCCTGGCGGCTCGCGGTGGTCGTCGCGGTGACCGTGCTCGTCCTCTGGGTCGCGCACCTCTACTCCCATCTCCTGGCGGAGAGCATCGAGGGGGGCAGGCGGCTCGACCGGGCCGAGGTCGGTGCCGTCGCCCGGCGCGAGTGGTCGATTCCCGCGGCCGCGGCCGCGCCGGTCGCGGTGCTCGTGCTGGCGGCCCTCGGTGTCCTCAGCGAGCAGACGGCCGTTTGGCTCGCGTTGGGGATCGGGGTGGCGACGCTAGGAATCCAGGGTGCGCGCTACGCATCTCTCGAGCGACTCGGCCGGGCCGGCACGCTCACCGTGATAGCGGTCAACGTATTCCTCGGGCTCGTGATCGTCGGCATGAAGGCATTGCTGGCCCACTAGCGGCGTTCTTCTCGCGCGGCGTCTGCCGAGCGAGACCGACCTGGTCGTCTCGATCGCCATTCCGATACCGAGCTGTGGCGCTTCGCCGCCTGTCCGAGCGTTCTTCTTGCCACCCCTCGCGCGGGGGCTCGCCGAGGCATTGGCGGCAGCGCGCTCCAGCCGCTCACCACGCCAGCCGACTCACTCTCGACCTCGGTGATCTGGGGCGGCGCGAGAGCCGCGTGGGAGGTCCTCGGCGACGTCGGGCGCTGCGCCGGCGCAGTTGGTGACCCCGAAGGACGCGGCAGGCGTGGCGAACGCTGCTTCCCTCGGCCGAGGGTCCGATCACCGCGTGACCTTGCGCAGCGGCGAGCTCGGTCTCGAGCCGGCGGATGCGGACGTGGCCGCGCCGAGCATCAGCGCCGTGTCGGTGCCTAGTCCCGAGGCATCTCTCGAGAGTGGGCACACATGCACCGTGGTGCCGCTCACGCGGGTGGTCGGCCGCTAGGCCATTACCGGCCACCTTCTTAGTCATGGGCTCCGAAGGAGCCTCTGGGCGGGATGACATCAGGCTTGCAATCAGCCGTATCGCTCGCTGAACCGCAGTCCGGCGCACCCGTAGACGTTGCCAGAGAGCGACTGTTGCAGCGCGCGGCGTGGCTTTCGGGCCGGACAGGACCGCACCCGCCGTTCGGGCGCTTGGTTCACCGGTCGAAGTCGCTCGGGAGGAGTCCGGCTCGGCTGACCGAGCTGCATCGCAGCAGCCGGCGACCCCGGGGGCTACTTCGTGGCGCTGGCCTTCGTCGAACGGTCGAGCACGCCGCTACCCTGGCGGCGGATGCAATGGCGGCGAAGAGGCCTCGTCGGCAAGCATCGGTTGAACCCGCTTGAGGAGCTCCCAGAGGCGCCCAGCGACCGGGGATGTGAGGTCGGCTGGACCGACCGGGAGAGCTGGCGTCGCCTCGCGACCGGCGGAGCGGTCCATCGAACCCGCGGCAGCGTGCTGCCGCATCTGACGCCGCGCCTCGCGCCGACGCTCGGCACGGCTGGCGCGCTCTTCCTTCTTGGCCACGACCTTCTGCGTCACGGCCCGGGTTCGAACGAAGGCCAACTCCACCACCCGAACCGCACCGCGGCCGTAGCCGCGGGCCTCAGGATCGGGGAGCGTCCAGTCGCGGATGACGCCGGCGGCGATCGCGTCGCGGCGGGCACGCCACTCGGTCCACCTGGAGACGCCCATGCGCGCAGCGAGGACGGCAGGGCGCACCTCACCGCGCGAACGCCAGGGACCGAGGGCGAGCTGGGCGACGACGAACCAGCTCAGCACGTTCGCAGCCCGGCGTGCGCTGAGGCCGGACTCGGCGAGGGCAGCCAGGAGCGCGCCGCCGACTGCGGCGAAGCGCTCGTTGGCGAGGACCTCGACTTCGGCCGCGTGACGGGCGTCGGTCACAAGCGCGGGTTGTCGGTTGAGCCGCCCGGGCCGCTGGAGGGCGGCCGGGGCTCCGGGTACGCTGGATGCACAGTTCGCTCGTCCGTTGGATCCGACCCGGGGCAGGCACCCCGGGTCGCGTCGTTTCTGGACCGGATCCGCGCGACAGGTGCCGCGGATCGGCGGACCACGACGACGCCTCACGGTGGGGGGCGGGCCCGGGGAGGCTGCGCATGGAAGCGTCGGACTCCCCCACCGGGTTTCCCACAGGTGGGACGAAAGGTCTCTGAGCAGGCGTTTCCTTGCCCGAGCCGCTCGTCTCGAAAACCGTTTGGGGGTTTTGGCTCCCACGGGGGTTCAAATCCCCCCCTCTCCGCTCTCTCCACCGGATGCCGCACCACGATTGGCATCCGGTGGAGCGTTCTAAGCGACGGCGTTTCAGTCTGGAACCGCTCGGGACCGCTGCCAGGGGCGTGGGTCTTTCCCATCTCTTGACTAGACGGATCCCACCGTCGCCTACGCGGAACCGCCAGTCGATCGCCTCGTTCGCCGCCCCCGTTGCGCGATCGAGGATGCTCCACCGCGTGTCGACCGGGGTTCGTCATGCGGTTGACCTCGACCATGTCGTCCTCACACTCGATGCCCCGGCGTCTGGGCCTCGTGCTCGTGGTGCTCGTGCTCGTGCGCGCCGGCAGAGGAGACGAGGGCCGCGGGCACGAGCCTCATACCTCATTGCGGGCAGCGATCCGGCCGTCTCTCCCACTACCTTGGGGTGCATCGGGCAGGCGTAAACCTGCGGCCCCCTCCGGTGCCCCATCTCCATCTCCGCGACGAAGGCCACCGTCTTGTCGGGCTCCGCCCCCAGACCGCCAAGCCCCTCGCGCTCGGCGGCGAGGTCGGGATCGCACCGGAGCGTCTCGAACTCATCTCCGCGGCACGGCCGGGCGGGGTCGCCGATCACCCCTGATGACGGCCAGCCGGTAGGTGCGCTCGGGCGTCCGGTGCTCGAGTGCGACCTCCCCCGGCTCGCCGACGAGCACGTCAACTATCGACCCGCGCCGCACGACGGGACAAGCCTCCGCAATGCGCGGCGCGCTCGGAGTGGCCGGCCCATCAGGCGAACTCGCTCGTCACGGCTCCGACACACACCCTTGGTATCCAGGCTGGGACCGGACATGTCTGATGGAGGTGCAACCTTGGGAACCCGATCCTGGCCTGTGCCGGCGGTGATCGGAGCAATTGGAATCGTCGTCGGACTCGGTATCGGTGCGGTCGCGTGGATGGGAGGCGACCACGGCGGCGAAGACGCTGCAATGGCCAGCACGATGGGCACCGACAGCGAAGCGGCGGCGGGACACTCGGGCCGCGCGGCCGGGATGACCACGGCGGTGAGCGAGCAGGCCTTCCTCGAGCAGATGGTGCCCCACCACGAGTCGGCGATCGCGATGGCCCAGCTCGCATTGGAGAAGGCGCAGCACCCGGAGATCCGCGCCCTTGCGAGAGAGATCGCCTCCTCTCAGAAGGCCGAGATCCGGCAGATGAAGGCCAGGCACCGGCAGTGGTTCGGCTCGGCCCTGCAGCCGGACACGACGGGAGTCATCATGGGGACCGACATGAGCCCGCTCGAGGCCGCGTCGGGAGACGACTTCGACCGCGCCTTCCTCGCGATGATGATCCCCCACCACGCGAGCGCCGTGGTGATGGCGGACAGCGTCAAGAGCGGTGGCCGCCACCAGCAGGTCGTGCAGCTGGCGGATGAGATCATCTCGGCCCAGGCGAAGGAGATCGGCCGGATGCAGCGGTGGCGCGAGCTCTGGTACCCGACGGGCGGGTGATGGGCGCGCGCGCCCAGGAGGACCGGCCGGCGTGAGCCGCTCAGTGCTCGTGGTTGACGACGAGCCCGGCATCATCGAGATCGCCTCGGCCTACCTGCGAAAGGACGGGTTCGCCGTGCGGACGGCCGCGACGGGGCAGCGGGCGATCGACGCGGTGGCCACCCAGATGCCCGACCTCGTCGTGCTCGATCTCATGCTCCCGGACATCTCGGGCGAGGAGGTCTGTGCATCCCTTCGGCGTCACTCGGCCGTCCCGATCCTCATGCTGACGGCGAAGTAGCCCGACGCATCCGTCGTACAGTCGCGGCCCGATGTCGTGCCGGCGCGAACCGCTCGCGCTCAGTATTCCTCCGGGTCCAGCTTGAGCGCCTCGTTGAAGCGGTTGATCATGTTGTAGAGCGCCGCGATCATCGTGATCTCGACGATCTGGGACTCGTTGAAGTGCCGCGCGAGGTCCTCGTAGACGCCGTCCGAGATGTCGCCGGGCCGCAGCGTCAACTCCTGCGCGTACGCCAGGGCGGCGCGCTCGTCTTCGCCGATCTCCGCGGAGGCCGGGTCGCGCATCTCGGCGATCTCAGAGGGCGAGAAGCCCATCTTCGCGCTGATCTGCTCGTGGGCGTGTGTGCAGTAGCCGGAGCGGTTCAGCATCGAGACGCGCAGGATGATCCGCTCCTTCAGCTTGGCGTCGATCTCGTCGGGCTGCTGCACCGCGGCGACAAACGGACCCATCACCGCCAGGATCGCCGGCTTGTGAGCGAGCGCCTTATAGATGTTCGTGACCTTGCCGCGCTTGGCGATCATCCGCTCGAAAGCCGCCTGGACGGTCGGGTCGTCGGTCGTCCCCTCCTCGATATACGTGACGCGCGCCATGCCGATCCCCCCGCTCGTCTTCCGTTTCGGGGTTCTCGGCGCCACCGTCATCGAGGAGCGTCCGTCGGCGCCGGACCCGGTCGCTCTGCACGCTAGTCCGGTGTGCCTGCCCGGGTCCAAGACGGATCTCGGCGGCATTGATCATCCAGGCCGATCAATCCATGCAGAGCCGGCTCGCTCCGCACCGGAGCCCTGTCAGAGACGGAGAGGAGACGCGAATGACTGCCCCCGGAAGCGTTCCGTAGAAGGCCGCAGCAGTGAAGAGACAAGCACCGATGAAGCAAGCGGCAGGGTGCTTCAGCGTGTCGCGTCATGAGGGCACGCGAACGTGTTGGGGACATCCCCACCGGGACGCTGAGGGGTGTTGCGTCAGCTGAGCCTTGGTTCGACGAGTCCGCGCGTCCTGGGGCAACGCGAAACCAAGAGCCGACCGGCGGCGTCGTGACGACGACGCGCGGGCGCCTGTGATCGGAGGAATCGTGTCTCGCACCGTCATCCTGGGAGCCGGGATCTCCGGACATACCGCCGCCCTGCGGCTGCGCCGGATGGTCGGCCGCGACCACGAGGTCGTCGTGGTCACCCCCAACGCGAACTGGAACTGGATCCCCTCCAACATCTGGGTCGGCGTCGATCAGATGCCGCGGGAGAAGGTGGTGTTCGCTTTGGCACCCGTCTACCGCAGGACGGGGATCGAACTGCACCAGGCCCGCGCCGTCGCGATCCGCCCCGAGGGTGACGCGGAGAGCCCGCAGGGCGCGGTGGACATCGCGTACACCGATCCCAAGTGGGCGGGCGAGACGGCCCGGCTGCGTTATGACTACCTGGTCAACGCCACCGGCCCGAAGCTGAACTTCGGCGCCACGCCCGGCCTGGGGCCCGACGGGCACACGCTCTCGGTCTGCACCGCCGACCATGCCGCCCAGGCCGCGGAGGGCCTGCGCGCTGCGATCGAGCGCATGCGCGCCGGGCAGGCCCAGACGCTGGTGATCGGCGTGGGCCACGGCACGTGCACCTGCGAGGGCGCCGCCTTCGAGTACGCGTTCAACGTCGAGCACGAGATCCGCGAGGCCGGCGTGCGCGACCTCGCGGAGATCATCTACCTCACCAACGAGCACGCGCTCGGCGACTTCGGTGTGGGCGGCATGACGTTCAAGCAGCAGGGATTCGTCACCACCAGCGCCCTGTGGACGGCGTCCATCTTCCGCGAGCGGGGCGTCAACGCGATCCTCGGCGCGCACGTCCAGCGCGTCGAGGAGAGCGTGATCCACTATCAGCTCCTCGACGGCACCACCCACGAGATGGCGTTCGACTTCGCGATGCTGCTCCCCCCGTTCCGCGGCCAGGAGATCGCCGCCTACGACCGAGCCGGTGAGGAGATCACCGACCGCCTCTTCGCGCCCAACGGCTTCATGAAGGTTGACGCCGACTACGCGCCAAAGGAGTACGAGGCCTGGGGCGCCGACGACTGGCCGAAGACGTACGAGAGCCCCGCGTACTCGAACGTCTTCGCCGTCGGCATCGCGTTCGCGCCCCCGCACCCCATCTCCCGGCCGAGGAAGGCCCCCGACGGCACTGTCATCTCCCCGGCACCTCCGCGGACGGGGATGCCGTCCGGGATCATGGGCCGCACGGTCGCGGAGACCATCGCCGACCGCATCAGGTACGGCGGCGACACCCCGCCGCGCACGGCGTCGATGGCCCGCATGGGAGCGGGGTGCATCGCCTCCGCGGGCACGGGCATGCTCACCGGCAGCGCCGCCGGGATGACGATGTACCCCGTCGTCCCCGACTATGAGCGGTTCCCGCAGACGGGCCGCGACCTGCGTCACACGAAGGGGGAGATCGGCCTGGCCGGGCACTGGACCAAGGTCCTCCTGCATCACCTCTTCATCTACAAGGCGAAGGCGCGGCCGCTGTGGTGGCTGATCCCCGAGTGAGCGGGGCAACAACACCCGCAGTCGCCCACCCCGAAGCCGGAGGCAGAGCGATGCTCGAACAGGAGCCGTCGATCGGTCAGGCGTCGCTTCCCACGAAGCGGACCCTGCGTCGGCGCAGGAATCCGATCATCCAGTTGTGGCGCTTCATCTCGCTGAACTCGCGGATGGCGCACATCGCCCGTCGGGGCCATAAGTAGGCGCCGACCGGGGCTGCGCACGCAGCGGCCCGCGCGTTGAGCCGGGACCTCGCGGGCCGTCTGACCCGCCCACTTCCTCCTCCGGTAGGCGCGACCGCTACGGACTAGCGTCCTGATGCATTGATTCGCGTGCAGTAGCGCGCGATCGACTCGAGGATCTGGTCGGCGGTCTTGGTCCAGACGTGGGGGCGGGGGTTCTCGTTCCAGCCCGCGATCCAGGACCGGATGTCGGCGTTGAGGGCACGCACCGAGCGGTGAGTGCCCCGGCGCAGGCTCGTGGTGGTCAGCTCACCGAACCAACGCTCGACCAGGTTGAGCCAGGAGGCCGAGGTCGGGGTGAAGTGCACGACAAAGCGCGGGTGGGCCAGTAGCCAGCGCTTGACGGCCGGCGTCTTGTGGGTGGAGGCGTTATCGATGATCAGATGGACGTCCAGGTGCTCGGGGACCGCGGCATCGATCGTTGCCAGGAAGCGGCGGAACTCGATCGCGCGGTGGCGCGCGTGCAGGGAGCCGATCACCTTGCCACTGGCCAGATCGAGGGCCGCGTAGAGGCTCGATGTGCCCGAGCGGCGGTAGTCGTGGGTGGCGCGCTCGGGGGTGCCCGGCAGCATCGGCAGGATCGGGGCGGTGCGATCGAGGGCCTGGATCTGGGACTTCTCATCGACGCACAGCACCACCGCGCGCTCGGGAGGGTCGAGGTAGAGCCCCACGACATCGCGCACCTTGGCGACGAACTGAGGGTCCCGAGAGAGCTTCCAGACCTCCTGGCGATGGGGCTGCAGGCCAAAGGCCCGCCAGATGCGAAGGACGGCCGACTGGCTGAGGCCGAGCTCGCTGGCCAGCGAGCGCGTCGACCAGTGGGTGGCGTTCTTTGGGGTGCGCTCCAGGGTGGTGGTGATCACCTGCTCCACCTGGGCGTCAGTGACCGTGCGCGGCCGGCCGGGCCGGGGCTCATCGACCAGGCCATCCAGGCGCTCGGCGACAAAGCGGGCCCGCCACTTGCCCACCATCCCGCGGGTGATGCCGAGCCGCTCGGCGATCTCGGTGTTCTTCAGACCCTCGGCCGCGCCGAGGACGACCCGCGAGCGCATCGCGAGGGCCTGGGCGCTCTTTCGCCGCCGCGCCCAGGCCTCCAGCTGTTCGCGTTCCTCATCGCTGAGGACTACGGATACCGCTCTCGGATCAGGCATGAGAGCAGTCTACCGCTTACTGCACGCGAACTATTGAATCAAGACACTAGGTCTTCCTACGAATGGCCGCGGTGGCGAGCGTGTCGGCGAGCCGCCTGAAATCCGTCCCGGTAAGGACTTGCGACGGGAGTGGCGCCGAGGTCAGTAACTGAAGACCGTGGCGCCGTCGTCGCCCATCCACTCCCACAGGGGTGTGGCGCCGCCGAGCCGCGCGTTCGAAACGAGCTCGGCCTGGTCCAACTTGCGGGCGTTGAAGCAGATGGGGCAGACCATCAGTTCTCCCCCGCCCTCGGCGTACTGCTCGACGAGCCGGGCGAGCGGTGGGCAGCCCTCGCACGCGACCGCCTCGGCGTACCCCGGCAGCGCGAGCCGGACGGCCTCCTTGGTCAGGAACATCGCGACCTGTCTGCCTCGCTCGACGGCTGCGCCGCCGACCAGGAACGCCACGGTCACCCGCTCGGCGTCCTCGAGCCCGGTCGCGAGGTTGATCACCACCTTGCGCGCGTCTGACATCGGTCCTCCTCGCTCGCGCGTCGGTTTGCTGACGATTCGAGAGGACCCTAGGCCGCACCGGACGGGCAGGCATCGCCGAAACCAGCCATCCACGGGCACGCCCGGCCCGATGGCCAGATCTCGCTATGCGAGCCCGTGGCGAGCGGCGAGGGAGGCCGCCGCGGCGCGCGTGGGGAGCCTGAGCTTGCGCAGGATGTTCGCGACGTGACGGTTGACCGTGTGCTCGCTCAGGACGAGGCGCTGCGCAATACCCTGATTCGTGAGGCCCTCGGCGACGAGACTGAGGACCTCCAGCTCGCGCTCGCTCAGGCAGGCGAGCGGCGTGCCGGCGGCGTCCGACGGGACGCGCGCGGGCGCGCGCCTGAGGTTCGCGAGCATGGCCTCGGCCCGCGCGCCCTCCCCGTGGGCCCCCAGCGCCCGGAAGCCCTCGAGCGCCGCTTCGACCTCGCGCTCGGCCTGGTCTCGGCGACCCGAGGCGCTGAGCGTGGCGGCGAGATCGAGCCTCACGCGCGCGGCGTCGAACCGGGCGTCGCTCGCCACGAACAGGTCGAACGCATCCTCGAACGAACGCCGCGCGTCGTCGTGTGCGCCACGGGCGGCCGCGAGCGTTCCCTCCGCGGAGAGGAGGGCTCCCAGAAGCGGGCGCGTTCGCGCGCGCGACGCAACCTCGCGGAGCTGCGAAAGCGCCTCGGTCGCGCGATCGAGGTCACCCAGGCTCACGAGCGCCCTGACGGCAGCTTCAAGCCCGGCGCTGCGCTCGATCCTGTTCGGGTCGGGGAACCGGCGGAGGTAGCGATCGGCCAGCTCGAGCGCCTCCGAGGGCTCGCCCCGGTCGAGGGCGAGCGCCGCGCTCCCGAGCAGGGAGATCGAGTGCGTCTGGCTGCGGGCGAAGAGCTCCTCCGCCTCGGCCCGCCGGCCCTGCCGCCGTCTCAGCTCCCCCAGGCGAGCGAGCGCATCGCCGAGCATGGGCGGCCGGGACGTCTGGAGTCCGTCGACGGCGGCGCTGAGCTGGCTCTCCGCCTCCTCCCATCGGCCCTGCCAACTGAGCACGCTGGCGTAGTGCGTCCTGCAGGTGTTCAGCAGGAAGATGTCGTGCCGGCCACAGAACTCGCCGACGCGCGCGCACCACTGGGCTGCCCGCTCGTAGTCCCGCACCCGCTCGCAGGCGGAGACGAGGTAGCAGCAGGCCCAGGCGACGCAGTACAGGAGCCGGGCCTCACCCGCGAGCGCCACCGTCGTCGCCTCGTCGAGGAGGTGCATGCCGTCCTCGAGCTCGCCGTCGCTGACGAGCGCCCGACCCCCGAGCCCGAGCCCGAGCATCTCGAGCTCGGGGGAGGCGAACTTCCGGCCGAGCTCGACCGCGCGCGCCGCAAGCTGCCGGGCCTTGGCCGTGTCCTCGTCCAGCGCGAGCGCGATGTGCCCCTCGTGGATGGCGAGCCAGCCGTGATCGACTCCGGGCTCGAGCCCGTCGATGAGGCTGTGCGCGCGCTGGAGCCAGCCGTTGGCCACCGCCGGTTCACCCCGGAACAACAGGGAGTCGGCGGCGAGCCAGGCGGCGAGCCGCGCTGCGGAGCCCTTGTCGCCACGCTCGAGGTACAGGCGGTAGGCGTGCTCGCGCGCGCCGAAGGCGAGCCGCTCCTGGTCGAGCATCTGACCGGCCCAGCCCAGCCCCTCGAGCGCCTCCGGCGTCTCGCCCTCGGCGACGTGCTCCTCGAACAGCGTCCTGGCGCGCTCCCAGTCGCCGGCGCTGAGAGCGGCCCAGCCCGCATCGAGCGGGCCCGCCCGGAGCAGTTCCTCAAACACGGCGCCTCCGAAGGACGGCGGTCTCGCGAGCCTCGCGCCCAGGGTCAGACGGTCGAGCTCTCGCGCGGCGTCTGCGTGGCGATATTCCGTCGGCCCCGGATGGGCGTCAAGCGCGCTCGAGTGGTGTCGCCCGGTCAGCGTCTGCCTGACGCTCGGGCGCTGCGGGTTTCCCCGCTCTCACGGTGAGGGGATGCTCGGCGGTCGTCGTCCCCACGCGGCGATAGCGTCGATGTCGACCGGTTGCCCCCTCGCGTGCCGACGGTCACCGGCCCGTGAAGCCCAAGGAGGTGGCTCGACATGGCTGACGCCCACCAGATGACCGAGGCGATCCCCTGCTCCGTCTGCGACACGACGCCCACTCCCGCCAGGCCCGAGGTGATCCACGCCGAGCCGCTCACCCACTGCGAGTGGTGCGGGGCGGAGTACCCGCAGCCCGACGAGCCTGCCTCCGGCCGTCTGACGGCCGGCGCGGAACCGGCCAAGGAGGGCTAGTGGCCTACGTGGTCGAGGCCCGCCTCGCCGGAGATGTTGTGGCGGAGGTCGCCTGCAAGGAGAGCCTGATCGCCTTCGACAGCTCACCGGCCCCGGGGCCGCAGCTCCCCGGTCCGGCGGAGCTCCTCGGCGCGGCGTTCGCCGCGTGCCTTCTCAAGAACGTCGAGCGGTTCTCCGAGATCCTCCCGTTCCGCCAGTCCGGTGCGTCCGTGCGGGTGGAGCTCCAGCGCCAGGACTCGCCCCCGCGCTTCACGCGCATCCGCTACGAGCTGCGCGTGGCGACCGACGAGGATGAGCGCCGCGTGGCCCTCCTTCACCGCAACCTGCAAAAGCACGGGACGGTCTTCAACACCCTCGCCGCCGGCTGTGAGATCGAGGGCGAGCTCGTCGCCGAGCGCCCGGTTCTGCGATGAGAGCACCCGGCCGACGGCAGGCGCTCGCGCCCCGCGCGGAGGGCATCGGGGCCGAGCGTCTCGAAGAAGCCCTCGTCGCCCAGCTTGTCGCGGGTCGTCCCGTTGCCGTCGAGGCGCGGTGAGCGCCGTGCGGATCCTCTTCGTCCTGAACGAGCCGCCCTACGGAACCGAGCGTTCGTACAACGGCCTGCGTCTCGCCTATGCCCTCGCAAAGCGCGAGGAGACCGAGATCCGCGTCTTCATGCTCGCCGACTCGGTCGGCTGCGCGGTGGCGGGCCAGAAGGTGCCCGAGGGCTACTACGACCTCGGCCGGATGATCGAGGCGCTCGGGCGCCGCGGAGCCGAGATCGGCCTCTGCGGCACCTGCATGGACGCCCGCGGCCTCCCCGAGGATCGCCTCCTGCCGGGCGCACGCCGCTCGACACTCGAGGGGCTCGCCGACTGGACGCTGTGGGCCGAGCGGGTGCTCGTCTTCTGAGGGTCCGGTGCCGCCTGAGGCGTAGGCCTCCGTGCTGGTCAGGTCGCCCTGGACGCGCGTCCTCGTCCTACTTGCGCGCGAGCAGCGACACGCTGGCGACGCCGTACTTGTCGCAGGCCTGCAGCGCGCGCTCGCTCAGGAACTCGTACGCGTTCTCGCGCACCTCCTCGACCGTCGGCCCGGCCTGCTCGATCGCCTCCACGTAGCTGTCGCGGGGGATGGCGCCCCCGATGCACGCCGCCCACAGATCCGTGTTGCGCCGGGTGCGCCCCACCAGCGGACGCCCGCTGATGATGTCGGCGAGCGCCAGGCGGCCCCCCGGCCGCAGGAGCCGCGCCGCCTCGCGGAACACCGCGCCCTTGTCCGGCGCGAGGTTGATGACGCCGTTGGAGACCACGCAGTCGGCGATCCCGTCCTCCAGCGGCACCGCCTCGATGCGGCCCTCAAGGATCTCGACCTGGGCGAAGCCGTGGTCATCGGCCAGGCGGCGCGACTTGTCGAGCTGCGCCGGGGTCATGTCGATCCCGATCGCGCGCCCGGCCGGCCCGAGCCGGACGGCGGCGCAGAACAGGTCGGTGCCCGATCCGCTGCCGAGGTCGACGACGCACTCGCCCTCCTCGAGGCCGGCGAGGTCGAAGTAGTGCCCGACGCCGGCGAACGATGCGGCCGCCGCGTCCGGGATCCGGTCGAGGAGAACCGTGTCGTAGCCGAGCGCCTCCGCCAGTGGGCGTCCGGTGAGGAAGTGGAAGTCGCCATCGGGCCGGAGCGCGACCTCCGTGTACATCTCCTTGATGGCCCGCTCGAGGTGGTCCTCGTCGATCAGCTCGCGCGCATCGAGCTGAGGCAGGGCCGCGTCGCGGCTGATCTCCGCCTGCTCTTCGTTCGTGAGCTCTCTCATCGCCCTTCCCCTTTCACTCGGGGCGGCGCGGTCACCAGTGCCACGTCGCCGATGAGGCATCTACCTACGGCGGAGGGGCCATTGTCAAGTAATTGCTTGAATGATTGAATCACCGCATGCCCGCCGACTCCCGTCATCTGAAGAAGGACCTGTTCGACGCCGTGTCCGAGGTCGCCCGGGCGCTCGGCAGCGGACCACGGCTGGCCCTCGTGGACCTGCTCGCCCAGGGCGAGCGGTCGGTCGAGCAGCTGGCCGGCGCCGCGGGGCTGTCGGTCGCCAACGCCTCCCGTCACCTCCAGATCCTGCGCCGCGCCGGCCTCGTGAGCACCCGGCGCGAGGGGCCGCGCGTCCACTATCGCCTCGCCGGCGACGACGTCCTCGAGCTCTGGCTTGCGCTTCGCACCGTCGCCGCAACGCGTGTCGGCGAGGTCGAGCGCGCCGCCCGCGACTACCTCGGCGACGAGGTCGAGGCCATCGGACGCGGGGAGCTCGTCTCCCGGCTCGGATCGGGGGAGATCCTCGTCCTCGACGTCCGCCCGCGGGTCGAGTTCGCCGCGGGCCATATCCAGGGGGCGCGCTCGATCCCCCTCGACGAGCTCGAGGCCCGCCTCGCCGAGCTCCCGGAGGACGCCGAGGTGGTCGCCTACTGCCGCGGCCCCTACTGCGTCTACGCCCACGAGGCGGTCCGGCGCCTGCGCGCGTCCGGCCGCCGGGCCCGGCGCCTCGAGGACGGATGGCCCGAGTGGCGCCTGGCGGACCTTCCCCGTGAGACCGAGATGCCCGCTGCGGCGTCGCCGAAGGAGACGACGGCATGATCCTGCGCCCCTTCCTCTACGAGCCGACCGCCTGCGCGAGCTACCTCTTCGGCTGCACCGGCAAGGGACGCCTCGCGGTGGTCGACCCCCACGCCGAGCTGGTCAACGCCTACCTGGCCGAGGCCGAGCGGATCGGGGCGCCGATCGTCGCCGTGCTCGAGACGCACGTGCAGGCCGACCACCTCTCGGGCCTTCCCGCGCTCGTCGCGGCGACCGGCGCGCGGGCCTACCTGCCGGCCGGCGCGGGGGTCGCCTTCGACCATCACCCGCTCGCCGACGGCGAGCTCATCGACCTCGGCAACGTGGTGGTCACGGCCCTGATGACGCCCGGCCACGCTCCCGCCCACGCCGCGTACCTGGTCGCCGATCGGCGCCGCGGCACCGAGGAGCCCTGGCTGGCCTTCACCGGCGACGCGCTTCTCGTCGGCGACGTCGGCCGGCCGGACCTGCACGCCGAGGGCGACCCGGCCGCCATGGCGCGCGTCCTGCACGGCTCGCTCGAGCGGCTGATGGAGCTTCCCGACCACGTGTCGGTCTACCCCAGCCACTTCGGCGGCTCGGTCTGCGGGCGCGCGCTGTCGGGCAACCCGTTCTCGACGATCGGCTTCGAGCGCCGCTACAACGAAGCCCTGGGGCACGCCGACGTCGAGGCCTTCACGGCGGCGCTCCTTCGAGACATCCCGCCCCCGCCGGAGGGACGGGCGGCGATCGTCGCCGCCAACCGCTCCGGAGGCGTCGCCGCCCGGGCATGAGCGGCCCGGTCCGGCTCGGCCTGCGCGAGAACGCGGGGCAGTTCGCCCTCCTGGTCGGCCTGAACGCCTTCGTCGGCGCCATGGTCGGCCTCGAGCGGAGCGTTCTGCCGCTGGTGGGCCAGGAGGACTTCGGCCTGGCTTCAAAGGCGGCGGTTCTCTCCTTCGTGGTCGCCTTCGGGGCCGCCAAGGCGCTCACCAACCTGGCCGCCGGCGGCCTCGCGAGCCGCGCGGGGCGCCGGCGCCTGCTCATCACCGGCTGGCTGGTCGCGCTACCCGTGCCTGCGCTGATCGCCCTCGCCCCGAGCTGGGGCTGGATCGTCGCCGCCAACCTATTCCTGGGCGTCAACCAGGGGCTCGCCTGGTCCATGACGGTCGTGATGAAGATCGACCTCGTCGGCCCGCGCCGGCGCGGCCTGGCGCTCGGGCTGAACGAGTCGGCGGGCTACCTCGGGGTGGCCGCCACGGCCCTCGTCACGGGCGCGCTCGCGGCGAGCGTCGCCCCCCGGGGCATCGTCTGGGTCGGCGCGGCGATCATCGCCGTGGCCGGCCTCGCGATCTCGGTGCTCTTCGTGCGCGACACCGCCGCGCACGTCGCCCTGGAGCAGCGCGAGCACGGCGCCCCGACCCACCTGCCGCTGCGCCGCGCCTTCGCCGAGGCCACCGTGCGCTCCCCGGTGCTGCGCGCCTGCTCCCAGGCGGGCCTGGTCAACAACCTGAACGACGCGCTCGCATGGGGCCTGGTGCCGCTCTACCTCGCCGCCAACGGGGCGAGCGCCGGCCAGATCGGGGTCGTCGCCGCCCTCTACCCGGCCGTCTGGGGCGCGGGCCAGATCGCCACCGGCTGGCTCTCGGACCACGTCGGGCGAAAGCCGCTCATCGTGGCGGGCATGCTGGTGCAAGCCGCCGCCCTCGGCCTCTTGGCGGCCGGCGAAGGCGCCCTCGCGCCCGCGGTCCTCGCCGCGGTACTGCTCGGCGTCGGGACCGCGCTGGTCTATCCCACCCTGATCGCGGCCGTCTCGGACGCGGTGACGCCGAGCGAGCGTGCCCCGGTCGTCGGTGTCTACCGATTCTGGCGCGACTCCGGCTTCGTCATTGGCGCCCTCCTGGCCGGCCTGGTCGCCGACGCGCTCGGCAGCGCCCCGGCGATCGCCCTCGTGGCCGTGCTCACGGCGGCGAGCGGAGTCTGGGTGGCGGCCACCGCCTGGTCTCGCGAGCCGGCTCCCTCTGCGATCGCGGGGCTGGACGCAGCGAAGGGAACCACCGGGTAACGTTCGTACGTCCGTTAGGATGTTGCGGTGAGCGCGAACCGGGATGCCTGCGATCTGCTCTGCCTGGACCTGCCGAGGGCCGAGGCCGTCCGTGCCACGCTGCCCGCTGCGCACGAGCTGTCCGCCGCCTCCGAGCGGGCGAGGGCCCTCGCCGATCCGACGCGCCTGGCGGTGGCGGCCTGCCTGCGCGAGGGGGGCGAGCTCTGCGTCTGCGACCTGGCCTGGGTGACGGGGCGCTCGGACAAGCTCGTCTCGCACCACGCCCGCGCGCTCCGCGCCGCGGGCCTGGTCGCCTCACGGCGTGAGGGCAAGATGGTCCTCTACCGACTGACCGAGGCCGGCTCGACGCTCCTGGAGTCGGTCCTGCCCGCCGGAGTGCGCGCGTGAGCACGCTCGCGCCCGCCCAGCCCCGCCCCGCCGAGCGCGAGCGCCTGCGACTCGCCGCGCGGGTACGGCTCCTTTCGTGGTTCAGCCTCGGCTACATGGCCCTGGAGGGCGGGATCGGCATCCTCGCCGGCGTGATGGCCGGCTCGGTCGCGCTGGTCGGCTTCGGTCTCGACTCGGCGATCGAGGGGTTCGCATCGGCCATCATCATCTGGCGCTTCACCGGCCACCGCGTCTTCTCCGAGGCCGCCGAGACCCGCGCGCAGAAGCTGGTGGCGGTCCAGTTCTTCCTCCTGGCGCCCTACGTGGGCTACGAGTCGGTGAAGGCGCTCGCCCTCGGCGAGCGGCCCGACACGAGCGTCCTCGGCGTCGCGCTCGCCGCCTCGAGCCTCGTCGTCATGCCCTACCTCGGGATCGCCAAGCAGCGCCTGGCCGAGCGCCTGGGCTCGGCGGCCACAAAGGGTGAGGGCCGCCAGAACATGCTCTGCGCCTATCTGTCGGCGGCCCTTCTGGTCGGGCTGCTCGGCAACATGGCCTTCGGGGCGTGGTGGCTCGACCCGGTGGTCGGCCTCCTGATCGCCGCCGTCGCGGTGAAGGAGGGACTCGAGGCCTGGCGGGGCGAGGGGTGCTGCGTGAGCGACCCGCTCGCCGGTGTCGCCGAGCCCGCCGGCTGCGCGGACGGCTGCTGCGAGCACTGATGGTTCTCCGCCCCCCCGGGGGGGCGGAATCGCTCCTCGGGGCCCGGGGCTGCCATCCTCTTCTTGAAGGGGGCGTCCGGAGGCCGGTGCCCGTGCAGCACAGCCTGGACTTGCTCGAACAGCTCCTCAGAGACCAGCGCCCCGTGGCGACCCGGGTGCGGCGTGCCTATGAAGACCACCACGCCGGTGTAGTAGGCGTTTCCGAGCATGTCGGGCGTACGGACAAAGGGAGTCCGGCAGCTCGTCCGGGTTGGGGCTGGACCCTTATCCCCCAACACGCTTGGGGGCACGTTGGGGGGCACTGAGACCATCGCCTGGCTCGACGGACAGCCGGTAGCTGCGGCACCACCCTGGTGCTGGCCATGCCGGCTCGCGCCCGGCGGCACGCTCGCGCAGGCGCGCCGCGTCGATCCGGGAGCGCGAGGGGACGCTCATGCCCGGCGCGCCGCGTCGAGGACGGGCAGCAGGTCGCCGAGCAGCGCCGGCGCGCAGGCGATCGTCGATTCCGACCGAAGGTCGTGCTCGGAGCCGTCGAGGTCGCACACGATCCCGCCGGCCTCGCGGACGAGCAGCACCCCGCCGCAGACGTCCCAGGGCTGGTTGGACAGCATGATCGCCGCGTCGAACCGCCCGTTCGCCGTCCAGGCGAGGTCGAGCGCCTCGGACCCGAGGACCCGCACCCGCAGGCAGGTGCGCGCCAGGGTGGCCATCAGGCGCACGTGCAGCGGGTTCTCCACCGGAGCGTCCCGGCCGACGGAGAAGTCGGCGAAGCCGATCACGGCGTCGCGCAGAGGGCGGGAGGCGACGGCGAGCGGCTGCCCGTTGAGAAAGGCCCCGACGCCCTCCGCCGCGACGTACCGCTCGCCGAGCAGGGGCAGGTCGACGACCGCCAGGCGGGGCAGGCCCCCGATGACGAGCGCCAGGGATATGCCGCACAGCGGGCTGTCGCGGGCGAAGTTGACCGTGCCGTCGATCGGATCGAGCACCCAGATCGGCCCGGAGTCCGCCGAGGGGCCGCCGGTCTCCTCGCCGAGGAAGGGGATGCCCGGAGCGGCCTCGGCCAGCACTCGCCGGATCGCCTGCTCGACCTCGACGTCGATCGCCGTGGCGAAGTCGCGGTCTCCCTTCGCGACCAGCGTCCCGAGGTGCCCGCGGCCGCGCACGAGGCGTCGCGCGCCCTCGTCCACCGCCCGCTCGGCCACCAGGAGGGCGGTCGGACGGAGCGCTCCACCGTTCCCGCGGGTCACCGCGCCCCCTCGAGCTCGACGAGCCGCACGGCGTCCGCGAGCCGCTGGATCTGTTCCCGGTCGCCGGTTCCGAGCCCGTGGCGCGTGACGTTCAGCGCGCCCGCCGCGGCGCCGAACCGTAGCGCGTCGTCCAGCGGGCGCCCCTCGGCCAGGGCCACCGCGAGCGCGGCGACCATCGAGTCGCCCGCACCGCTGGGGTCTGCCGCCGTGAGCGTCAGGCCGCCGAGCTCGAGAAGGCGCCCGCCGGTGAGCACGAGCGCGGGCTCCGCGGCGCGGGAGGCGACGACCGTCTTCGCGCCGCGCTCCTGCAGGGAGGCCAGCGCGGCGATCAGGCTCGGCGGGTCGTCGTCGTCCGCCCAGCCGCCGTTCACGAGCTCGACCGCGCTCAGCTTCAACACGTCGACTCCCCCCTCCAGCGCGGCGAGGAGCGTCGGCGCCACGAGGTCGGCGACGATCACGACCCCCCTGCTGCGCAGGTCGGCGGCCAGGCGGCGGTAGAGGTCCGGCTCGATCACCCGGGCGTGCTGCGGCCCGGTGAGGCACATCACGCCGCAGTCCATCCCGCGGGTGAGGGCGATGCCGTAGAGGTCGTCCATCTCGTGCCGGTGCAGGCGCGGGGCGGGCACCTCGGCGACGACCACGCGGTGGCCGCTGCGCCGGTCGTGCACGTACGACCCGTTGGACCGGTGGCCGGGCGCGGCGAGCACCTCGACGCCCGGCGTCGCGAGGAGGGCCGACAGCAGTTGCCCGGACTCCCCGCCCAGCACGGTGCAGAGTCGGACCTCGGCGCCGAGGGCCCCGGCGAGCCGCGCGACCCACACGCCCTGGCCTCCCGCATGGAAGTGCACCTCCGGCCACACGTCGCCGGCCTCGATCGTCACCGTGACCAGCGGCGACGGGGCGAAGACAGCCACCTTGGGCCGGGGCCCCGACGGCGGAGACATGGCGAAGCTCCTGGACGGATGCGTGACACGAGGCTCCCGCCCGCCGCCCGGCGGCGCATCGGCAGCCTCCACGGATGAGCGCGCGGGAAACCCGTCATCGTCCGCCGGCGCCACGACGCGTCGATCGCCCCAGCCCCCGCCCCTAGGATCGGCCCGGCAATGCGACCGATCCTCGTCGACGCGAGGGTCCGCCGGAGGAGGGTCGGGATGCCCAGCTCACGGATCGCCGCGCTGGCCGTCGCGGCGGCCGCGGCCGGAGCGATGGCCGCGTCGGCCGCGTCGGCGCAGCCCGTGAAGCCGCACCTGGTGCCGCTGATGCCGACGACGCCGCAGCTACGAGGGGCCGACCAAGGGCCGCCGATCGAGGACCGTCCCGATCTCCGCGACGTTCACCGCCGCGCTCGACGCCTGGTTCGAAGAATCCGTCACGCGCGGCGGCGCCGACGCCAAGGGGTTCGTCTGGCCCGGCAACGACGGCGGGATGATGGAGCAGCACACGCCGACGCAGACCTGCACGCGCGCGATGCTCCGCGCCGGGCTGGTGGACGCCGGAGGGAAGGGGCTGGTCACCCTGCACGGCCTCCGGCACACCTTCGCCTCCCTCCTGCTCATGAGAGGCGTGCCGCTGATCAAGGTGTCGCGCCTCCTTGGGCACGCGGACATGAACATCACGGCCCGCGTCTACGCGCACCTGACTGACGACGCCGACCTCGATGTGGCAGGGGCGGCCTTCGAGGACATCTTCAACGGCCCCGGCACGTTGGGGGACGTGTTGGGGGACGCCACGCTCACGGCGGGAACGCCCGCAACGACGGGCATCCCTGCCTTAAGAGCCTATTTCAGAATGGGCGGCGGCGGCCTGTCGCGATGGTTCGCAGCGGGCAGACGGCCCGGCGGCGGGCCGGCAACGCGAGGGCTCTCCGGCCCCGGGGGCTCAGGCCGTGGTGTCCACCCCGATGGATGCGAAGGACGACTGGACCTCGCTCGGCGCCGTGCGGAGCTTCTGGATCAGGCTCGCGAAGTCGGTGCCCGAGGACCCGTCCCCCGATGCCCCGTCAACGTCACCGTCGCCGTCGGGGTCCTGCGAGGAGCCGAGGGCCGCCAGGGCCTGACCCGCGGCGTCGGCGCTGCTGGCCGCGGCCGCACCGCTCACGCCACCGGCCCCGCCATGGTGGTGGTGGTGGCCCCCGCCCTTGCGGTCGATGATCCTGTTCGCCATCTGCGCGGGATCGAACTGGGCCGCGCCCGCAGGGGCGTTCTGACCGATCGCCGTGGCGACGCTGTTGAGGAGGTCGGTCCGCGAGATGCCCTTCGCGGTCGCCAGATCGGCGAGCGATGCGCCGCCCTTGAGGGCCGTCGTCAGATCGCTCGCGCTCATCCCCAGCGTCTGCGCCGCCGCTTGCTCGACCTTCTGGCGCATGGCGTCGCGGCCCTGGCCGCCCCAACCGGTGGCCGCCACCTGCGACGACTGTGCGATGCCCGAGATCGCGCTCATCGTTCCTCCCGTGGTCCGGTTTCCCTCTCGTCTATCGGTCGCGACGTGGCCCAGGAGAGGTCGGGGAGGCGATTCACAGGACATTCTTAGACACCGGCTCCTGGAGCCGTGCGACCAGGGCCGCCGGGTCCTTTTCCCCGTGCGCCAGCAGCTCGAGAATGAGCTGCGCCCCCTCCAGGCGATGCAGCGTCGCCGGAAGGGCATACACCTGGCCACCGCGGATGGTCTTGATGAGGGCGGCGGTGGTCTTCGCCGCCCGATCCAGCTCGGCCCGGGTCATCGGGGGGCTGAGACGAGACGGGCGCCGGCCGGGTCCGTCGCAGCCCGGCCATCCCGGGTGGAGCGAGGCTGCCCTGGCCGAGGTCTGGGACCCTCCAACGAGGCTGGGGGCACCTCCGCACCGGGGGAAGACGGCGATGATCTACCCCCGGTTCGGTGGAGTCGGGTTTCTAGAGTCCTTCCGCAGCAAGGAGGATTCAGATACCCCGCAGGTGCCCGCCCGAGATTCGCCGCCAAGTCGTCGAGCTCGCCCGCTCGGGCACGAAGGTCACGCAGTTGGTCGCGACCTTCGGGATGAGCGAGGCCACGATCTACAACTGGTTGCGCCAGGAGCGCATCGACCGCGGCGAAGTTGCGGGCACGAGCACCGACATCGCGCTCGATCTGGCGGCCGCCCGCCGGCGCATCCGGCCGCTGATCTGGTGGAGCGGGTCTTCGTCGCCGAGCGACAGAACGCCCTCTGGATGGCCGACCTCACCGATGTCCGCACCTGGCCGGCTGGCTCCATGTCGCGGTGGTCGCCGACGCCTGCAGCCGCACGTGGTCGGCTGGTCGATGCGCGAGGACCTGTTGGTGCTCAGAGCTCGTTGTCGATGCGATCCAGATGGCCGGGTGCTGGCAGGGCGAAAGCAGCCGGCCGAAGTCGATCTGGCCGCCCCCGGCCCGTTGGCGCTCGCCCGCATCGACGGGGCGGCGCCCTACGACGAGCTCGCGCGAACCTCCGTGACCGTGCCGGCGACGTCAACGGCGACGGTGTGGCGGACATCCTGGTCGGCGCCCCCGGGGGCGGACAACAACGCCCGGATGGCCTCCGGCTCGAGGATCATTGCCTCGCCTCGACGCCCACAACGGGTCGGACGTAATGGCGGTCCGCTCACCGCAATTGACCCGACCGATCACCGTGGAGGATGCTTACTTCGGTAAGCAATCGCACAGAGGGGCGGGACCCGATGAACGATTCCACCAACGCCCAAGCCCTCGCAGACGCCCTCAACGCCTATGACGGGGAACACGAGTGGCAGGACGTCGTCATCCACTGGCCGACCATCGACCAGGAGGCGACTGAGAACGCCTCCGACGACTTCACCCTCTTCATCCTCACCGACGGCTCCACGGTCGAGTGGGATGACCCGTCAGAGTCCTGGTTCACCGGAGCGCGCCCCGTGCAGTCGCGCGACGAGGGCATTCGCTGAATGGCTGCCGACGCCCTTAGGGCGGCTCGCGAGTTGCACCAGCGGGCCGCCCAAGCGGACGCGATCGCGCGAGAGGCCCGGGATGCCCGGGATGCGCTGATCCGCTCGGAGATCTCTTCCGGCGCGACCCAGCGCTCCATCGCCGAGGCCCTCGGCATCTCGGCCGGCATGGTTGCGCGCATCGCTCTCGGGGGCCGCGCGCCGAATCGGCGCCGGACCGATCCCTCGAACGCTACATCGCCCACGTAGCGCCAGCGCAGCCAATCCGGGCGATGCAGGCCCGCGAATGGGAGCTCGTGGCTGGAACCGCCCCGGGCTCACCGGCGCCGGGCGTCGCCCACTGCTCCGTCGACGCGGATTTCGTCGGGGATCGGGGGGGCAGCGTCGAGGCCGGGCGTCATTCCGTCTACCAGCGCAGCTCGGCTGCGACGCCGCCATGGTCGGCCAGGAGCTCGGCGGCGGCGCCCGAGAGCACGGTCACCCGGGCGTCGGTCTTCAGAGCCATCTCCAGGAGTCGCTCCATCAGGTGCGGCTCCGGGGCCATCTCGGCGGGGTTGGCCCCCGGTGGCAGCTCGCCCTCCGGGACCAGCCCGCCGCCGGGCGCGCGGGCGCCGGCCGGCCGTCGGGTGGGGTCGAGCAGCAGGTGGTGGACGCTGCCCTCGGCGAGGGCGCTGATGGTGTCGGCGATACCGACGACCGCGCGCCCGTTCGCCGAGAGCGCCTCGTCGCGCACCCGCTCGGTCAGGACGCGCTCCTCCGCCAGTCGCGCGGCGATGAGCTCCCCCTCGGCCGCCTCGCGCACCTCCTGCGGGCTGAGCGTCGCGGCCAGCAGGCGCGTACCCGTCACGAGCCCCGGTCCGCCGTCTGGGCGGTGGGACGCCAGGGCGTCGGCGCGCTCTGGCGAGGCGGCGACGAGGATGCGGGTCCAGTCGCGCCGCCGGGCCTCCTGCCACACCCGCGGGGCGATCTCGGCGAGGCGCTGGCGGCGGTGGTCCTCGAGGCGGCGGGCGAAGAGGTCGCGCTGGGACTCGCTCTCATGTCCGAGGGTCGGGTTCGTCGACGCCGGCCCCACCATCGGGCGCCAATCCTCGCTAAGGATGTCGAACGAGGCGAGCAGCACTTCCTTCGCGGTGCTTCCTTGCAACTCGATCGCGCGCAGCGCCTCGCCGCTGATGCTCACGACGCCGGCGGGCTGCTCGTCGGCGAGCGCCGCCAGCAGCGGCATGAGGTAGGCCGTCGGCTCGAGCACGACCTCGACGCCCATCGGGGTCCGCGTCACCGCCTTGCGGACCTCTCCGCCACCGAGGGGCGCGAAGAGGGCGCGCCCCCTCCCCGCGAGGGCCGGGTTAACGAGGTCCCCGAGCGCGCCCTCGAGATCACTTAGGCGCTCCTCGAGCATCGCGGCGCGAGCGCTCGGGCCCTCCGCTCGCACGCGCGCGCGGAGCTCCCGCAGACGGGTTCGTAGCTCGATCTCCCCCTCCCGGGGGCCCTTTCGCTGGCCCCGCTCGGCGCCGGTGTCGACGTAGACCGACAGGACGCCGGTCTCATCGCGCAGCCCCGCCAGCTCGTCGAAGGTTCGGCGTAAGTCGACCGTGCCGCCAGTCGCGGCCATGGGAGCCTCCTCCAGGAGATGGGGTCGCCGATCATCGCCAGCAGCCCCCCCCCGAGCATCAGGGTCCTCCGAGGGTCTCATGCGGCCGACTACGGAGCGGGGGGCCGCCTTCACGCGGGCGCGGAGTGTCGGCCTACTTGGTGTCGCGCCCCGGGCTCGGCGTGCTCATGGCGGCGACGCGGTCTCGGAGGACTCCGGCGGTGCGAGTTCGATCTCGTTCACCTCATCGTCGACACCGAAGACGAACCACGCGTCCGACTCGGCCATATGGCGCTCGTGTTCCTCGTTCAGGTATCCCCGCAGCGTCACCACCGCGTCCTGCGCCGTGACGCGCACCTGGCCAGCGTCCAGTAGGCGGTCCTTCTCGAGCACCAGTCGGACGGCCTCGACGATCGCGGCATCGCTGTCGTCCTCGGCCGGCTCGACAGCGATGCCGTTGATTACGTCCCGGATGCCCGGCACCCACCATGCCAGCACGCCGGCCAGCCGTTTGTCGTGCAGCCCGCCGAGGCGGCCGTTCAGCGTCACCACACCGTCGATCACCTCGACGTCGATCTCGCCGCGGAATCCCATGAGCTCGGGCGGCGGGGCATGCCAGGAACCGGTGCCGCCCCTCACGCGGATCGCCTGGAAGGCCGCCTCGCCCACCAGGGCGTCGAGCACCGAACGAAGGACCTCCTCGTCCGACATCGTCGCCGCCGGGCGTACGTGCAGCCGGTCCAGGATGCCGAGGAGCCCGGCTACGGAGGCCGTGCGTTCGAGCGCGACGCGCTTCCGGGCGACGCTGGCCTCCTCACCCTCGAGTGTTACGGCGTTGTCCGGACCGGCCGCGACGCCGATGGTCGGAGCTTCCTCCGCGAGCCGCGGCTCGGCAGCGAGGGCTTGCCGTACCGCGACGCCAGATCGGCGCTTCCGGTGCCGGCGTCACTGCCGATCGAACTCATCATCCCCTCCCCGTCGAGGCCTACTCCTCGCCCCAGCCGAAGCGGCGCGTGCGGCGCGACGGACTCAGCCCAGACGATCGGCGGCGTGGCCCCCGGCCGGCATCGGGGCCGTCGCCGATCGGGGTCTTCGGCTTCGCCGAGGCCCGGCCACGAGTCGAGCGCCTCGCCGGGCTGCGGGAGTGGGCAGCCGCGCACATGCACGCCGTCCCGACCCGGTGAACACCACCGGGAAAGCCTCGCCGAGCCTGGAGAGCGGGAGCGCCTGGCCGCCACCGTCGGACTCGAGCCCCGCCGCGGGCCCGCGGACTCGCCGGAGGCCGTGGCAGGGGGGATACTGCGAGCACACAGCCCGGAAGGAGAGGACAGGGGGCACCCGACGACCTGGCGACTAGGAAGTCCTCTGCATCGCCCTTGATCTTCTGGATCAGGAATGCGGAGAGCTGCTCCGGCAAGAATTCACGGTCCCTCAGGCGGATCGTCTCCCTCCGCCCCATGCGCCGCTTGAAGGCGGTCGCCGTCCCCTCCGAGTTCGCGGCCGCCTGGCGGCGGCCGGCTCTCCCGCCAGGAGGTGCCCGTCCGCCATGACGGCCACGTAGCTCGGGAACGCCTTCCCCGCAAGGCTGACTCCCTCCGCGCTGGGGATGATCACCGGTCGGCAGCTCCGGAGGATAGCCGCCGCCGAGCTCGAGGTCCCGAGATCGATCCCGACGATCGCCACTGCGCCACCTTCTCCGGTCGGTCGGGATCCGCGCTCAGCCGGCCCATCGGGCCAGTGCGCGCCGCCCCCGAGCGGTCAGCCCGAGCTCCGGGTCGACCAGGCCGTCGCGCACGAGCTCCGGCACGTGCTCCCACGGCGGCTCGCCTGTGCCTGCAGCGACATACCCGCGCAGCGCGGCGAGTGCGCGAGGCGATGCGGCGAACGTCTCCCGGCAGACCATCCCCGCCACGTGCAGCCCCTCGGGGGGCAGCGCATCCGAGACCGGGGGGATCGGCCCGCGTGGGGCGCCGTCGACGAACAGCCGGTGCTCGCCCGTCTTGAGCTCGTGAGCCTCGACCTGGGTCCCGTCGGCGGTCACGCCGCGGAAGACCACGGGGGTCGGCGCCGGCGGGAGGGGGGGCGCCGGCGCGCCGTGGTGCAGGTGGTCGCGCCAGCGCCTGCGCTCGTCCTCGTCGCCGACAAGGATCGCCAGCCAGCCCTCGATGCGCGACTCCGACTCGGCTAGGCGCCGCTCGAGGTGGCGCCGCACCCTGCCATCGACCCCCGCGGCACGGTGCTCGGCCCGCAGGTGGCGGTGCTGCTCGATCAGGTCCGCGAACCTCGTCCTCTCCCCCGCCCCAGCGCTCATCGGCGCACCCCTTCCGGCTCGGTCCCTCCCCCGCGCTCGGCGCGGCGGGTGACGCCAGGGGTCGCCTCGGTCGCCGCCGCGCCTGTCGCGTGCAGGGCCTGCTCCGAGTTTCCGTAGCTGAGGATCCCGACGAGCGCGCCATCCTCGGTGACCGGGAGCCGGCGCACCTCGTGGACGGCCATCTCGTGGGCGGCCGTCTCGATCGGCGCACCTGCGTCGATCGTCCGGACGCAGGGCGTCATCACACGGTCGATCGTCTCGTCCAGCACATCGGCGTGGCCGTCGGCGAGGCACCGCATCACGATGTCGCGATCCGACACGTCGTCGAGGACGTGGCCGTCCTCGACGACCGGGATGAAGCCGCAGTCCTCCATCTTCATCAGTTCCGCCACCCGCGCGACCGTGTCCCGGGTCCTCCGGTGCTGGTCGTCCTGGCCATGGCCTCGCGAACCTGCATCACCCATTCCCTTGACGGACTGTGCCGCTTCACACTCGCCGTGGCGAGGCGCCCGTGCATCCGGAACACACGGCAACAGGCCTGCGGAGAACCGCGGACGTCCGTGCCGTTAACAGGAGGCTCGGGTTTCCCCCGACGGCGGGAGGGGGCACGCCCCGATGCGCGCCGTTCCGTGGGCCGAGAGCGTCGGCGCGGACCGCGCCGACGGGCGCCGATCGTTATAGGAGGAGCCATGTCCGTCATCGTCACCGTCGAGGTCGCCGAGATGCCGGATCCCCATGCGGGGCGGGCGGTCGCGTGGTATCGCTCCCGCGAGACCACGGAGGCGTTCACCCGGGGCAGGCACGAGATCGCCATGCCGCTCGGCCAGGACCTCGAGGTCGGGGTGGAGCTCACGTGGCGGGCCCGCGAGCGCACCGACCGCTCGGTCGAGCGGCTCATCGCGACGGGCGAGGAGTCCGACCGCGTGAGGGTCTCGACCGGCAGCGAGCCGCACGGCGTGGGCGTGCTGGTGACCGGAGCGACGCCCGTGGGTCTTCCGGCCGGCGGCCGTGAAGGACCGTGAGCGGCTCGGTACGCACCGCCGAGCCGTCCGCTCACCGGGGCTCGCCGCGGCTGGCGGCGGCCGCCCGGCGCGCCGGGGTCCGAGACCCGCGCATCCTGGCAGCGCTGCTCGAGGTGCCCCGGGGGTCGTACGTGCCACCGGAGCGCGCCGGCGACGCCGACCGGGACGAGCCAGTGCCGATCCCGCACGACCAGGTCACCTCACAGCCGTCGCTCATCGCCGCGATGATCGAGGCGCTGCGCCTCACCGGGGACGAGAAGGTGCTCGAGGTCGGCACGGGCTATGGCTTCCAGACGGCCCTCCTCGCCCGTCTCGCCCGCTCGGTGTGGAGCGTCGAGTGGTTCGAGGACCTCGCGGACGCCGCGCGCGCAAACCTCGCGCGCGAGGGCGTGCGCAACGCGACGGTGCGAACCGGGGACGGCACGGAGGGCCTGCCGGCGGAGGCCCCCTTCGACGCGATCGTCGTCTCGGCGTCCTTCCCGGCGGTCCCGCCTCCGCTGGTCGACCAGCTGGTGACTGGCGGCCGCCTCGTGCAGCCGATCGGGAGCGGAGGCCACGACATCGTGACCCTCTTCGCGCGGGAGGACGCCGGCCTTCGCCGCCGGGGCGTCGTCACGCCAGCCCGCTTCGTGCGACTGCTCGGCCGGTACGGCGCCGGCGCGCCACGGGGCGGGGCCGACGAGCCATGAGCGGGCGTGATCGCCTCCTCACCGCGGAATCGGTCACCGAGGGCCACCCCGACAAGGTCGCCGACCAGATCTCCGACGCCGTGCTCGACGCGCTGCTCGCCCAGGACGCGGGCGCGCGGGTCGCCTGCGACGCCCTCGTCGCCCACGGGCTCGTCGTGGTCGCCGGGGAGATCACGTCCGAGGGCAGGGTGGACGTGGTGGAGATCGTCCGACGCACGCTCCTGGAGGTCGGGTACACCGCGCAGGAGCTCGGCCTCGAACCCGGGGGCTGCCCCGTGCTCACCGCGATCACCGGCCAGAGCCCGGAGATCGCGGACGGGATCGCGCGCTCGACGGATCCATCGGCGGCGGACGGACGCGATCGCCGCGCCGCGCAGGGGGCGGGCGACCAGGGGCTCATGATCGGCTACGCCACCGACGAGACGGCCGAGCTCATGCCCCTGCCGATCATGGTCGCCCATGCGATCTGCCGCCGGCTCGCCGAGGTGCGGCGCCGGGGACAGCTCGGGCTCGGCTCCGACGGCAAGTGCCAGGTCACGGTCCGCTACGCCGGCGGGCGCCCGGTGGCGGTGGAGGCGATCGTGGTCTCCGTTCAGCACCGCCCATCGGTGCCCGTCGCGCAGGTGCGGGACGAGATCCCCCGGCAGGTCGTGCGCCCGGTGCTCCGGCAGGCCGGGCTCTGGCGCGAGGACATCCCGACCTACGTCAATCCCGCTGGGAGCTTCCATCTCGGCGGCCGTTCTCACTGTGCGAACCCACGTGAGGCTGACTGGGGTCCGCCATTTTCGGCGGCGTCGTCTACCCGCCGTCCGGCGCCCGCCGGGCCGGGCCGGCCCGGCGTCCCCGGCCCGACGGCCCCGGTCTTTCGTGAGCTCCATAGGAGCTTCTAGACAGGAGCAACGCCCGGTTGGCGAACGGGGACTCATCCCTCATGCCTTCACTGATGGCACCTGTTCCCGTGGCTGGGATGCGACTGTTGCAGCTGCGGGCCGCTACGGGCGAGCGGCTTCGCCCTCTAATGGCGGGTCGGGCGACCGATGGCAGTTCCCCTGGGGGCCGTCGCGGCCCTCCGCCGCGTTTCACAGAAGGAGCCGAGCATGGCAAGCCGACCGGGGAGCCCCCGGCCGCCTTGCGGAGTGCTGCTTCTTGGAGGCGCCCGGTCCTAACCGGGTGCCGACGGGGGGCCCGGCCCGGCGCGCGACTGCAGTGCATGAGCACGCTCCAGCATCGACCAGAGCTCACCGGCGATCGGCGAAGTTAGATCCTCGCGCGCGAGGGGAGCGGCCGGCCGGCCGGCAGGCGGCTCGGCGCGCTTTCTGAGCGACCGCTCGCCCGTGACGTCAGCTCGACGAGCCGTGGCATCGAGGCGCTGCGCGCGACGGCGCTCTGCCCGAGTGGCCCGCTCCTCCTTCATGGCCGCCACCTTTTGCGTGACGGCGCGCGTACGCACGAAGGCGAGCTCGACAAGACGCACGGCGCCGCGGCCGTAACCGCGCGCCTCGGGGTCGGGGAGCGTCCAGTCGCGGATCACGCCCGCCGCGACCGCGTCGCGGCGGGCCCGCCACTCGGTCCAGCGGGAGACGCCCATGCTCGCGGCAAGGGCTGCCGGGCGCACCTCGCCGCGCGAGCGCCAAGGGCCGAGGGCGAGCTGGGCGACGACGAACCAGCTCAGCACGTTGGCGGCCCGTCGTGCGCTGAGGCCGGACTCGGCGAGTGCTGCGAGGAGTGCGCCGCCGACCGCGGCGAAGCGCTCGTTGGCGAGGACCTCGACCTCGGCCGCGTAGCAGGGGTCGGTCACGGGCACGGGTTGTCAATGGAGCCAGCAGAGCCGCTGGATGGCGGCCGGGGCTTGGAGTAGCCTCGTTGCACAGTTCGCTCGTCCGTTGGAACCGACCCGGGGCAGACACCCGGGGTCGCGTCGTTTCTGGACCGGATCCGTGCGACGGAAGCCACGGATCAGCGGGCCACGACGGCGCCTCACGGTGGGGGCCGAGCCCGCAGCGGCAGCGTCCCGAAGCGTCGGACTCTCCCGCCCGGTCCCCCACACGCTGCGTGAAATCCCGCTGAGCAGGCGTTTCCAGCACTGATCCGCTCGTCTCGAAAACCGTTTCGGGGGTTCTCCTCCGACGGGGGTTCAAATCCCCCCCTCTCCGCTCTTCTCCGGGAGATTCCTTTCTGGTTGAGGGATCTCCCGGCCCTGGGCCGAAGGGCCCGGCTCTCCGCCCAAGACCGCTCAAGACCGCTCGTTGGGTGGCGCTGTGTGGCGCACGTGTGGCGCAGCTTCGCCGTACCCGCGATATCGGCGTGCCCAGGCGACGCTGATCGCAACAGCTGCCGCCACCGCGCGGTTGCCTAGCCGCCGGGCCCTGCGGTCGCGCGGGGCACGCCCCGCCCGACCGCTGATGCCGCCCGTCAGCCGCTGCTCGTCCTGTACGACAAGGGGCCGGTATCGCACGTGTCCGTCGTCGCCCCGGTCGCATCCGAGTCGGTTTCCTGCCAGCGGAATGTCCCCGCGACCCTGGGGCCGCTGATCCCGCCGCGGAGAGAGTAGCTGTTGACAAAGGTCCCGCCGCTCGGGGTCGAGTACTTCTGACTGAAAGCATCACCGAAGCGCCCACGGACGATCGGGAAGCCGATGAGCGTGTCGCCCCAGGAGAACTTCCCGGCGGACCTGCAGGACGCCTGCCACCCGATGTGGAAGTGATGCACCGAGCCGCCGTTCGCCGCGAGCTCGACCACGATCGGCCTTCTCTGTGAGGTCACCCCGGCGAACACCCTTCCCTTCGAGGCGACGGCCTTGAAGGTCACCGTCCGGTCGCAGGTGTTGGTGACCGCGTGGGTGGGGTCGATGATGTCGGCATGGGCCTTGGCCGAGCCGGACAGCTGCAGGCCTTTGACCTTGCCGCTCAGCGTGACCGTCTGGAACGCGCTGTACCCCCCTCCCAGGTCGCGTGTGGCCACCTCCTTACCGCGGAAGCTCCCGCCCGGGCCAATCGCGTAGTTCGCACGCGGCCCGACGAGGATTCCATCGCTCCCGCCCGACGCGCACTTCGCCCTGAGCTGCGTGCTCAACTGCGTCACTCGCGAGCCGTTACGGGACAGCGTGACCATGATGGGATCCTTGGACGACGTGCTGCCGCCGTACGTGACGCCGCGGACGGGGGTGACCGCGGTGGCCGTGCTGTCCGAGGATGAGCGCCCCGCGGACGCCGCGGCGAGGGCGGGCCCTGAAAGGACTCCGGCGACCGAGGCGACAGCCAGCAGCCCCCCGGTCACTCGATGGTGGGCGAAACCGGACACGATGAACCCCCCTGATCCTTGGGGCCACGATCCGTTGACGAAGGTTGTCCGCGGTGTGGTCCCGACCTAGACGACGCTACGCGAGCCGTATCCCCGCCACATCGGACCTCACTACGGGGTTGGCCGCGTACTTCCGAGGCCGGATCCGGGGATCTCGACGGGCAGGAAGGCCAAACCTGGCCCGACGACGTGGACCGCCGCGGTGGCGGCGCTGCGCCGCTCGCGCCGGCCCACTTCACCTCCGGAAGCTCGCGCGGTGGCCTTACTTCGGGAACATCGCCTCCTCCCACGCCGGCCGCTGGGGCGCCGTACCCGCGTCGAGTTGCGCGCGCCACTCGGTGTCGTTCAGGCGCTCGCCCGGAGGGTTCGTGAACTCGTAGTAGGCGTAGACGCCGCCCGCCGCGACCTGGAAGTGCCCGGAGTCGTCGGGCACCAGGACGAAGATCCGGTTGAAACGGCCCGTCGCCACCTCGAGCACCCCAGGGGGGCCGCTCGCGATGTCGGCAACGATCGCCGCGTCCTGGTCGATCGCCGGCACCCCGCCCGCCGTGCGGTCGGACGCGCGCCAGAAGAGCGAGCTGAGCTCCTTGCCCACGTCCGTCAGGCGCGTGTTGTCAGCCTCGGTGATCGATCGACCCGCCAACTCGTCGCCGGCGACACGGGCGAAGAAGTCGAACAGGTGCGCCGTGTCGTCCAGGAGCGCGCCGGACTCAGGGCTCAGCAGCCCCCGCTCCGCCAGGCCCGCACCGAGAAGGTTCGTCGTGGACACCAGGCGGGCGAACGCCGCGGGGTCCGGCTCCACCCAGTTGCGCCGCCGCGGCGGCGGTGGCGGAGGTGGCTCGTCACCTTCCGCCACCGCCTGCTTGGCGTAGAGGATCGTGTCGTGCTTGAGCTCCGCGTACGACCCGAGCCCGGTCTGGAGGTCCTTGGCCGTCCAGGCGGTGCCGCGCATGAACGCGGGGAACGCGACCCCGTGCCGGGCGAAGACGGGCTGAAGAGCGTGCAGCCACGCGTCGTAGACGGTGGAGCCCCACGCCTCTGGCGGACGGCGGGAGACCGCGGTCCGCAAGCTGGCCAGCTGGGCGTCGTAGTTGGGGTACGCCGTCTCTCGGTCCTGCTTCAGCGTGCGGTAGGCGAAGTCCGAGCCGAAGGCGGCCGGGACGTCGCGGCCGGAGGGAAGCAGTCTGCCGGGGACGTAGGGGGAGATCAGCTGGTCGAGGATGTAGGAATCCAGCACGAAGCGGGTCCCCATCAGCCGGACCGAGGCGCGGTCGGGGCTGATGCGCACCGCGCGGGAGGCGACGAGCCGGTCGACGACGGATCGCACGGTGGCGTCCTCCGCCAGTGACCCGGGTGCATTGACCGTGTCGGGGGCCGCCTCGCGCACCGCCTGCATGAGCTCGAGCGGCGTGTAGTCGTCGGCGAGCCCGACCAGGAACGCCGTGGGCTCGTAGAGCTGCCTCCAGAGCGCGACGAGCTCTGGCCGGGCGGTGAGGACGCGCGAGGCAAGGATCGCCCGCCGGGCCGGCTGCAGCCCAGGACAACCCCTGGTCCCGGGCAGGCAGAACGCGGACTGGCCGAGCACCGACATCGCGACGAAGTAGCGCCGCAGGCTGGCGTTGCGCGTGTAGTGGCCCCGGGGCGCGAAGAGCGAGTAGTCGATCTTGGTGCCGAGGATCGGCGATGTGGCGGTCGTGGCGTGCGCGTCGATGAGCGCCTTCTCCTTGGCGGCGAGTGGCCCCAGCGTCGCCGGAAGCCCGAGCTCGGCCGCCGCCACCGTCATCAGCTGCTTCACCCGATCGGCGTCGCCCGCCAGCGGGGTGCCCGCGAGGTCGGCGGCCTGCGCGTCCGACGACTGCACGAGACCCGTCACCAGCGTCTCGAGCTTCGGCAGCAGGACGCGCTGCTCGAGGTCGCGCAGGACCTTGTCGAAGACGAGGTGCCATGCGTGGTAGCCGGCGTCGGTCGTCACGAACACCGGCCAGCCGCCGTACAGGTTGCCCTCATAGGCCTGGTGCATCAGGGAGAAGCTGCTCTCCGGGTTGACGACGAAGCCGCGCGCGAGCAGCGTGCCCTTCAGCTCCCTGGGATTCGCGAGTTCGGTGCGGATCGCCGGCGCGATGCGCACGCCGTCCAGCGACGTCGGCAGTGCGGGCCCCGGGTAGCGCGGCGTGTCGGGGGCCGCCGCGGGCACGTCCGTGTAGCTCCCGAACCGCGCCAGCGCCACCGGCAACGCCACCTCCCGGGTCACGGGGCCAGGCGTGGTCGGTGTCGTGCCGGTCGCGGACGTGGACGCGGACGGTGAGGTTGACCGCGCCGAGCTACCGCCACCCCCGCCTCCGCCACATCCCGCGACGGCCACCGCCGCGAGCAGAAGCGCGGTGAGCCTCAGCCTGTTCATCGTCTGCTCCTTCCGAGCACCAGGGGTTCGCTGTGGCCGTCCCCGTCGACGTCGGCGCATGCCGGGGTTCCCGGCCCGGGGAGGTCCGGCAGCGTCTGGAATCCGAATCCGCTCCACTGCCAGGCCCCGGTGGCGACGACCGGCGGCGTGTCGAGGGCGGTGTAGGCGACGGCGAGCGCGCCGTCGCATGCCGCGAGCCGGCCGACGGGACGCACCAGCGTGCCGGCCACCCATCGCCGGCGGAGGCTGCCGGGGCGGTAGAGACCGACGTGGGCCGCCCGCCCGCGCCGGTCGACGATCGACGACCGTGGCAGCAGCGCGTTCTCGCGCGTCGGCCGGAACGCGCGGCGGAACGCCACGACGACCTCGGGACGTCCGTCGCCGTCCGCGTCGCCGAGCGTCGCGTCGACGACGTCACCGCGGAAGCGGCGCAGGGCGCGCACGCGCAGCCGCGCCTCGGGCCGGGTGCCGCGCGGAAGCGACCACCATGAGCCGGTGGACCACGCCGCGTCGCCGCTCGGAGTGAGCCACCGCTTGAATTGCGGTGGGCCGCCGGACTGGTCGGTCGTCCCGACGCGCCAGGCCCGGACACCGTCGTGGCCGGCCAGCACCTCCAAGAGCGCGCCGCGGCGGGTTTCGGGGAGGTACTGGTCGAACAGGAGGTTGCCGAGGCTGGTCGCGACGACCGTGGGGCGGCCGGTCACCTTGGGTTGGATCAGGTGAATCGGCTGGACGACATGGGGGCCGCTGCCCCAGACCACGTCCGCGCCCCAGGACGCGAGATGCCGGGCGAGGGCCATGAGGTGCGGATCGGTGGCGGTGGCGTACTCCAGCCCGCCGTGGATGCCGACCACGACGACGTCCGCCCGCCCGCGGGCGTTGCGCACGGCGGCCTCCATCCGGGCTTCGCCCCACCAGGCGATGCCGGACCCGATGCCCGTCGGTCGCGGCCCACCCTCGGTGGCGTCCACGGAAAGCAGGGCGACGCGGACGCCGTCGGCGGTCAGGACGCGGGCCCGGAAGGCGTCTGCGGCGGACCGGCCCGAGCCGATCACCGCCAGGCCGGCGTCCTCCAGGGAGGATTCCGTGTCCACGACCGTCTGCGGACCGGCGTCGCCGGCGTGGTTGTTGGCGATCGCCATCGCGTCGAACCCCGCGGCTGCCAGCAGCTCAGCCGACTCCGGTGACGCCTCGAGGGCGTTCGGTCCGAACGCCGGATCGTGCGGCCGCGTCGTGAGCGGCGATTCCAGATTGCCGATCGCGACGTCCGCATAGGCGAGCGGAAACCGGACGCCGGCGAGCAGTCCGGCGGGGTCGGCGGCGGCGAGCCTCGCGACGCCACGGCCGAGCATCACGTCGCCGGCGAAGATCAGGCGGACGGTTGCGCGGGGCGACCGGGCCTTCTGCACTGCGGTGCCACCGCCGCCGCCCGGTGCGGGCTCCCGCGCCGGCGTGCCGGCTCTTCCGCAACCCGCAGTCGTGAGACCGATCGCGCCGACTACGGCCGCGATCACCACGCTCCTCAGGGGCCCGCCCCGCCGTAATGTCGCCGTCGGGGTCGGCGGTGATCCCCGCGTGGTTCGCATCGGCCCCATCTCCCGGTTTGCCAAGAGGCTCACAGGCCGTCTCCGAGCTTCGTCTCCTCGTTCCCCACCGGCATCCGGGCCTCGCCCCTAGTCGAATGCGGCGAAACACGGCCTCCCGCTCTCTCGGCACGACCCCCTCCGGACGTTCGACGTCGCTCAGGCGCGACGGCGGGCGCACGGGGGCAGATTCAGGACTGCGTAGCTCGAGATGCGCCGCCCCGGGGAGTGATGCGCCCGATCCGATGCCCGTCGTGCTTGGTGAACTCCAGAGGCCCACGCGCGGACTCCAAACGACGAGAGCCGCCCGGTAGGGTGGCTCTCGCGGTCACCGGGGTGGGTACAAGCGGCTTCTGACCGTCAGGTTCACCCTCCGGGAAGTGGCGTCGATGCCGAGCCCTTTCGGGAGGGTGTTGTGATGACCACGCCCTTGATTGCCTTCCCGGTGGCGGCCTTGACCCGGTAGCTGAACGTGCCGCGCCCGCCCGCCTTAGCCGTCTTGCTGCCGGCGATCTTCAGCGCCAGGGGTGCCCGTCGGATCACCACCGACGGGCTCGCCACCGAAACGCTGACCGCAAGGAGCGGGTAGGTGACGGTGATCTCACGAGATCACCGCGGACTGTCGGCTCCGGTTGTCGTCGTTGGAAGAAGGGCGCGGAGAGTGAGCGGCTTCGAGCGACTCCGCGCGCAGGGCTGGAGCTCGGCTGCGCGACGACGGGAGATCGCCGCGGGATAGCGGTCACGCCCTCGGATGCCGGTCCCGATGGCATCCGAGGGGTCGTCGCTGAGCGCGCGGGGCCGAGGCCCGGCCCGGCTAGCCCGCGAGCGCCTTCGCCTTCATCTGGTCGAACTCGGCCTGGCTGATGGCGCCCGAGTCGAGCAGCTGCTTGGCCGTCTGGATCTCCGCCGCCGGCCCGCCCGTCCCGGCCGTCGAGCGGATGTAGGCCTCGGTCTGTGCCTGCGCCGCCTGCATCTCCGCCGCCCGGCGCTCGGCCATGCCGTGCCCCTGCGTGATCAGATAGATGAAGGAGCCCAGGAACGGCACGACGATCACGAAGATGATCCACCCGGTCTTGGCGCCCGCGCCGATATCGTGTCGCCGGAAGAGATCCCCGAAGACCGCGAACAGCAGCCAGAACCACAGGACCCAGGCGAAGAAGACCAACATCGCCAAGAAGACGTCACCGAATTGCCAGTCCATCGTCGCCTCCTAGGCGTCGTGACAGTGATCGGTCGCCACTCTCGCTCCGAGGGGCCCGACGGGCATCGGCCCGATGGGACGAACACCGCCCACCGCGGGTTTCGTCCCATCGGGCCGATGCACCCGGAGGCCTCCACCCGTTGCATGAAGACGGATCCGGCCGCAGACTGCGGTCGGCGCACACATCTCAGATCGAGGAGATCCGATGAGCACCTCTCAGGGGACGGAGATGGGACCCGTCAACATCGTCGTGATCGGGTTCCCGCCCGGCGCTCCCATGACCGGCGAGGCCGCCCCGATCCTCGCCGACCTCGTCAACCGGGGCATCATCCGCCTCCTCGACGTGATGTTCGTGACCAAGAGGCAGGACGGCACCTTCGCCGGCTTCGACGCGACGGACCTCAGCGCCGACGCGGTCGGGGAGTTCACGGTCTTCGAGGGCGCCAGCTCCGGCCTCTTGGCCGATGACGACCTCGCGACCGCCGCCGACGCGATCGAGCCCGGTGCGTCGGCCGTGCTGATCGTCTACGAGAACCGGTGGGCGGGCCCCTTCGCGGCGGCCGTCATGCGTAACGGCGGCCAGATGCTCGCGAGCGAGCGCATCCCCGTGTCCGACCTCATCGCCGCAGTCAACGCCCTCGACGCGGCGTCCTGACGAAAGGAATCATTCGATGGGACTTCTCAGGATGGCGGCACGCACGGCGGTCGTCGCCGGCACGGCCACGGCCGTTTCCGGCCGGGTCCAGCGGCGCCAGCAGGGGCGCTACGCCGAGCAGGACCAGCAGGCGTACGAGGAGCAGCAGGCCGCTGCCCAGGCCGCGGCACCGCCCCCGGCCCCGGCCGCGCCGGCCGCGAACACCGATGACGTGATCGCCCAGCTCAAGCAGCTCGGCGAGCTCCGGGACGCAGGCGTCCTCACCGACGAGGAGTTCTTCGCCCAGAAGGCCAAGATCCTCGGCTGATCCGGACCCCGGCGCCGCGATCGAGTCGATGCGGGTCACCGGGCGGCTGCCCGGCCCGGACCGGCTCGGTCGCGCGCGCCTCCGGCGCTGGAGCGTGAGCCCCGCCCAGGCCCGGGCCGCCTCCGCGCTGCAGCGCACCTGGTCGCCGTTCGCGACGGGGGAGCCCCTGCCGGAGGGAGACCACACGGTCCTCCTGGTCGACGGGGCGTTCTCGATGACGGACGCCCCCTTCGTGCTGCGGAACTACGTGCCCTTCCTCCGCGAGGCCCGGGGCGACGTCCTGCTGACGGGCCTCGGGCTCGGCTGCCTCGTGCGGGGCCTCCTCGCGTCGCCGCGCGTCCGGTCGATCACCGTGCTCGAGCTGCACCGCGACGTCCTCGACCTGGTGGGGCCCCACCACCGTGACGACCGGGTCTCGCTCGTCCACGCCGACGCCCTCGACTGGACGCCTCCCGCCAGCCGCCGCTGGGACTGCGCGATGCTGGACCTCGCCGACGAGCGCGCGCTGGTCAACCGCCTGTGCGCGCACCACGCCCCGTGGGTCGACGCGCTCTGGCCCGACCCCCGCGAGGTGTCCGACCGGCCTCCGGAGAACGGGTGGCTCGGCCGGTGAGCCGAGGCCGGGGCGACCCGTTCATCCCATCGGGTGGACGAAGGCGGTCCGGGGCGGGGGGTTGACTGGGGGAGTGAGCATCGCCCGCCGGCCGGCGCGCCCGTCTGACGGTGTCCGCCGATGAACCTGGTCCTCGGGGCCCTCATCCTCGCGGTGGCGGTCGGCGTCGCCGTCGCCGCGATGCTGGCGGTGCGCCGGCGCGCCCCGGAGGGCAGCTACTTCGCGGACGGGGATCGCGCGTCCGGCGTCTTCGGCGTCCTCGCCACCGGCTTCTCCGTCCTGCTCGGCTTCATCATCTTCCTGGCGTTCACGAGCTACGACCAGTCGCGCACCGGCGCCGAGACCGAGGCGCTGGCCGTGTCCCAGCAGGTGGAGACGGCCCAGTTCCTGCCGCGGGCGGCGACCCCGAAGCTGACGGGCGAGCTGCTCTGTTACGCCCGTACCGTCGCCGGGCCGGAATGGGACCGCATGGAGGCCGGCACCGAGGGGGACGCGATCAACCCGTGGGCCGTCGCGCTGTTCCAGACGCTGAAGGGGGTGCAGCCCGTGTCGGCCGCGGAGCAGTCGGCGTACGACGCGTGGCTGGCCCAGACCTCGACCCGCGAGGAGGCGCGCCGCGACCGCATCCACGGCGCCGAGGGCGTGATCCCGCAGCCGCTCTGGATCGTGCTCTTCCTGATCTCGGCGGTCATCTTCGTCTACATGCTGTTCTTCGCGGACCGCGCCGAGCGCGCGGTCACCCAGGCCCTGCTGATGGGCTCCGTGACCGCCGTGATCACGATGATGCTGGTGCTGCTGGCCTTCCTCGACAGCCCGTTCGGGTCGGGAGTCGGGACCCTGCAGCCGGTCGCGATGGAGCGCACCCTCCGGATGGCGGACGCCGCGCTCGGGGCCATCGGCGACACCGTGCGCCCGCCGTGCGACGCGCAGGGGCTCCCCCAGTGAGCGCACCGGCCGGCGGCCGGAGGGACGACTGGGTCAACATCGCCGCCACCGTGCTGCTGGCCCTGGCCACGGTCGCCACGGCGTGGAGCGGGTACCAGGCGAGCCGCTGGAACGGCGAGCAGGCGACGACCTTCAGCCGCGCCAACGCCGCCCGCATCGAGTCGACCCGGGCGTCCGCCCTCGCGGACGCGCAGACGCAGATCGACGTCGCCACGTTCACGCAGTGGGTGGACGCCTACGCGCGCGACGAGACCGCTCTCGCCGCCTTCTACCGGCGGCGGTTCCGCGCCGAGTTCGCGCCCGCCGTGGACGCCTGGATCGCCACGCGGCCGCTCCGGAACGCGGACGCGCCCCTGACGCCGTTCGCGATGCCGCGCTACCGGCTCGCGGCGCGCGAGGACGCCGCGCGGCTCCAGGCCGGCGCCGAGACGCTCTCGGCGCGGGCCCGCGCCGACGTCCAGCGCGCGACGAACTACGTGCTGGCCGTGGTCCTCTTCGCCGCCACGCTGTTCTTCGCCGGGATGAGCGCGAAGCTGCCGTCCCGACGCATCCGCCTGGCCCTCCTCGCGATGGGGGTCCTGGTCTTCACCGGGGCCCTGGTCTGGGTCGCCACCTCACCGGTCAGCGTGTCCGTCTGAGCCCGCGCCGTGCGGGGCCCCGGAAGGAGCCGGCGATCAGAAGACGGTGGCCCAGTCGTCCTTGACGCTGACGAGCGTCCACGAGTCCGCGCCGGCCTTGGCGATCGCCCGCTCGGCGCCGCTCGTGTAGTCGAACTCACGCTCGGCGTCGTCGTGGAGGACGAGCAGGCGCAGGAAGGGCTTGTCCTCGTGGAAGGTGAAGTCGAGCATCGGGATGTCGCCGTTGGAGTTGCCGGCGGCGATGAGGGGTCGCCGGCCCGTCCGGCTCCAGATGCGGATCGGCTTCTGCGGCCCGTCGTCGAGATAGTCGGCCTCGGGCTTGTGGGTGATCGTGCCGCCGCGCGCGTCGCCGGTGTACTCGAGCGCGCTGGCGCTCCCGATCACGCGCTCGCGCGGGACGCCGTACACCTCCTGGCCGATCGGCCGCATGAAGTCACGGCCCCCGCCCGAGACGATGTAGTTCGCGAAGCCGTTCGCCTCGAGGTAGCCCAGCAACTCGATCATCGGCACGTACGCGCACTCGAGGTACCCGCGACCGAGGGTCGGATGCCGCGCCGTGTGCAGGAAGGCGCTCGACTTGGCCTCGAAGTCCTCGACGCTGATCCCCGCGTACGCCGCGAGGATGCCTCCCAGGAGCGTCCTCACGTTCGTGTCGTCGCCCGCATAGTGGGCCTCGAGGACCGCGCCCAGCCAGCCGTAGTCGCCCTCGTACGCCGCCTTCCACGGCTGGCGCTCGCGCAGCGCGGGATCGGCCTCCGCCATCTCCGACAGCCGCCGCAGGATGAAGTCGGCCTGGATCGGCATCGGCTTCTCGCACCAGAGGGTCCCGTCGTTGTCGAAGACGGCCACGCGCTCCTCGACCGGGACGGCCTCGGCGACCGTCCGCTCGACGAACGCGACCACCGCGCTCCGGGCCGCGCCGTCCCTCCAGCCCGGCAGGACCCGTGAGCCCTGGTCCGCGGCCGCGCTCATTCGCGCATCAGCATCGCCTGGGCTTCGCGCTCGAGGTCGATGTACGGCTCGCCGCTGACGTCCACGGCCACGCGCCGGATGGTGCCGCCCGTGAAGCGCCACGGCTGGGCGCCCGGGTAGCCGGCGGTCACGCCGGCGCCGCTGTCACGGCCGATGCAGAGCCCCTCCCCGGCGATCATGAACTTGCCGGGCTGGGTCTTGAGGGGCCCCTCGCCGACCTTGACGTCGCCGTGCCAGAGCGACAGCACGCCGACGGCGACGCCCGGCGGGTCCTCCCCCTGCTTGTCGAAGGAGGCCGACAGGATCAGCCCCTCGCCCGTGGGGACGTCCTCGGTGGCGGCGACGTGCACCTCGCCCATGCCGACGAAGTTGTAGACGTACTGGAGCCGGCCGTCCTTGACGTAGAGGGCGTGGCCGCCGAAGGGCGAGCCGTGGGCGAAGAGGACGCCCTGGGCGCCCGGGGCGGGGAGGTCCACCAGCGCGCCGATCGCGAAGGACCGGTTGCGCACGTTGACCGCCTGCGACTCGGGCACCTCGGCGGTGTCGGGGAAGTAGACGTAGCGGTCGCGCGGGGGCGAGAGCACCGGGCGCGGCGTGAGCATGATCTCCAGGGCCGAGCGGTCGTCGAGCGGGAAGGCGCCGTTGGCCCCCGCCTCGGCGAACCAGAGGTTGACCAGCTCGCGCACCTTCTCCGGGTGCTCGGCGGCGAGGTCGTGGAGCTCGGAGCGGTCGACGTCGGTGTGGTACAGCTCCCACTCGTCGTCGTTGAAGTTGCTCCATCCGGAGATCGTCGGGTGGTTGGTGACGGCCTTCCAGCCCTCGTGCCAGATCGCCCGCGAGCCCAGCATCGCGTAGAACTGGGTCCGGCGGGTCGTGGGCGCCGAGGCGTCGTCGAAGCTGGTGCGCATGCTCACGCCGTCGAAGGCGCTCTGGGTGTGGCCCTTGATCGCGGCGGGCGGCTCCACGCCGAGCACGTCGAGGATCGTCGGGGCGATGTCGATCGCGTGGTGGTACTGCTCGCGGATCTCCCCGCGGGCGGTCATGCCGGCCGGCCACGAGATGATGCAGGGGTCGCTGGTGCCCCCGTTGAACTCGTACCGCTTCCACATCTTGAACGGCGTGTTGAACGCCATCGCCCAGCCGTTGGGATAGTGGTTGTAGGTCTTCGTGCCGCCGAGCTCGTCGAGCAGCGGCAGGTTCGCCTCGACGGTGTCCGGGATGCCGTTCGCGAACTTCATCTCGTTGACCGAGCCGTTCGGGCCGCCCTCGCCCGAGGCGCCGTTGTCGGAGACGAGTACGACCATCGTGTTGTCGCGGTAGCCGAACTCCTCGAGGAAGTCGAGGAGGCGCCCGAGCTGGTCGTCGGCGTGGGCGAGGAAGCCCGCGTAGACCTCGGCCATACGGCGGAAGAGCTGCTTCTCCTCGTCCGACAGCGAGTCCCACGGGCGTGTGACGTCCAGCATGGGGAAGGGCTTGCCGTCCGGGCCGCTGCGCGTCTCGGGCGTGCCGATCGGGTTGAGCGGCGGAAGCTCGGTGCCGGCGGGCACCAGCCCCAACTCCTTCTGGCGGGCGAGCGTCTGCTCGCGCATCGCCTCGTAGCCCATGTCGAAGCGGCCCGCGTACTTGTCGATCCACTCCCTGGGGGCGTGGTGCGGCGCGTGGCACGCGCCGGGCGCGTAGTAGAGGAAGAAGGGCTTCTCGGGGGCGATCGCCTTGGCGTCGCGGATGAACTCGATCGCCTTGTCGGTGAGGTCGACCGTCAGGTGGTAGCCGTCCTCGGGCGTGGCCGGCTGATCGACGGGGTGGTTGTCGTAGACGAGGTCCGGATACCACTGGCTCGTCTCGGCGCCGAGGAAGCCGTACCACCGCTCGAAGCCGCGGCCGCTCGGCCAGTTGCGCCGGGTTGAGGCGAGGTTCATCTCGTCGTCGGGGCACAGATGCCACTTGCCCACCATGTAGGTGTTCCAGCCGCGCTCGCCGAGGATCTCGGCGAGGCTGCCGTTCTCGGGCGGGATCGTGCCGCTGGCGTTCGGGAAGCCGATCGCCGCCTCGGTGATGCAGGCCATGCTGTTACGGGTGTGGTTGCGGCCGGTCAGCAGGCACGAGCGCGTCGGGGAGCACAGGGCCGTCGTGTGCCATTGGGTGTAGCGGACGCCGTCGGCGGCGAGGCGGTCGATGTTCGGCGTCTCGACCGGGCCGCCGTAGCAGCCGAGCGCGGAGAAGCCGACGTCGTCGAGGACCACGTAGACCACGCTCGGCGCGCCGTCGGGCGCCTTCGGGGGCTCGAACGGCGCCCAATCGGGCGCCGAGTCCCGGATGTCGATGTTGATGACGCCGCGGAATGTCCTGGTCATCGTGTCTCCGAAAGGCGATGGGTGCGCCTGGTGCGGCGGATGCGCGCGGCGCGGGCCTGGTTTCCCACTGGATCACGAGGTCCGTCCGGGGCGCATCGTCCCGATGGGACGACCATGGAACGCGGGAAGCGGACAGACCGTCCCGGAGGTGCGGGTTTCCCCCTTGTGCCGCGGGAGCCGCGTGACAGAGGGTGGTCGAGGAAACCGGCGAAGGGACCACTGGATGCGCGTCATCGTGCCCATGACGACCGCGATCGAGCGCACGACCACGGCGACGCCGCCGGGCGCGGCCCGGCGGTCGACCCTGTGAGCGCGCCCGTCCTCACGCCGGCCCCGCCGATCATCGCCGAGGCCCGGCTCGAGCCGCCGCCCCTTCGCGGCGGCCTGGTGAGGCGGTCCGGCCTGCTGGGCCGGATCGCCGAGGAGCGGCCGCGCGTGGTGGTCGCGAGCGCCCCGGCGGGCTACGGCAAGTCGGTCCTGCTCGCCCAGTGCGCGGGCGCGGCCGAGGGCCCGTCGGCCTGGCTCTCGCTGGACGGCGCCGACGACGACCCGGTGCAGCTGCTGCGCGCGCTCGCGACCGCCGTCGGGCGCGCCGCCCCGCTCGACGGGCGGGTGCTGGAGGCGCTCGACACGGCCCGCCCGGCGATCGAGCGGGTGGTGCTGCCGGGCCTCCTCAACAGCCTGGGGGCGGGGGCGGGCACGCTGCTGGTGATCGACGACCTGCACCTGGTCGGCCGGCCCGAGAGCCTGGCGGTGGTCGCCCACCTGTGCGAGCGCCTCCCGGCGCGCGCGCGGCTGCTGGTCGGCACGCGCGCCGGGGCGTCGCTGCGCCCGGGCCGCGTGCGCGTCGAGGGGGGCCTGCTCGAGCTCGGCCCGGCCGAGCTCGCCTTCGGGCACGCCGAGATCGAGCGCTTCCTGCGGGCGGCCGGCGTGCCGGCCGAGGACGCCACGGTCCAGGCGCTGGCCGAGCGCACCGAGGGATGGCCGGCCGGGGTCGCGATGGCCGCCCTGGCGCTCGGGGCCGCCGACGAGGGCGAGGTCGCCGCGGCCGGCGAGGACGACTTCGCCGACTACTTCTCGCGCGAGCTCCTCTCCGGGCACCCGCCCGAGTGCGTTGAACTTCCTGCTGCGCAGCTCGGCGCTCGAGCGCTTCTGCGCCCCCCTGTGCGACGCGGTGCTCGGCCGCGAGGACTCGGGCGCGCTGATCGGCCGCCTGCTCGCGGCGGGCCTGTTCCTGGTGCCCCTCGATCGCGGACGCCACTGGTACCGCTACCACCACCTGTTCGGCGACGTCCTGCGCGCCGAGCTCGAGCGCCGCGCGCCCGGGGCGGCCGACGCGCTGCACCGGTCCGCCGCCGCGTGGCACCGGCGCCAGGGCCGCCTCGAGGACGCCGTCCACCACTGCCTGGCCGGCCACGACCCGGGCCGGGCGGCCGAGCTGGTCGTCGAGGGCGCGCCGGCGCTCCTTCGCTCGGGCGACCAGGCGGGCGCGCGCCGCTGGATCGAGCGCTTCGGCGACGAGGACCTGCTGCGCTCGGGGCCCCTGGCGCTGACCGGCGCGGGCCTCGCGGGGCTGCGCGGCGAGAAGGAGCGCGCGCGCCGGTTCATCGCGCTCGCCGAGCGGGCCTCCTGGCGGGGGCCGGGCCCGCTGGGCGAGACCTCGCGCGCGTCGGCACTCGCGCTGGGCAGGGCGCTCTTCGGCGGGGAGGGCGTCAGCCGGATGCGCGCCCTCGCGCTCACGGCCTACGGGCTGGAGCCGGTCGGCTACCCCGCCCACGAGGCGGCGGCCCTCGCCCTGGGCGCCGGCCTGGCGCTGCTGGGCCGCACGGCGGAGGCCGCGCCGCTTCTCGAGGAGGCCTGCGCCCTCGGGCCGGCCCGGGGCACGATCACCGTGATCGCGCTGGGCGAGCTCGCCTGGCTGGCCCTGGAGGAGGGGGTGCCCGAGGAGGCCGAGCGCCACGTCGGGGCCGGGCTCGCGCTCACCCGTGAGCTCGGCCTGGAGGAGTGGACCGGCTGCGCCGCCCTGCTGGCGGCGGGCGCCGAGCTCTCGCTCGCGGCCGGCGGCGACGGGCGCGCGGGCCTGGAGCGGGCCCTGCCGCTGCTCGTGCGAGGGGCGCCCTTCGCGTGGTGCTCGATCCAGACGCTCACGAGCCTCGGCCGCGTGGCGATGGCGGGCAAGGACCTGGAGCTGGCGGCGAGCCTGCTCGGCCGCGCCCGCAAGGAGCTCACGCGCTTCCCCGACGCGGGGGTCCTGCCCCGGGCGCTGGCGCGCGCCGAGCACCGGCTCGAGGAGGCCCGCGGCGGCGCCGGGGTCCTCGCCGATCACCTGACCGCCGCCGAGATGCGAGTGCTGCGCCTGCTCCCCACCCACCTGCGGGTGGACGAGATCGGCGAGACGCTGCACCTGTCCAAGAGCACGATCAAGAGCCACCTGGGCGCCATCTACCGCAAGCTCGGCGTCTGCCGGCGCTCGGACGCCGTGACCAGCGCCCTCGGGCACGGCATCCTCGAGGCGAACGACTGAATCGGCTCGGAAGGGTGAGGCGACCCCCGGCGGGGTGGGAGATGCTCACCTCATCGGCAAGCTCTTGATATGCGCCTTCGACGGCGAGGCGTCCGCCACGTCGGTCCTCCGCGACCTGAGGGCCTCGGGCAGGATGCGCGAGACGATCGGGTCCGCCGGCGTCGTGAGCGTCGCGAGCGACGGGCGCTACGCCGTCGGCACGAGCGACCGGCCGGGCGCGAAGATCGGCTTCTCCGGGATCTTCTGGGGGGCGCTCTTCGGCCTGATGTTCCACGTCAACGCCACCGGCGGGTCCTACGGGCCGAACGCCGGCGCGCTCTTCGAAACCGTCAGCAAGGCGGGGGTTGACGCGCCCTTCCGGGCCCGGGCGCGGGAGGCGCTCGGGCCCGACACCTCCGCCATCGGGCTGCTGTCCGAGGACGAGGACGCGCCGGAGCTGTGCGCCCTCCTTGCGCCGTACCACCCCAGGATCATCGAGCACTCGCTCACGCCGGAGCAGGACGCCGAGCTCGGCCGCGAGCTCGGGCGGATCCCATGACCCACGACCGCGCCGGCCCGACGAAGGGAAGCCCGACATGACGACGACCTCCCGCGACGACCGCCGGGTGCCGATCAGGACGAGGGTCGAGCACCTCCCCCTCGCCGAGCGCGTCGCCCGGGGCAAGGCGGCGCGCGCCGAGGTGCCGCGCGCCGCTCACGCCGAGCTGCCGCTGGGCTCCGAGCGGCCGGATCCGATCGCCCTGCTCGAGGGCCAGGCCCAGACGCGCGTGCCCGAGCTCGTGCCGATCCGCTACGGGCGCATGCTGGTCTCGCCGTTCACCTTCTACCGCGGCGCCGCCCTGATCATGGCGAGCGACCTCGCCCAGACGCCGACCACCAGCCTGCGCGTCCAGCTCTGCGGCGACGCGCACCTGTCGAACTTCGGCGTCTTCGGCAGCCCCGAGCGGCGCCTGGTCTTCGACATCAACGACTTCGACGAGACGCTGCCCGGCCCGTTCGAGTGGGACGTCAAGCGCCTGGCCGCGAGCCTCGAGGTGGCCGGACGGGACCGCGGCTACTCCGACGCCGAGCGCGACGCGATCGTCCTGACCTGCGTGCGCACGTACCGCGAGGCGATGGCCGACTTCGCCGCCGAGACCAACCTCGAGATCTTCTACGCGGGCTTCGACGTCGAGAGGGAGTTCGAGCGCTACCGCTCCACCGTCTCGGCCAAGAGGTACCGGCGCGCCGAGAGGGGCCTGGCCAAGGCGCGGACCAAGGACAGCATGCAGGCCCTGGACAAGCTGACCCACCTCGTGGACGGCGAGCCGCGCATCACGGCCGACCCGCCGCTGATCGTCCCGGTGCACGAGCTACTGCCCGACGAGCGGGCCGACGAGTTCCACGAGTGGGCCCGCGCCCGCCTGCGCGAGTACCGGCGCACCCTCGAGATCGACCGCCGCCGGCTGCTGGAGCGCTACCAGTTCGCCGACCTGGCCCGCAAGGTGGTGGGGGTCGGCAGCGTGGGGACGCGGGCCTGGATCGCCCTGTTTCTCGGCCGCGACGAGCGCGACCCCCTCTTCCTCCAGCTCAAGGAGGCCCAGCCCTCGGTGCTCGAGGAGTTCGCCGGGCGCAGCGACTACCGCAACGCCGGTCACCGGGTCGTGTCCGGCCAGCGCCTGATGCAGGCCGCCGGCGACATCTTCCTGGGGTGGTTCCGCGTCGCCGCCGGCCTCGACGGGCTCGCGCGCGACTTCTACGTGCGCCAGCTGCGCGACTGGAAGGGCTCGGCCGAGATCGAGGCGATGGTGCCCAAGGGCATGGAGATCTACGCCCGGATGTGCGGCTGGACCTTGGCGCGCGCCCACGCACGCTCGGGCGACCCGGTCGCCATCGCGGCCTACCTCGGCAAGAAGGACGTGTTCGACCGCGCGGTCGTGGCCTTCTCCCGCGCCTACGCCGACCGCAACGAGGCCGACTATGCGCTGCTCACGGAGGCCGTCGCCGGCGGGCGCCTGGAGGCGCAGACCGGCCTGTAGCCGGCCACCGGCCCGATCCGCGGCCTCCTCCGGCCCGCGCTTTCGTCCCTTCGGGGCGATGGCGCGGCGCCGCCGGCCTGATTGGGTCGTGGTGAAGGTGTGGGTGACGGCTCCGCAACCGGTGGACGCCATCGGAGCGGGGGGCGCCGGCCTCGCCGGCACGACACGGAGAACGGAGCGACGATGAGCGAGGACGAGCTGGACGTGCTCGGCCCGGTCGACTACCTGGTGGTCGAGTTCCCGGCCGATCGCGCGAACTTCACCGGCGAGGTGGCGGCCGAGCTGCGCTCGCTGGTGGACCGCGAGCTGGTGCGCGTGCTGGACCTGCTGATCCTGCGCAAGGACGAGCAGGGCGAGGTCGAGGTGGTCGAGCTCCACGAGGTTGACGAGAGCCTGGCGGGGGAGCTTCGCGAGCTCGAGGCCGACCTCGCGCTGCTGCTGGCCGAGCAGGACGTGGCCGACATCGGCGTGGCGCTCGAGCCGGGCAGCGTGGCGGCGGTGCTGGTGTACGAGAACCGCTGGGCGGGGCCCTTCGGCTCGGCCGTGCGCCGCGCGGGCGGGCAGCTGGTGGCCAACGGCCGCATCCCGACCCAGGCGCTACTGGCCGCCATCGAGGCGGACGACGACGAGCAGGAGGCCTGAGAGATGCCACTGAGACCAGGACGCATCGGCCGGCCCGGGGTGGTGGGGGCGCCCGTGCGGCGCACCGCGGGGGTGGTCGCCACGGCGGCGGTGGTCAAGCACGGTCACGACCGGCGCGCAGACCGCCGCGACGACCGGCACGACCGGCGCCGCTGACGAGGGTGTGACGCGATGACCCGCGGGCCCGCTCCGCCGACGGGCCCGCGGGCACCGGGGGGATTCCACCTCCTGGCGAAGCCCACGGGCGCCCAGTGCAACCTGGACTGCGCCTACTGCTTCTTCCTCTCCAAGGAGATGCTGTACCCGGACAGCCGGTTCCGGATGAGCGAGGAGACGCTCGACTCCTACCTGCGCCAGCTGATCGAGTCGCACGCCGGCATGCCCGAGGTGACGATCGCCTGGCAGGGCGGCGAGCCGACCCTGATGGGCCTCGACTTCTTCCGGCGCTCGGTGGAGGTGGCGGAGCGGTACCTGGAGCCCGGTCAGACGGCCCTGCACACGATGCAGACCAACGCGACGCTGATCGACGCGGAGTGGGCGGTCTTCCTCCGTGAGCACGAGTTCCTGGTCGGCGTCTCGATCGACGGGCCCGAGGACGTGCACGACGCCTACCGGGTGACCCGTGGCGGTCGGGGCAGCTTCCACCAGGTGATGGAGGGCCTCGGCCATCTCCGCGACGCCGGGGTGGAGTGGAACGCCCTGACCACGATCCACGCGGCGAACGCCGCCCGCGGGCGCGAGGTCTACCGCTTCCTGCGCGACGACTGCGGCGCGCGGTTCGTCCAGCTCATCCCGATCATCGAGCGGGTGGCCGAGGGCGGCCCCGGCGGCGAGGTGCCGTGGTCGTCGTGGCGCGACCGGCCCCTGTACGTGCAGAGCGGCGAGTCGGTGACCGGCCGCTCGGTGACCGCGGAGGGCTACGGCCGCTTCCTCATCGACGTCTTCGAGGAGTGGGTCCGGCGCGACGTCGGCGAGGTGTACGTCCAGATGTTCGACGTTGCGCTCGCCAACTGGGTCGGCGAGCCGCCGGGGCTCTGCATCCACTCCGAGACCTGCGGCAAGGCGCTCGCCCTGGAGCACACGGGCGACCTCTACAGCTGCGACCACTTCGTCGAGCCCGGCCACCTGCTCGGCAACATCGCCGACCGGCACATGCTCGACCTGGTCGACTCCCCCGCGCAGGAGAAGTTCGGGCGCGACAAGCGCGACACCCTGCCCGCGTTCTGCCGCGGATGCGAGGTGCGGTTCGCCTGCCACGGCGGGTGCCCGAAGGACCGCTTCATCCGCACCCCCGACGGCGAGGAAGGGCTCAACTACCTCTGCGCCGGCTACAAGGACTTCTTCCACCACGTCGATGCCCCGATGCGCGAGATGGCGGGCCTGCTCGCCGCCGGCCGGGCGCCCTCGGAGATCGTCGGCCTGACGCGCCGGCGCGACGCGGCGCGGGGCCGGAACGAGCCCTGCCCGTGCGGCGGTGGCCGCAAGTGGAAGCGCTGCCACGGGGCCGATCCCACCCGGTCCGCCGCCCCCGGGACCTAGCCGTGGGCGTGACCGAGGTCGCGATCGTCGCGGCGCTGATCGTCGCCTACGCGGCGGTCGCCCGGCGCCTCGACGCGTGGTCGGTCACGCCCGCGATCGCCTTCGTCGCGGCGGGCGCGGTGCTCGGCCCGACGGGCCTCGACGCGCTGCCGCTGTCGGTCAACGCCGAGAGCACGAAGACGCTCGCCGAGCTCGCCCTGGCGGTCCTGCTGTTCGGCGACGCGACGACGGTGGACCCGCGCGGGGCCGAGCACGACTCCGCGCTGACCGGGCGGCTGCTGCTCGTCGGCCTGCCACTGACGATGCTCATCGGCGCGGCGGTCGGCGGCCTGGTGCTCGGCGGGGTGAGCTGGGCCGAGGCCGCGCTGCTCGGGGCGATCCTCGCGCCCACCGACGCCGCGCTCGGCATGGCGGTGTTCACCAACCGGGCGGTGCCCGTCCGCGTGCGGCGGGTGCTCAACGTCGAGAGCGGGCTGAACGACGGCATCGCGACTCCCGTGGTCACCTTCCTGATCGCCGCCGTGGTATCGGAGACCGCGGGCTCCGCGGGCGACGCGGTCTCGGAGGCCCTGCGGGCGATGGGGATCGGCGCCCTCGCCGGAGTGGCGGCCGGCGCGGTGGGCGCGGTCGTGCTGGTCGTCGCCTCGCGGAGGGGGTGGGCGTCCCCGGCCTCGCTCCAGATCGGCGTGCTCGGGGTCGCGCTCCTGGCGTACGCCGGCTCGGTCGCCGCCGACGGCAACGGCTTCGTCGCGGCGTTCCTCGCCGGGCTCGCCTTCCGCGCCGTGAGCCGCGGCGCGCTCGCCGACCGGGTCGAGTACACCGAGACCACCGGGCAGACGCTCACCATCCTCGTGTGGACGATCTTCGGCGCGCTGTTCGCGGCCCCCGTGCTCACCGACGGGGTCAACCCGCGCCCCATCGCCTATGCGGTCCTCAGCCTCACCGCCGTCCGCGGCGTCGCAGTGGCCATCGCCCTCGCCGGTGCTCGCCTCCAGCCGGCGACCGTGGCGTTCATGGGGTGGTTCGGGCCCCGCGGGCTGGCGAGCGTCGTCTTCACCCTGCTGCTCCTGATCGAAGTCGAGGCGGCCGGCGGGGACGTGCCGACCGACCTGGTCCACGCCGCGACCTGGACGATCCTCCTCAGCGTCGTCGCCCACGGCCTCACCGCCGGGGCGCTCGGCAGGCGCTACGGGGCGTCGATCGCCCGTCTCGGGCCGGGCCTGCCCGAGACGGAGGGGCCCGAGCCGCCCGGCCGCCGGCGCGTGCCCGGTCAGGATCTCGCCGACCTCCCCACCCCGGCCGCCTCGTGAGCGACGGCCCGGGATGGGCTCGTCACTGCCGCGCCATGTGGAGGCGCAGCTCCGCCTCGTCGTCCGCGATCAGCTCGCCGCTCACGTCCACCGTGACGCTGTGCAGCGTGCCCGTGAAGGCGAACGGGCCCACGTAGTCGGGCGTCACCGGGGAGCCGGGATTGGCGCCGCACGTGAGGGCGCCCGGGTTGAAGGCGAACGGCGTGGTGACGGGCACCTCGGCGTTGCCGACCAGCGCGCCGTCCACGTAGAGCTGGCACCGCCCGGGCGCGCCCTTGCCCTGGGCCATGTCGGGCGGCCCGGTGGGCTCGAACTCGAACCGCAGCTCGTGCCGACCGGCCGGCACCGGCACGTCGGAGGTCACCCCGTGGAGGCCCCTGCCGACGTAGTTGTGGACGTACCGCAGCACGCCGTCCTTGACGAAGAACGAGAAGCCGCCGGCGGCCGTGCCCTGGCAGAGCAGGACGCCCTCGGCGCCGGCCTCGGGGATCTCCACGTCCGCGGTGATGCTGTGCGGGCGGTTGAGCACCCGCGGCCCCGCGAAGAACGGGATCGACTGGGTGTTCGGGAAGTACCGGTAGTGGTCCCGGGCCGGCGCGACGAGGGGCTTCTCGGACACCATCCGCGCGAGGCCGCTGCCGTCGATCGGCAGCACGCCGTACGTGCCGGCCTCGACGTACCAGGTGCCGATCATCTCGATCAGCTTGTCCCGGTTCTCGGCGGCCACGTCGTGGTTCTCCGCGAAGTCCTCGGCGACGTGGTAGAGCTCCCACCGGCCGCCGTCGAGTTCCGCCAGGGCGTCGGGGGAGATCGGCTGGCCGAATCCGACGCCCGCCTCCGCGAACGAGGGGCCCGGCCACGGGCAGACCGCCCGCCAGCCGTCGTGGTAGAGGGCGCGGTGGCCGAGCATCTCGAAGTACTGGGTGCGCCGGCGGCTCTCGGCGGCGGGGTCGTCGAGCAGGTGGGCGAAGCTCACGCCGTGCAGCGGCGCCTGGGTCACCCCGCGGATCGTCGCGGGCGGCTCGACGCCGAGCAGGTCGAGCACGGTCGGCACCATGTCGATGATGTGCGCGTACTGCGTCCGCACCTCGCCCTTCGTGGCGATGCCCGCCGGCCAATGGACGATGAACGGGTCGCTCGTGCCGCCCCGGTAGGTCTCGCGCTTCCAGCGCCGGAACGGCGTGTTGCCGGCCCACGTCCAGCCCCACGGGTAGTGGTTGAAGTGCTTGGGGCCGCCGATCTCGTCGATGTTGGCGAGGCTCTCGGACAGGGGCTCCTGCGCGTTGTTGAAGAACTGGGCCTCGTTGGTGGTCCCCCCCGGCCCGCCCTCGGCGCTCGCGCCGTTGTCGGAGATGACCATGATGATCGTGTTGTCGAGCTGGTCGATGCCTCTTAGGAAGTCGAGCAGGCGCCCGAGGTGATGGTCGGTGTGGCTGAGGAAGCCCGCGAACACCTCCATCATCCGGCTGGCCAGGCGCCGGGCGTCGGGAGAGAGCGAGCCCCAGTCGGGCACGTCGGGGTCGTGGCGCGAGAGCTCCGCGTCGGCCGGCACGATGCCGAGCTCCTTCTGGCGGGCGAAGACGAGCTCGCGGTAGGCGTCCCAGCCGTCGTCGAACGCGCCCGCGTACTTGTCCGCCCACTCCTTGGGCACATGGTGAGGCGCGTGGGTCGCGCCGAAGCACAGGTGCATGTAGAAGGGCTTGTCCGGGTCGACCTGGTTGGCGTCCGCGATGAACTCCATCGCCTTGTCGACGAGGTCCTCGGTGAGGTGGTAGCCCTCCTCGGCGGTGCGCGGCGGCTCGACCTGGTGGTTGTCGTAGACCAGGTCGGGGTTCCACTGGCTCGTGTCGCCGCCGAGGAAGCCGTAGAACCGCTGGAAGCCGCGCCCGAGCGGCCAGCGGTCGTAGGGCCCGACGGCCGTCTCCTGGTTGCTCGGCGTGAGGTGCCACTTGCCGACCATGTAGGTGCTGTAGCCGCGCTCGACGAGCATCTCCGACAGCAGGCCGTTCTCGAACGGCATGACCCCGTTGTAGCCGGGGTAGCCGGTCGCCAGCTCGGTGATCGCCGCCATGCCGTTGGCGTGGTGGTTGCGCCCCGTGACGATGCACGAGCGGCTGGGCGAGCAGAGCGCGGTCGTGTGCATGTTGCTGAAGCGCAGCCCCCCGGCGGCCAGCGCGTCGAAGGTCGGGGTCTCGATCGGGCTGCCGTAGCAGCCGAGCTGCCCGAACCCGGTGTCGTCGAGGACGACGAAGAGCACGTTCGGAGAGCCCTTGGCGGGCCGCGGCGCGGCCGGCCACGCGGGACTCGACTCCTCGGCGGTGCGTCCGATGACGCCCGGGAAGCCCGCTCCCTGCGGATACTCGACGATCGGCACGACAGGCCTCCGTGGTGTGGTGATCGGGTCGGGGGGTCGGGCCCCCTCAGCCCCTCAGCTCGGTCTTCACGCCCTTCCATCCGGCGGTGAGCGCGTAGAGGACGGCGATCTCGAGGCCGATGGCCAGCAGGCTCCAGAGCGGGAAGGCGGGGAACCAGGCGATCTGGACGATGCCGTTGACCACGATCGCCACGATGGCGAACCAGCGGCCCCACTCGCTGCCCGACAGCAGCGCGCCGCCGGCGAGGATCAGCACGACGCCCCAGACGATGAGGCTCCAGCCCCAGGCGGTGAAGTCGGTCGTGACGAGAAGACCGGAGCTGCCGGTGACGTATACCTCGTCCTTCAGGAGCGCGGCGAGGCCCTGGATGATGTCGATGGCGCCGATCGTGATGATGACGAAGGCCGCGAAGAGCACCCACCCCGTCCAGGGTGAGCCTCGGTGGTCGTCGGTGGACATGGCGTGCGGCCTCCCGCGTCGAGTGCGGCAGGCCGGTCGCCGGCCGCGCGATCCGATTCGATCAGCGCCGCGGCGTGACGCCATCGCCCCGAAGGGACGAACGGGCGTCACGCCTCCCGCGTCTCAGGCCGTCCGGGGGGGTGACTCGCGGAGGATCTGGCGCCGCAGGACCTCCGCGCCCGCCATCGCGAGAGCGGCCAGGATCAGCACCGCGAGGAGGCGGCGCCCGCCGCTGTTGGGCCCCCACAGCAGGATCAGCAGGAAGACGACACCCACCGCGATGTGGATGACGGGCGGGTGCGCCCGCACGAACGGCGCGACCTTGCGTCGCGCCGCGGTGGCCCAGCCGGTGGGGCCGGCCAGGAGGACGCCGACGAGCAGCACCACCCCGTAGAGGATGAGGCCCAGCGCGAGGTCGCGCAGGAGGTCGGTCCCGATCAGCCAGACCGCCGAGCCCGCGCTGCGCGTCGCAGGCGTGGTCAGGGCGTCGACGATCGCGTTGCCCACGACCCGCCGCACGATGAGCAGGATGAGCCCCACGCCGATCACGCCGAGCGCCGTCGCGCGGAGCACCTCGCGGCGGAAGCCCTCGCCCAGGTAGACCGCCAGCACCAACAGGACGAGCACGGCGATCACCGCGAAGACCGACAGGACCTTGATCGTCTTGACCGCGTCCTGGGCCGCCTTCAGCTGGTCGGAGTGCATGATCGTGATGCGCCCGGCCTCGGGGTTCTTCAGGTTCACCTGGAATCCGAGGCGATCGCCCAGGCGCTGGACGAGCGGTTGGAGGTCGAGCACGACATCGCCGTTGGCCGTCTGCACGAGGCGGCCTTGGTTGCCCTCGAGGACGGACACAAGGCGCTCGTGGGCACGGCGGTTGGCCTCCTCCCACAGCGTCTGGACCGCCGGGCGCTGAAGGAGCTCGTTCGCCGCTCTAACCGCCGACTCGCGCAGCAGGCCCGTCGCGGGAGCGGCAAGCGGATCGAGGCGGGGAGGCAGCGCCTGCTGCAGGCGCGCCTCGACGTCGCTCGAGGAGAACAGGGCGTCGACCATGTCCGCCGCCACCACCTGGCGCACCTGGGGGTCCTGTAGCAGCTGCGAGGAGGTGTCGACCCAGTTGTTCGTGTCGAGCGCCTGGCGCTTCACCCAGATGGTGAGCGACGAGGCCAGGAGGACCACCAGGGCCAGGCCCAGGCAGGTCCAGACCACCCATCGGCGGCCCATCACGTGCCCCATGAAGCCGGTTCTCGCTGCGGTCATGACGGATGCTCCCTCGAGGTGACGCACGCCCGAGCCGCACGCAATCAGGTCGAGCGTTCGAGGCCATCACCCCGAAGGGACGAAACGACCGCCGCAGCGGTGATCGGCCGCGAGCGCGCCCGAGGGCGTCCCAGAGTCCCCCGAGGTCGTCGGCCTGCACCTCCATGCGCGAGCTCGTCGATGACGATGTCCCGAACGGAGTCGACCTCGGGCGAGCGCGGCCGTCCCGGCACGAGGCGTTCGTGACGGAGGCGTGATGAAGCCGTCAGCCGCCACCACGTGCGACAGGCCCGGGACGGGTGCGCCGACCCGGCCGGCGTGAGATGATCGGCCCCCGGATCGAGGGATGGTGGGTCGTGGTGACGCGGGTCGAGGTCGAGGACGGCCGGCCGCCGCAGGGCGTGGCGGCGGATCGCGGCAGGCGGTAGGGGGCCGGTGCACACCCTCACCCCTTCCCCCGTGCCCGCCGGCGGCGCCGGCCACCTCGCGATCGGCGTCGAGAAGCTCACGACCCTGACCCTGGTCCGGCTGCACGGGCCGCTCGACATCTACACCGTTCCGGAGTTCCGCGAGCGAGTCGACGACGGGGTGGGGCCCTGGACTCCCGTCGTGGTCGACCTCACCGGGGTCACGATCCTCGACTCGTCCGGCCTGGGCGCCCTCGTCCACATGCGCAACCGCGCCGAGCGGGCCCCGTCGCTGCGGTTCGGCCTCGTCTGCCCTCGCCGGCGGATGCGCCGCATCTTCGAGATCACCGGGCTGCGCCCGGAGTTCGTCATCGAGCGCGACCTGGCCGGCGTCCTGCGCGCCTGGAGGGCCGGCGGGGAGTGACCGCGGGGGGCCGCCCGGGCGGGCCCGCTAACCGGAGGGCGGCGCGAGCCCCTCCGCCCCGATGCGGCATCCGGCGGTGGCGGGCGGCCGGATCTCGAACGCGGTGAGGCGGCCGGCCGGGTCCATCTCGACCAGGCCCCGGCTGATGCCGCGGTGCAGCACGCACACCAGGCGCCCGTCCTCGCCCTCCACCACGTCGCGGAAGGGGCAGTGGCCGAGCACGACCTCGAGGCCCCCCGCGCGCGAGGACGCCGCCGGCGTGGTCTCGCGCGGCGAGAAGCCCAGCGCCGTGAGCAGCCCCATCAGGGCCGCGCGCCCGCCGGGGACGGCGGCGAGCGCGGGCGCCTGGCGGCGGCCGAAGTCCTCCACCGCGGCCTCGTCGGGCCCGAGCTCGGCGACCAGGTCGAGCAGCATGCGCGTCAGCCGCCGCGTCGCCGCCGCCTCCCGGCGCTCGTCCGCCGCGCGGTAGCGCACGGCCGGACGGCCGCGGCGCCCCGACAGCTCGCGCTCGGCCCCGACCGAGCCCTCGCGCACCAGCGCGCGCAGCTGCTTGCGGATGGCGTTGGCGTGCAGGCCGACGGCCCCGGCGATCTCCGCGGCCGTCATCCCCCGTGGCGATCCGGCGAGCAGGTCAACGATCGCGCGCCGGGTGGGGGGCGCGTCGTCGGGGGTACGTCCGGTCATGTGTCCCTGCTCCTCCGCCGGCCTCGACGCCGGTGTCCTCGGACTGCTTTTATCACACCTAAATGGACCCTAAATCATGGGAGCGCGATGGCCTTCGTGATCACCGAACCGTGCGTCGGGACCCTCGACACGTCGTGCGCCGAGGTCTGCCCGGTGGACTGCATCCACCCCGGCCCGTCCGAGGACGGGTTCGACCGGACCACCATCCTCTACGTCGACCCGGTCGAGTGCATCGATTGCGGGGCCTGCACCGAGGCCTGCCCGGTCAACGCGCCGATGCTCGAGGCCGACGTCCCGGACCGCTGGGCCGTCTACACCGACATCAACCGGGCCTTCTACGAGCGCGGCCTCGACGCGGCCGAGGCGATGCTGCACGCGCACCTGGCCGCCGCGCGGGGCGCGTGATGCGGATCATCACGCCCGAGGACGCCCCCGCGCGGCGCGCGCCCGCCGGCGGCGGCCGGCGCGTGCGCGTCCTGGCCAGCCGCGCGCCCGGGCTCCCGGCGCGCGCCGGCATGCTGGAGGTCGAGATCGCGCCCGGCGCCATGGTCCCGTCGCACGTCCACGAGGACTCGGAGGCGCTCGTCTACGTCGTCTGCGGCGCCGCCCACTTCCGGTGCGACGGGCGCGACGAGCTGGTGACGCAGGGCGGAGTCGTCCACCTGCCGGTCGGCGCGGAGCTGACGATCGCCAACCGCGGCGAGGACGTCGCGCGCCTGCTCGTCGTCCTCACCCCCGGCGGCTTCGAGCGCCGGTTCCTGGACTGGGAGCCGGCCCACCCGGCGGCCGGCGCGCCGTCACCCACCGCGGCGTGAGCCGCCGGACGGACGGAGGGGCATGGAGGACGCACCGGAGCCGCGCGGCAGGACCCTGGTCATCTTCGGGGTGCTGCTGGCGGTCGTGATCGTCGCGATCATCGTGGGCGCGGCGGCGCTCGCCGCCTGAGCGGGGCGGGCGCCTGCGATGCTCGCGGACTGATCGCGGGCGACGAGGAGGAGGCCGGATGGACGGGACGCGGCGGTTCGGGCTGGGCACGCGCTGCGTGCACGCGGGGCGGCGCAGGGACCCGGAGGGTGCGCTGCACACGCCCCTCTACACCAGCTCGACCTTCGGCTTCGCCGACACCGCGGCCCTGCTCGACGTCGTCGAGGGCCGCGTCGAGGGCAACCTCTACACCCGCTTCGGGCAGAACCCGACGATCCGCGCCCTGGAGGCGAGGCTCGCCGACATCGAGGGCGGGGATGCGGCGCTCGCCTTCTCCTCGGGGATGGCGGCGGTGGCGGCGACCGTCCTCTCCCGCGCGGGCGCCGGCGACCACGTCGTATGCGTCGGCGACGTCTACGGCGGCACCTGGGAGCTGCTCGACGGCGACCTGCCGCGCCTGGGCGTCAGCACCACCTTCCTGCTCGCCTCGGAGGCCGGCCGGCTGGCCGAGGTGCTGGAGCGGCCGACGCGCCTCGTGCTCTTCGAGACCCCTACCAACCCCGGCCTGGAGGTGCTCGACATCGCCGCGACGGCGGCCGTGGCCCACGCGGGCGGCGTGCCCGTGATGGTCGACAACACGTTCGCCAGCCCGGTCAACCAGAACCCGCTGGAGCACGGCGCCGACCTGGTGGTCCACAGCGCCACCAAGTACCTGGGCGGCCACAGCGACCTCACCGCCGGCGCGGTCGTCGGGCCGGAGGAGCTGATCGCCCCGATCCGCCCCTGGCGGCGCAACCTGGGCCAGATCATCGCCCCCGACGTGGCCGCGCTGCTGACCCGCAGCATCGCGACCCTGGTGGTGCGGGTGCGCGCCCACAACGACGGAGCCGAGCGGGTGGCGCGCTTCCTGGCCGGCCACCCCCGCGTGGCGTCCGTGCGCCACCCGAGCCTGCTGGACGGCGCCGACGCGGAGGTCGTGGCGCGCCAGATGCGCGGCGGCGGCGGGATGGTCACCTTCGTCGTCGACGGCGGCGCGGCCGGCGCGGCGGCCGTGGTCGACCGGCTCCGGCTCTTCGCCATCGCGCCCAGCCTCGGAGGCGTCGAGAGCCTGGCGACGCAGCCGATCACCACGACCCATCACGAGATGGCCGAGGCCGAGCGGGCGCGGCGCGGCATCGTCGACGGGATGGTGCGCCTCTCGGTCGGGCTGGAGGACCCGGACGACCTGATCGCCGACCTCGCCGCCGCGCTGGACGCCTGATCCGGGCGGCGGCGAGCTCGCGCTCCCCCTACAGCTCGAGCGGGACTCCCACCAGGCTGCCGGCTCTCGGTCCAGGAGCCGTCGTGGTTGCGCACCCGCTCGTAGCCGAGCAGCTCGTGGAGCATGAACCACGTGTGGCTGGAGCGCTGGCCGATGCGGCAGTAGGCGATGGCGTCGGTGTGGGGGGCCACGCCGACGCCGTCGTATCGTATGGCGATGTAATGAGGCGCGGCGGTGAGACCTCTCTCAGGTGCCGCGGCCGGCCCCGCGGCGGCCGATCAGGTCGAGGAACTCCTGGCGGGTGCGCGGGTCCTCGCGCAGGCGCCCGCGCAGGGCCGATGTGGTCGTGAGCGCCCCGGGCTGGCGCACGCCGCGCAGGCTCATGCACGAGTGCGACGCCTCCATCACCACGCCCACGCCGCGCGGGCGCAGGGCGCGCTCGAGCCAGTCGGCGACCTCGCCCGTCAGCCGCTCCTGCACCTGCAGGCGCCGGGCCCGGTGCTCCACCAGGCGCGGGAGCTTGGACAAGCCGACGATGCGCTCCCCGGGCAGGTAGGCGATGTGGGCGACGCCGGTGAAGGGCAGCAGGTGGTGCTCGCACAGCGACGAGAACGCGATGCCGGACACCACGACCAGCTCGTCGTAGCCGCCGTCGTTGGGGAACGTCGTGGCCCGGAAGGGCGTCGGCGCGAGCAGCTCGGCGAAGGCCGCGGCCACCCGGCGCGGGGTCTCGCGCAGGGCCTCGGAGCCGCGGTTGACGCCGAGGGCGTCGAGCAGGTCGGCCACGGCCGCCTCTGCGCGCTCGCGGTCGATGCGCGGCGCTCCGGCGTCGACCACGGCGAGGGCGGGGGGTCGCGCCACGTTGGCGGCGGGGGTCGCTGAGGTCATGGGGCCTCCACGGTGCGGATCGGCGGTCGGGGGATGAGTGCCGCCCCGGCGCCGGTCCTTACCCCGGGCCGGGGCCGCGGCCCAGAGGGCGGCGAGCGGCGGGCGCCGCACGAGCGGCCCGCTCGGGGAGGCCTCGAGCGTGAGCCCGGCGGCGGCGCGGACCGGGCGCACGTACGGGCCCGCGCCGCCGAGCCCCTCCGGGGCGCGCCCCTCGGCGGCCAGGCGGTCGAGCACCGCCCGCGTGATCTCGTGCCCCATCCGGCCGAGGGCGGCCGTCGGCTGGTGGCGGTGGCGGCGCCGGCCGAGGTCCACCTGGGCCATCGCGGCCAGCCCGTACCGGCGCCAGACGTCGATCAGGAGCCCGATCTCGACGGCGTACCCGGTGAAGAACGACAGCGCCCGCAGCAGGGCCGTGCGGCCCGCGGCCTCGCCCGCCAGCGGCTGCGCCAGCGCGGCCAGCTCCGGGTAGAAGAGGTTGACGAGCGGCCGGGCGCAGATCTCGGTGACCCGGCCCCCGTCGTCCGCGCCGCCGTGCAGGTCGCGCCGGTAGGCCGCCTTGACGTAGCCCACCTCGGGCAGGTGGAGCAGGGGGCCGAGCAGCCCGGGCACGAAGCCCGGGTCGAAGGGCGCCACGTCGGCGTCGAGCCACACCACCAGGTCCCCGGTGACCACCGACAGGCTCTTCCACAGCGCCTCGCCCTTGCCGGGCTCCGGCGCCAGGCCGGGCAGCAGGTCGCGCGCCCGGTGGACCTCGGCCCCGGCCGCGGCGGCGACGCGCGCCGTGGCGTCGGCGCTGTCGGAGTCGATCACGACGACCTGGTCGACCAGCCCGCCGGGGCCGGTCCAGCGCTCGCGCACGGCCGCCACGATCGCGCCGACCGTGTCCGCGACGTCGCGGGCCGGCAGTGCCACGGAGACGCGGACGCCGAGCGCCCGCCGCCGGAACGCGAGCTCCTCCGGGTCGAAGGCCGCGCCGCGGAAGGAGCGCCGGCGCAGCCACTCGTCCCGCGTCATCGCCGCCGGCGCGGGGTCGCCGGCTACGGCGCCGGCTCGCCGCCGGCGAGCGCCCGCAGGCTCTCGTGGTCCTCCCGGCAGGCCGGGCACCCGTCGAGGTGCGCGCCCATGCCCGGGACGGCCGCCTCGGCATCGCCGCCCGCGAGCTCGACGTTGACGTAGCGGTCGAGCTCGTCGAAGCACTCGTCGCAGCCGATCTCCGGGCGCCCCGGGCCGAGGAGCGCGCGCAGCGCGGCGGTGGGTTCGATCGGGCTCATCGGCGGGGCTCCTCCATCCCGTCGGGGGTCACGCCGCGCGCCGCAAGACCCGCCCGCAGCTTGCGCCGGGCGTCGTGCAGCGTCTTGTAGAGGGCGCCCCGCGTGGTGCCGAGGCGCTCGGCGAGGACGTCGATCGGCACGCCGTTCAGCGCGAGCGCCACGAGCACCTCGCGCTGGTGCGGGGTCAGGTCGGCGGCGATCGCCTCGCGCAGAGCCTCCATCAGCTGGACGCGCTCGGCGTCCTGGTGCGGCGTCGGCCCGCTGGTGGGCACGAGCTCCCAGGCCTCGGGCTCGAGCGGCACCTCCCGCCCCTGCCAGGCGCGGCGGCGCAGCTTCACGGCCGCCTCGAGCAGCGCGAACTTGTACGCCCAGGTGGTGAAGCGGCTGTCGCCGCGGAAGTCGCCGAGGCGGCGCAGCACGCTCATGAGGGCGTCGTCGGCCGCCTGCATCGCGATGTCGGGCAGGTCGTCGCCGCGCAGGCCCGGAACCGTGGCCCGCCGGCGCGCCACCTCGAAGCGGGCGGCGCCGAGCAGCAGCGCGTGCAGGCGCGCCACGGCCTCCTCGCGCGCGGCGCCCTCGGCGCGCAGGCCGCGCAGCCACTCGCGCGACTCCGGGTCGAGGTGGGTGCCGGCCGGGGGCGTCGCCACGGGGCCCGAGTGTACGGCCGCCCCCGCGCGCGCGCTCGGCGTCCCGGCGATCACGCCGCCGCCCTCCCGGTCTCCGGTCCGATGCGCATGACCGGTTGGTGTCGGCGGCGGCGCGATCCTTACCGGCTCAGCGGAAGCGGTCGGGGAAGCTGTGGACGATCCCCGCCGAGAGCATGTCGGCCATGTGCAGCGCCTGGACGTGCACGCGGTCGTAGGCCCGCACGTCGCCGGCCCAGTCGCCCGTGAGGCGGGCGACCGCCTCGTCGGTTGTGAGCTTCAGGTGCAGGCGCATCATCGCCCGCATCTCGCGCCGCGGCCACGCCGTGGGGTTCGCCGAGGAGAGGAATCCCGCGATGGCGTCGGCGTTGCGCGTCCAGCGCCCCTGGGACGCGGCGAGGCCCGGGGCGTCGCCGGCCTTCGCCGCGGACAGCACGTTGACCGCGATCAGGATGTGCGCGCGCAGCAGGGCGGTGAGCCGGCGGCCGGCGGCGTCGCCGTAGAAGGACGCGACGGCCCGGCCGATGTCGGACTGGTTGCGCAGCAGCCGCGCCTCGCTCGCGGGCAGGCTGGGCGCGCCGGCGGCGAAGTTGACGATCGCCATCCGGGTCCAGGTGACGTGGTCCTCCCAGAGGGCGCGCATGTCCTGGCGCAGCGCCACCGCGGCGGCGGGGACCGGCGCCGCGGCGTGCGCGGCGTGAGGGCCGGCGAGCGCCTGCGCGCCGCCGCCGGACGCGCCGACGGCCGGGATGAGGCTCGCCGCGGCGGCGGCGACGAGCAGGGCGGGGACGGCGAGCAGCGCTCGCCGGCGGGGCGGGTTCATGGGTCCTCCTCGTGGTGGCGCGCGCGGGCGGAGGCCCGCGGGCGGTCTCAGGCCGCGGGCCCCGCGAGGGCCTCGAGCGGCACCTCCGGGTCGCGCAGGCGGGCGGGGTCGACCTCCGCGCGCGACCGGATCAGCGCCTGGAGGGCGTCGGTGACGCCCCAGACGTTGACGTTCATGGCGGCGGCAACGCGGTCGCCGTCGAGCCAGAAGGCGACGAGCTCGCGGGCCTCGAGGTCGCCCCGGACCACCAGCCTGTCCGTGCCGCGCGCGAGGCCCGAGTACTCCATGCCGACGTCGTACTGGTCGGAGAAGAAGTAGGGCAGGCGGTCGTAGGGCTCCTCGGCGCCCAGCATGTTGCGCGCCGCGACGGGTCCCTGGTTGAGGGCGTTGGCCCAGTGCTCGACGCGCACGCGGCGCCCGTAGAAGGGGTGCAGGGCGCTCGCGACGTCGCCGGCCGCGAAGACGCCCGGCGCGCTCGCGTGCAGGGTCGCGTCCACCGCGACGCCGTCGTCCACGGCGAGGCCGGCCGCCTCGGCGAGGGCGGTGCGCGGCGCCACGCCGACGCCGACGAGGACGGCCGCGCAGTCGATGGAGCGGCCACCGGCGAGGCGCACGCGCTCGGCGCGGCCCGCGCCCTCGATCGCCTCCACGCCCGCGCCGGCCAGCAGCTCGACGCCGTGGTCGCGGTGCAGGTCCGCGTAGAGCCGGCCGATCTCCGGGCCCAGGACGTGCTCGAGCGGCCAGGCCATGCGCTCGACGACGGTCACATCCATGCCGAGCGCCCGGGCCGAGGCGGCGGCCTCGCTGCCGATCCAGCCGGCGCCGATGACGACCAGCCGCCCGCCGCCCTCGGCGACGGCTCGCAGCCGGGCGCTGTCGGCGCGGGTGCGCAGCGTGAGCACGCCGGGCAGGTCCGCCCCCGGTACGGGCAGCCCGCGCGGCTCGGCGCCGGTCGCCAGCAGCAGCCGGTCCCAGGCGATCCGCTCGCCCCCGTCCAGGGCCACCGTGCGGCCCGCGACGTCGATCGCGGCGACCGGCTCGCCGGTGCGCAGCGCGATCGAGTGGTCGTCGTAGAAGCCGGCCTCGTGGACGTCGGCCGTCGCGGGGTCCGCCTCCCCGCGCAGGACCTCCTTGGAGAGCGGCGGGCGCTCGTAGGGGCGCTCGGCCTCGTCGCCGAGGAGCGTCAGGCGCCCGTCGTAGCCCTCCTCGCGCAGCGCCTGCGCTGCCTTCGCGCCGGCCAGGCCGGCCCCGACGATCACGATGTCGGCGGGCGCGCTCACGACGCCGCCTCGAGCGGGGCGAGGATGCGCCCGGCGAGCTCCGGCGGGCAGCCCCTCTCGGTGAGCTCGATGAGCGCGTGCAGGTCGTAGCGGGGGTCGCGGGCGAGGGCCCGGGCGAGGGCCGGAGGGAAGCCGGAGCGCAGCAGCAGCCGCCGCCGCCAGTTGACGACCTGGCCCTCCGGGGTGCGCGTGTGGATCGGATGAGCGGTCATGACCGATGAGTGCCCGGCGGCGCCGATCCCTTACCCCGACCCGGCATGTGATCCGTGGGCCGCGTGCCGCGCATACCCGGGACCGCGCCGAGCACGATGGCCGACGACGCCGCGGCGATCCGCGATGCCCTCGACGCGCTCCCCGCGCCGGCCGCGCAGGACCTGGTGTTCGCGCCCGAGCTGCAGCGGCGGATGGCGGCCGGCGCCACGCACGGTCGAGGTGGACGCCGGCCACATCCCGTTGCTCCCGCGCCCGGCCGAGCCGGCGCGGGCCATCGCGGAGGCCGCCTGGCCGCTGAGCCCCGGATCCCGGCGGCGCTCCCTACCGGGACGCCACCGGGATCTCCTGGCTCGGCTGCAGCAGCGCGCCCGGGTCGTGGGCGGCGCGCAGCGCGGCCAGGCGGGCGTGGGCCTCGGGGTCGAACGCCGTCCGGGTGTCCACCGGCCGCTCGGCGAAGCTCAGGTAGTTGCGGCCGGAGCCCCACTCGCCCATCGCCGCGAGCATGCGGTCGAGGTGGGCGGGGATCGCCTGCCCCAGCTCGGGCGACATCGGGATGCCGACCGCGAAGAGCAGGAAGCGCCCGTCCACGTGGCCCAGCGCGCCCGCGCCCTCGGGAATGCGGTCGAGGGCGCCGCCGAGGTGGCGAATCTCGGCGGACAGGAGCGGCGAGCCCGACCCGGGCCCGGCGTGGGCGACGAAGGCCGCGACGGCCTCCGGCGGCAGGGCGTCGATCAGCGAGCCGGCGCCGATGCCCGGCACCGGCTGGGGCGGGTCCATATGCAGGTGCACGAGCTCGGCGGCCGGGATGCGCGCCATCGTGTCGCGCTCGGGGCCGAGCGCCCGCAGCGGCGCAAGCAGCTCGGCTTCGCGGTCGTCGCCGTCGATGATCGCGGCCTCGACCACCACCAGCTTGCTGCCGCGGGCCCACTCTGGCAGATCGGGCAGCGGCGGCAGCTGCAGGATGCGCCCGACCGAGGTGACCTCGTCGGGCACCGTCTCGACCCACCGCGCCCAGGCGCCGAGCACGCGCTCGGCGTCCTCCCACGGCCACATGAGCCAGCCCGCGTGGACCGTCGCGACGGGCAGCAGGCGGAACTCCAAGGCCGTGACCACTCCAACGTTGCCGCCCCCGCCGCGCAGGGCCCAGAAGAGGTCGGGCTCCGTCGCGGCGTCGGCCCGGCGCAGCTCGCCGTCGGGCGTCACGAGCTCGACGGCCGTGACCTGGTTGGCCGCGAGGCCGTGGCGACGCCCCAGCCAGCCGATCCCACCGCCGAGGGTGTAGCCCGCCACGCCGACGTCGGCGGCCGAGCCGTGCAGCGCCGCCAGGCCGTGCGCGGCGGCCGCCGGCACGACGTCGAGCCACAGCGCCCCGCCCTCCACCCGCGCGGTCCGCGCGGCGGGATCGACCGACACGTCGCGCATGCGCGCCATGTTCAGCAGCAGCGACCCGTCGAGCGGACCGCGCGGGGCGGCGCCGTGGCCGGTGCCCTGCACGGCCACGCGCAGGCCGTGGGCGGCGGCGTGTCGCACGGCGGCGACGACGTGGTCGGGGCTCTCGGGCAGCGCAACCATCACGGGGCGCTGGTCGACGCAGAGGTTCCAGGCCCGGCGGGCGTCGTCCCACTCCGGGTCGGCCGGGGTGACGACGGGGACGCCGGGGATCACGGCGGGCTGGTCGGCGGTGGACATCGCGGGGCTCCTGGCTCCGTGGGGTGACGGCGACCACGATCGCGTCGGGCACGGGCGGCGCGCAACCCCCGTCCAGGGGGAACCGCGGCTGGGCCGGCGCCGACCCGGTCACGATGCTCGCCACCTCGCCCGCCGGCGTCGGGAACGCAAGCGCCATCACTGCCGGGACCACCGGGGGGAGCGCGGGAGTAGGGTCGTGGCAGACGTCACGACCCGGGGAGGCACCCGATGGCACCGGATCAGCACGGCCCGCACGATCTCGCGGGGGCGTCCGCCCTCCTCGGCCCGGGGGCGCCGCCCGGGCTCCTGGACGCGCTCTCGTACCCCTTCTTCCAGACGGTCTTCGACCGCAAGAGCCGGCGTGTCGGCCTGGGGATGACCGTCGGCTCGGAGGTCATCGACTACGCGAGCCCCTACCAGGCCGTCCCGCTGTCGGAGCTCGAGGAGGCGCTGCTGTGCGTCGCGGGGACCGGCCTCACCGGGCTCAACCTGGGCGACCTCGACCCGGTGCGCGGCATGAGCACGCTGGTGCAGTGGACCACGCGCACGTGGCCGAGCTCCTGCTCCAACCACGGCACCGAGCTCTTCTTCACCAACGACGACGGCCTCTACATGCTGCGCATGTTCGACGAGCTGCCCGAGGCCGGCGAGGTGGCGACGCTCTCCGGCCGCCCGCTGGAGGAGCAGGTTCGACTGGCTGCTCGACCTCTACCGGCGCGCGCGGATGGAGCTGTCCCCCGGCCGCGCGCCGCTGCCGCGCACCCTGCCGGGCCTCTTCGACTTCAACCAGTGGAACGCCAACCAGCCGGGCACGACCCTGTTCGTCCCGGTCACCAACACCACGCTCGAGTACATCAACCTGCTGTTCATCTACCTCTCGCGCAGCTACGGCTTCTCGCTGGTGGACGAGCAGCACGGGCGGCGCTCCGCCGGCCTGCAGGGGGCGCTCGACTCCGGGCGCATCGACCCGGCCCGCCAGATGGGGATGGTCGAGCTCGAGCAGCGCGTGCTGTCGATGCTGGTCGTGGAGCAGGCCTTCATCTGCCAGAACATCAACCTGGCCATGCAGGCGCTCGGGCTCGGCGGTTGGACGTTCACCGGCTACCTCGCCCGCTTCATCATGGGCGGGGGCGACGTGCCCGGCCTGGGCTTCCGCTTCGCCGAGGCGGCCGACGGCTCGACCTACCCGGTGGGCCGCGACGGCGTCTTCGAGGCCTTCACGCCGCCCTATCACCCGGACATGCACGCGGCCGTCGACCACTTCATGGAGGTCAAGTGGGCGGCCTTCGAGGACGACGTGCCCAAGCCCTACCTCGAGCCCGACAAGATCGTCGGCGCAGTGCCGCGCCCGCACGAGGACACGGTCGAGCTGGTGAAGGCCTACTGCCAGTACGCCTACGAGACCTACGGGCGCTTCCCGGTCTACATCGACCCGATGTACCAGCGCCTCACGGTGCAGAGCCAGCACGCGGACCCGGACTTCTACGCGCAGCACTACCCGCCGGGCGCCCTCACCGATCAGCACCTCGAGCACTTCACGCGCTGGCATCCGGACCTCGCCGGCCCGGACGGCCGCCCACCCCGCCGCGCATAGCCTCAGCCCGGGGACGGACCGTCGCGGCGGATGTCGAACGACATCACGATCTCGGCGCCGCCCCCGGGGCGCTCGCGCAAGACGACGTCGCGGGCCAGGGCGCGGATGGTCACCAGCCCGACGCCGGTCGGCGACTCAGTGTCGGGCTGCCCGGCGAGCCCCCCGCCGTCGTCGCACACCGTCACGACCAGCCGGTCGCCGTCGATCCAGGCGGAGACCTCCATCTGCCCGAGAGGCCCGTCGTCGTAGGCGTGGCGCGCGGCGTTGGTGCAGGCCTCCGTCACGGCGATCTTCACGTCCTCGACCGGCTCGCCGGACATGCCGGCGGCGAGGGCGACGCCGGTCACCACCTGACGCGCGACGGTCAGGCTGTCGGCCGTCGCGGGCAGCCGCATCACGACCGGCGGGCGCCCTCCGGGCGGGCCGGTCTGGGGGCTGACCGTCTCGTCGCTCACCGGTGAGGAGGCTACAGCCTCCCCCGTGCCGCCCCGGCCCTCAGCGCTCCGGGTCGGCGTCGAGCACCAGCACCTCGCCGGCCCCGAACATCGCGAGGACGCGCGCGGGATAACCCCCCTCGCGCATCAGGAACCGCACCTCTGTGGCGCCGCGCTCGTGCGCTCGCCGGTCGGCGGCGACGAGCGCGCGGACCCCGGTCGAGTCGAGGAAGGTCACCCCCGCGCAGGTCGATCTGGAGGGGCAAGCCCTCCCGCGCGGCCTCGACCACCCGCTCCAGGAGGCGGTCGCAGCCGGCCAGGTCGAGCTCACCGGTGGCGCGCAGGGCCGGCGCCCCGCCCCGGTCCAGCGAGTGGATCTCGAGGGGGACCGGGTCGGCGCCCCAGCGCTGTGCGTCGTGCGTCGCCACGTCGGCCATGCCGGGACGTACCCCCACCCGGGGCAGGAAACGCCCCCCGGTTCCGTTCTGAGCGTCAGGCGGCCTCACGGGCCATCGAGAACCAGACCCGGAACGGGTCGCGGGAGTCGATGCCGAGGGCGCGCGACAGCGCCACCACGAGCTCCAGGCCCCGGCCCCCCGGCTCCCCGGGCCGCGACCCGGTCAGGGCGAGCGGGTCGAAGCCGGGGCCGCGGTCGGCCACGCTCACGGCCACCTCGTCGGGGAAGAGGAATGCCTCGATCTCGATCGACAGGTCGGCGCCGGCGTGGAGCACGGCGTTCGTGACCAGCTCCGATACCAGGATGTTCATGTCCTCGACGGCCTGCCCGGACATGTGGGGCGCCAGCGGCGCCAACGCGCGCCGCGCGAGGCCTGGCGCGAGCGGCGTGGGGTCGATCTCGAGGCCCCAGGCCGTGATCACCTCGCCGGCGCGCGCCCGCGCCGGGCAGGGGAGCTCGGTCCAGGCCGCCGAGACGGGACGGACGGTCGATCGCTGCCGGTCAGGGCGGGGGTCCAAAGGAGCGCTCTCCCCTCCTCGATGCGGACCGGGCCGCCGCGCTCCCAACCGGGGTACCCCGTCGGCGGCGGGTACCAACGCCGGAGGCGTGCCGCGTGTTCCCCGGGGCCGCACCGTCACGCCGGACCCGTCCCGCCCCGCTGCGTCGAGCAGGGAGCGGTCGTCGGTGAGCTCCCCGGAGCGCCGGAGCGCCGGAACCTGCGCGCGCGGACGGCGCCGGGTTAGCGCCCGGGTCGCGGCGGGAAACGCCTCGACGTCCCCGGAGAGGAGCGACCGGATGACGAAGTGGCTGTTCCGTCTCGCCCCGGTGGTGCTCCCGCTGGTGGGAAAGCAGGTCCGCAACCGGCGCCGGTCGCCATGAGCCGCGCCGAGCTCACCGACCGCCCGTCCCGCGACGACGCGCGGCCGACGGGCGTGGAGCCGGCGACCTCGGGATTCGCGACCCTTCGCCGCACCCTCTCGGAGTTCCGCGAGGACGACCTGACCGACTGGGCCGCGGCGCTCACGTACTACGGGCTGCTCTCGCTCTTTCCCGCCCTGCTCGCCGTCTCGTCCCTGATCGGGCTCTTCGCCGACCCGCGGACCATCACCGACGTGATCCTGGAGATCGCCCCGCCCTCGGCCGCCGACGCGCTGTCCGGCCCCATCGACTCGATCACCTCGAACTCCGAGGCCGCGGGCGTCGCGCTGGTGCTGGGCGTCGCGGGCGCCCTATGGGGCGCGTTGGGCTACGTCGCCGCCTTCGGGCGGGCGAGCAACGTGATCTACGAGACGCGCGAGGGGCGCCCGTTCTGGAAGCTGCGCCCGCTGCAGGTGCTCGGGACCCTGGTCATGGTCGTGCTGCTCACCGTTGTGGTCCTCGCCATCGTGCTTACCGGCCCCGTGGTCGAGGCGATCGCCGACCCGCTGGGCGTCGGCCGGACGGCGGTGGACGCCTGGGACTACGCCAAGTGGCCGTTCCTCGCCGTCGCGGTGATCGCGATGCTGGCGCTCCTCTACTACGCCGCCCCGAACGTCCACCAGCCGGGCGCGCGGTCGGTGCTCCCCGGCGTGATCCTCGGGCTGGGCGTCTGGGCGGTCGCGCCGGCCGGATTCGCCGTCTACGTCGCGTACTTCGGCAGCTACGACCGCACTTACGGGACGCTCGGCGGCGGCGTCGTCCTGCTCGTCTGGCTCTGGCTCACGAACCTCGCCCTGCTGTTCGGGGCCGAGCTGAACGCCGAACGGGAGCGCAGCCGGGAGATCGCCGAGCGGGTGCCGGGGGCCCGGCGCGAGATCCGGCTGGTGCAGCGCGACGCGCCGGACCGACCGAGGACCCGGTAGTGGCGGCCCGGACGGGAGAGGGGCGCGACACGGCCGGATGGCGCGAGACCGCCCGCCTTGCGGCGACCCCCGAGGCGGCGCTCGTCGCACGCGAGTGGGTCGCGGAGGCGCTGACCGACGCCGGCTGGCCCCGCGACGCCAGCGACGACGTGGCGCTGGCGGTCGACGAGGCCGTGCAGAACGCCGTCGAGCACGGCTCCGAGCCCTTCGCACCGCTGGAGGTGGAGGTCGCGATCGACGACAGGGGCGCGCGGGTCCTCGTCTGCGACCGGGGGCGCCCGGAGGCACAGGTGCCGCGGGGCGCTCCTCGGACCCCCGGCCCCCGGTCTATCCGGGGGCGGGGGCGGGCGATCATGGCCGCTCTGGCCGACGACGCCGACTGGCGCCCGTGCGACGGGGGTACGCAGGTGCGCCTGCGGTTCCGTGCGCCGTGGAGCCCCGGCGACTGACCGGCGCGAGGCGCTCGTCAGCCGAAGGTGAGGCGCAGGCCCGAGGCGGGGCCGCTCGCGGCGTGCTCCACCGTGCCGGCGAGCGCCTCCAGGGCCCCGCGGGAGCCCGCGACGACGCCCGCCGCGCTGATGCGGGCGGCGCTGTCGGGGTCGGCGAAGCCGAAGACGAGGTCGAGGCCGCCGGGGCGCTCGTCGATCTCCACCCGAAGCGGCTCGGGAGGCGACGCGGCGGACCAGGACCGGGCCACCATCTCGACGGCGATGCTCGCGTCGGCGAGCAGGTCGAGGTCGAGGCCCGAGCGCACGCCCACCGCGCGCACCGCGCGCACCAGCGCGGGGACCATCAGGTCGCCCCGCGCCAGCTCCATCGTGATCACCCGTCGTCTCCCGGCGGGAACTCGATGGCGTCCCTCAGGCGCTCGAGGGCGCGGGTGATGAGGCGCGACACGTGCATCTGGGACAGGCCGACCTCGGCGGCGATCTGTGACTGCAGCATGCCGCGCTCGAAGCGCAGGTGCAGGATGACCCGCTCGCGGGCGGGGAGCACGTGCATCGCGCCCTCCAGCACGATGCGGTCCTCGGCCTCGCCGTACCCCGCCTCGGTCGTCGGCAGGTCGCGCGAGTGGTCGGCGTCGTCGAGCCAGGGCGACTCCGAGAGGGAGTCGGGGCGGTAGGCCGAGTTGGCCGCCAGGGCGTCCAGCACCCGATCGACCGTGAGGCCGCTCTCGGCGGCGATCTCGGAGACGGTCGGCGTGCGGCCGAGGTTCGCGGAGACCTGCTCGATGAGCGACCCGATGCGAGTCGAGTCGTCCTTGACGCGCCGGGGGACGCTGACCGACCAGGCGCGGTCGCGGAAGTGGCGCCGGATCTCGCCCAGGATCGTCGGCGCGGCGAAGGAGCGGAAGTCGAAGCCGCGCGAGGGGTCGTAGCGGTCGGCGGCGTTGATCAGCCCGACCATGCCGACCTGCACCAGGTCGTCGAGCGGCTCGCCCCGGTCGGCGTAGCGGCGCGCCAGCGCGCGGACGAAGTCCATGTTCTCGAGGATCAGGTCCTCGCGCGCCGCCGTCCGGACCGCGGTGTGTTGAGCCATGCCCGCCGAGTCCCCGCCATCCCCGCGGGTGAAACCCGGCCGCCCATGGAGATCGGTGAATCCGGCGGCCAGGATGCCGGCCGCGAGCTCCTGGCCGGCCAGGGACCCGCCGGAGACTCAGTCCTCCTCGCGCGGAGCGTCCCGGCCCACCCCGCGCGGAGCGGGTCCACCCCGGCCCTGCGCGTCGGGGTCGCGCCCCTGGACGGGCTCGTCGGTCTCGGGGGCGCCCGGGCCGGCGCCCTCGCCCTCGGGCATGCGCTTCGTGAACTCGGCCGGGCTCACCGGATCCTGCTCCGGGTGTTTGCGGCCGCAGTCGGCCATGGCCCCTCCTCAGGTCGGTGGACCGAGCCGGTACCCGTTCGCCCGGCGACGCCAAACACCGCGGGGCGGGCGCCGACGGATCCCCGTTTCCGGCCCACGGGACCGGGAAGCCCTCGTGTAGACACGCAAGCGACGCAAGGAGAGACCCATGTCGCAGGTCGAGGAATCCATCGAGGTCGGCGTCCCCGTCTCCACCGCCTACAACCAGTGGACGCAGTTCGAGGAGTTCCCGCGGTTCATGGACACTGTGGACGAGATCCGCCAGATCGACGACACGCGGCTCCACTGGGTGGTCTCCGCCGGTGGGCGGCGCGAGGAGTTCGACGCCGTCATCACCGAGCAGATCCCCGACACCCGCGTGGCGTGGACGACGACCGAAGGTCCCAAGCACGCCGGGGTGGTCAACTTCCACCGCCTCAGCGACGACCGGACGCAGATCATGGTCGTCATGGACACGGAGGCCGAGACGATCACCGACAAGGCCGCCGACGCCCTCGGCCTCGTCAGCCGCCGCGTGCGCGGCGACCTCGAGCGCTTCAAGGAGATGATCGAGTCGCGTGGCACCGAGACGGGAGCCTGGCGGGGCGAGATCACCCGGAACTGAGCCGGCGGCGGCGCAAGCGCTCCTACGTCCCGTCCCCGACCGGCGTCTCCCGCCGGTCGGGGACGCGCGTCGGCGCGAGGCCCACGGCGCACGCCAGGCCGGCGAACACGTTGGCGTCGCGCGGCGCGCAGCCCCCGAGGTCGTTGTTGAAGAAGGCGAAGACCTCCTCGTCGGCCGCGAAGAGCTCGGCGAGGCGTTCCGCCCACGTGGCGAGCGCCGCCCGCCCGTAGCAGGGCCGCGGGGTCGCGCGGCCCTCGTGGAAGCGCACGTAGCCCCAGTCGGCGGTGCGCCAGTAGGGCGCGCGCCACCCGGGACGGTCGGCGAGGCAGAACGCCGCCCCGCGGCGCTCCAGGACGGTGCGGACCGGGGCGCTGAACCAGGTGGGATCGCGGGGCTCCACGGCGACCCGCGCCCCCGCGGGAAAGCACGCGAGAGCCGCGTCGAGGGCCGGGGCGTCGCAGGGCATCCGCGGGGGCAGCTGCAGGAGGACCGGGCCCAGGTGGTCGCCGAGCGGCTCCACGAGGTCCATCAGCCGGCGCACCGGCTCGCGCGGATCGCGGAGGCGCCGGATGTGGGTGAGGTAGCGGCTGGCCTTGACGGCGAATACGAAGCCCTCGGGGGCCGTCCGCACCCAGCCCTCCACGGCCGCCGGCGTCGGCAGGCGGTAGAACGTCGCGTTGACCTCGACGGCGGCGAAGCGCTCGGCGTAGTGCTCGAGCCAGCGGCGCTGGGGGACGCCCCGCGGGTAGAGGCGGCCGCGCCAGTGGCGGTACTGCCAGCCCGACGTTCCGATGAGGACCGGCATGTCCGAGGCTCCCGGGACGAGGGCGGGGCGCCGGCCCCGCCGGAGGATGATCCTCCGGTCCCCCCGGCGCCCGCGGTCCAAACCGAGGGGCGGTCCCCCCGGTCCCGCCGCCGAGCCAGCGCCCCTCGCGGAACCACCGGAGCATGGTCCGCCGGCTGGGCGGGCTCGCCGGCCCACGGGCCTCGCGGGCGCGCAGACGCCGGATGACGGCGTCGGGCGCCTCCCCGGCCGCGAAGGCGGCCTCCGCCTCCCGGCGCAGGGCGGCCCAGGCGTAGGAGCCCGGGCGCTCGCGCTCGGGCGGCGGGCCGGCGAGGCGCGCCGAGTGGATGTCAAGGGCCTTCCTGCGGGACGCCGTGAAGCACCCCGCGGCGAGCCAGACGTGCATGAGCGAGGCGGCCAGGTCGCGGCCGGCCCGCTTGGTGAGGAACCCCGGAGACCGATGCGCGGCGCAGAGCCAGACGGAGACGCCGGCCGGAAGGTGGATCTGGGCGCGCTTGCCCTCCCCCGCGCCCCCACAGATCGCGCACGCGGGAAGACCGCCGAGGCCCTCCCCCTTGTAGAAGCTCTTGACCATGCCCCGAGGCTGGCAGCACGAAGCGCACGCGGGGGCGCCGGGAGGGCAGGAAGACGGCCGGAAGTGTTCCGCCTGATGTGCAATTGGACAGGGGCCGTCCGTCCAATTGGACCGAGGCCGGCCGGCGCCGCCCCGGCCGCGTCCGTCCTCGTCCCAGCGGTCATTTGAGCGGCGGGCGACGGTCCAATTGGAACGTCCTCCCGGAACCCACCCCGGGCGGCCGACGCGAGCCCCACCGAAGGCGCGACCCCGTCCAAGGTGGTTCGCGGTCCGTCCTCATCGGGAATCCCTGGAGGGTCACACGATTTGAGGAGACCGCCGGTGGGCACCGACGCACGCGACGACGAGAGCGACCCTCGCGAGGAGCACCGCGAGCCGGGGGTCCCGCCCCACCAGCCGCCGCCCGAGGAGGCCGGGAACGCAGTCGAGGAGGGTGCCGAGGAGTCGTTCCCGAGCTCCGATCCGCCCGCCACCGGCGGGCCCGGCATCTGACGAACCGCAGGAGGCCGAGCCATGAGCACGGACCCGAAGGACTCCAGGACGGACCAGCCCACGACCGAGGAGGCGCTCCCCGGCGTCGAGCTCGGCCCGGACGAGGAGACCGAGGAGAGGGCCCGCGAGACGCTCGGGCCCGAGGCGGCCGAGAAGGCCGAGCGAAGGGAGGACCCGTGAGCAACGAGCTGCAGGGCCGGCGCATCGCGATCATCGCGGCGGACGGCGTGGAGCAGGTCGAGCTGGAGCAGCCGCGCGCGGCGGTCGAGGGCGCGGGCGCCACGACGGAACTGCTGTCGATCGACGACGGCGAGATCCAGGCCATGAACGGCGAAATCCACCCCGGCGAGACCTTCGCGGTGGACCGTCGCGTGGCCGACGCCGACGCGCGCGACTACGACGGCCTGCTGCTTCCGGGCGGCGTCGCCAACCCGGACACGCTGCGCATGGACGAGGACGTGCTGCGCTTCGTGCGCGACGCCTTCGCGGCCGGCACGCCGGTCGGCGTCGTCTGCCACGGCCCGTGGAGGCTGGTCGAGGCCGACCTGGTGCGCGGGCGCACGCTCACCTCCTACCCCAGCGTGCGCACCGACATCGCCAACGCCGGCGGCACGGTGGTGGACCAGGAGGTCGTCGTCGGCCAGGGCCTCGTGTCGAGCCGCAACCCGGACGACCTCCCCGCCTTCTGCGCGAAGGTCGTCGAGGAGCTCGCCGAGGGCCGGCAACGGGTCCACCCGGAGGGCGCGACGACCGGGACCGGCGAAGGCCGCTGAGCGGCCTCATCGCCCCGGGCATCGGGGTCCCGGCCCCGTACGTCCTCGCCCTCACCTTCGGGGGGATCGCCGTGCTGGTGGCGATCCTCGCGCTCACCCACCACGGCGAGCGCTTCTTCTCGCCCGCGCTCGTGTACCTCCTCATGGGGTGCGCGGGCGCGGTCGGCGCGTCCGCCATCGGCGCGCCGTGGCTCGCCCTGGGCGACGACTCCGCGGTGGTGGAGCGCGTCAGCGAGCTGACCGTGCTGATGGCCCTCTTCGCGACCGGCCTGCGCATCGACCACCGCCTCGTGCCGCGCGAGTGGCGCACGACAGCCCTGCTCCTGGGCATCGTCATGCCGCTCACGATCGCCGCCGTCGCGGCGATCGGGTTCTGGGGGCTCGGCCTTTCGGCCGGCGCGGCGATCGTGCTGGCGGCGGCCCTGTCGCCCACGGACCCGGTGCTGGCCGGCGACCTCGGCGTCGGCGGCCCCGGAGAGGGCGACCGCAGCGAGCCGGCGTTCGCGCTGACCTCCGAGGCCGGCCTCAACGACGGCCTCGCCTTCCCCTTCGTCCTGCTGGGGCTGGTCGTGGCCTCCGGCATCGACGGCTGGTCGCTGGCCGAGTGGCTCGCCCTCGACGTCTTCTACGCGATCGTCGCGGCCGTCGTGGTGGGCGCCGCCCTGGGCTGGGGCATCGCGGCCGGGGCGGTCCACCTGCGCGATCGGGGCCTGCTGGCGGTCCGATTGGACGGATGGGCCGCGGTCGGCGCCGTCCTCACCATCTACGGCGTCTCGGAGATCGTCGGCGCCTACGGCTTCCTGGCGGTCTTCGCCGGCGGCCTCGCCTTCCGCCGCTTCGAGCGCGACCACGAGTACCAGGAGGGCGTCCACGCCGGCGCGGAGGCGCTCGAGCGCGCGCTGGAGCTCACGATGATCCTCGTTCCTGGGCAGCCTGCTGACCCTCGACGGCCTGCGCATCGCCGGGTGGGAGTCGCTCGCGCTGGCGGCGGCCCTGATCCTGGTCGTGCGCCCCGCCGCGACGCTGATCGGGCTGGCCGGCTCGCGGCTGCGAATGCCCCAGCGCCTCTACCTCGGATTCTTCGGCATCCGGGGCGTCGGGTCGATCTACTACGCGGCCGCCGCCGTCGGATCGGGGCTGCTCACCACTGGCGAGGGGCGGGTCGTGATCTGGACCGTCGCCGCGGTGGTCTGCGTGTCGATCGTCGTCCACGGGGCCACGGCGTCACGGCTCACGCGCCGCCTCGCCCCCGTCGAGGAGCCGGTGCCCGAGCGCGAGCCCGTGCCCGACGAGGCCGTCGTGTGACGGCTATCGGGGCCGCAGCTCCACGACGACCCCGGCGGGCACCGAAACGAGGCGCGGCCCGCGGTGGTCCACGTCCACCGAGAGCGCCCCACCCGGGAAGCGGATGTCGTGGGCTTCGAGCAGCCGGACGCCGGGCGGCAGCACCGGGTCGATGACGATCCGCCCCCCCGGGATGTCCGGCTCCAGGCCGAGCAGGGTGGTGACCAGCGACAGCGGCACACCGGCGGCCCACGCCTGGGGCCGGCAGGCGTTCGGGTACGGGATCGGCACATCCGCCGCGCCGCGACGATGCCCCCCGAAGAGCTCGGGCAGGCGCCCGCCGAAGTGGGCGCCTGCCTCGATCAGGGGGCCGGCGAGCGCCAGGGCGGCGGCGTCGAGCCCGTAGCGGCGCAAGCCCTCCACGGCGATCGCGGTGTCGTGAGGCCACACCGACCCCGCGTGGTAGGAGATCGGGTTGAAGCCGGCCATCTCCGACGACAGCGTGCGGAGCCCCCAGCCGCTGGCGAGGGCGTCGCCGGACAGGTGCGCAGCCACCTGCTCCGCCTCGTCCGCCGACGGCACGTCGCACCAGAGCAGGTGCCCCATGTTGGACGCCGGCGAGGCGACGGGCCGCTTGGCGCCGTCGAGGGCGAGCGCGAAGAGGCCCGGGCCGCCCGGCCTCGCCCGCCACCCAGAATCGGGCGCGCACCAGGTCCCGGAGCCGGGCGGCCTCCGCGTGGAGGTCGGCGGCGGCGGCGTCCTCGCCGAGCCAGGCGAGCGTGTCGGCCAGCTCCACCCGCGCCCGGTAGGCGTAGCCCTGCACCTCGACCGTCGCGATCGGGCCGTCCGCGAGGGTGCCGTCCGGGAACTGGATCGCGTTCTCGGAGTCCTTCCACGACTGGTTGCGCAGCGACCGCGCGCCCAGGGGCGCGTACTCCAGGAGCCCGTCGCCGTCCGGGTCCCCCGGCCCGCGCATCCACTCCAGCGCGCGCCAGGCGGCCGGCAGGAGCGGCTCGAGCTCCGAGCGCGGCAGCCCCCAGCGGCGCGCCTCGCCGATCATCATCAGGAACAGCGGCGTCGCGTCGACGCTGCCGTAGTAGGGCCGCGCGCCGCCGGCCGTGCCGCTGCCGAGCCAGTCCCGGCGCGTCAGTCGCACCTCGTGGAGGATCTTGCCCGGCTGCTCGTCGTTGGCCGGATCGTCCCGGCGCCCCTGGCGGTCCGCGAGCGCGTGGAGCGTGTCGCGGAGCCCGTCGGGGTCGAAGGCGCGCGCCTGGTGCCCGGCGATGAGGCTGTCGCGGCCGAACAGGGCCACGAACCATGGGATGCCTGCCGCCATCAGGCGCCGTCCGGCGTCCAACCCGTCCGGGATCGCAAGCGCGGCGCGGTCCGCCGCGCTGCGCCGGCACGCGCGGCCGAGCGCGGGCGGGTCGGACCGGACCCGGACGGGACGCTCCGTCGCCCGCGCCGCCTCGCTCAGGCGAAGGTCGGGACCGCCGCCGCCCCCGGAGGCGCGCACCGCCATGTCCAGCGTCCAGGCGCCGCCGCCCGCCAGGCCGACGCTCCAGCGGGCGCGGCCGGCATCCAGCGCGTCGGGGGCCGGGTCGAACCTCACGTCGGTCGCCAGGTGCCCGGAGGGGTCGCCGAAGCGCAGGACGCCCGCCTCGCCGGTCTCGGGCGACCGCTCCGCGGCATCGACCGGCCCGCCGAGGCGCATGCCCCGCACCTGGAAGATGTCCGCGAAGTCGCAGCCGACGTCGACCGTCACCTCGACCCGCGCGCGCTCCGCCCCCCACAGACGCAGCACGACGCGCTCGTCCATGCCGTCAGGCATGACCTCGCGGCGCCGCTCGACCTCAAGCGGCGCGTCGGGCCCGATCCCGGCGACGTCGGCGTACGAGTGGAACCGTGCCGACGCGGCCGACCCGATCCCGGTCACCAGGTGGGTCGGGGACTCGCCGTCCACCCGCACCTCCAGATGGCTGAGGTGGCGGTGGTCGCGGACGATCAGGCCGAGGGGCCCCGGGCCCATGTCGCCGCGCGCGTCCGACAGGGCGAAGCTCAAGCCGTCGACCAGCGTCACGTGCTCGGGAGCGGCCACCGCGCGCGCGGGCGGGGCCGGGCGCCCGCCGCCGGTGCTCACCGCCTGCCGCGGCCCGCGCCGAGCGGGGACAGCAACGGCGCCATGACGCTCTCGTATCCGTCGGCCATCGCGTCGGCCGAGAAGTGGCGCGCGACGTGCTCCCGGCACGACGCGCGCGGGATGGCGAGCGCCGCGGGGACCGCGGCCGCCAGCGACGCCACGTCCGCTCGGATGACGCCGCTCACGCCCTCGGCGACGACCTCGGGGACCGAGCCGCACGGCGTGGCGAGCACGGGGGTGCCGCATGCCATGGCCTCGATCATGACCATCCCGAACGGCTCCGCCCAGCTGATCGGGAAGGCGAGCGCCGCCGCGTCACCGAGCATCGCGAGCTTCTCCTCCGGGCCGATCTCGCCGCGCCAGATGACCTCCCGCCCGATGTGGGGCGCGACCGCCTCCTCGAAGTACGCGATCTCGGCCGGCTCGCGGCACTTGGCCGCGATCACCAGCGGCATGCCGACGCGGCGGGCGATCTCGATCGCCTCGCGCGCGCCCTTCTCCGGTGCCATCCGGCCGAGGAACGCGAGGTAGCCGCCCCCTCCGTCGCCCATGGGGACGACGTCGAGGTCGATGCCGTTCGGACAGACGCCCACGAAGGGAAGCTCCGGGGCGAGCGCCCGCTGGGCCTCCGAGAGGGCCACCATCCGCACGCGGGGGGAATGACGGGCCATGGCGCGGTAGGTCGCCAGCGCCATGCCCTCCAACGGCCCGTGGGCGACGTGGACGACGGGCGGCCCCTCGCGGCGCCCGAGGATGAGGGCCCCCAGGGCGCCTGAGTGGTCGAGCACGAGATCGGCGCCGTCGAGCGCCTCGGCGCCCGCGAGCGCGTGCATGAGCTCGGACGCGGTGGTCCCGATGACCTCGGGCGTCTCAGCGAGCGGGCAGACGACGGTCGCGCCCGCGACCTCGGACCCGGGCGCGGCGACCAGCGTCACGTCGAACCCCCGCGCCACGAGCCGGTCGCAGAGCAGCCCGACCACCAGCTCGATGCCCCCGTAGGCATCCGGGGGGATTGCGATCCACGGCGGCGCGAGGACCCCGATGTGCGGCCTCTCCGCGACCCGGATCACGCGAGGTCCCACAGGGCGCGCACGGATTCGACCAGGCCCACCGCCGATGCCGGCGGCTCGCACGGCGCGCCGAGCTCGCGCGCGATGTCCGCCGTCCAGGCGGCGAGGTCCTCGGGCACGCCCGTCTCCGCGCCGCGCACGGCCAGGTCGTAGGCCGCCGCACCCAGCGCCCGCAGATCAGCGCGCACGACGGCCCGCGGGCGCCGCGCGGCGCACGCGGGCCGCGCCGGTCGGGCCGGCCGGTCCGCCTCGGCCGCCTGCATGCCGCAGGGGTGGTCGAGGAGGCGCAGCGCCACCAGGAGCTGCCCGTCCGGGGTCGTCTCTCGCCGGATCTCCCGCACGCGCAGCCTCCGCCGGCCCGATGGGAAGACGATCTCAGCGAGGCCCTCGCCGCCCAGGCCGGGCGGGTGCTCCCTCAGGGCGATCAGGACACCCGACTCCGACGCGTCCCGGGCCATGCCGTGCGCCGTCGCGCCGGACGGGCCGCTGCTCAGCCATGCGGGCATGGCAACCGGCACGCGTCCGGAGCCGCGTCGCTCGTTCATGCGCGACATCGAGAGCCCTCCTCTGGTTCGGTGTTCCCCGGGGGCGATGCGCCTCGGGGCCCGAGCCAGTTCCCGCGCCGGGGGGGCGCCAAACCGGATGCTTTGCCGCGACGTCAGAAGGGTACTCCCTCATGCACCCGGACCGACCGAGGAGGAGTCATGCCGACGATCGAGGAGACGGTCGAGGTCAACGTGCCGGTGCGCGCGGCCTACGACCAGTGGACGCAGTTCGAGGAGTTCCCGCGCTTCATGGAGGGCGTGCGCGAGGTGCGCCGGGTGGACGACACGCACCTTCACTGGGTGGCCGAGATGGCCGGCCGCCAGGAGGAGTGGGACGCCGAGATCACCGAGCAGGAGCCCGACCGGCGCATCGCCTGGCGCTCGACCGGCGGCTTCCGCAACGACGGGGTCGTCGACTTCGAGCCCGTCGCCGACGACGTGACGCGCGTGCGCGTGGCCATCGAGCACGAGGCCGAGGGCGCGGCGGAGAGGGTCGCGCAGGCGACCGGCCTCGCCGAGCGCCGGGTGCGCCGTGACATGGAGCGCTTCAAGGACCTGATGGAGTCGCGCGACGGCGGCGGCACGCCGCTCGCGGACGCCGGCGACGATGCCGCGACGCTCGGCCCGGAGGGCTACCCGGGGAGCACCCGCCTGCCCTCGCTCTCGCGCCTGCGCGGCATGACCGTGGTCAACCGCGAGGACGAGAAGGTCGGCAAGGTCAAGGAGGTCTACCTCGACTCGGGCGCCGACCACGTGCGCTACCTCGGCGTCTCGACCGGGTGGCTCTCGCGGGGCATCCACGTGGTGCCGATCGACGACGTCACCTACATCGACGACGGCACCGACGCCTACGTCGTGGTCCCCTACTCCGTCGAGCACCTGAAGCGCGCGCCCTCGCTGGGCGACGACGACGAGCTGAGCCCCGACCGCGAGCGGGAGATCTACGAGCACTACGAGCGAGTGGGCTACTGGGACGCCGCGCGCGACGCCGTGCGGGCCCGCCAGACCACTCCGGCGCCCACGCCGCAGATCGCCGAGGCCGAGGTGGCCGACGCCATGTCCCGCGGGCGCCTCCCCGACGACGTGCGCGTCAAGCGCTGGGGCGCCTGAGATGGGCGGCGGCGGGCGGGGCGGGACGGGCGAGGGCGGCGGCTCATACACCGCCCGCCCGTCGCGCGAGGAGCCTGAGACGGGTCCCACGCGCGACCACGACGACGAGGAGGTCGAGCGTTCGGGGACGCCGGAGCACCTGCGGCGCGAGGCTGACCGCGGCGCCGAGGCCGGCGAGGCCGACGGCGGCTGAGGCCCCGGCGGAGCCACCCGCTCAGACCGCGAGCGGCTCCGCCGCTGAGGCGCCGGCGAGCGAGGCCACCGGCGGGCGCACCTCCAGGGACACGTCGCGCGGGCGGACCGCGCCGTCGTCGCCCGGCACCAGCATGCGGCCGGCGGCGAGCCCCTCCCACACCTCGGCCGGTAGCCCGCGGCCGAGGCCGGCGCACATCACGGCCAGCGCCATCGCGCCGAGCTCGCGCAGCGGCTGGTGGCGGTTCTGCCGGGTGCCGAGGTCGACCTGGGCCATGCCGTCGAGCCCGACGGCGCGCAGGGCGTCGATCATCATCGCGGTCTCGACGCCGTAGCCGACCGGGAACGCGAGGCCCTCCAGCAGCGGGCGCCGGGCGGCCACCTCGCCCGCGAGCGGCTGGGCGAAGACCCCGAGCTCGGGGGCGACGATGCTGAGCAGGGGCCGCGCGACCAGCTCGGTGACGCGCCCGCCCTCGCCCGGCACGATCGCGTCGCCGAGACGCATCGGCCGCGCGAAGGAGCCCTTCACCAGCGACACGGCGGGCTCCGTGATCAGCGGCCCGAGCAGGCCGGTCACGAACGCCGGGTCGAAGTCCTCGGTGTCGGCGTCGACGTAGGCGACCAGATCCCCGCTCGTGACGGCCAGGGCCCGCCACATCGCGTCGCCCTTGCCGTGGCAGGGGCCGAACTGCGGCAGCACCTCCGACTCCTGCACGACCCGGGCGCCGGCCTCGCGCGCGACCCGCGCCGTGCCGTCGGCCGAGGCCGCGTCGATGGCCAGCACCTCGTCCACCAGGCCGATCTCGCGCAGCCGGCGCAGCGCGGCGACGATGCCGCCCACGGTGCCCGCGACCTCCCGGCAGGGCAGCACGACCGAGACGGTCCCACGCTTGGCCCGCGCGAGGGCACCGGGCTCGAAGGTGCGGGCGCGATACGAGCGCGAGCGGGTCCACGCGTCCGCGCGCAGGTCGGCCGCCAGTCCGTGGCGGGCGCGGCCGTCGGTGCGGCCTGAGGTGCGCACGCGCACGGCGCGCGAGCGGGTGATCGGCACGCCGGCGTCGGCCAGCGAGCGCTCGAGCGCCTGGTCCTCGAGGGCCGCCATCGGGCGCAGGCCGCCGGCGCGCCGGTAGGCCTCGGCCGTGATCCCGATCGAGGCGCCGCTGAAGAAGGGGTGCTCGGCCGGGGCCCCGGCGCGGACAACGGCCAGGCGCTCGCGCAGGCGCCCCTCGCGCAGGTCCATCGCGGCGGGGTCGAGCCCCGTCGGCTCCACCTCGATCAGCCCGCCGATGGCCTCGGCGCCGCCGGCCACCAGGTCGAGCTGGCGGCGCAGCCAGGCGGCGTCGGGCTCCGAGTCGGCGTCGGTGGAGGCGATCAGCCCGCGCGCGTGGCCCACGGCCTCGAGGCGCGCGCAGGCGGCCTCCATGCCGGTGCGGCGGCTGTTGCCCGCCCCCGGGCGCCCGGCCGCCATGACGTGCATGCGCAGGCCCGGGTGGCGCGCGGCCTCGGCCACCGCGCGCTCGCGCGTGCGGTCGCGGCAGGCGTCCAGCACGAGCAGCACCTCGTACTGGTCGCGGCGCACGCCGTCCTGGGCGGCGAGCGCCGCGATGCAGCAGGCGATGCGGTCCTCCTCGTCGCGCGCCGGCACCACCACGCAGGCGATGAGGCCGGGGGGCGGCGGCGGGTGGCGGGTCACCGGCGGTCGAAGCGGTCGAGGAGGAAGCGCGGGTGGTCCTCCGAGCGGGCGTGCACGAGCCCCCCGTGTGGGCGGCGCAGGCGCGCGTGGACCGCCTCGCCCGACAGCGGGTAGTGGCGCACCGGCCCGCGCCAGTGCACGGCCAGGGCCGAGCCGCCCGGCGCCAGCGCGGCGCGCACGCGGCCCCACGTCTCCTCCAGCCACGCCGCGTCGCCGTAGTAGAGGACCTCGGAGCACACGACCAGGTCGAAGGGGCCCTCCTGCATGTCGGCGGGGATGCTCCCGCGCGCGACGGTCACATTCGCCAGCCCGGCGGTGCGCTCGCGGGCCCGCGCGACCGCGCTCGGCGCGGCGTCGATCGCCAGCAGATCGCCGCAGACCGCCGCGAGCCGGGCCGTCAGCACGCCGATGGAGCAGCCGAGCTCGACGGCCCGGCGCGGCCGGCGGCCCTCCAGGGCGTCGATCGTCACGGCGTGCTTGCCGCGCTCGTAGTCGCTGGTCGCGAGGCCCCAGGGATCGGGGTCCGCGCGGTAGAGCTCCTCGAAGTACTCGACGCTCATGCGCCGCCTCACGGGCGCCTCCGCGCGAGCGCCTCGCGGCCCACGCGCGCGACCATCGGGTCGAGCCGGTGCTGCAGCAGGAAGAGGTCGAGGTCGCGGCGGCAGCGGTCGAGGTCGCCGCCGGCCGCGAGCGGCCGCGAGCCGAGCGCGCGGGCGGACTCGTCCATCACCGTGCGGCACGCCTGGGCGATGCCGGCGCGCAGGTGCACGGACTCCTCGCGCATGTCGGCCGACGGGTCGTCCGCCCTCGCCGCGGCGGCCCCGAGCCAGCGGTCGATGGCCGCGACGGCGCCCGCGATGCGCCCCGCGGCGAGGGCCGCGAGGTCGCCGGTCCACGGCGCCGCGGCCAGGTCGTCGAGCGCGGCGCCGGCCGCCGCGTCGGCCAGCCCCGCCCAGCAGGCCGCCGTGCGGATGGCGTCGCGCGAGAACCAGGGCTCGCGGACCAGCTCGCCGGGATCGCCGAGCACCGCCGCCACCCGGGCGCCGTCGAAGACGACGCGGTGGCTCTCGGAGGTCCGCAGCCCGGAGCCCGCGTACCAGCCGCGGTCGACCTCGACCCCGCGGGTGACGTCCACGTAGCAGAGCGCCGGAGGGCCCTCGCCGTCGCGGGCCGCGACCAGGGCGCGGTCCACGCCGCCGGCCCCGGAGCAGAAGACCTTGACGCCGCGCAGGACGCCGGCCGCGCGGTCGAGGCGCGCCGGGGCGCCCTCGTCCTCGGCCGGGTCGGCGCCCCAGACGCCGATGCGGCGACGCCCCTCGGCGAGGGCGGCCATCTCCTGCCGCCGCAAGGGGCCGGGCGCGAGCGCCAGCACCCGCTCCATGCCGTTCAGGTGGCCGTCGAGGATCCGGGCCACCGAGCCGTCGGCCCGCGCCACCCGGCGCAGGAGGTCCCACTCCTGGGCGTGGCTGCGCGGCGGATCCCAGCCCAGCGCGCCCGCCCGCTCCAGGGCGCGGAAGGCGTCCTCGGGGAAGGCCGGCGCCGCCCGGTCGCGCGCGGCGGAGCCGGCGGCGATCTCGGCCAGCGCGGCCTCGAGCGCCCCGTCGGGCCCCGGCAGGCGCCGCGGCATCGCGGCCGTGCTCACCGGACCGCCCCGGCGACGGGGTCGCGGGGCGGCGCGACGGCGAGGCCGGCGCCCCGCACGGCGGCGCACAGGGGTTGCAGCAGCCGCACGGTCTGCAGGCAGTCGACGCGCGTCGCGCCGGGGCCGATGCCGTCGTGCATCAGGACGACGCCGCCGGGGAGCAGTCCGGGCCGCACGGCGTCGAGCATCCGCTCGGCCGTGTCGCCGCGCCAGTCGTGGGTGTCCATCGTCCAGCCGGCCAGGGCCAGCCCCCGCGCCGCGGCCACGTCGGCCGACCACTCGGCGGTGTCGCCCCACGGCGTGCGCCACCGCGTCGGCGCGACGCCGATGCCGGCGAGGGCCTCGAGCGCCCGGTCCGTGTCGCGCTCCACGTCGTCGCGCGTGCGGCGCGAATGGCGCACGTGATCCCAGCAGTGGAGCTCCACGGCGTGCCCGTCCGCGCGCATCGCCCGAACGAGGTGCGGCAGGCGCAGCGCATGGGGCACGACGACGAAGAACGTCGCCCGCGCGCCGAGCCGCGCGAGGCGGCGCAGCACGATGGGCGTCCACACCGGGTCGGGCCCGTCGTCGAAGGTCAGGGCGACGGCCGCGCCCGGTGAGGTCACGTTCAGCCCGCTCCGCTCAGAGCGCCTTGGGGTCGTGCTCGGGCGGGCCGGGCCGCGCCGGCGCCTCCGGGCCTCGGGCGGTCCCCCTCTCGACCTCGCGCTCCACGCGGCCGTCCTCGCGCGCCAGCAGCAGGAGCGAGCCGATGACGACGAACCCCAGGACGCCTGCGGCGCCGAGGACGATCATGTATCCGATGGCGCCCCAGACGCTGTTCGTCTCGACCGGGCCGGGGGCCAGGCTGAGGACGAGGCCCAGGGCGGCGCCGACGACGAAGCCGCACAGCGCGAGGACGGCCTGGTTGCGCCCGAGCCAGCGGTTCAGGCCCCTGCGGGTGCTGGGGTCCGACGAGCCGCCCCGCGCGGCGATCACGGCCTCTTCGTGCCCCGCGACGCGCTCGACGGTCTCCTCGCGGGACTCCGCGTGCGGCCGCGCAGGCTCGTCGTGCTGGATGCTGGCGCTGCGGATCTCGGTGTCGTCGTCCATCGCGTTCTCCGATCGTCCCTGTCCGTCGTGTACCCCGGGCCCGCGCCATGAAAACGCCCCGCCGGACGCGTTGGTCCGGCGGGGCGCGGGGTCACGCGACGGACGTCAGACGCCCCAGCGGCGGACGGCCACCGCGTTGGGGTCCTCGCCCCGGTCGAGCGCGTCCTGCACCTCGGCCTCGGCGATCTCCGGGGTCGGCGCCGGGGTCGTCTGACGGGCGCGGACGGCGTCCCAGTAGGCGGTCCGCCCGTAGTGGCTGTAGACGTCCGTCTCGTGGCGGCGCGTGATGTCCTCGTCGCGCTCGTGCGACGGCGCCGCCTTCAGCTGGTCGCGGTCGTACGGCAGCACCAGGTAGGTGTCGTCGCCGTCCTGCTCCATGCGGACGTCGTCGATCGGGATGAGGTGGCGCTTGCGCCCGAACCAGCCGGTGGTCACGGCGATGTAGCGGGCGTAGCTGCCCGTCTCGTCCGTGTAGCTGGCGTCGACGGTGCCGATCTTGCCGCCCGAGGTGTCGCGGACGTCCATCCCGTCCAGCTGGTCCATGGGCGGCAGGAGGGTGGTGTCCGAGTAGCCCTCCGGCCCGATGTGGCCGCGGTCCAGTCGATTCCCCTGAGTGGTCATGTGGCTCAACTCCTCGTGTCCGGGACCGCCGCGTCGTCGCGACGGCGTGTAGGGAGGGGGTTCCCCGCCACCGCCGCGGGAAACGGCGCGGGTGCCCGCGGAACCGGACCGGGTCCGATTGGTTTGGGATCGGCGGGGGTAGATCGCCGATGGCCGCGGGACACCACGGCGGCCGCGTCGTCGCACCAGACCCGGAGCCCCACATGACCGAGCGAACCGCCGCCGACGTCGATCCCGCCGAGGTGGCGGCCGGGGTGCCCCCGCCGCGCCTGCGCGCGGTGCACCAGGTGGAGGTGGCCGCGGAGTGGGTCGAGCGCGCGTTCGGGGCGCTGCTCGACGCGCACCACGAGACCGGGCACGCCCAGGGCCTGCTGCTGGACGCCGCCGACGCGCTCGAGGAGGCGGGCCTCGGCGAGCTGGCCGGACGCACGCGGCGGGTCGCGGCGCTCGACGCCGTGCACGGGCGCTGGACCTACCAGATGGTCGACGAGTTCCGCTCGCACATGCTCGGCCCGGTGCGCGCGCTCGACGAAGCCGTCCGCGAGGCGGTCACCCGCGGGGTGCGGCACTGCCACGAGGCCGACCAGAAGAAGCACACCGTGGGCGCCGTGTCCGGCACCGTGGTGAAGGCGCCGACCAAGGGGGCGGGGCGATGACGGCGCGGCGGCGACGTCTCGGCGGCGCGGGCGAGGGCGTCCGCATGGAGCAGAGCGGCGACCGGGCGCGCGTCAGCGTCGTCGGCGGCCTCGACCTGGCGGTGCGCGACCGCTTCATGGCCGAGGTGGGGCGCGCCGTGGCCCCGGGGCGCACGGTCCTGCTCGACCTGCGCCGCGTCGAGGTCATCGACTCGGTGGGGCTGTCGAGCGTGGTCCAGGCCTCACGGATGGCCGAGGCCCAGGAGGGCGGGCACCTGCGGGTGCTCGTGTCCGACACCGGCCCCGTACGCCGGATGTTCGAGCTGACCCTCCTCCACCTGACCCTCGACGTGACGACCGACGCTGGCTGACCGGGGAGGCTGAACCGGGACGCCCGGGCCGCGACAGACGATCGCCTTCATGCTTCCCCACATCCGCAGGGTCGCTCCGAGGTCCCTGCCACACCCGCAGGCCGGGTCGGCCCAACGCCGTCCGGCCCCCCGGCGTTCGCGCCGACCCGGGTCAGGTTTCGGCGTCGACCTCGGCGAGCACGGCGTCGGCGGCCGCGCGCGCACGCGCCTCGTCGCCGTGGTCCTCCAGCTCCTCGTCATAGGCCTCGATCCACGCGCGCTGACCCGCCTCGGAGGCCTCCCTCACGTGCGCGGGCAGGTCGTCGCGTCCGGTCATGCCGCCCTCCGTCGTCGCGATGTGGCGGGGCGCCCGCTCCTCGAGCCCGCGCCTCAGCAGCGCGAGCACCGCGAGCTCCTCCGAACTGTGGCCGTCGCGCATCCGGCTGTCCACCTCGCCCACCAGCGATGAGATGGTCCGGCCGTCCAGGAACTGGTCGATCACCCGCGCGTCGGGCCGCGGCGAGGGCCTTGTCGCGGCGGTGACGCGGCGCAGGTCCGGCAGGCCGTCGGCGTCGAGGTAGCGCCAGCCCTTGCCCTGGCGGCGGCGGGTGTAGCCGGGCTCGCGGTCTCGAGCTGTGGCGGAGGCTTGGCACGTGGCGCGCTGATACCCCCTGCCCGGCCGCGCGAACCGATCGGGTGCATCGGGGTCCGCGCCCGGGCGCGACCGCGAGGCGGTGATCCGCCTCTACGGCGACCGCGTGCCGGCGGAGCTGCGCGCCAGCTGAGGGCATCGGCGGGGCGCCCGACGGGTACCCCTCCCCCATGAGCGAGATCGACCCGGTCGTCGTCGTTAGGGGCGGGCCCGCCGGCTTCTCCGCCGCCACGCAGTACCGGGAGCGCGGCGGCGGGCGGCCCGTGGTGCTGCTCGGCGCCGAGGCCGTCGCGCCCTACCGGCGCCCGCCGCTCACGAAGGAGTTCCTGCGCGGCGCGGCGGCCGAGGAGGACCTGACCCTGCAGGCGCCCGGCGACTACGCGCGTCAGGGGATCGACCTGCGCCTGGCCACCGGGGTCGTCGCGCTCGACCCCGCCGGGCGGACCGTGACCACCGACGCCGGTGAGCGCGTCGCATACTCCGAGTGCGTGCTCTGCACCGGCGCCGAGCCGGCGCGCCCGCCGCTGCCCGGCATCGACCTGCGCGGGGTCCAGGTGATCCGCACCGTGCGCGACAGCGCCCGCCTGGCCGCGTCCGCCGTGCCCGGGATGAGGGTCGCGGTGATCGGGTCGGGCTTCATCGGGTGCGAGGCGGCCGTGTCCCTGGCGATGCGCGGCGCCACGGTCAGCGTCGTCTCGCCCGAGGAGGCGCCGCAGGCCGACCGCCTCGGGCCGGGCGTCGCCGGGCGCCTGGCGTCCTGGCTGCGGGAGGCCGGCGTCGAGCTGATGGCCGGGCGGTCGCTGGAGGCCGTCCAGGAGCACCCGGGCGGGCTGCGCCTGACGCTGGACGACGGCGAGCTGCGCTGCGACCGCGCCCTCGTCGCGGTGGGCGTGCGGCCGCGGGTGCGGCTCGCGGAGGACGCGGGCCTCCGTGTCGAGGACGGCGCGATCGTCGCCGACGAGGCGCTGCGGACGAGCGCCGACGGGGTCTCCTGCGCGGGCGACGTCGCGCTCGCGATGAATCCCTCCGCCGGACGGCGCCTGCGGGTGGAGCACTGGGGCGAGGCGCTGCGGCAGGGGGCGATCGTGGGCGCCCGGCTGGCCGGAGACCAGGACGCGGTGTGGGACGACGTCCCGGGCTTCTGGAGCACGATCGGGCACCGGACCGTGAAGCAGGCCGCGTGGGGAGACGGCTGGGACCGGTTCGAGGTCGACGCCGACGCCCGCGGCTTCACGGCCTGGTACGGCCGCGAGGGACGCCTCGCCGGGGTCCTCACCCACAACCGGGACGAGGACTACGAGAGCGGCCGGGACCGGATCAAGGCCGGGGATGGCTGGCCTGCCTGAGCCGGGTGCCAATCGGACCGGCGCTCATCGGCTGAATGGCCGCAGGGATCGTCGTCCAATTGGACCAAGCGCGATCGGCCAATTGGACCGTTCGCAGAAGAGCCCTGCTCAGACGCTGCTCAGAGGCGGCTTCCCCATCGCCCGATGAGGTCGTGGAGCGCGTCGTGGATGGCGACGGCGCCGGCGTCGCGGAGCTCGTCCCGGGCGAACCCGCCCGTCAGGACCGCCACGTCGGCAGGCCGGCCGTCTCCGCCGAGACGCGGTGGCGCGGGGTGCGCCGCGATCTCCTCGATCATGGCGCCGAGCTCCTCCTGCTCGGCCTCGCGGATCGCGTCGCCGTGCTCGCGCTCGACGTCGGCGCCGGCGACCTCCTGTCGCCGCCCATCCCGATGAGCCGGTGCAGGCGCCGCACCTCGGCCGTAACGCCGAACCGGCGCAGGGCGCGGTACCACGCCAGGGCGTGCTGGTCGTTGGAATCCACGAGCGTGCCGTCGATGTCGACGATCGCCGCGGGGAGGCCGGTCACCGCGGCCGCCCGCGGGCGGCGGTCTCGCGCAGGTGCACCCGCCGCCGCCACAGCGGCAGGGCGAGCCACAGGGCGGCGAGCAGCACGAGGACGGCCCCGGCGACCACGAGGGCGGTGCCGAGGGCGAACAGCACGTCGGTGACCAGCAGCACGGCGGCCACCATCGACAGCGCGAGCGCCGCCAGTCCGCACAGCGTGAGCACGTGGGCCACCCGCACGATGTCGTCCTTGTCCCCCTGGCTGAACCGCAGCCGGTGCAGGGCGGTGGGCGCCATCAGGAAGGCGGTGGCTACGGCGGTCCCGAGCAGCGTCGCGAAGTAGACGCCGCGCTGCACCTCGGTCGTGTCGTCGAAGCGCGCGCTGAACGGCACGGTGAGCAGGAAGGCGAACAGCACCTGCACGCCGGGGAGCGCGATGCGCAGCTCCTGCAGCAGCTCTCCGAGCTGACGGTCGTAGCGCTCGGCGGTGGTCTCGTCGCGTGCCTCCATTCGGATCGCTTACCCGCCGGACCCCCGGGACGAACGCCGGACGGCGTTTGCCCGTGGTCCCCGCCGGGCAGGTGGGGGCGGGGCCTCGATGGTGGCCGGGTGCGCGCGAGGGGTGGGATGCTAGGCGGCATGCTCGGGACCGGACGACTGGACGACGTCTTCCCCGGCGACGGGGAGATGGCGCGGCTCCTGCGCGCCCACGACTGGGAGGCGTCCGGCCTCGGCTGCCCCGACGCATGGCCGGCCGAGCTGCGCACCGCGGCGCGCCTCTGCGTCACCTCGCGCTTCCCGATCGTGATCTGGTGGGGCGAGGACCTGCGCCTGCTCTACAACGACGCCTACGTGCCGGCCCTCGGCGAGCGCAAGCACCCGGCCATCGGCCGGCCGGGGCGCGAGGTTTGGGGCGATATCTGGCACATCGTCGGACCGCAGCTGCAGAGCGTGGTGGAGACCGGCATCGCGACCTGGTCCACCGACGTCCTGCTGCCGATGGATCGCTCGGGCTACCTGGAGGAGACCTATTGGACCTACTCCTACGGCCCGATCCTGCTCGAGGGCGGGGGCGTGGGCGGCGTCTTCACGCCGTGCACCGAGACGACGTCGCAGGTGGTCTCCGCGCGCCGGCTGCGCGCGCTGCACCGCCTGGGCGAGGCGGTCGGCGGCCGCAGCGTCGAGGAGGCCTGCGCCCTCGCCGCAGAGGCATTGTCCCAGGACCCCGCCGACGTCCCCTTCGCGCGCATCTACCTGACCGACCCCGACGACCCCGATTGCGCCCGGACGGCGGCCGGCACGCCGGGGGTCCCCGAGACGGTGCCCACCAGCGAGGTGGACCTGCGCCGGCCGCCCTGGGCCGAGGTGCGCGAGAGCCGGCTGCCGGCCCTGCTCGACCTGGAGCAGCCCGACGGGCGGCGGGCCGCGGTCCACCCGCTGCGCTCGCCCACGGGGCCGGCGCCGGTCGGCTACATGGTCGCGGGCATCAGCCCGGCGCTGGCCTTCGACGCGGGCTACGAGGCGTTCTTCGCCCTGGTGGCACGCCAGGTCGCGACGCTGCTGGTGAGCGCGGCGGCCTTCCAGGACGAGCGCCGACGCGCCGAGGCGCTCGACGAGCTCGACCGCGCCAAGACGACCTTCTTCAGCAACGTCAGCCACGAGCTGCGCACGCCGCTCACCCTGGTGCTCGCCCCCATGGCCGACGCGCTGATGGAGGGCCGGCCGCTCGAGGGCCCGCCCCTCGATATGGCCCACCGCAACGGCCTGCGCCTGCTGCGGATGGTCAACACCCTGCTCGACTTCGCCCGCGTCGAGGCCGGGCGCGCCGACGCGGCGTTCGAGCCCGTGGACCTCGGCCCGTTGACGGCCGAGCTCGCCTCCAGCTTCCAGTCGGTCATGGCCCGCGGCGGCCTGGAGCTGGTCATCGAGGCGCCCGCCGGGCCCCGGGCGGTCCACGCGGACCGCGAGATGTGGGAGCGGATCGTCCTCAACCTGCTCTCCAACGCCTTCAAGCACACCTTCGAGGGCTCGGTCGCCGTGCGGGTGCGCCACCGCGACGACCACGCGGAACTGGTCGTCGAGGACAGCGGCGTCGGCATCGACGAGGACGCCCTGCCCCGCGTGTTCGACCGCTTCCACCGCGTAACCTCGCAGCGGGCGCGCAGCCACGAGGGCACCGGCATCGGCCTCTCGCTGGTGGAACAGCTCGTGCGATTGCACGGCGGGGAGATCGACGTCGCGAGCACCCCGGGCGAGGGGACCGCGTTCACGGTGCGCATCCCCTACGGCACGGACCACCTGCCGGCGGACCATCTGCGCTCCGGGCCGGCCGCGGGGCCCACCGGCGCCGGCCCGGTGCCCTACGTCGAGGAGGCCGCCCGATGGCTGGGCGACACGCCCGCCGCGGAGGTTCCGCTCGGCGAGGCGGCCGCCGGCGCGGGCGGGCCCCGCTCGCGCATCCTGCTGGCCGATGACAACGACGACATGCGCGGATACCTGTGCCGCCTGCTCGGCGGGCGCTACGAGGTCGAGGCCGTCGCCGACGGCGAGGCGGCGCTCGCCGCTGCGCGCCGCGACCCGCCGGCCCTGGTGATCAGCGACGTGATGATGCCCCGCCTCGACGGCCTGGACCTGGTCGCGGCCCTGCGCGCCGACGAGCGGACCCGGATGGTGCCCGTGGTGCTGCTGTCGGCGCGCAGCGGCGAGGACGCGGTCGTCGAGGGGCTGCGCGCCGGCGCGGACGACTACCTGGAGAAGCCCTTCTCGGCCCACGAGCTGCTCGCCCGCGTCACCGCCCACCTCGAGCTGGGCGACGCACGGCGCGCCACCGCCGACCGCGACCGCCTGCTGGCCGACGCGTCGCTGCGCCTCGACGCGGCCCTCGGCGTGGAGGAGCGTCTCGCCGCGGTCGTCACGCTGCTCGTCGGCGGCCTCGCCGACATGTGCGTCGTCTACCTACGCGACGACGACGGGGAGCTGGTGCGCGCGGCGGCGGGCCATGTCGACCCCGAGGCCCTCGAGGGGCTGCTCGCGCTGCCGGGCGCGAGCCCCTGGATGCAACGCCTGGCGGACTCAGGGCGCTCCGAGCTGATGACCGAGGTGACCGACGCCCACGTCCGCGAGATGGCCCGCGGCGAGACCGACCTCCGCCTGCGGCGCTCGATCGCCCCGCGCTCCTACTGCGGGGTGCCGGTGCGCGTGCGCGGGGCCAGCGTCGGCGTCATCGGGCTCGGGCGCGCCGACGGGCGCCCGCCGTTCTCCGAGGAGGACGTGACGCTGATCGAGGAGCTCGGTCGGCGCATCGGCCTGGCGATCGACAACGCCCGGCTCTACGAGCGCGCCCAGGAGTCGGCCCGCGTCGAGGCCGACCGGGCGCAGGCGCTCGCCGGCCTGCAGCGCCTGACGGCCGCGCTCAGCGAGGCGCTCACCCCGACGGCGGTGGCCGACGCGCTGCTGTCCATCGGCCTGCCGCTGATCGGCGCGGCCGCGGGGGGGCTGATGATCCTCGACGAGGACGGCGCGCACCTGCACCAGGTGCACCTGGGCGGCTACCCCCGCCGCACGGACCGCCGCGACCGCCGGATCCCGATGGACAGCCGCACCCCGCTCACCGACGCGCTGCGCAACGGCCGCATCGAATACGCCGATACGACCGAGGAGGCCGTCCGGCGCTGGCCGGCCATGGCCGGGTTCGCGCGCTCGCACCGGCTCGACGGCGCGCTCGCGGCCGTGCCCCTGCTGTCGGGCGGCCGGGAGCTCGGCGCGCTGGCCGTCCGCTACCCGCGACCCGGCCCGCTCGACGAGCCCGGGCGCCGGCTGCTCGAGACGGTCGGGAGCCTGGCCGGGGCCGCGCTCCTGCGCGCCTCCCACTACCTGCGCGAGCACTCGGTGGCCGAGACCCTGCAGCGGAGCCTGCTGCCGCTGCGCCTGCCCGACGCCCCCGGCGTGACCATCGCCGCCGGCTACGCCGCCGCCGGCGAGGGGATCGAGGCCGGCGGCGACTGGTACGACTCCATCGACCTCGGCGACGGGCGCATCGCGCTGATGGTGGGCGACGTCGTGGGCCGCGGACCGCGCGCGGCATCGGTCATGGGGCAGCTGCGCAGCGCCCTGCGGGCGTTCGCCAGCGACCGGCGCGACGGGCCCGAGGAGGTGGTCGCCAACCTCAGCCGCTTCGCCGGGCGGATCGACGGCGCCGACGTGGCGACCGTCTGCTACGCCGAGCTCGACGTGCCCGCGCGCCGCATCCGCTACGTGTGCGCCGGCCATCCGCCGCCGCTCGTGGTGACCCCCGGCGGGATCGCCTCCTACCTGGAGGACGGCCGCGGGGTCCCCCTCACCGTGCGGGCCGACCCCTCGTACTCGGAGGGCGTGGCGGAGATCCCGCCCGGCGCGACCCTCGTGCTCTACACCGACGGCCTGGTGGAGCGCCGGGGCGTCCACATCGACCGCGGCTTCGCGATCCTGGCGGAGGCCGTGGCGCGACACGTCCGGCGCCCGCCGGCGGGGATGACCGACGCCGTCCTCGGCGAGCGCGGCGGCTCGGGCGACGACTGCGCCCTGCTCGCCTGCCGCCTCGACGCGCCGGTCACGGCGCTCGAGATCGAGGTGCCCGCCGACCCGCGCCAGCTGCGGGTGCTGCGCGACGCCCTGCGCTCGTGGCTCGTCACCCTCGGCGTGGGCCGGGCGGACGCCGACGACCTGGTGCTCGCCTCCGGCGAGGCGCTCGCCAACGGCATCGAGCACGGCCGCGGGTCTGACGGCGAGGGCGCCGTGCGCCTGCGCGCGGGCTACGACCCCGTCGCCGGCGTGCTGGAGATGGTCGTCAGCGACGACGGCGCCTGGCGCGAGCCCGCCGCCGACACCGGCGACCGCGGGCGCGGCTTCACGATCATGCGCGCGCTGATGGACCGGGTCAACGTGGACAACGGGCCCGCCGGCACGCGCGTGACCATGAGCCGGCGCCTCGCGGTCGGCGGCGCAGGGGCGCAGGAGCCGGCGCCGCCGCCCGCCCCGGCGGCCGCGCCCGACGGCGCGACGCTGGTGCTCGAGGGCGACATCGACGCCGCGGCCGCGGCCGAGCGCATGGCGCCCCTCACCCGCGAGGGCTCCGCGGTGCGGACCGTCAACCTGGGCGGGGTCGCCCTGCTGGGCAGCGCGGCCATCCAGCTGCTCTTCGGCGCGGCGCGCCGGCTGCGGCACGACGGCGAGCGGCTCACGATCGTCGCGCAGCCCGGATCCCTGTCCCGCCGGCTCCTGGAGATCACCGGCCTCGACGCGATCTGCGACGTCCGCGACCGGCCGGGCTGAGGCCGGCGCATCGGCCCCGCCGCCACCGGGTAGTCGACCGGTGGACCACGGACAGGAGACGCGATGAGCACGCGACGCACGGACGGGAACGGTGACGTGCCGGAGCCCGAGGCCGAGCCCGACCGCGGCACGTACGGCGCGGCCGACCACGAGCGCCACGGGGACGACGCATGAGCACGCAGCCGATGCCCCAGATCCTCCCCCCGCAGCCCGGCACGGACCCCGTCCCGCCGGAGGTCCCGGGCCCCTCGCCGGTGCCGGACCCGTTCCCGGAGCCCCCGAGCATCCCCGAGCCGACGCCGCCCTCCATCCCCGAGCCGACGCCCGATCCGGTGCCCGAGCCGCGCCCCATCTGAGCCCCCGCAGGCCGGCTCACCCGTTCGGGTGAGCCGTCGTCCGGTGACGGCGTGTGGGCCGGGATCGGGCTCGCCAAGAGCGATCCGCGCCCGGGCCGAGGCGCGCCGGGTGGCGACGGGTGCCATCTCGGCTTGCCTCATCGCCCGGGCGGCGGGAGGCTCGAGGCCATCTGCGATCCGTGAAAGGGGGACGCACATGGCCGAGACGATGAGGGCCGCGGTCTTCAAGGACGTCCGCGACATCCACCTCGAGGAGGTGGCGATGCCGCGGTGCGGCCCGACCGACGCGATCGTGAAGGTGACGACGACGACGATCTGCGGCACCGACTCGCACATCTGGCGCGGGGAGTATCCCGTTGCTCCGGGGCGCGTGGTGGGCCACGAGCCGGCCGGCGTCATCCACGAGCTGGGCGAGGCCGTGTCGGGCTACGAGGTGGGCGACCGAGTGGTCGTCGGCGCCATCACGCCCTGCGGCTCCTGCTACTTCTGCCAGGCCGGCGACACGTCCCAGTGCGCGGGCTACGAGGACCAGTGGGGCATCATCGGCGGCTGGCGCCTCGGCAACTCGATCGACGGCGTCCAGGCCGAGTACTTCCGCGTCCCGTACGCGCAGGTCAACCTCGCCAAGATCCCCGAGGGCCTCTCCGACGAGGAGGTCCTCTTCGTCACCGACATCGCCACGACGGGCATCTCGGCCGTGGAGACGGCCGACGTGCAGCTCGGCGACTCGGTGGTGGTGTTCGCGCAGGGCCCCATCGGCCTCTGCGCCACGGCGGGCGCGCGGCTGCGAGGCGCGGGCCTGGTGATCGCCGTCGACTCCAACGCGGGGCGCTTGGAGATGGCGAAGAAGATGGGCGCCGACGTGGTCATCGACTACACGCAGGAGGACCCGGTCGCCAAGGTCAAGGCGCTCACCGAGGGGCGGGGGGCCGACGTCGCGATCGAGGCCCTCGGCATCCAGGAGACGTTCGAGAACTGCCTGAAGGCCGTGCGGCCCGCGGGCATGGTCTCCTCGCTCGGCGTGTACGGCGACAAGGTGACGATCCCGCTCGAGCCGTTCATCTACGGCATCGGCGACATCGACATCCGCACCACGCTGTGCCCGGGCGGCAAGAAGCGCCTCTCGGCGCTGATGAACCTGGTGAAGATGGGCCGGCTCGACCTGGGCCAGCTCGTGACGCACCGCTTCGCCCTCGACGAGATCGAGGACGCCTACCCGCTCTTCTCCAACCAGGAGGACGGCGTCGTCAAGGTGACGATCACCCCCTAGTCACCGAAGCGTTCGGCAGGCCGTGCGCTCTAACGGGATGAGCGCGACGGCCTGCCGCACCGCGGTGTCCGTGTGGCAGCGCCAGGAGACGGCGCGCCCGCCGCGCAGCGTCGCAGACGTGAGCGAAGGGGCACGTCCGCACGGCGGCCGGTGCCGAAGCCCTGGACGCGCAGGACGCCCGTGACGACCACGCGCTCGCCCGCGTCGAGGAACTCCCGGGGCTCGCAGGAGAACTCCGCCCATACCTCCGGGATGCGGGCGAACACCTCGGTGAAGACGGCCGCCCGTCCGCGCACGAGCCCGGCGATCACCGGCGCGCCCTCGGGCTCGGCCCACTCGATGTCGGGGTCCATCAGGTCGGACAACGGTCCGGGGTCGCCGGCCGCGAGGGCCTCGTAGACGGCGCGGACCCTCTCGGTCCCGGCGGCCGCCACTAGATCAGCCCGCGCTCCGTCGCGACGGCCAGGGCCTGCACGCGGTTGTGCGCGCCGAGCTTGGTGAACAGCGACCGCGGAGTGGCTCTTGACCGTGTTGGGCGAGAGCGCGATCTGATCGGCGATCTCCTGGGTCGTCAGCCCGCGCGCGATCAGCAGCAGCACCTCGTGCTCGCGGCTCGACAGCAGGGCCGCTGCAGCGCCCGTCGCCGTCGCGGCGGGGCAGCATCGCACCCGCGATGCGCGGGTCGATGACCGCGCGGCCGTGGACCACCTGCATCAGCGCGGAGAGCAGGTTCTGCTCGTTGACGTCCTTGAACAGGCAGGCCGAGGCGCCCGCCTTGAGGCACCCGCGCACCGCCATCTCCTCGGGGTGGGCGGTGAGGATGACGATGGCCGTCTCCGGGTGGCGCTCCTTGATGCGCGTGCAGATCGTCGCGGCCGGCAGGTCCGGCAGGCGCAGGTCGAGCAGCAGCGCGTCCGGCCGGAACTGCTCGCAGCGCAGGATGGTCTCGGCGCCGTTGCGCGCTTCGCCGACCAGCTCGAAGAAGCGGCTGCCCGACAGCAGCAGCCGCATCCCGGAGATCACGATCGGGTGGTCGTCGGCGACGACCACGGTGTGGACCTTGCGGCTCACTTCAGCGGCAGCCGGGCCCTCAGCGTGCAGCCGTGGTCCTCGCCGCGGGCCAGGCGCACGTCCCCGCCGAAGCGCGCGAGCTCCTCGCGCACCATCCCGAGGCCGAGCCCGTTGCCGGCCGGCGCGTCGGCGCCCCCCGCCACCGCGCCGACGCCGTCGTCCTGAACGATCAGCTCGACCCGCTCGCCCTCGAAGGCCAGCGTGACCACCACCTCGAGCGCCTCGGCGTGGCGCTCGACGTTGCGCAGCCCCTCCCGGGCGGCGCGCACCAGCAGGTCCTCGCGCGTCGGGTCGATGGCCGTCGGCTCGCCGATCACCAGCAGGTGGGCCGGCACGCCGCTGCGCGACGCGAAGGCGGCGACGTCCTCGCGCAGCTTCACCACCACGGCCCCGGCCGGCGCGGCCGGGCGGTCGAGCGAGCGCAGGGTGGAGCGCAGGGCCGCCGACGCGCCGGCCACCTGCTGCTCGAGGCCCGCGAGGTGGGAGAGCAGGTCGGGGCGGCCGGCACGGGCGCTGGCGCGCGCGAGCTGGGCCGTGACGCCGATGCCGAACATGCGCTGGCCGAACTCGTCGTGGAGGGCGCGCGCCAGCCGGCGCCGCTCGCGCAGGGCGGCGACCTCCTCGACCCGGGCCCGGTCGCGCGCGGCCGCCAGCGCGGCGCCGGCGTAGGTGCACAGGCGGGTCAGCGCCTCGATGGTCGCGGGGCTGAAGCCGCCCTCGCGGCGCAGCGCCACGTGCAGCACACCGCGCACCTCGCCCCCGAAGGAGACCGGGACGCCCGCGAGCGCGCGAATCCCCTCCTCTCCGGCGACCAGCTGCACCAGGTCGGGGTCGAACGGCGCCAGGCCGTAGGTCGGCACCTCGACGGGCTTGCCGGTGGCCAGCACCCGCCCACCGACCCCGCCGCCCGAGGAGAGCTTCAGCCCCGGCAGCCGCGGGCCGCGGTTGCCGAGCACGGCCTTCATCTCCAGGCGATCGAGGCAGTGGTGCAGGTTGCACGGCTGCGGATGGGCGCAGCCGGGGGCGCGCAGCGAGAAGGCCACGACGTCCACCGCGATCAGCCGGCTCGCCTCCGAGACCGCCGACCAGGCGATGCGCGAGACGACCAGCTCGCGGAAGAGGCGCTGGCCCGCGGCGTCGGCGCGGCGCATGAGGTTCAGCTCGGACGCGCGGTGCGCATCCGCAACCGATGCCTGCGGCCCCCTGGCGGTCGTCATGGCCCCCCTCGCCCGCTCCGAGGAGGCCATGCTACGGCCGTCGTGACCGGCCGGGCAAACAACTCACCCGTTCGGGTGAGGGTTCTCTCAGGCTCGGTCAGCCTCCGGCATAGGCCACGACGAGGTCGCTGGCGTACGCGACGAGGAAGCCGAGCGCGAGGGCGCTCGTGGCGAGGGTCCGGTGGCCGCGCCGACGGCCCATGCCCCAGAGCTCGACGGTGATGTAGAGGATGGCGCCGGCGGCGAGGGCGAGGAAGCCGAGCTGCAGCGCCTCCGACTCCACCCGGTAGCCGAGCGCCGTGCCCAGCAGGGTGGGGCCGCCTCCCACCAGCCCGGCGAGCGCGAGCCAGCCCCACGACGGTCGCGTGTCGGCGTCGAGCGGCCCGATGATGCCGAAGCCCTCGGTGGCGTTGTGCAGGGCGAAGCCCACGATCAGGGTGGTCGCGAGCGCCACCTCGCCCGCGTGGGCCGAGACGCCGATGGCGAGGCCCTCGCTGAAGTTGTGCACGCCGATCGCGATCGCGATCAGCATCCCCATGCGCAGGGCGCTCGGGACGGCCGGGCGGGCGAGCGCGGCGAGGGGCGAGCCCTCCAGCACGAGCGCCTGCGACCCGCCGGCGATCGGCGGCGGCTGCTTCGCGCGGCCGAGCACCCGGCCCTCGAGCGCCCCCAGGCCGATCAGGCCGATCCCGAAGCCGACGACGGTCATCGTGAGCAGCCCGGCGAAGCGGCCCCATGACGCCTCCCCCGCGCTCGCCTGCTGCAGCGCGCCCTCGACGATCTCGTTCGTGTGCTCCAGGACGTCGAAGAAGAGGAAGGCCAGCACGCCGGCGGAGGCCATGCACGCGGCCAGCCGGGCGCGCTCGCCGAGATGGCGCAGGCGGGCGAACGGCAGGCCCAGGAAGATCGTGAGGCCGGCGATGGCGCCGAGGAGGAGAGTCTTCTCGTAGGACATCGAGCCCCAGGTGATCGCGGACCGGACCGGAGCGCCGAACCCCTCCCGTTCGGCGACCCTCACATTGTATAGACGACGGCCGTGCGCGATAGGGCGGAAGTCCCGTCAGGCGGGGCGGCACCTCACCGCGCCGCGCTCCAGCACCCGGCCGTCGGTGGCCACGAAGGCGAAGCGGGCGCGCCCCGGCTCGAGCGTGACGCGCAACGCCCCGTCGTGCGAGGCGTCGCTCCACGAGAGGCGCGCCTCGGAGGCGTCCAACGGGTAGTGGCCGCGCCCACCGGCGCCCGCCACCAGCTCGGTGATGCCGTCGCGGGCGCGCATCCGCTGCATCTGGTGCTCGTGGCCGTTGAGCACCAGCACGGCGCGCCCGCGCAGCGCGTTCCAGAACGGGGCGAGATCGGGCTGGTCGCCGTGCAGGCCGGCGCTGAAGCGCGGCCGGTGCCAGAAGGCCAGGCGGCACGTCCCGGGCGAGCGCACCTGGCGGCGCAGCCACGCGAGCTGGGGCGACGACGCCGAGTGGTCGGTCTCCGAGTTGAGGCTGAGGATGCGCCAGCCCGCGATCGTGACCGCGTAGTACGACGGGGTCGTGCGTCCCGTCACCGCCGCCCAGTAGGGGTCGTAGCCCACGCGGTGCTGGGGCCAGTCGTGGTTGCCCGGGGTGGGCAGCGTGATGGCCCTCATCGCACCGTAGACCGGCGCGTAGTTGCGCGCGAAGTCCTGGCGCGTGCCGTATTCGTAGACGTCGCCGAGGTAGAGGAAGGCGGCCGGCCGGGCCGCCGCGACCATCGAGGCGAGGGCCCGGGTGGCCGGCCGGTCGATGGCGCCGTCGCCCACCGCCCAGACCGTGGCAGGGACGGGCGTCGCCGGGACCGAGAAGGCGGCGGCGGCGGCCGGAGCGGCCGCGGCGAGCGCGGCGGCGAGGATCGTGGCGAGGCGGGCGCGGCGGATGCGCCGCACGTTACGGCAGACGGGGCGCACCTCCAGCCGCCGCGGGTCCGGCCTCCTACACTCGGCCGGTGGCCCCCGGCGACGCCCCCCTCTTCGCCTTCGAGGCCGTCGGCGTCAACGCGCCCGACGGACCGGTGCTGCGCCACGTCAACGCGCGCGTGCCCGACGCCGGCGTCACCGTGCTGATGGGCCCGTCGGGCTCGGGCAAGTCGACGCTCCTGCGCCTCTGCAACAGGCTCGAGGCGCCCACGCGCGGGCGCATCCTGTTCCGCGGAGAGGACCTCGCCGGGCTCGACCCGCTGGCCCACCGGCGGCGGGTGGGCATGGTGTTCCAGCAGCCGACGCCGTTCGGCGGCACGGTGCGCGACAACCTGCGCGTGGGCGCACCGGACGCCCCGGACGAGACGCTGCGCGCCGCGCTGGCGCGGGCGCACCTGAACGGCGCCTTCCTCGACCGGCGCGCGTCGGAGCTCTCCGGAGGCGAGAGCCAGCGCGCCTGCCTCGCGCGCGCCCTGGTCGTCGGGCCGGAGGTGCTCCTGATGGACGAGCCCACCTCGGCGCTCGACGAGGACGCGACCCGCGCCCTGGAGGGCCTCGCCCGCGAGCTGGCCGACGCGGGCGTGCCGGTGCTGTGGGTGACCCACGACCCTGCCCAGGCCGCGCGCCTGGCCGACTGGACGATCGCGCTCGAGGACGGCCGGGTCACGGCCTGCGGGCCGGCTCCGGAGCGGGGGGCCCGTGCCGCAGGGTGACGTCAACGCCCTCGGCGTCGCCGCGTCCTTCGTCCTGGTGGCCGTCGCCATCGGGCTCTCGGTCGCGGGCGGCCTCGGCCTGGAGCGGACGATGGCCTGGGCGGCCGCGCGCGCCCTGGCCCAGCTGCTGCTGGTGGGCGTCGCGCTCGCCGTCGTCATCGACCCCGACCGGCCGCTGGTCCTCTCCTGGCTCTGGATCGCCGCGATGCTGCTCTTCTGCGCCGACGTCGCCCGCCGCCGCGCGCGGGAGGTGCCGGGCATGTTCGCCCTCGGCCTGGTCGCGTTCACCGCCACGGCCGCGGTGGCGCTCGGCGTGGTCTTCGGGCTCGGGATCTTCCCGCTCGAGGGGCGCACCCTGGTGCCGATCGCCGGGCTCGCGATCGGCAACTCGATGAACGCCGCGGTGGTCGTCGCGCGCCGGATGGTCGAGGACCTGCGCGACCGCCGCCTGGAGGTCGAGGCGCGCCTGGCGCTGGGCCTGCCGGCGCGCATGGCCGCCCGCCCGTTCGCCCGCGGCGCACTGCGCACGGCGCTCATCCCCCAGATCGAGACGACCAAGGCGGTCGGGATCGTCTTCCTGCCGGGCGCGATGACCGGGCTGATCCTGGCCGGCGTCGAGCCGCTGGACGCGGTGCTGGTGCAGGCCGTGGTGATGTACCTGGTGCTCGGCGCCAGCGCGTGCGCGGCCACCGTCGTGGCGATGGGCCTCGTGCGCCGCCTGTTCACCGCCGACCACCGCCTGGTGCGGCTGCCGCGACCCGCGGAGGGCTGAGGAGACCTTGCCCGGCGCGGCCGGGCTGTCGTATCGTGCCCAGGCAATGCCTAGGGAGACGTACACCGCCGCGCAGGCCGCCCGGGCGCTCGGCATCAGCCTCGACACGCTCCGCCGCTGGGACAAGGCGGGGCGCCTGACGGTGGAGCGCGACGCGTCCAACCGGCGCGTCGTGTCGGCCGCCGAGGTCGACCGGCTGCGCGGCGAGCGCGGCGGCGAGGCGCTGTCGGCGCGCAACCGGCTGGCGGGGATCGTGGCCGAGGTGACGGTGGACGGCCTGCTGGCGAAGGTCGAGGTGGACGTCGCCGGCCCCTCGCGCGTGGTCGCGATCATCACCCGCGAGTCGGCCGAGGAGCTCGACCTCCAGCCGGGGGCCAGCGTCAGCGCGGTCGTGAAATCGACGTCCGTGATGATCCAGCGATGAGGGGGACGAAGTGAGGCGGATGCTCCGATGGACCGGGCCGGCCGTGGCGGCGGCGCTCGCCGCCGCGCTCGCCGCGCTGCCCCTGGCGGGCGCGGCGCGCGCGCCCAAGCCGCCTCCGCCCCCGTCCGGCGCCACGGTCTTCGGGGCCGCCTCCCTCACGGAGGTCTTCACGGCCATGGCACCGCGGAACACCTACAACTTCGCGGGGTCCGACCAGCTGGCGTTCCAGATCCAGCAGGGCGCCCCGGCCGACGTGTTCGCGGCCGCGAGCCCGAAGTACCCCGACGACCTCTACGCGAAGAAGCTCGTGTACGCGCCGCACGTGTTCGCCACCAACAAGGTCGTGGTCATCGTGCCGACGTCCAACCCGGCGCGGATCCACTCGATCTACGACCTGAAGAACTCCGGCGTGAAGCTGGTGATCGGCGACGCCAACGTCCCGATCGGGGCCTACACGCGCCAGGTGTTCAAGGCCCTCGGCCTCAACGCCGCGCTCGCCAACGTGGTGAGCAACGAGCAGGACGTGAAGGCCGTCGTCGCCAAGGTCGCCCTGGGCGAGGCCGACGCCGGGCTCGCCTACGTCACCGACGTGCGGCCGGTGAAGAAGAAGGTCACCGCCATCCAGATCCCGGCCGCCGGGCAGCCCCTGGTGGAGTACGAGATCGCGGTCGTGCGCAACGCGAAGCACCGCGCCGCGGCGAGCGCCTTCGTGCGCTACCTGCTCACCAAGCCCGGGCGCGACGCGCTCGACCGGTTCGGGTTCGGCCTGCCGCCGCGCGGATGAGGCTCCGCGGCCGCGCGGCGGCGCTGATCGCCGCCGTGGCGCTGCTGCCGGCCGCGGGTTGCGGCACATCGTCGTCCGCCGAAAGTGGCGCGACCACCGGCCCGGCCCGCGCCACGGTGCTCGCCGCCGCCTCGCTCACCGAGGCGTTCCGGTCGATCGACCCGGGGGCGGCCTTCAGCTTCGGCGGCTCCGACCAGCTGGCGTTCCAGATCGAGCAGGGGGCGCCCGCGGACGTGTTCGCGTCGGCGAGCCCGAAGCACGCCGAGGCCCTGCACGCGAAGGGCCTCGTGGACGCGCCGCGCGTCTTCGCCACCAACCGGGTCGTGGTGATCGTGCCGCGGGCCAACCCCGCGGGCATCCGCTCGATCCGCGACCTCGCCCGGCCGGGGGTGAAGCTGGTGGTCGGCGACCCGTCGGTGCCGATCGGCGCCTACACGCGCACGGCGCTCACGACCCTCGGGCTCGACGCGGCCCTGCGCAACGTCGTGAGCCAGGAGGCCGACGTGAAGGCCGTCGTCGCCAAGGTCGCCCTTGGCGAGGCCGACGCCGGGGTCGCCTACCGGACCGACGTCGGGCCGGCCGCCGAGAGGGTCACCTCGCTGCCGGTGCCCGCGGAGGCCCAGCCGGTCGTGCGCTACGAGATCGCCGTGGTGCGCTCGGCGCCGCACCGCGCGGCCGCCGAGGCCTTCGTGCACCGGGTGCTCGGGCCCGCCGGGCAGGCGGCGCTGCGGCGCAGCGGCTTCGGCGCGGCGGACGCGGGATGAGGCACCTGTTCACCGCCGTCGCGGTGCTCGCCACCGTCGTCGCGCTCACCTTCCTGCTGCTGCCGATCCTGGCGATCTTCCTGAAGATCGGGCCCGGCGACCTCTGGGACCAGCTCCAGAGCGACACCGCGACGACGGCGATGCTCCTGAGCCTGCGGACCAGCCTCATCGCGAGCGCCCTGATCCTGCTGATCGGCACGCCGACGGCGCACCTCATCGGGACGCACCGGTTCCGCGGCCGGAACGTGGTGATCACGCTGATCGAGCTGCCGCTGGTGATGCCACCGGTGGTCGCCGGCATCGGGCTGTTCGCCGCCTTCGGCCGCTTCGGGCTGCTGGGCGACGAGCTGAGCGCCTTCGGCATCACGATCCCGTTCACCGAGGCGGCCGTCGTCATGGCCGTCGCCTTCGTCGCCAGCCCCTTCTACATCCGCCAGGCGATCGCGGCGTTCGAGGCCGTCAACCCGACGGTGGTCAACGCGGCCCGCAGCCTGGGCGCCGGGCCGGGGCGGGCCTTCTGGCGCGTCTCCCTGCCCCTCGCGTCCGGGGGCCTCGCCGCCGGCTGGGCGCTGGCGTTCGCCCGCGGGCTGGGGGAGTTCGGGGCGACGATCATCTTCGCGGGCAACCTCGAGGGCGTCACCCAGACCCTGCCGCTCGCCATCTACTCGCAGTTCGAGAACGACTTCGACGCGGCGCTCGCCATCGGCGGGCTGCTGATCATCGTCAGCGCCGCCATCCTCCTCGCAGTCAAGATGGTGTCCACGTGGACCAGCCGCCTCACCTCGACGTCGATCTCGATCTCCCGCGGCGCGACTTCCGCCTGAGCCTGGCGCTCGCGGTGGGCGCCGAGACCGTCGCGGTCGTCGGCCCCTCGGGGTCGGGCAAGTCGAGCCTGCTGCGCGCCATCGCCGGCCTCGAGCGTCCGGCGCGCGGCCGCATCGCCCTGGGCGACCGCGTGCTGTTCGACTCCGAGCGGCGGATCAACCTGACCCCCGAGCGGCGCGCCGTGGGCCTGGTGTTCCAGGAGTACGCGCTCTTCCCCCACATGAGCGTGCTCTCCAACGTGCGCTTCGGCGGGCGCCGCCGCGCCGAGGAGCTGCTGGAGCGCCTGCGCATCGGTCACTTGGCCGGCGCGCGCCCGGCCGAATTGTCGGGCGGCGAGCGCCAGCGGGTCGCCGTGGCGCGCGCCCTGGCGCGCGAGCCCGAGGTGCTGCTTCTGGACGAGCCGATGTCCGCGCTCGACCCCCACACCCGCGAGGCGGTGCGCGGCGAGCTGCGCGAGCTGCTCGGCGAGCTCGGGCTGCCGGCCCTGCTGGTGAGTCACTCCTTCACCGACGCCGCGGCGCTCGCCGGCCGCGTGGCCGTGCTCGAGGCCGGACGGCTGGTGCAGATCGGGACGCCGGGGGATCTGATCGCCCGGCCGGCCGACCCCTTCGTCGCAAGCCTCACCGGCGCCAACCTGCTGCCCGGCGAGGTGATCGGCGAGGAGGGCGGGCTCAGCGTGGTGCGCCTGGCCGACGGCGCGACGGTCTACTCCGGCGACCGCCTGGACGGGCGCGTCGGGGTGGTGGTGCAGCCGGCCGAGGTCACGATCGCCCGCGCGGTCGCCGCCGACTCGACCCTCAACCACGTGCGCGGGCGCGTCGCGTCGGTGGTGCGCCTCTCCAACCGGGCCCGCGTGCAGGTGGCCGGCCTCACCGCCGAGATCACCGCCGTGTCGCTGGAGCGGATGGGGCTGCGCGAGGGCGACGAGGCCGTCGCCACGTTCAAGGCCATGGGCACGCGGCTGGTGCCGCTGGGGCGCCCGGTCAGCCCGCCGGACGGGCCGCCGCCTCCTCCTGGTCCTCCTCCTGCTCCGTCGTGAGCTGGTGGCGGATGCGGTCGCGCGCGTCGGCGTAGCGCAGGGCCTCGTAGGCGATCAGCGCCGCGAGCAGCGCGGCGAGGATCCCGAGCGTCACGAGGGCGGGCATGTGGACCGCGGCCGGGATCAGCGCCAGGCAGGCCAGCGCGAAGACCAGCCGGGCCACGTTGAACGAGTGGACGGTCCGCAGCCGGAAGGCGATGTGCGCGGCGAGGTAGAGCGCCGAGCCGCCGAGCAGCGCCACGGCGGGCACCAGGTGCAGCGGGTCGCCGACGTGGCCGAGGGTCTTCTTCATGCCGAGCGCCACCAGCACGATGCCCGCGACCATCGGGAAGTGGAGGTAGCTGAAGGAGTCGCGAGCCATCTCGTTCTGCTCGCGGCCCACGGCCGCGCGCGAGAGCTTGTGCTCGGCCACCCGCGCGACGACGTCGAAGTAGAGCCACCACTGCGCGGCGGCCACGGCGATGCCGAGCACGGCCGCCGTCACCACGCCCGCGTCAACGCCCGCCTCGGCGCCGACGCCGATCGCCACGATCGACTCGCCCAGCGCGATGATGATGATCAGGCCGTGGCGCTCGGCGAAGTGCCGAGGCACCAGGTTCCAGCCCTCGGAGCCGAACACGTACGGGCCGCCGGCGTCGAGGGCCAGCGCGAGCGCCCAGAGGGCACCCTGCAGCGCTCCGTCGGCGAACGCGGCGGCCACCAGCAGGCCGACGCCGGGGATCATCCCCACGGCCAGCCCGATCACCGAGCGGCGCAGGCCCGGGTTGCCACGGGCAGCGAGCGCGAACAGCACGATGTGGGCGATCCGCACCACGGCGTAGGCGCCCGCCAGCAGCAGGCCGAGGTCCTCGAAGGCGTCGGGCACGCAGAGCGCGACGACCAGGAACGCGGCCATGGCCACGAACATCATCAGCCGCACGACCCCCTCCTCGGGGTCAACGACGCTGGTGAGCCAGGCGTAGCCGACCCACGCCCACCACAGCACCCCGAGCACCAGCAGCCCCTTCACCAATCCGTGCCAGTCCGGCTCGTTCGCCATCAGCGCCGTGCACTGGGTCAGCGCGAGCACGAAGACCAGGTCGAAGAACAGCTCGAGCGGCGTGACGGTGTCGCCGGTGCGCAGCACCGCCCGCGCGCGCGGGCGACGGTCGGGGGCCTCGGTGGTGGTCACGGGCGGGAGTCTGCCCCGCGCGGCCGCGCCCCGCCCGGGATCCTCAGGGGCAGAGCTCGAGCATCGTGGCGTTCGCCATCCCGCCGCCCTCGCACATCGCCTGCAGCCCGAAGCGCGTCCCCGAGCGCTCCATCTCGGCCACGAGGCTGGTCATGAGGCGCGCGCCGGTCGCGCCGAGCGGGTGGCCGAGGGCGATGGCGCCGCCGTTCACGTTCAGCCGCTCCGGGTCGGCGCCGAGGTCGGCGAGCCAGGCGAGCGGCACCGAGGCGAAGGCCTCGTTCACCTCGTAGAGGCCGACGTCGCGGTCCATCACGCGCTCGGCGCCGTCGGCGTCGCGCACAGGGATCGGCACGATCTCCCCCGCGAAGCGACCCTCCTCGGTGGCGCGCAGCGCCCGGTGGTGCGACTCGGCCGCGAAGCGGTCCCTCGCCGCGCGCCCCATGCCCCAGCGCTCGGCCACGATCTCACCCGAGGCCCTGCTCGATGAACGGCACCCGGGTCATCGACTCGACGCCGGCCGCGACCGCGATGTCGTACGCGCCGGCCATCACGCCCTGGGCGGCGGAGTGGGCCGCCTGCTGGCTCGACCCGCACTGACGGTCGACCGTGGTGGCCGGGACGCTCTCGGGCAGGCCGGCGGCCAGGGCGATGGAGCGCGCCACGTTCACCGCCTGCTCGCCCACCTGGTCGACGCAGCCCACGATCACGTCGTCCACCGAGGCCGGGTCGATGCCGCTGCGCTCCACCACGGCGCGCGCCACCTCGGCCGCGAGGTCGACCGGGTGCCACCCCGACAGCGCGCCCCGTCGACGACCCACCGGGGTGCGCAGCCCCTCGACGACGACGGCGTCCTCCACGCCTACCACCGGGCGGGGTCGCGGTACGGACCCCACGTGTCGCGGAAGACGTCGCACATCTCGCCGATCGTGGCGTCGGCCTCGGCGGCGGCCACGAGCCGCGGCATCACGTTGTCGGTGCCCGCGCACGCCGCGCGCAGGGCGTCCATCGCCGCGGCGTGGGCCGCCGGGTCGCGCCGCGCGCGCAGGTCGCGGGCCCGCGCCACCTGGGCCTCCTCCACGGCCGGATCGGCGCGGTGGATCGGCGGCTCTTCCCCGCCCTCCTCCACGTGCGCGTTGACGCCCACGATGCGCCGCTCGCCGCGCTCGAACTCGCGCTGGTACGCGTAGGACGCGTCGGCGATCTCGGCCTGGGGGAACCCCGCCTCGACGGCCGCGACCATCCCGCCCATGTCGTCGATGCGCGCGATGTAGTCCCGGGCCTGGCGCTCCAGCTCATCGGTGAGCGCCTCGACGTAGTACGAGCCTCCGAGCGGGTCGGCCACGGCGGCGACGCCGGTCTCCTCGTGGATCATCTGCTGGGTGCGCAGCGCGAGGGTCGCCGACTCGGGCGTCGGGATCGAGAGCGTCTCGTCGTAGGCGTTGGTGTGCAGGCTCTGGGTGCCGGCCATCACCGCGCCGAGCGCCTCGATCGCCACGCGGGCCAGGTTGAGCAGCGGCTGCTGGGCGGTGAGCGAGACGCCCGAGGTCTGCACGTGGGTGCGCAGCTGCCAGGAGCGCGGGTCGCGGGCGCCGACGCGCTCGCGCATCAGCTCGGCCCACAGGCGGCGGGCCGCGCGCAGCTTGGCGACCTCCTCGAAGAGGTCGATGTGCAGGTTGAAGAAGAACGAGAAGCGCGGGAGGAACGTGTCGGGGTCGACGCCGCGGGCCACCAGCTCCTCCACGTAGGCCAGGCCGTCGGCCAGCGTGAAGGCCAGCTCCTGGGCGGCCGTCGAGCCGGCCTCGCGGATGTGGTACCCGCTCACCGATACCGGGTGCCAGAGCGGCATCTCCTCGCTGCACCAGGCGATCAGGTCGCCGATCAGGCGCATCGCGGGGCGCTCGGGGACCACCCACTCCTTCTGGGCGATGAACTCCTTGAGGATGTCCGCCTGCAGGGTGCCGCGCAGGCGCGCCGGCTCGACGCCCGAGCGGCGGGCGGCGACCACGAACAACGCGAGCGCCACCGGCGCCGGGCCGGAGATGGTCAGCGAGGTCGATACCCCGCCGAGGTCGATGCCGTCGTAGAGGCGCTGCATGTCCTCAGCCGAGGCGGCCGAGACGCCCTCGCGCCCCACCTCGCCGAGCGACGCCGGGTGGTCGGGGTCGTAACCCATCAGGGTGGGCATGTCGAAGGCCGTCGAGAGACCGGTCTGCCCCTCGGCCAGCAGGTGGCGGAAGCGCTCGTTGGTGTCCTCCGGCGAGCCGAAGCCGGCGAACATGCGCATCGTCCACGGCCGCGTGCGGTACATCTGCGGATGCAGGCCGCGCGTGTAGGGGTACTCGCCCGGCGGGGGCGGCGCGTGGCCGGCGGCCTCGTAGACGGGCTCCACCGGGACGCCGGAGATCGTTGTCACGGTTCTGGTGGCGTCCACGGCGGCCCCCCTGAGAGTGTGTGCGCGTGCCGCGCGACGATGCTCGACCATACCGCGACCCCGGACAAGCGGGCGGGCCCGCGCCCGGGCTCAGTCGCGCGGACCTGCTGCGCCGGGCGGGCGCGGCGGCGGCCCTCGGCGCCGGCGCGCTGGCCGCGCCGCGGGCGCTGCGGGCGGCGAGGCCACCGCTCGCCGACCTGGCCCGCGAGACCCAGGGGGCGCTGATCACCCCGGGCAGCCCGGCGTACGCCCGGGCGCGCCAGGTGGTGAGCGCCCGCTTCTCGGGCGCGCGGCCGCTGGCCGTGCTGCGCGCGCGCAGCGTCTCCGACGTCCGCGCCGCCGTGCTCTGGTGCGCCCGCAACGGCGTGCGGATCACCGCCCGCTCGGGCGGCCACAGCTACGCCGGCTACTCGACGCTGACCGGCGGGCTGGTCGTCGACCTCACTGCGCTGAACGGCCTGCGCATCTCCGCCGACCGGCGCGCCGTGCAGGTCGGCGCCGGCGCGCGGCTGATCGACGTCTACTCGGCGCTCGCGCGCCGCGGGCTCACCGTGCCGGCCGGCTCATGCCCCACCGTCGCGGTCGGCGGCCTCGCGCTCGGGGGCGGCGTGGGCCTCGCCTCGCGGGCGCTCGGCACGACGGCCGACAACGTCACCGCGCTCACCGTCGTCACGGCCGACGGCCGGGCGCTCGAGTGCGACGCGCGGCGCAACGCCGACCTGTACTGGGCCTGCCGCGGCGGCGGCGGGGGCAACTTCGGCGTCGCCACCGGCTTCACGCTCACGACCCACCGCGTCTCGAGCGCCGCGTACTTCTTCGCGTCCTTCCCCTGGTCGCGCGCGGCCGCCGCCGTCGCCGCCTGGCAGCGCTGGGCGCCGCACGCGCCGGACGACCTCTTCTCGATCCTGTCCCTGTCGACCGGCGCCGGCGAGCCGACGGTCTCGGCGTTCGGCCAGTGGATGGGCTCCGCCGGCCGGACTGCGCCGCACGCTGCGCGGGCTGACCGGCCACGTCGAGCCGCGCAGCCTCAGCGTCGGCACCTCGTCGTACCTCGACCTGATGCTGCGCTGGGCCGGCTGCCTGGGCGACTCGCCGACCGAGTGCCGGCGCACGCCCCACGACCTGTTCGCGGCCAAGTCGAGCTACGCGCGGCGGCCGATCGCGCAGCCCGGCATCGCGAAGCTCGTCGCCGCGCTGGAGCGCCGCCAGGCGCAGTCGGCGCTCGGCTCGGGCGCGATCCTGCTCGACTCCTACGGCGGCGCGATCAACCGCGTGGCGCCGGACGCGACCGCCTTCGTCCACCGCGACGCGCTCTTCTCGCTGCAGTACCTCGCCTACTGGGGCCGCCCGTCCGGCGAGCCGGCCGCCCGGGCCTGGCTGCGATCGGCCCACGGGGCGGTGCTGCCCTTCGTGTCCGGGCAGGCGTACCAGAACTACATCGACCCGGAGCTCGCCGGCTGGGAGCGCGCCTACTACGGCGTCAACCTGCCGCGCCTGCGGGACGTCAAGGCCGCCTACGACCCGGACGACCTCTTCCGCTTCCGCCAGTCGATACCGCTGCGCTGAGGGCGCCCCGCGCGGGGGCGCCCTCGGCAGGCGGGTGCGTTGAGGGTGCCCGATCCGGCAGATGAGGCGGCGCGCGACTTGGTGCGCGCCCGCGAGGACGCCCGCGCCGATCTGATGCGCGCCCGCCATCGCCTGTCAAAGCTGCTGCTGCGCCACGGTGAGGTGTACGAGTCCGGCCGCGCCTGGACCCATGCCCACGACGCCTGGCTGCGCCGCCAGCGCCTGGGCGAGCCGGGCGCCCGGGCCGCCTTCGATGACTACTACGGCGCGGTGCTCGCCGGCGTCTGTCGCCGCGAGCGCCTCGATGCGCAGATCACCGAGCTGGCGGCCACGGCCCGCTTCGCGCCGGTGGTGGGGCGCCTGTCGTGCCTGCGCGGCGTCGGCACCCTCACGGCCTTCGCGCTGGCGGTGGAGATCGGCGACTTCCATCGCCTGTCGGGCCGCACGATCGGCGCCTACCTGGGCCTGGTGCCCTCAGAGAGCCAGTCGGGCGCCCGCCACAGCCGCGGCCCGATCACCAAGGCCGGCAACGGCCACGCGCGCCGCCTGCTGGTGGAGGCGGCCTGGCATCACCGCTCCCCGCTGCGCGCGAGCGCGGTGATCGCGCGCAGGCGCTCCGGCCAGCGCCCCGAGGTGGCCGCCCGCGCCGAGCAGGCGAGCCTTCGCCTTCACCGGCGCTGGCATCAGCTCGAGCGCCGCCGTGGCCTTCGCTCGACGCTCGTGGCGACGGCCGTGGCGCGCGAGCTGGCGGGCTGGTGCTGGAGCCTGGCGGTCATGGAGTAGCCGCCGGCGAGCATCCTGGGTGCGAAGAGCGCGCCGGTCGGCCGGCCAAGGACGCCGCGAGGGGTGATGCGCGACACAGCTATGAGCAGCCTCGTGTTGGGCCACGCTCGATCCTAGAGAGCGCCCCGCCCCCGCCGAAGACCCGGTCATGCGGTACCCAACCCGCGCATATCAGCCTGACCGCGACCGTCGATGAGCCACCCCGGCGCGCTCTTCGGACCCATGAAGAAGGCCCGCTCACGCGGGCCTTCTCGCCGTGCCAGACGACCCTAGCGCGTCAGCTCGGCGCGCAGGAAGCCGGGGATCGGCCGGCCGGGCGACGCCCTGGAAGGCCGCGTAGGCGGGCTTCTTGACGCCGGTCTCGGTCAGCAGGCCACCGGGCCAGTTGGCGTTGTCCGACAGGTTGAACCAGACCACCGCCGCCACCCGGGAGCTCTTCACCGTCTTCAGGTTGAAGATCTGCTTCAGGAAGAGGGCCTGCTTGGCGGGAGAGACCTTCACGTTGCGGAAGGGGGTCGTCTCGGTCGTGTAGCCGGCCTCGGTGATGTAGAGCTTCATGCCCTTCTTCTTCTTGTTCAGCGTCGCGAGGATCGAGTCGAGGCTCGCCCACGTGGGGAAGGCCTTCGCGTAGCTCTTGGAGAAGAACAGCGGCCCCTGCGAGGGGTAGATGTGCTGCGAGTAGGCGTCGAACTTGACGCTCTTGTCGTTCACGAGGCCGTTCAGCCACACCTTCGCGCTGACGTTGCCCTGGCCGTTGGAGCTGCGCGGGCCGCCGACGCCGCCGATCACGATCGCCTTCTTGTTGACCGAGTGGATGGCGGTGTAGCCGGCCTTCACGAGGCCCTTGTACTTCGCCAGGTTGCTGCGGCCGTTGAACGTGAAGAAGCCCTTCAGGTTGGGCTCGTTCCAGATCTCCCAGTGGCGCACGCGCGGCAGCGGCGTGGACGCCCCGAGCGGGACGAAGGTGCCGCTGTAGCGCGTCGCGACGGCCTTCATGAAGGCCGCGAACGCGGCCGGCGTGGGCGCGTTGGGGTTGTAGAGCGTCTTCGGATGGGGCGTGTTCGTGCCCGCGACGGCCCAGTCGGGCGTCGCGTACGTGCTCACGATCGGGGTGATCCCGGCGGACGCGAGGCCGGTGAAGATCGCGTCGAGGCGGCTCCAGTCGTAGGCCTTGTCGTTCGGGTCCGTCGGGTTGGCCGGCGGCGTCGGGGCGACGAGCTGCCAGAGGATGTCGATGCGGGCGACCTTCGCCTTGGTCTGCTTGACCATGTCGATCCGGGTCGGGATCTGCGCGAGGGGCGCCGTGGCGAGCACGTCGTCCTGCAGCGACGCCACCCCGGCGACACCCGTGGAGGGGATCGCGAGGGCGGCCGCGGCGGCGGTCGCGGCGGCGACTCCGGTCACCGTGCGGCGTGCCGTTCGGGCCTGTGATCTCAAAGGTCTCTCCTCGTGTCCGGTCGCGGGCCGGGCGAGCGTACCAACGGCCCCCCGCATGGGGCGAGGGGTTTACGTCGGCCTAACGCCTCTCGTCGAAGAAGGCCCGCAGCAGCGACAGCGCGTCGGTGGCGAGCACTCCACCCTGCACCTCCACCCGGTGCAGCAGGCGGGGGTCCTGGAGGGGGTTTATCACGGTCCCGGCCGCACCCACCTTCTGGTCGGGCGCGCCGTAGACCAGGCGCGCCACGCGCGCCTGCTGGATCGCGCCGGCGCACATCGGGCACGGCTCCAGCGTCACGTAGACCACCGCGCCCGGCAGGCGCCACCCGCCCAGCGTGAGCGCGGCGGCCCGCAGCGCCAGGATCTCCGCGTGCGCGGTGGGGTCCGCGCGCACCTCGCGCTCGTTGTGGGCGGCGCCGATCACCTCCCCCTCGCGCACCACCACGCAGCCGACGGGCACGTCGTCATGAGAGGAGGCCTCGGCGGCCTCGCGCAGGGCGAGGCGCATGAAGTGCTCGTCCCGGGGGAAGACGCGCGTCACGGGCTGGAGAGTAGCCTCGGCCGGCGATGCGGATCACGTCGGTCAACGTCGGCCTGCCGGCCGAGCTCGCCACCCGCGAGGGGGTGGTGATGAGCGGCATCGTCAAGCGCCCGGTGGAGGGGCCGGTGCGCGCCGGGCTCACCAACCTGGAGGGCGACGGCCAGGCCGACCTGAGCGTCCACGGCGGGCCGGACAAGGCCGTCTACGCCTACCCCGGCGAGCACTACGCGGACTGGGCCGCCGACCTCGGGCGCGACGACCTGACGCCCGGGTTCTTCGGCGAGAACCTCACGATCGAGGGGCTGCTCGAGGACGAGGTGCGCATCGGGGACCGCCTGCGCGCGGGCACGGCGCTGTTCGAGGTGAGCCAGCCCCGCCTGCCCTGCTTCAAGCTCGCCGCACGCAGCGGCGAGCCCGCCATCGCCAGGCCCATGCTGAGGAACGGGCGCACCGGCTGGTACCTGCGGGTGATCGAGGAGGGCGTCGTCGCGGCCGGCGACGCCATCGCGCGGGCCGGCGAGGCGGAGGGGTCGATGACCGTGCGCGAGGTCGCCGGCCTCATCGGCGACGGCGCGAACGCCGGAGGACCTCGACCGCGGCGCGGCCGTGGCCGCCCTGCCGCTCGGCTGGCGCGAGTCGTTCGCCAAGCGCGCGATCGCCGCGCGGAGGAGGGCCTAACGTCCCGAGTCGGAGGTTCGCCGCACCGTCTCCGACTCGGGACGCTAGACGAGGGCGGTGACGATCAGCGCGACGTAGCCGGCGGCGTACGCGCCCGTCAGCCCGTAGACCGCGGCGGGAGGCACCGTGCGCACCCGGAACCCGGTTGTCGCGAGGAACACCAGCTTCACCAGGTCGCCCGCAAGCATGAGGGCGGCGAAGGCCAGCAGCGCGCCGTCGAGCCCCTCGTAGCGCAGGAGCGCGACGAGCATCGCCAGGTGGCCGGCGTTCATGCCGATCACGAACGCCATGCCGACCACCTCACGCTCGGCGTAGCGGTCGGCGATCGCCGCCAGCAGGCCGAGGCAGAGCAGCGCCAGGACGATCACCGCGACCAGGCGGGCGCCGCTCGGGCCGTCGACCGGATGCCCCGTCGCGGCGACCAGAGCGCCGACGCCGACGAGCATCCCGGCCGTCTTCAGCGCCGTCTCGAGCCAGCCGAGCGTGCCCCAGTCGGCGACGTGCCAGGCGGGCGGGCCGCCCTCCGGGGCGCTCACCCGGCGGGACAGGCGACGGCGCCGCCCTCCACCCGGGCGCGCGCGCCCGTGGCGTCGAAGCCGGTGCCGCGCTCGATGTCGACCGTCGACACGCCGCCGCCCTCGATCGCCGCGGTGTAGCGGTGCAGGCCGACCGGCGTCACCCGCACGCCCACGTCCGGCCCGCAGGCCTGCGCCACGAGCCCCTGCACCATCACCACGTCCGCGTGGCGCGCCGCGGGGGTCGAGCGAGCGGCGGGCGGCCCGGCCGGGCCCGGCCCGAGAGCCGCGAGCACGCCCACGACCGCGGCGGCGGCGAGCCCGGCGGCGAGCAGGGCGCGCCCGGCGGCGCGCGCGGCGCGCGAGCCGCGCCACGGCGGCCCGGGCTCGGGGAGCGGGTCGGCGAAGCGCCCGCGCGAGCGCAGCGGCACGAAGGCGGCGATCGGCGCGGCGATCGCGACGGCGGCCACGCCGGCCTGCGAGGCGCCGAGGCCCACGAGCCCGAGCATCCGCAGCGGCAGGCACAGGACGGTCCACAGCGGGGCGAGCGCGAGGACGGCCGCGGCGCGGCGCACCCGCCCCCACGAGGTCCACGTGCGCCGGGCACGGCGCAGGGGCGGCAGGGCGAGGTAGGCGTCCACCCGCCGTCGCCGCCAGATGGCCATCGCGGTCTCGCCCACCGGCCGGCCCGGCGGGGCCGAGCAGCGGCTCGAGCTGCTCGCGCACCTCGGCCTCCAGCCGCGCCTGGCGGCGCAGCAGGGCGTCCGTGCGCTCCCGGCTCAGGCGCTCGCGCCGCGCGGAGACGGCCGGGAGCGCGCGCGCCGTCATTCCGTGTCCGGCCCCACGGCCAGATCGACGATCTCCTCGGCCGAGTCGGAGAGCTGGATCAGGTCCATGTCGCCGCGCCCGATGAAGCCGTCCTCGAGCAGGCGCGCGCGGATCCACCGCACCAGGCCCGCCCAGTAGGAGCTGCCGCAGAGGACGACGGGGAAGCTCAGCGCCTTGCCGGTCTGGATCAGCGTGAGCGACTCGAACAGCTCGTCGAGCGTGCCGAAGCCGCCCGGGAAGACGATGTAGGCCTCCGAGTACTTGACGAACATCGTCTTGCGCACGAAGAAGTAGCGGAACGAGATGGCGAGGTTGACGTACTCGTTGACCGCCTGCTCGTGCGGCAGCTCGATGGTGCAGCCGATCGACATGCCGCCGCCCTCGGAGGCGCCGCGGTTGGCGGCCTCCATGATCCCCGGGGCCGCCGCCGGTGATGACGCCGTAGCCGCGCTCGGCCAGCAGGTCTGCCCACCTGGCGGGCCAGGACGTAGTGCGGGTTGTCGGAGTTGACGCGGGCCGAGCCGAACACGGTGACCGCGGGGCCGACGCGCGCCAGCGCGTCGAAGCCGTCCACGAACTCGCCGAGGATGCGCAGCACCCGCCACGGGTCGCTGTGCAGGAACTCGGGGTCGGACGGGCGGGTGAGGAGGCTGGCGTCGGCGTGGCCGATCGCCGCCTCGCCGGGACCCCGCGCGGCGAGGCGGCCGCTGCGCGCGAGCTTCTTCACCCGTGCACCGATCCGACGCGGGTCACGACGGCGTCGAGGGGCTGGCGCTTGGCGCGCGCGCTCCACTCGTCGGCCGTGCGGCGGGCCGGGTCGCGCTGCTTGCGCGGCGGGCCGAACGAGATGACCACCACGGCGCGCTCGGGCGGCTCGATGCCCAGCGCCCGGGCGAGGCCGTCGGCGTCGGCGATGCCGTTGGGGCAGGAGGTGACGCCCTCCTCCCAACCGGCCAGCATCATGCTCTGGGCCGCGCGGCCGGCGTCGAAGTCGACGAGGTTGCCGCCGGGGCTCACGACCAGCACCACGACGAGGCCGGCGTCCAGGACGTTGCCCGGCAGGTACACCGCGTCGGCCACGGCGGGGACGGCCTCGCCCTCGACCACGATGAAGCGGCAGGGCTGGCGGTTGCGCGCGCTGCCGACGAGGCGCCCGGCGTCGAGGATGCGGTCGGCGACGTCGTCGGGCACGTCCGCCCCGGAGTAGGCGCGCGAGTCGCGCTTGCTGGCCACGGCGAGTCGGACGTCCATATCCGTGCCAGGTTAGACGACGGCCGCCCGCGGGCGGCGGGTCTCACGCGACGGCGCGGGGCCGGACCGTGTGGGAGACGCAGAAGGGCGTTCCCCAGATCGGCTCGCGGCCGCAGGGCTTGCCCTTGCGGTTGAGGGCGGCGCAGCGCGGCGTCGACCCGGCGGCCCCCTGGCGGCCGCGCTCGGCGTCGAAGTAGGAGCGGGCGCGGCTGAAGTGCGCCTCGATGATCTGGGAGGCGCGGAGCTGGTCCTGGGCCTTCATCAGCGAGCGCGCCGCGGTGAAGAGCGAGCGCGAGGCCATCGGCTGGGAGCGCGGGTCGGCGGCCAGGCGCGAGATGCCCGCCTCGCACACCTCGAGCAGGTACTCCTCGGACCAGCCGGGGCGACGGGGGTCGGGCATGAGCGACGGCGTGAGCGCCTTCCACAGGTCCCGGGAGAAGCGCTCCATCGCGGCGGCGCGGCTCTGTCCCGTCCGGCGGGTGGGGGTTGCCGTCTGCTGGCTCACGACCGCCATTGGACCACTGACCGGACAGGCTGTCAAGGTTTTGTCGAGATTCTGTCGGATGCTGCGAATCGGGTCCCGATCCCCTGCCGTCGGTCCGAGCCGGCGGGTTACTCTGGACACGTTGTCGAGGTTCAGCCGCCCATGACCATGAGCACCGAGACCGCCCGCTCTCCGGGAGTGCTGCGCATCGGCGAGCTCAGCCGCCGCCACGACGTGAGCCCCGACCTGCTGCGCGTCTGGGAGCGCCGCTACGGCCTGCTGAAGCCCGAGCGCTCGCCCGGCGGCTTCCGCCTCTACACGGCCGAGGACGACGAGCGCGTGCGCGCCATGCGCCGCAACCTGGCCCAGGGCTACTCGGCCGCCGTCGCCGCCCGCATGGCGCTCGAGGCGCCCACGGCCCCGCCGGCCGGCGACCGCGACGCGGTGCTCGCGGCCGCGCGGACCGAGCTCGGCGCCGAGCTGGAGGCGTTCCGCGACGTCGAGGCGCAGGCGGTCATCGACCGCCTGCTCGCCACCTTCAGCGTGGAGACCGTGCTGCGCGACGTGGTGCTGCCGTTCCTGCGCGGTGCTGGGCGACCGGTGGGAGGACGGCTCCCTCACCGTCGCGCAGGAGCACTTCGCGAGCGCCGTGATCCGCGGGCGGCTGCTCGGCCTGGCGCGCGGGTTCGACGTCGGCACCGGGCCGCGGGCGATCCTGGCCTGCCCGAGCGACGAGCACCACGACCTCGGCCTGTTGTGCTTCGGCATCGGGCTGCGCGAGCACGGCTGGCGCATCACCTACCTGGGCGCCGACACGCCGATCGACACGCTGCGCGACACGGCCGCGCGCCTGCAGCCCGACCTCGTGGTCATCTGCGCCGAGCGCGAGGAGCCGCTGCGCGCGGTGGTCGGCGAGATCGGGCAGCTCTCGCGCGCGCACCGCGTGTCGCTGGCCGGGCGGGGCGCGTCGGTGGAGCTGGCCCACGCCGCCGGGGCGGGGCTCCTGCAGGACGCTCCGATGGCCGCGGCCGCGCGCGTCGCCGACGAGGGCTGAGCCCTGGCGGGGTAAGGCCCCGGATCTTGTCAGCCGGAGGCCGCTTGACGGATGCTTCCGCCGCTGGGACGTATCACATCGATTCCAGGGGGCGGCGGACATGAACGCGGACGGATCGGGTCAACGGCGACGGCTGCGACGGGGCGTCGGCCTCTGCCTCGTGGCCGCCGCTGCGGCGAGCCTGGCGCTCGCGGCTCTGGCGAGCGGGCTCGGCGGCCAGCAGGAGGCGGCGCAGAGCATCACGGTGACGCTGGGCAAGGGCACGACAACCGTGAGCGGGGCGGACGCGCTCGTGTCCGGCCTGACGAAGATCACGGCGCGCAACACCGGCACGAAGCCCACGAACTTCGCGCTCGCGCGCCTGCGCCCGGGCAAGACCCTCGCCGACCTGACCGCGGAGGTCACGCGCAGCAGCGCGTTCCCGGAGGACTCGGTCGCGACCATCACGACGACCTTCGGTCTCGCTCCGGGCAAGTCGTTCGTGACGACGCTGAAGCTCCCGCCCGGCGACTACGTGACCACCCAGCCGCCCGACGGCAAGGGGCTCGGGCCCGCGACCGCGTTCACCATCGCCGACGGCGTGGCCGGCGGGACGCCGCCGAAGACGACCGGCACGGTGACCCTGTACGACTACGGCATCAAGGCCCCGGCGTCGATCCGCGGCCACGGCACCGTGGCGATCCACAACATCGGCCTGAACTACCACTTCGTGCTCGGGATCCGGCTGAACCGCGGCGTGGACCCCGCGAAGGTCATCGCCGACATCCGCGCGAACCGGCAGGGCGGCCCGCCGCCCGGCGAGTTCATCCAGATCATCGGCATCGTGAGCCCCGGCACGGTCAACTACGTGAGGACCGACCTCAAGCCCGGCACCTACGTGATCGCCTGCTTCAACAGCGACCGCCACAGCGCGGGCCACAACCACGCCCAGTTCGGGATGGTCCGCAAGCTCATCGTCAAGTGACGGCTCGGGGCCCGGCCGCCGCGCGGCGGCCGGGCCCCGGCAGGATGACGCCGTGACCGTCGTCGCCACACCTCCCGTCTCCGCCCCGGCGGTGCACCGGATCCGCATCACGGACGACGGGGTCATCCCCGCCGACCTGGTCGTCGCGCCGTCGGACGCGATCGTCTGGCGCAACGGCGGGCGCAACCGTCACACCGTCACCGCCGACGACGGGCGCTTCGGGTCGCAGACCCTCTTCACCGGCGACACGTTCCGCATCACTGCGCCGGCACGGCCGGGTCCTACGCGTACCACTGCATCTTCCACCTGTACATCCGCGGCAGCCTGACGGTCTCGCCGATCACGCTCGGGTCGCGCGGGCCCGTGGACTTCGGTCGCCGTCCGGCCCTGCGGGGCCGCGTCTCGGGTGTCGGGGCCGGCACGGCCGTCGAGGTGCAGCGACGCGATGGCGGCGCCTGGGTGACCGCCGGCCGCGCGGCGACCCGCGTGGGCGGCGTGTTCGCGCTCACCACGCCGGCACTGCGGGCAGGCACCGTCTTCCGCGCTCTGGCCGGCGCGGCGGTGAGCCCGGTCGTTCCGATCCAGGTGCGGCCCGTCGTCGCCGTCGGCCGACGAGGGTCGCTCCTCACCGTCCGCGTGCGGCCGGGACGGGCGGGCACCACGGTGCGACTGGAGCGCCTCGGGGGAGTCACGCGCAGCTGGATGGTGGTCGGTCGGGCGCACCTCGCCGGCGGGCGGTCGCGGTTCACGCTCGGTTCGCCGGGGGCCTACCGGGCCACGGTCGGCGCGCAGCCGGGGCTCACGGCGCGGTCTTCCCGGGTCGTCGTGCTCCGCGGGTAGCGCTCCCGCGCGCGGCGACGACGGGCGCTAGGCGGCGGGGCGGTCCTCGTCGGAGATGCCGTCCAGGTCCCAGACCGGCTCGGCGGTCTGCCAGGAGTCCAGGCGGTTGAGCCCGTCGAGCGCGGCGGTCTTGTAGCACTCGGCGAGCGTCGGGTAGTTGAAGACCGTGTCCACGAAGTGCTCCACGCAGCCGCCGAAGGTCATCACGGCCTGGCCGATGTGGATCAGCTCGCTGGCGCCCTCGCCGATGATGTGGACGCCCAGCAGCTCGTGCGTCTCCCAGTGGAAGATCAGCTTCAGCAGGCCGGTGCGGTCGCCGATGATCTGGCCGCGCGCGATCTCCCGGTACTGCGCCTTGCCCACCTCGTACGGGATCCCCGCGCGGGTGAGCTCGTCCTCGGTGCGGCCGACCGCCGAGATCTCGGGGATCGTGTAGACGGCGTAGGGCACCAGCGACGGGACGCTGCGGGCGGCGATGCCGAACGCGTGGCAGGCGGCCAGGCGCCCCTGCTCCAGCGAGGTGGAGGCGAGGCTCGGGAAGCCGATCACGTCGCCCACCGCGTAGATGTGCGGCACGACGGTGCGGTAGTGCTCGTCCACGGCCAGCCGGCCGCGGTCGTCGGCCGCGAGGCCGGCGTTGGCCAGCTCGAGGCGCCGCGTGGCGCCGCTGCGGCCGATCGAGTAGAGCGCCTTGTCGGCCACGATGTGCTTGCCGCTGGCGAGGTGGATGCGGACCTTGCCGTCGTCGCCCTCGTCGAGGTCGACGCCGCTCACCTCCTCGCCCAGCCAGAGGGTCATGCGCCGCTCGCGCATGTGGAAGGCGAGCGCGTCCATGATCTCGGCGTCGATGAACGGCAGCAGGCGCGGGCGCTTGTCGATCAGCGTCACCCGCGTCCCGAGCGCGGCGAACATGCTCGCGTACTCCAGGCCGATCACCCCGGCGCCGATCACGGCCATCGTCCGCGGCAGGCGGTCCATGGTGATGGCGTCGTCGCTCGTGATGACGCGCCGCCGGTCGAACGGGATGTGCTCGTCGCGGGTCGCCGTCGTGCCGGTCGCGATGACGATGGTGCGGCCGGTGAGCGTGCGGCGCTGGTGCCCGGCGCGGTCGTCGACGGCCAGCGTGTGCGGGTCGATGAACGACGCGGTGCCGTCGTAGAGGTCGATGTCGTTGCGCAGCAGCTGGTGGCGCACGACGTCCATCTCGTTGCGCACCACCTGATCGGTCCGGAAGACGAGGTCCTCCATGCCGATGTGGTGGCCGTTGACGTGCGACGCGCCGAGGAAGCCGCGGTCGCGGTAGCCGCTGAGGGCGACGGTCGCCTCGCGCAGGGTCTTGGACGGGATCGTGCCCGTGCGCACGCAGACGCCGCCGATGTCGGTCTTGCGCTCGATCAGCGGCGACGCGCTTGCCGAGCTTGGCCGCCTGGATCGCGGCGCGCTGGCCGCCCGGCCCGGACCCGATCGCGATCAGGTCGTAGTCGAAGGATCCACCGTCCACCGAATTCAGATCGGTCATCGCGGCGCGAACGTAGTCCCGCGCCACGCGGGCGGGCTATCGCCGCGCGGCCAAGCCACCGGCGCCCCGCGCATGTCCCGCGGGGCTCAGCCCGCGCCGGCAGCCGGCGCCGCGCGCATGCGCCCGAGGAACCGCACCAGCGTCTCGCCCGCCAGGTCCAGGCTGTGCGCCGACACCTTGTCGAGCGTGTCGGCGCGGGTGTGCCAGCGGCGGGTAGTCGAAGTCGATCAGGTCGATCGAGGGGACGCCGGCCTCGCAGGAACGGGGTGTGGTCGTCGAGCACACGCCGAGGCCGTGCCGGGCGGGAACGCCGCTGCCGCGCCCACGGCCCGGCGGCCGCCGCGCGCAGGCGCGCCCAGAGCGCCGGGTCGCGAGCTCGCCTCGCGCGGGATCGCCAGGTCGCGGTCGGCGACGAAGTCGACCACGACCGCCGCGTGCAGCTCGTCCGCGTGGGCCGCGGCGTAGGCGCCGCTGCCGCGCAGCCCGTCGGCCCGGAAGTCGCGCGAGCCGCGCGGGCTCTCCTCCCCGTCGAACATCACGACGCGCAGCGGCCGCAGGCAGGCGCGCCGGTCGGCGGCGAGCGCGCGGGTCACGCCGAGCACCGCGGCCACCCCGCCGGCGCCGTCGTTGGCGCCGACGAAGCCGGGGATGTCCTTCGTGTCGTAGTGGGCGCCCAGCAGGATCGGCCGGCCGCGGCCGGGGAGCCCGCCCACCACGTTGCGCAGCCCGCCGGGGACGTCCTCGAAGCGGCCGCCCGGCAGGCGCGCGCGCAGCCGCTCCGCCAGCGCGCGCGAGGCCGCCGAGCCGGCCGGGCGCGGCCCCATCTCCACCTGCATGCGCAGGTCGGCGAAGGCGCGGCCGCGCGTCGAAGCGATCGGCCGTCGGCCCCGGCGCGCCCGCGCCGCCCGACCCGCCGCACGCGCCGGCGGCGAGCGCCGCGAGGACGCCGAGCGCCACCGCCGCCGCGCGACGGCCGGCCCGGCTGCCGGGTGGGGGGCGCATCAGGGCATCCTCGCACGGGCCCCGTGGCGTACGCTCGCCGCCATGGCGTACGACCCCCGTCTCGGCGACCGCTTCATGTTCGACGCGGAGGACCTCGCCGCCAACACGCGCGGCGCGGTGTCGGCCGAGCAGGCGCGGATGCTCGACGCCACGGCCGGCGTGATGGCGCGGCGCGAGCCGCGCGTCATGGGCATGCTCGGCGTCGTGTTCCTGATCGTCATCGCGGCCGTGGTCGTCGGCCTGGCCGCGACGCCGGGCGGCGGCGCGACGGGCGGCATCGTCGCCGCGGTGATCCTCGCCTGGATCCTCGCCATCGTCCTGTTCTTCATGCGCCGCGGCCGGCGCCTGCGCCACACCATGGAGGAGCGGGACGTGCTCACCGCCGAGGGCCCGCTCAGCATCCGCACGACGGCCACGGGCACCTGGTACGCGCACGTCGGCCCGGCCCGCTTCTCGGTCGACCGCTACCAGAGCGAGGTGCTGCAGGAGGATGCGCGCTATCGCGTCCACTACCTCGACGCCCCCGACGGCGGCATCCCGCTGTCGCTGGAGCGCGCGTGAGCGGCGGCGCGCAGCCCCGTGCGGACACCGTGGTGTTCGTCCCGGCGTGGAACGAGGAGGACAACCTGCCGGCGGTGCTCGACGAGGTGCGGCGCGAGCTGCCCGGCGCCGACATGCTGGTGATCGACGACGGGTCCACGGACCGCACCGCCGAGGTGGCCCGCGCCCACGGCGCCGACGTGGTCTCCTTCGGCGAGAACCGCGGTCTGCGGATCGGCGTCGCCACGGGCTACCGCGAGGCCGGCGAGCGCGGCTACGCCTTCTGCGGGAGGGTCGACGCCGACGGCCAGCACCCGGTGGCCGAGCTGCGGCGCCTGCTCGAGATGGTGCGCTCCGGCGCCTGCGACGTCGCCATCGGGTCGCGCTTCATCCCCGGCGAGGGCTTCGAGGAGGACCGCTACCGGCCGAGCGCCGCCCGGCGCCTCGGCATCGGGCTGCTCCAGACGGCGATGCGCATCCGCCTGGGGCGCCCCTTCCACGACCCGGGCAGCGGCATGGTGGCCGCCAACGCCGCGGCCATGCCGGTGATGGGGATCCCGTACACCTCCGGCGCGCCCGAGGTCGAGGCGCTGATGCGGCTCCACAAGGCCGGCCTGCGGGTGGAGGAGGTGGCCGTCGAGATGCGCGCGCGGGCCTCGGGCGAGTCGCGCCTGCGCGGGCGCACCGCGCTGAAGCTGGTGATCTCGGTCACGGCCACGCTCCTCTTCTTCCGCTGGCTGAGCAGGCGGAGGTGACGCCGCGCGCGTCGTTGCGGTCCTCGGCTACTCGGTGCGCGGCGCCCGCGGGCTGCACCCCGTCTGCCGCGCACGCGTCGAGGAGGCGGCGCGCGCAGCGCGCGGCGACGACCTCGTGGTGCTCTCCGGCTGGGCCCGCAGCGCCGGCGCGCGCTCGGAGGCCGCGCTGATGCGCGAGGCCTGGACCGGCCCGGCGGCGCGCCTCGTGCTCGACGACGGCGCCCACCACACGGCGCAGAACGCCGCCCACGTCGCGCGCATCGCCCGCGAGGCCGGAGCCGACGAGGTGCTGGTGGTCACCTCGCGCTGGCACGCCCGCCGGGCGGCCGTCGCCTTCCGCGCCCTGCTGCGCGGGACGGGCGTGCGGGTGTCGGTGGCCGGCGCGCCCGGCCCGGGGGGCGTGCGCGCGCGGGCCCGGGAGGCGGCCGTGTGGCCGGTGTTCGGGCTGCAGCTCGCGCGGGTACGGCGGGACGCGTGAGCACCTCCGCCGCCGCCCTGCTGCGCCGCGACGCGCCGCCGCACGAGCTGCCCGAGCGCATCGTGGAGGCCGCCGCCCGCCTCGCCGGCGGGCCGGCGGCGGTCTACGTGGTCAACGTGGACGGCTCGGCGCTGCGCCTGCTGGCGGGCGACCCGGGGCTCTTCCCGGACGAGATCGCCGCCGCGCTCGGCATCGGCCCGGAGATCCCGCCCGAGTCGATCCCCGCGTTGCGCGCCGCGGTGGAGGCCGCCGTGGCCGGCGGTTCCTGCGAGCCGCTCGTCCTGGCCGACCGCGCCGTCGGGGCGCTGGCCTGCGCGGGGGCGCCCGCCGCGTCGCTGGAGGCGCTCGCCGCCGAGGCGGCCCTCGCCCTCGAGCTCGGCAGCGGCTACACCGACGCCGTCCACGCCACGCGGCGGCGCCGCCGCCCCCAGGCCGCGGCCGAGATCCAGCAGAACCTCCTGCCGCCCCGGCTGGCGCGGGTCACCGGCGCCACGCTCGCGGGCGGGGTGCTGCCCGGCTACGAGGTGGGCGGCGACTTCTTCGACTACGCCGACAACCCGGACGGCCTGTGGCTGACCCTCGCCGACGCCGTCGGCAAGGGCAACGAGGCCGCGGCGCTCGCGTCGCTGGCCGTCGGCGCCCTGCGCTCGGCCCGCCGCTCGGGGGCGGCCGTGGAGGAGGCCGCGCGCGCGATGCACGAGGCGGTGCGCAGCGCCGGGCCGGGCTCGCCGTTCGTCACCGCCGTGGTCGCGGTCTGGCACACGGCCACCGGCCGGCTGCGCTGGATCACCGCCGGCCACCCCCGACCGCTCGTCCTGACCGCCGACGGCGTGGTCCACACGCTGACCGACGGCGTCACGCGCCCCCTCGGCGTGCGCGGCCACGGGTCCGAGCCGCGCGCCGCCGAGTGCGACCTGCCGCCCGGCGCGCGGCTGGTGCTCTACTCCGACGGCATCGTCGAGCAGCCGGTCGGACTCACCAGCCGGGCCTACGGCATCGACGGCGTGATGGGCGTGCTGCGCGAGGCCTCCCGCGCGACACCCGCCGGCATCGTCCGCCGCCTGCAGGACGGCGTGATCGCCGCCGCCGCGGGGGCCGCCCTACGGGACGACGCCACCCTCCTGGTGGTCGCCCGCGACTGACAGGGTCGAGGGCCCTCGCAGAAGGGCCGCCCCGCCGGTCACGACCAGGCATCCCGCCGCCACCAGCCCCGCCGCCATCGCCAGGGACGCGTGCGTCGACCAGGCGTCGATCAGCGCCCCCGCGGTGGCCGAGCCCGCTGCCACGCCGGCCGCGATGCCCGTCATGAGCCAGGTGTAGGACTCGGTGAGCGTCCCCTCGCGCGCCACGTCGGCCACCATCGCGTAGAGGGTGGCGAAGGCCGGGGCGATGCACGCCCCGGCGGCCACCAGCGCGAGGCCGAGGACGAGCGGCGAGGGGGCCATCGCCACCAGGGCGTCGGCCGCCGCCGTCGCGGCGAGCATCACGGTCAGGCGCCGCGCCGGATCGGCCGGCGCGCCGCTGCGGGCGACGATCAGGCCGCCGATCAGGCTGCCCGCCGCCCACGCGGCGAGCAGCGGGCCGACGAGGGCCGCGTGGCCGTGCTGCTCGGCGTGCGCGGCGGTGGAGATCTCGATGGCGCCGAACGACGCGCCCATGAAGGCGACGGTCCCCAGCAGCACGAGCAGGGCCGGGCTGGCGAGCGCGCCGGCGAGCGTGCGGGCGACGCCGCTCGGCCGCCAGCGACGCGAGCCGGGCAGCGCCGCGAAGGCGCCGGTGCCGGCCACGAGCAGCGCGGCGCACGCCACGAGGCCCACGGCCGGCGAGGTGACCGCCGCCACGACGCCCACAAGCAGCAGCGGGCCCACGATGAAGGTCATCTCGATGGCGGCCGACTCGAGCGCGTAGATCGCGTGGCGGCGCTCCGGCGGCACCAGGTCGGGCCACAGCGCGCGCGTCGCCCCGCCGAGCGGCGGGTGCAGCATCCCGGCGACCACCGCCAGCGCCACGAGGACGGCGAGCGGGGTGCCGGACGGCAGCAGCGCGATCGCCACCAGCGGCACGGCGCAGCCGAAGGCGGTGGGCAGGAGCACGGCCCGCTGGCCGCGCAGGTCCACCAGGCGCCCCACCAGCGGCGACACGCAGGCCAGGCCGAGGGCGAACCCGGCCGCCGCCGCGCCCCCGCCGGCGTAGCCGCCGCCCAGCTCGCGCACGCGCAGGATGAGCAGCAGCTCGATCGCCGTGTAGGGCAGGCGCCCGGCCAGCGACGCGAGGAGCGTGCGGGTGACCTCGGGGAGCGCGAACAGCGCGCGCAGGGAGGCGGTCTCGGTGCTCGCGGCCATCCCCCAGAGCTATCACAGTGGACCGGAGGGGGCCGCCGGGGGCAGGATCGGGGTAGGCGACGACGGGGGTACCCATGGCCACGGTGCGAGTGCTCGTCGGGACGCGCAAGGGCGCGTTCCTCATCACGTCCGACGGCGGCCGGCGCCGCTGGTCCATCGACGGGCCGTTCTTCGGCGGCTGGCAGGTGATGCACGTCCACGGGTCGCCGGCCGACCCCGACCGGCTCTGGGCGTCGCAGTGGACCGACTGGCACGGCCAGCTCGTGCAGCGCTCCGACGACGGCGGCCGCACCTGGGCGCCGGTGGGCGAGGGCTTCGCCTACGACGGCGAGACCGGCACCCACCAGTGGTACGACGGCACGCCGCACCCGTGGGAGTTCAACCGCGTGTGGCACCTCGAGCCCTCGCCGGACGAGCCGGACACGGTCTTCGCCGGCGTGGAGGACGCGGCCCTCTTCCGCTCCACCGACGGCGGCGCCACCTGGACCGAGCTCGCCGGGCTGCGCACCCACTCCACCGGCGACCGCTGGGCGCCCGGGGCGGGCGGCATGTGCCTGCACACGATCATCATCGACCCGGCCGACGCGCGGCGGATGTTCGTCGCCATCTCCGCCGCCGGGGCGTTCCGCACCGAGGACGGCGGGGACACGTGGGAGGTCGCGACGGCCGGGCTGCGCTCCGAGTTCCTGCCCGACCCCGAGGCCGAGGTCGGCCACTGCGTCCACAACCTGGCGATGCACCCCTCGCGCCCGGACACGCTCTTCATGCAGAAGCACTGGGACGTGTGCCGCAGCGACGACGCCGGGCGCAGCTGGAGGGAGGTCAGCGGCGACCTGCCGAGCGACTTCGGCTTCCCGGTGGCCGTCCACGCCCACGAGCCCGAGACGGTCTACGTCGTGCCGATCCTGAGCGACGCGCAGCACTACCCGCCCGAAGGGCGCCTGCGCGTCGCCCGCAGCCGCTCGGGCGGCGGCGAGTGGGAGCTGCTCGGCGAGGGGCTGCCCCAGCGCGACTGCTACGTCAACGTGCTGCGCGACGCGATGGCGGTCGACGCGATGGACGACTGCGGCGTCTACGTCGGCACGACCGGCGGGCAGGTCTTCGCCTCGGCCGACTCCGGCGACACCTGGGCGCCGATCGCCGAGCACCTGCCCTCGGTCCTCTCGGTGGAGGTGCAGACGATCCCGTGAGCGAGGTCCGCGTGGCGCTGCCGAGCCACCTGCGGGCGCTGGCCGGCACGGGCGCCGAGGTGCGCGTGAGCGTGCCGGGCGCCCCGACGATCGCCGCCGTCCTCGACGCGCTGGAGCGCGACCATCCGGCGCTGCGCGGCACGATCCGCGACCGCGACGGCGGCGCGCGGCGGCCCTACATGCGCTACCTGGCCTGCGGCGAGGACCTCTCGCACGTGCCGCCGGAGAGCCTCCTGCCCGACGCCGTCGCCCGGGGCGCGGAGCCCCTGCGCGTGGTGGGCGCCATCGCGGGCGGCTGATCCGCCGGATCACGGCCCCGCTGCGGGCTTGCGCGACCGCCGGGCGGCGACGAGGCTGCCGTGATGCCGTCCGGCCGGACACCCGAGTAGTGGGCGAGGCGATCGGGCAGGGCCTGCCGTTCGCGGCCGGGCTCGCCGTGAGCCCCTTCCCGCTGGTGGCGATCGTGGTGATCCTGGGCAGCCCGCGCGGACGGTCGAACGGGATCCTCTTCGCTCTGGCGGCCGTGGCGGGGATCGCCGCCATCGGGACGATCGTGCTGATGCTGTCCGGCGACAACGCCGCCGACGCCGACGGCGACCCGGCGACGTGGATGAGCATCCTGCGCCTCGTGCTCGGGCTGCTGCTCCTGGCCTACGCGGCCAAGGGCTTCCTCGGCTTCAGGGCCGCCGACGCGGAGCCCGAGCCCCCCGGATGGATGCGCGCCCTGGCGGGCGTGACGCCGGCGCGCGCCGCGGGCGTGGGCGTGCTGGTCTGCGCCCTCAACCCGAAGGCCCTCGCGCTCACCATCGCCGCGGCCGCCGCGGTGGCCCAGCAGGAGCTGCCCGCGGGGCAGGCCGCGGCCTCACTCGCCGTGCTCGTCGCGATCGGGACGCTCGGCGTCACCGCCCCGCTGGCAGCCGCGCTCGCCCTCGGGGAGCGGAGCGACCGGTCGCTGACGGCCGTCAAGGAATGGATGATCCGCTACAACGGCGTGATCATGGCCGTCCTCGCGCTGGTGTTCGGCGCCTCACTCCTGGGCGACGCGCTCGCGGGCTTCGCGAGCTGAGCGCGACGGGGGCCTGGCCCACCGCGACGATACGTCGTATGATTGTCGTATTTACCGGACAGGAATGCGACAGACGCCATGACCCCCACCGCCGTCCTCGAGTACCGCGACCAGATCGCGCGCGCCGACGAGGAGGTCGCGCGGCAGCAGGCGCGCCTCGCCGCCCTCGCGGAGTCCGCGCGCCCGCCCGCGCCGGAGGCCGTCGCCGCCCTGGCGCGCGAGGCCGTCGCCTGGGCCGTCGACTTCAACCGGGACGTGCCCGCGTCCCTGCCCCCCGACGCCCGCGACGAGATCCGCGACCACCTCCTGCGCGGCATCGAGACGCTCAGCCGCGACGACGTGGCGGCGCGCCCGCTCGACCGCCTCGACGAGCTGCTCCTCAGCCTCGAGGCCGTGCGGCACATCCTGCGCGACGCCGCCGAGGACGACGCGGGGGCCGCGGTCTCCACGCCCGGCGAGGCCGTGCGGCTGATCGACGGCCTGGTGCCGGGCATCGACCGCGCCGCGCTTGCCGAGCTGCTCGGCGTCGATCCGCGGACCCTGCAGCGCTGGCAGGCGGGCGAGGGCGGGCGGCTGCGCCCGCGCGCGCGGCTCGTGGCGCGGCTCGCGGCGATGCTCGCCCGCACCTGGACCGCGGAGGGCGTCGTCGCCTGGTTCCACCGGCCCCGCCGCGACCTGGGCGGCGACGCCCCGATCGCGCGGCTCGACGACCCGGCGGCGGCCGACGACCTGATCGACGCCGCGCGGCGGGGGCGGGCGAGCCACGGTGCGTGACGCGGGGCCGGTCGCCCACCTCGACGACCGGGTCGCGTTCCGCTGGGCCGACTACGACACGCCGTTCTGGGCGCGCGACAACCGCACCGCGGGCCGCTGGAACACGCCGGGCGACGGCCCGACCCAGTACTGGTGCCTCGACCCCTCCGCGCCGTGGGCCGAGCTGCTGCGCCACGAGGGCCTGCGCGAGGAGGCCGCGCTCGACATGCTGCGGGCCACGCTCTGGGTCGCCCGCTGGAGCGTCGGCCCGCTCGCCGACCTCGGCACCTTCGAGAACGCCGAGCGCTGGGGCGTCGACCCGCGCGTGCTGATCGAGGACGACCAGCGCCGCTGCCGCGGGATCGCCCGCGAGCTGCGCGAGCGGGCCTTCGCGGGCGTGCTCACCCCGAGCGCCGCGCTGCCCGGTAGCGTCACGCTCGTCGTCTTCCGCCCCCGCATCCTCGCCGCCTTCGACGCGGCCCCGCGGCTGTCCGCGTACGTGCCGGCCGACGTCGCGGCCATCGGGCGGCCGCGGCGCGGGCTGGCGGCCCGGGTGCGCCACTTCGGCGAGCGGCACGCGGGCTTCGAGGCCTTCCGCCGGGCGCGCAACGCGGCGCGCCGCCGGCGCGACGCGCCCTAGCGCGGAGGCCTCCCGGCCCGGCGGCCCGGCTAGCCCTCGGCCTGTTCGAGCGCCTCGAGCAGGTCCGACACGCCCACCCGCTCGCTGGCCAGCAGCCGCCCGCCGCTGCGGCGCACGGCCGCGGCGAAGGGAGCCGCCCAGCGGTTCTCGTACACGATGACCACGCACGTCTCGCGCGGCTCGAGCTGCTCGGCGACGGCCGCGAGGTCCTCGTCGCCGATGAGGCCCGACGAGGCGCCGGCGAACGCGCGGAACTCGCCGACCCGATCCTGGTCGATGCCCTCGACCTCGAAGCCCGAATACGAGCCGTCCTCCTCCTTGGCGACGACCTTCACGTCCAGCACGCGGATCAGGCCGCGGTCCACCAGGTCGAGCATCAGGGGGGCGGCCTCGCCGGTCATCGGCGCGCCGGCCGGGTAGCCGATCACCACGATGTTGACCGGTCCCAGATCGTCCATGTCGTCGACGCTCACGCGTCCTCCCTTCGTCGTGGTCCGGATGGGGATCCCCCGGAGGCCGGCGTCACACCGGCGACCCGGGGCCGAGCGGGTGCCGAGCAGGTACCAGGCGATGAAGAAGATCGTCCACAGCACCATCAGCAGCACGGCGCAGGGGAGCATCCGCGCGATGACGGTGCCGATGCCCGAGCGGCGGTCGTATCGCGTGGCGGACGCTCATGAAGGCGGCGGCCCCGAGGGGGATCAGCACGAGGTAGCCCGCGTCCGAGGCGATGCTCGAGATGACGCCGATGAACGCGATGATGTAGGTCAGCGCGCCGACCGACGACACGGCGACGAGCCTGCGTATCAGGGCCGCGATGAGCCCGGAGGCCTCGGCGAGGCCCACGCCGATCATCACGACCAGGATGATCCCCATGGCCGTGAAGCCCATGAAGTTGCTGACGAACGACGTGAACAGGTAGCGGACCCCGTCGACCGTCAGCAGGCCCTGCACCTTGGCCGTCTCGGTGGTGATCTCGTAGTCGGAGGAGTCCGGCGGCAGGGCCGGGATCACCTCCGCTGGCTCCACCGACCCTCCGACGTACTCCTGCTCCAGGGCCTGCGGCGGCGGCTTGGCCACCTCGTAGGTGACGCTCACGTCGGCCCAGTAGGGGATCTGGGAGAGCACGATCACGATCGCGCAGAGCGCCAGGAACATGATCGCGGGGTGCGGCACCTTGTTCCCGACGCGCTCGACGACGTCGAGCGGGCGCTGCAGCAGGCCGGGCCGCGGGTCCTCCGCAGGCGCGGCCGGAGCCGTGCTCACGCGCCGCCCTGCCGGCGGTGGGCCTCGGCGTAGCGGCCGAGGAAGTCCGCCTCGGCGACCGCGGCCGCCTCGAACTCGCTGAGCAGCACCCGCTCGTTGGGGCCGTGGATGTTGGCGAAGCCGTCGGTGGTCCCGACCAGCAGGACGTCGGCCGTCGGCACGGCCCGCTGCAGCGCGCTCACGAGCGGGATCGATCCGCCGCCGCCGGCCGTCACGACCTCGGCGCCCCAGGCCGCGGACCACGCCGCGCGGGCGGCCTCGTAGGCGACGGTGTCCGTGCGGGCGGCGAAGCCGTCGCCGATCGGCCCGGCCGTCACCTCGAGCGCGATGCCGAAGGGACGCAGGGCGCGAAGGTGCTCCATGACGACCGCCTGGGCCTCGGCGGCCGTCTGCTCGGGGTGTACGCGCACGTTCAGCACGGCGCGCGCGTACGGTGGCACGGCGTTGACGGCCGTGTCCACGCTCGGGGCGTCGATGCCGATCACCGTGATGGCGGGGCCCGACCACACGCGCGAGCCGAGGGTCCCGGTACCGATCAGCGGCATGCCGTCCACGACTTCGGCCTGCCCGCGGAACTCCTCCTCGGTGCTGCCGCCGCCGGTCCACTCCTCGCGGCGCAGGCCCGCGACCGCGACGTCGCCCGCGTCGTCGTGGAGCGTCCCCAGGGCGCGCACCAGCGCGAGCAGGGCGTCCGGCGCCGCGCCGCCGTACTGGCCGCTGTGCTTGGCCGAGGCGAGCGTGCGCGTCTCCACGATCACGTTGGCCATGCCGCGCAGGGCGACGTTCAGCGTCGGCACGCCCGGCCGCACGCTGCCGTTGTCGCCGATGATCATCACGTCCGCGGCGAAGAGCCCCGGGTCCCGCGCCGGGTGACCCATCAGCGCGCCGCCGCCGATCTCCTCGGCGCCCTCGATCACGATCTTCACGCCGACGGGCGGGCGCCCGTCCCAGGCGCGCAGCGCGCCGACGTGGGCGACGATGTTCGACTTGGTGTCCGCCGCACCGCGCCCGAAGACCGCGCCGTCGCGCTCGGTGGGCTCGAAGGGCGGCGAGTCCCACTCCGACTCGTCCCCCGCGGGCACCACGTCGTAGTGGCTGTAGAGCAGCACCGTCGGCGCGCCGGGCGGCGGCGGGATCTCCCCGATCACCACCGGCGCCGTGTCCGGCAGGTCGAGCGTCCGCACCTGCGCGCCCGCATCCCGGAACAGCCGCATCGTCAGCTCGCAGGCCTCGAGCAGTGGGCCCTCCGGCCGGCCGGCCCCCGAGACCGACGGGATGCGCACCAGGTCGTCGAGGTCGCGCCGCAGCCCGGGCATCAGCTCCCGGACGCGCGCAGCCACATCCCCTCCCCCGGACCCCGACGACCCCAACCGCGCCTCCACCCCGATGGTGCCCGACCGGCGGGCATCCTCCCGGAGGCGTCGCGCGGCGGTCAACCCCATCCCACCGGTAAGGAAAAGCCGAGGGCCCCGTCACGGACGGGGCCCTCGTCATGCAGCAACCTCCTCGTGCGCCCCGCTCAGAGGAGCGGCAGATACCGATCGAGCTCGTAGGCGGTGACCTGCACCCGGTAGTCCTCCCATTCCGCGCGCTTCAGCTCCACGTACCGGGCGTGGATGTGCTCGCCGAAGCACTTGAGCAGCAGCTCGCTGGCCGCGCCGAGCTCGATGGCCTCCCCGAGCGACTCCGGCAGGGACTCGATGCCGGCCCGCTGCCGCTCGTCGTGCGTGAGGTCGTAGAGGTTCTTCTCCATCGGGGCCGGCAGCTCGTAGCCCTTCTCGATCCCCTCGAGCCCCGCGTGCAGCAGGGCGGCGAAGGTGAGGTAGGGGTTGCAGGCGGGGTCCGGGCAGCGCAGCTCGGCTCGCGTGGCCTGCTCCTTGCCGGGGTGGTACACCGGCACGCGCACCAGCGCCGAGCGGTTGCGCCGGCTCCAGGCGACGTAGACGGGCGCCTCGTAGCCCGGCACCAGGCGCTTGTAGGAGTTGACCCACTGGGCGAAGACGCACGCGATCTCGCGCGAGTGGCGCAGCAGGCCGGCGATGAAGCCCTTGGCCTCGGCCGACAGGTAGTACTCGTCGTCGGGGTCGAAGAAGGCGTTCTCCCCGCCCCGGAAGAGGCTCTGGTGCACGTGCATGCCGCTGCCGTTCTCGCCGAACAGCGGCTTCGGCATGAAGGTCGCGTAGCAGCCGTGCTTGTGCGCGATCTCCTTCACGATCGGTGCGGTAGGTCATGACGTTGTCGGCCATCCGCAGCGCGTCGGCGAAGCGCATGTCGATCTCGTGCTGTGACGGCCCGACCTCGTGGTGCGAGTACTCGATCTTGATGCCCATCTGCTCGAGCGCCAGCACCGTGTCGCGGCGCAGGTCGCTGGCGGCGTCCAGCGTGGTGAGGTCGAAGTAGCCGCCCCGGTCGAGCACCTCGGTGCCGTCGGAGCCCTTGAAGTAGAAGTACTCGAGCTCCGGCCCCAGGTAGAAGTGGTCGAAGCCCATCGCCTTCGCCCGGTCGAGCGCCCGCCGCAGCACGTAGCGCGGATCGCCCTCGTACGGCTCGCCGCCGGGCACCCGGATGTCGCAGAACATGCGCGCCACCGACCGCTCCTGCGGGCGGTAGGGCAGGATCGCGAAAGTGTGCGGGTCGGGCATGGCGATCATGTCCGACTCCTCGATCGCGTTGAAGCCGGTGATCGAGGAACCGTCGAACCCCATGCCCTGCGCCATGGCGTCGGCGAGTTCCTCCTTGGTGATGGCGAAGCTCTTGAGCTGGCCGAGGATGTCCGTGAACCAGAGACGGATGAACTTGACGTCCCTCTCCTCGACGGTGGCCACCACCTCGTCGTAGGTCACCACTGCCCCCTTTCACGCGGGTTCCGGGAGCGTCCCAGGCTCCCAGAACCCCGGCGGTTCCGTCCACCATGAGATGGCAAAGGCGGCCTTGCGGCCGCTCCGGCCGATGGGGGATGCTGAGCCCCCTGCCAGGGAGGCCGTCGTGATGCGTCCCCCGAGATCGGCTCGCGAACACCGGTGGGCAGCGCCGGCGACCATCGCCGAGCGATGGTCGGGGCCGGGCCGGGCGGTCGATCCCCCGCCCCGGCCGTGCGCCCGTCGCGGATGCCCGGGCACGATGCGCCCGCAGAGCTACCGGCTGCCGTCGCGGTACGTCAGCCGGGCGGGGCGGAACGAGCCGATGAGACGGGCCCCGCTGCTGTGGGTCTGGACATGCGACTGGTGCGGGCACCAGTACCACGAGGAGTCCGCGCCCGGCTGAGTCCCCGTCCGGGGACCGGCGGAACGCCGAGGGCCCGCGAAAGGCCGGCCCGGGCCGCATGCGACGAGGCGCTCGTTTGCCGAATCGGAGGTCGCCCGTCCGGCCGGAAGCCGATCTACATACAAGAATCATCTGGTCCGAGCATGGAACGCCCGCGCGGCCGGGACGTACGGTCGAGACCGATTGCCACCCCCGCCGAAGCGAGCGATAGTCGAGCTGCGCGGGGGAGGGGCCGCGCGCCACGGCAATCGTCGGTGACGGCGCGCGTGGCGAAAGCGAGGACCAGATGACTGTCAAGCGGCGATCCCTCCTGGTGGCGGGCGTCGTCCTACCCGGCACGCTTCTCGCCGGAGGCATGGCGCCGGCGCTCGCGGCCGGCTCCGGGGCCGTTCACCTGCGCTTCGTCGAGAACGAGAAGACGGGGACGAACCCCATAGCGGGCACCTTCACGGTGAGCGGCGCGATCACGGACCACGGCACCGCGACGGGGACGCACTTCCCGATCTTCAAGAAGGTCAATGGCCAGCAGAAGTTCGTCGGCGTCGAGCTGATCCAGACCCAGCACGGCAAGCACGGCTCGTTTCGGATGGACTGCCGGGACACCCACCTGGTGTTCAAGGGCGACCAGGTGGTGAAGGCGAGTGGCCGCTGCGCGTTCTCCCAGGAGACGGGCGTCTACACGTCCCTGGCGCCCATCGCCTCGTCCGTGCTCGTTCCGACGCACCCCCGCAAGGGCTACACGCACACGGTGCGGCGCCTCAGCGGCCGCACGCTCTCGGGGTAGCCGACGGGCGCGTGGGCGCCAATCCCGCCACGGTCCCCAGCCGCCCGCCGCGGCGGGGGATCCTACGCCGCTACACGATCGTGCTCCTCGCGGTCGTGGGCGGCGCAGTGATCGTGAGCAACGGCGTCGGCCTCTTTCTCACCTACCGCGGGACCCAGACCCGCTACGACCGCCTTCAGCGCCAGCACGTGGCGGAGCGCCAGCGCGCCGCCGCCGCTCCGCTCGCCAGGTTGATGACCGCGGGCCTGCAGGAGTTCCGCGGCGAGCTCCGCGCCGCCGACGCCCCGGGCGTCCCACGCCCCGGGCCCGCCCTGCGCGCAGCGGACTACGCGAAGGCCACCGTCGGGGCGAGCACGTTCGCCGAGATCGCTTACGTCGACTCCTCCGGACGAGAGACCGCCCGGGCTGCGGGTGGACGTATCCGTCCACCGCATCCCGGGAGCTTCGCGACCGATCCCATCGTCGTTGCCGGGCGCAGGCGCGGCTTCGCGCTCGGCGATGCGTACGCGGTCGGCACGGCGGGCGGACGGGGGCTGCGCGCGCCCTTCGCGATCCGCGACACCCGTCCGGGTGGTGGCGTCATCCTCTCGCAGCTGGATCTCGAATTCGTGCCGCTCCTTGTCGGATCGTTCCCGAGATCGTCGGACGACGTCGTCTACATGGTGGACGGCCACGGCCATCTGCTCGGCCGCACGGATGCTCCCGACGACACCTCGCTGACGAACGTGTCCCGGCTGGCGGAGGTCCGCGCGGCGGTCGCGGCAGGGGAGGCGCCGCGCCCGGCCGATGAGGAGGCGATGCGCGGCCGCGATCTCGCGGGGCACGCCGTGCTCGCGAGCTCGACCCCGCTGCCGCTGGAGGGCTGGTACCTCATCGCGCTGCGCCCCGACCCCGGATCGCACGGCCCCTTGACGACCGCCATCATCGGCCTCGCGATCTCCCTCGTCGTCGTCCTCGGCCTGGCGATCGTGGCGAGCCTCTTCCTGGCCCGACGCATGACGCGCCCGATCCTCGCGATCCAGCAGGGGGCCGCGGCGATGACGGCGGGGCGTCTCGAGGATCGCATCGAGGTGCGCACCGGGGACGAGCTCGAGACGCTCGCCGAGGAGTTCAACGCGATGGCCGCCAGGCTGCAGGAGTCGTACGCGACCCTGGAGCAGCGGGTCAATGACCGGACCAGGGACCTCGTCGAGGCGCTCGATCGGCTGAAGCGCATCAGCGACGAGAAGACACGCTTCCTGGCGCACATGTCCCATGAGCTGCGCACGCCGCTGAACGCGATCATCAACTTCGCCGACCTCCTTCGCGACGGCTCGTCCGGCCCGCTCACCGAGCGCCAACGCGCCTACGCGGAGGACATGCACAGCGCGGGCCGACACCTCCTGAACCTCATGACGGACGTGCTGGACATGGCGAGGATCGAGGCGGGGCGGATCGAGATCGACACCGAGGCCGTCTCGCTGGAGGACCTCGTGGGCGACGGCCTTCGGGTCGTGCGGGAGCAGGCCCGGGCGAAGGGCGTCCGGCTGTCCGCACGGGTCGAGCCGGCGGCCGGCACGATCGAGGCCGACGGCCGAAAGTTGCGGCAGGTTCTGTTCAATCTCCTGGCGAACGCGATCCGCTTCACCGAGCCGGGCGGGACGGTGGTGGTCCGGGTCTCGCGCCAGGAGGACCTGGTGCGGATCGCCGTTTCCGACACCGGCGTCGGCATCGACCCCGCCGACCAGGAGCGCATCTTCGAGGAGTACGAGCAAGCCGGCCCCCCCGACGCGCGCCGCGGCGGGACCGGTCTCGGCCTCGCACTCGCCAGGCGGCTCGTGGAGCTCCACGGGGGGCGCATCCTCCTCGAGAGCTCCCCCGGCGCGGGCAGCACCTTCACGGTCGAGCTACCCGGTCATCCCCTCACGAGCGTCGCCGAGGATCTGTCCCCCTCGGCTGCCAAGGCGACATGACCGACCCGGGCCCTCACGAGATCCTCGTCGTGGACGACACGCCCGCCAACCTGCGGGTCCTCGAGGCCGTCCTCGAGTCGGCGGGCTACCGCGTGCGGTTCGCCGAGAGCGCCGAGCAGGCGCTCGCGGCCATCGCCGCGTCCCCGCCGGATCTCGTGCTTCTCGACGTCCTCATGCCCGGGATGGACGGCCACGAGCTGACCCGGCGGTTGCGGGCGGATCCGGCGACGAGTGGCCTGCCCGTGGTGCTCATCACCGCAAGCGAGGATCAGCGAAAGCTCGCGGCGCTCGAAGCGGGCGCGGACGACTTCATCCTGAAACCCTTCGACCGCGCGGAGCTCCTGGCGCGCATCCGCTCGCTCGTGCGCATCAAGGAGGCCAACGAGACGATCAGGCGCCAGGCGGAGGATCTCGCCGAGCTCAACCGAACGCTCGAGGAGCGCGTGCAGTCGCAGGTGGAGGAGATCGCCCGCCTGACGCGCCTTCGACGCTTCTTCTCGCCGCAACTGGCGGACGTCATCGTCGCCTCCGGCGAGGGCGACCTCCTCGCGGCCCACCGGGCCGAGATCGCCGTTGTCTTCTGCCACCTCATCGGCTTTGCGGCTTTCGCCGAGAGGGCCGAGCCCGAGGAGGTCACCGCGGCCCTGCGCGTCTTCCGGACGGCGTGCGGGTCGGAGGCGCACCGCGCTCAGGCGACGCTCGGCGCATTCACCGGCGAGGACGTCATGGCGTTCCTGAACGACCCGGTGCCGTGCACGAACCCTGCCCGGCGGGCGGTCGATCTCGCCCTGGCGGTCCAGGAGGCCGTCGCCGAGCCGGCGAGCGAGTGGGCACGCCTGGGGTATGACCTCGGCTGCGGGGCCGGCGTCTCCTGGGGGTACGCGACCGTGGGGCGCACCGGGCCGCCCGAACGCTGGGACTACGGGCCCGTCGGGTCGGTGGTCACCCTGGCGAGCCGGCTGGCCGAGGCGGCCGAGCACCGACAGGTCCTCCTCAGTCAGCGAGCTCACGCCGCCGTGGCCGACGAGGTCGAAGGGGGCCTCACACCGCCGCTCGGCCTCCGCGGGTTCCGTGCCCCGGTGCGGGCGTTCCGGGTGACGGGCTTCGTGGGGCGAAGCTCGCACGAAGGGCTCACCGCGCGCGAGATCGAGGTGCTCGGACTGGTCACCGAGGGCGCCTCCAACCGCGCGATCGGGGAGCGTCTGTACATCACGGAGGCGACCGCGGCGCGCCACGTGGCCAACATCTTCGCCAAGTTGGGCGCCCACACGCGCGCCGAGGCCACCTCGATCGCGCTTCGCCGCGGGCTGCTGCCGGCGGTCGGCGGCGCGCAGGGTGGATCGGGCGCCGCGACTACATAGGCGCAGGTTCAGATCTACACACAGGCCTCGCCGAAGATGGCGAGGACAGACGAAGCGGGGCGCGGGGGCCGGACCTAGCGTCGGGGGTGCACGTTCGGACCGACCCGAGGAGCCCTCGTGTTGACCCCGCAAGCGACCTGGCCCTCCCTCCGCGGCCTCCACCGTCACTGGCCGGCGGACAGCGAGCGGATCAGCTCGGGTCCGCCGCCCCAGGACGGGGGACTTCTCATCGGCGGCGCGTGGCGCAAGGCCGAGGGCGGCCGGACGCTCCCCGTGGAGGACCCCTCCACGGGAGAGGTCGTCGCGCACGTCGCCGACGCCTCGCGTGCGGACTGCCGCGCGTGCGGACTGCCGCGCGGCGCTCGGCGCGGCCGACGCCGCCTTCACCGTCTGGGCGCGGACGCGGTCGCGCGAGCGGGCGCGGATGATTCGGCGCGCGGCCGACCGGCTCCGCGACGAGGCCGCGTCGCTGGCGCGCACGATCAGCCTCGAGACCGGAAAGCCCCGCGGGGAGTCGCGCGAGGAGGTGGCGCTCGCGGCGGACTACCTGGACTGGGGCGCGGAGGAGGCGCCCCGCATCTCCGGGGCGATCGATGTCCACCCCGACGGAGCCTGCCGCTTCCTGTGCGTCCGCCGGCCGGTCGGCCCGTGTCTAGTGGTCACGCCCTGGAACTTCCCCCTGGCGATCCCCGCCCGCGGGCTCGCGCCGGCGCTCGCCGCCGGCTGCACCGTGGTGCTGCGGGCGAGCGACCAGGCGCCGCTGTCGGCCGTCGGGCTCGTCCGGGTCCTCGAGGCCGCCGGGGTCCCCGCCGGCTGCGTGAACCTGGTCGTGTCCTCGGAGGCCGGCGCCACGGACGGGCTGCTGTCGGATTCGCGCCTTCGAAAGCTCACCTTCACCGGATCGACGCGGGTCGGCGGCCATCTGCTCGGCCTCGCGGCGTCCCGCGCGCTTCGCGCCTCGGTGGAGCTCGGTGGGAACGCCCCCTTCATCGTGCTTGCCGACGCAGACCTCGAGGTGGCGGTCGGCTCGGCGGTCGAGGCCAAGTGCCGGAATGGTGGCCAGGCGTGCACCGCGGCCAACCGCTTCTACGTCGAGCGCCCGGTCGCCCAAGAGTTCAGTGTGCGGCTGGCCCAGCGCATGGCGGCGCTCGCGATGGGGCCGGGGCTCGAGGAGGGCACCCAGCTCGGCCCGGTCATCTCGGCCGCGGCTGCCCGGCGCCTGCAGGCGCTCGCGGACGACGCCGTGGCGCGGGGCGCCCACGTCGTGCTCCCCGGTGGCCTCACCGCCGGCCCGGGCCACTTCTTCGCCCCGGTCGTGCTCGCCGACGTCCCCCACGACGCGCTCGTGATGCGGCAGGAGATCTTCGGCCCCGTCGCCGCGATCGCGTCCGTCGCCGGCGAGGAGGAGGCGATCCGGCGCGCCAACGACTGCCAGGTCGGCCTGGCCGCGTACGTCATGAGCTCCGACGTCGGCCGCGCCCTGCGGGTGGGAGAGGCGCTCGAGGTCGGCATGGTCGGCATCAACCGAGGACGGGTGAGCTGCGCGTCCGCGCCCTTCGGCGGCGTCAAGGGTTCGGGCTTCGGCCGCTCCGGCGGCAGGGAGGGCATCGATGAGTACCTCGATCTCGCCTACCTGGCGATCAGTGAGCCCACCCGATGAGGGGCGCGTACCGGGCGCCGGGCCGGCCGTCAACCGCCGTCTCGGACGTCTGCGCCATGAGCAGGCCCCGCCACACGAGCGACGCCGAGCGCGGCCCGCGCCCCGGGGCCTGGGCCCGGCGCGGGCGATCACCACGTCACGGGAAGGAAGGCACCATGTTCGAGCCGTTCGATCCTGACCACACCGACTGGGAGCTCACCCCGAAGGCAGGGTGGGAGGAGTTCCAGAGGGCCCGATCGCGCTTCTTCGACGGCCTTCGCCCGTCGGAGCCCTCGCCGGAGGACGAGGGCGGGCCCGAGGGCACGCCGGCGATCGCCGGGCAGCTGTCCCGCTCGACCGGGCGCCCGCGCCGCCGCAGGCGCCCCTGCTTCCGGGCGGTGTGGGCGCTCGCGGCGGGCGTCGCCTGCCTGGCGCTCGCGCCCTTGCTCGCCGGCTGCGGCGGTGGCTCCGGCGCGTCGGCCGCCGGCACGGCGGACACGGCCGGCGCCTCCGCGGACCTGCAGAACACGGCGGACGCGACCAGCCCCGGTGGCTCGACCATCCAGGCCCTGGCCATCGACCCCTCCTCCCCGCGGAACTTCTACGCATCGACCCTCGTCGGGCAGGTCTTCGCGAGCGCAGACGCCGGGGCGACGTGGACGCCCGCCGAGGCGGGGCTTCCGAGCGCGGAGGTGTCGGCCCTCGCCGTCGATCCGGCCACGGGCGGCCGGCTCCTGGCCGGGACCGGGCACGGCGTCTTCGCGAGCACCGACAGGGGCGCCCACTGGCGCGCGTCGCGCCGCGGGATGGGCGACGCCAACGTGACATTCCTCGCGATCGACCCCGACCGGCCGGGGCGGGTCTACGCCGGCACCGATCGTGGCGTCTTCCGCAGCGAGAGCGCGGGCACCCGCTGGGCGAGCGCGCGCACCGGCATGGCCCCCCACCCCGTCACCGCGCTCGTCATCGAACCGGGCCGCGGCACGATCGATGCCGCGACCTCGGACGGGGGGGTCTTCCGCACCACGGACGCCGGCGCCCACTGGCACGCGCTGAACGCCGGCCTGCCGGACACGGATGTCGGCGCGCTCGCCGCGGACGCAGACGGTTCCCTCTTCTCCTCCACCAACGACGCCGTCTACCGGCGTCCCGCGGCCGCGGCCCGCTGGAGCCGCACCAGGGACCCGTTGTCGGGCGAGGGGCTGAGCCCGCTGGCGACGGACACGAGCGCCGGGATCCTCTACGGCGGTTCCGGCCACGGCGGCGTCCTCAGCAGCGCCGACGGCGGCGAGCACTGGACCACCGCCAAGGGTCTGGGAGACCTGGGCGTCGGGGCCCTTGCGCCGGTGCCGGGATCGCCGGGCACCGTGCTGGTCGGCACCGACTACGGGATCTTCCGCAGCGCCGACGGCGGGGCGACCTGGAGCGGCGTGGACGGCGCCCAGCCCGCCCCGGAATCGCGATGACCCGACCACGAGCGCGCCGAGAGCGGTCGGTCGGCCTGGCTCAGGCCGGGTGGGGAGCGATCTGGACCGCCGTGAGCTTGTACTGGGGGCCGTCGCTCACGGGGTCCGCGCTCGGGTACCGTCCCGGACGGTGCGGGGATGCTCCCGCACCGTACTGAGATGCACTTGGCTGCCGGTCGTTGCCTGGCCGGAAACGATGAGACCCCGCTTGGATAGCGGTGTCTCGGAGTGCGCCAGACAGGATTCGAACCTGTGACCTTCGGTTTCGTAGACCGTACGAATCGACGTCCCTCGGCTTCGACGCGTCGTCGCTCCTCCCGGTCCCGAACGGACCTCGCGCTATCGAAGTCCTACCGTCGGACGTCGTCGGTGCGCCTCATCGCCGCGGGTGGAGGTGCTCGGTGAGCGTCCGGCGCATCCGCGCCTCATTGCGGTCCTGCCCGGCGGCCGCGTAGCCCGCGATGGCGCGCCGGAGCGCCTGCGTCGCCGCCTCCCTCTCGCCCTCGGCGCGGAGCACGGCGGCGCGAGCCTCGGCGGCCGCCGGCGCCCAGGGCCCGCCGTTCCAGAGCGCGGTGACGTCCTCGACACGCCGCAGGAAGGCCCGCGCGCGCGTGGTCTCCCCGGCGGCGGCGCAGACCGTCGCGGCGGCGACGTAGTAGTCCACCGGGCAGAACCTGCACTGGGGTTCCTCGGCGAGCAGGGCTTCGGCGCGGACGACCACGGCGAGCCCCTCCCCGGGGTCCTCGGACACGCGCAGCAGCGGCCCATGGACGAGCAGAAGGAGGTGCTCGGAGAGGGTGGAGGCGTGGGCCAGCGCGAGCGCCTCCTCGAGCTGCTCGATCGCCGCGCCTCGCTCGCCGAGGTCGAGCAGCGCCTCGCCGAGCCGGACCCGCGCCAGCGCCTCGCCGCCGGTCGCGCCGACCTCGTGGCTGAGCGCCGCGGCCTCGACGAGGAGTGCGCGCGCGGCGCGGGGGTCTCCGGTCATCAGCTCGATCTCGCCGAGCAGGGTGGTGCCGAAGGCCTCGCCACGGCGGGCGCCGGCCGCGTGCGCGTGGTCGCGGAGGCGGCGTGCGAACTCGGCCAGGCGAGCGTACGGGTCGCCGGCGTGCAGCACGTACTCGGTGACGCACAGGTACGCGTCGAACACGCGGCCGGCGAGCTCCGGCACGTTCCAGACCTCGGCGAGCTGCCAGCCGGCGTGATGCTCCCAGGCGCCCGAGGCGTGGGCGATGAGAGCCTGGAGGTCCGCGAGCCCCCCGCGTTCGGCGTCCGCCTCGCCGATGACGGAGGCGGCCTGATCGGCGTGCCGGCGCGCCTCGCTGAGATCACCGGCGTACCAGGCGTTGATGCCGCGGGCAACCGAGAGCCGCGCCTGCTCGGCCGGCGTGGTCGCGGCCAGGCCGCGCAGGACCGCCGAGGCCGCGGACGGCTCGCCGGCGGCGGTGAGCGCGTGCGCCTGCTTGATCCGGAGGTCGGTGAGGTGATCGGGCGGCGCGGCGCCGGCGGCTGCGGCGTACGTGCGCGCGGCCCGTCGGTCGCCGGCGGCGTGGCGGAGATCGGCGATCAGGACGAGCAGGTCGTACCTGTCGCCCGCCGCAGCGTGCTCGAGCGCCTGCTCGGCCCAGCGCAGGCCATCGGCGTAGCCGCCCACGGCGGCCGCGCGTCGTGCCGCCGCGGTCAGCAGCGGCACGGCATCGCCGGCGCGGCCGGCGTGGAGGAGGTGATGGGCGACCTGCTCGGGCGCCGCGCCGCGCTCGCCCAGCCGCGCGGCGGCGCGCAGGTGCACGTCGATGAGCTGTGGCGGGTCGAACTGCCGACGGGCCGCGTCTCGCAGGAGGGGGTGACGGAACCGCGCGCCGCGGGCGTCGTGCTCCAGGACGCCGCAGCGGAGCGCGGCGTCCACGGCGGCGTCGGCGCGCACGGGATCGACGCCGGCGACCGCGGCGAGGTCGGCGACGGAGAACCCGTCCTGCAGGGCGCCGGCGAAGCGGACGACGGATCGCGAGTGGTCGGGGAGCCTGCCGAGCCGGGCCTCGAGGAGGTCGTTGACGTGCTCGGGCACGCGCACGTCGCCCCGGTCGTCGACCGTCGCAGCGAGCTCCTCGGCGAAGAACGGATTGCCGGCCGCGGCGGCCGCGATCGCGTCGATCGTCCTGGGCTCCAGCGAGCGCCCCGCGACCCGTTCGGAGATCCGTGCGATGGCCGGTCGCGGAAGCGGGCGCAGGACGATCTCGACGCCGGCCCGCTGCTCGCGCAGGGCGGCGCGCACGCGCGCGAGCTCGGAACTCGCCTCGCCATGGCGTGCCGTCATGACGACGAGCACGGGCGCGTCGCGCGCCGCGCGGGAGAGGTAATGGGCGAGGAGGACGGTCGTCGCGTCGGATGCATGCAGATCCTCCAGCGCCAGGACCGCGCCGCGCTCGCGCGCGGCACGCTCGACGAGCTGGGCGATCGCGGCGAAGACCTGGTGGCGCTTGGCGTCCGGCGGGCGGTCGCCGCTCACGCCGCCGGCCGGCGCGAAGGGAAGGAGCAGCGCCAGCACCCGCTGCACCGGCTCCGCGAGGGACTCCAGCACGTCGGGACGGGCCGCCACGAGCGGCTCGACGGCGTCCACGACCGGGCCGTACGGCCGGCGGCCCTCGTCCTCGCGGCCGGCGCCCCGCAGGGTGTGCCAGCCGCGCGCCTGCGCGTCCTCGAGCAGGGCGTCAACGAGGCGGGTCTTCCCCATCCCCGCGTCCGCGAGGATCAGCAGGGCGCCGCCGCGGCCGCGTGCCGCCGCCTCGAGCGCTTCGCGCCCGGCGAGGAGCTCCTGGTCCCGGCCGACCATGGGCCCTCTCGCGCGCGTCGGCGCCTGGACCGGCTCCCCGCCGGCGATCTCCCGGTAGAGCGACAGGGTCTCCTCGCTCGGTGTCAGTCCGAGCTCCGCCAGCGCGTCGCGGAGGCGCCGGAACCGGCGCGCCGCGGCGGGGCGATCGCCGGTGTCCGCATGCCGGCGCATGACGATGCGGCTCACCTCCTCGTCGGTGGGGTCGATCTCCAACAGCTCCTCCCAGCGGCCCCGGCGCCGCAGCGACTCGGCCCACACCTCGGCGAGCCGGTCGCGGTGCGCGGCGGTCCACTCCTCGTAGCGATCGTCGGGGAGCAGCTCGGCTACGTCACCGCGCGGTCCGCCGCCGGCCTCCAGGCGCTCGACGTCGGTCTCCACGCGGTCCCCTGGAGCCAGCTCCACGACGCCGCGGCGCAGGACGATCGCCTCGGGCCAGCCGAGAGCCCTCCGCGCGTAGTGCGCGGCCTTGTGGAGGTTCGCGCCGCCGGCCGTGGCGCTCAGCCGGGGCCAGAGCGCCTCGATGACCTCGTCGCGCGTCAGGCGGTGCCCGGGCGACAACGCGAGCAGCTTGACGAGGTCCTCGGCCCGCCGGTGCCCCCACGCCTGCGCGGGAACCGGCCGCGCGTCCACCGCGACCTCGAAGCCGCCGAGGAGGCGGACGTCCACGCCGTGCATCGTCCGATCATCTCACGGGGCACGAGCCGCTCCGTGGCGGGGGAGCCGGCCGGCGGACGGGAAGGTTTCGGGAAGGGGTGCCTCCTTACCGTCCTCACCACACCGGCCGGGACCGTCCCGGCCACTACGATGGGGAGCTCACATGCACGTCTCCAACACTGTCAACGGCGTCGACCTCGACCGCCTCGTCGCGACCATCGATGCCGTGAGGGCCGACGCCGGCCTGGCGCGGTTCCAGTTCCGGGCCCGCAACGGCTGGATCGACGGCGGTCGCACCCGCACGACGATCAAGGGCTTCTACGGCGCGGGCCAGGAGGACACCTCGCGCACGGAGCCGTTCGTGGTCGACGTCGACGAGCCGCCGGTGCTCCTCGGGGGGAACCACGCGCCGAACGCCGGCGAGTACCTGCTCCACGCGCTCGCGGGCTGCCTGGCGGGCACCGTCGTCTACCACGCCGCCGCGCGGGGGATCGCGCTGGAGAGCCTCGAGTGCACGCTGGAGGGCGACCTGGACGTGCAGGGCTTCCTGGGCCTCGACGAGGACGTCCGCCCCGGCTTCGAGGGCATCCGGGCCACCCTGCGCGCGACCGGGGACTTCGACGACGATCAGCTCGCCGAGCTCGCCGGCCTTACGCGCTACTCGCCCGTCCGGGACACCGTCAGCAACCCTGTCCCGGTCGCCATCGAGATCGAGCGCGGCTGACGCCAACCCGCGCCGTCCGCGCCGGCCACCCGGCCGGCGCGGACGGCGCCCCCCGAAGCGGAGGAAGCATGAACGTCGCGATCCTCGACGACTGGTTCCACACCCTGCGGACGTTGCGGTGCTTCGAGCGGCCCGCCGTCCATCGCGTCACGGTGTTCACCGACCCCGTGACGGAGGTGGATCTTCTCGCCGAACGGCTCGCCGACGCCGACGCGTTGGTCCTGATCCGAGCGCACTCCCATCGGCGCCGCGCTGCTGGAGCGCCTGCCCCGCCTGCGCCTGATCAGCCAGCGCAGCGTCTACCCCCACATCGACGTCGATGCGTGCACGCGCCTGGGGGTGACCGTCTGCTCGGATCTCCACGCCGGATCGCCCTCGTACGCGACCGCCCCTGGTCCTCGCCGCCGTGCGGCAGCTCCCGCGCGAGGTCGCGTCGCTCCGCTCCGGCACCTGGCAGGCCGGGGTCGGGACGACGCTTCGGGGCAGGACGCTGGGCGTCTACGGATACGGGCGCATCGGAAGGGTCGTCGCGGGCTACGGCGAGGCCTTCGGGATGGACATCCGCGTCTGGGCCCGTCCAGCATCGCGCGAGTGGGCCCGCGCGAACGGACGGGTGAGGTCCCGCCAGCAAGGAGGCCTTCTTCGCGGAGTGCGATGTCGTCTCACTGCACATGCGGCTGGTGCCCGAGACGGCCGGCATCGTCACCGCGTCGGATCTCGCCCGGATGAAAGCCCACCGCGCTCCTGGTCAACACGGCCCGCGCCGGCCTCATCGAGCCGGGCGCGCTCGTGCGCGCGCTGCGGGCGGGACGGCCCGGGACGGCCGCCGTCGATGTCTTCGAGGACGAGCCGCTCCTCGACGTCGGCACCCCCTGCTCTCGATGGAGAACGTCGTGTGCACCCCGCACATCGGCTATGTGACGCGCGAGGAGTGGGACCTGCAGTTCGCCGACGTCTTCGACCAGGTCAACGCCTTCGCGCGCGGCGCGCCGATCAACGTCGTGGCTACGCGCCCGGCGCCGTCAAGCCCCTCCGCATCGCGCCACGCTTCCAGACGAAGTCGATGATCCCGGGCCGCCAGAAGATCCGCGTGTCCATGAATCCGCCGCCGTGGACGAAGGCGATGTCGATGATGTGCTCGGCCGCCACCGAGATCGGGATCTCGGTGCGCAGCGCGCCGATGTCGATGACGACGGTTCCGGTCATGCCCGAGTAGGGCCAGGTCTGGACCGTCAGGCTGACCAGCCCCGCGCCCTGTCCGACGCCCTGGAAGTTCAGGTTGATGCCCGACATGAACTCCGTCGGGAACGTCGCCGGCAGACGCCACCAGACCTGGTCGTTGCCCGGCCCCGCGCCCCACGTTCCCTCGAAAGCGTCCACCCATGCCTTCGGGTTCGCCTGATACGGCGCCTGCGGCGAGAGGCGGTGCGACGCTGTGCCGAAGATCGACGCCGTCGCGCCGTAGCCGAGCTGGCGGATGCGGGTGGCGCGCGTGGACGCGCTGAGAGTGCCGGGGACGGGGAAGGAGTTCAACTGCCCGCTCGCCGGGTCGGCCACGTCGTGGATCCGCTGCCCTGGCCCGTCGGATCGGACCACCCCAACCGTGCCCATCGACGCCTCCGGATCGTCGGGAGCCGAGGATACCGCGAGCGGGGGGTCTGGGCCCGGGCGGGGCGGCAGCCGGCTGCGGACTTCCCGGAGCCCTGCCGGCCAGGTCGTCTGATGGCCCGCCCGAGCGCCGTCCGCCGCGCGGAGCAGCTCACGCGCCGGCGCCCGGTCGAGGGGCTTCATCGGCGCGCTCCGATCGGCTCCCCGCCAGCGCCTACCGGAAGTCGATCTCCCGTGCCCGGCCGAAGGGCGAGGAGTGCATCCTCTTCTGGTTCAGAGCCTGAGCCGTCGCTGCTCTCGGACGAGCTCGACGACGGCCTGCGCCGAGCGGCCCGACGGTGGCTACGTCGGTGCCCCCCATGCGGCCGGCGGCCTGGGCGCGCATCCGATCGAGAAAGAGTCGGAACGCTGGGCAGTGATCCGCGCTGACGCATCTGCGCGTTCAGCATCTCGTGCTGTGCACGGACGCCCAGAAGTGTGCGGACGCGCCCGACGATCCACCGAGCGGCGTCGAGCCCCCAGGCCGGAGCAAGGGCCTGCTCTTCCTGCTGGAGCGTCACGTTGAGTCGGTGCAAGTCGGGCGACCGCTGGAAGTGTGCCCAGATGAGCTGTGCCCTGTGGTCGGCCTCCGCCGCCTCGGGGGACGGTCCAAGCATGACCGCCGCGAGGAAGGACGGGCCTCCTCGACTCTCACCACTTGCTGCGGGGTCCGCGACAGTCGCTACCGTTTGGGACGCGGGATTCATCTGCGTTCTCCTTCGGCCCCAGCCCCGGGGCCGTTGGTGTTTCAGGACGGGATAGGCACCTTCACGCGGGCGTCGGTCTTGGACTGTTCGACCCGGGCCGCGGCGAACGCGTCTACCTCCGCTCTCGTGTAGACGCGGCAGTTCGAGCCCTCCAAGACGGGCCGAATGCGGCCTGCGCGCGCGAGCGTGGAGAGCCGCGTCGTGCTCAAACCGAGTAGTGCCGCAGCCTCGCCGGCCGTGACCAGGTCCTGCTGTGGGTGAGAGTTCACGAGCGGTACCTCCTCGGAGCAGAGTCGCTCTTATCTTTAGTCCATCCACGAGGTCAGCGTGTAACTCGTGCGTGTGGTCGTGGTGAGGTCGCGCGACTCTGCCAACTATCCCCCGCTTGCGGATTGTGATGATCGCCCCGCGTCGGCTGCTACGCGCGCACCTCGAGGGTGGTTGGGCAAGACTGCACTCCAGATTGGGGCTGGAGCGCGGGATCGCGTCATCGTCCGACTGATGCTGGGGGGTCTGCGGCAGTTGACGCGACGAGCCTTGGCCAGCGCTTGAAGGGCTACTCACGCGGCCTTCACCCGCCGGCGGTTGACTTGTCCCATGACGACGATCGCGGCACTGCCGCTGGCCCCCGACCGACCGGTGGTTCTGGTCGTGGACGACGATTTCCGCGTCGGCGCGATGATGCTGCGTCTGCTGTCCGCTGAAGGCCTCGGCGGAGACCTCGCCCTGACACGCTCTGTGGTGCGGCACGTCGGACGCGCACCGGGGATCCGGACCGTCCTCTTGCCTGATCCTTACCTGTGCGCCCTAGCCCAGGAGGGGCTTCTGGTCGTCGCCCTCGCCGGGGTGGCATCGGCGGGGAGCGTCCTCGCGTTCGGCGTCGGCATGCAGGCGGCCCTCCTGATCGCCGATGTGCTGGCGGGCGCCGCGGCCCTGGGGCTCCACCGGCTGATGGGCGGTGGCGGCGGTTGGCTCCTTCGCCGGCCTCGGGCTGAACTCCCGGCGGTGGTTGCCGCCTGAACGTCGAACGTGGCGTTGGTCCTTCTGAAAGCTGCCCGCGTTCAAGGCCGAGCTCAACGCCCGTAACCGGCTGCTCTCGGCCGAACCCAACACGTCCGCATCCTCGTCAACTCGTCTGCCGGGTTGGGCGCGTGCCGGTCATGGCGCCAGGATCCGGAATGGCACTTGCCGCGGCCGCCCACCCTAAGGGGTGGCCACCAGGCGGCACGTCCCCGAGGAAGACCTCGCACGGCCGGCGTCCTTGGCCGATCACCAACGTATCGGCGGCCTCCGTACGAGCCATGACCGGGCCCGGCCCCATCTGGCGGGCGGTGTTCAGCCACCGCCCCTCAGGCGCGCGGCGGTGGCCTCGGGCGCCTCGGTCACTACGTTCACTCCTGTCCCGAGCTCGAAGCCGGCGAGGGTCCCCAGCCGCGGGAGCAGGTCAACGTGCCAGTGGAAGCGGTCCGTGCCGTGGGGGCGGCGCTGGTTGAGCCACAGGTTGAGTACGTCGTTGCCCATCACCTCCGCGATCCTGCGTGTGTGACGCCGCAGGGTCCGCCCGAGCGCTCCGACGTCGAGGGCCGCAGACCAATCGGGCCCGTGTTCGGCCGGCGCCAGGCGCACTGTGCCGGAGAGCGACGGAACTCGGGGACACCAGGCCACCAGACCCTCGCCGGTCGCCACGATCCGGCCGCCCGCGTCCTCGAGATCGGCGCAGATCGGGCAGCGATCGGCGGTCGCGAAGGCCTCCTCGCGGGCCGCCAGGCGGGGCGGGTTGAACGGCAGGCCCATGAGCTGGGCATGGGTGTGCTGCAGGGAGGCGCCCGCCGCGGCACCTTGATTGAGGAAGAGGAAGGGCCAGAGCCCACGCGGGTCTCGGGCCACGGCATCGAGGCGCACAGCCCAGGCACTCACCGCACGGGATGCCTCCTCGTCGGTGAGGTCGCCCAGGCGCACCACGTGGCGCTCACAGTTGACGATCACCTCGTGCACGCCCTCCTCGAGCGTGAGCCCCGGGTACTTGTTGGGGAATGCCCGCACCATCCACCCGGGCGAACCGGGCGGGCCGCCCCCGGGGCGGACGGCGAAGGTCTCAGGCGGTGTCCGGGCCTCGTTGCCGGGACAGAACGGGCAGCCCTCACTGGCCGGGCCGCCTGCATCGTGAGGCCGGGCGGCGCGGGCGGGCGCCATCAACACCGGCTCGCCGGTGAGGGGATCCCTCAGAACAGGGGTCAGGTGGCCCTCCGGAGCCGGGGCGCGACGGCCGCCGGCGACCGCGCCTCGTCCGACGTGCAGGGCCTGGCCGGACGCGGGACGAGCGGCCGGGGGATCTCCCGCTCCTGGTCGGCCACCTCGGCACCCTCCGGCCGCACATCGGTTCCCTGCCGGTCGCGGCTGGAGGGTAACGGATGCGATCCCGCGAGCGCGAGCAGACGGCGGCGATCCTATGGGCCACGGACGGTCGGAGAGGACCCGCGGGGTGGCTGCGCACCGCGCCCGGGATGGCCGATCCCGGTTCGACTGAGGCGAGGCCGGGATGGCGACGAGAGCCCGCGTGAGAGCCCGTTCGCTCCCGGCCCGCTCCGCCTTGTCGCAAGCGGGCCAGGGTTGCGGGGTAAGTCGGCATCCCGTCTCCGAACGACCGAGCCGCTCGTGAGAGACTCGCGGCCCAGCAACACGAGGAGGTGGGCCGATGAGCGCGCCGAGCTCGGGGGGACCGGCGGCGGGCGACCGTGAAGCCCAGGAGCAGCCCCAGCGCGTGGAGGTCCGGCGCAAGTCGCTCGAGGCGTACCGTCGGGTCATCGGCGAAGAGGAGATCGCCAGGATCCGGGGTCTCGCGAGCCGGCTACGCGGGCTGCGGGTGCTCGAGCTCAGCTCGACCGCAACGGGGGGCGGGGTCGCCGAGCTGCTCTCCTCGCTCGTGCCGCTGCAGCGCGACCTCGGCCTGGACGTCGAGTGGCAACTGATCGCGGGCGACCGCGAGTTCTTCGAGGTGACCAAGCGCGTGCACAACGGGTTGCAGGGGATGGCGGTCGGACTCCGCCACGATGAGCTCGAGGAGTATCTGCGCCACAACGTCGCTCACGCAGAGGCGCTGCGCGGCAGCTGGGACATCGTCGTGGTGCACGACCCCCAGCCCGCCGCCGTGCTCTCGGCGGGAGACGACCACGGCGCCCGCTGGATCTGGCGTTGCCACATCGACTCCTCCGAGCCGGACCGCGAGGTGTGGCGCTTCCTGCGCCCCTTCCTCGGCGCCTACGATCGTCTCGTCTTCACGATGGACGCCTTCGTCCCACCCGACGTAGACGCCCCGGTGACGCTGATCGCTCCGGCGATCGACCCGCTCTCGTCGAAGAACCGGGAGCTCCCCGCGTACCTGGCGCGGGAGACGGTCGCCGAGCTCGGGGTCGACCTCGCGCGGCCGCTCATGATCCAGGTGTCGCGGTTTGATCCGTGGAAGGACCCGCTCGGGGTGTTGGAGACGTGGCGGCGGGCTCGATCCGAGTTCCCCACTCTGCAGCTCGCCCTGGTGGGCGCAATGGCCGGCGACGATCCCGAGGGATGGCGCGTCTACCGGGAGATCGAGCAGCAGGCGCGCGGGGAGCCCGACTGCCTCCTGCTGAGCAATCAGGTCGGGGTCAACGCCCACGAGGTGAACGCCCTGCAGCGCGTTGCCGACGTCGCCGTGCAGAAGAGCCTCCGCGAGGGGTTCGGCCTCGTCGTGTCCGAGACGCTGTGGAAGGGCACCGCCATGGTGGCGGGGCGGGCGGGGGGGATCCCCCTGCAGCTGCGCGACGGAGAGACCGGCCGGCTGGCGACGACGCTCGAGGAGTTCACCGCGGCCGTCTGCGAGCTCCTGCGCGACCCGGCGGAGGCGCGCGCGCTCGGTGTGCGCGGCCGGCGGGCCGTCGCTGAGCGCTTCCTGATCACCCGCCTGCTGCGCGAGCAACTCGAACTCTTCGCGGACGTGCTCTCCGCTGCGCCCCGGCGGAGGCGCCCGGCGACTGCCGGGTGACGTGGAGCCGGCGGCGCACCCCCTCATTTGGCGACGTGCCCGCCGGACGGGGCGGGTGCAGCCGGCGACCTCCTCGTCGGCGAGGGAGAAGTAGCTCTCCTCCTCCTGCGCGAAATGCAGGCTCAGGATCGCGTGCAGGCTGTAGAGGACACGGCGCGCCTCGCGCAGATCCTCCTCGTCGGGGACGACGCCCTCGCCCGTGCTGAGGAGCTGCCCTAGACGCCGGATCTGGTGCGCGATCTCGGCGTGGGCCCGGCTCATCGTGCCGGTCGGGTCCTCACCGCCGAGCGCGCGGGCGACGAGTGGGTAGAGCTGCTCGTCCTCGGTCTCCTCGTGCGGCATCAGCTCCTCGGTGAGGAATGCGAGGGCGTGGCGCGCCCGCGCAAGGGCCTCCGGGGTCGACAGGCCGTCGAGGGCATCCGCGGTCGTCCGCAGCTCCTCCACTCCCGGGCGCAGCTCCGCGTGCTCCTGGGAGAAGCGCCGGGTGAGCACCGCCTCGGGGCCGGTGAGCGAGGCCCCCGCCGCGCGACCCTCGCCGAGGGCGCGCAGGGCGTTGAGGATCACGGCCAGGTCGATGGCCTCCTGCAGCAGCGCCCCGAAGGTCGGCGCGAGCAGGCCGGCCGCGGCGAAGCCCATGCCGACAAAGGACAGGCCCATGCCGACGACGACGCTCTGGAGGGCGATCCCACGGGAGCGGCGTGCGGTCTGGATCGCGTCTGCCAAGCGGTCGAGCCGATCGACGGTGAGGACGACGTCGGCCGCCTCGGACGAGGCGGTTGCCCCCCGGGCCCCGAGCGCGACGCCGACGGTCGCCGCCGCCAGCGCGGGCGCGTCGTTGATGCCGTCTCCGACCATGATCGTCGGGGCGCGCTCGGTTTCGACGCGCACGGCGTTAACCTTCTCGGCCGGGGTGCGCTCAGAGAGCACCTCGTCCAGCCCCATCGCGGCGCCGACTCCCTCGGCGACCTCGGCGCGGTCACCGCTGGCCAGCACCATGCGCCTGATACCGGCGCGGCGAAGTCGCCGGATCGTCCGGGCGGCGTCCGAGCGGACGGGATCCTCGAAGAGGAGGACTCCGACCAGGTCGCCGTCCACGCCGATGAACGTCGTCATCTGATTGTCGAGCGCCGCGCGCCGTCGCGCGCTGTGCGCCCACGCGGGCAGGTCGTCGGCGACGAAGGCGGCGCGCCCGATCGCGACGCGGCGGCCCTCGACGAGGCCACGGGTGCCTTGGCCGTGCTCCTCGCCCACCTCCTGGGGCAAGGACAGGGGCAGGCTCCGGGCACGCGCGGCGGTCACGATGGAAGCGGCCAGCACATGTGGCGAGACCTGGTCCAGCGAGGCCGCCAACCCCAGCAGTTCGCTCTCGCTCCAGCCGTCGGCGCGGGCGATGCCCGCCAATGAGGGACGGCCGGTAGTCAGGGTCCCCGTCTTGTCGAAGACCAGCGTCTGGCCCCGCGCGAGCCGCTCGAGAGCCGAGCCGCCCTTGACGATGACGCCACGGCGCGCCATGCGGGACAGACCGGAGACCAGGGCGACTGGGACGGCAAGGATAAGGGGGCACGGCGTCGCCACCACCAGCACGGCCACCGCGCGGACGGGGTCGCCGCTGATGATCCAGGCGGCCATCGTCGTCAGCAGGGTGATGGGCAGGAAGATGGCCGCGTACCGATTCGCGAGCCGCACGAACGGTGCGTTCGTGGCCTGCGCCTGGGCGACGAGGCGAACGATGCCCGCGTAGGCGCTCTCCGCGGCACTTGTCGTCGCACGCAGGTCGAACGGCGCCCCTGCGTTAACCACGCCGCTACGGACGGCATCGCCCGCGGGGTGCTCCATCGGCATCGGCTCTCCGGTGAGCGCCGACTCGTCGAGTACGGCGGCGCCCTTCTCGACCAGTCCGTCGACCGGGACGACCTCACCCGGCTTCACGAGCAGCAGATCGCCCCGACGGACGTCGTTGACCGGGCAGCGCGCGATCTCGCCGTCGCGGTAGCGACTTGCGCTCCGCGGCGCTCGATCGATCAGTGCCGAGAGGTCGCGCCTCGCCCGCCCCTCTGCCCACTTCTCCAGCATGCGCCCGCCCGTGAGCATCACGGCGACGACCGCGCCCGCCAGGAGCTCGCCCACCGCCAGTGCACCCGCGAGCGCCAGCAGCGCCACGACATCGACTCCGAGCTCCCTGCGGCGCAGGCTCTGGACGACCCAGGCCAGCGCCGTACCGGCCCCGATAAGGGTGGCTGCGGTGAACAGCCCGGCAGCGACGGCCTCCGCCCCGGCAAGGCCGGCGCCCAGGCCCGCGAGGAGTGCCCCCAGCGTCAGTCCGAAGAGCACCTGCTCAAAGGGCACGCGCCTGATGATCCCGTTCCTGGCCACTGCCTCAGGATCGCACGGCGCCGCGGGCTGCGCGTCCTAGCGGCCCCGCAGCCCATCGCCAACAGTCCAGCCTGAGCTCACACAGACTATGCGGCCGCCGGGTCCGCTCCACCCCACGCCCGCTAACAGACTCCCCCGATTGCCGTCGTCGGCGCAGTGATGGCTGACCGGGTGCGGCCGGGCCCTCACCCGCCTGCGTACTACCCCCGATGCGCGGATCCTGGCATCAGTGTGATCTGAGCGGCGAGGGTCACTCAAGAAGACGTGGTGGACGTGAGATCCTGGCTAGAACAGTGCTCGCGAGCCCGTTCGACCCGGCCTCTGCACCGACCGGCAAGACGATGTACGTACTCGACGAGGTGTACGAGTCGCCGGCCGGCATCGCCGAGCATTGCGCCGGGCTCGCGTGGGTGAGCGGCGTGTTCCTGGTTCGGACGATGCGGGGAGGCACAGACGGCCGGGCAGCACCTTCAGTCAGAGGACCCCATGACTCGCCGCGCGGCGTGTGACACGTTCAGCCACCGAACTCCTCGGAAGTTGCAACCAGAGGAGGCTGTGGCGGACGACAAGGTCGTGATCAATTTGGCGACAGGGCTCGAGGACGCGGAGCGCGTGACCGTCGCGTTCCTCGTCGCGAATGCCGCCCTGCAGCAGGGCAAGCGCGTGGCGATGTTCCTGACCAAGGAAGCGGTGCGCTTGAGCCTTCCCGGCAACGCGGAGGGCGTCGCCTGCGACGGTTGCCCTCCGCTGCCCCGGCTCTTCGAGCAGTACGCCGACGGGGGTGGCGAGCTCCTCACCTGTCCGATCTGCTTCAACGCCCGAAAGCTCGATGAGGGCCAGCTCGTCGGCAACGCGAGGATGGCCGGCGCGACGCCCCTGTGGGAGTGGATCGGCGAGAGGGCGACCGTCTTCAGCTACTGACGTCCATCACGTCATGTGCTCGCACGCAGGACCGAGTGCTCGGCGACGAGAGCTCGCCCTCGATCTCACCAGCCGGCGGCGAGGGTGCTGAAGACCGTGCCGTGCTCGCGCCGGTCTACGGTGAAGGAGGGCCACGCGGCGCTCATCCACGTCGGTGACCATGCGCAGCTCGCGGCGGATGCGCGTGAAAGCGCGGGGGCGAGTCTGGCGCTCGAGCTCCACCCGAACCGAAGTTGATCTTGCCTCGCGCCGCTCATTGGGCGCGACCGATTGGAGCGGCGCCTCCCTACGGCCCGGGGCGCACGACAAGCACCGACGATGCGGCGCGATGCGCTACCCGCTCGCTGACGCTCCCGAGCGCCCGCACGCCGGTCGCGCCTCGGGAACCGACGACCAGGAGGTCGGCGCGCTCGGCAGCGTCGATGAGCGCCTCGACCGGGCGGCGGCGGATGACCGTCACCTCATGCGGTGCGGCCCGCTCCCGGATGTCGCGAAGGGCCATTTCCTCGTCTCGCGTCGCCGCCACGACCGTGAGGGCGCGCGCGCCGTCGGCGCAGAGCCGCGCGGCGACCGAGAGCGCCTGTCGGCTGGCGTCGGAGCCGTCGAAGCCGACCACGACCCTCGACGGGAAGGCGCCGGGATCGAAGGGCGGGCGGGCGAGGAGAACCGAGGTCGGCGCCTCGTGGAGGAGCATTGAGGCGACACGGCCGAGCGCCGCTCCGGCCAGGCGCCCTCCTCCGTGCGCTCCGACCGCGATCAGCGTCGCCTCGGCCCGCACGGCCTCGTTGCGCAACTCCTCAAACGCCCTTCCCCGTACGAGGCGCGTCTCCACGCTGAGGGCGTCCCCGACCTGCCGCTGCGCCCAGGCCAGTGAGTCGCGCGCCAACCCGCCGACGGCCTCGTCCAGGTCTCGGATCTCACGTTCGGGCATCTCGATGAGGTCCCATGGGATCAGCTCGGGCCCCCAATGGGTGGAGATGGCGTCCAGGAAATGGGTGGCGGCGACAAGTAGGAGGCGACCGCGCTGGTCGGTGAGGCGAGCCGCTTGTCGCGCGGCTTCGAACCCCTCGCGCGTGCCGTCGATACCGCACACGACGCTGTGGAATGGAGACCCTGTCACACGATGCCTCTGCCGCCGGGTTACTGGGGCGACGATCATAGGGCGGCGTCGCCGCTCCGGGTGGCGCGGACGGAAGCGAGGGAGCCCTCCTCGCTTCTCCCGTGGTCTGGGGAGGTGGCGGGAACCCCGCGAGACCGGTCCGCACCAACCCGGATGCCCATGCCGAGTCACGCTCGGGAGGGTTACGTCATCAGGTCCGAGGAGAGGAAGCGCCGTGGGCACCGACGATGGACAGACAGGCGACGGTGAGGGAACCCCCGCACCGGGTGGCGGGGCGGAGCCACCCCCCGATGAACGGCGCTTCGGCTCGCGCGGGTGGCGGAAGACCCTTGTGTGGGGTGGGCTCGGCGTGATCGCGCTCTTCGCCCTGATCCAGCTCATCCCGTACGGGCACTCGCACTCCAACCCGCCGGTCACCGGCGAGCCGTCCTGGGACGCTCCCCGGACCCGGATCCTGTTCTCGCGGGCGTGCGGCGACTGCCACTCCAACCTGACGACTTGGCCCTGGTATAGCAACATCGCCCCCGTCTCCTGGCTTGTCCAAAAGGACGTTGACGAGGGGCGCTCGCAGCTCAACGTCTCGGAGTGGAACAGACCGCAAGACGGCGCCGGCGACGTGGTCGAGCAGATCCAGGGCGGCGGGATGCCGCCGTCGTACTACACCTGGCTGCACTCCTCGGCGAAGCTGTCCTCGGTCGAGAAGCAGGCGCTGGTGCGCGGCTGGCAGGCCACGATGCGGAACTCGCCGCCGCTCGCCGGGGGGTAGCCCGGCCCCGCCCCCACGGCGCGCGCGGACGTGCGAGGGGACGGCATGCGCGGAGGCCTGCTGCGTCAAGACTCTCGGACGATTCCCCAGAAGGCCGTGTATCCGTGATCGGAACCCACGCCCGCCCCAGGGGTGCTCGGCCCATCCCGCGAAGGCACCTGCCGCCCCGTCGGAGTTGGCAGTGGTTCTCCAAGAACACGGCGGCGTGATGCCTGTCACGGATGCCCGACCAGCCGTCGAGCACGCGCTCGGAAGAGCCGTGGCCGAAGAGCAAGATGCAGCACTACACTTCTCGGGGCTATCTTGACCAAGGGGAAAACGCCGGAACACGCTACACAGCGTCTAGAGTCACGACCAGCTCGGCCGCTTGCTTCGCCTCCAGAATGTGAGCTGCAATCGGTGACGGCCGGAGAACGTCGAATGAGCAGACTTCGACTCGTTTTGATTTGGCTCGGGAGCATTGGCTTGCTGGCGCTTGCGATAGCCGCCTGGCCGGCGGTCCGCCAGTACACTGGCGTGGCGCCTCCCGATCAGGTTGACCAACCGGTCGCGGTCGCGCCATCGCTTGCGGCCCGGTACGCGTTGATCCTGGGCGTTGCCCACAATGCCGGCAACAATCCGGCCACGCTCGAGGCAGCCAAGCGCGCCGGTGCCGATGTCATCGAGATCGATGTGATCGCGGCTCGCGGCCGACTGGTTGCCGGGCGTCCCCAAGCCGTGCCCTGGCTGGCTGGGCTCGTATTCCGCGGGCCAACCCTCGCGCAGTCGTGGAGCCAGGCGAATCAGGTCGGCGCTGTCAAGCTGGACTTGAAGCAGTCGGATGACACATTCCTCAACATGGTGGTCGAGTTTCTCAGCACTCACCCAGTGTCACGCCGGGTTCTGATCAGTAGTGACAGCATCGCTGCACTCACCTATCTCAATGAGCATGTCCGTGGGGTAGAGTTACTGTTCAGTGTGTCGAACCCCGACGCAATGCGCACCCTGAGGACGGATGCGCGGTTGCGGTCAGTCCTGGCCGGTGCCTCGGTGTTCCAGGGGTTAGTATCGGCGGAGCTCGTCAAATGGGCTCATCACAACCACCTGATGATCCTGGCTTGGACTGCGAATGACAGCGGCCAAATCAACCGGCTGGCAGGCGACGGCGTCGACGGGATTACCACATCGAATCTGGCGGTGCTGCGCGCCCTTCGCTCGAAGTGAGCCAGAGCGGCCGAGCGATCTTACGGTAGAGACACTTGGTGCGGTCTCAAGTCGGTTCAAGTACCCGGGTTGACAGACGTTGTCCTGTCCAGGGTCTGATGGAGGCGAGAGAAGCTTCGTAGTCGCCTCCGCGTGTAGGTGTGGCAGAAGCTCAGCGAGGCGCGCCTCCACCTCGGCTCGCCGCCCAGCGCCGGCGGTGACGTACGGCGCGGCCGCACGTACGCAGTGGGATCGTCTGACGCAGGCGTGAGACAGGACTGGGCGGATTCGCAGGCCGCGCCTCCGTTTGGTCGAAGAGCAGGTATAGCGGTCCGCCATCGGAGGCGCTCGCCTGTCCGGGCGCGAGTTGCCAACGCTCGTATGGGCGCGCCGGGTGACGTGTGAGCCGCCCTGGTTCGGTTGGGGGCTCGATTACAGGGTTTCCTCGATCATCACGAGGCGAGCTGCGACGCGCTCGCCGCGTGATCGGCCTCGAACTCGATCGGCGGTCGGTGGCCGAGCTCCTCGTGCAGGCGCTCGCGGTTGTAGGGGCATGAAACTGCTCCTGGAGCTGCTGCGCCGGGCGAGTCGATCTAGGATCGGCTCGGTTCCGGGACAGGCGCTTCGGAGGACCAGGTGGGGCAGGCCGTCGGCTTTGGTATGGGCCACGAGCCCGGGGTTTGTAGATGGCCGCCCCTGCGACTTGCCCGGGTGTGCCACGAGCACGGATCCGTAGTTGTCGTCGTGCCCGCCTGCCTCCGCCATGCCGCCAGCGTTGAGGAGGAAGCCCGATGGCAAGCATCGGTTTGGACGTCCACCGCGACTTCTGCGAGGTCGCGATCGTCGAGGAGGGCGCCCTGCCTCGCAGCCCCACCCCTTCGCGACTGACGTGACGAGGCGACCCGTCCCGGGTCTAGGCCATCCCGGCCGCCCCTTGCATCGCCGTGCTCCGCGAACGGCCGCAGCCATGGGCCGAGGATACGGGAGAGGGCGGATCCGGAGAAGTCGGCAGAGCGGATTCGAAGAATGGGTCGCCGCGTGAGAGCGGTAGGGAACCCATCTGAGCAGGGGTGCCGGCCTCCAAAGGGCACCCCCCGGGGGGTGGGGGGTGGGGTACCCCTCCCGCACCGTGCCCCGCACCGTCCGAGCTGCTCCCGCACCGTCCCGCACCGTCCTCAGATGCACGACGTCGCATGGGACGTTGAGGGCCCGGAACGACGAGAACCCGCTCAGGAAGCGGGTTCTCAGAGTGCGCCAGACAGGATTCGAACCTGTGACCTTCGGTTTCGTAGACCGACGCTCTATCCGACTGAGCTACTGGCGCACGACGAGGGACGATACCAGCCCCGCACCGCCCTTCGAGGGCCCTACTTCGCGGCCACCGGCTCCCCGTAGATGAAGTCATCCATGACCGCGACGTCGATGCCGCCGGTCTCATCCGGGCCGAGGGCGCGGTTGCCGTACTCGATGCGCACCCGCGCCACGACCGGCTTCGCGAAGGCCACGCCGAGGAAGGACAGCTTCCTCTTCCCCACCGGGACTGAGAAGGTCCCGAGCGAGCGGCCCTTCACGTCGAAGTACTCGAATGCCGTGCTCTCGCGCCGGTCCACGCCGGTGTAGACCGCGCCGAAACCGCGAACCACGGCGGGCCGGTTCGTGCCCGGCACGCGGAAGCGCAGGTTCACGACGTTGCTGCCCACCGGCGAGAAGAGCCGCGGCGCGCTGAAGGTGGCGAACTCCGCCCCGTAGGACGGGTTGATGTCGGCGAAGCGCGGTGCCGCGCCCGCCGGGTTGTCGGCGTCGGCGCTCACGCGCAGGCCCGTGCCCGGGGTCGTCAGCACCGCCCCACGCGCCCGCGGCGCCGCCTTCGCGTTGAAGAAGGCGCTCGGGTAGCCGTTCGGCGACGCAAGGGAGTCGGGGACGCCGTCCCAGGTGATCTCCCGCCGGCCGCCCGGGTCGCCGGCCGGGGCGCCGCCGTTGTCGGGGCCGAGCAGGGCGCGGTAGCGGGCGACGGCGGGGCCGATGTCGCCGGCGCCCCGGACGACGCGCGCGGAGGGCGTGGCGCCCTCCGCGGGACCGGAGGCGTGCTGGGCGACCACGATCCCCCCGGCGAAGGCCGCGGCCACGCCGGCGACGACGAGGGAGCGGCGGGCGGTGAGCGTGCTCATGTGCCCCTCCCGGGGGGACGCGATCCGATGGCGGGAGACTGCGTCCTGGGGGCACGCGCGGTCAAGACCTGTCGGGCCGCGATCCGCGGGCCCGCCGCGCGACCCCGCCAGCTGCGAGGCCCCGAACGGGAAGGGCTGGGGCGCGATCCCGATGCCGGTGTCGACGAACACCGTGATGTCGTACCCGCCGAGCGGCAGTTGGACCGGCGACGAGGACCTGCGGTGCCGAGCATCCGGCGGACCCCCCTCCACGCCGGCTGGTCCGCCGGGGTTCTCCGGCGGCCGATCGTGGGTCAATCCCGGAGAACGGAGAGGGAGGGATTCGAACCCTCGAATCAGGTGGACCCCGATTACCCGCTTAGCAGGCGGGTGCCTTCAGCCACTCGGCCACCTCTCCGGGTGACGCCGTATCGTAGACGACCGCCCTGGCCGGGTTCAGTCCTCCTCGACCAGGAGTGCCCACCCCTCGGCCGTCAGCGGCCCGAACGGAGCCCACCAGTTGTTCGCCTCGATGACGACCGGGCCGTCGGGGGTGATGGCGATGTCCCAGCCGAGGGTCCTCATCGGAAGGAACAGGGGCGAGCCCCGGCGCACGAGCGCGCAGGCCTCCTCGAAGTACGGGATCCGCCGCCCCTCGACCTGGACGCCCGTGTCAGGCACGGTCGGCGTCAGATCCACCCCGTATCGACCGGGCGGGCGGAGCCCGAGGGGCCCGAGCTCGCCCACGTCGAGCGACACCAGGCAGAAGCCGTTGCCGGTCACGCCGTTGTGGAAGTTGTCGGTGTCCCCATCGCCTACCGCGAGCTTGAGACTCGCCGCGACGATGGCGACCGTGCCGTCGGGGCGCACGACGGTGGTGAATCGGAGGGTCTGGAGGACGGGGCTGCCGGCGATCTCCTCGATCTCCGGGTGGTTGCGCACGCGCTCCTGCACCACGTAGAGCGCGTACTCCGGGTGGGCGCAGATCTCCCCGTAGAGCGCGGCGGGCTCGACCGGCGTGCCGCCGAGGGTGGTGAAGCCGCCCGACGCCCGGACGAGGACGCGCACATCCTCGCCGAGCAGCCCGAAGGTGGGCTTGATGACGACGTCGCCGGGGACCTCGTTCAGGAAGGCCGCGAACGCCTCGCTCCCGGAGATGATCCGCCCCGACCGGCGGCTCCATCCGCCCGCCCGCCCGACGGCGCCGTAGAGCTCGGGCACGGGGATGCCGTTCGCCCGGCAGTAGTCGTAGAAGACCAGCTTCTCCTCGCTGAACCACTCGAGCGAGACGGGGTTGAGGCGGTCTTGCGCCGCCCGTCGCGTCGTGCGCCCGATGTGGCGGGACCGCCAGCGGTCGTCCATCGTGGGGTCGAGCAGCCCCTCCTCCAGGCCCTCCTCCAGCGGGAACCCGTTCCGACGCCGCAGGCGCAGCGCCGCCCGGGCGGCCCGGATCCTGCTGATGCCGTAGGCGTCCGAGGCGGCCTTGCTGACCTCGGCGAGGGTGCGCAGGCGCAGCGCGGCGATCGACGGCTTCACGCGGCACCCCCGATCACGGCCGGGCCGCCGTCGGTGAGGGCGCGCTCCATGGCCCGGACCGCCTCGTCGAACCGGGCGACCTCGATGCGCTCGTAGCGGCTGTCGGCGCCGAGGACGACCGGGCCGTCGGCCGTGAGGCCGATGTCCCACGCGACCGACCGCTGCGGCTTCAGCAGGCCGGCTGCGCGGCGCGCGAGGTCGCACGCGGCCTCCCAGTCCGGGAGGCGGTCGCCCCCTTCCGGCGCGCCCATCGCAAGGTCAACCTCCGCGACGGGCGCTCGGGCCGCCGCCCGGTCCGACCCGTCGCCGACGCCCGGCCGGAGAACGCATGCGTGGACCACCTGGGGCTGCCCGTCATCCGGGACGAACGTGGTGATCCGCAGGGGCGGGAGCCCGCCGACCGGCGCCAGGGCCCGCAACCCCGGGTCGGGCTCCACCAGCGCCTGGACGACGAAGAGCTCGGCCCGGGGATCCGCGTGCGCCTCGGCCGCCACCTGCGACGGCTCGCGGCGGCGGCCCCCGCCGTCGACGAAGGCGTTCCCGTCGCGCCGCAGCACGAGCGCGCCCGCGCCCGGCGTCGCGGGGTCCGGCCGCACGACGACGTCCCCGTCGAGGCCCGCGAGGAACCGCCCGGCGACCTCGGGGCCGGTCACGGGGCGTCCCGCCGCCGCGTTCCACCCGCCCGCGCGACCGATCACGCCGTGGAGCCGCGGGACCGGAAGGCCCAGCGCCGCGAGGTGACGGTTGAGGATGACCTTGTGCCCAAACGCACGCGCGAGGGTCGGGGGGTTGAGGCGCTCGAGGAGCCGCTCCAGATCGGCGCCAGTGCTCCCGGACCGGGTATCGGCGTCGCCGCGGCGCGCGCGTACGCGCGCGCGGGCCATGAGCATTCTCACCGGGTAGCCCCCTCTCCGTGGCCGTCTTCACCGGTCGCACCTGCCATCGGCGCAGACTATCCGTCACCCGAACGCCGGGTCGGCCGAAGCGGGGAGGGCCGGTATCGTGGGCCGCCGCGGAGGGGTGGCAGAGCGGTCGAATGCGGCGGTCTTGAAACTGTCTGCGACCGGTGCAACCGTTCGCGAGCCCTCAGGGCAGGCGGAGGGCCCGGAGGGGTGGCAGAGCGGTCGAATGCGGCGCTCTTGAAAAGCGTTGACCGGTGAAAGCCGGTCCGTGGGTTCGAATCCCACCCCCTCCGTGAGGCGAACGCTTGAGATCAGCCGGCCAGGAATCGTTGGCGATCCTCCCGGCTGAGCTGGGCCGGTGCACGTGCGTTGGCAAGCGACAGGACGTCTTTGATGGATCCGCAAACGTCGCACTTCCAGACCCTGAACGCTCCGTCCGCCCCGGTACTGACAACGCCGGTTCCGTCAGGGGTGAACGACGCCATCCTGACCGCGCCGCGCTGACGGCGAAGCTCGAGGAGTTCAAGCCGGCGCGTCCAGTCCCAGACCCGTATGACCCCGTCGCCTCCGGAGCTCACGAGCGCATGGCCTTCGGAATTGAAGTTGAGGGTGCGTATCGGACCACGCGCATTCGAGAGCACCGCGAGCACGCGGCGGCTGTGCGCATCCCACACGCGGATCACTCCGTTGACGCCTCCAGAGGCGATGAACCGCCCGTCCGCACTCATGTTGACGCTCGTGCTGGGCGTGCCGGCTGTGAACTTCACCGGGACTTGGGGTCCAGCAAGGCTCCAGACGACGACGCTATCGATCCGCCGCGACGCTACGACCAGTTGGCGCCCGTCGGGCGAAAACCTGATCGCCGCTGCATCACCCGGCGATCCGAAGGGGCGGATGTCTGGCGGGATGAGCTGCGGCCGACGGCCCGATGGACCCCAGATCCGGATTCGCAGGCTGCCGACCGCGGCGATGTGAGTTCCATCCGGGCTCACCGCGATGACACGATGACCTGGCGGCATGATCCCGAGAGGCTCCGCGCCTGACGCCTGTCCCGCGATCGACTCGACCTCCCCGGACGCCGTAATGCCCGCCACGCGGGAGCCGCTCGCATCCGCGGCCAACGCGGTGAGCGGGGGCCCCTTCAGGGGACGAGGTGCCCGACGCGATCTGCGGCCCTCCGCAGTCCATGTCCGCAGGATCATGTCTTTTCCGAGGGTGACGACTGCCCGGCTGCTCTGGGCTGTCGAGATGACGTTTCGCGCCACGATGCGCGGCGTCGCTGATCTGACGTCCCAAACGCGAACCGACCCGTCGTCGCCGCTGCTCGCCAAGTACGCGCCGTCTCTGGTGACGGCGAGTCCCAAAGACGCTCCTCGATGTCCCCGAAGGGAGACGGATTCGTTCGTCTGGGGGTTCCAGATCGATATGGGGCCGTTGGCGCTTCCAGTCACCACTCGACCGTCGGGCAAGAACAAGGGAACGGTGTCCACGGAGAAGGGGCCCGTCCGGCTGGCGACGAGATGCATGGCGTGGTGCCGAACGTCCAGGCCCCACACCGTCAATCGGTCATGGGAATCGATCGTGGCGACGCGCTCGCCATGCTCGTCGATCGCAAAGCTCCTGGCCTTCGGGCGGCAACCGGAGAACCGTGCCGAGGCGCCCGTCGAGGGACTCCGTAATCGGAGGAAGCCGTCGCCTGCACAGGACACCCATCTTCTTCCGTCCCCACTGACGGAGGAGAAGCCGACGCTTGACTCACCTACTCCGAGCTTGCCGAGAGACTGACCGCTGACCCAGTCGATGAAGCGGAGCGCGCCGCGGCTGTGGAGGACAAGTACGTCACCCTGGGGGCTCGCTTGGACCGGCGTCGAGCCGGGCGGAATGGTTGGCTGGGAGACGAAGCGACCGCGGGCGACATCCCATATCGTGATCGCGGCGCCGGGGCCCCTATCGGGGATTCGGCCGTGACGGCCGTACGGGTCCCTCAGGACGAGGAGCCGCCGTCCGTCCTCGCTGAAGCGGGCTGAATAGACATAGCCCTTCCTGCGGCCGAGGTCCGTCAGCTTGCGTCCGTCAGGAACGCTCCACACTTGGACCCCCGCACCCAGCGTCGAGGTCACGAGCTGACGGCCGTCTCGACTGAAGGACATCTCGGACGGGGCGACGCCGTTGACGGGGATGATCGCGCGGAGGTTCGTGTCGTGGGTCGCCTGACGCAGTGCCTGCTCGGCCTCCGGCGTGGAGCTCCTGAGGTAGGCGACGCGCGCCAACTGGAGCGCGAGCTCGGGATCGGTGGCGAGCTGCACCGACGCTGTGGCCGCGATCCGACGAGATGCTGCGGCGTCGCGCTGATCGGTGGCCACGTGGCGCTGCCAGAGGGCGATGCCGGCGACCGCCCCGACCACCACCAGGCCGCTCGCCAGGCCGGCGATCGCAAGGCGCACCCGCCGCCGGCGCGCCGAGCGCTCGCGCTGGGCGCGGGCGCGGCTGGCCGCGAGGAAGGCGCGCTCGGCCTCGTTGAGGGCGCCCTGGTCGCGCTCGTCCCAGAGCGCCAGGCGCCCGCCGCGATACAGAAGGGCCTCGTCGCCGTCGGCCGCCTGCCACTCGCGGGTCGCATCGGTGAGCCGCCGGTGGGCGCGCAGGAGATCGCGCTCCTCGTCGATCCAGGCCCGCAGGCGCGGCCAGCCGCGGATGAGCGCCTCGTGGGTCACCTCGGCGCTCGGCTCGCCGCTGGCCGGATCGCGGCCGAGGCTGACAAGGCGCGCCTCGGCCAGGACCCCCACCACCGCCTCGATCGCCGCCCGCTCGTCGGGGCGCCGGGCGAGCTCGCGAAGCTCGGCCCGGCGACGGGTGTCCTCGGCGCCCTCGCCGGGCTCGGTCAGGCGCAGCAGGACATGGCGCGCGAGGGCCTGCTGGTCGGCCGACAGCGATGCGTAGACCTCGTTGGCGCGCTTGGCGAGCGCCCCCTCGAGCCCGCCGCTCTCGTGGTAGGCCTCGAGGGTGAGGGCGCGCCCCTCGCGCCGGCGCCAGAGCTCCAGCAGGACGTGCTGCAAGAGGGGCAGCGAGCCCGGGCGCTCATCGACCTCGTCGATCAGGCGCCCGGCCAGGCCGGGGGCGAGCGTGAGGCCGGCGCGGCGCGCCGGCTCCTCGATCGCCTGGCGCAGCTCCTCGCGGCTGAGCGGGCAGACCAGATGACCCTGCTCGGAGGCCAGCAGGGCAAAGGGCGGGCACTCGGTGAGGCGGTGGTAGAAGTCGGCGCGCATCGCCACGATCACGCTGACGTGGCCGCCGGGGACGATCGCCGCGTAGCGAAGAGCGCGCAGGAAGGCCAGGCGCTCGTCGGGGTCGCGGCAGAGGGTGAACAGCTCCTCGAGCTGGTCGACCACCAGCAGCGTCGGCCCCTCGTGGCCATCCTCGAGGCCGGCTGCGAGGGCCCGCTCGTCAGCCGCGAGCTCGGCGGTGTCGAGGGACTGGCCTGTGCCGCCCGGCCCGGTGGCCGCTGCGAGAGCCGCAAGTGGCGCGGCCCCCGGCGTCACGACGACGACCCGCATGCCCTCGAGCGCGGGCGCGCCGGCCCGAACGGCCGGGATGACCCCCGCCCGCACCAGCGAGCTCTTGCCGCTTCCCGACGGGCCGAAGACGGCCGCAAACCGGCCTGCCCGCAGACGCTCCATGATGCGTGCCACTTCGGCCTCGCGTCCGAAGAAGAGACCCGCGTGCTCCTCGTCGAAGCGCTCGAGGCCCCGGTAAGGCGGCGTCTGGTCCCCGTCGAGGCCACGGGGAAGAAGCGGGGCCGCCGCTCCTCGCAGAACCCTCGCGAGGGTTCTCGGCGCGTCCACATCGCTGCCGGCGCGCATGTCGACGAACGGCCGTCCGGCAGGAACACGAGTGCCGGATGAAATGGGTCGGGTGCTCCGGGTAGCAGGCACATCACAAGTCGGAATCCGCGATCGCGCTCTGCGCGCCGGTCGGCCGCGAGGAGGTTTTCGCGCTCCCAGTCCGCGAGCCCCCGCGGTCCGATCAGCACACAGCAGGCGGCGGCCGTGTCGAGGACCTCCCGCTGATCCTGCGCGCTCGAGACGCTGGGCATGTCAGCCGGTGGCCACGCATCGAGGCCTTCGCGACCGAGGCCGCCCGAGAGCTCGCGAGCCTTGAGCAGGTCGTCGGGATGATGAAGGAGGATCACGTCGATCTGGCAGGCGCGGGCGGCGCGGGCGAGCTCTCCCGCAGAGGCGAAACGCTCGTGCGGTCGCTTTGCCATGGACCTGCGCACGACCTCGTCGAGACCGCGCGGGAGCCCAGGAACGAGATCACCCGGACGCGGCGCGGGCGACGTCAGATGAGCAAGGAGCACCTGGTCCTCGTCGCGTCCCGGGTATGGCTCCTGGCCTGTCAGGCACTGGTAGAGCAGGCACCCGAGGGCATAGACGTCGGTCCGCCGATCGAGGACTCCACCCCGGATCTGCTCAGGGGCGAGACACCCGAGCGTTCCGGCCCATCGTCGGCCGGGTGCCTCCTCGCGGGAGATGGTCAGGCCGAAGTCGGCGAGATAGGCGTGCTCTCGGCCGTCGGACCCGGCGATGAGGACGTTCGCCGGCTTGACGTCGCGGTGGACGAGGCCGAGCGCATGCGCCGCGTCGAGCGCGTCGGCGATCTGCCCGATGATCCGCACGGCGAGACCGGGCGCGAGGCGGCCCCGATCGGCGATGAGTTGTCCAAGGGTCGGGCCCTCGACGAAGCGCATCGCCATGAAGAGGCGCCCGGCATCCTCACCGGCTCGGTAGACCGGCAGCGCATGCGGATGCTCCAGCGCCGCGGCGGTGAGCGCCTCGCCGGTGAACCGGGCCCGGAAGCTCTCCAAGGAGGAGAGGTGCGACGCGATCAGCTTCAGCGCGACGGTGCGCCCGAGCTCGGGATCGAGGGCGCGGTAGACGACCCCCATGCCCCCGACACCGGCGACGGCCTCGATCAGGTATCCGCCGACCTGCTCGCCGGGCGACAGCAGGGCGGCGCCTGCGGGAGGGGGGCTCGCGCCTTCCGCGTCTCCGGGGTCCGTCGGTCTGTCGCGCCGACTGGTCACGGAGGATTCCCCGGGGGATGTCCCCACAGGCGCGGCGCCTTTCGCACGAGCCGCCTCACGGAGCGACTCTATGAGGTCGTGCCACGCGGGCGATACTGTCACGATGCCGAGCGATCGCGGCTCGTCCTGGCAACCGCCGATCCCGGCCCTGGGTCGCCGGGCGAGCGCCGATGCGACCCCACGATGCCGCGCTCGCCTCAGCCGTCAACATCGTCCGCGTCCGACGGCGCATCGCTCGGACAAGTGGGCCGCCCCTGCCCATCCGAGTTGCGGAGGGCACGCTCGATCCGTCGCAGCTCCGAATCGATCCGCAGTCTCTCCAGGTAGCGCTCGCGGGCTGCTCTGAACGACCGGTAGCTCGCCTCCAATCCGTACTCACCCGGTCCGGGGTCGTCGCTCACGGCGCGCCGTGCAGACGGAGCGGTCCGCCGAAGAGCGCCTCGAGGGCCCCCCAGCGCGCGATCCGGCAGCTGTTGGTGCGTCTGAGGACCATCCGGATCCGGTGTCCCTCGATCGTCCCCCGCACGGTGAGGACGGCGGCCCCGCCGTACTCGTCGGCTCCTGCGCCGAGGCAGGGAGGGGTCGCCAGCAGGCGCAGCGTCCGCGCGCTGTCGGGGTGGTGACAGAGGGCAGCCGGGCCCTGCGGGCACCTGATCGTCTCATGGGCGCTCGCCGCACCGGCACGAACGTCGATGCCCAAGCTGGAGCTCGCCGGAGCGCCGAGGGCGGCCGGGGTCGCACCGAGCGCTGCGGGCGAGAGCGCCACGCCGAGAACACCGGCGCAAAGAAGGGCCTGGTGGCGACGTGATGCGGAGCGGGTGCTGGTCATCGTGGCCTCCCTCGGGCGGCATCGGAATGTGCCCCGAGCCTCCCGCCGGGCAACCGTCGCCGGTAGCCACCCTGGGGTTCGATCGGATGACCCTTCCTCGCTCGGATGCGCCCACGCGAAGGGTGAGAGCAAGTGACCCTGGGGTCGCTATCGAGCGACTACCGCGTGGACCAGGTTGGCGACATCACTCCACCACGGCGACGGAGGCCGAGATGTCCACTTCCCCCACCCCCCACGGATCACTGGCCGGCACGGACGACGCTCGAGACCCCGAGCCCTCGTGCGGCCCACGCCGACGCAGGACGGCGCGCCTGGCGACGGGCCTCGCCACGATGATCGTGCTCCCGGCGATGGTGAGCGCCACGGTCGCGACGAGCGTCGCGCAGCCGCTTCCTGCGAGTCCGGTCGCTCCCGTTCCATTGCGGCGCGCGGCGCACGTGCGCAACGACTTCAGCCAGAGCTCCCACAGCACCTGCAAGATGCGCCTGATCAGCAGAGGCGGGCTGCACACGGTCAACTGCCGGCGACCCGTCTTTATCTTCGACGTGTGAGGGGATCGAGGCGCCCCGCGGCGCGGGCCCCTCATCCGGACACGAAGCGCTGTCGCTCCTCGGGGGTCAACGCCCCCGGGGAGCGTCGGCGCGCGAGAGCGAGCACCTCGGCCGGCGGTCCGCAGACGTCGCACTCCCAGATGCGGATCGTGCCGTCGAGGCCGGCGCTCAGGACGTGGCCCCCGTCGGGCAGGAACTGGACCTTCCCGACATCGCGGCGATGCCCGCGCAGGATGACCAGCTGTCGGCCGGCTCGCCAGTCCCATACACGTGCGGTCGCGTCACGGCCGCCGGTCACGAGCAGGTGTCCGTCCGGGCTGAATCCAACCGAGTTGACGGCGCCCTGATGACCGGAGAGCACCGCGACCGCCTTGCGCGTGGCGAGATCCCAGATGCGCACCGTGCCGTTCAACAGCCGCCCCCGCCACGAGCCGGCCATCCGGGCTCGCGTCCACCCCGTAGACGCCACCAGCGCCACCGTTGAGAACCTCCGGCTTCGACGGATTCGCGAGGGTCCACACGACGAGCGTGCCGTCGCCCTCGCCGTCCACGAGCCGCCGGCCGTCGGGGGTGAAGCGGAGGGCGCTGCTTGATCCACCCACATGGACGTCGTGATTGGGAGGTAAGGAGATCGACGGCCCACCGGCGACGGGCCACACGCGGACCGGGTAGTACCAGCCAGCCGCGAGCAGGCTTCCGTCCGGGCTGAGGGCGACTACCTTTCCACGGTAGGCCTTTGCGGTGAAGTCGCGCACCGGCCTGCCGCTGCGCCAATCGAGCAGCCGTATGGTGCCTGCGGCGTTGGCGGTGGCGACGAGGTCTCCAGCCTGGGCGAAGGCGATGTCATCGATAGGACGGCGGGCGCCCGGCAGCACTCGGACCGGGGCGTCGTCAGCCTGCGACAGATCCCAGATCCTCACGCCCCCTTTCGCGCCGCCGCCGGCCAGATAGCGCCCGCTGGCGTCGAGCGAGGCCTGGGCGAAGCGTCCGCCAGCGACGAGCACGCGGGGGACGTCTGATGAGGCGTCCCAGATACGCACGGTGCCGTCCTGTCCCATGCTCGCCAAGGTCCGACCATCGCCGGAGAACGCGAGTTCATGGGCCTCCCCACGATGTCCGCGCAATCGGGTGATGGCTGACGGTCTGCGGGTCCCAGACGGTGACGGTTCCGTCAGTGCTCGAGCCTGCAAGCCGACCGTCTCGGGCGAACGTCAGATGGTTCATGCCAGCGGGCCCGAAGATCTGCTTCGTGGCGGACCCCGACAAGGGCTGAACCGTTGCGTCCTGCGCTCGGGCCGCTGGTGGTCGCGAGAAGGTCTCCTTGCTCGTTGAGCACAGCAAACCCCGATGTCCCGCCCCGAGGCGAACGGGTCACGACCGGTCCGCCTGAGCCCGTCGTCGCCCATTCCCGGATCGCGCCATCGAAGCCCCAGATCGCCATCCGTCGGTCGTCGCCGCTGAGACACGGGCGGTTCCCTTTGCTCCGGGCGGAAGGACAATCGAACGCAGCTGCCGGTGATGCGCCCAGTCCCAAATCCCGACCCGGCGGTTGCGCGCCCCGGTCGCGAGAAGCCGGCCGTCGCGACTCACAGCGGAGCTGAACGACACTCCGCCAGGAATGCTTCCTCGGAATCCACCCGTGGCGACGTCCCAGATGGTGATTGCAGCAGCGGACCCGCGCGGCCGTCCGCGGCCGCCCGTGGGGGCGAGGGGCCCGGAGCACAATGATCTTCCGGCCATCGACGCTGAGCGCGGCGCCGAGGAGCGGCTTCACGGGGATCGTGCGGATCGCTGCACCCGAGTCGAGGGACCAGAGTTGGATCGCCCCAAGCGTCGTCCACGTGAGGAGTCGGCTGTCGGTCGGGGCTGAACTGCTCGCCACCGTGATAGAGGTTGGCTCCTGGTGTCCCCAAGCGTGAGGATCCGGCGCTCGGGGTTGTCGTGGGTGGCCTGGCGCAGGATCTGCTCGGCCGCGGGGGTCGGGCTGGTCTGGTAGGCGGCGATCGCCAGCTGCAGGCTCAGCGCCGGATCGGATTGCTCCACCGCCTGGGCACTCTGGGCGATCTGGCGCGAGCGCGCCACGTCGCGCTGATCGGTGGCCACGTGGCGCTGCCAGAGGGCGATGCCGGCGACCGCCCCGACCACCACCAGGCCGCTCGCCAGGCCGGCGATCGCAAGGCGCACCCGCCGCCGGCGCGCCGAGCGCTCGCGCTGGGCGCGGGCGCGGCTGGCCGCGAGGAAGGCGCGCTCGGCCTCGTTGAGGGCGCCCTGGTCGCGCTCGTCCCAGAGCGCCAGGCGCCCGCCGCGATACAGAAGGGCCTCGTCGCCGTCGGCCGCCTGCCACTCGCGGGTCGCATCGGTGAGCCGCCGGTGGGCGCGCAGGAGATCGCGCTCCTCGTCGATCCAGGCCCGCAGGCGCGGCCAGCCGCGGATGAGCGCCTCGTGGGTCACCTCGGCGCTCGGCTCGCCGCTGGCCGGATCGCGGCCGAGGCTGACAAGGCGCGCCTCGGCCAGGACCCCCACCACCGCCTCGATCGCCGCCCGCTCGTCGGGGCGCCGGGCGAGCTCGCGAAGCTCGGCCCGGCGACGGGTGTCCTCGGCGCCCTCGCCGGGCTCGGTCAGGCGCAGCAGGACATGGCGCGCGAGGGCCTGCTGGTCGGCCGACAGCGATGCGTAGACCTCGTTGGCGCGCTTGGCGAGCGCCCCCTCGAGCCCGCCGCTCTCGTGGTAGGCCTCGAGGGTGAGGGCGCGCCCCTCGCGCCGGCGCCAGAGCTCCAGCAGGACGTGCTGCAAGAGGGGCAGCGAGCCCGGGCGCTCATCGACCTCGTCGATCAGGCGCCCGGCCAGGCCGGGGGCGAGCGTGAGGCCGGCGCGGCGCGCCGGCTCCTCGATCGCCTGGCGCAGCTCCTCGCGGCTGAGCGGGCAGACCAGATGACCCTGCTCGGAGGCCAGCAGGGCAAAGGGCGGGCACTCGGTGAGGCGGTGGTAGAAGTCGGCGCGCATCGCCACGATCACGCTGACGTGGCCGCCGGGGACGATCGCCGCGTAGCGAAGAGCGCGCAGGAAGGCCAGGCGCTCGTCGGGGTCGCGGCAGAGGGTGAACAGCTCCTCGAGCTGGTCGACGACCAGCAGCGTCGGCCCCTCGTGGCCGTCGTCGAGGCCGGCTGCGAGGGCCCGCTCGTCGGCCGCGAGCTCGGCGGCGCTCGGTGCCCGAGCGACGATCCCGGCGAGCGCGGCGGCCAACTCTGAAAGCGGCAGGGCGCCGGGGCTCATCAGGAGGATCCGGGCGCCGGCGCCTCCCAGTCCACCCGCGCGCACCCGGGGGATCACCCCGGCGCGCACCAGCGAGCTCTTGCCGCTTCCCGAGGGACCGAGCACCAGCCGCGAAGCGACCGACCCGCAGCCGCTCCACCAGGCGGCTCGTCTCGTCCTCGCGTCCGAAGAAGAGGCCCGCGTGCTCCTCGTCGAAGCGCTCGAGGCCCCGGTAGGGCGCCTCGGCGTCGCCATCGAGCTCGGTGGGAACGAGCGCCGTCGGCGCACCGCGCACGGCGCGCGCGAGCTTGGCCGGACCCTCCTCGCCGATCCCCGCCCGCAGGTCTACGAACGGGTGACCTCCGAGGAAGGAAAGGCTCGGGTGAAACGGGTCGGGGGCGCCCGGCAGAAGGCAGGTCACCAGGCGAAAGTCGCGCTGACGGGCGGATCGCTCCTCGGCGATCAACAGCTCATCGCCAGCCCAGTCGCCGATGCCGTCCGCACCCACGAGCAAGGACGCACGCGCGCGACGCCGCGAGAGCGTCCCAGCGCTCCTCATCGGCGGCGCCGAGGTCCGGCGCAAGGGTCACGGACTCGAGACCCTGTCGGGTCAACTCGGCCGCGATCAAGGCCGCTGCGGGCGCATCGGCGTCGCTGTGGAGCAGGCACAGCTCGGGGAGTGCCGCCCGGGCGGCCTCAGCGAGCGCACCCGCCGTGGCGAAGCGCTCCTGCGGTCGCTTTGCCATCGCGCGGGCGATCACGTGATCGAGGCCCTCGGCGATGCCCGCCGTCGCTTCCGAGGCCCGCGGCGGCGGCGAGCTCAGATGGGCCGCGACGATCTGCTCGTCGTGGGGCGCACAAAAGGGGGGGCGTCCGCTCAGGCACTGATAGAGGACGCAGCCGAGGGCGTAGACGTCGGTACGAGCGTCAAGGGCCTCGACCGCGGATCTGCTCGGGGGCGAGGTAGTTCGTCGTCCCCGCCGCCGGGCGCTACGCGGTCGCCTCCCGAGTACCGTCAGCCCGAAGTCGGCGAGGTAGGCGTGCTCCTGCCCCGTGGTTCCCGCGATCAGGATGTTGGCGGGCTTGACGTCGCGGTGGATGAGGCCGAGGGCGTGCGCGGCATCGAGGGCGCCCGCCACCTGCTCGATGAGGCGCACGGCCAGGCCCGCCGGCAGGAGTCCCCGTGTCGCGATCAGCTCGGCGAGGCTCGGGCCCTCGACGAAGCGCATCGCGAGAAACAGGCGCCCCGCATCCTCGCCCGCGCGGTAGACGGGCAGGGCGTGGGGATGCTCGAGGGCCGCCGCGGTGAGGGACTCGCTGGTGAAGCGGGCGCGGAAGGCGGGTTGCGCCGCGAGATGCGGGGCGATCAGCTTCAACGCGACGATGCGCCCGAGCTCGGGGTCGAGGGCCCGGTAGACGACCCCCATGCCGCCAGCTCCGGCAACTGCCTCGACGAGGTAACCGCCCACCGACTGACCGGGCCCAAGGAATGCGCCGTCCGACGGGATCGGCGGGGGCCCCGGCTCGTCGGCGGCGCTTGTCGTGTCGTCGTTCGGGGGCCTCACGGGTGCCGACTCCGAGGAAGTCCGACCGGCCTGATCGGCCGACTCTACGAGCAGGGCCACCACGCGGTACAGGGGTCCGGGCGGTGTCGCGAAAAAGGCATGCGCCCAGATAGAGTCGGGCGTGGTGGCGCCCTTTGGAAGGGCGGTGTCGGGACGGAAGGCACCCGTGCAGGCAAGCGGCGCGGAGAACGCTCGGGAGCTGCGGCGCCTGCGCGAGGCGGAGGCCGCCGGCGCGCCGTTTCTGGTCTACCGCGACGAGCCGGGCGGAGCTCGTCATCGAGGTCCTCGACGACGGCCGCGACAACGTCGTCATCGGCCGCCGAGAGGATTGCGATCTGGTCATCGACTGGGACAGCCAGGTATCGCGCACCCACGCGCGGCTGGAGCGGGTCGGCCGAGATTGGACGATCGCCGACGATGGCCTGTCGCGGAACGGCAGCTTCGTGAACGAAGAGCGCGTCTCGACGCGACGGCGCCTCGGCGAGCGCGACGTGGTGCGGATCGGTCACACCCGGCTGTTGTTCCGGGCCCCGGCCCCGGGCGGTGGTGAAAGCACGGTCGCCGACGCCAACGCGGGGCGCGTCGCCGCGATCCCCGAGGCCCAGCGCCGGGTCCTGATGGCGCTCTGCCGCCCGGCGATGGAGGGCGGCCTTCGGGTGTCCCCACCCACCAACGACGAGATCGCGGCGGAGCTGCACCTGAGCGTGCAGGCGGTGAAGGCGCACCTGCGCCTGCTCTTCCGCCAGTTCGGAATCGGCGACCTGCCACAGAACGAGAAGCGCCTTCGGTTGGTGCAGCTGGCCCTCGAGGGGGGCATCGCGGCCCGCTCCTGATCCTGTGCGAAGGGCCATCGGGTGTGACCCTGGGGTATCTATCTCCCGCCGCTGCCCGCCCCGAAGCTGAGGTCGTTCACTGACCGAGGCGCGAGGGAGGAACGATGAGCGGGCATCCGGCGGCCATCGAACACGGCGACGGCAGCGAGTCGGCCGACCAGGGCGTCGGCGGCGGGCGACCCCCTCGCGTGGATTCCCACCGGCCTGCTCATCAACGGCTCTATCGTTCCGGCGACTGGCGGGCGGACCCTCGCGGTCGAGGACCCGGCCACCGGCCGTCAGATAACCCAGGTCGCCGACGCCTCCGAGGCCGACTGCATGGCGGCGCTCGAGGCGGCGGCTGCCGCCCAGGGCTCGTGGGCGAAGAGCGCCCCGCGCGATCGCGCGCGGATCCTGCGCCGGGCGGCCGACGCCCTGCGCGACCAGATCGACCGGATGGCGCGGGTCCTGACCGCCGAGATGGGAAAGCCCCTGGCGGAGTCGCGGGCCGAGGTCGAGTTCGCCGCCGACTACCTGGAGTGGTTCGCCGAGGAGGCCGTGCGGATCTCGGGGCGGACCTCGAGCTCTCCCAACGGCGACAGCCAGCACCTGGTCGTGCGGACCCCGGTCGGGCCGTGCCTGATCGTCACCCCGTGGAACTTCCCGCTGGCCGTCCCGGCGCGCGGGATCGGCGCGGCGATCGCCGCCGGCTGCTCGGTGGTGCTGCGGCCCTCCTCGCTCACGCCGCTCTCCTCGCTCGCCCTCGGGCGCATCCTCGGTGAGGCCGGGCTTCCGGCGGGCGTGCTCAACATCGTCGTCTCATCCGAAGACAACGCCACCGACCCGCTGTTGGCCGACGGGCGCATCCGCAAGCTCACCTTCACGGGATCGGAGAGGGTCGGACGCCACCTGATCGCAAAGAGCGCCGAACAGGTCCTTCGGGTCTCGGCCGAGCTCGGAGGGTGCGCGCCCTTCCTTGTCTTCGCGGACGCCGACATCGAGAGCGCCCTCGAGGGCGCGGTCTCGGCCAAGATGCGAAACGGGGGGGCGGCCTGCACGGCGGCCAACCGCTTCTACGTCGAGCGATCGGTCTACGCCGAGTTCACCGGGCGCCTGGCGGAGCGGATCGGCGCGGTCCGCATCGGCCCCGGCAACCGCACCGGCGTCGGCTGCGGGCCGATGATCTCGGAGCGCCAGGTGGCCCGGCTCACCGCGCTGGTCGCCGACGCAGTGGCCCGTGGGGCGCGCGTCGTCCTCGCCGGCGGCCGCGTCCCCGGCGACGGGCACTTCTTCGCGCCGGTGGTGCTGGCGGACGTGCCCGAGGACGCACGGGTGATGCGCGAGGAGATCTTCGGTCCGATCGTGGCGATCGCGCCCTTCGATGACGAGGATGAGGCGATCGCGCTGGCGAACGACCACGATGCTGGGCTTGCCGCGTACCTCTTCACGTCAGACCTCGAGCGGGCGATGCGTCTTGGCTTGGCGATCGAGGCCGGCATGGTCGCCATCAACCGCGGCCGGGTCTCTTGCGTTGCGGCGCCCTTCGGTGGCGTCGGCCACTCGGGCTTCGGCCACTCGGGGGGCGCCGAGGGCATCGCCGAGTACCTGGTGACCCGCTACCTGACGTTGCCGGCGGCGGGCGGCGAGTGGTGAGCGGTCCCAGCAGCCCGGCGCCGACTGGGGCGCCTTCCAGGGCTGCCCGTGCTCGCACGCTCGCCTCCGGGGTCAGAGGGAGTGACCCTAGGGTGGCTACCGCACCTGCCGCCCGCGGCGCAGATTTCTCTCCATCACCCACCACGGCGATGGAGGCCGCGATGTCCGTTTCCCCCAGCACGCAGTCCCCGGCGGATGACGCCCTCGTCAACGCGGCTGGCGACGCCCGCAACAGCCGCAGCGACCCGGCGTCTAAGCGCCGGCGTCGCCGCTTTGGTCGTGGTGCCCGCGATCGTGGGCGCAGCGGTCGCAACGAGCATGCCGGCGCGGACCCTCATCGTTCGTCCAACCGTTCATGGCCCCGTGATCCGTCACCATCCCCCGGTGCACCGCCGCTCGCACCGGTCAGGCCTGGACCGTTGCTACATGCGCCTCATCTCGCACGGAGGGACGGTCAGCGTTGACTGCCCGACGCCCGATGGGGTGTGGTCCGCTTGAGTTCCGGCGGAGCTGTTCAGCAGGTCGTCGCCGACGGCCGGGACCAGCGGGCGCTCTCTTTGAGCCTGGCTCCGTAGGAGCCTCTGGCGCGCACGAGGTGCGGACCCGATGGGCGATCTCGTCGATCGCGGCCTCGCTCGCGCACCCCTAGCCGGCGCCGGGCTGCGACTGTTGCAGCACCAGGGAGGGTACGGGCGAGGTGATCCGGGCGCAGGACACCTCGGCGGCCTCCGTCCGCTTGGCTGGAGCTCCGTGACGGGTGCACCCCCCGCAGCGGCAGCCGAAGCAGGGGTCGATCAGCCCCCGGGCTCGGGAGGTTGGTCCACTCGACGTCGGGGAGGGCGGCTCGCGCCGCGGCTATCCCGGCGGTGGATGCGAGCGCGGGAGCGCCGGGATGGCGGGCTCGGGAGGGGGATGGACCCGGCGGATCAGATCCCACAGGCGGCCAGCGACGGGCGATGTCAGCTCCCCGGCGGCCAGCGGGGCACTCGGGGTCGTGTCCGGCTCCACGGCAGCGGCCGGCGGCGGCGCTGGTGTCTCCCCCTTCGCGCGCCTGCGCGCCTCCCGGCGGCGCTCGGCGCGGCTCGCCCTCTCCTCCTTGATGGCAGTGACGCGCTGGGTCACCTGGCGCGTCCGGACAAAGGCGAGCTCCAGAACCCGCACGGCACCGCGGCCGTAGCCTCGGGCTTCGGGCTCGGGAAGGTCCCAGTCGCGGATCAGGCCGGCGCGCGCCGCGTCGAGCCGTGTCCGCCACTCGGTCCAGCGCGAGACCCCCATGGCCCGCGCCAGCTCGGCGGGCCGGACCTCACCGCGGCTCCGCCATGGGCCCAGGGCGAGCTGCGCCACGACGAACCAGCTCACGACGTTGGCGACCCTCCGCCCGCTGAGGCCCGACTCGGCGAGAGCTGCCAGGACCGTCTGCCCCACCGCGGCGAAGCGCTCGCCCGCGAGGGCCTCGACCTCGAGGGCGCAGGCGGCGTCGCTCACTTGGAGCGACCGTCTCTAAAGCTTGGTGCGTCAGGGCGGCGGGAGGCCGTCCGGAGCCCGGGATAGCCTTCGATCACAGGGCGGTGATCTTTCGTCGTGACCGACCCGGGGCAGTCACCCCGGTCGTGTCGTTCTGGGGCCGGTTCGTGGAGACCCTCCAGCCTTTCGGACCAGGCGTCGGGCGGCCAGCGGGCCGCGGTGGGAATCGTCCGCGCTGAACGATCTCGGCCGGCGGTGGGTCGGCGCCGGTTTGCGCTATGCGCGGCGCGTTCCTCGGAGACTCTCCCGCGGTCTCTCCCGCAGAAGCCCGTTTGATTCTATTTTGCAGGGCATTCGTCGCTAACTCGAGGCATCTTGAAAACCGTTGCCGGGAAACCGGCCGGGGGTTCGAATCCCTCCCCCTCCGCTCGGGATCTCGCTTCACAGACGGGATCCCGTCATGGCGGGACGGAGGCCCGGTTCTCCGCTCAAGACCGCTCAAGAACGCTCGTTGCGGCGGCGCTGTGCGGCGCACGTGTGGCGCGCCCACCCGCACAAGTGGTCTCGACCGCCCGGGCCTTGCGGCCGCGTCGTGGCCGCCCGGCTGCATCGCGGAGAGCGCCGACCACGGCCGCGGCCGTGAGCGGGTCTCCGAGGGCGTCGGTGAGCCCAAGCTCCGCGCCCGCGGGGAGGTAGGCACCCGTATGCCAGCTCGGCTCCGGCCAGTCGTCCAGGTAGGCGTAGAGCGCCTGCGCCCGGCCCAGCTCGACCAGGGCCGCCTGCGCTTCGCTCAGGGCCGCGCCGACGCGCTCCTCCGCGCCCGCCCGGGACTTCCCGAGCAGGTCGAGGTAGGTCGCCCGCTTGCTGTCGAGCAGGGCGCAGATGTCGGTGTCGACCGCGGCGAGGGAATCGCCGAGGGCGACCCTTCGGACCTCCGCGGCCCCCTCCTCCCCGCGTGCGGCGGCCAGCGCGAGCAGCTCTGGCGCGTCGTCGTCCAGCTCCTCACCCCGGCGGGCGGCCTCGGCACGGGTGCGCGACACCGCGTCGGCCGCACGATGCACCGGCAGACGGTCGACGACCGCGGCTCGGACCTTCTCCTGCAACCCCGCGCGCTCGGCCAGGAGGGCGGCAAGCTCGGGCCAGGGGACCGGCTGCGGCAGCTTGTCGATCCGGATGCGGTCGTCCATCTCGTGCGCCATCAGTAGACCTCCTGCGGCGGGGAGTAGCCGGGTTCGCTGGAGCCATCGGGGAGCAGGATCACGCCCGCGTCGGCCAGGATCGCCAGCACCGACTTCAGCTGCCGCGCCTCCTCCACCGGGTCCGGCGGGATGTCCAGCACGGCGCGGGGAACGGGCCGGCGGTCATCCGCCAGCCCGGCGGGGGGACCATGACCGGCACCAGGGGCGGGGGCTCCGGCGCGGGCACTCCCGCGAGGTCCCAGGCCCGGGCGAGCTGGAGCAGGTCGGCGGGCGTCGTGGCGGCGTCGATCATGGCGGCGAGCTTCGCGTGGAGCTGCTCGCGCAGCTCCTCCGTGCGGACGGCGGCGTCGCGCTCGCCGTCGTCCAGGGCGGCCAGCCGTACGGCGTCCCGGTGGGCGTCGTAGGCGGCGGCCCGCGCCCGCCAGTCGAAGCGGGCGCTCCAGCGCTTCAGCAGGGACACCGACGGCGCACCCTCCGTGCACCCTCGGAGCACCGGAAGGCTCCTGCGCGCGGGCGGCAGGTCGCGGTAGACCGTGAACATCGCCCACGGTCGCTCGCCCTCGTTCGGGCGGCGGCTCCAGGGGGCCGGGTTGCCGCTCACAGAGGCCCCGTCGTTCGCGAACTCGCCCCCCGAGAGCCCATGCATCGACGGTACACCGGGTTGAGAGGCAACCCGGGTTGCTCCCCAGCGGCTCGGCGGTCGCCCCCTGCTGGGCAAACGGGCCCGTCGTCGGTTCGCGATTGAGCAGCCTCGAGGAGTGAGACCGTAGGATCGCTTCGCGGACGAGAACGATGCTTCGTGGCGGCGTGCGAGATGGACTGCAGAGGAGGGCTCGTCGATGGGGACGAACGATCTCCCGCTCACGGGAGGCTGCAACTGCGGGGCCGTCCGATTCGAGGTGACCGAGCCGCTCGTCCTCGCGAGCTACTGCCACTGCACGCGCTGCCAGCGTCGCAGTGGTGCGGCGGCGTCCGCGAATGCTCACCCCGCACCGGGTGCGTTCAGGATCGTCGCGGGCGAGGACCGGCTCCGCGTGTGGAAGCCCGCTGACGGCGGCGAGAAGTGGTTCTGCGGCGACTGCGGCTCGTCCCTCTTCGGCCGCAATCCCGGTCATGCCGATCCCATCGGGATCCGGATGGGGGCGTTCGACCGCGACCCGATGATCCGGCCGAGCGTCCGCCAGTTCGTGGCCTATGCCGCCTGCTGGGAGCCGATCCCCGACGACGGCCTGCCTCGCTACCCGGAGAGTCGCCACACGGCGCGTTGAGCCGCGTCGGCACGCTCCGCGTCACCGATCGGGACCGCCGCTGAGGCTCTCCGGTGGCGACACCGAGGGCCAGCCAGCATTCAAAGCGCTAGCCGTCGGTCTCCTCGGCGACGAGACGAGCGAGCAGCAGATCCCGCTCCCCACTAACGTTATGGAACAGACGAGAGGAGCTGCGATGAGCGAGGGTGTCGCCAGCGGTGAGCAGCCGCCACAACTGCAGGGAAGAGCGCTTGATGAGCACCTGTCCGTGGGCCAGTTCGTGATCGCCCCCCACGAGGGTAAGGAGTATGTCTGTCGCGATCGAGAGGAACTGGCGGGCATGCTCGCGGGCCCCTTCTTCGGGCACGACGACTACATCGTCCGCTGGAAGAGGGACCAGGGGCCCACGGTCTGGACGGAATCCCCGGTGCGATCCGACTGGGGGGTCGAAACGGCGGAGGGATGACGAGCCGAGGCCGCGGACGATTACGGGCCGAGAGTGGCTCTCACTTGGTCGTGCGCAGGCGCCGTCGGTTCGCGGTCACCCTCCGGTGCACCGGTCCCAGGCCCTGCCGCAGAGCGACCGCTCCGCCGCGCTGCCAGGCGAGCGCGCCCGCCATCCACGACTCGACGAACGCCTCACCCTTCTCCTGAATCATCCTGGCGTACTCGGCCTGATCCCGGGCGCTCGGGGGCCAGCCTCCGAGCATCATCCGTGCTGTGCGGTGGGCGATGATCTCGGGGGTCGCCATCGCCACCTCCCAGGCCTGAAACCACACGCGCCAGTCGAAGCCCGGCAGCGTGGCGTACGGGTGCGTTTTCGTCCTGGGCATGGGCCCCGTTCCTATCAAGGTTGTCTCGCTCGTCGTGGGAGCGGCGATGAGGGTCCCCGGTGATTCCCGGGTGGGGACGAACGTAGTCACCTACCTTCACCCGCAACGACCTCAACCCGGTCCTCGCGAAGATCGCCGACCGCGAGCCCGACCTCCGACTCGCGGCCTAACGATCAAGACTTCCGGACAGCTCTACTAGTCAGCCCACCAGTCGCGCTGGCCATCGACGTCTTCGCGCTGAGCCTCGCCGAGATTGGGCGCGCCGATGACGAGGATCTCGAGGCCCTCCGGCCCGGCCTCGTAGCCTCGCCACGCACCGGGCGGGACGCGCACCGCGTCCCATTCCTTGAGCTCGACGATCTCGTCGTCGACCTTCATCCGCCCGCTCCCGCGCAGGACCACGTACACCTCCTCTTGCTTCTTGTGCGTGTGGCCGTACGGAAAGCGATAGCCGGGCGGGACGCGCTGGTAGCTAAGGCCGGATTTCTCGAGCTCGAGCGCCTCGGTCGCCAAGCGGAACTCCAGGTCCGGCGCGCCGTCGAACCTAGAGCCGACGTCCTCCAGATCCTCCTTGAGGTTCCTGAGCGTGAACGGCACGGCGCAATCCTACCCAAGTTCTAATCCGTACTTACGGACGGCTCTACTAGCCGGGCGCGATGTCTTCACCCCGGCATGAAGGTCTGTTGCTCAGCTCACGCTTGCTCGGAACGCCACTCCCTCGCCGGCGATCGCCGCGGAGGTCTCGATGGGAATGATCGCGCGGGTGTCGAACCTCAGCCACGGGGTCCACGGCGCGATGACCCGCTGAAGGGTCTCCGCGCTATCGACCTCGATCAGGGCCACGCCGCCTGTGCCGTCGGCGAATCCGAAGAAGCCCTTGAACTCAGCCTCGTCCGGCGGCTTCCACTGCGAGAAGACCTGGAGCGACCGGGCCGTGCCGGCCTCGCTCAGGTCCGTGAACTCCCACGTCACGCAGAACAGCATGGTGCCCCTTTCGGGTCGCATACCCGCAGGTGTTGGGTGCCCACATGGGCCCGGAAATTGGAGCCTAGGTCGTCCGACCCGCAGCACGCCAGCCCCGCGATCGCGCCCCGCCTCGCCCCGTGAGGCCGGGTGTGTGTTTCGCAGTCCGGGTCGCACGAGCGCGTATGGTCATCGCAACCAGTCCAGGCAGGGCCCAGGATCAGGAGAACCGCATGCCGACGGTGATCGCCACCCATGACGTCAAGGGCACCGCCCACTGGCTCTCCTCGCCCAAGCGCGAGGAGGTCTTCGGCCCGATCGGTGTCACGAACATCCGCACGTTCGTCAATCCCCAGAACCGCAACAGCGTGGCGTTGATCATGGACGTCCCGGACATGGACGCCATGATGGCGATGCTGGAGTCGGACGAGGGCAAGGCCGCGGAAGAGCACGACGGGGGTCATCTCCGAGACCATCGCGTTCTTCATCGAGGAGTAGGCCGGCCTCGCCGCTGGGCGCGAATCCGGGTAGACGCGCTCCGAGCGCCCCTCCCCGAGGGGCGAGCGGAGGGGGGGATTTGAACCCCCGTGGGAGCCGACACTTTCGAACAGGCGCTGACGCCTATCGAAAAGACTCTGGGGCTTCTCCCCTGAGCGGGAGCCGTCGGGGCCCTCGCGCCGCTCCATCGGGGTGCACTGTGGCGCATCGTGTGGCGCAGCGAGCGACGTAAGGGCTAGCCCCGTATGGCGGGCGGCGTCCCGCCGTGCCATGCGGCGGTCTTGAAGACCGTTGCCGGGAAACCGGCCGGGGGTTCGAATCCCTCCCCCTCCGCTCGTTGTGCCAAGCGCAACGTTCTCCCTGCGTATGCCGTGTCTCTTCTGGTCCGGTCGCCAACCGGCCCTGACGCCGACGTTCGAACCCGCGTTGCCTCCCAGGGAGCGCCACAGCCCCCTGTTTGGCGTTCGCGTCTCGTTACGGTCGGAGTAGCGCCTTGACCGCCCGTCGTTCGTCCATCGCCCGGTAGCCCTCGGCCGCCTGATTGAGAGGCAGCTCGAGGTCGTACACCTTGCCCGGATCGATCTTCCGGTTCCAGATCAGGTCGATCAGCTCCGGGAGGGAGCGGCGCACCCGTGCCGGGCCGCCGTGCAGCGACTTGGGCTCGACAATGACCCGCCGACTTCGGATCCCATGCCCGCTCCAACTAACGGCAGTTCGGGCGTCCCTACTTCGTGCCGACGATGCAGCGGGCCACGCCCGGAATCCTTACCTTGCCGTCTACTTCGTAGGTGCTGACCTTGGCGATGACGGCTTTCGCGATCCGCTCCCGCGCCGGTTCGCCGACCTGCTGAAGCGCCGCAACTGCGAGCGAGACGTGTTCGCTGATCATCTCCCAATACTGCGCTGGCGATCGCGTCACGAGTTCGACGTCAACGTTCCACTCGGCAACGTCGCGCAGCCCCGCGGCCTCGTACAGGGCACTGACATATCCCGGGGCAGCGCACCGGAACATACTCGGCCCGTTCGGGTCGGGTGGCGCCAGCACCGCCTCCGTCGCGATTGCCTGCATGGCGATCGTCGTCCACGGGTTTTCCTCGGGCTTGACCCATACCGACGAGCAGAGACGTCCGCCCGGCTTGAGCACGCGCGCGAACTCGGCGGTCGCTTCGGCGACGTCGGGAAAGAACATGTATCCGAACCGTACCGAGATACTGTCGAATGTCGCGTCACCGAATGGCAGGTCGTCGGCGCTGCACACCTTGGTCTCAATATTGGTGATCCCTTGCGCGTTCGCTCGTCGCGTCGCGATGTCGAGCATCTCAGCCGCAAGGTCGGTCAGAACGACGTGCCCCCTCGGCGCGAGCTTGGCGACGGTCAGCCCCGGCTCACCAGTGCCCGCGGCGATGTCGAGATGCTGCTGATCATCGGCAATGTCGAGACGCTCGATAATCGCTGTGGAGACCGGGCCCAGCTGATCCATGATGACCGAGTCCCACTTCTCCCAGCCCGCAGAAAGCCCGGCCCACGTCGCTCGCTGAACGTCTCGGATCTCATCGCCGCTCGGCATCGGCCCTCCCGCTATCGGATGCATCCACCGAACACGAAGGCACTCCTTGGCGGGAGTGCTTAATGCCCGATAGCGAGCGGTTATGCACGTCAGTTCATACGACCGCGAGGCAGAGGCTGCACGAGCGAGTGTCGCCGACGAACGGGGGCGGTCGGGCCTAACTCCAGATAGACACCAGACGACACGCGCGCAGGCTAGCGAAAGAGACCACATCCCGACAGCCAGACGGCTGGAGGCTCGCACGGGCTGGGTGGGACCGGTCAGGTCATCGCCCAGAACGCCCGGGTAGCCCCGCTCCTGGGGTGCTGTTCGACTTGGACGAGCAGCTCCCGGCACGGAGAGGGTTCAGGTTCAACTTCAATCGCGCGAGGCCCGCTCGTCCTGCTTGTCATGCAGCCGACCAGGCGCGCAGGGCGCGGGCAGCGGCTCTGCGAGGATCTGCGTCAGGCGAGAGGATCGCGCGGCGGCGATGAGCGTTCCGGTACCTGCGCACAGGCGCCCGCCCGGGAGCACTCGGACGTGACCCCGGCGCCTGCGCGGCGCGCGAAGGTGCATATTTTGACCGTGGGCCGTCACGACGCAGAGAGGCCACCAATGGACGATGTCAACTACCTGATCGTCGGAGGCGGCACGGCGGGCTGCATCCTCGCGAGCCGCCTGACGGAGTCCGGTCGGCACCGAGTGCTGCTCGTCGAGGCCGGCGGCGAGCCCCGCAGCCTGTTCATTCGCATCCCGGCGGGTTTCGGACACCTGCTGCGCAGCCGACGCTACAACTGGGGCTACGAGTCCGCGCCCCATCCGGACACCGACGGCCGCGCGATCCCCGTGCCGAGCGGGCGCGGACTGGGCGGCTCGGGCCTGATCAATGGCATGGTGTACGTGCGCGGTCAGGCCGCCGACTACGACGGGTGGGCCGCCGCGGGAGCGACGGGCTGGGCGCACGCGGACGTCGAGCCGTACTTCCGGCGTCTCGAGGATTACGCGCAGGGCGGCCAGGGACGGGGACGCGACGGGCCGCTGCACGTCACCCAGGTTCGGGAGCGGTTCCCCGTGGCCGATGCGTTCCTGCGTGCGGCAGTGGAGGACGGCGGTCGCCTCGTGGAGGACTACAACCTGGAGCAGGTGGGGTTCGGCTACTACCAGGTCAACCAGCTCCGTGGTCGCCGATGGAGCCCGTACGACGCGTACCTGGCTCCCGTCCGCGGACGGTCGAACCTCAGCGTGATGAGCCACACCCACGCGCTCGGTCTCACATTCGACGGCCACCGATGCACCGGTGCGAGGGTCAGGTGCGGACGGTCCGAGCATCGCGTTCGAGCCCGACGCGGGGTGATCCTGACCGCCGGGGCGATCCGCTCACCCCAGCTCCTCGAGCTCTCCGGGATTGGACGCGCGGACGTGCTGAGTTCCATCGGCCTGCCGGTGCGGCACGATCTCGCGGGCGTCGGTGAGAACTACTCTGACCATTACGCCCTGCGGATGAACTGGCGGCTCCAGGGAATCCACAGCCTCAACGAATCCACGCGGGGATGGCGGCTGGCAGCCGCGGTGGCGCAGTACGCGGTCCGGCGCACCGGCATCCTCACGCTGGGGCCGGCGCTCTGCCACGGATTCGTCACGACCGATCCCGAGGGCGACCGTCCGGACACGCAGTTCCTGTTCATGCACGCCAGCTACGAGAACGCTGCCCGGCGCGTCCTGGACCGGCAACCGGGCATGACCATCGGCATCATCCAGCAGCGGCCACGCTCGGTTGGAGCCATTCACAGCGTCTCCGCCGACCCCGTCCAACCACCCGCGATTCACCCGCGCTTCCTGAGCGCTCCCGAGGACCGCAGACGCGTGGTCGCCGCGATCCGACTGGCGCGGCGCCTGGTGGCCCGCCCGTCGCTCGCACCGCTCATCGCACGCGAGATGAACCCCGGTCCCCTCGCCGAGGACGACGACGCGTTGCTGCGCTGGGCCCGGGCGACGGGCCAGACGCTCTACCACCCGTGCGGGACGTGCCGCATGGGGAGCGACGACGGGGCGGTGGTGGACCCCCGTCTGCGCGTACGAGGCGTCGAGGGCCTGCGGGTTGCCGACGCGTCGGTGATGCCGTCGATCACCTCGGGCAACATCCACGCGCCCGTCATGATGATCGCGGAGCGCGCGTCGGACATGATCCTGGCCGACGCCTGAGACCAGCGCTCACCGTCGCTCTCGAATGGGTCTCGGAGCGGGCTTTGTAGGAGATCCCGGCGCTCGTCTACCGCGCGCTCCTTGACCCGCCCGGATCACGCCGGAGGCCTAGGGCGCCGAGAAGGTTTGGGTTCAGCTTCAATCCCGCCAGGTCCGTTGCGCCCGCAAGGGGCATCGGGTGACGGCGCCATGCTTCAGGGAAGACGCCCTCGGCCGGGGTCGCTCGCGGCGAGGAACGCGCGCGCCTCCGGGGTGAGACGAACCCGCAACCCGGCGTCGCCCTGCGCGTGCTCCAGGCGCACGAACCCGACGTCGAGCGCGTCCTCCCAGATCGAGAGCCGCGGGCACGACGTCCGCCACGCCCGCATGACCTCGGGATAGCGTCGCGGGCCGGCCGCGAGCCACTCCAGCAACTGCAACACGAGGGCGGGGTTCGCGATCGTCAGGCCGGCGCCGTCGCAGCGTGGGGTGCTCACGGTCTGAGCGCCTCCGGGTTCACGACGTTGATCGGTGAGCCCGCCTCGAAGGCGTTGATCTGATCGAAGACGTCGGAGAATTGCACCTGCCACTCCTCACGCGTCACGTAGCCGATGTGAGGAGTGCAGACGACGTTCTCCATGTTGAGGAGCGGATGGCGCGTGTCACGCAGAGGCTCGGCCTCGAAGACATCGACGGCGGCCATCGCCGGACGGCCCGCTCGTAGCGCCCCGACCAGTGCCCCGGGTTGGATGAGGGCGGCGCGGCTGGTGTTGACGAGCAGCGCGGTCGCCTTCATGCGGCCCAGGTCACTCGCGGTGACGATCCCCCTGGTCGCCGGCACGAGTCGCATGTGGAGCGACACCACGTCGCACTCCCGGAAGAAGCCGTCCTTGCCCTCGGCCGTCGCGAATCCGTCGGCTCGGGCCTTGGACAAGGACTCCGGGCGCGCCCAGACCTGGACGTTCATGCCGAACGCAGCCCCATAGCCCGCGACGACCCTCCCGATCCGGCCGTAGCCGTATACGCCGAGCGTCTTGCCGGTCAGCGTGCTGCCCACGCCCGCCTGCCAGTTCCCGGACTTGAGCGATGCGACCTGCTGCGGGATCTGCCGCATGGCGGCGAGCACGAGAGCCCAGGTCAGCTCCGCCGCCGCATAGGCCGGAGAGCCGACGTGCAGGTCGGAGCACACCATGATCCCCAGCCGCGTGCACGCGTCGATGTCGATGTGCGGGTAGACGCTCCGCTGGCTGATCAGGCGAAGGTTCGGAAGCCGTTCCAGCAGCGCGGCGCGGACCTCCGTGCGCTCGCGGATCAGGACCAGCGCGTCGAACTCGGCGAGACGCTCCGCGAGCACGTCGGTGTCGGTGACGTGGTCGTTGAAGACCGTGACCCTATGGCCCGCCAGCTTCTCGAAGCACGGGAGCGTGCGCAGGGTGTCAAACCAGTCATCGAGGATCGCCACCCTCATCGCCACCATCCGGGAACAGGGGACCAGAGAGACTACTTGTAGCAAACTTGTCTGATAGTTGTCTACTACGATGGCGAGATCGTGCCCCGGGAGCTGCGCTACCTGCTGATCGCCGACGAGCTGCGCCGCCGGATAGCCGCCGGCGAGATCGCGCCCGGTCGGCTGCTCCCCTCCGAGTCCGAGCTCGCCGCAGATCACCGGGCCAGCCGGGTGACCGTCCGAAAGGCCCTCGCCCAGCTCAAGAAGGACGGGACCGTCGAAAGCCGCCAGGGCTTCGGCTGGTACGTCGTGAACGCACCGCTCCGTCAGTCCCTGCGCGACCTGACGACGATCGAGCGCCAGATCCTGGCGGCCGGACGGACGCCCGGGCGCGAACTGCTGCGGTTCGCATTCGTTCCCACCCCGGCGGCGCTCATCGACGTGCTCCGAGCGGATTCCGTCCTGGAGATCGGTCGGGTCGATCGGATGGATGGGCAGCCCTTTGCGACTGCAACCGTATGGGTCAGAGCGGATCTCGCGGCCGGCCTCTCACCCCGCGCGCTCGAGGAGCGACCGCTCTCCGAGCAGCTCGGCGTCGAGCTCGGAGGCGCCACGCAGACGATCACCGCCGTCAGCGCCACGAGGAAGGACGCCGAGTTGCTCCAGGTGCCCAGGGCGGCGCCCCTGTTGCGCGTCGAGCGCACGACCTCGGACGCGGGCGGTAGACCCGTGCTTCGCAGCGTGGCGCTCTACAACCCGCTCCTCGCGGAGCTCGTCGCCGAGCTCCCGCCCGCGCTGGACGAAGCCGAACCGGGTTTGCGACTCATCCCCACGTCACCTGCCCGTGGTCGGTGAGCGGGCTGCAGGGCGGCGGGACGACCAGAGGCGTGCCGGGATCGAGCCGCCGCCTCGCGGAGCGAGACGCCTTGCCGGGCGCGTTGGACGCGGGCGGAGGGCCGCGAATAGAGTCGGGGGTGCTCTCGAGAAGCGCCAGGCCACGGGTGCCGCGATCGAGGAGGCTCGGCACATGGGATCGCCGGAGATCAAGCTCATCCCCACGGAGTTCGACGTCAACGTCAACGCCACGGTCACCACGGTCTCGACCGCCGATGTGACGGCGACCACGAGCTCGGTGATCACGGGCAACAAGGACGCCCCGATCTCTCTGCGCCTCGATCCGCTGGACGTCGCGGCCACCCTGAAGGGCGACCCGCGGGCGCCGATCACGGCGAAGGCGGGCGTGGACCTCGACCTGCGGAACCTGCCGCACCTCACGTTCGACCAGATCACCGAGCTGGTGCGAACCGTCACCCTGGCGAGGTCGCGGATCCGCTTCCCGGTCCAGATGAACTTCGGCTTCTCGGTGTTCCCCCTCACCCTGCTCGGCATCGACGCGCTCACGTTCTCGGTGTGCGGCGAGCCGGAGGTCATCCGCGACGACTGCGTCCCGGACTGCGAGGAACCGTGTGCCGAGGGAGACCGCGACCCCACGACCGGCTGAGGCCGCGGCGATGGCCACGAGGCGAGCCCGGGACCCGAAGCTCCGCGCCAGCCCCCCGGTCCTGGCCGGGACCCCTCGACGGGTCCGAGGCCACCTGGAGATCGAGAACCGCGGGGACCAGGACGTCCTGCTGACGTCCGTCGAGGTGGCCGGGGGGCCGGTGGAGACCGCGCGCCCGGGCGCCGCGGGAGTCGTCCCGGTGATGCGCGCCCTGCCCGCGGGCCGCTCCACCCGGGTGCCGGTCCGGCTGCGGCTCGACCCCTTCACGCCACCCGGCCGGCACGAGGTCGAGCTCTCGGCGGGCGGCGCGCGGACCACCGCGGTCGTCGAGGTCGCCGAGAACCCCCGCGCCCGGATCTCGCCGCCCTCGCTCGCGGTGCGCGGGTCGCCCGGGGCGACCCTCATCCAGCCGATCGTGGTGTCCAACCTGGGCAACGTCGAGATCCCGCTCGACCGGCTGGGCGCCGTGACGATCGAGGACCGCGGCGGGGTGTGCCGCAGCCTGGAGGGGGCCCTCCGGAAGGAGGGCGAGAAGGGCTACCAGGCCGTCCTCGACGAGGCCGTCCGCGAGATCGCGCGCACGCGGGTGGGTCAGATGCGCGTGCGCGCCGGCGACGGCACGGCCGTCCAGCCGGGGGAGACGCGCGCCGTGGACCTCGAGCTGCGGCTGCCGGCCGACCTGAGCGCGGGCCGGACCTATGTCGGGCTCGTGAGGCTCGTCGGCGCCTCGCTGCTCGTCGAGGTGACCGCGGTGGGGGCCTCGGCCGGTGACGCCGACGAGCCGGAGGCGCCGGCGCGGCCGCGGCGCGCCAGGCGCGCGGCCCAGGAGGGGCGCAGCTCATGAGCACGCGGATCATCCCCGGCGGGCTGCCCCGGGCCGTGCACCGCAACCTGCGCCAGATCCGCTCGACGACCTGGACGCTCGCGGACGCGGCGGGCCTGCGGCTCGCCGTCTGCCCGCCGCCCGAGCGCCACGACTGCGACCGCGACCTGGGCGTGGTCACCCGCGACGCCTACCCCGGCGAGACCGTCCGGATCCCGGTCACGCTGAAGAACCGCTCGGGCCGCCACCGGGTGCTCGCGCTCACGGCCGATCCGCTCCGCGGCCCCGGCGGCGACCTCGCGATCACGCCGTCCCTCAGCCCTGGCACGCTCGACCTCCTCGAGAGCCAGAGCGGGTTCGTCGTGATCGGCCTCGAGGTCACGGACGTCCTCGGCCCGGGCTCGGAGTACACGAGCGTGATCACCGTCTCCTCGAAGTGCTGCGATCCCCAGGAGCTGCGGCTGCGGCTCAGGGTGCGGCCGCTCGACCGCGCGCCGTCGTTCCCCATCTGCTGCGACCGCGCCGAGCGCGGTCATCGGCGCCCATGCGGGAAGGGCCCGGCGCCGCGTTGAGGACACCCGCCGCCGGTCACCGACGGGCGGGCCGCTCCGCGCGCTGATGTCCGGCCTTCCACCCGACCCCACCGGCCTGGGCAGCCTCCTCGGGGACCCCGAGGTGCGGAAGATGGTCGGCGACCTGGTCGCGAGGAAGCTGCGGGCCGATCTGGCGGCCATCCGAGGCGGCGCGGAGCTGCTCGGTCGATGGCGGATCGACCGCGACGGGGCGGGTCCGGCGGGCTCGGCACCCCCCGGCGACGGGGTCATCAAGGAGCTCGTGCGGCTGCACCTCGAGTACTACACCGCGCTCGTCAACATGACCGCCGAGTTCCACGAGCGGACCCGCGCCCTGCTCGGCGCCGAGCCGGCCGCGGAGCCCGAGCCGGCGCGCCCCGATCCCGAGATGCACCTCACGGCCCCGCCCGGGAGCACCGCCCGCGGCGCGTTCCGGGTGGAGAACACCACGTCGTCGCCCATCACGGTGGAGCTGGTCGCGAGCCCCTTCCACCGCGACGGGACCGACGAGACCGCGCATCCGCCCGTCGCCTTCGATCCTCCGAGGGTCGAGCTCACGCCCGGCCAGGAGGCCCAGGTGACGGCCCTCGTCCCCGTCGGCGACGAGCTCGCCCCCGGCGCGACATACCGCGCGACGATCTCGGCCGCGGGCGTCGAGGCGGTCCGCATCGCCGTACGGCTCGACGTCGAGCCCCCGGCGGCGAAGCCCACGAGGCCGACCACGGCGAAGAAGCCGGCGGCCGCGAAGCGGACGGCGCCGAAGAAGCCCGCGGGGGCCGCGAAGCCCGCCGCGGGGCGGGCGGCGAAGAAGCCGGCGGCCACGAGACGGCGCAGCACGGCCCGAGCCGATGCGCCGGCCGACGCGGCGACGTGACCGGCCGACGGGACGGGATCCCCACCCTCAGCCTCGACCGCCCTCCCGAGCGGGACGACGACCGCGGCGAGGGAGCCGGCGACGGACTCGAGCGGGCCCTGCTACGCGGCCTGCTCCTGGCGCTCATGACGGAGGGGCGCCGGTTCGCCGGCACCCCGGCGGGACGGCGCTGGCGGCACGTGCTCGCCGACGCGTCACTCGTCCGCGAGGGCTGGGCCCTCTGGGGGATGGCCGGACTCGACATGTTCCTGAGGGGTGCCGACACGGGACCGGGGTCGCCGCGCGCGATGGCGGAGGACATCCTCGCGCTGCTCGACCTGGACGACCGGGCGCCGGCCGCGGGCATCGTCGTGAGCGTGGCGCCATCCGCAGCCCGGGGCCCGGCCGATGCCTGACCAGGACGAGTTCGACGAGCGCAACCCCTTCCTGCTGGTGCTGCTCGGTCTGGTGTCGCTGGCCGACGAGGCCCTGGCGGCCGGCTCCGGCGCCGACGCCGTCGGCGGATGGGGAGCCCCGCCGCCCGCCCGTCGCGACGACGGCTCTCCGTTGCTCCGGTGAGGACGTTCGACGCCGCCGGGGCGCTCGCGGTCGCCGATCGCCTCCACCCCCCCGCGCCGGGCGAGGCGGATGCGGCCATGTACAAGGAGTGGCAGCACTTCGTGCTCTTCGACGGCGAGCGCACGCTGATCGCCAACCTGAGCGTGAACGGGGACGTCGGGGCGCAGGGCGGCGGCGAGGCGAAGGTCGTGCTGCTGGCGCACGGGCCGGGCGGCTGGGCGGGAGGCGTTGATCTCTACGAGGGCGACGCGGCCCGGCTCGCGGCGACCTCGCCGGCCCTTCGCGTCGGCCGCCAGCAGCTCACGTTCCGCGACGGCCGCTACCGCCTCTCGGCAGCGCTCCGGGACGGCTCCCTGAGGATCCGTGCGGACCTCACCCCCATCGGGTCGCCGACGATGATCTGGAGCGACACGCCGGTGGGGAGCGGTTACGTCAACTGGCTCATCGTCCCCGACCTCGTCGCCGACGGGACGGCCCGGGTGCCGGGATGGCGCGGCGCGCTCACCGGCTGGCGGGGATACCACGACCACAACTGGGGCCGCTGGTGGTGGGGCGAGGACTTCGGCTGGCAGTGGGGCGTGACGCGGGGACCCGGCGACGCCGGCGACGGATCCGGCCTCACGCTGGTGTACGACCGCACCAGCGACCGCGGGGGTCAGGTCGCCAAGGAGCACACCCTCACGGTGTGGCGCGGCCCCCGCCTCGCGCGGGTATTCACCCGCGACGCGCTGCGGGCGCGTGCGCGGGGCGTCTTCACCGCCGCCCCCGTGCGCCGCGTCCCGGGCGTCATGGGGCTGCTCGCCCAGGGCGGCTCGCCGGGGATCCCCGAGCGCTTCGAGCTCGAGGTCGACGACGGCCCCGACCACCTCGGGGCGCGCTTCGAGCCCCGGAGCGCGATCGAGGTCGTCGTCCCCAGCGAGCTCGGCTTCGGTCACGTGCGCCTGGCCGAGGTCGTGGGGACCATGGCGGTCGCCGGACGGGTGCTCGAGGAGGACGTCAACTTCCGGGCACGCGCGGTCTTCGAGTTCATGGGTGCGTGACGTGAGGGGAGGCGCCGCCACGGCCGCCTTCGTCGAGCGGGCGCTCGGCGTGCTCGAGGCCGAGTCGCCGGCCGCGTTCTGCCGCCTGGTGGACGAGCTCCGGCCCGGGGCGGCGGGCCTCGAGGTCGGGAGTGAGCGGTTCGCGGTCGAGGTGAGGGGGGATCGCCTCCGGGTCGTGAGGCGCCCGGGCCGCGCCGCCCGCGCTCGCGTGACGGCGCGCGACGGCGTGGTGCTGGACCTCATCGACGGGCGGGCGGGTCTGCTGGAGGCCGTCGCGGGCGGGCGGCTCGACGTGCGGGGCGACCTCGACGCGGTGCTGCGCCTGGCGCGGGGGCTCACGGCGTTCGTCGAGGGGGCGGTCCGCTCGCCCGGGGTCCGGTCGCTGCTCGAGGAGTACCGGGTCGCCGTGGACGGGGGCGGCGGGCCCTAGAGGCGACGCGTGATCATGTAGTCGATCATCTGGCCGAGGAAGCGGCGGTGGGACGACGCCGGAATCCACCTCAGGTCGCGCTCGAACAGCGACTCGGCGCGCAGCGCGAGGCGGTGGGCGAGCGCGCGCGCGAAGTCGATGGAGCCGTACTGGTCCATCCCCGCCCGCACGAAATCGAGCTCCGCCTCCGTCTTCTCGCGGCGGTCCTTGCCGTAGATGCGCACCAGCCGGCGTCGATCCCGGGACCGCGCCGAGGCCAGGAGGTGGACGACCATCACGGTCCGCTTCCCCTCGGCGATGTCCCCGCCGATCTCCTTGCCGTAGAGACGCTCCTCGGCCGTCAGGTTGAGGATGTCGTCCTGGATCTGGAACGCCGCGCCCACGTGGAAGCCGAACGAGTTGAAGAGGCGCAGGCGCTCCGGAGGCGCGCCCGCGATCAGGGCGCCGATCCGCATCGGCGCGATGCACGTGTACCAGCAGGTCTTCTTGCGGCACATCAGGAGGTAGTCGCGCACGCCCAGGTCGGCGCGATTGAACCGGATCCAGTCGAGCTCGATCGCCTGGCCCTCGACGGACTCGCGCGCCATGCGCTCGGCCTCGCGGACCGTGGCGAGGGCCTTCTCGAGCCCGATCAGCTCGACGTTGCGCAGCAGCGTGCCGAGTGCGAGGACGTTCATGCCGTCGCCCACGTTGGCGGCGATCCCGACCCCGTACTTCGCGTGCAGCGTCGGGCTGCCCCGCCGGCTGAGGGACCCGTCCTCGAGATCGTCGTGGATCAGGAAGGCGTTGTGGAACAGCTCCAGCGCCGCGGCCGAGGTGACCGCGTCGCCCAGCCTGCCTCCGCACCCCTGGCACGCGGCGAGGCACAGGGCCGGCCGGAACCCCTTCCCCTCGCGCAGCGGGTACTCGAGCATCAGGTCGTAGAGGACGTCCCGGTAGGGGTTGTCGGGGATGAGCGCGCGGAGCTCCGCCAGCACCTCGTCGCGGTAGTGGGCAAGGGTGTCGAAGAACTCGTCGTGGCCCGCCGGCGGACGGGCCTCCTGCTCCTTGGCGCGCATCGTGGCCTCGACGGCCGGGGCGGCTCTCGGGCTCATGCGCGCGCGGCGACCAACTCGTCGAGCATCTGCTGCATGTGCGTCTCGATGCGCTCGTAGCAGGCCCGCACCACCCGCCTGTCGCGCAGGTCGGCCGAGGTGACGCCCAGGTCGATCGGCTCGCCGACGCGTATGTCGATCTTCGCCGGGAACGGGATGTTGTAGGGGAAGCCGACGACCACCCCCCACGGCAACGAGAGCGTGACCGGCAGGCGCGGCACCCCGCGGCGGTGCAGCCCGAGCCAGCGCGCGAGCCGCTCGCCGTCGTCGAGCACGATCAGCGTCTCGTGGCCCCCGGCCGCGACGAGAGGCACGATGGGCGCGTCGTACCGGGCGGCGAGCTTGATGAAGCCCGTCCGGCCCATCAGGTCGACCTCGTGTCGGCGGCGGAAGCTCCGGTAGACCTCGTCGCCGCCGCCGGGGTAGACCAGCACGACGGCGCCCTCGTCCAGAGCCTCCATGGCCTGCCGCGGATGAGCCCGGATCCCCCCGATCTTCATGGTGTGGACGTTCAGGTAGGGGATCTGGAAGATCGCCGGGTGCACGAGGCCGTAGACGGGCGACTCCGCCCCGTGGGCGGTCATCCACGCGTGGAGGATCATCGCCGTGTCGGGGGTCATGATGCCGCCGCTGTGGTTGCCCACGACGAGGGCCGGCCCCGATCTCGGCAGGTTCTCGAGCCCCGTCGCCGTCACGCGGAAGTAGTGGCGGTAGAAGAGCTCGAGGAGCGGGAGGAGGTCCCGGATGTAGCGCGCGTCGCGGCGGTGCAGGCCGATGCCGTCGAAGCGCGACGGATTCTCGAGGAACACGTTCGATGGGAGGGGCATCTTCAGGGCTCCCGCCGGGAGCCCGAGTCTATTTCAGCGCGGGCGACCGCAGCCAATGGGTCGCCCGCCCAACCGGACTCCCGAACCCCTCCCGCCCGGGCGCTCAGGCGTCCAGGAAGAACTCCATGCCGTACCGCGGGGCGGCCTCCGCGTACCGGGCGCCCACCTCGGCCAGGTTGTCCGGGCACTCCTGGGTCAGGTCGTACGCCCGCTCGAGGGTCTCCTCGAAGAACTTCTCGATGCCGGCCGGCGTGAAGGTGAGGATCATCCGCACCGGCTGGTCGGAGAAGTTGCGGAAGCAGTGAAGGACGCCCTTGGGCACGTTCACGAAGTCGCCGGGGCCCGCCACGATCCGCTCGTCGCCGAGACGGAAGGTCGGCGTTCCCTCGAGCACGTAGAAGGTCTCGTCCTCAGTGAGGTGGATGTGGGGCGGGGGGCCGCCCTGTGGCGGCACGATCGCCAGCATCGAGAAGTACGCGCCGTCCGACTCGTCGCCGGTGACGAGGAAGGTGTAGAGGTCGCCCGGGCCCCAGTAGGACCGCCCTTCAGCGTGACGGCGGTGGAAGAGCCTCGGCGCGAGCTTGGTCTGCGTCATGGTGGACCTCCTTCCGAAGGGGTAGTCTCCGCATAGGCCGCAAATCAACCTATGCAGAGTAAAACGTTGCATAACGAACTATCTGACGCGCAACCAAAGCTGTCAAGCCCCTCTCCGGAGGCGCTCGCCTCCTGGCGTGTGTTCTTCGAGTGCGCCCTGGCGCTCCCCGACATCCTCGACGCCGAGCTCGAGGCGGCGGTGGGGCTCCCCTTCCGCTGGTACGACGTCCTCGTGCACCTCGAGGAGGCCGGCCACGGCGCCCCGATGAACGAGGTCGCGAGCCGGATCCTGGCCAGCAAGAGCGGCCTGACCCGGGTCATCGACAAGATGGAGAAGGCCGGCGTCGTCCGTCGCGAGCGGCCCGAGGACGACCGGCGCGTGGTGCTCGTCCTCATCACCGACGAGGGCCTGGCCACCCTCCAGGAGGCGCGCCGCTTCCACCGCGACGGGATCCGCCGTCACTTCACGAGCCACCTGACCGAGGCGGAGCTGAGGTCCCTCGCGAAGATGCTGGAGAAGGTGCGCGGGCACGTGCGGCCGCTGCGCCCGGGGCGCGTCACCGGCTGAGCGCCGGTCAGATCCTCCCGGCGGGGAGGCGGGAGACGGCTAACGGCGTCGCGTCGAGAGACGTCGAGCGGCCGTCGAGGATCATCTCGCTGACCATCCGCCCCGTGGCGGGCGCGTTGAGGATCCCCCACGACGCGTGGCCCGTCGCGAGGAAGGCGCCGGGTGCGCCGGGCACCGGGCCGATCAGGGGGACCCCGTCCACGGTCAGCGGCCGGTAGCAGGCGGAGCGCGCCAGCACCTCGGCATCGCGCAGGACGCTCGAGTGGACGCCCGCGACGCGGTGGAGCTCCGCGATGGCGGCGTCGCCGGGCGCGATCTCGTCGGGGTCGTCGGGCAGGGCGCCGTGCTCGGGATGGCCGGAGACGTAGACGGCGCCGCCGGAGCGGGGGTACATCTCGACGGTCATGCGGCCGCGGTCGCGCGCGATGAACTCGCTGAACACGGCCTGGGCCGGCAGCTCGGCGCCGAGCACGACGCTCGCGCTCCTGGTGCCGAACACCTGGGGCAGCGCGACCCACCGCTGGGCCTGGCTGGTCCACGGCCCGAGGGCCAGCACCACGACGCCGGCGGGGTGGAGCCCGCCGTCGATGGAGACCCCGCCGAGCGCGCCGTCGTCCCCCTCGAAGGAGAGCCCGTCGACGACGCCCGTGACGAGCTCCGCGCCGCGCTCGACCGCCGCCTCGAGGACCGCGGTCGTGAACCGCCGCGGGTCCACCTGGGCGGTGGTGCCCGGGCCCCCGATCACCTCGTGCGCGACCACGTTGCCGTCGAGCCAGTCAGGGTTGGGCAGGCGCCGGTACCGCTCCAGGTCGCCCTCGTCGCCCGCGGCGGTCATGAGCGCGTCCATCGGCCGGTAGCCGATGCGCTCCGCGCCGAGCTCGGCCGCGATCTCGCGGTGCAACGCGAAGCTGGCCCGGCTGAGGGCGTCGAGGGGCGTGCCGGCGTTCCAGTCCTCGGCCAGGAACCCCGCCGCCCGGCCGGACGCGGCGGCCGCCGGGCGGGCCCGGTCGACGACCAGCGGGCGCGCCCCGCGCCGGGTGAGGAAGTACGCGACAGACGCCCCGATGGCGCCGGCCCCGCAGATGACGATGCGGCCGGGCATCGCCGGACTGTAGCCGCCGGGCGCACCAGGGCACGAGCCGGCGGCCGCGCCAGACTGGCCGGGCCCACCGCGACGAGGAGGATCCGATGGACCTGGAGACCGCGGTCGCGTTCGCGCGCACCACAACGCGCTCGGTGCTGGCGACGATCCGCCGGGACGGGCGCCCCCAGCTGTCGAACGTGCTGCACGCCGTCTTCGACGACGGCACGATCCGCATCTCGACCACCACGAGCCGGGCGAAGGGCCGCAACCTCGCCCGCGAGCCCTGGGCGGCCCTGCACGTGACCCAGGAGGACTTCTGGGCCTACGCGGTCCTCGAGGCCGAGGTCGAGCTCACGCCCGTGGCGGCCGACCCGCACGACGCCACGACCCAGATGCTGGTCGAGCACTACCGGGCCCTGCTCGGCGAGCACGACGACTGGACGGCCTTCCGGGAGCAGCAGGTGGCCGACGGGCGCGTCCTCGCGCTGCTGCGGCCGACGCGCGCCTACGGGATGCTGCCCGTGTCGTAGCGGCGGAATACGGCATGCCCCGCGCTCCGGTACGGCGATCCCGCCGATGCCGGAGCGCGGGACGCGGGCATAGCGTCGGGCCACGACGAATCGAGGCCCGCATAAGCCGCGGGCCTCCGAGCAGGGGGTACGTGAGATGGACCTGTACGTCATCCAGCGTCGCTACGCCTGGGCCACGCCCGAGGACCTGCAGGCCGCCGCCGCGCGCTCGGCGGCCGAGGGTGATCGTCCCGGCTCCGGCGTCCGCTGGATCCGCAGCTACGTCGTCCAGGAGGACAGCGGCGCGCTCGGCACCGTCTGCCTCTACCAGGCCGACAGCCCCGAGGCGATCCGCACGCACGCGGCGGCCTCCGACATGCCGGCGCAGGGGATCACGCCGGTCGTCGACACCGTGGTCGTGCGCCCCGACCCGGTCGCCGCGGCGGCCTGAGCCCGTCGCCCGCCGGAGGCCCCCGTCTCCGGCGGGCGTACACTCGGCGCGATGACCGCGTCCAACGCGCTGATCGGCCGCCACGCCGAGCGGCTGCGGCTCGCCGAGGCGCTCGAGCGCGCGGGCGAGGGGACGGGGTCCCTGATCCTCGTGTCCGGCGAGGCCGGCATCGGCAAGACGCGCCTCGTCGAGGACCTGACCGGCCGGCCGGGGCTGACGGTGCTGCGCGGGCGCGCGGGGCACGGCGACCCCTCCCCGTACGGCCCGCTTGCAGAGGCGCTGCGCGGAGGGCTGCGGGCCCGGCCCGGGGCGCTCGAGGCGCTCGGGCCGCTGGAGGGCCACCTGGCGCTGGCGCTGCCCGAGCTGGGGCCGTCGCCGGCCGCCGGCGACCGGGCGACGCTCGTCGAGGCCCTGCGCCTCGCGGTGGCCGCGCTGGTCGGGGACGGCCCGGCCGTCGTCCACCTCGACGACCTCCACTGGTCCGACGAGGCGACCCTCGAGCTCCTGGCGGCGCTGGCCCGGCCGCTCTCCGAGCTGCCCGTCCTGCTGGTCGGGGCCTACCGCTCCGACGGCCTCCCCCGGGACCACGCGCTGCGCCGGCTGCGCCACGAGCTGCGCCGCCAGGGGAGGCTGGACGAGCTGAGCCTCGCGCCGCTCACGCCGGACGAGACCGGGGAGCTCGCCCGGGCCGTGCTCGACGCGCCCGTGGCGCCGTCGCTCGTGCGCGTGCTGCACGCGCGGACCCAGGGCCTGCCGTTCTTCGTGGAGGAGCTGACCCGCGCCCTGGCGGCCACGGGTGCGCTCGCCCCGGGCGCGGGCGGGCTGTCACTGGCGGGCGACGCCGAGGTGGCGGTGCCGGAGACCATCCGCGACGCGGTCCTCATGGCGACCATGGAGCTCTCGCGCGACGCGCGGGCCGCCGCCGACGCGGCCGCCGTCGCGGGCGCGAGCTTCGACCCGGGCCTCGTGGAGGCGCTGACGGGCCCGGAGGGGCTGACGGAGCTCTCCGAGCGCGGGTGGGTCCGCGAGGAGCCCGCGGGCCGGTGGTCCTTCCGCCACGCGCTGACCCGCGAGGCCCTCTACGCCGACGTCCCCTGGTCTCGGCGCCGGGCCCTGCACCGCGAGCTCGCCGCGCGGCTCGAGGCGGCCGGCGCGCCGGCCGCAGAGGTCGCGGCGCACTGGCTGGGCGCGGGAGACCCCGCTCGGGCGCGGCCGGCGCTGATGCGCGCGGCGCGCGACCTGCACGAGGTGCACGCCTACGGCGACGCGGCGCACGCCGCACGGCAGGCGCTCGAGCTGTGGCCCGAGGGTGAGGAGGACGAGGCGAGGGTGCGGGCCCTCGGCGCCTACGCGGCGAGCGCCGAGCTGGCCGGCCAGCTCGCCGAGGCCGCCCGGGCCTGGCGCGAGCTCTGCGATCTGCACCCCGGCGCCGCGGAGGCCGGCGTCCGCGCCGATGCGCAGCGCCGCCTGGCCGGGGTCCACGACCTGAGGGGCGACCGCGAGTCCGCGCTGGCCGCCCGCCGCTCGGCCGCCGACTCCTACACCGAGGCGGGGCGGCCCGCCGACGCCGCCGTCGAGCACCTCGGGGCGGCCGGCTACCTCCGGGCCCGGGCGGAGTACTCCGCCGCGATCGGCGCCGCCGCCCACGCGCAGGCGCGCGCCGCGGAGGCGGGGCGCGCGGACCTGCTCCTGCGCGCACGGGGGCTCGAGGCGGTGGCCCGCGCCAAGCGCGGGGACCACGCCGATGGGCTCGCGCTGGTCCGCGACGCGCTCGGCGTCGCCCTCGCCGACGGCCTCACGCCCGTCGCCGCCGAGCTCTACCAGCGCCTCAGCCTGATCGTGTACGACGCCGGCGACTACCGGGGCGCCGAGGCGACGCTCGACTCCGCGCTCGAGCTCTGCGAGCCGTCCGGGCAGGGCGAGGTCGCCGTCGCCTGCATGACCTGCATGGTGTTCGTGCTGCGCGAGTGCGGGGAGTGGACGCGCGCGACCGATCTCGGCCGCCGCATCATCGCGGAGGGCCCCGGCGCCTGGGTGGCCGAGGGCCTGGTCGGCGCCATCCAGGCGTACCGCGGTCGGATGGGGACCGCGCGGCGCATGCTGACGTCCTCCCTCGCCGTCTCGTCGCGGCTCGACCACTTCAACATGGCGATCGACAGCATGACGGCGCTGTCGTGGATCGCCGCGGCCGAGGGCGCCGACGATGAGGCGGCGCGCTGGTGCCACGGGATCGTCGAGCGCTGGGAGCGCAGCGAGGACCACCACTACGCCCTCCGGGGCCTGCGCTGGGCCGCGGAGTTCTTCGCCCGGCGCGGGGACCTGCCGGCGGCCCGACGGTGCACGGCCGCCCTGTCGGTCATCGCCGCGACGACGGGGCACCCCGACGCGCTCGCCGCGCTGGCGCACGCGATCGGCGAGGCCGCGCTGGCCGAGGGCGACGCGGCGACCGCGGCCGAGCAGATGGCGCGCGCGGCGGAGGTCCACCGGAGCCTGGACGTGCCGTTCGACCGCGCGGGGATCCTCCTGCGCGCCGGCGTCGCCCTGGCGGCCGCGGGCGAGGCCGGCGCGGGGCTCACGCGCCTCGAGGAGGCGTACCGCACCGCGCGCCGGCTCGGCGCCCGGCCCCTCGCCGCGGAGGCCGCCCGCGAGGTCGCCGCGCTCGGCGAGCCGGTGGCCCACCGGCTGGGGCGCCGCGCCGAGGCGGACGCGGAGGGGGGCGGCCTCTCGCGGCGCGAGCTGGAGGTCGTGCGCCTGGTCGCCGCCGGGCGCACCAACCGCGAGATCGCCCAGGAGCTCTACGTCAGCCCCCGGACGGTCGACATGCACGTCCGCAGCATCCTCCGGCGCCTGGGGTGCCGCTCCCGCATCGAGGCCGCCCGGCGGGCCGGCGAGCTCGGCCTGCTCCCCTGAGGGTCTAGGATGGCGCCCATGCCCGCCTGGCCGAGCCTTCCCGCGTACGGCGAGTGGCAGGAGACCTGCGACACGCTCCACGCGCACACGCAGGTGCTCGGCAAGCTCGCGGTGGCGCTCGCGCCGCCCGGAGCCCCAGCTCCAGCATGCGGCCCTGCGCCTCACCGCCCGCGGCTGGGAGACGCTCCCGCTGCCGGCGCCCGACGGGTCCGGAGCGATCGTGGCGGCGCTCGACCTGCGCGCCCACGAGGCGGTCGTCGAGCACAGCGGCGGCGGCGCGCGCCGCATCCCGCTGACGCCCGACCGGCCCGTGGGCGAGGTGACGCGGGCGGTGCTGGCCGCCGCCGGCGACGTGGGCGGCCCGGTGACGATCAACCCCACGCCGCAGGAGGTGCCCTGGACGACCCCCCTCGACGAGGACGCCGAGCACGCGCGCTACGACGCCGGACAGGTGGAGGCCTACTTCGCCGCCGCGACCCAGGCGGCCCTCGCCCTGGCCGCGTTCCGGGCGCCCTACCGCGGGCGCTCGACGCCGGTGAACGCGTGGTGGGGCTCGTTCGACCTCGCGGTCAACCTCTTCTCGGGGGCGCCGGCCGCGCCGCCCTCCGACGACTTCATCATGCGCAACGCGATGGACGCGCAGGAGGTCGCCGTGGGCTGGTGGCCCGGCGACGCGCGCTACGAGCGGGCCGCCTTCTACGCCTACGCCCACCCGGCCCCGCCGGGCTTCGCGGGCGCGACGCTCGCGCCGGCGGCCGCGCGGTGGGACGGCGACCTGGGCGAGTACCTGCTCGACTGGGAGGACGTCCGCGCGGGCGACGACCCGCGCGGGCTCGTCGTGGAGTTCGCGCGCTCGGCCTTCCGGCACTCCTGCGCGGTGTGCGGCTGGGACCCCGCCCTGCCCGCCAGCGCCGAGGGGATCCCGCCGCCCATCGCCTGAGATGGCGATCGGGCCGGTCGGCGTATTGCGCCGACCGCGACCGGTGCCGGAGGATGCAGGCCCGCGACGAGGGCCCCCGCATGAGACGCTTCGCGACGCTCCTCCTGGTCACCCTGGCGACGGTGCTCGCGCTCGGTCGGGCCGGCCCCGCGCTCGCCCTGCCCGCCGATCCGTGGACCGGCACATGGCAGACCAACGACGGCGGCGTCATCACGGTCACCCAGACCGGGACGCAGATCACGGGCACCCAGCCCTGCCCGGGCACGGCGACGCTGCCGGGGATCACCATCACGGGCACCGCGTCGGCCGACTCGACGAAGGCCGACTTCGCGTATCAGAGCACCGTCTGCCCGGGCGTCGGCGGCACGTTCACCGGAACGCTGGCCACGGACGCGCGCAGCGTCTCCGGCTCCGGAGTGACCCAGTTCGGCACGGGTTTCAGCTTCACGTGGACCTACCTGAGCGGCGGCACCGAGCCGCGTCTCGTGGCCCCGCCGCCGGCCGCGTGCGCCGGAGGGCCGTGGACCGGCCTGTGGAGCGCCCGCGGCACGAGCGTCCTCTCGTTCCTTCAGACCGGTGACAGGCTGTTCGGCACGCTGGTGGGCGACGCGGAGACGATCCAGGGGAGGATCTCCGGCACCTCGGCGGACGCCACCTTCCGCGTCCCCGAGGGCACCGGGACGTGGCACATGACGCTCGCCGCCGACGGGAAGTCGTTCACGACGACGGGCACCACCACGACCGGCGCGCCCTTCGGCCCCGAGACGTCGAGGTTCCTCGGGTGCTCGAAGGGCCCCGCGGCGGTGGACCTCGGCACGACGATCCCGTCGCCACAGACTCTGCAGGGCGGCCCGACGACCATCGTCGCGCCCGGCACCGTCTCGCTCGTCGCGCTCACGCGCTCCAAGTGCGTGCTGGTCAGGGTCGCCAGCGCGCGGCCGGCACGGGTGCTCGTCTCCATCTTCAGCGGGCGGCTCAGCATCCGCCTCTTCGGCCAGAGGAAGGTCGTCTTCACCGCGGCCGGGCGGCGGCGGGTCTGCATCCCCGTGCCCTTCCGGGCCCACACGTTCAACCTGCGCACCCGCCTCAACGTGGCGCTCGGTTACGTCGTCGGAGCGAGGCCCAAGGCGGGCGAGAGGAAGCCGCCCCCGGTGATCCGCAGGATTCGCCTCGTGCCGTAGGCCGGCGGCGCCCGGCGCATCGGGGGATGCGCTCCGACGAGCACGGCGAGCACGAATGCCACGGCGCCTGGCGGCCGCGCCGGGGGTCAGCCTCGCCGTCCTGATGCTGGCGTCGCAGGCGCGGGCCGTTTACCGGCCGCCTACCGGGCGTTTGGGGGCCCCCGGTTCCATCGGCCCACGTCGCCCGGCAACCGGCCGGGCCCCTGAAAGGGAGACCACCAGTGACCACCACCCACACCCCCGCGGCCACCGTCCGCAACGGCGTCCACACCGGCAACCTCTTCGCGACCCTCGACGCCATCACGGCGGATCCCGGGATCGCCCGCTTCCGGTTCCGGACCCGCAACACCTGGATGGGCGGATCGCACAACCGCAACGAGGTCCAGGGCTTCTACGCCGCCCGCGGCGAGGACGCCTCGCGGGACGAGCCCTTCGTCATCGACGCGGGCGAGCCGCCGATCCTCATCGGCGCCAACGAGGGGCCCAACCCGGCGGAGCTCCTGCTCAGCGCCCTCGCCTCGTGCCTGACGACCTCCATCGTCTACGTCGCCGCGGCCCGCAAGGTCGCGCTCACCCACGTGTCCTCGGTGCTCGAGGGGGACATGGACGTGCGGGGGGCGCTCGGCCTCTCCGACGAGGTGCGCAACGGATACCAGCGCATCCGGGCGACCTTCACGATCCGCGGCGACGCGCCCCCGGAGAAGCTCCGCGAGGTCGTCGAGCGGGGCCGGGTCCGCTCGGCCGTCTACGACGTCGTCGCCCGCAGCGTGCCCGTGACCATCGACGTGGTGACCGGCTGACGCCCGTCGCCGCCCCGCGCCGCGCGCCCCGCCCACGCGTGCGGCGCGGGCCGACCGGAAGGAGCACACCGTGTTCGAGCTCACCCCCGGCACCCGCGCCGGCCGTCGCCTCGTCGAGGTGGCCGAGGCCCTGGCGATCGACTTCGCCACGCGCGCCGACGCCCACGATCGTGAGGCCAGCTTCCCGTTCGAGAACGTCGCCGCCCTCCAGGAGGCGGGGTTCTTCGCCGCGCCGGTTCCGCGCGAGCTCGGCGGCCTCGGCGTGGAGTCGGTGCACGACCTGCTCATCGCCTCGAGCCGGCTCGCGCGCGGCGACGCGGCGCTCGCCATCGGATGGAACATGCACCTGCTGCCGGTCCTCAGCATGGCCCGCCGCTACCGGCTGGCTCAACGCGAGGGCGACGACAGGCGCCGTGACGCCTTCGGCGCGTCGCTGATCCGCCTCGTCCGGGACCGGACCATCATGGCCGCCGCCGTCTCGGAGCCCGGCCAGGACCTGACGCGCCCGGCGACCCGCGCGCGGCGGACGCCCGAGGGCTGGACGATCGCCGGGCGCAAGGTGTTCTGCACCATGTCGCCGGCGGCGACGCTGCTCTACGCCTCCGTCACGGTGGAGGACGGGGACGGACCGCAGCGCTACGCCTACGCCCAGGTCCCCGCCGACGCCCCCGGCGTCGTGATCCACGACGACTGGGACGCCATGGGGATGCGCGCGTCGGGGAGCAACTCGGTCTCGTTCGAGGACGTCCGCCTGCCGGAGTCGGCGATCCGCGGCGGCTTCCCCGCCGGGCGGCTGACGACCGACTTCATGGAGCGCAACCTGAACGCGGGCGCGTTCCACGCCGCGGCCTCCGCGGGCATCGCCGAGTCGGCCGGCCGCTACGCGCTCGACGGCATAGCGCGTCGGCCCGCGATGGCCCGCGAGGCGCGCGCCCGGATGCTGGTGGCCGAGAACGCCGTTGACCTGACGACGATCCGCGCCCTGCTCGGGCAGTCGGGGCGGCTGCTGGACCGGTTCCACGGCGGGGAGGAGCCGATGCCGGAGACGGTCGCGGCGATGGCGCCCGCCTTCGCCGCCGTCCAGGAGGCGAAGCTCGCCATCGGCGACGCGGCCGTGCGGGTGGTCGACCGCACCATGGCCCTGTCGGGCGGCGCGGGGTACATGAGCGGCCACCCGCTCTCGCGGGCCTACCGCGACGTGCGCGCGGGCGCCTTCATGCACCCCCTCGGCGCCAACCGCGCGTACGAGTTCGCGGCCCAGGTCGCCCTGGGCGAGCCCCCCGAGCTGCACTAGCCGTGGGCGCCCTCACCCAACGGCGCCGGGCGGCGCTGCTCGCGGCCCTCTGCAGCGCCCAGTTCCTGGTCGTGCTGGACATCACCGCCGTCAACGTCGCCCTGCCCTCGCTCCGGGCGGACCTCGGGATGGGCGCCGCGAACCTGCACTGGGTGGTCAGCGGCTACGCCGTGTCGTTCGGCGGGCTGCTGCTGCTCGCGGGCCGGCTGGCGGATATGAGGGGCCGGCGGCGCGCGTTCGTCGCCGGGCTCTCGGTGTTCGGCGCCGGCTCACTGATGTGCGCGCTCGCCGGCGACGCCGCCGTCCTCCTGGCCGCCCGGGCCGTGCAGGGGATCGGCGCGGCGCTGCTCTCGCCCGCGGCCCTGGCGCTCCTCGCCCAGGCGTTCCCGGAGGGCGCGGCGCGCACGCGCGCCCTCGGCGTCTGGGGCTCCGCGGGCGCCCTCGCGGCCTCGTCCGGCGGCCTCCTGGGCGGCGCGCTCGTCGAGACGCTGGGCTGGCGCGGCATCTTCCTCGTCAACCCCCCGGTCGCCGCCGCCGGGGCGGTCGTCGCGCGGCTCGCCGTGCCCGCCGACCGGCGCCGCGGCGGCCGGCCGCTCGACGTGGTGGGCGCGGGCCTCGCCACCGGCGGGCTGACGCTGCTCGTCGGCGGCCTCTCCCAGGCGGGGGCGACGGGATGGGCGGACGCGGCCGCGATCGGCCTGCTGGCGGCCGGCGCGACCCTGCTCGCCGCGTTCGCGGCGTGGGAGGCGCGGGCGGCCGAGCCGCTGCTGCCCCGGGCCGCGCTGCGCAGGCCGGCCCTTCTTACGGCCAACGGTGTGGCCATGGTGCACGGGGCGATGATGCTCGGCGGCTTCCTGCTGGTGAGCGTCTACATGCAGGACGTGCTCGGCCTGTCGGCCATCGCCGCCGGAGCGGGGCTGCTGGCCGTGCGGGCGACGCAGACCGTCGTCGCGCCCCTCGGGGCCCGGGCGGCGCGGGCGCTCGGCGCCCGGCCGCTGATGATCGCGGGGATGCTCGGCATGACGGCGGGCATCGCGCTCCTCGCGCGCGCCCCGGGCTCCGGCTCGTACGCCCGCGACCTGCTGCCGGGGCTGCTGGTGCTCGGCGTGGCGATCCCGCTGCTGTTCCTGACGGTCTCCATGGCAGCCCTCGACGCGGCCGGAGACGATCACGCCGGGCTGGCCTCGGGCCTGCTGAACACGTGCCAGTGGGTCGGGGGCGCCGTCGGCATCGCGCTGGCGTCCGCCGTCGCGGCGGCCCGGGAGGGCGCGCTGGCCGGCCGGGGCGCGGGGGCCGTCGACACCTTGGCGGGCGGCGTGCAGGCCGGCCTGTGGGCGTGCGCGGTGCTCGGGGTGGTCGGGACCTCGCTGGCCCTCGCGCTGCCGCGGGCGAGCGCCGGCGCACTCGTGCCGTCCGCGACCGCGCAGCCCGCGGCGCGCTGAGGTCCGGCATGCCGGCCGCGGAGATGGGACGCGAGATCATGGGCGGGGGCGTCGCACGGGACGCGGGCGGCCGGTCGGCCGCGGTGGGCGCGGGGATCGGCGCGGCCGTCTTCTTCGCCTTCGCGCCGCTTCCCGTGCAGGTCGCCGTGATCGCCGATATGGGGCTCGACGCGGATGAGGCCTCGCGGTGGATCTTCGCGGTGTGGACCACGAGCGCGATCGCGTCGATCGTCCTCAGCGTGCGTGCGCGTCAGCCCATCTCGATCACGTGGAGCATCCTGGGCCTCGTCTACCTGGGATCGGTCGCGGATGACCACACCTTCGCCGAGCTCGTCGGCGCGAACCTGGTCGCGGGGGTCGCGATCCTGGCGCTCGCGCTGCTCGGCGTGGGCGAGAGGGTGATGCGCCTCGTGCCCCTCCCGATCGTGGTCGGGATGTTCGCGGGGAGCATCCTCCAGTACCTCACCGGCGCGGTCTCGGCCGTGGCCGACGACGGCCTGATCGCGGGCGCCGCGGCCGGCGCCTACCTGGCCGCGCGCGCGGCCGGCTCGCGCCGGGCACCGCCGGTCGCCGTCGCCGCGGTGGTCGCGATCGCCGCCACCTGCCTGACGGGCCGCCTGGGCCCGCTCGACGGGGCCCTGCGCCCGCCGGCGCTCGGGGCCGCCCACATCGCCTTCTCGCTCGACGCGATCGCCACCGTGAGCCCTCCCCTGGTCGTCTTCGCGCTGGCCCTCGGGAACGTCCAGGGGCTCGGCTACCTCGAGGCGCAGGGGTATCGCCCGCCCGCCAACGCGGTGTCGGCCGCCGTCGGGATCGCGTCCGTCCTCAACGCCCTCGCCGGCGGCCACCAGGCCAGCGTGGGCAGGGCGACGACCGCGATCGTGGGCGGTCCCGACGCCGGCCCCCTGGAGACCCGCTACCTGGCGAGCGTGGTCGCCTCGGTCGGCGCCCTCGTCGTCGCCGGCGGCTCCGCCGCGGTCGTCACCCTCGTCGGCGCCCTCCCGCCCTCGGCGGTGGCGGTCGTCACGGGGCTCGCGGTGCTGCCGGCCTTCCAGGACGCCCTCGCGCGGGCGCTCGCGGGCCCGCTTCCGGTGGGCGCCGTCACGGCGTTCCTCGTCGCGGCCACGCCCTTCCAGGCCGCGGGGATCGGGTCCTCCTCGTGGGCGCTCCTGGCGGGCCTCGGCGCCTCGCTCGCCGCCGAGCGACAGGGGCTGGGGCCCTCCGGCGCGCGCGACGAGGCCTACGGCGCGGCCGCGGGCGCCGGGGCCGGCGCCGTGGCCGCGGCGTCGCCGTCCCCCTCGCCGGGATCGGCGACGTAGACGTGCCGGTCCCCGTAGAGGCGTCCCGCGTCGTCGGCGAACCGCAGGCCCGAGCCGGGCACGAGGTCGCGGGTCGTGGCCGTGACCAACACCTCGCCCGGCCGCGCCGCCTCCGCCACGGAGCGCGCGATCTCGACCGCGGGCCCGCGGTCGCCCGAGATCTCGCCGGTGTGCACCCCGAGCCGCGCCGCCGGATCCCGGCGCGCGGCGGCCAGGCCGCACCGGATCGCCCGCGTCGGCCCGCCGAACAGCGCCACCCCCTCGACGAACCGCCCCCGGTGGCGTGCGACCTCCTCGCGCAGCGCCGGCGCCCCCGCCGCGTCGGCGGCGGCGAGGATGGTGGCGAGCGCCGGGGGCGCGTCCGGCGGCGCGGCGGCCTCCGGCGGCAGGCCCCGCACCCACGGCTCGACCGCATCGACGATCTGGTCCGCATCGACGCCGACGAAGTGGTCGATGCCGGGGATCTCGACCAGGCGGGCGCCGGGGATCTGCTCGGCCAGGTACCGGCCGTGCCCGACCACGACCCGCATGTCGCCGGTGCGGTGCACGACGAGGGTGGGGACCCGGATCGCCCGCAGCACGTCGCGCACGTCGATCTCGGAGTTCATCTCGCTGAGCGCCCGGGCGGCCCCGGGGCTGGCCGCGGCGCGGCACCGCTCCGCCCACCAGCGCCGCATCGCCTCGTCGCCGGTCGGGCAGAGCGCGGCCCCGAGCGCCTCGTACCCCCAGTCCTCCTCCAGTTGCGCGATGGAGCGCATGCGCGCCTCGCGGGGGGTCGCCCACGGGTAGCCGGCCTCGGGGTCCAGCCGCTTGGCGTAGGAGTTCACGAGCACCAGCGCCGCGACCCGCTCGGGATGGGTCGCGGCGAACAGCACCGACAGGGGCCCGCCCTCCGAGTAGCCGAGCAGCACCGCCCGGCGCGACCCGGCGGCGTCCATCACCGCGCGGACGTCGTCCATCCGGGTCTCGAGGTCCGGCAGCCCGGCAGGGCGGTCGGAGAGCCCGGTGCCGCGCTTGTCGAAGCGGATCAGCCGCGAGAACGCGGCGAGCCGGTCGAGGAAGCGCGCGTGCCGCGGCTCGGCCCGGTCCATGGCCAGGTGCGAGACGAACCCCGGCACGAGCACGAGGTCGGGCGGTCCGTCTCCCGTCACCTCGTAGGCGATGCTGAGCGCGCCGCTGCGGGCGTACCGCACGGCCGGCGACGGGGCGGGCTCCGGCGGGAGCACCGCCGCCGCCTCGCCCGCGCGGCCGCTCGCCCGCATGATGCGCGCCAGCGAGGTCCGCACCCGCCGCTCCAGCGTCGGGCTCCCCTGCCCGCGCGCGGTCTCGAGGGCCTGCCGCAGCGCGTCCTCGCCCTCCTCGGCGCGGCCGGCGCGCGACCAGCAACTCCCCCCTCAGGCGGCCGAGCTCCGCCTCCCAGAAGAACCGCCCGCCCCGCGGCACCTCCGTGCGCGCCTCGTCCAGCGCCGCCAGGGCTTCGTCTCCCCGCCCGGCCCGCGCGCACGCGTCGGCGAGGAGGCCGAGGTAGAAGGCGTCGTCCATCCTCGCCCCGGTCGCGCGCGAGAGCTGGATGCCCCGGCGCAGCTCGGCGATGCCCTCGTCGTGCTGCCCCTGGGCGGCCAGCGCCCAGCCGCGCGCCACCAGCCCCATCGCGATGCGGTACACGTAGCCGCCGAGGCGCGAGGCGTCGATGGCGGCCTCGGCGTGGACCCGGGCCACGTCGGGGTCGTCCCGCATGCACGCGAGCAGCGCGACCTGGGCATGCGCGAACCCGCGCGCGTGGGCGCTGCCGAGGCGCTCCCCCAGCTCGAGCGTGCGACGCGCGCGCTCGAGCGCCTCGTCGTCGCGCCCGAGGAACCACAGCGAGTGGAGGGCCCAGACGTGGCAGGCCACGCCCGGGCTGTCGCCGAACGACGCCATCATGGCGTTGTCGTAGACGCCGTCGTAGGCCGCCAGCCCGCGCTCGGCCTTCTCCAGCGCCCCACCGAACACGCCCTGGTGGAAGAGGCTGCAGGCCATGAGCTCGTTCGAGTCGACCGACAGCCCGGGCATCGCGTCGTCGTCAAGCACCGCGAACGCCTCCTCGAGCAGGCGCTCGGATCGCTCGTACTCCCCGCGCACCTCGTAGAGGGTGGCGAGCCGGTGCAACGCCCACCCGAGGTCCTCGGCGCGCCCCAGGGCCTCGGCGAGCACGCGGGAGCGCGCGAAGGCGTCCTCGCCCTCCTGCGAGGTCCAGCCCTCGGTGCCGATCAGGGCCGGGCCGACCACGCCCTGGAGCCCCAGCTCCCACTCGTCGCGCTCGCGTCCCGGGGGCAGGCGCTCCAGCAGGCGCAGGCCCGTCCTGGCGCTCTCGAGCGCCTCGCGATGGGCGTGGCGTCCGGCGGCGCGCCGCGCCGTGGTCAGGACGTGCGGCACGGCGCGCGCGGCATCGCCGCCGCGCGAGAAGTGGGTCGCGAGCTCGGCCGAGACCTCGTCGGCGTGCGCGCCGTACGCCTCCTCCAGCCGGGCGGCCACGCTCAGATGAAGCCGCGCCCGGCGACCGGCGGTCAGATCCTCGTAGAGCACCTCGTTGCACAGGTCGTGCGTGAACCCGTACCGCGAGGCGACCGTCCCGTCGGGCCAGGCCTCGACGCCGCGGGGGGCGAGGAGCAGCCCGGCCCGGGCGAGCCGCTCGAGACCCTCCTCGGATTCGTCGACCGACCGCCCCGCGGCCGCGGCGACGAGCGCCGCCGAGAAGTCGGCGCCCACCACGGCCGCCGATTCGATGAGGCACCGGTGCTCCTCCGGCACGTGGCGCACGCGGTCGCGGATCAGCTCGCGCAGCGACTCCGGTATGCCGGCGGCGAGCGCGTCGGCGTCGGCCTCGAGCCGCCAGGCGCCCGCCTCCTCCCGGAGGTGGCCGGCCTCGATCCAGGCGTCGACCGCCTTCTCGAGGTAGAGGGGGTTGCCGCGCGAGCGCGCCAGCAGGAGCCCGGCCGCGCCGGCCGGCAGCTCGGCGCCCGGCAGGCGCCCGGAGACATAGCCGCCCACCTCGTCGGGGCCGAGCGGCGCGAGCGCCACCTCCTCGAGCAGACCGCGGGGCGCCAGGTCGCGCACGAGGGCGTGCGCCGGGTGCCCGGCGGTCGCCGCGTCGTCGATCCTGAGCGTCGCCAGGATCATCATGGGCGCCGGCTCCTGCCGGCGCGCCAGCGCGGCGAGAACGTCGACGGTCGACGCGTCGCACCAGTGGAGGTCCTCGAGCACGAGGAGCAGCGGCGCTCGCGCGGCGAGGGCCAGCAGGGCGTCCACCCCCTCGCGGAGCATCCGGCTCGGGTTGGCGCCGACCACGCGTCGCTCGAGCGACTCCCGTTCGGCGTCCCCCACCAGGCGCGGGAGCTGCATCAGCCACATGGGCGCACGCGAGGAGAGGACCCCGACCAGTCGCGAGTCCTCGTCGCACAGGCGCCCGAGGGCGTCGAGCAACGGCATGTAGGGCTCGCCCGGCCCGTGCTGCTCGGCGCACGCGCCGTGCGCGACGGTGAGGCCGGCGGTGCGCGAGGGGCCGCCCGCGAGGAACGTCTCGACCAGGGTCGTCTTGCCGAGCCCGGCCTCGCCCGAGACGACGACCAGCCGCGGGGCGCCGCCGAGCGCCTCCGCGAAGAGCTCGTCGAGGCGTGCGCACTCCCTCTCGCGGCCCACGACCGTCGCGAGCGCCGGCCGGTCCGCGGCGCCGCCCGCCGCCGGCGCGCGGGCCGTGGGGGGCGGGGCGTCGAGCAGGGGGTCCTGGCGCAGGATCCGTCGCTCGAGCTCCCTCAGCGCCGGCGACGGCTCCAAGCCGAGCTCCTCGTCGAGCGCGCGCCGCAGTTCCTGGAAGGCGGCCAGGGCATCGGCCTGCCGCCCGCAGCGGTAGAGGGCGAGCATCAGCTGGCCGCGGGGGCGCTCGCGCAGCGGATGACGCGCGACGTGCGCCTCGAGCTCACCCACGAGAGACGCGTGCCCCCGCAGCTCGAGCATGGCGTCGACCCGCTCCTCGGCGACGGAGAGGCGCAGGTCCTCGATCCGCCCCGCCTCGACCTGCGCGAAGGGCTCCTCGAACTCCGCGAGCGCCGGGCCGCGCCAGAGGTCCAGCGCGGCCTGCAGCTCCGCGGCCGCGGCCTCGGCCTGGCCCCGCTCGCGCGCAGCGCGCCCCGCGGTGAGCAGGCGCTCGGCGCGGCGCAGGTCGACGTCCTCGGGCGCGACCTCCAGCGCGTACCCCGGGGCCCGCGTCACCAGCAGCCCGGGCGGCAGCGCCTTGCGCAGCTGCGACACGTAGATCTGGACCATCTTGGCCGCCGTGTCGGGGACGCTCTCGCCCCAGAGATCGTCGATCAGCCTGCTGCGGGACACCGTGCGCCCCGCGTTCAGGAGGAGGACCGCGAGCAGAGCCCGCTGCTTCCCGCCGCCGAGAGCGACCGGCGGGTCGCCCGCCTCGAGCGGGCCGAGGATCCGGAAGCGCATCCCGAACGAGGATATTTCCGGCGCCTCGGCTCCTGCAACCGCGCCGCCGCGGCGCCCGCGGCGGCGCGGACCGATCACGCGACGGCCGCCGCGAGCCCGGGCGGCGACGCCCGGCCCTCCGGTGCCCCCTCGACGACAACGAGCCGTCCACCCGAGCGCAGGACCCGCCCGACCTCTCCCAGGAGGCGGCCGCGGGTCCGCGACGTCGCGGCCGGTGCGGCGAGGACGACGGCGTCGAGGCTGCCATCGCCCGCCGGCACGCCGACGGCATCGAAGACCGACCGCAGCCGGTAGAGGCCCCGGAGGCGGCCCTCGCGCTCGGCGGCGATCCGCAGCGGCTCGTCGCCGCAGACGGCCAGCACCGACCCGGTCATGCCGACCGCGCGGGCGGCCGACTCGAACTCCGGCAGGCCACCGATCACGGCGACCCGGTCCGGCTCGGTGAGCGCCCGCTCCAGCCCGGCCGGCCCCTCGCAGAAGCGGACCTCGATCGCGGACGCGAGCGTCCCGGCGCCGCGCGCCGGGGCGGGGATCCAGACGGGGGCGCCGCTCATCGCGGACGCTCCCCGGCGGCGGCCGGCGCGGGCCGGGGGCCCGCCCAGCGGCGGCGGAACGGGTCCGTCGGGTGTGTCCAGGTGGTGCTCATCGCGATCCTCCTCGTCGGGGCCTCGATGGCCCTCTCGGTTGTCGGGGAGGAGTCCACCGCGACGGGGTAAGAGGCCGGTAAACGACCAGTAGGCCCGGGGCGCCGCCGGGACGCGCGCCCGGATGCGGGGTCGGCGTCCCCTCGGCTCAGGGAGCGGGCGGGCCCGGCTCGGCGGGCGGGCCTGCGGCGCCGGGGGTCAGATCGAGCTGCCACCAGCCGACGTCGTGCCAGACGCCGGCCTTGAAGCCGATGTCCCGGTAGACCCCGACCGGCGTGAAGCCGAGCGCCTCGGAGGCCCACGCTCGCGTCGTTGGGCAGGGTGATGCCCGCGCAGGCCGTCCGGAAGCCCTGCACCCGCAGCCGCGCGAGCAGAATGGCGGCGCAGGCCGCCGCGTCCCTCTGCGGATCGGCGGTCCGGACGGCCATCGCGTCACGATCGCATGACCCCGCGGATCAGGCGAGCCCGCGCGCGACCTCCTCCAGCAGGTCGAGCGCGTCCTGCAGGCCCGCCTCCATGCCGGATGCGATGTGCATGTCGCGGTGCTCGGGCAGCTCGTGCTCCACGAGCATCGTGACCGTCGTGCGCCCGTCCTCCTCGGCGAAGGTGATCGTGTCGAGGGCCTCCGCGTCGGGGAAGCCCTCGAAGACCTCCGTCTGGACGATCCGCTCCTCGGGCACGACCTCCCGGACGACGCCGTGGAAGCCGACCTCCATGCCGTCGGGCGTGACCATCACCTGCCGCCATGCACCGCCGGGGCGCAGGTCGCTCTCGACGAGCGTCACCTCGCCCCGGTTCGCGTGCCACCAGCGCCTGACGAGCTCGGGCTCGGTCCACGCGCGCCAGACCAGCCGGCGGGGGGCGTCGAACACCCGCGTGATCAGGATCTGCGTGTCGCCCCGCAGCTCGACGAGCGCGGTCCCGCTAGTGCTGCCCATGGTCATCCGCCTCCCTCTCCTTGAGTTCCTCGAGCACGGCGTCGAGGCGGTCGAAGCGCTCGACCCACTCGCGCTCGAACCCGGCGAGCCAGTCGCCGATGGGCCGCAGCGCCGGGCCGTTCACCCGGTAGAGCCGCCGCCGCCCCTCGCCGCGCACCCGCACGGCCCCCACCTCGCGCAGGACGCGCAGGTGCTTGGACACCTGGGGCTGTCCGAGCCCCAGGATCCGGACGAGGTCGTTGACGGGGCGCTCGCCGGCCGCGAGGACGTCGAGGATCTCACGGCGGCGGGGCTCCGCCACCGCGTTGAAGACGTCCGTCGTGGTCGCTGCCCGTGCCATGGGCACAACGTATACCTATATGGACATGTATGTCGAGCGCCCCGGTCAGGCCGCCAGGTCGCGCAGCCCGGACACGCCCCCGCCGATCGTGATCTCGTAACGGTCGGGCGCGTCGGCCGCGCCGGAGGTGGAGAGCGCGAGGCCGCCGCCGACCGCGCCGAACGCCTGCCCGGCGAAGCCGAGGTGGCGCACGCCGCCCGACACGGTGAGGGTCGCCGCCGTGCCGGCGGGCCGGTGGAGCACGAGGTCCTTGACGCCGCCGCGGATCCGGATCGGCACCACCCCGCGCGGTCCCGGAAGGGACAGCTCGACGTGGCTCGCGCCGCCCTCCACCTCCAGGCCGCGGAGCGCGAGCCCGGTGAGGTCGGCCCCCATCCACGCGACGCCGCCCAGGGAGATCTCCCACGCCGCCTCGCGGCTCAGGGTGACCTCCGCGCGCGGCCGGCCCAGCCCGATGCGCGGGTAGGTGATCGTGATGCCCGCGCCGTCCGTCGTCACGGTGGGCCGCGGGCCGGAGAAGCGCGCGGCGCACAGGTCGGGCTCGGTGTCGCCGGCCCGCAGGGTCAGGCGCCCCGCGCCCCGCGGGAACGCGATGCGGGCCTCGTCGATGACCGGCCCCGTCGGCGCGGCGGGGGTCTCGTGCCAGGTGGTGCTCATCGGTGTCCTCCTCGCTGGGCGGTAGGCTCCGCCTTGACGGCTCGACCATCGAATGTCTTGATGGTCGAATGGTTTGATGATCGTATGAACGAGAAGGTTCGATTGTCAAGACACTCCCGGGAGGAGCTGGCGGCCGAGGTCATCGACCAGGTGCGCCGCCACCAGATCGCCCAGGACGCCTTCGACGAGGCGGCCACCGCGCGGCTCGGCGTCAACCGCACCGATGGCCGCTGCCTCGACATCATCGACCGGCTCGGCCCCATCACCGCGGGCGCCCTCGCGCGCGAGGGCGGGCTCTCGACCGGCGCGGTCACCACGCTGATCGACCGGCTCGAGCGGCGCGGCTACGTGCGGCGCGTCCGCGACACGGAGGACCGCCGCCGCGTCTTCATCGAGCTCACCGACGAGCTGCGCGAGCGGGCGTGGGAGATCTGGGGGCCGCTGGCCGGCGTCTCGGACGAGTTCCTGGGCCGCCACTCGGACGCCGACCTGCGCGTGCTCCGCGACTTCCTCAGGGCGTCGGTCGAGGTGCTGGACGAGCACGCGGCGCGCGTGCGGGCGCTGCCGCCGCGCGAATGAGCCGCGCGGCCGCGGGTAGCACCACCACGGCCGGCGGGGGACACGAGGAAGGCGCCGCTCGCGCCCGACGGCGTGGAGGCGTGCGCGACTCCGGCCGAGGCGGCGCGCGGCGCGGGCGTCGTGGTCACGATGCTCTCCGACGCCGACGCCGTGACCGGCGCGATGGACGGAGCCGAGGGCGGCCTCGCGGGGGTCGAGGGCGACGCCGTGTGGCTCCAGACGAGCACGATCGGCGAGGAGGGCGCGACGCGCTGCGCCGAGCTCGCCGCCGCGCGTGGCGTCGTGTTCGTCGACGCGCCGGTGCTCGGCACCAAGGGCCCGGCCGAGCAGGGCGCGCTGGTGGTGCTGGCCTCGGGCCCCGAGGACGCGCGGCCGCGCGTGGAGCCCGTGCTCGACGCCGTCGGTGCGCGCACGATGTGGGTGGGCGAGGCGGGACGTGGCTCGCTCCTGAAGCTCGTCACCAACGCCTGGATCATGGCCGTGGTGGAGGGCGCCGCTGAGACCGTCGCGCTGGCCGAGGGCCTCGGCCTCGACCCGGCGCTGCTGCTCGAGGCCGTCGCCGGCGGCCCGCTCGACCTGCCCTACCTCCAGGTCAAGGCGGCCGCGATGGCCGAGCGCGACTTCACGCCGTCGTTCCGCTGGCGCTCGCCGCCAAGGACGCCGGGCTGGTGGAGGACGCCGCGCGGGCGCACGGCCTCGACCTCCCGGTGCTGGGCGCCATCCGCGCGCGCCTCGAGCAGGGCGTGCCCGGGCACGGCGACGAGGACGTCGCGGCGACCTTCCTGACCAGCGCGCCGGGCTGACCTCCCGGCGGGATGCCCGCCGGGGCCGCGGCTACCCTTGGCCCATGGACCTCTGCCCGATCTGCGCCGCGCCGCTGGTGGACATCCGCGCCAAGGCCGTCTGCACCTCGTGCGGGCGCATTGTGGAGGGCTGCTGCGAGGGCGCGGCCTGCGCGCCGGCTCCGGCTCAGGCCGGGACGCCGCCCGGGTCGAGGTCGCGCAGCTCCCGGTAGGGGTTCACGGCCTTCCCGCCCCCCGGGTGCATCTCGAAGTGCAGGTGGAAGACGCCGCCGCGGGCGTCTCCGGTGCGGCCGACCTCGCCGATCTTCGTGCCCGCCCGCACCCGCGTCCCGACCTGGATGTCCGCCGGGATGCTGCGCAGGTGGGCGAAGTAGTACCGCGTCCCGGCGTCGTCGCGCAGCCACACGCGGATGCCTCCGAGCCCGGTGTCGGCGCGGCTCAGCTGGTCGATGACCCCGTCGGCGACGGCCACGACCGGGGTGCCGGGGGCGGCCAGGATGTCGATGCCCTGATGCTTGCCCTGGTGGCGCGGGGCCCCGAAGTCGTTCGAGAAGGCGCGCGGGCCGTCCACCGGGAAGACCGTCAGGTGGCGCGCCCGGGTCGCGTTCAGCCGGCGCAGCAGCGAGATGTCGGCGGCGCCGTTCACCGCCAGGCCCTCGCGGCGCTGGTAGCGGGCCACCGCCCGCCGGGTGTTCGGGCCGAAGGCCCCGTCGGCCGACACCGGGATGCCCTGGCGGCGCAGCGCGACCTGCAGGCGGCGCACCGGCGGGCCCTCGGCGCCGATCGACAGCACCGCGCCGTTCGGGGTCGCGCCGCCGGGGCGGCCTGAGCGCAGGCGGGCGCGCAGGCGGCCGTCGGCCACCCCGGTCGGGCGCAGCCCGAGGCGTCGCTGCGCGCGCCGCACAGCCGCCCGCGTCAGGGGGCCGAAGCCGCCGTCGACCGCGACCGGCTCGCCCGAGCGGGCCAGGGCGCGCTGCAGCGCGCAGACCTGGGGGCCGTAGGCGCCGAGGCGCAGCACCCCGTTCGCGGCGCCGCGCGCCGTGGTGGGGCCGGGCAGGTCGCACACCGACAGGCCGAGCCACCACAGCAGGGGCCGGTTGACCAGGCCGTTGACGCGCAGGCCGAGGCGCCGCTGGAAGCGCGACACCGCGCGCCGGGTGCCCGGGCCGTAGACCCCGTCCACCGCCACCCGGAACCCGCGCGAGCGCAGCTCGCGCTGCAGGGCGCGCACCGTGGGTCCGTGCGCGCCGAGGCCGAGCACCCCGGCCTCGGCCGTCGCGGGGGCCCGCGCGGCGGCCCCGGGCGGCACGGATGGCAGGGCCACGAGCATGGAGGCCGCCACCGCCACGAGCAGGACCGGGACGCGAAAGGTCATGGAGGATGCGTTCGCCGGGCGCGGCCCCGGCCCTTGTGGCGCGGTCCTACGAGCCGCGAGGGGCCTTCGGCGGCAGCGTGGCGGTGAAGGCCCGCCCCTCGCCCACCCAGCGCTCCAGGTCGGCGTCGTCGGCGACGGCCTCCGGCGCGACCATCACGATGGTGCGCATCGGCCGCCCGGTGAGGTCGAACTCCCGGGTGCCGGGCCGCGCGAACGCCGCGTCGGCGGCGTCGGGCCCGACCCGCACGATGAGCTCGTCGCCCAGGACGCCGCAGGTCATGTGCCCGGCGACCATGAACGCGATGCCGCCGAACATCTTGCGCTCCACCAGATCCGGCGCGTCGGCCAGGACGAGCCGGATGCGCTCGGCGAGTGCCTCGTCGTAGGCCATGCCAGAGGGTATCCCGTGCGGTGACACCCGTCCCGAGGGCCTCCCCGCCGGTAAGGACGGCGCGGGCGGCTGCCGAATCGGACACACGGCGAAGGTGCCCCGACGCCCGCCCCGCTAGCGTGGCCCGCTCCGCCGGACCGCGCTCACGCCCCCATGGCCGACTTCCTCGTCGACAACCCCCTGCTCCTGCTGTTCGCCTGCCTGGCGATCGGGAGCCTCGCGGGCGCGGTGCGGGTGCGCGGCTTCATGCTCGGCCCGGCCGCCGTGCTGTTCACGGCCCTCGCGCTGTCGGCGTGGGACTCCCGGCTCGAGCTGCCGCCGGTGGTCGGCCAGCTCGGCCTGGCCGTGTTCGCATACTGCATCGGCGTGGCGAGCGGGTCGGCGTTCTTCGGCGCGCTGCGCTCCGGCCTCGGGACGATCCTCGCGGTCAGCGGGCTCATCGCCGCCTGCGGCGCCCTGACCTACGGCGTCGGCCGCGCGCTCGGGCTGGGACCCGAGCTGATCGCGGGCGTCTTCGCCGGGGGCCTCACCAACACGCCGGCGCTGGCGGCGGCCACCGAGGCGGCGGACGGCTCCACCGGCCCGACCGTCGGCTACTCGGTGACCTACCTGGCGGGCGTCGTCGTGATGATGCTGCTCGCCCAGTGGGCGCTCGGGCCGCGCGGCCGGGCCCGCGTGCGCGAGGCCGACCCGGCCCAGGAGGCGATCGTCAACGTCACCCTCCAGGTGACCGCGGCCGGCCTGCCCCCGGTGGGACGCTTCGCCCACGACCCCGAGCACCCGGTGCTCTTCTCGCGCCGCAAGCACGGCGACGCGGTGGAGGTGCCCGACGACGACACGATGCTCGAGCCGGGCGACCTGGTCTCGGCCATCGGCCACCGCGGCGACGTCGAGGCCGTCGCGAGCCAGGTGGGCGTGCCCGCCACCGAGCCGCTCACCCTCGACCGCAGCCGGCTGGACATGCGGCGCATCACGATGTCCCGGCGCGCGCTGTCGGGCCACACGGTGCGCCAGCTCGACCTGCCCGCGCGCTTCGGCGCGCTCGCCTCCCGCGTGCGGCGCGGCGACGTCGACCTGCTGGCCACCGACGACCTGGTCGTGCAGCAGGGCGACCGCATCCGCGTCATCGCGCCGCGCGGGCGGATGGCCGAGATCGCGCGCCACCTCGGCGACTCCGAGCGCGGGCCGGCCGACCTCAACCCGATCGGCCTGTCGCTCGGCCTCTGCATGGGCCTCCTGCTGGGCCTGGTGCCGCTGCCCTCGCCGGCCGGCGGCACCTTCACGATCGGCCTCGCCGCGGGCCCGCTGCTGGTGGGCCTGGTGCTCGGGCGCCTGTCGCGCACCGGCCCGGTGTCCTGGTCGGTCCCCTACACGGCGTCGATCGCGCTCCAGCAGCTCGGCCTGCTGCTGTTCCTGGCCACGGCCGGGTCGCGCGCCGGGGGCGCGCTGGTGGACGCTCTCGGCAGCCCGGAGGGCGGGCGCATCTTCCTCGCCGGGCTCATCGTGACCCTGGCGGCCGCCGGCGGGCTGCTCGTGCTGGGGCGCGTGCTCGGGCTGGGCGGGCCGCGGTTCGCGGGCATCGTGGCGGGGGCGCAGACCCAGCCGGCCGTGCTCGCCTTCGCCCAGGAGAAGACCTCCGACCAGGCCGTCGGCCTGGGCTACGCGCTGGTCTACCCGGCCGTGATGATCCTCAAGATCGTGGTGGCGCAGATCCTCGTGGTGATGTAGCCGTCGCCGGGGCGGCTACATGTTGTGGAGCGTGAGCGTGCAGCAGCGGATGTAGCCGCCGCCCTTGCGCAGCTCGGACGCCTCGACGGCGACGGTCTCCAGACCGCGCGCCTCGATCGCCGCCCGCAGGCGCGGGGCGCGCGGGCTCATCACCACCGTGTCGCCCGTGGAGACCAGGTTGCAGGCGAAGCCGCGGACGGCCTCCTCGTAGGAGACCTCGATGCGCTCCACGTCCTCCAGCGCGCGCAGGCGCGCCTGGCTGGCCGGCGTGAACGCGTCGGGGCACCAGGCGATCAGGTCGTGGCGCAGCACGGCGATCGCCAGGTCGATGTCGTAGAAGAGGCTGTCCGGCCAGCCGGAGTCCCTGTTGATGACCGGGCGGCCCCGGCCCCAGAGGCGGCGCTTGGGGACGGCCTGCAGCGAGACGACCTCGTAGCCGAGGTGCTCGGCGACGAAGGCGTGCGCCACGGGGTCGGTGCGGAAGCCCTGGCCGGCCAGGAGATAGGGCCCGCAGGGCAGGGCGTCGCCCTGGCCGCTGAAGTGCGCGCCGTCCGGCACCCGCACGACGTCCTTGCCCAGCTCGCGCAGCACGCGCTCGGCGTAGGGCTCCTCGCCCTTGCGCGCGTTCGGCAGCGTCGAGAGCACCGCCCGGTCGCCGCGCACCAGCGCCCAGTTGGCGGTGTAGACGCCGTCCTGGCAGCCGCGGGGCGGCGCGACGCCGATCACGCGGACGCCCGCGGCCTCGAGCGCGGCGCGGATCGCGGCGTGCTCCTCGGCCGCGCGGGCGCGGTCAACCGGCACCCGCTTGTCCATGTAGGCGTTGATCGCCTGCCCGTCGCTGAAGTGGTCGGCGCCCGACATCAGGACGGTGGCGTTGAGGCGGGTGGCGACGGTCACGACGACGACGATAAGACCGTCGCCCCCTGCATCCCCTGTACGTGCGTCCAGTCCTGAGGTCGGGTTCGCCCGCCTCCCGGTCCTCCAGGTCTCCTAGGTGAAGCGCTTCACGAACGCCAGGGCCGTGTCGGCCACCTCGCGCCAGCCGGAGTCGATCGTGAGCGCATGCCCGCGGCCGGCCATCTCGGTGATCTCGGTGACTCCCGGGTTGCGCGCCTGGCGCTTGTACGACGCCTTGGCGATGGCCCACGGCACGGTGTGGTCCTTCTCGCCGGAGACGATGAGCAGGGGCCCGCGATCGGGGTTGGCGGTGTCGACCTTCGCCTCGGTCCACGGGTTGAGGTTGGCCGTCGCCGCCTGGAAGAGCGGCGCGCCGAAGGCCGGCACCGTGTACTCCTCGTACAGCGCCGTGGCCTCCTCCTCGCTGACGGCGTTGGCGAAGGCATAGCGGAACTGGTCGTAGGTGAGCGGCACCGCGCGGCTGCGGTTGGCCGGGTTGCCGAGCACCGGCGACGCCGACTTCAGCGCCGAGAGCGGCAGCGGCAGCACACCGCGGAACGGCGCCGGGTCGATGGCCACCGAGGCCGCCGACAGGCCGCGCCCGGCGATGATCTGGGTCAGCAGCCCGCCGAACGAGTGGCCGATCACGGCGGGCCTCGCGCCGAGCATCCCGATCACCTCGCCGAAGTGGTCCGCGACCTGCGCGATCGTCTTGTGGGCGAAGGCCTCGGGGTGGGCGTTCGCCTCCTGCACGGTGTCGGGGTCGTCGGGCCAGCCGGGGACGACCGGCGCGTAGCCGGCCTCCTCGAAGACGCCGGCCCGCCGGTCCCACGAGCTCGGCAGCAGCCAGAGCCCGTGGGTGATGGTGGCCATGCGGGTCCTCCTGTCCGGTGAGGGGGGCGAGTGGCCGGGATCACTCGGGGCCGGGCGATCGTCCCATCGGTCGCGGCCCGCCGACAACCGCAGGGTTGTGGAATCGCCGGGCAGCGGGCACCAGCGGCAGGCAGGCCAGCCCCACGGCGAAGGCCAGCACGTGCCCGAGATCGGTGAACGTGCGGTGGACGGCCAGGACCAGGAGGAGCGCGCCGAGCGCGGCGCCCGAGTAGGCCCACGCGAGCCGCCGCGGCAGGTGGTACGCCAGCACGCCGGCGACGGCGGCGAAGCCGTAGGAGACGCCGACGTCCACCATGCGTCGCAGCCCGGGCGAGACCTCCCCCGCCGCGATCGCCGCCCAGACGGCGCCGGCCACGGCGAGGCTGGTCACGACGTGCCCGAGGAGGAAGACGGCGAGCCAGCGGCCGGTGCCGAGCCAGCGCTCGACCGGTGCCAGCCCAACGGCGAGCAGCGCCGCCACCGCCAGCATCGGCCACCCGTTGACGAAGAACGCGCTCTGCAGCAGGCCGCGCGGCGGCGAGTCGGCCAGCGCGGCGAGGTTGGAGGAGCGGCCGCGCAGGACCGCGTCGATGTCCGACCGCGACGCCGCGAGCGTCGCCGCCGTGCCCGTCACCACGGCGAGGTAGGCGAAGGTGGCCGGCGCGGCGGCGACGTACGCGATGACGCGGGCGCAGGCGCGGCGGGCCCGGTCGCGGGCCGTCACCGCCGACGCGCCATCGCCCATCCGCCACCTCCTCGAGGGTGCCGGCCGAGTATCCCTCCGCGGCCCCGCGGGCGCCCCGCGGGTTGCGGCTTTACCCGCACGGCACTCTCGGTCAATCCACAACTTGTCAACTGTTCAGTTGTTCAGTACCTTCGTGAGCGTCCCGATCCGGAGAGGAGCGCGCGATGGTCCCGAACCCGATGCCGACCGCGATGGCCGAGGTCATCGCCGAGCGCTTCCGGCTGCTGGCGGACCCCACGCGCATCCGCATCCTCGACGCGCTGCGCGAGGAGGAGCTCACCGTGGGCGCGCTCCACGACCGGATCGGCACCTCGCAGCAGAACGTCTCCAAGCACCTCGGCCTGCTGCACCGGGCCGGGATCGTGGCGCGGGAGAAGGACGGCGTGCTGGTGCGCTACCGCATCGCGGACCGCACCGTGTACGCGCTCTGCGAGGACGTCTGCGGCGGCATCCACCGCCAGCTGGGCGAGCTGAGATCGCTGATGGAGGAGGGGATCACCCGATGAGCACCGCCGACCGCCGCGGCGCGCGGCCCTGGACGCTCGAGCGCGTCCTGTTCGCGCTGGCCGGCACCGTCACCCTCGCGAGCGTCGCCCTGGCGGTGCTGGTGAGCCCGTGGTTCCTGCTGCTGACGGCCGGCGTGGCCATGAGCCAGTGGGCCTACGTCCTCGCCGGGGACTGCCCGGCGTCGCTCGTCCTGCGGCGCCTCACCCACCTGCGCGGGTGCGCCCGATGAGCCTGGGACCGATCGGGCGCCTCGGGCGCTGGTCGGCCGCCCACGCGCGCGTCGTGTTCATCGCCTGGGCGATCGTCCTCGTCGGCCTCGGCGTGTTCGCCCCGCGGGTCGAGACGGCGCTGTCGGGGGCGGGCTGGGAGGACTCCGGCTCGCAGTCGGTCCAGGCGCGCGACCTCATCCAGGAGAACTTCGCGGGCAACGCGTCATCCGCGCTGATGGTGGTCGTCCATTCGCCGACCCTCACCACGACGGACCCGGCGTTCGCCGGCGCGATCGCCGGCGCGCAGTCCACCCTCCGAGCCGACGCCCGGGTCGCCTCGGTCACCCCGCCCCGGAAAGGCCGGACGATCTCGGCCGACGGCCACATCGCGATCGTGATGGCCGGCTCGGCCGGCGACCCGATGCGGATGGTCCAGGCCGCCGACGACCTGAAGGGGCCGCTCGCCGACCTCGCGGCCGGTGACCTCAGCGTCAACCTCACGGGCGCGTCCGGCATGTGGTCGGACTTCAACACCGCGAACCGCGACGCGATGATGCGCTCCGAGCTCCTGAGCTGGCCGGTGACGCTGGCCATCCTCGTCCTGGCCTTCGGCGCCCTGGTCGCGGCCGGCCTGCCGCTGCTGCTCACGATCCTCGGGCTCGCCTCGTCGGCCGGGGCGCTGTTCCTGGTGTCGCAGGTCTTCGAGGTGTCGATCTGGGCGATGAACTTCGCCCTGATGTTCGCCCTCGCGCTCGGCATCGACTACGCGCTGTTCATCGTCGTCCGCTTCCGCGGCGCGCTGTTCGGCGCGAAGCGCCCGGTGCTCGACGCCGTCGGCGAGACGATGGACACGGCCGGCAAGGCGGTCCTCTTCTCGGGCGTCACCGTCCTGATCGCGCTCTCGGCGGTCATGCTCGTCCCGAGCCCTGCGTTCCGCTCGATGGCGCTCGGCATCATGATCTCGGTCGCCTTCATCCTGGCGGCCACGCTCTCGCTGCTGCCGGCGGTGCTCGGCAAGCTCGGGCCGAGGGTTGACAAGCTCGCCCTGCCCTGGGCGCACAGCGGGGAGCACCGCTCGCCGGCGTTCGCCGCATGGGCGGAGCGGCTCTGGCGCCGCCCGGTCCTCTACGGGCTGCCCGCGCTGCTGGCCCTGCTCGTCCTCGCCGTCCCCGTCCTCGGGCTGAAGACCGGGATGCCCTCCATCAAGGTGGTCCCCTCGGGCGACTCGTCCCGGCAGGGCTACACCCAGGTCGCCGAGGCCTTCGGGCCCGGCGCGCCCGGCACGCTGCAGATGGTCGGGCCGGCCGGGAGCATGGACGAGGCCGTCCGCGAAGCGGCCGCGGATCCGGGCATCGCGAACGTGACCCCGCCCCAGCCGGGCGGCGGCGGGCTCGCGATGTCGCAGGCCGTGCCGACCACCGACCCCTCCAGCGACGCCACCGGCGCGACCATCGACCGGCTCCGCACGTCGCTGCCGGCGGGCGTCCTGATCGGCGGCGCCGCGGCGGAGAACCACGACCTTGCGACCGTCCTCACGACCTACACGCCGATCGTGATCGGGGTCGTGCTCGTGCTCGGCTTCCTGCTGCTGATCCTCGCGCTGCAGGCCCCGTTGGCCGCGGCCATCGGCGTCCTCACCAGCCTGCTGGCCACCGGCGCCGCGTTCGGCGTCGCCCGGCTGGTCTTCCAGGAGGGCAACCTCGCGGGGCTGCTGAACTTCGAGTCGCAGGGCTTCCTCGACGCCTGGGGCCCGGTGTTCTTCTTCGCGATGATCTTCGCGATCTCGATGGACTACACCGTCTTCCTGCTGTCGAGCGCCAAGGAGCACTGGGACCGCTCGCACGACCCGAAGGAGGCCGCTGTCGGCGGCATGGCCCACTCCGGCCGGGTGATCCTGGCCGCGGCCGCCGTCATGGTGGCGGTGTTCTTCACCTTCGCCCTGTCCGGCCCGCTGCCGCCGAAGGAGATGGGCGTCATCCTGGGCGTGGCCGTGCTGCTCGACGCGCTGCTGGTGCGGCTGATGCTGGTCCCGGTCGCGCTGCGGCTGGCCGGGCGCTGGGCCTGGTGGCGCCCCGCGTGGCTCCACCGCGTTCTGCCCGACGTGCGATTCGGGCACTGACATGACCACCGCCGACACGAGGGAGCCGCACATGATCGACGCCGACCCCGCCCATGGGCTGGGCGTGGACATCCGCCACGACGTGCCCGACGCCTACCGTGCCCTGGCCGCCCTCTCCCGGGCGAGCGGGCTCGACCACCGGCTCGCCGAGCTGGTCAAGGTGCGGGTGTCGCAGATCAACGGCTGCGCCTTCTGCGTGGACATGCACGTCGAGCTGGCGCGCAAGGCCGGCGAGGCCGACCGCCGCCTGCACGCCGTGGCCGTCTGGCGCGAGTCGCCGTTCTTCAGCGAGCGTGAGCGGACGGCCCTGGCGCTCGCGGAGGCCCTCACGATCCCGCCCCTCGGCCCCCTGCCGCCCGACCTCGCCGCGGCGGCGCGCGCGCTCGAGCGCGACGAGCTCGAGGCCCTCGTCGTGACGATCACCGGCATCAACGCCTGGAACCGCGCGATGGTGGCCTCGGGCACCCCGCCGCCGCCGCTCGCCGACCCGCCCCCGCAAGAGGAGGCCCCATGAGCACCGCCACCGCCTACTCGGACCGCGTCGAGGCGCCCGGCACGTTCGACGAGGTCGTCGAGCGCACCCGCGCGGCCCTCGCCGAGGAGGGCTTCGGCGTCCTCTCCGAGATCGACGTCCAGGCGACGATGAAGGCCAAGCTCGGCGTCGACCGCGAGCCGTACCTCATCCTCGGCGCCTGCAACCCGCCGCTCGCCCACCGGGCGCTCCAGGCGGAGCTCGAGCTCGGCGCTCTGCTGCCCTGCAACGTCGTCGTCTTCACGGACGGCGGCGCGACGCACGTCAGCGCGGTGTCCGCCGAGCGGATGCTCGGCATGGTCGACAACCCGGACCTGGAGCCGGTCGCCCGCGAGGTGGGCGAGCGCCTGGGCCGCGTCCTCGCGCGGGTGCGGCGCGGTGAGCGGCCACGAGCCGTCGGTGCGCCACGGCGCGGTGATGTCGAGCGCCGACTGGGACCGGCGCTACGACACGACCGACCTGGTCTGGGCAGGCGAGCCCAACCGCTTCCTGGCCGCCGAGGCCGCGGACCTGCCCCCGGGCCGCGCGCTCGACCTCGGCTGCGGCGAGGGGCGCAACGCGATCTGGCTGGCCGGGCGGGGCTGGCGCGTGACCGCCGTGGACTTCTCGGGAGTCGGCGCTGGACAAGGCGCGTCGGGTCGCCGACGCGGCCGGCGCCCGGGTCGAGTGGGTCCAGGCCGACCTCACCGCACACGTGCCCGCGCCGGGATCCGCCGACCTCGTGGCCGTGGTCTACGTACACCTGCCCCCGCCCGAGCGCGCGCGCATGCTGGCGGGCGCCGCGGCGGCCCTCGCGCCGGGCGGCACCCTGCTCGCGATCGGGCACGACCTGCTCAACCTGACCGAGGGCGTGGGCGGGCCGCGCGAGCCGAGCGTGCTGATGACCCCCGAGGCCGTGGCGGCCGAGCTGCCCGGGCTCGTGATCGAGAGGGCGGAGCGGGTCCGGCGCCCCGTGGACGGCTCGGACCGCGAGGCCGTCGACACCCTCGTGCGGGCGTCGCGGCCGACCGCCTGACTCAGCCTCGGGTCGGGGCCGCAGGCGGGGCGAGCCCGTCCGGCATCGCGGGCTCGGGCGCACTCGCCGCCGCGGCCTCCCGCACCATCATCCCGACGCCGAGCGCGCAGACCCCGATCGACGCGAGGGCGGCGAGGATGATCGCGGCGCCCTGCCCCGACGTGAGCACGTCCTCCTGCAGCCCGATGGCGACGACGCCGGCCGGCACTCCGAGCTGGGCGGTCGCCGCCAGCCCGGACGCCACGCCCTGGCGCGTCAGCAGCGCGCCGGTCAGGTGGACGACCAGGTTGAGCGCGACGAGCAGGGCGGCCAGCCAGAAGTAGGAGGGGTGCTCGCCACAGCGCGGTCAGGTCCAGGCGGGCGCCGAGCACCACGAAGAACAGCGGCACGAAGAAGCCCGCGCCGATGCCGATCACCTGCCGCGACAGACGCTTGGGGCCGCCGATCGCGGCCACGAGCAGGCCCACCAGGAAGCCGGCCACCAGGATGCTGGTGCCGTTGCTCTGGGCCACCCACGCCAGGACGAAGATCAGCAGCAGGGCGAGGCGCAGGTCGAGCGCCCACTCGCGGTGCTTCGACTCCTTGCGGACCCGGTGGACCAGGGCGCTGCCCTGCAGCAGGCGGGCCCCGACGAGCACGACGACGCCGGCGCCCAGCACGATGAGCCCGCCGAGGGCGGCGGTGCCGGCGCGGCTCGGCTGCAGCACCAGCGGCAGCGCCACGATGGCCGCGACGTCGGCGATCGCGATCTGGGACATGACCACCAGCGCGCGGTCGTCCTCCATCAGGCGCATCTCCTGGAGCACGGGCAGCAGCACCGCGGCCGAGCCGCTCGCCAGCAGCAGCGCGTAGACGCCGCCGTCGCCGCCGCCCACGACCTCGGCGATGCCGTAGCCGGCCGGCAGCGCGAGCAGGCCCACCAGCACCGCGGCCACCGCCCCGCGGCGCAGCCCGCGCGCGATGCCCGGGGCGCGGATCGGCACGTGCATCCCGACACCGAACATCAGCATCGTGAAGCCGACGTCGGCCAGGAAGGCGACGGTCGGCTCGGACGGGTCGAGCCAGTCGCCGCCCGTGCGGCCGATGGCCACGCCCGCGAGGATCTCGCCGACGACCACCGGCACGTACGCCCGACGGCCGATCGACAGCAGCGGGCCGGCGAGCCCGGCCCCCACGATCAGCGCGAGCACCCCGAAGCTCATGGGGCGAGCATAGAGCCGCCGGGGCGCGTCTCCCGCTTGCTTTCGCGACCCGCGCGGCCCTAGCGTCCGCGCCGTGGATCCCGACGGGCTGACACCGAGGGGCGGCACCGCCCTCGTCGTGGTGCCGGGCGTCGGCGACGACGCGGCCGGGCGACACCGTCGGCTCGATGACGAAGGCGCTGCTGAAGGAGCTCGGCGAGAGCGCCGGCAGCACCCCGTTCAGGCGGAGCATCGTCGTGCCGGCGCGCGCGACGCCCGGCGACGAGCCCGACCGGCCCGAGGTCCACGAGCTGCACTGCGCCGCCGTCGCGAGCCCGTCGCTGGCGTCGCCGCTCGTGGTCTACGAGATGCACTGGGCGGACCTCTCGCGCTTCCCGGGCACGCTGCGCCGCTTCGTCCTGACGCTGTACGGGATGCTCTTCCAGGTCGCCACGATCGGCATCGAGGCCTACCGGCGGGTCGGGCGCGGGGCCTGGCAGCGGTTGCTGGTGCGCGCCTTCTCGTACGTGACGACGGTCTGGATCGTCGGCCTGACGGCCGGCGCGGCGCTGCTCGGGGTGGAGTTCGCGGCGATGGTCAAGGTGGACGCGGCGACGCCGCAGGTCCTGATCGCCACCGTGACCGTGCTCGTCGCGGGGGGGCTCGCGTGGTACGGCGACGTGTTCCTGCGCCGCAACGGGTGGCGCTTCACCGACGTCCCGCTCGGCCTCGGGCGCCCCCGGTGGGCCTTCCTGGCTCATCGCCGGCGCGGTCGCGGCGGTCCCGCTCGCGGTCCACTGGCTGAGCGACCCGGAGCGCTCGCTGCCGCTGGCCGTCCACGACGTCCTGTGGCAGTGGGTCCGCTGGGTGCTCCCGACGGCGTGGTGCGTCGTGGCGGTGCTCGCGATCGCGCTCTCGGTGACGCTGTTCCTGCGCATCGCCGGCGGCGCCGACCGGGACGGTGGCTTCCGCGCCCACCGCACCGCGGTGATCAGCGTCGTGGTCGGGGGCCTCGGCATCGCCGTCCTCGGCGCGCTTCTGGTCGCGGGCACGCTCGCGGTGACCGCGGCGCTCACCGGCAACGGCACGCACGTCCCCGAGGAGGCCGCCACGGAGGTCGGCGCCGGGGAGGACCCGACCTTCGGGCCCTACGCCACCGAGGTCTTCGCCTATTCCCTGCGCCCCCTCGGCGTCGCCCTCGCCTGCTCGCTCGCGCTGCTCGCCCTCGTCGTCGTCGTCGCCTTCCCGTACGCGTCGGCCCTCGCACAGGCGAAGGCCCGGCGCGCGCCGAGGGCCCACGGCCCGTCCGTGCTCCTGCTGGCGCTGATCCTCATCGGGGTCGGCGCTCACGATGCTCGCCCTCGGCGAGTCCGCCGGCGCGGACGTCGCGAGCGCGGCGCTCATGTCGGCCGGGGTCGCGCTCGCCGTCGCCGGGTGGTGGGCCGACCGGTTCGGGCCGCACGGCGCGCCTCAGCCGATCCGCCGCGGGTTCGACCTGCTCCTGCGCTACCTCGGCGGCCTGCTGCACGTGCTGGCGCTGGTCGCCGCGCTGGTGGTCGCGTCGCTCGCGCTCCTGGCCGACACGCCGCTGACGTCGTCCCTCGGCACGAGGCTCGACTCGTTCACGACGTGGCTCTTCTCACCCTTCACCCGGCTCGCGAACGACTCGGACTTCGCGAGCTACGCCCAGATCTCGACGTCGGTCGTCGTGCTGGTCGCCATCGCCGCGCTGGTGAAGGCCCGGATCTCGGTGTTCGGTAAGGCCCTCGACGTCGCGTACGACGTCGCCACGTACATGCGCGTGCCGCACGGCTCGCCTGCCGAGCACGATGCCGTCGAGCCCCCGCGCCGCAAGGTGCTCCGCCGCTACGCGGCCCTGCTCAGCGCACGTCCAGGAGGCCCAGCAGCCGGAGCGGATCGTCATCGCCGCCCACTCCCAGGGGAGCATCTACACGCTCGCGCTCGTCTTCCGCGACGAGTTCCGCGACGAGGCCGACCTCCAGAACCGCAAGGGATGGACGCTCGCCCCGTCCTTCGCACCGCCGGCCGGGCGCTTCCGAGCACACGGCGTGCCGGAGTCGCTGCTGCACATCGACCGCCCGCTCCGCCTGCTCACCGCCGGATGCCCGATCCTCCAGACCTACGAGCCGAACTTCCCGGGGCAGTACCTCTGGCCGTCGGACCCGGTCGCGGTCGCGCGCGTCCTCGACCGGACCCGGATCGAGAGCTGGCGCAACGTCTACCGCAGCGGCGACTACTTCGGGCGCGCGCTGTGGTCCCGCACGTGCGACCCGGAGACGGCCCTTCGGCGGCTCAGCGAGCGGTGCATCGGGCCCGGCCAGCACACCGGCTACTGGAGCGACGCGGAGTTCGCGAAGGAGGTCCTCTCCCTGGTCTGACCGGCGCGCGCCCCGCGGGGTCCGCGGACCGCTAGCGTCGCCGTGTGACGACCACCCCACCGGCGCCGGCCCCGGCGCGCACCGACCCCCGCGCGGTCGCGGTCATCGTCTTCACGGTGGGCGCCGCGGGCCTCGGCACGGAGATCGCCGCCGCCCGGTTGCTGGCCCCGTGGTTCGGCGCCTCCACGATCATCTGGGCCAACACCATCGCCACGGTGCTGGTGGCCCTGAGCGGCGGCTACTGGCTGGGCGGCCGCCTGGCCGACAAGGGCGCCACCCTGCGCGGCCTGACGCGCCTGACGCTGGCCGCCGCCGCGCTGCTGGCTGTGGTGCCGTTCGTCTCGGGGCCCTTCCTTCGCGAGTCGGTGGACGCCTTCGACTCGCTCAGCGTCGGCGCCTTCGCCGGATCGCTGGTGGCCGTCTGCGCGCTGATCGCTGCGCCGGTGCTGCTGCTCGGCACCATCTCGCCGTACGCCGTGCGCCTGTGCGTCACGACGGTCGAGGAGGCGGGGCGCGTCAGCGGGCGCCTCTACGCCATATCGACCCTGGGCAGCCTGGCCGGCGTCTTCCTCGCCGCCCTGGTGCTGGTGCCCTTCGCCGGCACGCGGCGCACCTTCCTGGTCTTCGCCACCGCGCTGGCGCTGGTCTCGCTGATCGGCCTCTCGTGGCGCTACGCCGTGGCGCCGCTCGCCTGCGCGGCGCTGATCGCGCTGCCGGTGGGGACGGTCAAGGCATCGGGCGACGGGAAGGTCATCTGGGAGGGCGAGACCGAGTACCAGTACGCGCGCGTGCTCCAGCGCCCCGACGGCGAGCGCAGCCTCGAGCTGAACGAGGGCCAGGCCGTCCACTCGGTCTACACGCCGGGCGAGTGGCTGACCGGCAACTACTGGGATGAGTTCCTCGTGCTCCCCTTCGCCCGTGGCGACCGGCCGCCGCGCTCGATCGCGATCCTCGGCAACGCGGCCGGCACCACGGCCCGCGCCTACGGGCACTTCTTCCCGGGCGCCCGCGTTGACGGCGTGGAGCTGGACGGCACCCTCAGCGACATCGGCCGGCGCTACTTCGACCTGGCCGGCCCGGACCTGCACCTGCACACGGCCGACGCGCGCCCCTTCCTGCGCACCACCGACCAGCGCTGGGACGCGGTGATGGTGGACGCCTACCGCCAGCCCTACATCCCCTTCTACCTCACCACCGAGGAGTTCTTCCGGCTGGTGCGCGAGCGCCTGGAGCCGGGCGGCGTGGTGATGGTCAACGTGGGCCACCCCGAGGACTCGGACCGCCTGGAGAAGGTGCTGTCGGCCACGATGGGCACGGTGTTCGCCCACGTGCTGCGCGACCCGAGCCAGCGCGTGAACACCGTGCTTGTGGCCAGCGACGCGCCGATCTCCGGCGACCGGCTGGCGGCCGCCCGTACCCCGGCCGCTCTCGGCCGGTGGCCGCCGCGGCGGCCGCCCGGCTCGGCCCCCGCCCTGCCCGGCGGCGAGGTCTACACCGACGACCGCGCGCCGGTCGAGTGGCTGATCGACGCCTCGATCGTGAAGGTGGCCGCCGAGGGCCGCTGACCCGGCGCTTCTGGCGCCCCGGCGGCTTGCCCGCGCCGCGCGGGCGCCCGTAGGGTCGCGGGCGGGGGGACCGAGCGCCGCGCGCGCCGCGCCGGCCGGACCGAGGGGGTGGGACATGGAGGAGCGCCACTCGCGCGAGAGCTACTTCGTCGTCGGCGAGGGGTTGCTCGGGGACGCGTCGCCCCGCCCCGGCGTCGCCGCGGCGATGTCCATGGAGGACGAGGTGCTGGCCTTCCGCTTCTCGCGGATGGGCCCCCAGGGGCGCGCCCTCGGCGAGCCCGGGCGGCGCAAGCTCGGGGCGGCGATGACGATCGACGCCGACCAGGCCTCGCACGCCTCGAAGATCCCTGCCGGGTTCACCTACCTCGGCCAGTTCCTCGACCACGACCTCACGTTCGACAAGAGCAAGCTGGAGGACATCGCCACGGTCCCGGTCGCGACCCTCCTCCAGGGCCGCTCGCCGAGCCTCGACCTCGACTCGCTCTACGGCCTCGGCCCGGCGGGCACGCCCGAGTTCTACGCGGCCGACAAGGTCCACCTGAAGACCGGCGCCACGGTGAAGGCCGACTTCCCCACCGACGGCATCGCCGACAAGCCCCACGCCGGCTTCGACCTTCCGCGGCGCACCAACCGCAAGGCGCTGATCCCCGACGTCCGCAACGACGAGAACCTCGTCGTCGGCCAGACCCACAACGCCTTCATCCGCTTCCACAACCGGGTGGTCGACAAGCTCGCCGCCGACGGCGTGCCGCAGGCGCAGCTTTTCGACAAGACGCGCGAGACCGTCGTGAAGCACTACCAGTGGATGATCCGCTCGGACTTCCTGCCGCGGGTCGTGAAGCCGCAACTGGTCGACGACGTCTTCACCAACGGGCGCAAGGTGTTCGAGACCGCGCCGGTGCCGGGGGACCCGCCGACGATGCCGGTCGAGTTCTCGGTGGCCGCGTACCGCCTCGGCCACAGCATGGTGCGCAGCGCCTACAACTGGAACCACGTCTTCGACGACGGCGGCGGCAGCCTCGACCTGCTGTTCACGTTCTCGGGCACCAGCGGCGACCTGGGCGGCAACCCCAAGCTGCCGAGCAACTGGATCGCCGACTTCCGCCGCCTCTACGACTTCACGGAGGCCGGCCGCAACGACCTGCGCCCGATCGTCAAGGGGAAGAACAAGATGAACTTCGCGCGGCGCATCGACACGCTGCTGACGGACTTCCTCGCCTTCCTGCCCGACGGCTCGATCGGCGGCCCGGACCCCAAGGCCTTCCGCCACAACCTGGCCTACCGCAACCTGACGCGGGCCCACATGCTGAAGCTGGCGACCGGCCAGCAGATGGTGAGCCTGATGCGCAGCCGGGGCGTGACGCTCACGGCCCTGACCGCCGCGCAGGTCCGCGACGGCAACAAGGGCGCCTCGCTGGCGACGCTCAACGCAGCCCAGCGCGCCGCGCTGGTGAAGGACACGCCGCTGTGGTTCTACGCGCTGCGTGAGGCCGAGTTCAACGCCGGTCGGCTGGCGGCCGTCGGCGGGCGCATCGTGGCCGAGACGTTCCACCGCGCGATCGAGGGCAGTCAGATCTCGATCATGGCCGACCCCACCTGGCACCCGACCCTCGGCCCCGACGCCCAGACCTTCCGGATGGTCGATCTGCTCCTGTTCGCGTTCGAGGGCAAGGCCGCGCTGCTCAACCCGCTCGGCAACGGATGACCGGAGGAGGACCATGCCGAAGGTGCCCGTGACGCCCCCCGACCCCGAGGAGAAGGACCTGGTGGACGAGCAGGGCGAGGAGTCCTTTCCGGCCTCGGACCCCCCGGAGACCGGGGGCCCCGGGGTCTGACGCTGACCCGGGACCGCGATGCGTGCGTGAGCGCGCCGCGGTTCGGGCTATCATCCCGGTCGTGGACACCGACCCGGGCCGTTGACGAACGCGGTCCAACTCGCCGCGGCACTCTTCCTGGTGCTGCTGAACGGCTTCTTCGTCGCCGCCGAGTTCTCGCTCGCCCGCGCGAGGGTCACCCGCCTCGAGCAACTGGCCGAGACGAGCGGGGCGGCCTTGCTCGCCCGCGAGCAGGTGCGGCACATCGACCGCTACCTGGCGGCCTGCCAGCTCGGCATCACGCTCGCCAGCCTGGGGCTCGGCTGGCTCGGCGAGCCGGCCTTCGCCGACCTGTTCCGGCCCGTCTTCGAGGCCATCGGGCTCGGCGAGGGCACCGCCGGGCTGACCGCCGTGATCCTGGCGTTCGCCATCATCACGGCGCTGCACGTGATCGTCGGCGAGCTCGCGCCGAAGACCGTGGCCATCCAGCGCGCCGAGGCGACGGCCCTCAGCATCGCCCGGCCGCTCGAGGCCTTCCGCAAGGTCTTCGCCCCGTTCATCCACCTCATGAACGGGGCCGGCAACGCCCTGGTGCGCGCCCTCGGCGTCGAGCCGGCCACCGAGCGCGAGCTGGCCTCGACCCCCGAGGACCTGCAGATCCTCATCGCCCAGAGCGAGGAGGGCGGGGCCATCGAGCCCGAGGAGGCCGACATGCTCGAGGGCGTGTTCGGGCTCCAGGGGAGCCTCGCGCGCGACATCATGACCCCGCGGCCCGAGGTGACCAGCCTGATGGCCGACACCCCGGTGCGCGCAGCGCTGGTCGAGGCGCTCGCCACCCGCCACAGCCGCTTCCCGGTGCTGAACGGCAACGGCGTGCTGGGCGTCGTCCACCTCAGCGAGCTGGCCCGCGCGATGCTGGAGGGCGAGGACACGCCGATCCGCGAGATCGCCGGCCCGGCGCTCTACGTGCCCGAGACCCAGCCGGTCAACGACCTGCTGCGCCAGCTCCAGGCGCGCCGCGCCTCCCTGGCCGTGGTGCTCGACGAGTACGGCGACTTCGCCGGCATCGCGACCGTCGAAGACGTGATCGAGGAGATCGTCGGCGAGATCGACGACGAGCGCGACCGCGGACAGGCCGTGGACGAGCGCCCCGACGGGCGGCTCATCGTGCGCGGCCACGTGCCGCTGGAGGACCTCGCCGACCACGGCGTCGAGCTGGTGGACGAGACGGTCACCAGCGTCGGCGGCCTCGTCTTCACCCGCCTGGGCCGCCTGCCGCGCACCGGCGACTCGATCACGGTCGACGGCTGGACCCTGACCGTCGAGGCGACGAGCGGCACGCGGGTGGTGCTGGTCGCGATCGAGCCGGCCGACGAGGCGGCGCCGCCGGAGCCCGAGCCGGACGAGGCCTAGACGAGGCCCCGGAGCTGAGCGCCTCGCACGAGCCGGCCTTCTCCGGCAGCTCCGCGTGGTCGCGCAACCTGCAGACGCCCCTGCGCCGATTCCTGCGGGCGCAGACCGCGAGCGCCGCCGTGCTGCTGGCGGCGACCGTCGCGGCGCTGGTCTGGGTGAACGTCGACGCCGGGTCCTACGGCGACCTGTGGGACACCGAGATCGCGATCCGGGTCGGCGACTCGGCGATCTCCCAGGACCTGCGCGCCTGGGTCAACAGCGGCCTGATGACGTTCTTCTTCTTCGTCGTCGGCCTCGAGGCGCGCCGCGAGTTCGACATGGGCGAGCTGCGCGAGCGGCGCCGGGTGACCCTGCCGCTGGCCGCGGGCTCGGCGGCATGCTCGTGCCGGTCGCGATCTACCTGGCGGTCAACGCCGGCCGCTCGTCGGCGCAGGGCTGGGGCGTCGCGATGTCGACCGACACGGCCTTCGCGCTCGGGATGCTCGCGCTGGTCGGGCCGCGCTTCCCGGTCCGCCTGCGCGCCTTCCTGCTGACGGTGGCCGTCGTCGACGACGTCGTCGCCCTCGCCGTGATCGGGGTGGTCTACAGCGAGGACGTCGCGGTGCCTGCGCTGCTCGCGGCCCTCGGCGTCTTCGCCCTGATCGTCGTCGCTGCGCGCGGCGGGCCTCCAGGCGGTGGGCTTCGGCCACGGGCTCGTCTACGCGCTGCTGGGCGGCGCGGCGTGGGTCGCCCTCTACGAGGCCGGCGATCGAGCCGATCGTGATCGGGCTGGCGATGGGCCTGCTCGCCTACGCCTACCCGGCGGCGCGCGGCGACCTCGAGCGCGCCACCGACCGCTTCCGGCTCTTCCGCGAGCAGCCGACGCCCGAGCTCGCGCGCGAGGCCCGGCTCGGCCTGTCGTCGGCCATCTCCGCCAACGAGCGGCTGCAGCAGGCCTTCCTGCCGTGGACCAGCTACGTGATCGTCCCGCTCTTCGCCCTCGCCAACGCCGGCGTCGCGGTCAACGGCGGACTCGCTCGCGCGGGCCTTCACGTCGCCCATCACCCTCGGCATCCTCGTCGGCTACGTGGCCGGCAAGCCGGCCGGCATCCTCGGCGCCGCGTGGCTGGTGACGCGCCTGAGCGGCGGGCGCGTGCGGCCCCCGGTCGGCTGGGCCTCGGTCGCCGGCGCCGGCGCCATCGCGGGCATCGGCTTCACGGTGTCGCTGCTGATCGCGACGCTCGCGTTCACGGGCGCGGACCTCGAGGAGGCGAAGATCGGCGTGCTGAGCGCGGCCCTCGGCGCGTCGTTGCTCGCCTGGCTGGTCTTCCGGGCGACGTCGCTGCTGCCGCAGCGCTCGCGCGCCCGGGCGCTGATCGGCACCGCGACGACGATCGTCGACCTCGCGGTCGCCGGTCGATCCGGAGCGCGACCGCATCCGCGGGCCGCGGGACGCGACGGTGACGCTGGTCGAGTACGGCGACTTCGAGTGCCCCTACTGCGGCCAGGCCGAGACGGTGATCCGCGAGCTCCTGGCCGGCCACGGCGAGCTGCGCTACGTCTGGCGGCACCTGCCGCTCAACGACGTCCACCCGCGCGCCCAGCAGGCCGCCGAGGCCGTCGAGGCCGCCGCCGAGCAGGGCGCCTTCTGGGAGATGCACGACCTGCTGCTCGACCGCCCGGGCGCGCCGGACGGCGACTTCTCCGCCCTCGCCGCCGAGCTGGGGCTCGACGTGGAGCGGTTCGAGGAGGACTCTGCGGATGCACGCCGGCGCCGCGCGCATCGCCGAGGACGTCGACTCCGCCGACCTCAGCGGCGTCTCGGGCACGCCCACCTTCTTCGTCAACGGCCGGCGCCATTACGGCGCCTACGACGTCGCCACCCTGTCGGCGGCCGTCCGCGGCGCCAAGGCGCGCGCGGTCGCCGCCGCGCCGGCCGCCGCCCGCTGAGCCTCAGGCCGCGGCGGGCTCCACGAGCTGTGGGCCCAGGCCCCCGCGGCCGGTGAGGCAGGTGGCGCCGCAGCGGGCCGCCGAGGGCGAGCGCGGCGTCGAGGTCGCCGCCGCGGGCGAGCCCCACCGTGAGCCCGGCGGCGAACGAGTCGCCGCAGCCGTAGGAGTCGACCGGCGGGCCCGGCAGCTCGGCGGCGATCCAGCGACCCGTCGTTCCGTCGTCGCGCACGTAGTGCCCGCCCTTGCCCCCGTCGGTCCAGACCACGGCGGCCGGCGGCACCGGCAGCTGCGCGGGGTCCACGGCCTCGGTCGGGTCGTCGGCGCTCGCGATCAGCACGTCCGCGCGCACGCCGCTCTCCACGAGCTGGCGCAGTCGCCGGGTGGTGACCACCAGGACGCGCGCGCGCCGGGCGGCGGCCAGGGTCGCCGAGTCGTGGCCGGTGAAGTAGGCGGCGTCGCACGTCGCGAGGTCGTCCCAGGGAAGCGGGTCCTCGATGCGCGCCGAGGTCGGCTCGCCGATCACGACGATGGCGCGGTCGCCGGCGGCGCCGACGGCGCTCACCGCACGCGTCTGGTCGGCCTCGCGCACGGCGGCGAGCACGGCGACGCCCTCGCGCTCCAGCCGGTCGGCCGCGCGCCGGCCGGCCTCGTCGCGGCCGAGGGCGGTGAAGAACAGGCACTCGGCGCCGAGCTTGCGCACCTGCACCGCGGCCACGGCGCCGCCGCCGGCCGGTTCGTCGAACGGCTCCGCCAGCCGGGTGATCCGCCCCGGCGCCGGCATGTCGCCCAGGCCGTGCGTCACCCACTCCGCGTGGCCCACGACGGCGACGCGCGGGCGCGCCGCCGCGCTCATCGGGGCCGGATCTCCTCCGGGGCACCGCGGGAGCGCAGCGCGGCCGGGATCGCGACCGACCCGTCCTCGCGCTGGTGGTTCTCGAGGATCGCGATCATCGTGCGCCCCACCGCCACGGCCGTGCCGTTGAGCGTGTGGACCGTCTCGGTGCCCTTCTCCCCGCGCACGCGCGTGCGCAGGCGGCGCGCCTGGTAGTCCGTGCAGTTCGAGCAGGAGGTGACCTCTCGGTACGCCCCCTGCCCGGGCATCCACGCCTCGCAGTCGAACTTTCGCGCGGCCGATGCCCCGAGGTCGCCCACCGCGATGTCGATCACCCGGTAGGGCACCTCGATCGCCTGGAGGATCGCCTCCTGCACGCCCAGGATGCGCTGGTGCTCGGCGGGCGAGTCCTCGGGCATCACGAACGAGAACATCTCGACCTTGTCGAACTGGTGCACGCGGAAGATGCCGCGGGTGTCGCGCCCGGCGGCGCCGGCCTCGCGGCGGAAGCAGGTGGACACGCCGCCGTAGCGCAGCGGCAGGTCCTCGGGCGCCAGGATCTGCTCGCCGTGCAGCCCGGCCAGCGGCACCTCGGAGGTCCCCACCAGGTAGAGGTCGTCGTCGGCCGTCTGGTAGATCGAGGCGCGGTCGGTGGGGAAGAACCCGGTCCCGTACATCGCCTCCTCGCGCACCAGCACCGGCGGGATGACCGGGGTGAAGCCGGCCGCCTCGACGGTGTCGAGCGCCAGCGTGACCAGCGCGAGCTGCAGCCGCACCAGGGGCCCGAGCAGGTAGGCGAAGCGGGCGCCCGAGACGCGGGCGGCGGCCTCCATGTCGAGCGCGCCCGCGGCGGTCGCGAGCTCCACGTGGTCGCGGGGGGCGAAGCCGAAGTCCGGCGGGTCGCCCACGCGCCGCAGCTCCACCGCGTCGTCCTCGCCGCCCTCGGGCGCCGCGTCCTCGGCGAGGTTGGGCATCGCCGCCAGCAGCTCGTCGCGGCGGGCCTCCAGGTCGCGCAGCTCGGCCTCCTGGCGCGCCAGCTCCTCCCCCAGCCGCTTGGCCTCGGCCTCCTCGGCCGAGGAGTCGCGCCCGGCGCGGCGGGCCTCGCCGACGCCCTTGGAGATACGGGCGCGCTCGGCGCGGGTCGCCTCGACGGCGGTGCGCAGCGCGCGGGCCTGCTCGTCGGCGTCCAGGAGCGCACCGACCGCGCCGTCGGCGCCGCGGCGGGCCAGGTTGGCCGTGACGCGCTCGCGCTCGGCTCGGATGACCTTGAGGTCGAGCATCAGTCGGCGGACGCGGGCTCAGACCCTTCGGCGAGCGCCGCGAGCACCCCCTCGAGGTCGTCCCCGAAGACGAACGCCCGGCGCAGCCCGGTGATCTCGAACACGCGGCGCAGGCGCCGGTGGGGGCAGATCAGCCCGAGCTGGCCGTCGCCCTCGCGGGCGCGGTTCAGCAGGCTCACCAGCGCGCCGAGGCCCGACGAGTCGAGCAGCGTCACGTCGGTCAGGTCGATCACAAGCGGCATGGAGGCCGGGTCGAGGCGCTCGAGGTCGGACCGGAAGCTCGCGACGGTGTAGATGTCGAGCTCCCCGCCGAGGACTACGAGGGTCACGCCGTCGCGGGCCTCAGTCGTGACGTCCAGTGACATGGGGTGATGCTACCCATGACCCCGGAGCCGCGCACACGGGGCTCCGGGGTGGGCGGGTGCCGCTGTTACTGGATGCTCAGGACGTACGCGGTGACGTTGGTGAGGTCGTCGCCGCTCACCAGGCCGCCCGGCATGGCGCCGCCGCCGTTCTGCACCTGGGTCGAGATACGGTCGGCCGTCAGGCCGAGGCCGGCGAGCTTGGGACCGACGCCGCCGGCGTCGAGGCCGTCGTTCATGTGGCAGCTCGTGCAGTTGGCCGAGAAGACCGTCTTGCCCGCCGCCGCGTCGCCCTCGGCGCCGCCTCCGCCGCCGGCCGCCGTCGAGGCGCCGCCGCCGCTGGTCGCCCCGCCGCCGCCCGACGCCGGGGCCGTGATCGTCTCGCCCTTGGAGTTCGTCTGGATCGCGCTGTTGGCGACGGTCGGCGAGTTCGCCGGGGTCTGGGCGTCCTTCTCGCTGCTGTTCAACGCACGCCGACACGAGGCCGAGCACGGCCACGAGCGACACCAGGAGCAGAGCTACCCTCGACCTGCGCACGATCTTCACCCCCGGATCGGTCAACGTACGACGCCGCGGATCATATGCGGCGCGGCGCGAGAAACAACGCGGGCGGCGGCCATCAGGGTCGCCCGTCCCGCCCCGCGGGGGGCCGCGCTACCCTTCCCGGACCGTGATCCGCGCCCTCTCCGGACAGGTGCCGCGCCTCGGCCCCGGTGCCTTCGTGCACGAGGCCGCGGAGGTGATCGGCCGCGTCACCCTCGGCGCGCGCAGCTCGGTGTGGCCGCGCGCGGTGATCCGGGGCGACACCGAGGACATCGCCGTCGGCGAGGACACCAACGTGCAGGACGGGGCGGTGCTGCACGCGGACCCGGGGTTCCCCTGCACGCTCGGGGCGCGCGTGACCGTCGGCCACCTGGCCTGCGTCCACGGCTGCGCGGTCGGCGACGAGGCGCTGATCGGGATCGGGGCGGTCGTGCTGAACGGCGCGCGCATCGGCGCCGGCTCGATCGTCGGCGCCGGCGCCGTGGTCCCGGAGGGCGTCGAGATCCCCGAGGGGTCGATGGTGCTGGGCGTACCGGGGCGGGTGGTGCGCCCGCTGGGCGCCGAGGAGCGCGAGGGTCTGCGCGGGTCGGCCGCCCGCTACGTGGCGCTGATCGCGGTGCACCGGTGATCACCGGCGGCGAGCGCCCGAGGGCCGGGGTCGACCCCGGCCGCTGGCTGAGCGGCATCGAGACGATCGACGCCCTCGACCTCGGTGCGGCGCTCGACCAGATCGCCCAGCGCGTCCACGACGTCTTCCCGGTCGACCTGGTCGCGGTCCACGTGGTGGACGAGCTCGACCCCGAGGGCGTCGCCCACGGCTACTGCGTCGGCCCCTCGCCCGCCGCCCAGACGCTTGCCCCGCTGCTCACCGGGGAGGGCGTGGACCCGATCGGCGTGGGCGACGCCGCCCGCGAGGCCGGGGCACCCGTGGTGTGGCCGCGCATCGTCTCCGAGCCCGCCGAGATCGCGCGCCTCGGCCGCCTGGCCGACGGCGGTGGGCCGGCCGGCGCGCTCCACCGGCTGATGCTCGACGCGAGCGGGCTCGCCGTGCCCATGGGCACGCCCCACCAGCCGCGCCTGGGCGCGATCTCGCTGGTCAGCCTCTCGCGCGACGCCCCGGTGCCCGAGACGGCGGTCGCGACGCTCCAGGCCATCGCGCCCCAGATCGCCCTCACGGCGCGCAACCACCAGCTCGCGGCGCGCAACCGGCGCAACCGCCGCACGCTGGAGGCCGTCATCTCCTCCAGCCCGATGGGCGTGGTGGTCGCCGACCTGCGAGGGCGCCTGTCGCTGGCCAACGCCTCGGCCTCGGAGATCCTCGGCCTCGAACTGCAGCCGCTCCTCGGGCAGGCGGTGCGCACGATCCTCGACGAGCGCGTCAAGTGGCGCTTCATCAACCCGGAGGAGTTCGCGGCCCGCGTGCGGGCCGTCTTCGGCGACCCCGAGCGCGAGGCAACCCAGGACGCCGAGACCGTCGACGGCCGCGCGATCGAGATCTCCTCGTCGCCGGTGCGCGACACCGCAGGCGGGGTGATCGGCCGGGTGCTGATCCTCCACGACGTGACCCGCGCGCGGGCCGCCCTCGCGGACGCCCGCCGCCTGGCCGCCGAGCGGGCCGAGATGCTGGAGCAGGAGGAGCGGCGCGCCCACGAGGAGGTGGGCCTCACCCGCGCGGCTCACCGGATGGCGTCGGCGGTCACCGAGATCGACATCGGCGAGGCCCTGCTCGAGTACGCCCACCTCCTGGTCCCCCGCTGCGAGAAGAGCGCAATGCTGGCGGTCGACCGGCGCGGCCAGATCCTGCCGGTGGTGACGCGCGGCTTCGCCGAGCGCTCGGTGCGCGGCATGGACTTCCGCTCGGGGGAGGGCGTGGTGGGGCGGGTCATCGTGAGCGGGCGCCCCTTCGTCTGCAGCGACGCCGAGGTGGACGTGCGCGTCTCGCGCCGCATCACGCTGCCCGAGGGCATCCGCTCGTTCATGCACGTGCCGATCGTGCTCGGCGAGCGCATCTACGGGCTGGTGAGCGTCAACAGCTCCGCGCCGCGCGCGTTCGGCGAGCGCGAGCTGCGCGTGGTCACCGAGCTCGCACGACACGCCGCGAGCGCGCTGCAGCACGCCCTGCGCTTCGAGCAGGAGCGCCACATCGCCGAGACCCTGCAGCAGGCGCTCCTCGCCGAGCGGCTGCCCGAGGTGGAGGGCCTGGAGCTCGCCGCCCTCTACGAGCCGGCCGCCGGGTCGCAGGTCGGCGGCGACTTCTACAGCGCCTGGCCGCTGGCCGACGGCCGCCTCGCCATGCTGGTGGGCGACGTGTCGGGCAAGGGCGTGGAGGCCGCGGGCGTGACCGCCATGGTGCGCTACATGGCCGAGGCGCTCAGCGCGCACTGCGCCGACCCCGCGGACCTGGTGGGCGAGCTCAACGAGCTGCTGTGCCCGCGCATGGCCGACGGCTCGCTCGTGACGCTGGTGCTGGCGGTCATCGACCAGGGCGCCGACGAGATGCACTGGTGCGTGGCCGGCCACCCGCCGCCGGTGATCCTGTCGGCCGACGGCGGCTACCGGCGCCTCGACGATCCCGACCCGCCCTGCGGCATCTTCCCCGGCACCGCGTTCCGAGCGGGCGTCGCGCCCTTCCGCCCGGGCGATGTGCTGGTGCTCTACACCGACGGGGTCATCGAGGCCCGGCGCGCCGGGCGCGAGTTCGGTGAGGAGGCGCTGCGCGACGTGCTGGTGGCGGGGGCGCGCGACGCGCCCGCCGAGCTGGCCCGCGCGGCCTACTCCGCCGTGCGCGACTGGTGCGGCGGGCGCCTCGGCGACGACGTCGCCATCGCGGTCGTCAGGAGGGTGTAGCCGGCACCAGGCGCAGCGCGCCCGCGGCCCCGCTCAGCACGATCGCCCCGTCCCCCTCCGCCACCGCGAGCGGGCCCTCGAGGGCGGCCGCGAGGCGCGACTCCTGCTCCATCCGCTCCGGCGGGCCCGCCATTCGCGTCATGGCGAGCGGGCCGATCGTGAGCGTCGCGCCCTCCAGGGCGTACGAGCCCATGAAGCGGTTGACGCCTGCCCAGCCCGAGGCGCGGCCGTCCCCGAAGGCGATCGTCGGCGCGGCGTCCTCCAGCACCCCGCCGGGCATTGCGGCCACGGTCCACTCGCCCTCCAGCGCGGGCGCCGCGCCGCTCACAGGCTGTCGGCCAGCGCCTCGACCAGGAAGCGGGTGTGGGCCTGGAGCATCGCCGCCTGGCCGATGCGGTTGACGACCTCGGGGTTGGCGACCGCGTCGGGGCCGCCGCGGGCCATCTCCCCCTCCTTCGCCCGGCGATCCATGGCGAAGATCGTGTCGGCGAGCTGGGTCTGGCGCTCCCCCATCCACGCGAGCACCGCCGGAGCGACCGGCTCCTGGCCCGGCCGGGCCTCGTCGAGCGCGTCGAGGAAGACGCGCGTCCAGGCGGCGATGCGGATGCGCCGGTCGATCATGTCGCGCACGCTCGGGTCCTCGCGGGCGACGTCGCCGAACTGCAGGTCGAGCTCGAACGCCGTCGCCTCGCCGATGCGCCGCAGGTGCTCGTTGACCTGCGGCTCGCGCTCGGCCAGCAGGGCGGGCAGCGAGGCCGCAAGCCCCTCGAGCCCGGACGCGACGGCCGGGGCGGCGTTGGCCGCGAGCGCCTCGGCCACGAAGACCAGGTGCGCGCGCACGGCCGGGTCCCCTGCCGGGGAGAGGTCGTCCGAGCCCCGCGCCTCCGCGTCGAGCAGGGCGCGCAGCCTCCCGGGGTTGGTCTGCATCCAGACCAGGATCCCCCGGGCGGTGGGGTGGGGCGTGGTGGCCACGGCCCCCTCCCGCCCCTAGGTGATCGTGTACTCGGGCCCGCTGCCGCCCTCGGGCGGCGTCAGCCGGCCGCCCTTGGCGGTGATGGCGCCGCACTGAACGCAGTTGGACGCGTTCACCTTCAGGGTGACCGTGCCGTTCTGCGGGCCCTCCTCGTCGATCTCGTAGACCTGCGCCGGGCACATGCTGACCCAGGCGGTCGCGAGCTCCTTGGGGACCTTGGTCTGCACGCGGATGTGGCTCGGCTGGTCGTCGCGGGTGGCGTTGCCGCTGGCGAAGACGCTGGAGAGCTTGTCGAACACCAGCTCTCCGTCGGGCTTGGGGTACGTGCCCGCGCGCGTGCCGATGAACACCGGCTCCTGGGTGTCCGGCTTCGAGCGGATCCGCTTGCGCGGGGCGTGGCCGAACGAGGCCGTCGCCATGCCGTGGATCATGCCGCCGTAGACGAAGCCCCTCTGGAAGGCGGGCCGGATGTTGCGGACCTTCCAGAGGTCCTTCCAGATCGCCGAGTCGCGGATGCGGCTCGTGTAGCCCCAGAGCCCGGCCGAGCTCTCGGCCTTGCCCGCCTTCAGCGCCTCGTGGATCGCCTCGGCGGCGATCATCCCCGAGTGGATCGCATGGTGGACGCCCTTCAGGGCCATCATGTCCACGAAACCGGCGCTGTCGCCGACGAGCACGGCGCCCGGCACGTGCATGCGGCTCGGCAGGCCCCAGTAGCCGCCGCCGGGGATCGTCTTGGCGCCCCAGGCCAGGCGCTTGCCGCCGTGCAGGATCTCGCGGATGAAGTTGTGCGTCTTGAACTGCTGCAGCACGTCGTGCGGCGACAGCGTCGCGTCGGCGTAGTCGAGGCCGACCACGTAGCCGAGCGAGATCATGTCGTCGCCCATCGGGTAGATCCACGAGCCGCCGTACTCGCGGTACTTGGTGCCGAACCGCAGCGGCCAGCCCAGCGTGTGGATGACCTTGGTGAGGGGCTTGGGAACCTGCCAGACCTCCTTGACCCCGAGCTCCCAGCTCTGGGTGGAATCGCGGTCGAGCTCGAAGTGGTGGCGCAGCACGCCGGCCAGGTGGCCCGGGGTGCCCTCGGCGATCACGGTCACCTTGGCGTGGACCTCGGCGCCGGGCTCGAACGCGGGGAGCTCCTCGCCGTCGCGGCCGCGGCCCTTGTCGCCGGTCACGACGCCCATGACGCGGCCCTGGTCGACGATCAGCTTCTGCGCGTCGGTCTCGTGGAGCATGAAAGCGCCGAGCTCCTCGGCCTGCTCGGTCATCCACCGCGCCATCTGGCTGACCGACACCACCCAGTTGCCGTGGTTCTTCATCTGCGGCGGGGTGGGGATGCGCACCTTGCCGTTCGGCAGCATCAGGTAGACGGCCTCGCCGGTCACCTCGCCGTAGTGCGGGATGTCCGCCGGCGCCACGTCGGGGAAGAGCGCCGTGATGGGGCCGGGGCGCATGACGGCGCCCGACAGCAGGTGCGAGCCCGAGGTCTTGCCCTTCTCGGCGACGGCGATCGGAACCTCGCCGAGCGGCTCCAGCAGCTCCGGGTCGTCCTGCAGCAGCTGCCCGAGGCGGACGGCGGTCGCCAGGCCGGCGGGGCCGGCGCCGACGACCAGGACGCCGACGTCGATCCGCTCGTCCTCGGCCGCGGTGGGCAGGACGACGCTCTCGGACGGGCGGAAGGGCGGCGGGTAATCGGCCGGGAGGGTGCTCATACGGCGGGCTCTCGCTGGTCGGGTGCGGTTACCCGACGGATCCTACCCGCCGCCGAGCCGGCCGTGAGGCCGCCCTCCTCCCAGGGGCGGCCTCACGCGCGCGGCGCGCCTACAGACCCGGCTGCGTGGTGCCGGGGTCCGCGGGCTGGTCGGCCGGCGGGGTCGTCGCGGGCGCGTCGCAGACGTCCCTGTGGCCCCGGTCGATCACGCGCCACGCGGGCACGCCGGCGAGATCGCTGTCGCGCTTCGCCCAGAAGCGCACGATGACCCGGTCGCCGACCTTCAGGTCGGCGACCGTGCCGATGCCGGCCTTCTTGCCGTGGACGCCGGCCGGGCGGGCCTTGCCGACCAGGCGGACGAACGTGTCGCCGTCCAGCGTCGCGTCGAACTCGGGCGCCGTCGGGTCGAACCCGGGCACCTTCGCAAGGGCGTCCCGCATGTGGCGGTTGCCCCCGAGCACCGTGAGGTTCACGAGCGCGTCGGTCGTGTCGGCGGTGTCGGCGACGTCGGTCGGAGCGCCGGCGATGCAGGCGTGGAGCAGGTAGTTCGTGCCCTTGGGTCCCTTGGCGCTCCTGACGGGCGCCTTGTCGCTGCCCGGCGCGTGAGGAGCGGCGGGGCCCGACGGGTGCGCGCTCAGCGCCGCCGGGGCCGCGACGGCGGCGAGGGACAGGGCGAGGAGAAGGCGGTTCGGTCGCATCGTTTCCATCCTTGGGGCACGATCGGGTGGAGGCTCACCCCCCTCATCGGGCGGGGCCCCGCGCGCCGCGAGGCGCATCACGAAAGGTTCACAAACCTCGCACGGGGAGCCCATCTCCGGGCTCCCCGTGCGGCGCGCCTACAGGCTGATCGCGTCCCGCTGGCCGGTGACCTCGGTGGTGAGGTCGGCGACGACCTGCTTGGCGTCGCCGAACACCATCTGCGTCTTCTCGTTGAAGAAGAGCTCGTTCTCGATGCCCGCGAAGCCGGCGCGCATCGAGCGCTTCACGACGAAGATCGTCGCGGCCTTGTCCACCTCGAGGATCGGCATGCCGTAGATCGGGCTGCTGGTGTCGTGGCGGGCGGCCGGGTTGACGACGTCGTTGGCGCCGATCACCAGCACGACGTCGGTCTGCGGGAACTCGGAGTTGATCTCGTCCATGTCGAACAGCTGGTCGTAGGGCACGTTCGCCTCGGCCAGCAGCACGTTCATGTGACCCGGCATCCGGCCGGCGACCGGGTGGATGGCGAAGCGGACCTCGACCCCCTCCTTCTCCAGGGCGTCGGCCAGCTCGCGCACCTTGTGCTGCGCCTGGGCGACGGCCATGCCGTAGCCGGGCACGATCACCACCGAGCGGGCGTACTTCATGAGCTCGGCGGCCTCGTCGGGCGAGGCCGAGCGGTAGGTGCCCTGCTCTCCGCCGGCACCGCCCTCGCCGACGGCGTCCGTGGCCCCGAACGCACCGAACAGCACGTTGCGGAACGAGCGGTTCATCGCGCGGCACATGATGATCGAGAGGATCAGGCCCGAGGCGCCGTCGAGGGCGCCGGCCACGATCAGCAGCTTCGAGTCGAGCACGAGCCCGAGACCCGCCGCCGAGAGGCCGGCGTAGGAGTTGAGGAGCGCGATGACCGTCGGCATGTCGGCGCCGCCGATCGGGATGATCAGGAAGACGCCAAAGGCCAGCCCGAGCACCGCGATGACCGGGATCAGCCACGTGAGCGACGTGTCGAACATCAACACGATCACGAGGATCAGCGCGACGCCGATCACGAGGCCGTTCACCGCGTTCTGGCCCTTGTAGACGATCGGCCGCTGCGGAAGCCACTCCTGCAGCTTTCCGGCCGCCATCAGGGAGCCGGTGAAGACCAGGAACCCGAGGGCGATCTCGATGCCGAGCACGAAGGTGTCGAACTTCGAGAGATCCTCGTGGACGAGGTAGAAGTGGGCGCACCCCACGAGCGCCGCGGCCAGGCCGCCGAAGGCGTGCGACAGCGCGATCCGCTGGGGCATCGCGGTCATCGGCACCAGCAGGCCGAGCGGCACGCCGATGGCCGAGCCGATCAGCGCCGCGACGGCGATCAGGACATAGCCCTCGGTGGTGATGCCGGGCCAGAAGAGGGTGGCGAGGATAGCGATGCCGAAGCCGATCTCCCCGGCCAGCACGCCACGGCGCGCCGTGGCGGCGGCCGACATCCACTTCAGCGAGAAGGCGAAGCCCAGCGCGGCCACCAGGTACGCCAGGTTGATCCAGTCCATGCGGCTCATCGGGCGGCCCCGTCGTCGCCGGCCGCGGGCGCCGGGCGCTCGCGCGGCTTGAACATCTTCAGCATGCGGTCGGTGATGATGAAGCCGCCGACCACGTTGATGGACGAGCAGACCACGGCGATGAAGCCGAGGATCTTCGAGTAGGTCGTCTCGCCCTGGCCGAGGATCACGATCGACCCGACCAGCGCGATGGCCGACAGGGCGTTGGTGAGGGCCATGAGCGGCGTGTGCAGGAGCTTGGGCACGCGGCGGATGACCTCGAAGCCGACGAACGCCGCCAGCGCGAAGATGAACAGGTTGGTGATGATGATGTCGTTGCTCACGAGGCCACGCCCTCCTGGGCACCGAGGGCCGCCTGGACCCGCTCGTTCACGATGCGCCCCTCGCGGGCGACCGTGCTCTGGATGACGATGTCGTCGTCGCCGGGGGGTGCGAGCGCACCGTCCTTGATGACCAGCGCGAGGAAGTTGGCGACGTTGCGGCCGTACATCAGGCTCGCGTGGTGCGGGGCGGACGACGGGACGTTGACCGGGCCGATCACCTGGACGCCGGCGACGTCCACGGTGCGCCCGGGAAGGCTGGGCTCGACGTTGCCGCCCTGCTCGGCGGCGAGGTCCACGACCACCGAGCCCGGGGCCATCGCGCGGACCATGTCCTCGGTGATCAGGACCGGCGCCTTGGCCCCCTGGACCTGGGCGGTGGTGATGACGACGTCCGACTTGGCGACCACCTGGGTCATGAGCTCGCGCTGGCGGGCCAGCTGCTGGTCGGACAGCGCCGTGGCGTAGGCGCCCGAGCCGCCGCCCTCCTGGCCGGTGTCGAGGTCGAACTCGACGAACTTGGCGCCGAGGCTCTTGACCTCCTCCTTGGCCGCCTCGCGTACGTCGTAGGCCTCGACGACCGCGCCGAGGCGGCGGGCCGTGGCGATGGCCGACAGGCCGGCGACGCCGGCGCCCACCACGAACACGCGCGCCGGGGCCATCGTGCCCGCGGCCGTGGTCATGAGCGGGAAGACCTTGGGGAGCGCGACCCCGGCCAGCAGCACGGCCTTGAAGCCGGAGATCGTGGCCTGCGAGCTGAGCACGTCCATCGACTGGGCCCGGGTGGTGCGCGGCACCAGCTCCAGGGAGTGGAGCGTCGCGCCGGTCCCGGCGACCGCGGCCGACACGCGCGGGTCGGCGAACGGCGCCGCCATGCCCACGACAAGCTGGCCCGCGTGGAGCCTGGCGAGGTCGGGGCTCTCCGGGTCGGCTCCGAGCACCCGCACGTAGGCGACGACGGCGCCCGAGAGCGCCTCGTCCCGCGTGCCGATGCGCGCGCCCTTCTCCTCGTACGCCGCATCGGGGAACCCGGCCGCGACCCCTGCACCCGACTCGACCACCACGGTGGCGCCGAGCTTGGCGAGGTTCGGCACCACGGAGGGGGTGATGGCTACTCGCCGCTCCCCCTCGAGCACTTCGGCGGGGACGCCCACGATGAGGGCGCGCGAACCATCGGCCCCCGCGGAGGGGGCGGGCTGAGAGCTTGTCAACACGTGGCTTCCCGGGGCGGTGACGAGGGTGCAGGTTTCTACCGTACGGCGCGGCGCTCCGTCAACGCGCCGGCGAGCCGGACGTGACGAGCCCCGGCGGCACTCTGCCACGGCCCGGCGGCTCTCGCGCGGATCCCCCTCCCGGGGGAGGCGAATGCCCCTTACGGGGGAAAGGTTCCGGGAGAGCCCCGGTCCGTCCGTCCCCGGAGGCGAAAAAGCCCCGCTGTGCGGGGCTTTCACGGGCTATGGAGCATGGCGGAATCGAACCGCCGACCTCCTGGGTGCGATCCAGGCGCTCTCCCATCTGAGCTAATGCCCCCTGGTCACCTGGGACTTTACCGCGCGTGGCCGCGTCCGTCAGCCCCGTCCGGGCGGCGGCCGCCGCTACCCTGTCACGGACGTGATCGACCTGCACAGCCACCTGCTGCCCGGAATCGACGACGGGCCCGCCACGATCGGCGACGCCGTTGAGATGGCGAGGGTCGCCTGGGAGTCCGGCACCCGGGCGATGGTCTGCACCCCGCACATGATCCGCGCGTACCCCACCGAGCCGCGGGCCGTGGGCCTCGGCGTGGCGAAGCTGCGCACGGCGCTCGACGAGGCCGGCATCCGGCTGGAGATCCAGCCAGGCGCCGAGATCTCGCTCGACTGGATCGACCGGCTCGACGACGCCGACCTGGCGGCGGCGAGCCTGGGCGGCGGCGGGCGCTGGCTGCTGCTGGAGATGCCCTTCCGCGGCTGGCCGCTGCGGCTGCCGGAGATCCTGCGCGACCTGGAGATCCGCGGCTACGGCGCGGTGCTGGCCCACCCCGAGCGCGCCGACGCCATCCAGCGCAGCCCCGACCGCATCCGCGACCTGATCGGCCGCGGGGCGCTGGTGCAGATCACCGCCGGATCGTTCCTCGGCGAGCACGGGCCCGCCGCCCGGCGCGCCGGCCTGATGCTGCTGGGCGGCGGTGCGGCGCACATCATCGCCAGCGACGCCCACTCGGCCGGCCCGTGGCGGCCGCCCGACCTCGCCGGCGGCATACGCGCGGCGGCGGAGGCGCTCGACATCGACCCGAAGGCCCTCTCCTGGATGGTCGATGAGGGGCCCGCGGCGATCCTCTCAGGGGAGCCGGTGCGGCCCCCCAAGATCACCGCGGCGAGAAGGCCCCGGGGGGGCGGGCGTCCGGCGCCCGCCGCGCCGCGATGACCGACTGGCGCGCGGCCTCCAGGCCGTCGCGCAGCGAGGTCTCCGCCCTCCAGCCGTAGAGGCGCGCGGCCTTCGACACGTCGAGCACGCTGCGCTGCAGCTCGCCCTGGCGCGCGTCCAGGAACTCGACCTCGCCCTCGTAGCCGAGGCCGGCGATGAGGTCGAGGACGCTCACCTCGACGCCCGCGCCGATGTTGACCGTCTCGCCCGGCGCGCCGGCCTCGGCGGCCAGCATCGCGCGCACGACGTCGCCCACGTAGACGTAGTCGCGGGTCTGCAGGCCGTCGCCGAAAACGCGCGGCTTCTTGCCGTCCAGCAGGAGCCCGCAGAAGATGGCGACCACGCCGGCCTCGCCGTGGGGGTCCTGGCGGGGGCCGTAGACGTTGCCGAGGCGCAGCACGACGGCCTCGGTGCCGTAGAGGCGCCCGTAGAGGTGGCAGTAGCCCTCGCCGGCCATCTTGCTCATGCCGTAGTGCGAGAGCGGGCGGGTCTCGGCCGTCTCCGGGCTCGGCACCGGCAGGCCCTCGTACTCGCCGTAGCCCGCGCCGCCCGTCGAGCTGAAGACCACCCGCGCGCCCACGGCGCGTGCCGCCTCCAACACGTTCACCGTGCCGATCACGTTGACGTCGGCGTCGTAGGCCGGGTTCTCCAGGGCCTTGCGCACGTCGGCCTGGGCGGCCAGGTGGAAGATCGTGGTCGGCTTCACCCGCTGCGCCAGGCCGATCAGGTCCTCCGCGGAGCGGATGTCCATCTCGTGCAGCTCGGCGTCGCCCGCGACGCGGATCGCCTTGCCGTTGGAGAGGTTGTCCACGACGTGGCACTCACGCCCATCCGCGAGCAGCGCGTCGGTCAGGTTGGAGCCGATGAAGCCGGCTCCGCCGGTGATGATGACACTGCTCACGCTGCTACCTTTCGGCCGGTGGAAACGCCATTCGAAGCGGTGGGGAGCATGGCCCACACCGAGGGCGCCGACAACCGCCGAGGGGCCAGGACGTGACCTCCCCGCCCGGCGACACCGAGCGCCCCGGCGTCTACGCCCGTCTGGCCGAAGAGGCCGAGATCCGGCACGTCCGCCACACCCCCACCCGCGCCTCGCGGTGGATCGGCTGGGGCATCTGCCTCGCGCTCGCCATCGGGGTCGTGGTCGCCGCCCTGCGGGCCAACCCCTGGTAGGGCCGCGGTTCATCGCGCTCGAGGGCGTGGACGGCAGCGGCAAGAGCACACAGGCCCGGCGCCTGGGCGAGGCGCTGTCCGCCCGCGGGATCGCGGTCACCATGACCCGCGAGCCGGGCGGCACCGACGTGGGCGAGCGCGTGCGCGACATCCTGCTCGCGGGCGAGCCGGGGGCCCTCAGCCTGGTCGCCGAGGCGCACCTGTTCGCCGCCGCCCGCGCCGAGCTGGTGCGCCGGGTCGTGCGCCCCGCCCTCGACGCCGGCGGCTGGGTCGTCACCGACCGCTTCCTCGACTCCTCGCTCGCCTACCAGGGCGTCGCCCGCGGCCTCGGCATCGACGCCGTCCTGGCGGTCAACGCCGACGCGGTCAACGGCTGCGTGCCGGACCTCTCCCTGGTGATCGACGTCCCCGTCGCGCTCGCCACCGAGCGCCGTTGCGCCCCGCCCGACCGCATCGAGGCCGAGGGCGACGGCTTCCTGGAGCGCGTCGCCGACGGCTACCGCCAGCTCGCCGGGCGGTTCCCCGAGCGGGTCCGGCTGATCCCCGGCGACGGCGACGTCGAGGACGTCCACGCCCGCGTGATGGACGCGGTGGCCCCCCTCCTGTGATCGCGATCCCCGGACAGCCGCTGGCCGAGCGGATCCTGAACGCCGCCCTCGCCCGCCCCGAGGCGCCCCAGCAGCTCCTGTTCTTCGGGCCGCCGGACACCGGCAAGCGCGCTGCCGCCCTGGAGGTGGCGTGGGGCCTCATGGACCCCGCCGGCGTCCACGAGCGCACCCCCAAGGCCCTCGACCTCATCGAGGTCGAGGCCACCGGGCAGCAGATCATGCTGAGCGACATCGACGAAGCGCTCCAGCGCGTCGCCGCCCGGCCCAACGTCCTGTCCCGCCGGGTGATGATCATCCACGGCGCCGAGCGACTGGACGAGGGCTCCGGCGCGCCCCGCCTCCTGAAGGTGCTGGAGGAGCCGGCGCCGCACGCGACGATCATCCTGATCACCGACTCCCCCGTCGATCTCCTCGACACCCTGCGCTCGCGCTGCCTGCCCGTGCCGTTCCGGACGCTCGGCTGGCGCGCCGCGCGCGAGCGCGTCACCCCCTTCGAGGCGCAGATGCGGGCGATCGGAGTGGACTTCGGCCTCGCCGCGCTCGCCGGCGAGGACGCACCCGGCGCCCGCGTGGCCCGCATCCAGCAGCGCATGGACGCCACCGCCGGCGAGCACCCCTCCGAGGAGCTGCTGCGGCTGCGCGCCGAGGCCGAGGCGCTGGCCGGAAAGCGCGGCGAGCGCACCGCGGTCAAGCGCGCCGAGGATCAGGAGAAGCGCGAGCGCCGGCGCCTGGTGACCGACGGCTGGATCCTCGTGCTCGACGCGGCCGCGGAGACGGCGGGCGACGCCCTGGCCGTCGCGGTCGGCGCGGAGCGCGCCGTCCGCAACGCCGAGCACATCGACGCGCTGCGGTCGGTCGCCACCCCGGATCGCGCGGAGTTCCTGGAGCGGGCGATCGAGGAGATCCAGCTGACCCGCTCCGAGCTCGAGCTCAACCCCAAGGTCGAGCTCGCCGCCGAGGCCCTCCTCATCCGCATCGAGAACGCGCGCCGCGGCCACGCCGGCCCGCTCGTCGCGCCGGGGCGGATCGGCTACTGAGCCCGGGGGGCCGGCGGCGGGTTCGGAAGCGGGCGCCGGGACCGCTATCCTTCGCCCCCGCGGCCTCCTCGGAGGCCCGGGCCGACGTAGCTCAGTTGGTAGAGCACTTCACTCGTAATGAAGGGGTCAGCGGTTCGAATCCGCTCGTCGGCTTCACGAATAATCCCGTTATGCAGGGGTTAACGGGTGGCACCGATGGACAGCCGTGACTGCCCGTGTGCGTAGATGTCCGACAAAGGTGCACCCAGAGGTGCACCCACGGTGCACTCGAGGCGTTACGCTCGAGCGGTGACCGCGCCGGTCCCATCCACACGTGAGCGGGTACAGCGCCAGGTCGCGCCCGGCGTCGTCGAGCGACACCAGGTCGGCTGCGGCTACGCCCGTGGCCGGCGCCGCTGCGCGTGCCGCCCGGTCTACCGGGCGCGGGTCAAGATCACCGCCGGGGGCCTCACGACGACCTCGACGCGAACCCTCCCGACGCTCGAGGAGGCCACGGCCTGGATCCAGCAGGCCAAAGAGGAGGCGCAGCGCACCGGGACGATCTCCCGAGCACCCGAACCCGTGCCGGTTCCCGCCTTCGGCGTCGCGGCCCGTGAGTTCCTGCGCCGCGCCGCGGCCGGCAAGGCCCTGACACGCGCTCGCAAGCCCTACTCCCGCTCGACGCTCGGCTCCTACGAGAGCGTGCTCCGCCTCCACGTGCTGCCGCACGTCGACGAACGGCGCTGCATCGCACTCGACGAGCTCTGCGCCGAGCTGATCGAGGGGCGGACGCTGCAGGCGATGGTCAACGCGATCACCTCGGACGCGAGCCCCGCGCTCGCCCGGGTGGGCGACGCCGCCGCTTCCGCCGTGCTCCGCGATCTCTACGAGCGCGGTCTCCTGGAGGCCATTCCGTCACGCCCGGTGCTCCCGCCTCCGCCGCCGCCGCGGAGTTCGCGGCTGACGATGGCCGAGGCCGACGCGCTCCTCGCCGCCGCCGAGGACGACGACCGAGCGAACGGGCGGAGCGTGATGGCGCCCCTGATCGCCCTGCTCGTTAACGGCGGCCTCCGCATCTCCGAAGCGCTCGCATTAGTCTGGGGACCGCGTGGCGTCGACCTCGATGAGGTGCCGCCCCGGCTGACAATTAGTCGCGCCGGCACCAAGACCGACGCCGGCGCGAGGACGATTGGGCTCGACTCGGCGACGGCCTCAGCGCTCCAACGGCACCGCGCCGCCACGGGGAGTCCATCCGACGGCGCGCTGGTATTCGCCGACGCACGCGGGGCCCGCCTCACCCGAGACGGCCGCGTGCGCAGCAGCCTGCGGCGCGTTGCCGACGCCGCGGGGGTTCCGTCGGGCTTTCATCTACTCCGGCACACCCACGGATCGCTCCTGGCAGACGCCGGCCAGGGGGGCCACGAGATCGCGGCCCGGCTCGGGCACCGCGACGCCGGGTTCACCGCCCGAACCTACGTGCACGCGGATCGCAACCGCCTGGCGGACGCCCCGGCCGCGCTGGATGCGCTGCGCGCCCGCGAACGGGCGCGCGCATCACGGATCCCAGAGACGGACGACCCGGGAGCCCGACGGAACCCGCCTCGATGAGCGAGTCGCGGTTGCGTTGAGGGGCTGCCCATGGGCCGGGCTCGGCGCGGGGGACGCTGGAAGCATCGTCGCCGGCCGGGTGAAGCTGGCGAGGTACTCGACCACCGCGTGCTCGGGAATCCGAACCGCGGTTCCGCGCCGCTCCTGGACGTAGGCGAGGCGCCCCTCGCGCATGCGCGCCCGCACCGTCCGCGGCGACACAGCCATCCGCTCGGCAGCCTCCTGGACCGTGAGCAGGACGACCCGGGTCATGACTTCGGGGAGGGTCGACTCTGCCTCACGCTCCGCCGCCCGCTCGGCGTGTCCGTGCGGGCCACCGGGGGCACCGGCGGCTCCACCGCTCCGAGCACCGTGATGTCGAGGCGCGGCGGCGCGAGCGCGCCGAGCGCCCCTCCGAGGGCGTCGGTGATCTTCTGCGCTTCTGAGAGCACGTGGCCGGCGAGCTCCGGCAGGCGCTCGTCCGGGAGATCGGAGACGAATCCGCCGATCCCGATCGCCGCGACCGCGCTACCCCGGTGATCGCGCACGACCGCCCCGATCGAGCGGCGGGGAGCGTCCAGCTCACCGTCCTCGAGGGCCCAGCCGCGCGTGCGGCTGAGGGCGAGCTCTGTCTCCAGCTCTCGGCGATCGGTGATCGTCCTGGCGCTCCAGGCATCGAGGACCACCTCGTCGAGGACGGATGTGGGTGCTTCGGCCAGGAGGGCCTTTGCCGAGGGCCGTCGCGTGGGCCGGGAAGGCACGTCCGGCAACCAGATCGGGCCCACGGGTCTGCTCGACGTAGACGACCCGCGATCCCACCAGCTTTGCGACCAGGCCATGCATGCCGGTCAGCACATGAAGAGCGGGCACGCTCGCTCTGAAGGCCTCCCAGTGGCTCACGGTCGCGAGCGCGCGCTCGGTCAGCTCTGCCAGGCGACGGGCGCCGAGGCGATAGCGCTTGTCGATCAGGCCGGTCTCGACAAGACCCGCCTCCTGCAGGTGCAGGATCAGCTTGTGGGCGTTCGGGGTGGCCAGGCCGATCCGCTCGGCGATCTCCGGCAGGGCGAGATCCGGGGATTCGGCGAGGACGTCGAGAATGGCGAGCGTCTGCTCGACCGCCTTCACCCGGTAGTGCTCGGACGAAGCCAACGGCGGAGGCTGGCGGCGCCTCACCATGGAGCGCCGCCTACTGCTTCTCCTGTCCTCCGTTGCGCACGTAGCGCCCGGATGGATCTGGGTCCGAGGAGAGGTACTGCCGAAGGGCCGAGGCGCTCGTGCGCCACTCCTGCCCCTCCTTCCAGGCGGGAAGACGATCGGCGGCGGCCTCGTGATAGATGGTGTTCGGCTCGACGCGCAGGAACTCGGCGGCCTCCAGGGCCGACAGCTCGATGGGCGACTCGGGGAAGGCCGGACCCGGTGGCGCTGGCTTGGCCGGTCCCCGCAAGCGCCTGCCGGGCGTCCAGCGGGCGGCGACGGCCTCCGCCAGGAACCTCCACTCCTTGCCGACCCGGCGCGCCGGAAGGCGCCCCTGCCGGGCAGCGCGGTGAACCGAGTTGCGGTGCATGCCAAGCCAGTCGGCGACCTCGTCGATCGTCAGGACCGGCTGAGGTGGTTCGCCGCTCATGGGCGACAGACTGCCGGACGCGAGGATGGGTGGCGAATCTCCACAGCACGTTCCCAGTATGCCCACCGCTTCAGTGGACTGTCCAGCACTCCAGGTTATCACAACCATTCCGTAGTCGGATGCATTGTGGTAGACACGCTCTATGGAGGTCTCGATCCGAGAGGCGGCACGCCGACTCAAGCTGAGCCCGCGGCGCGTGCGCGCTCTCGCGCTCGCGGGCCGCATCCCCGCGCGCCGCATCGACGAGCGCCAGTGGGTCGTCGACGTCGACGCCGCGCAGCTCGCCGCGTACGCCAGACACGCGCCCGGGCGGCCGCTGTCCGCGCGCTCGTGCTGGGCGCTCCTCGCCCTTGCCGACGGGCACGAGCCCGCGGCGGGGCTCTCGGCCTCCGAGCGCGCCCGCGCTCACCGGCGGGCGCGGGCGCTGGCAGACGTACCCGTCGGGTGGCTCTCCGGCCGCGCCTCGGTCCATCGCCTGGTGGCCCACCGCGGCGTCCTCGAGCGCCTGGCCCGCGACGCCCGACTCGTCCTCGCAGGAGCCTCCGCCGCGCAGCATCATGGCGCCGACGTCATCGCCCTGGAGCGGGTCGAGGCCTACGTCCGCGAGGCCGACCTAGCACCCCTCCTCGCCGACTATGCACTGAGCCCCGCGCTCGCCGGCGCAGAGAACGTCCTCCTGCGCGTCCCTGCGCCCGCGTGGCCGTTCGACCCGGAGAGTCGGTACGCCCCGGGCGCCGTGGTCGGGGTTGACCTCGTTGATGCCGCGGACGAGCGCAGCGTCCGTGCGGGGCGCGCCCTGCTTGGCCGGATCATCGCCGAAGCCGCCCGGTGATCGAGCTCCCTCCCCTCGGAGAGCTCGACGTTGAGCTCTGGCACGCACTCCTCGACATCGCCGATCGGATGCCGTCGGACTGGACCCTGATCGGCGGCCAGATGGTTCTGCTTCACGCCCTCGAGCACGGGCGCGCGCCGCACCGGGTGAGCGAGGACCTCGACCTCGTGGTCGACGCGCGCGTTCGGCCGTTGGCGCTTCCCCGCATGCTCTCAACGCTCGACGCGCTCGGGTTCGCCGAGGCCTCGATCTCACACGACGAGGTGGCCCGCCGCTTCTCGCGCGGTCGCACCAACGTCGATGTGCTCGCGCCCGATGGTGTTGGCTCGCGAGCCGACCTGCGCACGGTCGGGGCCGCGAAGACCATCGAGATCGGGGGCGGGAGCTATGCCCTCACGCGATCCGGTCCCGTGTGGGTGTCCGCCGCCGGTCGCTCCGGAGAGGTTCCGCGGCCCGATCTCGCAGGCGCCATCCTCATCAAGGCCGTCGCCGCCACGCGGGACACGCGGCGCGGGCCGGAGCGCCATCTCAATGATCTGGCGTTCCTGCTCAGCCTCGTCGAGGACCCGATAGCCATGAGGGAGGATCTGGGCGCGAGCAACTGCGCGCGGATCCGCCGAGTGACAGGGGTCCAGGACCGCGGAAGCGAAGCCTGGACTCTCCTCGGCGACGACGCGGCGGCGGCCGAGGGACACGCCGCCCTCCGAATCATCACCCAGACCTCCTGACGAGCGGAGCATCGGCTGCTCGAAGTCGCCCCTGGCCGGTTCCTTGGTCGGCTTCCCGGAAGATGGGCCTACCACCCTCGCCCAAGATCGCGCTCGGTTCCCGGACGCTCGCGCGCGCGGTCGGGCACCGGCAGCGACCGGGCAACCTGCTCATGGCCGCCCCACGCGCCCAGACGCCCCTCGATGGCGACGAGCTCCGCTCCAAGGTCCAGCGCGGTGGCACGAGCACGCTCGGCCCCGAGGGAGCACTCGACCGCCGGCCCAAGACGCGTCAACTCCACCCGGGCCGAGAGACCGTCGGCCCGATAGCGCTCGACGTCCCGACGCGCCCGCTCGATGCCCGCGCGCAACTCCGCTCGCTCACCTCGCCGCCACGCTGGGATGCCGCTCAGCCGTTCGTCAAGACGCCCCTCGCGGTGCTCGGCGTCCGTCGCGCTCTGGTCGGCGCGCGAGACGGCCGCCCGCAGTTCGGCGACACGGGCCAGTTCGTGGTGGGGCACCGACGCCGCCTCGCGCCGCGCGAACTCGCGCGCCGCGCGCAGTTCCTCGACCCGGGCGAGCAGCCTCTCGGGCGTTGCCGCGTCGAGGTCGCGACGAACGGCCTCCATCGCTGAGCCCTGGTGCGCGGGATCAACGAGGTCGAGCACGAGCGACTTGGCGTGCGAGCGCGACCAGGCCCGTGACAGGGCCTCCTCAACGTTCTCCGCTTCGTGGTGGGTGACGAACACCTGCAGGTCATGGCGCTGGCGGGAGCCTGCGACATAGGCCCACTCGGCCCCGCCACGCTGGGGGCTCGCCAGGACGAAGGTGCGATCGACCGACTCCCCTTGGGAGACATGTCCGGTGAGGGCGTAGCCGTAGCGGGCATGGGCGAGGTAGTCGGCCGGGATGCGGATGGTCTCGCCGTGGTCGGTGAGAAGGTCGAGGTGCTCGGCGTGGCGGGCGAGAGCGACGACCGTCCCCTGGGTGCCGTTGCGCACCCCGAGGGAGTAGTCGTTTCTACGGCACACCATCCGATCGCCGATCGCCCAATCGGTTCCTGCGACCGTGATCCGTCTGTCGGAGATAAAGCCCCACCGCTCGCGCCATTCCCTGGCGATGCGGTTGAGCTCGGCGACGTCGTGGCGATCGTGGGCGAGCATCAGGTTGCGTCCGGGTGAGTCGAGTTCTGCCTGTGCCCAGGCGGTGACAAGCGCGATGCGTGCGTCGCGTGCGTCGTCGAGGGACTGGAGGCGCCCGTTCTCGGAGAGCAGCGCCACCGCGTCGGCCGCGCGGCCCTCTGCCAGATGACTGGCGACATCGCGCTGCAGCTCGGTCTGCTGGCGGCGGTTCTCTGTCAGTTCCACCGCGCCGAGGCGATCGGCGAGCGCGGCAAAGCCGCCGCCGGCGTCGATCGAGGGAAGCTGGGCGCGGTCACCGACGAGCACCAGGCGCGCCGAGCGCCAGGCGGCGGCGTGGGCGAGACGCTCCAAAGCGCGCGTCGGCATCACCGAGGCCTCGTCCACCACGACGACGGAGTGCCTGGGGATGCCGTCGTCGTCTCCCCTCTCGATGCGGCGCAGGAGAAGGGCGGCGGTCTGGGAGGTGATGCCCGCCTCGCGCTGGAGGACGTCTGCCGCCTGGCCCTGCCAGGCGACTCCGATCACCCGGACACCAGAGCGCTCGTAGGCCTCGCGCACGGCGGCGAGGGTAAAGGTCTTGCCGGTGCCGGCGCGGGCCTCCATCACCCGCACGCGTGCGTCGCCCCCGGTGAGGTGGCGCACAGCCGCCGCCTGATCTGCGCCGAGGCTCGGGAGTTGCGCGATCACCGCATCGAGCGTTCGGGTGTCGGCGACGACCGGGCCGTTCGGATCGCGGCCGGTGGCCGCGTCGATCAGACGCACCTCTGTGCGGAGCATGTCGGGGGTGGTGTAGACCGTCTCGCGGTGAATTGAGTTTGTGTCGTCTCCCGCGCGCGTCAGGGCGAGGCAGGTGCGCGCGAGGACGTCGTCGGCGAGGCGCTCGAGGTGTCCGGGCGGCGCGCCCTCGGCATGGACCTCGGCGAGCTGCTGGATCACCTCGCGCCGGGTGAAGGTCGAGCTCCGGCGGGTGAGGCCACCAGGTCCGAGCATGCGCGTGGCCTGTGCGCGAAGGCGCGCGCTGTAGTCGGAGGTGGTGATGCCGCGCGCACGGCCGAGGGCGCGGCGTAGCTCGTGCCCGCCGAAGCCGTGCTCGGCGGCGCGGGCGCGCCAGCCGTCCACCGCCTCGTCTCGTGCGATCACCCTCTTTCGATCACGCGTCTCGCGCTGAATGGCGGCGATGCCTGACATCGAGGTGAGCCCACGCGCGGTCGCCTCCTCCATGATCTCGGCGTGACGCGCCGAAAAGTGGTCGCGGACCTCGGTGGGTACCGCGGCGAGCTCGGCGATGCCGTTGGTGACCGGGCCCCACTCGACGCCGAGGCTTCGTGAGAGCTCGGCGCGCATCACCGCGTCGGCGATCGTGCCGGCGGTCTTGGCGTGGGCGTAAACCGGGCGCATGTCGGGAGCGCTCCAGCGCCCGTCGGCTCCACGCACCCGGTTGGCGATCACCAGGTGCGCGTGCAGATGGGGATCACCCGAGCGGGCCATCTCGTGGACGTAGACCGCTCCGACGAATCCGTCGGCCGGGAGAACCGTGAGGCCGTTTCGGCCACGGCGCACGAAGCAGGCCTCGCGCTCCAGGTAGTCGAGGCCGGCTCGGACGCCCCGTGCGTGCGCATCGAGCACCGCGCCGCGCACGGCCTCGTCGCCGACGGCCGCCAGGACGCTGACGCTCTTGGGGGCGGCGAAGGTCAGGTCGAAGGCGACGTTGCCGCCGGGGCGCCGCGCCGTGCCGAGAAGGGGCTCTCCGCTCCCGGGATCGCGAGCGTCGAGAAGCATCCCGAGCGCGCCCTCCTCGGGGGCGCCCGAGAGCCCGAGCGCCTCTGCGCCTCTGCCAGCCCACTCCCCGCGGACCTCGCCCCGCTCGGAATAGTAGTCGTCGCCGGCGAACTCGGGGCGCTCGTAGTAGTCGGGACCCTTGGCGGCGCGCAACGTCAACATCGTTGGCTGTCATCATACGTGATGCAACTGTGCCCCTGCGCACTTTGGCCTGCGCACTTTGGGCTCGCTGCACCGGACCTGTCGTCGGTCGCCTCGTCGGGGGGGCTGTCGACGTGACCTGATTGGAGCGTGGCCGTTGGGCGCAGTCGTGGGGGCTCGTGGCGCGGGTTTCGGACATCGGGTCGGGTCGTGTCCCAGGAGGGCTCGCCGGTCACCGGCGGGTTGGAGTGCGAGCGGCCGTAAGGGACGAGCTGGATCAGCGCGCAGAGCGCGATCACGCCGAACCCGACCCAGAGAAGGATCTTCCGCCACCCGCGCTTGCCGGAGGGGCCCTCACCGGGCGGCGGCGCCGGTCCGCCCTCCGGTGCGGGGCTCGCCCCGCCGTCGCCCGTCTCCGCATCGTCGGTGTCCACGGCCTCCCCCTTCCTCGGACCCGATGATGCAACCTCCCCAGCGTGACTCGGCATGGGCATCCGGGTGGGCGCGGATCGGTCCTGCGGGGTGGCCGAGGCGACCGCTCAGACGCAGGGGGGGCGCCGCGGCAAAGGGGCCGTGGTGCGGGTGCCTCGCACTGGACGCAGGAGCCCGCGGCGTGGCACCGCGGGGCCGTGGCTCTGTGGCGCCGAGAAGTCCTGGGGTCGCCCGGAAGCCTTCCGCGTCGCCGATGTCGAGCCACGCCTCCTCGTCGACCGCGACGATCGCGAATAGGCTAGGTCGTGGAGTTCATCGAGGGCGGCGGAGAGTTCCCGGCAGACCATCCAGGATCGCGGGCGGGGCGCCCCGCCGGAACTAGCGGTCCGCGTTCCTCGCCACGCTCACGAGTGCGTCTCGCGCCTCTTGGGCCTGCTCGGGGGTGTAGTCGGGTGGGCTCGGCCATCCCCGTGAGCGTATCCCCCGTGGGAGTTCCCCCACGGGGGGGGCGGGTGGCCAAGCGGGGCGGGGCCGTCAGGTGGAGATGACCACTCGTTCCGGACCCCGCGCGCCGGTACCGATCCCCCTCTTCCACTCCCTCGGCACCACCTCCGGGCAGGTCCCGGTGGAGGTGCGCGCAGGCGTCCGCCGACCGAGGCGGTCATGGGCAGTCAGCGGACGCTGGGCGCTGCGGCGGGGTCTAAAAGGCCCCGCGCAGGATTACCGCGCCGGCCACGGTGCGCACCGAGACGGTGGAAGCGTGGGCGATCTTGGGGACGGCCTGGGCCCGCTCGGTGTTGCGGTCGATCTGGGCGACGCCGAGGCGGGTGACGGTCGCGCGGCCGAGCTTGGCGCCGTTGGCGTAGAAGAGGACGCGCTTGCCGGCCAGCGCGCGAAGGTGCTCGGCCTCGATCTGGAGTTCACGCTGACCGGGTTGGGCCTGGTACTGCGCGTGGCCGGTCGCCCTGGGAAAGGCGGCGGTGGGCTGCAGCGGGACCGTCCAGTTGACGGCGGCGAGCGCAGGAACGGCGACCCCCATCAGCATCGCCGCGGCCAGGATCGGAGTTGCCGATGCGATCGTGCGGCTCATGACGGTCCGCCCCGGCTCCCGTGGTCCGCGCTCGCGTCCTGCGAGTGGTCCCTGGTCGCGTCCTTCGAGTGGTCCCTGGTCGCGTCCTTCGAGTGGTCCCTGCTCCCCCGCTCGGAGTGGGCACGATCGGATCGCGGTGCGATCCGCTCAGGGGTCGTCGATCCGTTCGAATGGGTTGTTCCGGCGGCAATGGCCGCGCCGGTTCCCGCGAGCGAGAACACGGCAGCACCCGCAGCGATCGGCGCGAGCCAGCGACGGTTCATGGGCTTCATCGTTCACATCCCTCTGGTCGAGTTGCTCTAGCTCAACCGACGCTACGGAGCCCGGGTAAGCCCCCGACGAGGCCGAGTTAAATCCTTGGCAAGAGAAGGACGGGTGCCAGCTTCCCCGCAGCGCCCAGACGATTCGCCTGCGACTCGACGGTCCCGGTTGGCGGGATCGAGGAGACCGCGACCGCCGGTCAGAGCAGCCTTACCCACGACGCTGCCAGCGGTCGCTACCGGTACGCCTGGAAGACCAGCAGCCCCCGGCGCAGGAGATGGTCACGTCGTGAGTTGCGCTGGGAAGCTGCTACGCGACGTAGTGGGCATCGAGCCCTCGGGGCGGTCTGTGGTGATCGAGGTGAAGCTCGCCCGGCACTCCGAGGCGCGGCGCGCGGTGATCGCGCAAACCCTCGCCTATGCCGCAAAGGAGGCGTCCAGCGCGAGCTTCCTCTGCTGACTGCCTTCGCGTTTCGCTTGCCGGGCGAGGAGTCTCAAGGAGGACTGACTCGTTGTTGCGCTCCACTGCGAGCATCTCGCTGAGGAGGTCCAGAGGGCGCTGATCCCTGCCCTCCATTGCGTCTCCTCGACCTACTAGCCGCTCAGCCCGATCTGCCGCATGACGGTGACGAGGTCGTAGAAGAGGTTCTCCTCGACGATCTGCCCTACGTGCACCACATGCATGGCGAATCCCTCCTTGGGCCGGGCGTCTCCGCCTCGATCCCGGGCGGGTCGAGGCAAATCAACCAGAGTCGGCGTCGAGGGCCGGCGTTTACTTCAGCGTCTTGATGTAGGCGACGATCTCTCTCAGCTGCGCCGAGGGGATGATGCCTCCCCAGTGCGGCATGCTCACGATCGGGGCTCGCCCGAGCACGCTCCCGTCCTTGATCACGCCGGCGATCTTTCCGTAGGTGTCGAACTCGCTCTTGAAGGCCGCGCCGCTGAGAGGTGGGATCGTCTTGTCCGGGGAGGCCGGGTTGGGCACGCCCCCGAGGCCGTTGGGCCCGTGGCAGTCCACGCACCCGTATCGCTGGTAAAGGGCGGCGCCGGCGACGACGGCGCCCTGGCCGGCCGGAACGGTGATCGGCTCGGCCCCGGCCACGGCGGGCAACCCCGCCCTGATGTAGCTCACGAGGTCGTTCACCTGCTGGCTCGAGATGACCGCACCCCAGACCGGCATGTAGGGCTTGGTCGGATTCGAGGCCACGCCGAGGCCGTGGTTGATGATGTGCTGCAGCTCGGCGGCGGTCAGGGTCTTACCCACCGTGGTCAGCTCCGGCACGGCGGGCGAGACGCCGCCCCGGCCGAGGGCGCCATGACACTGTGCGCACGCGAACTGGACGAAATCATGTGCCCCGGCGGCGACGTGCGGGTCGACGACGGCCACGGCGGGCGTGGACGGGGTGCTCGTGGAGCCGTGGTTGCCGATCGCCCAGCCGATGGCGGCGGCCGCGCCGAGGGCCGCCAGCGGCAGCACCACGTACAGCAGGGGTCGCTTCACATCGACGCGCCCGCTTGGGGTCCGCGCGATCAGCACGCCCGCGGCGACGGCTCCGGCCACGAGGACCGCTACGGCGACCACTCCGAGGAACAGCTGCATGACGCGACGCTAGTGCGGATGTGCCGATCGGCACATCGGCACTAACCCGCATCGATCGATGGCGTTCAACTACGTCCCCACGGAGCGAGGGCAGTCATTCGGCGACGCCGCACCGACCGGCACCGGCATGATCCAGGCGCCGGTCTACCCCTCACCATCGCCCGGGCCCGGCGTGGCGTGGATCGCGACGCCCCAGCCCGCCGGGCCGCACACCGCGCTGGAGTCGCCAAGCGCGGCCCTCCGTCGAGGTACCTCACCGGGCCAACCGAGACGGAGACCAATCCATGGCCAATCGGTGCGTCCCGGCGCGAGCCACACTCCCTCAGGCCCGTGCTGTTATGGAACCCGTCAGAGCACCGGTGCGTGCGACGCCACCCCACGTGGCGTGCACGCGCCTCGAGGATCCGTCGGGCAGGCGGCAGGTGCCGTCGAAGCCTGCCTGCTGGGTCCGGGTGACCCTTCCGACGCAGGTCTGGCCCCCGGGAAGGTACTCGAGCTGCAGGGAGGTCGCCGTCGCCCCGACGGCGGAGACGAGCAAATCGGCTCGCACGAGCACCGCGGCGCCGCCGGTGCCGCGACCCGCGAGCGAGACGAGGCCCTCGGTCTCGCCCCGCTGGATGCTGATCCGTCCGACGAGCTGGTCGCGGAAGCCCAGCCCGGCGGGCACCACCCGGTGGTGGCGGGGGACCGGGGCGATCGCGAGGGCCGCAAGGCCACCGACCGTCGCGACGCCGATCCCGACCGCGGCGGGCGCGCGCCACCCGAGCGCTCGGAGCCGGGGTGCGAAGCGGATGGCGCAGACGGCCGCGACGGAGCCGATCGCGACCGCGTAGACCGCGACGAGCCATGGCGCCCGCGCGTCGGTCCCGGCGCCGATCCCGTGGATGGTCGCCCCGGCCCAGATGACGAAGTTGACGTAGTGGATGCGACGCCAGGCGCGGTACGGCAGACGCGTGCGCAGGCGATTCGAGATCGCCGCCGCGATCAGGAGCTCCGCGGCCACGATGCCGAGCCCGGTCCAGAACGGCCGGTACGTCGCGAGGAAGGGCACGGCGAGCTGCGCCGGGGAGAACGGCAGGAAGGAGTCGATGGCGATGGTCGCCACGTGGAGCGCGACGAAGCTCCCGACGAGCAGCCCGCCGAAGCGGTGCACCTCGGTGACGGTTAACCGCGGAAGGAGGGGGACCGTGACCTTGCCGGCCAGCCCGACTCCGACGAGCACGACGGCGGTCAACAGGAGATACGCGACGATCCCTGCGGCGCGCGCGGCGTACCAATCGGCCGCGCTCGAGGTGAGGTGCACTCAGGCCTCGATGGTCACGTTTCGAAGCGCAGTGGGGCTGTGCTCATGACCCGCCGCTCTGCGCGATGGGGGCGTCCTGCGACGGCGCGAGCTGGCCCGAGCTGAATCCGCTCTGAGCGAGGGCCTCGACGAACGCCCGGGGCGGCTTCAGGGGGTGCACCGGGCGGGCGTGACTCTGCTGGGTGCCGCGCACCGTCGGGATCGCGACGACGAAGGCCGCGGCGGAGGCCACGGCGACACCCGCCTTCATGCGACGTGCGCGCCGCCTGGCCACACTCGTGACCGACGCCTTAGTGACGGCCTTTGCCACGCGCGGATTAAAGCATCGACCCCGCGCACAGCTCGACGGCAAGGGCATTCCTTGGCCGTCTCACAGCTTTCGCGAGGACGAACCGCGCGGGCGCCGGCGGAGCCTGCGCCGCGGCGCACCGGCTCTTCGGCATTCGACGGGCAGGCTGGTGGTGACGAGGACGACGCTCACATGGTCGCATCGTGCTCACCACCCCCATTCCCCGCGACCGCGTGTGGGCCGGCCACCAGCCAACGTAGCCCGCGCTCATCCTGCAACTCCCCGGCTGCATGCGCAGGACTCTCGGTCCTCGCGCCGCCTCGACACACCCCGATATGCCGGAGGGCGGTCGCCTTCGCGAGCCTGGAGGCTGCCGGGGCCGGTCTCGGCCTGGGCTCGCCGATGATTGGCCCATTTCAGGTCGCAGTGCGCGAGCTACGCCAGGAGCCCGGGCGGCTGCGCGGTAAGGAGCCGCCGCTTGCCAGGCAGACCGGGTCTCGAGTGACCAGGCATCGCACGTCGTGATCGCCGCGTGGTGCAGCCGGCTCGGCTCAGGCGACGGCCGCGGCAGACAGCTCCGGTTCGGGGGTGCGAACGAGCCAGCCACCGCCGCCGCCCGTCAGCCTGTGGAGCCCCAGGGCCGCGGCGCCCGCCAGCACATCGGCGATCAGGAGGGCCGCCTGCATGCCGACGCCGAACGCGAGGACGCTCCCCGCGGATGCCACCCCGGCGAGGGCGACGACCAGGAGCCCCTCCTGGGCGCCCGCGCCGTTGGGCGCGACGGGCACCAGGCCGGCCAGGATCTGCACCATCACCACGAGCAGGACGAGATGGGCCGTCGGGTGCAGCCCGAACGCGGCGAGGAAGCAGGCGATGGAGGCGAGGCGGAACGTCCACGCCGCGAACTGACCCGCGAGCGCCTGGGCCAGGTTGCGGCCGTGCCCGAGGATCGCGAGACCCTCGACGGACCCGGAGCAGGCTCGCGGCGATGCGCGCGCGCAGGCGGGGGATGGCCACGGCGGCGATCGCGCCGAGGATGGCCACGGCCGCCACGACCCAGCCGGCGGTGCCAGCGATCGGGGCCGGCAGGCCGAGGGCCGCGCCCCCCGTGGCGCCGGGGAGGATGCCGGTCGCGGCCGCGATGCCGAAGAGGGCGGCCATCGGGACCAGCCCGAGCAGCGACTCGGCCACCATCGTCCCGGCGAGCGTCTCGTAGCTGGCCGCGGGTATGAGCCGCTTGGCGAGCACGACGCGGGTCGCGACCCCCGCTTTGGCTGGGATGATCGCGCTCACCCCGGTTCCCGCCATGTACGGCGTCACCGCATCGCGGAGCCGCACGCGCGCCCCCGGCAGGGCGGATTGCAGGACGCGCTGCCAGGCCCCGCTGAGGGCGCCCAGCTTCAGGAATTGGAAGCCGATCGCGAGCGCCAGGGGGATCGGACTGACGGCCGCCAGGTGGCCGACAAGCGGACGGGCGGCCTCGAGCGGTGCGACGAGCTCAATCATCCCGATGCCCTCGCACCATCGCACACGCTCCGCTCGGAGATCGACGGCCTCAATGAGGACGAGGTTAGGGCGCACAGGTAAGGATCAGGCTAAGCGAAGGTGCGCATCTCCAGCGCGCGTCCCGCCGCCGTGCCGCAACACAGCGCGTGCGTCGCTTGAGGACGACCTTCTCTGCCCCATCCAGCCCTCCGGCGAACTGAACCCGTTACAAGGAGAGAGGGCGGCCCTGAAAGACGCGGGAGGCTCCTGGTTCGCGGGCACGTCGCGCCCTCGGACCTCGGCCTCTTACCGGTCGTCGTCCGCCGGCGGTGGGATGAGGTCCACGTGGAGGGTCGCGTTCGGCAGCGGGGCGGGGGAGATCCCGCCCCGCTCCGGCGGCCCTGTCTAGCTGACGGTCAGGATCCCGCTCATGCCCGCGGCCTCGTGGCCGGGGACGCTGCAGTAGTAGTGGTACTTGCCTTTCGGCAGCGTCAGGGTGACGGTCGCATTCCCGTTGGTGATCGTCTTCGTCGCGCCGAGTTCGTGCTCCGTGCTCGCGACCTCGAAGGTCAGGTTGTGCTGCACCGAGGACTTGTTGGTGAAGTCGAAGGTGACCTTCCCGGGGGGCGCGGTGAGCGACTTCTGGACGTAGGCCAGCGCGCCGCTGGGGTCGGCCGCCACCGCGACGGTCGATGCCTTGGCCGGCGTGGTGCTCGTGGGAGCGGTGCTCGTCGGCGCCGTGCTCGCCGGTGTCGTGGCCGCAGGGGCCGTGACCGACGACGTCGTCGTCGAGTTGGCACTCGACGACGAGCTGGAGCCGCAGCCGGCGACGAGGGCGATGGGAGCGAAGGCCGCAAGTGCCATGACCGCGCGGAAGGGACGGACCATTCGGGCCTCTTTCATCGAGCGGTGAGGAGCGGGCAAGGGAAGGGGTCGTGATCGGAGCGAGGATCGCGGACCCACCGCGCGGGATCGTTGCTTTCCCCCCCTGACGGCGTCCTGAATGAGCCCCTGATGGAGTCAGCGCGCGAGGTCCTCAGCGCGCATCCGCGCCACCTCGCCGCTCAGGCCGTCGCCGGGCGGCGACGTCAGCACCGTATCGTCTCCGCGTGGCCGGAGACATCTCGCCCTCACCCGCACTCGGCCGGCAGGCGTCTCCCATGGACGTGGACCGCCGCGCCCGCCTGCTTCCGTGGATCGCGGCGGAGCGGACGGCGCGAGGGCTCGCCTTGCTGGTGGTCGGGACCCTCCTTCTCGCCAACCGTCACGCGGACTGGGGCGGTGTCACGCGATGGATCTCGGTCCACCTGGGCCTCAACCCTGCGGGGCGGCTCGTGTCGCAGGCGATCGACCGCGCGCACCGTTTGACGGTACGTCAGGTCACCGTGCTTGGGGTCATCTCCCTGGGTTACGGCGCTCTCGAGCTCGTCGAGGGCGTCGGCCTGTGGCGGAGGCGCCGATGGGCCGAGTACCTGACCGTCGCGGCAACGGCCCTCCTCATCCCCCTCGAGGTCTACGAGCTCGCGCACCACGCCACTCTGCTGAAGGTCGGCGGCCTCGTGGTCAACCTCCTCATCGTCGCGTACCTCGTCCGCGTGCTTCGCCGACACGAGTCCTGACGTGGGCCGGCGCAAGGCCGTCCTGATCGCCGACCACCTGAGTACTCCTTCCTCCGCCACGAGGTCGGCTCCGGCTTCGCTGCCGGGGGGAGCGTGGTCGGCATGGTGAGTTGACCTTCGCGGCCGACCTCGCAGACGATCCGCACAGCTGCTGGAGACGCCCGCATGCAGATCGAGCTCTGGCAATGCTCCGCGGCCCGGGGCCAGCCGAGGGCGGGATGGGCGCGTCGTTCGGGGCAGCGCGGGTAGCGACGTGGTGATCGGAAACCAGGGCGACGACCAGCTGGGCGGCGGCACGGACGAGCTCATCGGCAACCAGGGCGATGATGCCGAGCTGGGCGACCAGGGCGACGACCACCTCAACGGCGGCGCCGACGACGACCAGCTCGACGGTGGCCAGGGCTCCGACCACATCGCTAGCGGAAGCGACTATCAGGTGAGCGACGATTCGTCAGACACCTCGAGCACCGACCCCGCCCAGGACGACTCGCAGGAGGTTGCGCAGGGTGCACAATCCGCCAAGTGAACGAGCCCCTCGATCGCAGGGCCCGCCGCGCGGCCGCGCAGCGTCGACGGCGCCGACGCCGCTTCGCCGCGGTCGCGATCGCGGCGGCCCTCGTGGTGGCGGGCATCGGAACCTGGGTGCTGTCCTCCGGAGGATCATCGGGAGGGGCTGGGACCGCCACGAGCGCCGGCTCCCGGGGTGCCCCGCCCGCGACGACCGCAGCCGTCTCAGGGCGGCCGTCCGCATCCGTATTCCCAGAGCGGCTGCGTGCTCGGAGCCTCGGAACCCTCAACTCACCGGTGCAGAACGCGGCCGGAGCCGCCGTGGGCCCTGGGAGAGCCGTGCTGGCGGCCGGCCTCACCGCTGCCGACACCTCTCGCGCCGACATCATCGCCGTGACCGGCGCGCGCGAGCGCGTTCTGGGGCAGCTCCCGGCGGCATTGCACGACTCCGCCGCGGTCGCCATCGGCAAAGCTCTCTATCTGTTCGGAGGGGGCGATGGGGTCAGGCAGCTCGATCAGATCCTGAGGATCGATCCTGCGACCGCGGTGAGCACCCGCGTCGGCAGCCTGCCCGCGCCGAGCTCCGATCAGGCGGCGGCGGCGATCGGCAACACCGCCTATGTCGTCGGCGGATACGACGGCTCCTCCTGGCTCGACACCATCGTCGCGTGGACTCCAGGTGGCCCCGCGCGGATCGTGGGGCATCTGCCCACCGCGCTCCGCTATGCGGCGGTCACCGCGGCGGGCGGCCGGGTCGTCATCGCGGGAGGCACTACTCCCGACGGTGCGGCGACGACGCTGGTGCAGGAGTTCGATCCCTCCACGGGCCGCGTGGCCGCCGTCGGCCACCTCCCCGCGCCCACCACCCACGCGGCGGCCGCCACCTTGGGCGACACGGCGTACGTGATCGGCGGCCGGGGGAGCGCGCTGGACACCCCGGCGGGGCGGATCCTGGCCGTGGACCCCGTCAAGCGCCGCGTCGCCGCCGCCGGCTCCCTGCCCGCGCCGCTTTCCGATCTCGCCGCCATAGGCTTCGCGCATCGCATCCTTCTCGTCGGGGGACGCGCGTCGGGGGGAACCGTGGCCACCATCACGAGCCTCGTCCCCGCCTTCTCCGGAGGCGCCGCCGCGCCGCAATCGTCGGCCGCCGGATCCGCCGCCACGCCCTTCGCCGCCACGCCACCCGGCAACGTCTACGCGTACGACGCGCCCGGCGACATGAGCCCGGCGACGAGGGGGGCGCTCCCGCGGATCTACGTGCCCAACAGCGAGAGCAACACCCTGGACGAGATCGACCCGTCCACTGGGCGCGTCGTCGCCCACTACGCCGTTGGCGGCCTGCCGCAGCACGTGGTGCCGTCGTGGGACCTCAAGACCCTCTACGTCACCAATGACACCGGCAACAGCCTGACGCCGATCGACCCGCACACCGGCAGGCCGGGCGCGCCGATCGCGGTGGACGATCCCTACAACCTCTACTTCACCCCGGACGGGCGCTTCGCGATCGTGGTCGCCGAGCGCAACGCGCGCCTCGACTTCCGCGATGCGCACACGATGAAGCTGGACCATCAGCTGCCGGTGCCCTGCAAGGGCGTCGATCACATGGACTTCTCCGCCGACGGCACGTATCTCCTTGCCAGCTGCGAGTTCTCGGGGCAGGTCGTCAAGGTCAACCTCGTGCACCAGCGCGTGGTGGGGACCCTGACGCTCGGCGGAAGCTCCGACATGCCCCAGGACGTGAAGCTGAGCCCCGACGGCCGCGTCTTCTACGTCGCCGATATGATGGCGAACGGTGTCTGGGAGGTGGACGGAGCCCGTCTGCGCCGGATCGGCTTCCTGCCCACCGGCGCCGGCGCCCACGGCCTCTACCCGAGCCGGGACGCGACGAAGCTCTACGTCTCTAACCGGGGTGAAGGGACAATCTCCGTGGTCTCGTTCGCCACCCGGCGGGTGGAGGCCACCTGGCGGATCCCCGGCGGGAGCCCCGATATGGGCGGCGTCTCTGCCGACGGCAGGACCCTCTGGCTGACCGGGCGCTACAACAGCGAGCTCTACGCCATCGATACCCGCACGGGGCGTCTGCGCGCGCGCATCCCGGTGGGCAGCGGACCGCACGGCGCGTGCGTCTGGCCGCAGCCAGGCCGCTACTCCCTCGGGCACACCGGGATCCTGCGCTAGCCAGAGCGGCTCAGGGCTCAGATGCCCAGAGGAGCCTCCGCACCCAGCACAAGGTCGTCAGACGCCTCGCCGATCCAGTTGTGCACCTCCCCGACAGACCGGACGGTCACGCGTCTCAGTCTGAGGCGTCAGCCTTCGTCTGGTGGATCGTCCCGTCGGGGTGGTGGGCAGGTGAGTAGGTCGTGATGATCCTCATCGCGGCCTCCCCGACCGTCCTGAAGTTGCGCCGCGTGCCGGCGGTGACCAGCACGAGATCGCCGACGGAGAAGTCGGCGATCTCGTCCTCCAGGATCACCTGGCCCGAACCCTCCACGAGGTAGAGGACCTGGTCATTGTCGGCGTGCACCTCTTCACCGATTTCGCCGCCGGGCGGGATACTCATGATCACGATCTGTGTGTGCCGGCCGGTCGCCAGGACGTGGCGGAAGTAGCCATTCTCCTTCGCCTGCCGGGTCAGGTTCTTGAGGTGGGCTGGAGCGGGTGGGGTGCCACTCCCTCCGATGATCTCGCTGGTGAAGCCCACGACAAACCTCCTCGCGTCGAGCATCAAACGAACGGCTGTGTGCGCGCATCGCCTCTACGAGGCATGACCGCCCTCCCGCCGGTGGGCGCGCTGGAGCGCGCCACTCTTAATCCGTCCGCGGAAAGGCCACCATCGAAGGAATCACAGCACGTCGCGTCAGCATGTCCTCCGAAAGGGGCTGCGGGCTCTCTCACGGATCAACCGGCCCCAACGCAATTGCCGCGGGCGAGGGCGACCCCGGCGGGCTTCCCATTGCCCCCGAACCTGGCGCTGGCAGCGGCTCGAGGGCGGAGGTCTCCTGCGTATGCAGGGCATGGCGGAAGCTGCCGAACGGCACGCAGACTGGAAGGCGTCCGCGGGGGGCCGGCTCGCCGGAGACCGTTGCGGACGCCGGGCCGTCGCGACGGCCCGGCGCCACCCCCACCCAACAACTCGGGGAGTTCGTGTGCGCGACGTGAGAATCGCTCCGCTTCGGCGTCCTACCTACCGAGACTAAGGAGACGACGGGCACTTTCCCCGCTTGTAGGCGGCGTAGTCGGCCGACGGGAGGACCCAGCGCCACGCCCCCTTGAGCCTGACAGCGTGCGTGGTGGCGGTCGTCACTCCGTCATCGGACGTGACCTGGACGGAAACCGCCGTCGAGGGCGTCGCCTTGCCCGCGATCACGATCGTGTCAGCGTACGTGTCGAGGATCTTGAACTTCTGCAGAGCGAAGCCCTCGTTGGTCTGGCACGCCATGTATCGCGCCCGGCTGACGACGGCCTGATCGACGGGATGGAGCGTGTCCCACAACGGGCCGGCCTGGCCGCGGGAGAACTGCGTCGTGATCTGGCTGATGAAATCGCCGGCCGACTGACTTCCGCCGCCGCCGCCTCCTCCGCCCCCGCAGCCGCTCAGGACGACGACGCCCAACGCGGCGGCGGCAAGCACTGCTCCGAGCTTGCCCACAAATGCATGGGCGGTGGCGTTCATTGCCATGCGAACCGTCCTGCCTCTGTTGTGACGACGAGCCGTGGCCGAGGGCGTTCCCGAGCAAGGGGAAGGCGCCCGATCACCACGGGCGGACCGAGATGCGGGATGACCAGGGCTCCGAGATCGGGAAACGAGGCGACATGGGCCCTCGCCTCGTCAAGCTCCGCAATCGCGAGCACGGTGGCGTGGACCTCGGCCTCGTTGGCGCTCGGCGCAGTGACGGTTACCGCGAGCGGGCCGGCGGCCGCGGGCGTCCCGGAGGCGGGGTCGATGAGATGGTGGAGACGGCGACCGGGGCCGAAACGCCTCGCATCGCGGCCCGACGTGGCGACGCCCCCGCCGGTCAGCTCGAGGGTTCCCGCCGGATGATCGGGCGTTCGTGGGTCTGCGACGTCCACGCGCCACGGACCACCCTCGGGCGGGCTGCCCCAGACCGCGATGTCGCCACCCAGATCGATGAGCGCTCCCGTCATTTCGGGCCACGCCGCGCGCATCGCCTGCTGCGCACGCGTCGCGGCGAAGCCCTTGCCGATGCCCCCGAGGTCCACCGCGGCGCCGCGGTCGACGCGTGCCCTGCCCGAGAGGGGATCGAGCTCGACGCGTGCGCCGGGGTGCCAGTCCTCAAGGGGGGTGGCGGCCTTCCCCGTCAGGAGTTCGAAGGAGCGGTCGTACCCCGCGGCGGCGAGTGCCGGCAGGATGGTCGGGTCAAACCTGCCGAGGGTGTTTGTTCGCGCTCGGAGCGCCTCGGACAGCGCGTCGATGAGCCGCGCGTCGACGGCGACCCACGCTCCCCCGGCGGCGTTGAGGCGCGACAGATCGCTGCGCGCGTCGAACCGCGAGAGCGCGCGTTCACACAGCGCGATCTCGCGCCGGGCGGCGTCGAGGGCGCGGCGTGCTGCGGTCACCTCGCACGACCCCACCGCGACGGCGACGGCACAGATCGTGCCCATCGCGCGAAACTCCTCGCGCTGCAGGGTGGGCGTCATGCCCGAGCCCCGACGCGGCGCTCCCCCGGCGGCGTGGGCGGGCTCGTCGCGGGCACGGGCGCGGGCGGCGGGGCCGAGGCTCGCTTGCCCCCGAGGCGCGGCATCAGGATGCGCGCGTAGGTCAGCCACACGACCGGAGCCGCGATCGATCCGGCGATGATCAGCCCGCGTGTCCCGGTGAGGTCGCTCCCCACGTTGATCGCGTGGTAGAGCGCGATCGCGAAGGCCGCGAAGGTGGCGTAGTGGATCAGGCGCCAGCGCCGCTGGCCGATGCGCCGGCGCACTTGGAACGAGAGCGCGAGGGCGAGCATGAGCCACGCCGTGACGATGCCGGCGGCCACGGGAATCGGCCGCCAGGGCGCGGCGCCGGGCACGAGCACCCCGGTCAGGCCGAAGCCGATCGTCGGGTCGAGCGCCAGCGCGACCATGTGCAGGACCAGCATCGCCAGCGCGGTCCACGCGATCGTCTGATGCCAGCCGAACAGCAGCTTGCCGCGCCGGTTGCCGAGCAGCTTGCTGCTGAGTGCGAGCCCGAGCGTGACCGACACCGTGAGGAGGGCGAGGGCGACCAGGCCGGAGGCACGCGCGACGAGCCACGCCACGGGGACGCCGGCCGCCAGGGTGAAGGTCATCCCGCGCCGACGGGCGAGGTGCGGGTCGTGGCGTGCGAGGTCGAAGCGCCCCCCTTCACGACGACCAGACTGCTCGTGCCGTTCTTGCCCTTGACGACCACGGCTGTCGGGATGGGCTGCGGCGATGCCGCCGGCTGCGGACGTGTCCAGGCCAGAATGGCAAGCACGGCGAAGAGCGCCCAGGTTGCGAGCACGGTTGCCCAGAGGGCGCGCATCTCAGTCTCCCGGCTCGACGCGCCGCGGTGGAGCCGGGGCGGCGGGCGTGATGACCTGGCCGACCTGCGGGGCCGTGGGCGCGGCGGGGGCGCTGCGCGTCAGGCCAGCAATGGCCGCTGCGCCGGTCAGCGCGGTGGCAGCCAGCACCGCTGCGAGCGCGAACAACTCACGGCGGCTGGGCGTTGCTCTACCCGGTCGATTTCCCGTGGTCGCGGCCACCGTGACCTTTCGCTCGGATGCCCCGCATCCTGGCCTACACCACCTTCAGTCAGCCGATGATCGCCGATGCTGGGTGGCCCGATATCGGCGGCGGCCCGCATCTCGCGTGCGGGTTCTCCGAGTTCGTATCGGCGTTCGCGCGGACGCGGCAGACCACCGGAGGCGCTCTTGTCAAGGTCATGAGTGATGTGGTGGTCGTCGTCGGCAACGGAGTCTCCGGCTACGCCTGTGCCGCCCGGCTCGCCGAGCGGGGGGTACCCGTGACGATGGTCGGGCCGGGCCTGCCGCACGATCGCCCGCCGCTCTCCAAGCGCGCGCTCACGACCGGTCGCGTGCCGCTGCTCGCCGATGCGGCGCAGCTCGTCGAGCGGGGCATCGAGCATGTCGACGGCGTGGTGACGGCATGCGATCTCGAGCGCCGTCGCATCGTTGTGAGCCGCTCTGGCGGCGGCGCCCCGCTCGAGATGGAGGTGCCGACGCTCGTCTGGGCAACGGGCCTTCGCTACCCGAAGCCTCCGGTTCCCGGAATCGAGTGGGCCGAGGAGAACACCACCGGCGCGGGGCTCGCCTCACTCGTCCGACGTTTGTGCCTCCCGCATCGGCGCGTCGTCGTGGTGGGTGCGGGGCTGATCGGAACAGAGACCGCCGCGACGCTGGCAGGCGCGCATGAGGTGACGCTGCTCGACATGCTCGACCGGCCCCTTGCCCGCTTCCTGTCGCGGATCTCCGACGCCGCTCGCGCGGTGCTGGACCAGCTGGGGGTCCGTTTCCTCGGCGGATGCGGGATCGACCGCGTCGATGTCGGCGCCGCGGGCACCGTCGTGCGCACGTCGACCCATGGCGACCTTCCGTGCGACGTCGTGGTATCGGCGGCCGGCGTCGGCTCGAGCCTCCCGCCCGAGCTCGCGGGCTCCGAGGGAAGGACGCTGACCCTGGAGGCCGACCAGCGCCTTCGCGTGATCGGCCGCGAGGGCCTTTGGGCGTGTGGGGACTGCGTCTCGTTCCCGCATCCGCGATGGGGCCGCATCGGCATCCCGCACTGGGACCACGCGCTCTGGAGCGGCCGCCACGTGGCCGACTCGATCACGGGCGCGACCGCGGCCTATGTGCGAGAGCCCTACTTCTTCAGCGACATCGGCCCGCTCCGCATCCAGCAGGTCGGCCTCGCCGACGCGGCGGTCGAGTGGCGCGAGGAGGATGGGCTGGTTGTCGGCCGCGACGCGGACCGCGCGCCGGCGTGCGTGCTGGTGCTCGACGCTCCCGCCAGGCTCCGTCAGGCACGGGAGATCGTCGCCTCTGCAGTGCATCGATGACCAACGACCCACCCCGCCCAAGGAGGGCGTCAAGATGTTCGTACACGTGATTGTCGATCCGGACGCCTGTATCGGCTCCGGGGAATGCGTGGCACTCGACCCGGAGGCGATCGAACTGGACGAGCACGGCATCGCCCGCGTCCTGGTCGCCGAGCTCGAGGAGGGGCGCGCGAAGAAGCTCTGCGACACCTGTCCCGTGGGCGCGCTCTCCATCGAGAAGCCTTAGACTAGGGGGCTCACGGCGATGACGATCAAGCCCAGCTCTCCATCATCTGATGGCCTTCTCAGTGGCTACGAACTCCCGGAAATCTCGCCACTCGAGGGGACATCAGCCGCTGCTTAAGAGTCTCGGAGGCCATGGCGTGGGAGCGAACCAACCGCCAAACCGCCGGCTGGATCGGGACGGTTCAGCCAACGCGGACCTTCAAGCGCCGAGCGATGACTGGGAGGAAGGGCCAGCCCTTCTCCCGCGGTACGACAACACGGAGCGGCACCGTGTATCCGCCGACGCCAGCCGTGAAGCGATAGGCCAAGGTGAAGCGACCGAAGCGGTCTGCCGTCGCCAGTTGGAGGGGCCGCTAGCTGCCCCCGAGGCGCCACTCGAGCGTCACCAGCTTGCGCCGGCCGGCACGCCGAGGCGCGATCGCGCCGCTTACTCGCAGGGTCCCCCCGGCCGAACCGTCGTCGTGCCGGCGCGCGTCGTCACCAACGGACGAAGGACGACGGCCGCCGGCGCGACGCCAAGCGGCCGTCCGAGTGCGATCGCGTGCCACGTCCCGGCCATGAGAGCGGGCGGACCCGGAAGTCAAAGTGCCCCCGACGGTCGGTGATCGTGGTCGCCCCGGTGTAGCCCTTCGGGTCGACCAGGTAGACGCTCGCGCCGTGAAGCCCTCGGCTGTTGCGCTGCAACGAAGCGTCCAGAGACCGTCATCGGCCGCGAGTAGGTCACCCCGATGAGCGGCACGAGCAAGCGACCGGTGCGCGAATAGCTGAGCGCCTGGGAGCTCCTGATGCCGCGCGTCTGGATCCGAGAGAGGTCGGGCAAGGGAGTTCCGCTCGCCTCGATCCTCCCCGGCTCGCCGAGCGGACCGTCACCACCGACGACCGTGGTCACCGGCGGCCCGCCCGGCCGGGGAGCAGGCCGCGTGACCGGCGCCGAGACGACCTGGCGCGACAGGCTGGCGTTGTCGACGCCCCCCGGATCCGGAGGGCTACGCGGCCGCCATCGCCTTGCCGATACCGACCTGCATGTCCTGGGCGTTCATGGCGGGCACCATGGTGATCCCGGCCTTCAGCCGGATGAACAGCGGCTCCGCCGCCGCCGGGATGTCGGTCGAGTCCTTCATGTCGAAGAAGATCAGCCCGGTGCGCATGCCATCCTCGGCGATGAAGTAGGCGGCTTCGGCCTTCAGAGCCCCGATCACCGACTTCAGGGTCTCCGGGAGGCTCCCGTTCTGGATCGCCTCGTTCCCGGCCTCCGTGGGGATCTGGACCTTCATCAGCATGCGCATGACCGTCTCCTCGTAGCGGCGGCGAGCTGGGACCGCCGCCGAGCGGGGCTCCTGGTCGCGACGGCCCCAGGCGGGGCCGACTTCTGCCGGTGTCCGCCGATGATCCGCCGGGCGCTCGCGCGGTGTCATCGACCGGCCGGACGATCGGTCGCATGACACGCGCCTCGTCCGCTCGGGGGCTGCCCATGGGCGTATCGTCATCGTGATCGTCGCTTGACCCGAGAGGCTCCGGAGCCCAGCCATGGCACGAACAGCAGAGCGCGTGAAGGTCGTCGTCGTGGACGATCATCCGATGTTCCGCGAGGGGGTCGTCCGGGCCCTGGTGTCATCAGGGCGGGTGGAGGTCGTCGGGGAGGCCGCCGACGGGCGCTCGGCGCTCGCGTTGATCGAGGAGTTCCGGCCGGACGTCGTCCTCCTGGACTACACCCTGCCCGAGCTCAACGGCCTGGCCGTCGCGCACGCCGTCGTCCGTGACGGCCTGCCGACCCGGATCCTGTTCCTGTCGGCCCACACCGAGAGCTCGGTTGTCTACACGGCCCTCGAGGCCGGCGCGTCGGGCTTCCTGTCCAAGGAGGCGCACCGCGACGAGATCGCCGACGCCGTCGTGGCGTGCGCGGCGGGGCGGGAGGTCGTGCCGGCCGACATCGCGGCGGGCCTGGTGTCCGAGATCCGCCTGCGCGCGAAGAACGACGCGCCCGTCCTCACGCCGCGCGAACGCGAGATCCTGAAGCTCATCGCAGCGGGGCGGAGCCTGCCGGAGATCGCGAACGAGCTCATCCTGGGGCTCACGACCGTCAAGACGCACACCCAGCACCTCTACGAGAAGCTCGGCGTGTCGGATCGCGCCGCCGCGGTGGCGGAGGCCATGCGACGCGGGCTGATCGAATAGGCCGGCGGTCAGGGCCGGCTGGCGCCGTGATCGGCGACGACACCCCCGGGACCGGCGCGGCGATCCGCGACGACACCGCGGCGACGGAGGCCGAGCGGGTGGTCGCGTGGCTGCGGCTGCCGGCGATCGCCCTGCTCGCCCTCGGCGAGACCGTCAGCGACGCGGGAGAGGACAGGTTCGGCTTCTTCGTCGCGATCGCCGTGTTCGCGGCGTGGGCCGTCGCGCTGGTGCTCTGGGTCCACTGGCGCCCCGCGGGGGAGGCGCTCGGGCTGCTGACGGCGAGCGTGGACATCGGGGCCATCACGGCGCTCGCCTTCCTGTCGGGCGGGGGGTTCTCGCAGGCCCGCGTCGCCTACGCCCTGGTCCCGATCACGCTCGCGTTCCGCTTCAAGCCGACCCTGACCGCCGTCGGCGGGGCCGTGGTCGTCCTGGCCTACCTGGCCCAGGCGCTCAGCCACCCGTCGGCCCAAGGGGTGGATGCGCGTCGCTACATCGCCGTCCAGGCCGGCTATCTGATCTGGATCGCGGCGGCGGCGGCCCTGCTCTCCCTGGCCCTGGCCCGCCGGACCCGGCGGATCGGCGAGCTGGCGCTCCAGGCCCGCCACCTGCTCACCGACGCCATGAGCGCCGAGGAGCGCGAGCGCCAGCGCCTCGCCGAGGCGCTCCACGACAGCGCGCTGCAGAACCTCCTGTCCGTCCGCCACGATCTCCAGGAGCTCGACCAGACCGTCGACCACCCCGCACTCGGCCGCGCCGAGTCGGCCGTCTCGGGTACGGTCAGGCAGCTGCGCGACATCGTGTCGGATCTCCATCCGCTCGTGCTCGAGCAGGCGGGGCTGGAGGCGGCCATCTCGGCGGTCGCCGCGCAGGCGGCGCGGCGTGGAGGATTCACCGTCCACGTGGCCTACGAGTCGACTCCGCGTCCCACGCAGGAGCGGGTGCTCCTCGCGGCGGCGCGGGAGCTCCTGACGAACGTCGCGAAGCACGCGCGGGCACGCAGCGTGGACGTCCGCTGCGTCGAGCGCGGCGGCGCCATCGAGCTCAGCGTCAGCGACGACGGGGCGGGGTTCGACCCGTCGGCGATCGCCGACCGCCTCGCGGCCGGTCACATCGGGCTGGCGTCGCAGCGCGCGAGGATCGAGGGGGCCGGAGGGACCCTCACGGTGATCTCCGGCCCCGGGGGCGGAACCGTCGCGACGGTGCGCCTCCCCGAGATCGTCAGAGGGGCGCCGCCCCGGCGCCCGGCCGCCACCGGCCGGTGACCGCCACGGCAGGGCGACGTCGGCCCCCGTCCGACGCGCCCGCGCGTCTGCGACACTCGGCCCCGGCCCGAACGGAGACCATCACGACCACGACCGAGTTCGATGTCCCCCGGCCTCGGGTGCGGGGTGGCCGATGAGCGTGGAAGCACTTCGAGGCGCCGAGCACGAGGCGCGCCTCGAGGCCGCTCCCTTCACCGTGGCCGTGGCGCTGGCCCTCGTCGCCCTCGCGCTGGTGAGCCTGCACGCGCATTGGCAGCTGCTTGAGGGGGTCGGCTGGTGGCTCTGGCTCCTGGCCGCCGTGCCGTACGCCGTCCTCGGGCTCACCCTGCTCACCGGCCTGGGGCGCGTGCGACGCCACGATGTGCGCCGCAGGATCGTCCAGGCGCTGCTGGGCATCGTCGTCATATGCAGCGTGGTCGAGACCGGGTTGCTGGTCGCCTCACTCGTCTCGTCCTCGAACCTCGGGATCAGCGGCCCGCAACTCCTGCTGAGTGCGACGACCCTCTGGCTGTCCAACGTGGTCGCCTTCGGCCTCGCGTTCTGGGAGCTCGACTGCGGAGGACCCGTGGCACGCGCTCTGTCCGACGAGCGCCGGGCGCCGGACTTCCAGTTCCCCCAGGATGAGAACCCTGGTCTCGCACGGCCCGGATGGAGCCCGCGTCTACTGGATTACCTCTACCTGTCCACCACCAACTCGATCGCATTCAGCCCGACCGACGCGATGCCCCTCACCCATCACGCGAAGGCACTGATGGCGATCGAGTCGGCGGTCTCCGTCATCGCGGTGCTCCTCGTCGCGGCGAGGGCGGTGAACATCCTCCAGGCGTAGTGCGGGTTACTGCGGATGTGTGGATCCGCACGACGGATCTAGCGTCGCGTCATGCAGCTGTTCCTCGGAGTGGTCGCCGTAGCGGTCCTCGTGGCCGGAGCCGTCGCCGCTGGGCTGCTGATCGCCCGAACCGAGAGCGGGCGCGTCGATGTGAAGCGACCCCTGCTGTACGTGGTGCTGCCGCTGGCGGCCCTCGGCGCGGCCGCCGCCATCGGCTGGGCGATCGGCAACCACGGCTCCACGAGCACCCCGTCCACGCCCGCCGTGGCCGTCGTCGACCCGCACGTCGCCGCCGGGGCACATGATTTCGTCCAGTTCGCGTGCGCACAGTGTCATGGCGCCCTCGGCCGGGGCGGCGTCTCGCCCGCCGTGCCGGAGCTGACCACGGTGGGTAAGACCCTGACCGCCGCCGAGCTGCAGCACATCATCAACCACGGCCTCGGCGTGGCCTCGAATCCGACCAGGCCCTACATGCCGGTCTGGGGTGCGGTCATCTCGGGCCAGCAGGTGAACGACCTCGTGAGCTACATCAGGGCGGGGTTGCCCGCCGTGGCCGGCGCCGAGCCGATCACCGTTCCGGCCGGTCAGGGCGCCGTCGTCGCCGGCGCCGCCCTCTACCAGCGATACGGGTGCGTGGACTGCCACGGGCCCAACGGCCTCGGCGGCGTGCCCAATCCGGCATCGCCGGACAAGACGATCCCACCTCTCAGCGGCGCGACCTTCAAGAGCGAGTTCGACACCTACGGAAAGATCGCCGGCGTGATCAAGGACGGGAGCGTGCTGGGCCGGGCCCCCATCGTGAGCATGCCGCACTGGGGAGGGATCATCCCCCCGGCGCAGCTGAACCAGATCGTCGCCTACATCACGACGTTGAAGTAGGGGTGGCGACCAGTCCGCCCCGCCGGGTCGGGGTCTTCGGCCCGGCGCCGCCGGGGAGGTCCCCACACTTCAGCCCTGACGCGCTCCGATCTTGAGCGCCTCGGTGATGTCGCGCGAAGAGACGATGCCGGCCAGCCGGCCCTCGTCGAGCACCAGGGCGCTCGCGGCGTGGGCCCGGATCATCGCCAGCACGGCCTCGGGCGCCGGCTCGTCGAGGCGCAGGAGCGGCACCCGCTCGAGTCGCACCATCCGGTCGCGCACGCGCTCGATCGCCCAGTCGTGGCCGTGGACGTCGCGCGGCGACGGAAGGATGCCGACCGGCCGCAGTCCGTCGAGCACCGGGTAGGCGTCGGATCGGTCCCCGGGCGGGATCTGCGCCATGAAGTCCGAGAGCGTCTGATCGGCCTGCGAGATGAGCGGGTGCGGGCTCATCAGGTCCGCCACGACGAACCCCTCGAGGGCGCCCTCGATCGAGGTCATCTGCGCCTCTGCGCGGGCGCTGGAGAGCACGAACCAGCCGATGAGCGCGAGCCACACGCCGCCGAAGGCGCTTGCGGCGAGCGCCACGATGACGCCGACGCCGATCATCATCGCGCCGATTCCGATGCCGATCGCAGCGGCGATCCGCGTCGCCCAGCTCGGGTCGCCCCTCGCGCGCCAGAGCGCCGCGCGCAGGATGCGGCCACCGTCGAGCGGCAGGGCGGGCACCAGGTTGAATGCCGCGAGCACGAGGTTCACATAGCCGAGCCAGGCCACCACTCCGTCGACGGCCGTGCCGGCGGTGGTGAGGACCGCGGCCGCGATGAAGCCCGTCGCAAGCACCGCCGAAACCAGGGGACCGGCGACCGCGATGCGGAACTCGGCCCCCGCGCTCGGCAGTCGCCCGCGCATGCGGGCCACCCCGCCGAGCAGCCACAACGTGATCGACTCGATCTCCACGCCCTCGCGCCGGGCCACGAAGGCATGGCCGAGATCGTGCAGCAGGAGCGATCCAAAGAACAGGAGCGCCGCCGCGACAGCCATCGCCAGGTAGGCGCCACTCGCCAGGCCGGGGTTGGTCGACGGGAAGATCGACACCGTCAGCGACCAGACGAACAGGGCGAACACGGGGATCCAGGTCCAGCTGACGCCGACCGGGATCCCCCCGATCCGGCCGATGCGAAACGTGCTGTCCATGGCGCCCCTGGCGCGCGGCGAGTGCGCGATCAGGCCGCGGCGGCCTGCGCCGGGCCACGCCCGCTCGCGATCCGGACGACCCGATCGACCCGCCAGGCGCCGTCGTAGGCCTCGGCCGACCGGGCCCGCTGGCGCGCGAGCCGGCGCGCGGCCTCGGAGTCGGTGGCCCAGACCGCGCACGTGAACACGTCCTCGCGCCGGTAGGCGGCCTCGTCCTCGATCCAGGCCGCGAACGTGACCTCGTAGAGGTGCGCGCCGGCCAGGCCGGGGGCGAGGGGCCGCAGCAGGCCGAGCGACCAGCCGGGCGCGTCGCCGGCGGCCTGCGCCATCTGTTGCACCGCGGCAGCGCGGGCGTCGCTCGCGCTGTCGGCCGTGATGCGCGCGAGACCCGCGACGCGGGGGGCCCGGCCCGGGCGGGTCCGGTGCAGGAAGGTGACCTCCCAGCGGCCGCCGGTGCTCATCGAAGGCGTCTCAATGGAATGGATGTCCGGCATCGGATCCTCGTCTCGGTCGATGGGAAGGGGTCGTGGCGTCATTGCGGCGTGCTCGAGGCCGATGCCCGGCGTCCGGGCCTCGACCACGACGGGGAGCGACCCGGGCAGGCCGAGGGTCTCGGGGGCCGAGTCCACCGGGAACGCCCGTGATGTCGATGACACGACGGCGTTCGCTCCCGTCCGGAGCATCAAGGGCCTCGCGCCGTGGCCGGCGACGGCCACCCGCAGGGCCTCGCCCCCGGCGCCGATCACCAGGAGGTCGTCGCCGAGTCGCGCGGCCGCCTCCACGAGGGCCACGCCGAGGCCGTCAAAGCCCCGGGCCCTCCATCGGCGCGCAACGTGCGCGGCGAGCAGGGCCGCCCGGCGCTCGGCCGGCCCATCGCCGCCCGCGATCGCGAGGGCCACGAGCCCGGCCGGGCCGCGGCGCACCGCGATCCGCCACGGCTCCGTGGTTGCGAGGGCGACCCCGGCGACGCAGAGCTCCATCGTCACGGTGCGCGCGTCTCCGAGGCGCCGGAGCGCGTCGGCCGCGAGGGCGGCGGCGTCGGGCCCCACCGCGGCGACGACGTCGCCGCGGGCGCGGGCGTCTGCGGCCCTACGCATCGCGTCGCACCAGCAGCGCGGCCGCGGTCGCGGTGAGGATCGCCACGTAGCCGGCGTAGACGGCGAAGCCCGTCCACGGGGCGAGGGCGTTGGAGGCCTGCGTGAGGCTCATCAGCCCGGTGCCGGCGTCGAGGGGCAGGTAGGGCGTGATCGCATCCCCCCAGCTGGACGGCAGGAGCGCCGAGATGCCGGGCAGCACGAACATCACGCCGGCGAAGGCGGCGATCGCGCCCGCCGTGTTCCGCAGGATCGCGCCGAGCGAGAGCCCGAGCAGGCCGGTCACCGCGAGGAACAGCGCGGCCCCGACCACCGCGCGCAGCGCGTGCGGGTGCGAGAGCGCGATCTGCAGGTGGTGCCGGCGCAGGATCGCCTGCGACGCGAGGAACGCGACAAACGCGCACGGCAGCATCAGGAGGAACGTCGCCGCGCCGAAGACGAGCATCTTGGCCCAGAGGACGGGCAGGCGCCGCGGGACGGCGGCGAAGGTGGAGCGGATGAGCCCAGTCGAGTACTCGCCGCTGAACACCAGCACGCCGAGCACGCCGATGGCCAGCTGCGCCAGGTGCCATCCGGCGAGGCTGACGCCGAGGGGATCCAGGGGGCGCCGGTCACCGGGGCTTCCCCAGTTGGCCATGCGGACCGCCGCGATCAGGATCCCGAGGCCGGCCATGGCCACGACGGCGACGAGCATCGGCCAGCGGGTGGAGCGCAGGGAGGTGAGCTTGGTGATCTCGGAGCGGATCACGCGGGCCTGCGTCACGCGCATCCCGGGGACGGCGTCCACGGCCCCGGCCCGAAGCGCCTCAGTGCTCATGCCGCGACCTCCATCCGACCTCGGGCCTCGGCGTGGTACTCGGATTCGTCCGCGGTCGTGCGCATGAACGCCTCCTCGAGGGTCGCCTCGCGCGGCGTCAGCTCGTGCAGTGCGATGCCCTTTGCGGCAGCCAGGTCGCCGATCCGGTCCGCGCGAAGCCCGTGGACCTCAAGCAGGCCGGGCTCCACGCGGTCGAGCGCGGCGCCCTCGGCGGTGAGGGCGGCCGCCAGCTCGTCCGCCCGCGGCGACCTGACCCTCACCGCGCCGCTGGATGCGCCCGCGGTGAACTCGTGGGTGGTCGTGTCGGCGATCAGCCGCCCGCGGCCGATGACGATCAGGCGGTCCGCCGTCAGGGCCATCTCGCTCATCTGGTGCGACGAGACGAAGACGGTCCGGCCCTCGGCTGCGAGCCCGCGCATCAGCCCGCGGATCCAGCGGATGCCCTCCGGGTCGAGGCCGTTCGAGGGCTCGTCGAGGATGAGCGTGTGGGGGTCGCCGAGAAGCGCCGACGCGATCCCGAGGCGCTGCCCCATCCCCAGGGAGAAGCCTCCGACGCGCCGGCCCGCGACCTCGGCGAGCCCGACGCGCTCCAGCAGCTCATCGACGCGCCGGCGGCCGATGCCGTGGGTCTGGGCGAGGGCCAGGAGGTGGCTGCGCGCCGAGCGCCCGGGGTGGACCGCGCGCGCCTCGAGGATCGCGCCGACCTCGTGCAGGGGCGCCGCGAAGTCACGGTACTCCCTGCCGCCGACGCGGGCGGTTCCCGCGCTGGGGCGGTCGAGGCCGAGGATCAGGCGCATCGTGGTCGACTTGCCCGCGCCGTTGGGGCCGAGGAAGCCCGTGACGACGCCGGGGCGCACGGTGAAGGAGACGTCGTCGAGTGCCAGCTTGTCGCCGTAACGCTTCGACACGCCCGCGAGCTCGATCAGCGTGCTCATGCCGGGACGCCCCGGAGGTCCTCGGCGACGTCGGCGCGCCGGCGCGCCGTCCCGGCCCCGAAGCGCACGCGCACGGTACCCGGCAGGGGCCTCGCCAGGAGCGCCGCCGGGCTACGGCCGGGGATCGTGATCGTCGGGGCCGCTCCGGCGCGGCCCGGGATGCGGCGCGTCGGCATGTCCTGCACCCGTGGGCTCATGTCGTCCTCGCTTCGACGGCTCGATGGACCGCTTGTCTGCGGTCCCCATATGAGACGCCTTCGCGCTCGCGGCCCAAAGGGTCCGTTCGGAGGAGCCGCCGGATGATGTGCCGCTCGTCCGGCTGTCGCGCCCTCCGAGCCCGCCCGGGCCGTGGGGCGGGACGGAGCGCCCCGTCGAGGCGCTGGCGCGGCTCAGTAGTCTGCCCGTCGTGAGCGTCAAGCGCGAGCGGCGGACGACCGCGAGCGGCGGCGTCTCGGACCACTGGGCCGGTTGCGCGGAGTGCTTCGCGGACGACTTTGGCACGACCGCGCCCGCGGGCGATGCAGCCGCGTCTCGGATCGCGACGGCGAACGGCTGGCCAGGCTACGCGGACTGGGGCTCGACCGGAGGCGTCCTCAACGTCGAGCGCTGCGGCATCCGCTTCCAGCTCCTGTGGCGCACGTTCGTCGGCGGGAATCACTGGAACCACATCCACATCGGCGCGCAACGTTTGCGGCGCTGACGGCCTCGGGGAAAGGGCTGGCCGTCCAGGTGGCGCTTCTCGTCACATTCCAGGTCATCTTCCTCGCTCCGGTGGTGGCGATCGCGATCGCGCGCGCAAATCGCCGGGCCCCGCGCGGTCCACGCGCTGGCGAGGACCCGCGCATTCCTCCTCCGCAGCGCCGACGCGGGGATCGCGGCCCTCGTCCTCGCGCTTGGCGTGGTGCTCGTCGTCCTCGGCGCCGCTGGCTTGGTCTCGTCGTAGTGGGGCAGTTCGGGGCCACGCGGCCCGCTGAGGTCGGCTCTGCAGCGGCTCGGGGTGGCCGATGCTCGTCGTGGAGAACGGGCCCGGACGCCACCATGGGATCGCAGGCGCGGCCCGCCACGACGCCCGCGCGACAAGAGTGCACCCGAAGGTGCACCCGAAACCCCATGGCAGTTCCGCCAAGTGCCGCCTTTGCAGGGCTTTGCGTCCCCAATCAGGTTCACTCGTAATGAAGGGGTCAGCGGTTCGAATCCGCTCGTCGGCTTCCTTCGGACCCCAGTAGGCAAGCGGCATCCCGGAATCTCGATGAGGCCCGCGTCACCTTCCGACCGCGCAGGTGGCAACTCCGGTGGCAACACCGCTCCAACGCTCCCCCCTGCCGTGCCGGGACGAAAAGAAGGGCCGCCGCCATCCATGGCGACGACCCCCCGGTCGAACAGGTGCCGCTAGAGCCGGTAGCCGGCGGCCTTCTTCGTGTTGTCCACGATGGGAGCCGTCGCCGCCAGGCGCTTGATCACCGCGATGGCGTTCTCCGCAGAGGCCTTCGACCTGTAGGTCTCAGTCCACCACATCGGCTCGTAGTTGTCGCCGTCGAACACGCCGTAGAACTGGCCGTCGCGGCTGTTCTCGATCCTAAAGCGGGCCATTTCGTAACCCTTCTCGCTGATTGGTCTGGACTCCGGACGCCGCGAGAGGGGTAGGATCAGGTTGCTACGCCAGACCCGGGGTCGTCCTCTCGCGGCGATGCCGGTTCGCAGTTCCCAAGAGACCTCGTCACGACCCGTGGCGGGGTCTCTTGGCGTTCTGCGGCCCGACTCCGCGAGCCGCGGGCGGGACACTAGCACAGGCCCCGGCGGTCACGGACACCCGCCCCCGCCTTTGTGGACTGTCCTATCGGATAACATAGACTGACCTTGCAACCTCCAGCAGCCCATTTCGAGCCCCACCACTTCCACGATCCCTACCGCCTCGCCGGCCGTGCCCTTGCCGAGGAGCTTGGTCGCCCAGTCGGCTTCCGAGCCGCACCTATCCGTCGGTCCTTCATTCGCGCCCTCGCACCCGAGGCCGACGATCCGCCTCTTGCCACCATCCTCCGGGGAGGTCGCGGTGGCGCCGTGCGTCTCAAGCTCTACCTGTCGCTGCTGTGGCGGGCGCCCCAACCCCCCCATGACCTGACGATGCCTCTTCGCACTTGGGCCGCGCTGCTCCGCTTACCCGATCCCGAAGGCAGAGGCGCGCGTCGCATCTCCGATGCCGCTGCCTGGCTTAGGGCGGCGCGCTTCGTTGCGGTTCGGCATCGAGCCGGTCAGCCGATGACGCTCCAGGCCCTAGACGACGGCGGCACGGGCAAGCCGTACCACTCTCCGGTTGAAGATCCGGATAGCGCCCTTGAACCGTTCGACCCCGCCAACCGCTATGTGAAGCTCCCCGCGAACTTCTGGGTGAGCGGCTGGGTCGGCTCCCTGTCCGGCCCGGCCCTGGCAGTGCTCTTGACGTTTCTCGACCTTGAGCCTCTCGACGCGAGGCCCTTCTGGATTAGTCCTCGCCTAGCGCGCGCGCGATATCGGGTCTCTGACAGCACGCGACACCGTGGGCTCGTCGAACTTCGTGACCAAAGGCTAGTCACCGTCGAGACTCGCTTCGTGCGATCCCCGGACGGCCGCTCTCGCGTCCCAAGGAGCCTGTACTCAATCAACCACGCCAGGTTTAGGGAGACCCCAGGCCCTCGCCCGGCCGCGCGCCGCATTAGCTCGGATAGCTAAGTCCTGCCCAGGAAGCAGCCGGCACCGACATCCTGAATCGAGGTCGATCGGCGTGAGGGTCAGACCCCGCAGGAGCGGCTGGCCCGAGCAGTCTCACTGTCGGAGTGGTGCACCAGGCCGGGCTCGGGCCGTCGGCGCACCACGGCCATCGAGATGGCGTCCACCACCAACTCGGCGCGCAGGTCCTCGCGCATCGACCAGCCGACGATCCGCCGGCTCCACATGTCGGCGACCACGCCGAGGAACAGCCAGCCCTCGTGCGTCGGTAGGTAGGTGATGTCGGCGACCCACAGGCGATCGGGTCCCTCGGCAACAAAGCGCCGGCGCACCCGGTCGGGCGCGGGCGGGCGGCGCGCATCGGGCGTCGTGGTGCGGGCCCGGCCGCGGCCGCGGCTGACGCCCTGGATGCCCGCCTCGGCCATCAGGCGCGCCACCCGCTTGCGGCCGACCCGCTCGCCCTGGCGGGCGAGCATGGCGTGGATGCGCGGCGCCCCGTAGGTCGCCCGCGAGGCGCCGTGCAGCGCGAGGATCCGCTCACTGAGCGCAGCATCGGCGCGCGAGCGCGCCGATGGCGCCCGGGTGCGCCAGGCGTGATAGCCGGCGCGGCTGACCTGCATGGCGCTGCACAGCCGGGAGACGGTGTGCCGTGCCCGCTCCGCGTCGATGAAGGCGAACCTCATGGCCTTCGATCGGTCTCCCGCGCGAAGAAAGCCGCCTTGGGTTCAGCCCGTGACGGCAACACTTCGGTCCTGTTGAGCGGTCCGGGGGGTCGGGGTGACACGGGCACGGCGGAACTACACGGCCGCGGAGCGGCGGGAGCTATGGGAGAGGTGGAGGGCCGGAGAGTCGGTGAGCGACATTGCCCGGGCGCTCGATCGAGCGCCCGGGACGATTCACTGCACGCTGCGCGACCATGGAGGGGTTGCTCCGCCTGAGCGCCGTCGCGCCGCCCGGGCCTTGCGACTCGACGAGCGTGAGGAAATCTCGCGCGGCATCGCCGCCGGGCGCGTCGGTACGCCAGATCGCCCGCCGCTTGGCGCGCGCGCCGTCGACGATCTATCGCGAGATCGCCCGCAACGGCGGCCGTGCCTGCTACCGGGCCGCGCTCGCCGACCAACGAGCCTGGCGGGTCGCCCGACGCCCCCAGGTCTGCAAGCTGGCGGACAATCCGATGCTCGCCGAGCTGGTCGCTGCCAAGCTTGCCGAGGACTGGTCGCCGCAGCAGATCGCAGGATGGCTCAAGGTGCAGCACCCCGACGACCCCGACATGCAGGTCTCCCACGAGACGATCTACCTGACGCTGCTGGTCCAGGCGCGCGGGGCGCTCAAGCGCGAGCTCATCGGCCATCTGCGCCGGCTGCGCTCGATGCGGCGCCCCAAGGGCGCGCTGACCAACAGCCGGGGCCAGGGTCAGATCCAGGGCGCCGTCTCGATCCGTGAGCGGCCGGCCGAGGCGGAGGACCGCGCGATCCCCGGCCACTGGGAGGGCGACCTGCTGGCCGGGGCTGCCAACACCCATCTGGCGACCCTGGTCGAGCGAACCTCGCGCTTCGCGCTGCTGGTCAAGGTCGATGGCAAGGACGCCGCCAGCGTGGTCGAGGCAATCACCGCCAAGGTGGTCGATCTGCCCGCCGCGCTGCGCCGCTCGCTCACCTGGGATCGCGGCGCCGAGCTTGCCCGTCACCGCCAGTTCACCGTCGCCACCGACGTGGCCGTCTACTTCTGCGACCCCCGCAGCCCCTGGCAGCGCGGCACCAACGAGAACACCAACGGCCTTCTGCGCCAGTACTTTCCGAAGGGCACCGACCTGTCGGCCTTCAGCCAGGACGAGCTCGATGCGATCGCCCTGAAGCTGAACACCCGACCGCGCAAGACCCTCGGTTTCATCACTCCGGCGGCTAAGCTCGAGGAGGTGTTGCGCTGACGGTGTGAACTCGCCACGGCCTTACGCAGGATCTCGCGCTCCTCACGCAGCACCTTGTTCTCGCGCTCGAGCTCGCGGAGGCGCGCCTTCTCATCGCTGGTGAGGCCCTCGCGCTCGCCGGCGTCGATCATGTCCTGGGCCAGCCAGGAGCGCAGCGTCGGCTCCGAGACCCCCAGATCGGCGGCCAGCTCGGGGATCCGCTTGGCCCCCGAGCGCATCATCCGCACCGCCTCGGATCGGAACTCGGGCGGGTACGGCGGTCGTGTGCGTCCCATCGTCGTCGACTCCCTTCTCCGGGCTGTCGCCCGGAAGCGTCAGGGTGATCTGCCCCCGAATTTCTGGAGTCCGGGTTCTGGAGTCAGGCGGCGTCGTGGGTGGCGAAGTAGCGGTCCTCGTACTCGTTCGGGGTGAGCATGCCAAGAGCCGAGTGGCGGCGTCGGGTGTTGTGGAACAGCTCGATGTAGTCGTGGATCGCCGAGGCGAGCTCGATACGGGTCTTCCAGGACTTGCGGTTGAGTAGCTCGACCTGCATGCGCCCCCAGAACGATTCGATGACGGCGTTGTCGTACGGGCATCCGATGGCCCCGATCGACGGCGCGAGGCCGGCCTCGCGGACCTTCTGACTGAAGCTCCAAGACGTAAACTGCCCGGGTTCAAGGGGTCGTCGCAACACCGCCTTGCTGAACTGAGAGTAGGTGATCGTTGAATGCCTCGGCGGGGGTCTTCCAGCCGAGCGTCTTGCGAGGCCGGCCGTTGAGGGTCGCCGCGACCGCGACGAGCTCATCGGGGCTGTGCCGGCTCAGGTCGGTGCCGCGTGGGAAGTACTGGCGCAGCAGGCCGTTGGTGTTCTCGTTGGTGCCCCGCTGCCAGGGGCTGTGGGGATCGCAGAAGTAGATCGCCACTCCGGCGTCGACGCGCAGCCGGGCGTGCTGGGCCATCTCGGCCCCCTGGTCCCAGGTGAGCGATCGGCGCAGCTCATCGGGCAACGATGTGATCGCCGAGGCGATCGCATCGCGCACGGCCTCGGCGCCGTGGCCCGCCAGGGCCGGCCCGTTCTTGACCCGCGGTTCCTGCCCGTGCCCTTCCATGGGCGGCAGGTGCAGCAGCATCGTGAAGCGGGTGCTGCGCTCCACCAGCGTCCCGATCGCCGAGCGGCGAAGACCGAGGATCAGATCGCCCTCCCAGTGTCCGGGCACGGCGCGGTCCTCGGCCTCGGCGGGCCGCTCGCTGATCATGACCTCGGGGCTGACGAACTTCTTGCCGCGCCCGCGGGTGCGTGCCCGTGGAACACGCAGCGCCCGCCCGGTGCGCAGGCACGCCACCAGTTCGCGGGCAAGGGCGCCGCGGCCCTGGACATAGAGCGCCTGGTAGATGGCCTCGTGGGAGATCCGCATCGACTCATCATCGGGGAAGTCGACCCGGAGTCTGTTGGCGATCTGCTCCGGGCTCCACGCTCTCGCCCAGCGTCGATCCTTGCGCCGTCCGTGGCGGCGACCGATGAAGGGCACATCGGGCCCCGGAACCGGGAGCGCCCGCGCGCTCATCACCAAGCCGGCGAGTCGCTCTTGCACATAGGCGTGCAGGCGGTCGTTGGCGGCGAGCTTGGCGAGCTTGGGGCGCCGGGCGGCCCGCTCGGCCTTCCACTGGGCGATCGAGGCCCGATACTCGAGCCTGCCGCTACGGGTCGCGGCGTTGCGGCGCAGCTCACGGGAGATCGTCGAGGGCGCGCGATCCAGCCAGCGGGCGATCTCGCGCACCCCGCAGCCGACGGCGCTCATGATCGCGATCTCCTCGCGCTCGGCAAACGACAGGTAGCGCCCTGAGGGCGGCGCGAGACCGATTGGCGACATGCCGCCACCCTCGCGAAACCACCGCGTGCCGACGGGCGCCGAGACCTCGCAGGCGAGCGCGGCATCCTCGCTGGAGAGCCCTCTCGCGATCCCGGCCCAGAACCGGCGTTGGATCTCACGCCTTGGCGGCGGCCGCCCCGGCGAGCGCATCGGCGCCCGGCCGGTCTGTGCCGATGCCCATCCCTGCGGGCGTCCCATGCGACACCTCCACGCTCGAGGTGTTGCGACGACCACTTGAATCCACCCTGAACGCCGCGGTCGGAGTGGATCACGAGGCCTCCGGCCGGATCGCGCCGGCGCGTGGCCATCCCGAGGGCGTTAGTCACCAGCACCGCGGTCTGGGTCGAGTCGATGGACCATCCGACCACCCGGCGCGAGAAGGCGTCGAGGACCACACAGCAGTAGATCTTGCCCTCACGGGTGGGGTGCTCGGTGATGTCGGTCATCCACAGCTCATCGGGCGCCTCGCGGGCGAACGCACGGCGGACCAGGTCAGGGCCGCCGGCCCTGCCGAGGCGGGCGCTGCGTGGCATCCGCCGGTTGGGCAGGCCCTTGATGCCGAGCTCGCGCATGATCGCGGCCACCGCGTTGTGGCCGGCGATGATCTGGCGCCCGAAGCGCAGCTCGGCGGTGATGCGGTGCGCGCCGTAGATGCCGGCCGAGGCGCGGTGGACATCGACGATCTCGCCGGCGAGGAAGATGCGCCGAAGCGCCCTCGGCGAGGTCGGGCGGCCGCGCCAGGCGTAGTAGCCGGACTCGGTGACCCCGAGGAAGCGGCACGCGTGGCGCACGTTGTTGCCCTGCCCGGTCAAGGACGCGATCACCGGGTAGAGCCTTTTGGGGGCAGGCCCTGCTCGAGGAAGACCTCGTTGACCTTGCGCGAGACGGCGAGCTCGGTCTCGAGCTGGCGGATGCGGCGCTTGGCGGCGGCCAGATCGAGCGCCATGTCGGTGCTCGTGCCCGAGATCTCGCCGCGGTCGATCTGCTCCTGGCGCAACCAGTTGTAGATCGTGGCCTCGCTCATCCCGAAGGTCGCGACCAGCTGCGCGACCTTCGTGCCGGAGCGGGCGAGCTCCACGACCTGGCGGCGGATCTCGGGTGGGTACCTGCGGGGCATCTGAATCCTCCTTGCTGCGGAAGGACTCTAGAAACCCGACTCCACCGAACCGGGGGCAGATCAGGGTGTCAACGAGAGCGGGTCAACTCCAGTCATCGCCGGCCGCGCGCTGGCACTTCTCGCTTTGATGCGGCTTGAGAACCCAAGACGATGCCATCACGGGGGGGGCTCGGGCGCGAAAGTTCTCCGTGCGTTGAATACCCGACGCGCGCCCCATTGGCGGTCGGTAGGCCAGGGTGGCGTCACCCGCTTTGACGGACACGGTGACTTCGCTGCCGTCTCTGCCCTGGTGGTGCCCGGCCCCGAACCCGTCCGGATTGGCGGCAAGCTGCCCCCTCCGGCCCTCCGGGGTCGTCGGTCACCTGGCGGGCCGTCCCCGCTGGCCAGACATGACCAACCGAATCATCGCCTCTCGAGGATCGCGCCGCCGATCCCCCGACGTCAGGGGCTCGCCCGCCGCGATGAACCGGAGGCCGCTCATGACGTCGTCGGGCATGGCGCGGGGGACCCACCACAGACCTACAGGCGCCTCGCCTACGACGATATCGGCTTCGCCACCTGGATCGAGAACACCTCCCCGGGAAGCACCGTGCGGTCGGGCGCCTCACGTTCACTCGGGGATCAGATATGAGCGGTCATGCTGAAGCGCCGGATCTTCCCGGTCACAAAGGAGACGAGCGCATGGCGCAAGGACTGATCCTCGAGTTCGGCGACACCGTCGGTCGCACCGACTACGACGCTGTGAACGCCGCCCTGGACATCAGCGCCGAATCGGGCGAGGGACGCTGGCCCTCCGGGCTGCTCTATCACGCGGGCGGCGAGAAGCCCGGCGGCTGGGTCGTCTTCGAGGTGTGGGAGTCCAAGGACGCCCAGGGGCAGTTCATGGCCGAGCGGCTCGGGCCGGCGCTCGCGCAGTGCGGGGTGGGCGCACCCACGCGCGTCGAGTGGGTGGATCTCGCCGCGCACGTCAATCTCGCCGGCTGAAGACCCCCGGGCCGACCCTGGACCATCAGCGCCGCCGGGCCGGTGGGAGGCCGAGCTCGGCGGCGCGCAGGCCGCCAGTCCAAGAGCTGCCCGTACATCAGCGCGTCCTCGCGCCGGCGCAGGTTGGCCACGGCTGCGGCCATGTTGATCACGGGCGCCCGGCGGGCGCCGGGCACGGGACAGAGCGGCCGACGCTCGGCCCCGAGGGCTGAAAGGCCTCTGAACATCGGGCGAGGCGCCATTTACTCGATGCCCGCGCCCTGTTCTCTTGCTCGGTGCGGCCCGTGTCCTGGCCGCGTCACCCTTCGGTTCTCCCTGGACCGGGGGTGGGGAGCCCTCGATGGCCTAGGCGCCCCTGGCCATCGAGGGCTCGGTCCAAGGTCGGCGAGGAGTTGGAGAAGGCCGAGGCCGTCACCAGACCCGCGAGAACCGCGGCCGACGTCCCGCCGTGACCCGATGGCACCGACGATGCTCCGGGCCGACGTGGCGGCTGGGGTCGTCGTCGTCATGACCCAGGTCCCAGGGCTCGCCCGGCCTGATCGGCTCACCGCACCGAGCGCAGGCGACTCCGCCGGCCGCCACGAAGGGCGCGAGGCGCTTGCGGAAGCGCCTGATGCACGCCGTCGTATCGGTGGCCCTCAGCCCGCGTCACAACGTTTCGGGCGCGGGGAGGGAAATGGCATGGCCGGGGAACGTCGTTCAGGGCCACACTTTTGGACCCGCCACCCCCGTCCGTTGCGGCGACGAGATCAGCGACGCGATCGGCTACCAGCCGCAGCGGAAAAGCGCGCGCGCCGCGACCTCCTATTGGCGAGATCGAGGTGCCAGAGCAGTCCGCGCGTCGCTCCTGCTTCACGTCGCGGCACGGTCCTGAGCCTTCATGCCGACGACATGCGTTGACGTTCCGGGGGGTCGCGTCGCGGCGGTGCTCTGGCGTTCAGCCAGGCCGTTGATCCGCGGCGGCCTTGAGGGCGTCGAGCATCGTGAGGCTGGCGGGGGAGCGGAAACCGTGAGCGAGGCGCGCGACCGAGATTTGTCGTACCGGGGGTGATGCGAGGGTTCTGATCTGGACCCCGGGTAGAAGGTGCTCAACGGCGAGTTCGGGGATGACTGAGACGCCGGCGCCGGCGGCGGCGAACGCTTGCACGGCGAGGTAGTCGTCGGTGGTGAACGCGACGGTGGGTTCGAATCCGGCTTGGTGACAGCTGTTGCGGACGATTTGAAACCACGAGCTGGTTGGTCCGCCGCCAATCCAGGTCTCGCCGGCGAGCTGCTCGAGCTTGATCGCGCGGCGGTTGCGAGCGAGCTTGTGCTGTGTTGGGAGGACCGCGTGGAAGGGGTCATCGAGTAGGTGCAGGCGGTCAAGGTCCTCGTCTGGCTTGTGAGTGAGCGCGTCGTGGTCGTAGATCACGGCGAGGTCGAGCTCGCCGTGCTTGAGCCTGGGGAGCAGTCGCTGGAGGTGGTCGTCGATCACGCTCAAGATGACCTCGGGGTGGCGTTCTTTGAAGCGGGTCACGGCCGTGGGGATGAATGTCGTGAGCGCGGTCGGGAAGCTGCCGAGCCTGAGCCGTCCGCGCCAGCGGCCGGCGATCTGCGCGAGCTCCTGCTCGGCGTCATCCAGTCGCGCGAGCACTACTCGCGCGTGCGTCACGAGTGCGTGTCCGGCCTCGGTCAACCCGATCGGGCGGATTGAGCGCTCGACGATCGGGAGCCCGACCTCGCGCTCGAGCGCGGCCACGTGTTGGCTTACGGCGGATTGTGTGATGTGGAGCGCCTCTGCGGCCGCGGAGAATGATCCGCGCGCGTCGAGCTCGACCAGCACTTGCAATCGTCGCACGTCCAACATTAGTCGTACTTATACCTTGGCAGTAACGAGTATTGCAACTCATACGATGAGCTCGGATACTGCAGCTGTGTCCGGCCGCACATGTCTGCGTCTCCGACCTGGCCGGCCGCCATGCCCCCCTCGGGCGTCGCGACTTACACACGCCCCGACTACAGCCACCGAGTCTCACCAAAGACCAACCAAGGAGCACAGCAATGCCGCTTATCAACGTCAAGCTGATCGAGGACGTGTTCACGTCCGAGCAGAAGGAACAGATCGTCGAGCGCCTCACCGATGCGATGGTGTCCATCGAGGGAGAGAACATGCGAGGCGTCACCTGGGTCGTCGTCGAGGAGGTTCGCAGCGGCGATTGGGGTATCGGCGGCCGGCCGCTGAGCACCGAGGCCGTCAAGGCGCTCGCCGCCGGGACGCCCGCCTAGCAGGGGCAGGCCGCCGGCGCACGACGGGCGTCATGCGCCGGCGGCCTGCCCCTGCCTACCGACGAATTCGCCCAGTCGATTCAAGAGGACAACCACGATGAAGCGAGTCCTCATCACCGCCGCGCTCCTCTTGGCGCTCGGCGGGACCGCAGCCGCATTGGCCACCCGCGCAGCGGCGAGCATGAAGCATGGCGCCCGTCGCCAACGAAGCGAGAGGAGGATGATCGGATGGAGCTCGGCATGCATCTGCCACTGATGCAGTTCGGCGCGCAGCCGGTATCGCCGGGTCGCGTTCGGCGCGCTGTTGACGCCGCCAGAGAGTGCGGGTTCGCCGGGCTGTCCGCCAACGACCATTTCGTGTTCAAGACCCCCTGGCTGGACGGGCCGACGGCGCTCACGAGCGTGATCGAGCGCTCCGGGGAGATGACGCTCGCCACGACGGTGTCGCTCGCGGTCCTACGAGGCCCGGTTGGGTTGGCCAAGATGCTGGCCGCGATCAACATTCTGTCCGAGGGCCGGCTGATCGCCGCGCTCGGCCCAGGGTCATCCGAGCGCGACTACAAGGCGATGGGCATCCCGTTCGAGGAGCGGTGGAAGCGCTTCGACGAGGCGATCGCGTTGCTGCGAGCGCTGCTCAACGGCGACGCGCTCCCCGGCGATGTGCGCTACTACCCAGTCCCGTCGGACTTGAAGCTCGAGCCCGGTCCCGGACAGGAGCGTTCAATCCCTCTCTGGATCGGCAGCTGGGGCTCGAAAGTCGGGCTCGCGCGCGTCGCGCGAGCCGCAGACGGCTGGCTCGCGTCCGCCTACAACACCACCCCCGATCGATTCTCCACCGCCCGCGACCTGCTGGCGCGCCACCTCGAGGACCGTGGCCGCGACGCGCACGCGTTCCCGAACGCGCTCGCGACGATGTGGACCTGGGTCACCGAGAGCCGAGCGGACCGAGACCGCGTCCTCGGTGGCGTGCTCGCACCGCTGCTGAACCGCGATCCCCGCGAGCTCGCCGACCTGGTGTGCGTCGGCCCCGCCGAGCACTGCGCTGAGCTGCTCTCAAGATACGCCGACGCGGGATGCCAGCGCGTCTACCTCTGGCCGCTCGACGACGAGCAACAACAACTCGAGCTGATCGCAAACCAGATAGCACCGAAGATCGCCGCTCTCTGAGACAGCAGGCCAAGACCCCTGCTCTCGTCCTCAGCCGTGCATCCCGAGAGCATTGACACGAGACCCGCAACGCGCGGACTCCAGGTCTCCGGGAACCCAAGCGCCGTTCACTCGCCGAGGAGCAACGCCCGCGACCCTTTGCGGGACCTCATCGCTCGCGCCCGCTCGGCGGCGGCGAGCCCGCGCTCGGCCTCCGTGAAGCGGCCCGCCCACCCATAGCTGCCCGCGAGCAGCACGATCCGCCCTCCCTCGATCTGCCCGAATGCGCCGCCCCAAGGGCTGGACGAGCGACGGCGGGTGCGAACACGTCGAGGACCCAGCCGGCGCCTGAGGAGGCCCCTTCTCATCGCGAGCGCGGCGGCGCTCGGAAAGGGCCCCAATGGCTCCCCGCTCTATCGCGGCGACTCGGGCGCCTCCACGATGGAGGCCTCGACCCCCGCCAAGCCGCCCTTCGGCAACACCCTTCGCCTCACCCTGAACGGGGTGCGCCTCTGCGGCTGGACCGCGTGCGAGGCGACCATGCGGGCCATCGCCCAGAACGGCCTCACGCCCGCCGACAAGGCGAGCATCGCCTGGAAGAAGCGGCTGTGGCGCGGGCCGGAGGTCGAGGGCGTCGTGAGGAACCTGGTGAAGAGGTTCCTCACACCTGCGTAGCGGCGCCCCCATCTGAAGTGGGGGCCCCCGACGAGGTGTTCAGCCCTCTTCAGGTGGAGAAGCCTCTCCCGGACCATTCTCGGATCCGCCGCCGCTCCCTGCGCCGGAGGATCGTGGCCTCCCGCCCTCCTCACGGGCTGGCCGGGCCCTTCCAGCGCAGCTCGAAGTGCATGAGGTCCGGCGTCCCCCACTCGGCGCCGTGCCCGAACCCGTGCTTGATCATGGATCGCACGAACGCGGGGCTGAACGCCTCGGGGCCGGCGCCGGGCGCCCCCCTGAGGGTGAAGAACCCCTCGCCCACGAGCTGCGCGGCGGACGGGTCGACTACGGCCTTCTGAGCGTCGCCGAACATGAACCTGGAATCCGCCAGCGCCGCGCTCAGGCTGTCCATGCGGATGATGCGGCTCCGGGCGAGGAGCGCCACGCCGCGCGTGGCGAGGAGGGCGTCCAGGCGCGTCAGCTCGGTGATGGCCGCGGCGTCGTCCGCGGGTGCCGCCCCGGCCGGCTCGCCGACCGCCACCCGCGCCTGCCGGATCCATCCGTCCACCTGGCCGCGGCGGGCCTTCGGCATGGCGGGGGCCCCAGCGGGCGGCGGGGCGGCAATGAGGGGCTTGGCGGCGTCGCGCATGCGCTCGGCCGCGAGGGCGGCCGTGGCGATGGCCTCCAGCCCCGCGGGCAGCGACGCCTCGTCGATTCCGGTCCCGGTGAGCTGCGCGGCGGCGGTCGCCCGGAACGCGGCCACCTTGTCGCTCCAGGGCTTGACCACCGCGGGCAGCTCCGCCATCACCGCCGCCCGCTCGGCGTCGCGATCGGCCGCCGGCTTCTTCGCCGCCGCGTGCCAGCGCCGACGCAGGTCGACGAGCTTGGGCCCGTTGTCGACCACCGCGCTCTTGGGGTCCTTGGGATCGGCCGTCGTCTTCAGGCTGCCGCGGAAGTCCTCGGACGCCTGGCCGAGCGCGGTGGCCTCGGCCTCCACGCCGTCGAGCCACGCGGTGATCCTCGCGTCCTTGTCGTTGGCGTCCTTCTCGGCGTCGGTGCCCGTGGTGGCGGTCTCGCCGACCTTGCGCGTGTCGATGCCCCTCGTGCTCGGGTAGTTCGCGGTGGGCCCGCGCCCGGTCGTGACGGTGATCAGATCGCGGATGCGCGCGTCCTTGATGTGCGGCGCCTGGGTCGCGTTGAAGTCCACCGCCATGCCGAGGTTGTGGAGGTTCCCGAGCCCGGCCTGCCCGCTGAGCTTGCATTCGGACCTCGGCCAGCCGATGCCGCCGCTCGCGGGCATCTCCGCCACGGTGATCTCGGCCTGCACGGCCTCCAGCCGGGCCGCGGCCTCCTCGTGGAGGATGGTGGTCGCCCCCTTGATGTTCGCCTTCCGGAACTTCGCGAAGTGGGCGATGGTCTTGTCGTCGGTGCCGAAGTAGGCGCGCATCTCCTGGAAGAACGCGAGGATCTGCTCGGGACGCGAGAGGAATCCCAGCGCGCCCGCCTTTGCGTCCGCGGGCAGCTTGGCGGTGAAGTCGTCATAGCTGCTCTTGAGGCTGACGCTGCCACTGCGCCCTCCCCTCGCCGTGTCGCTGAAGCGGGCCACGTCGCCCGCGAAGGAGAAAGAGGTCACCTCGGCGTCGCCGGGGCCGTTGGGGGCGGCGGCCGGGGCGGTGGGCCTGGTCCCGGTGGGCGCGGTCCCCGTCGGCGTGGTTCCCGTGGATGCGGGCGGAGTGGTGGATCCGCCGGTTGCGCCCGACGGACCACCCGTGGCGCCCGGCGTCGGCTGGCCCGCGCCGGCCGGTGCGGGCTGCGGGGCCGGAGGGGTCAGCCAGACAATCGCGTCCAGCATGATCTGCGGGGAGGTCACCTCCACGCCGGGGAGCGACAGCGTGCCGCCACGCGCCGTGAACCGCGCCGTCACCTGGAACGCTGGGCCCGTCGGCGCGGCGGCGAGCTCGAGCACCATGGGCCGCCCACCCACGGGCACCTCGATCCTGGTCGCAGTCCCGGTCGGGGTGGCCGCCGACAGCCCGGCGGCGATCAGCTCGCCGGCGCGCGTCGCGAGCACCGCCTGCGACGCGCGGGCGGGAAGCGTCCCGTCCGTCACCGTCGCGGCGCCGCCCACCACCAGGCGTCCCGACGCCGACACCCCGACTCCGCCGAGCGTGGCCTTCGGGGTGGTGAAGTCCACGGGCCGGTTGACGAGCGTCGTCGCCTGGGCCACGGGGGGGGGCGGGGTGTCCTTCGGGGGATCGGGCTGGCGGAGCAGGCCCAGGGCGCGGACCGCGCGCGCGTTCCCGGCTCCGGACTGCAGGCCCAGCGCCAGGCCCTGGAGGCCTCCGGGCGACCCCTGCACGACAGCCGGGGCCTCACCCTCCACCGCTGGTGTGGCGGACGACCCGCTCCGGTGCTCGCGCCGCTCCCGCCGCATGGCCGCCTCCTCCCGGCGATACTAATCCAGGGGGTGTCGCGGCGCGCTGGCGTGCTCGCTTCGCATCCAACGGGTCTCGATGCACACTTCTTCGTCGCGCGTTGACGCTTCGCTGAGACGGTTCGATCCGCTCGTCGGGTTGCCTTCGGCTGTACGGATCTCCGGCAAGCGGCTACCGGCCCGAGAGCGTCGTCGAGGACCTGCTCGCCGGTCAGGCGGCGGCAGGCACGGGCTTCCCACCGGCGCCCCGCAGCAATCCGCGGCTTTCGAGCACGGGAACGAGCCCCTCGCCTACCCGGTACACCTCCTCCAGGTGTGGATAGCCCGAAAGGATGAACTCGTCGATCCCGAGCGCGTGGTACTCGGCGATGCGGTCGGCCACCTCGTCGAAGGATCCGACGAGCGCGGTGCCGGCGCCGGCGCGCGAGAAGAGAAAGGGCCCGTCTTCACGGGCCCTTTCAATGACCTTCGTTCAGACGGTGTCGCGTTCGTCCACCTCGCCGCAAGGGTGTTCGGAGGGTTCTTCCTGCCGCCCCCTCGACGGGGCTTCGTCCTACTTGCGATCCGGACTAAGCGCATTCCGAGCCTGCTCCTAGTCCCTGTAGCGTGGCATCAGGGAATTCGCTGATCCTCTCTTGCGCGGAGAAGCCGCGGCCGGGGCGCGAGTCAGCATCTCGGGGGGTCTGCGAGACCCCGGCCCGCCCTGCTGTGCCTGGTGGCTCCGCGCACACACCCGGTGGCGAGCCGCCGGCAACTACCCACGAAGCGGGTCGCGGGTTCGAACCCCGTCGTCCGCTTCTGGTGAGTTCCAAGAACTCTTCCACGAAACCAGCCGTGCCAACCGGGTATGGAGTCCTCGGAGGCGCGGGGACTCGCACGCGATGCGCCCGGCACGAGCAGGCCGCTCAGCGCGCGGCCAGCCACGGCTCGAACTCGGCGGCGACGATCCGCTCGTCGTGGACCCCGGCTGCCGCTCGCGAGGCGAGCCAGACGATCGGCGGCCCCATGATCGCGGGGTCGAGCAGCCGCTCCCGGACTTCGGCGGGCGTGTCGTCGGGGATCATCCCGGTGTCGGTGGCGCCGCCGGGCAGCAGCAGGTTGACCGTCAGGGGGCTGTCGGCGAGGTCGGCCGCCATCACGCGCGACAGCGCCTCGACCGCCGCCCCGGACGGGTCGTAGGGACGAAGCCGCGCCGCACCATCGTCGTCTCGCTCATGGAGATCGTGACAATCCGGCCCCCGCCCTGCTCGAGCATCCGTCCGAGGCGGTCCAGGTTCTGCGCCAGCTGGTGGAGGCGGAGCCCGCCAGCGAAGCCTGGCACCGGCAGCTGATGCGCGCCTACGCGGGCCGCGGGGGACGGCGCGATGGCGCTACGCCAATACCAGGCATGCCGCACGACGCTGCGCCGCGAACTCGGCGTGGACGCCGGCCACGAGCCGCGGGCACTCTACGAGGAGATTCTTGCGGCGGCTGGCTGAGATCGTCGCTGCAGCGCGCACCCGCGGGCACGCCGCAAGGCCTCGGAATCGCGCGCCGAGGACGCTCATCAGCACTGAAGCCGGCGGACGCCGCCGATCGCTTCGAGCGCCTGATCACGCGCGAACTGAACGAGAGGCCCTGGCACGCGCCATGGCGGCTCATGCCGCGCCGGGCTGAGGCCGACGACGAGCCCGATCCAGAGGCTTGCCACTCGCTGCGGGCGCCCCGGTACGCGCACCCGACCCCACCGTGGGACGCCGCTTCGCTGTTCGCCACACTCCGAGCCGCAATCCCCCCTTACTAGGGGGGATTGTCGTTGGGACTGTCGAGTCGGCTACGGCGTCAGCAGGCCATTTCCGCGGGCCGTCGTGGTCAGCACGCGGGCAGCTTGAACGCGACGGAGACGTTCCGGGGCTCGCTCAGGCGAAGGACGACCGGCACCCACGCGGGCTTGGTCGCGATCGTCCTCGTTCCGGACCCTGTCGGGACCGTCACGCTCTTCACAACCGCACCCCCGCCGGGCGTCGTGCCGACCACCCGCACCGCACTACCCGACGTCGCCGGATCGACCTGCCCGGTGCGCTTGACCACCGTGATGGAACTGACGCCGAACCCCGCCGCGCAGAGCTTCTGGATCGCCTTCTGAGGGGTGAGACCCACGACATCGGGAACGGCAACGGTCATCTCGCCCGCTCCACCGTTGGTCGTGTCAGTGACAGTCGTGCCATCCGAACATCCTGAGAGCGCGACGAGCGCGAGAAGGACGGCAACAGCGGCGACTGCGAGGCCCTCGCGGCGTGGGTTCACCAGTGCCCCGGTCATAGCCCTTGCTCCAAGACCCAGCCGCCTCTCACCGCTCGACTCACGTGACCCAACTCAAGATCGGCACGAACATGGCCCCAACGACAATCAAGGCCTCCCTTACTAAGGGGCGTTCGTTTTCGTTGGGGCGAGGCCGCCCGAATCAGAGCGCCAGATGCAGCCTCAGGGCGTCGTCCAGAGCGTGGATGAGAGGGCCGCTGAGGCGTCCGACGACAGCCCCGAGCCGCTCGACGTTGACCGAGCGGACCTGCTCGGCCTGGGCCTTCGAGTCGCGGGCCAACCCGGTCTCCGCCGCCGCGAGCAGTACCTGGAACGGATGCACGCGCTCGACGCTCGAGGTGACGGGGACGACGGTGATCACACCCCGCCCCAGGCGCGCGGCCATCGCGTTCGCGCCGTCGTTGGAGACGATGACCGCGGGGCGTCGCTTGCTCGCCTCGGATCCGCGCGTCGGATCGAGATCCACGAGGCGGATCTCGCCGCGCAGCATCAGCGAGAGCCCAGGCCGTCGGCGATCGTCGGCTCCCACGCTTCAGCCTCGTCGGCGGCCCAGGTCTGCCAGGCGTCGGCATAGGCGGGCCCGAGCTCCTCGGCCTTCAGCAGCTCGACCGCCCGATGCACGGCCGCCGAGCGCGAGCGGATACCGCGGGCAGCGGCGTAGCGATCGAGGAAGGCGACGTCATCATCCGGCAGGCTCACACTGAGCTTCATACCCTGGATCCTACCGCAACGGTGCCGGTCATCGTACCCATGGCCAGCGTCCCAACAACAATCCGCGTCCCCCTTCCTGGGGGCCTGACCCGCCGGAGGTCCCGAAGGCGGATCGGCATGCCGCGGCACGTCCATGCCCCGGCAACCGCCGGGCCGCGTTGCCCGGCGGAGATCGCCGCCCATAGGCTCGCGATGTTGACGAGAACCGAACTGCTCCGGACCCGGCTGCGTCCCCCGCGACTCTCGCAGGGGGTGTTGGAGCGCCCGGCGCTAACCGATCGCGCCCTGCGCGGCGTCGACGGCGGACGCCTTTTGGTGGTCGCGGGTGCCGGCTACGGCAAGAGCACGCTCCTCGCCCAGGTCGTCGAACGGGCGGCGGAGGAAGATCGCGCACGAGCTGGGCAAGGGTCTCCTGACTCTCGGCGGGAAGCGCGTGCGTGTCGTCGAGAGCCAGAACGAGATCGTCGGACACGGTGGCCGCGATTTCATTCGCGAGCGCGGCCAGCTGCGCTTCGGCCGGCCCGCTGAGCTTCAGGCCGGCTGCGAAGCCCGGGGATGGGCCCGGCGAGCCCCGCGAGGAGGTGATCGAGTAGGAGAGCTGGATCAAGGCGCTCATCGCAGGAGCACCAGACGAACGGGTAGGGGCTTCGTTCGAGCGCCCGGGCGAGCGCCGTGGTCTTTCCGTAGCCGGCCCCAGCCACAATTGCCACGAGGCGACCCTCAAGCCCGCTCGCCATCCTCTCGGCGAGCTCGTCGCGGCAAATCAATCCGGGCGGCTGGCGCGGCGGTAGAAGGCGGGTGAGAAGGACGGTGTGGGAGTTCTCCGGCAATGGGAAACCACCGGCTCGCTGACGGCTGTCGCTGGCACGCCCGCATCGGACGGTAGCGCGGCCGAGACTAGGTTCTGGAAGGCGTTGGGGTCCAGGCTGCTGCCGGTGAACCGCGGTCCACGACACAGTCACCTCGACGGTCACGTCGACTTTCGACCGACTCGCTTGTCCCTCCCTGTCACGTCCAGGCCATCTCAGATGGCGCTACGCAGGACTTTCCCGACTGGGACGGACGCGTGCGGACACCCGACGATCTCCCCTAAAGGGGCCAGCCATTCGAATCCGCTGGTCGGCATCCGCTTGCTGAAGGAAATGGGCGCCGAGAGCCAGGCCCTGATAGCCGTAGCTCCGCCGTATCATCTCCGGCCTGCTGAGCAACCTCCCTGGCGGCAAGGCCCCCTCCCAGAACAGACTCGTGGCAGAAGTGGCCGGCGGCGCTCACATGGGCGCAGATCGGCCCCGATGTCCGCCGCTCGCATTCGCACGCGAGCGATCAGTGTGCAAAGCCGAACATGCGAGCGAGGTGTTCGAGTTCCTCCTGCCGCCCGGGGCGCGGGCCCACCTCCTGGAGCAGTCCGTTGCGGCGCATTTCGCCAACGACAGCCTCGTCTCGAGGGAAGGCGGAACCCCACTGCCCAAGGCTGAACAGCTCTTCGAAGGGCAGCCGCGGGCGCTGACCGCCAGCGTTCTGCGACTCGGCCGGGTACCCGAGCAGTTGCACCCACACCGGCACGAGCCGCTCAGGCGCCCCGAGAATCGCCTTCACATCATCCTGGCGAGCGGGGCTGGCGATCGTGTGGAGGCACGTTGCCAGACCGGCGTCGACCGCCGCCAGCGTGGCTAGGGCGCAAGCGGCGTTGGTCTCCTGGGCGGCGAGCACGGCGCTCACCTCGTAGGGCAGCCCGTGGACGAACGTGTCGAGCGCGGGGAGGCCGTGTTCGGCCGGTTCCCCGTCGACGATCGATCGCCGGGCCGCGTCGGCGCTCCAGCCGAACGCGGCGGGGATCGCGCCAGTCGGGAGGAGCTCGTCGACGCGTTCGAGGAACACCTCCGGGACGGCGGCATCGGGGTCGGCATACCAGTAGATCCAGACGGGCGCGAGCTCGTGCGCGCGCTGGCGGTTGTTCGCCTCGAGCAACGCCCTCCGATCGGCAGTGTCGAGGTCCGCCGCGACCACCACGATCGCCCGCCACGGTTGGAGGTTGCCCGGACTGCCCGTCATCCGGGCCGCCTCCAAGACCCGCTGGACCACCGCCAGCGGGACCGGCTCCCACGGCCTGAACCACCTGATGCTCCGCCGGCTGCCGATCGCACGAAGGACTTCCATCTCCGCCTCCCAGTCGCGGTGCGGCGCCCGAAGGGCGCCGCACGCCATTCTCTTCGCTCGGTCCGCCGACGTCAGCCGGCGGCGACCAGACCCCTCTCCGAGTCCGTGCTGGCCGGGCCGCCCGAGAGGTAGTCGTGGACGATCTCGCCGTGCAGCAGCCGGAAGGACATCGTCATCCGGTGGCCGTCCAGCACCTGTCGGATCCCGATCAGTCCGGCGAGCGGATCGTCGGCTGTCCCATCGAGGTGCAGCTTGGCCCGTCCGCGGCGTACGTCGCTCACCTCGATGCCCTCGAAGGTCGTCGCGGTGATCTGCGAAACCTCCGGCGGCGCGCCTTCGACGACCGAGGGGATGATCTTCTGATTGAACCAGACGGGCGACAGGTCGAGGTCCTCTGCCGAGGCATCCTCGAGCCCCTCCAGGCCCGCTCGTACGAGCTCGGTGCCGCCACGCCGCACCCCGGCGCTGACGCGGTCACCGTTCTCGGCGAAGGAAATCTCGGCGAGCTTCTTGGGCCAGCCCCAGATCTCGCGGCCAGAGGTGATGCAGGCATCGTTCTCGAGGTAGAGGAAGACGGAGTAGTTGCCCAACCGGGTGCCGTCGCTCGACGGCACGACGATGAAGGCCTCTCGGGTGCTGCCGAGCCGGTCGTTGTGCATGTGTCCGATGGCGACGTAGGCGACGTCGTCGGGGTTGGGCTGCAGCGGCTCCGGAACCAGCCGGCGGGTGACGCCGGGCTCGGCGACGAAGGGCACGATCATCAAGGGGCAGTCGCGGTAGCGGTAGGGCGGCGGCGGGTAGAGCGGCGAGACGGCGGGGACGGTATACGCGTGGTCGATGGGCAAGGATTCGTCTCCTTGACTCGGGTGGTGTCGGCGCTGACCCTCCCACCCTCGCGTTCCGCTGCCGTTACGCCACCGTCTCGACGCCCAGGATCTCCCGGTAGAGGGTGAGCGTCTCGGAGCCGGGGGCGACTCCCTGCTCGCGGCGGAGCACCGTGCGGCATGCGTGGTACTGGCGAAGGGCCTGGGCCCGCTCGCCGGTCGCGGCGTAGCAGCTCATCAACGCCCGGTGCCACGCCTCGCGCTCGGGTTCCAGCGAGACGAGTCGCCGATAGCGACGGATCGCCTCGTGCAGGCGCCCGACCGCGGCAAGCGATGCCCCCAGCCGCTCGAGCACCTCAAGATGGCCCTCCTCCAGCTCTTGGCGCGCGGGAAAGACCCACTCGGCGTACGGCCAATCCGGCAGGAAGGGGCCCGCGTAGAGCGCCTCGGCGCGCTCCAGGCACCTGATCTGCTCCGCGGGGTCGGCCGGCTGCCGACGGATCAAATCGAGGAAGGTTATGACGTCCCACTCGTCCTGTTCGTCCAGCGCCAGCCGGATGGTCTCGCCATCGGCCACAACAGGCGAGCCGGGCGCGTTGGCCTCGAGCTCGGGCGCAAGGCCGCGGCGCAGGCCGTGTAGCGCCACACGTAGGCCGGCGAAGGCGCGCTCGGGAGGCGCCTGTGGCCAGAGGCAGTCGGCGATCCGCTCGCGGTGGACCGGTCCTCTGGCTGCCAACAGCACCCCGAGGAGCGCCCGCGCCTTCTGGCGCCCGAACGCGGCCTCGGGGATGGGGACGCCGTCGCGCGCGACCGATAGGCGCCCGAGCGTGAGCAGGCGGATGGCCGGGCGGGGGCGCGCGTCCAGGTGGGCGCGCGCGCGTCGCGCCGCGCTGCGGACGCCAGGACTGCGGTCGCGCAGCAGCCGCTCGACCACCGCCGCCTCGACGTTCACGGCCTCTCCGGCGACCTCAGCGAGCTGCGCTCTCACGGGCGTCGGAGCGTCCTCCGTCAGCTCCACGCATTCGCGGAACACCTCCCCTCCGCAGGCCGCCGCCATCCGGGCCGCGAGACCGGGCGGGCCGAGCCCCAGAGCCGTCGCCCGGGCGAGCAACGCTGCCGCGAGTCCCCGCTCCCGGTCCCGCCAGAGCGCGGAAGACGACCAGCGCTCAGTGATCCGCAGGGCCTCCGCCAGCGCCTCATCGCCCGAATCGCCGCCTCCGGCGGCGGCGTGCAGACACGAGCGGGCGAGGCCCCATGGGGTGCCGATCGCCCGCGCGACCTCGCGGGCCTCCTCCGCCAGGCCGAGGGCCATCTCGCCGTCTCCCACCCGTCGCGACGCGCGAGCGAGGTCACACAGCACCATCGGGTTGTCGAATGCACCGCCGAAGGCAGCCATCTCCTGGCGCGCGGCCGCGACGTGGCTCCGGACGGCGATCGGGTCCCCTCTCACGGCCGCGAGCTGGGCAGCCATGGCCCGGTAGCGGTAGCTGTAGGACGTGGGCTCCCCTTGGCCGGGAGCTCGCTCGGGTGGCGCCAGCTCACGGCCGAGTTCATCCCAACGTTCCGATCCCGCTAGGGCGACGCCCCGGATCCATGCCACGACGCGTCGATGCGTGCGGGCCATGCCGCGCCGCGCAGCCGCGTCCTCGGTCCGCGCGATCTCCTGGAAAGCATCGTCGTGACGTCCGAGATCGTTGAGCAGATAGACCCGGAACATGCGGGCGTAGGGCATGAAGGCGAGCTCGTCATGCGCCTCCTGACGGTCCAGCTCGCCAATGGCCTCGTCCAACTCGAGGAGGGCCTCCTCGATTTGCCCGACTTGCGAGCGGATGTAGTAGGCGCGGACGACGCTCGCATAGATGGCGAGGATCGCCTGTCCGTGCGCGCCCGGGAGGCTAAGCGCCTCCTCAAGCTCGCCGGTCGCGCGCTCGAAGTCGCACGCGTAGGCGTAGCTCGAGGCCAGGAGGATCCGCACGGCCGGAAGCGCCTGCGCGCTCCGGTCGATACGACGGATGTAGCGCTCTCCCGCATCGATGCGCCGCCCTGGGCGGGTGCCGGCGGTGATCATGCTCTGCAGCAACCGAAGAAGAGCCGCTGCCGCCCGCTCGTGGTCACCGAGTGCGAGCAGCCGCTCGATCGCGCGCTCGAACTCGTCGAACGACGCCTCGTGCTCGCCGCGGATGAGAAGAAGAGCGGCGCGCGCCGTCATCAGACTCGGCCGCTCCGCCCAGGTGTCAGGCGGCAGGGCGTCGAGCCACCCGGCGATGGCCTGCGCGTGCGGCGTGGTGACCAGCGTCTCGGCCACCTGCTCGAGCGCGTCGGCGGCGGCGATGGGATCGCCTGCGGCCAACAGATGCGGGACCGCATCGACGTGCTGGCCCTCCGCCAGCAGCGCGGCCCCCGCCCGCCGGTGCAGCTCCGCGACCGCACTAGGGCGCTCCTGCACCAGCCGCCGCCTGAGGAACGCCTGGAAGAGGTGATGGTATCGGTAGCTCTCCTCGTGCCCATCATCCAACCGAACGGTGAAGAGGTGTCGCTCGACGAGCCCGCGCACGAGCACAGCGGCGTCCTCCCGCTCGGTGACGGCCGCGGCCACCGCGGGCGTGAAACGGTCCAGCACCGAGGATTCGAGGAGGAACCGCTGCACCTCCTGGGGCTGGCGCAGCAGCACCTCTTCGGCGAGGTAGTCGAGCTGGCCACCGGCCTCGCGGCCGCCGGCTTGCGCGGCCATGATCAGTCCGGCCGGCCACCCCTCGACATCGCTGTGCAGCCTCGAGAGCTCCTCAGGCCCCAATGACAGACCCGCCGCCTCGAGCAGCGCCCCGGCCTCGTCGGGACTGAGCGCCAACTCCCCCTCTCCGATCTCCAACATCCGACCGGCGCGTAGCCGCCCGAGCCCGAGCGGCATCGGCATGCGCCCGGCGAGGACGAGGTGTGCCACCGCGGGCAGATCACGGAGCAGCCCCCGGAGCACCTCCAGCGCCGGCTCGGGCAACAGGTGGACGTCGTCCAGCACGACGACGACATCCTCGGCCACGGTCTCGGCCACCTCGTTGCAGAAGTCGTAAACCTGATCGCGGACCGATTCGCTTACCGCGAGCCGGGCGCCGAAACCCGGGTACCGCTGGACGAAGCCAGCGACCAGGTGGCGGAGCAGCAAGCTGCCGTCATCGAGCCGCTCGTCGCATGAGCACCAGACCCACGGCCGCTCCAGACGGTCCAGCGTGAGGCGCAGCAGGGTCGTCTTGCCGTAGCCGGCCCCGGCGACGACCGTCACCAACCGACCGTCGATCCGCTCGACCACCTGCGTGACGAGGGCGGTGCGCGGCACGCAGGCCGTGGGCAGCTCCGGCGGCAGTAGACGACTTCGCAGGACTCCGTGCACCGACAGGCTCCCCGGACGGTGGAGCGACTATCGCCCATCGCTTGGGGGGATGGGAGAGTCCTCATGCGCAACAGGTGGCACCGGGGGCTCGGGTCGGCCGAGGAAGCGAGCCCGGCTGCTGCGATAGGAGACCCATCCGGGTGCAGCGAGATCGTCGTAACAGTCGTGTCCCATGACCTCCGACCGTCTCAGGCGGTCGCGGGCGCGCTCGAGCGGCGGGGGCGGGGTGGCGGACAACGTGTGCATGGCGGCATCTCCTCAGTTCGTCAAGGGCCGCTCTACCGTCTTCCCCAGGCGTGACGCTGGCGTTACGCGGATGTGGTGCAGCCGTCCGTCGGTGAGGAGCCACCCGCCTCGTGGCCGCTGCCGAGCAGCCGATCGGACTGTCACGAGCCGCCCACTCCAAAGTCGCCGAGACCCTGGATTGCAGGGAGCGGGTCATCCAGCAAGCGAGCGCCGTGCGCTCGGTGGCGCTGACAGCCGGCTCTGGCGCAGGAGGGCACGGGTCCGCTCGAACTGCCTGGGTGGTCATCCGGATCCCTGAGATGTCCTTACCCACCGCGTCGCGCAGCTCGATGTTGACCTCCGCCAGCTCCGGCGCGATGCGAAGGTCGCGGATGACGGTGCTCGGGTCGATCCGGACGGGCGCCGTATGCGGCCATCGCTCGCCCTGCCGGCCAAGGCGCGCGGCGCGACGATCTTCTTGGTACCGCCGACGGCGTAGTAGATGAGCTGCCGTTTGCCCGTCCACTGCTTCGGGACTGGCGAGATGGGAAGCGGACGATGTCGATCTCCACCCCGCCCGAGTCGAAGATGTCCACCCCCTCGAGCAGCGTGCAGTCGAAAGCGCCGATCATCTTCACGAAGCAGCCGGCCATCTCAGGTCTGCCCTAACTCCGCGTCAATCGCAACGACCATCCTCGCGGCGATCCCCTCGCGGTCAGTCCAGGTCGTGTTCGACCCGTCCCAGCCCTCCTCCCACGGCATCCGCTCGAAGCCGAACTTGTTGCGCCGCTTCTTCAGAGGATTCGTCAGCGCAGCCGCGATCGAGCGTGACCCCTTCAGGCCGAGGAGCTCGACGACCTCCGGCGCGCTGGCGGTCTCGCCGCCTCGGAGCCGGGCGAAGAAGATCCGCGCGCGGCGGAGCACGCCCTCCGAGAGGTGGTCCTTGGTCACGAAGCGCCGGCACGTGGCCTCGTCGTATGCGTCGGAATATGCCGGCGGCTCCGGTCGGATCCCAAGCTCCTCCTGGAGATAGGGGGCGAGCCATCGGGCGAGCACCAAGACCGCCACGAACCGCCGTCCATGCTTCTCGATGACCAGCGGCGCTCCGTCAGGCCCGCGGAGGAGCGGCTGGCCGAGGTACAAATGAGGTACACGCGCTTGATCATCCGCGACCACGTCCGATAGCCCGCGGCCATCCTGATTCGCGCCGTTTACAGGCATTTCTTTGCCCCTCGCCCTTTCCGAAGGAGACCCCGGTGCAGCGCCTGACTTGCCTCGTAATGAAGGGGTCAGCGGTTCGAATCCGCTCGTCGGCTTCTCCCTTTCGATGCGGGTCTCGAGGAGCGGGACCACGGCCGCAAGGTCTGTTGACGTCGACATGCCGCGGACCCTCCGCCCAGCTGCCGGCGACGCGGCTCGAGCCTGCGCCAGGTTCGCCACGGCGATGATCGGGCTGCGGAAGATCGCGAGCATCAGGAGGAGCACGACGGCCATCGAGACCGTCGCCACCACCTCGGTCTTGGGACGCGGCGTCCCGCGTGGTGGCGGCCTCACCCGTGAGCTCGGCCGCCAGCGGCCCGCCCGCCCGTGAGCTCGTCGGCCCGGTCACGCAGGTCGTTGACGGCAGGCGTGATCGACTCGTCGAACACCAGCGCGTCGAAGCGCACGGTCGCGACCTGCACCGCGCGGTTGCTCGAGAGCCCGGAGGGGTCGGCGGTGACCGCGGCCACGCCGTCGATGTGGGTCGCCGAAAGGTCACGGGCCAGGCCGCCGGCCGCACCGACGTCCGCCGAAGTGAGCGCCCCGCCGTCCCGCCTGCTCACGACCAGCATCGCGGTCGCGTCGTCGCCCTGCGGGAAGGCGTGCAGCTCGGCCGTGGTCGCCTTGCTCGACTCGTACTTCGCGGGCAGGGCGTCCGCAGGATCGTCGTCCATCACGCTCGAGACGGGGAAGAAAGCGCCCGCCGCGATCGCGTACCCGACGGCTATCAGGGCGGCCCAGGCGGCGATCACCGCGAGGGGATGCCGCACCGCGCCCCCGTCCGAGCGCCGCGAAGAAGCGATGGCGCCCGCTCGGCCGCGCCCGCCCGTCGTCAACCAGCCTCATCACAACCTCCTCGTCGTGTCGCGGCCCGTGCCGCGCGGCGACGCTCCCACGCGAGCGGCGGGCCGCCCATGCGGCGGCTCGGAGACCGCGCCCGGGGGCGGCCGGAGGGCGGGGTCGGGTTCCCCCGACCGCGGGCGCGGGCGGCCCGGAGGTGGCGTGGCGGGCGCGGAGCGACGATGATCGGCGCATGCCGTCGGGGCGGGACGGGGACAGCGGCCCACTTCGGGTGCTCATCGCCGAGGATCACGTGCTCCTCCGGGAGGGGCTTGTGCGGCTGCTCACCGACGCCAGCATCGAGGTGACCGGTCAGGTCGGCGACGCGGACGGGCTGCTCCGGAAGGTCGCGATCCGCCAGCCCGACGTCGTGATCACCGACGTCCTGATGCCGCCGGGGGACAGCGACGCGGGCCTCCGCGCCGCGATCGAGATCCGCCGGCGTTGGCCGGAGGTCGGCGTGCTCGTGCTCTCGCAGTACCTGGAGGAGGGCTACGCCCTCGCGCTCGTCGGCGATGACGCGCAGGGCGTCGGCTACCTGCTGAAGGACCGGGTCCGCGACGTTCGACTCGTTCCTCGAGGCGGTGCGCCGCGTCGCCGAGGGCGGCTCGGTGCTCGACCCCGCGGTCGTGACGCAGATGGTCGGGCGGCGGCGGGCCGCAGGGCCGCTCGACGACCTCACGGAGCGGGAGCGGACCGTGCTCGAGCTGATGGCCGAGGGCCGCTCGAACGGCGGCATCGCCGAGGCGCTCACGGTGACGCCGGCGGCGGTGGAGAAGCACGTCACCAGCATCTTCGCCAAGCTCGGCCTCGGCCCGGCGTCGAGCGGCCACCGCCGCGTCCTTGCGGTGCTGGCCTTCCTCAGGGCGTAGCGGTGACGGGCGGCGACGCGGCCGGCGCGGACGCGCCTCGGGAGCAGGCCGCCCTCCGGCGCGTGGCGACGCTGGTGGCCCGCGAGGCCACGCCGGCGGAGGTCTTCGCGATCGTGGCGCGCGAGGCTGCGACCGTGCTCGAGGTGCCGCTCACGAGCGTCTGCGCCTTCGCCCCCGACGGCACGGCCACCCAGGTGGGGGCCTGGGGGGCGGAGAACCCGTTCCCGGTGGGGACGAGCTGGCCCGTCGACCCGGAGAGCGTCTCGGGGGCGGTGGTCGGCGGCGCCGCCTCCGCCCGGGTCGACGACTACGGGCGCCTCTCGGGCGACATCGCGCGTGGCCTCGGCGAGCTCGAGATCCGCTCGTCAGTGGGGGCGGCGATCGTGGTCGAGGGACGGGTCTGGGGGGTGTTGATGGCGCTCTCGTCCGCGGACACCCCGCTGCCGGAGGGGACGGAGGCGCGGCTGGCCGCGTTCACGGAGGTGGTCGCCACCGCGATCTCCAACGCGCAAGCGCGCGACGACCTCCGACGGCTGGCGCGGGAGCAGGCGGCCCTCCGGCGCGTCGCCACGCTGGTGGCCCGGGGCGCGCCGCCGCAGGAGGTGTTCGACGCCGTGTGCGAGGAGACCGGCATGCTCGTCGGCTCGGCCAGCGCGAACCTCGCCCGCTTCCTGGAGGACGACCAGGTGGAGACGCTCGCGGGTTGGAGCCTCCGGGACACCCACGTGCCGGCCGGCACCCTGCTGCCGCACGCGGACGACACGGTCGACGCGGTCGTCCTCCGCACAGAGGCGCCGGGCCGCTTCGACCGCTACGACGAGGCGACGAGCGAGTTCGCGGCGTTCATCCGCGCCCGTGGCATCCGCTCCGAGGTGGCGGCCCCGGTGCTCGTGGACGGCGCGGTTTGGGGCGCCCTGATCGCCGGGACCGACGCCGAGGAGCCCCTCCCCGACGAGACCGAGGCCCAAGTGGCGAGCTTCGCCGAGCTGGTGGCGACGGCGCTGGCGAACGCGAGCGCCCGCACCGAGCTGATCGCGTCGCGCGCGCGCATCGTGGCCGCCGGCGACGCCGCGCGGCGGCGGATCGAGCGCGACCTCCACGACGGCATCCAGCAGCGACTGGTCGCGCTCATCCTTGAGCTCCGGGCCCTGGAGCGCGCGCCACCGCCCCACGACGAGCTGGCCGCCGAGCTCGCGCGGCTGCAGGACGACCTCGCCCACGCCCTGGACGACCTCCGCGAGATCTCCCGTGGCCTCCACCCGGCGCTCCTGTCGCACGCGGGGCTGCCGCCGGCCCTCCGCTCGCTCGCGGCCCGCTCGCCCGTGCCGGTTGACCTCAAGGTCGAGGTTGACGGCCGCCTCGCGTCGCCGGTGGAGGTGGCCGCGTACTACCTCGTGTCCGAGGCGCTCGCGAACGCCGCCAAGCACGCCGGCGCGTCGCTGGTGACCGTCACCGTGGCCGCAGGCGACGGCCGGCTGGTCGCCACCGTGCGCGATGATGGCCACGGCGGCGCCGACCCCGCGGGCGGCAGCGGCCTCACCGGGCTCCGCGACCGGGTGGAGGCGATCGGCGGGCGCCTCTCGATCACGAGCCCGGCGGGCGGCGGCACGACGCTCGCGGCCGAGCTCCCCCTCGCCGCTCAGCCGGGTGCCGGCTGAGCGGTCGCCGCGAGGGCCACCGGGTCGCCGACCCGGATCGTCCCAGCGTGCGCGACCTCGCCGTACACGCCGAGGGTCGCCGCGTGATGGGTCGCGATCGCCCGGAGGACGCCGCGGTCGCGGGGCAGCTCGTCCACGGGCAGCGTGCAGGTGACGCACCAGGGCACGGGGGAGAGCTCGCTGATCACGACCTCGGCGCCGAGCGCCACCCGGCGCCCCATCCACCGGTCCTCGGCGAACCCCTCCGCGCCCGGTGCCGATGCGACGTAGACGTTCGGGCGGAAACGGCGCCGGTTGACCGGCCCGCCGCGCAGCCGGCCGAGGTGGTCCAGGGTTGCGCTCGCGATCACGAGCAGCGCCCCCGTCTCGACGTACGCCCCCCGGCGCAGCTCGAAGTGGTCGGGGAGCGTCTCGGCCGTCCACTCGACGTGCATCTCCTCGATCGGCACGCCGGCGAACACGGTCGCCCGGTCGATACCGGCGAGCTCCGTCGGCCCCGGGTCGCGCTCGAAGCGCATCGGGTGCCCGAGCACCCGGGAGACGATCTCGGACGCGCCGGGGTCGCCGGGGCCGAACGACTGCCCGTCCGGCGCCTCGACCACGACCGATTCGCCGTCGCCGGCCTGGGTGGCGCGGAAGCCGAGTAGCGCCGGATGACGCTTGCAGCTTGCCACCTTCCCGTTCGCGAGGTCGCGCAGCGCCCATGCGCGGTCGCCGGCCGCGCCGCGCGGGGTGACCTCGAGCGCCTCGACGCTCTCGCCCCGCATCGACTTGACCGGATAGCGCCAGAGCTCGGCGATCGAGCCGATCACGAGCCGAGGCTACCGCACGCGCCTCGTCGCGGCGACGCGTTCCAAGCGGGGCCTGGCAATGGGGTCGCCCGCACCGGCTGAGCAGGCCGCCTGGGCTCAGTTCGCCGGGTTCGCCACCGCCGCGATCCCGATGGGCTTCGCTGTCCGGACGCGAAGCCAGCACTCCGCCAGGGTGGCTTCCTGCACCTCGGCAACTGGCGCAGCCGGGTCTCCCTGCCGGCCGCCGCCCGCACGGGCCTCGATGGCGTGATCCCTTACAACGGCCGCGACACCTTCGCGAGCCCCCTGATCCACGACGGGCGGCCGCCGGTCTGGTGGCCGCGCCCCTCGGCCGCGGCGACACCAGACCCTCTGGCGCCACTACGCGGGCGTCTTCAGCGAGGCCGAGCACGCGCCCCGCGTGCCCGTCGACGAGGCGGTCCGGGACGCCCGGGAGGCGCTTCGGATCGAACAGGATGTCCCCGCGTTGCTCCCTCACGAGCTGGTCGGAGGGCCGCTCGCCCCGGGCGGATCGAGAACCCGCATCGAGAGCGGGACCTCGTAGCACCACCGGTCATACGCCATCCTCCAACAGCGGGCGGCGCGCCCGCCGCCCCCGAATGAGGCACTCCGGACCGTGGGAGGGATCTCTCGGGTTGTCCCGAGTGCGTTGGACCGTCCCGGCATGCACCATGGGTCGATGGCACCGACCCTGCTCATCGTTGACGACGATCCCCGCTTCCGGGCCCTCGCGCGCAGGCTGCTGCGGTCCCGGTTCTCGGTCGTCGCCGACGCCGCCGACTGCGCCGGCGCGTACGAGGCGGTCGCCCGTCTGAGGCCGCAGGCGGCGCTGATCGACATCGGGCTGCCCGACTGCGACGGGCTGGAGTTGGCAGCACGGCTGCGTCGGTGTTCGACCGGCGCTTCGTATCGCCCTGACCTCGAGCGACGACTTCGCGGAGATGGCCGGCGCAATCGCCTGTACGGGCGCGCGAGGCTTCATCCCAAAGGAGCGCCTTGATGCCGACGCCTTGGCGCTTCTTCTCGCGGACTCGCCCGTCGGCCCCTGACGCGGTCGGGGCGGCGGGGGGCCCGCACGCGCCCCCCGACCGCCCCCGCGAGGGCTCTCAGGCCGCGTCGCCGAGCGGAGCGAGCAGATGGGAGATCCGCTGTCGTGGGTAGCGCCTGCGTAGCGGCGTTGACACGCTGACGCCGGGCAGCGTCCGGACAAGCCGATCGGTCGGGCCGGGGGCGGTCACCAGGCAGATGTCGCGCCCCTCGCCGGCGCACCGACGGACCGATCGGAAGAGCACCGCGAGCGCGGCGGCGTCGAGAAGCGGCACCCGCTGGAGGTCGATCACCGCCAGCGTGGCCCCGGTGGCCTCGAGCCGACGAAGCGCCCCCGCGAGTTCCCAGCAGTCGGCGACCCCCAGCTCGCCGTGGATCATGAGGGAGGGCATCGTGGCGCCGGTGCGCCGGTCGGCGTGGTCGATCCGGAGGACGAAGTGGGCGAGGCCTTGTCGGCTCATCGGCCACCCATCGTCGGACGCGCCGGGCCGCCCCCGCCGGCGGGTCCGGCGTCGAAGAACCGGGCCGCCAAGAGCCACAGGGCCGCGGCCAGGATGAGCCCCGGGGGCAAGGGCGACGATGAGTCCGATCGCCAGCATGTCTTCTCCTCGTTGAGACGCGAGCACTGACTTGACGATCGTGCGCGCGACCCCCTGCGCGCTCACATGGGGCAGGGCCGAGAGTCGGCCGGGGGCTGGCGGGCGTCCCTTGGGGGGGCCCGCCCGAGCCGGCCTCGGGCTGTCCCGACATCCGCCCTCGCGTTCGCCTCATGTCGGCGCTCCGGCCGCGGTGGCAGCGTCTTCGGCGTGCGGTGACTCGGCCGCGAACCCAGCTGAGGAGGCTTCAATGGAACGGCCAGGCGACACGAGCGGCAGGAGAGTGACGAGCCGTCGCGGGAGGTTCTTCGCGGCGCTCGGCCGCGTGGTCGTGCGTCACCCGGTCTGGGTCGTCGCGCTCTGGGTGGTCGCGATCGGCCTCGGCTTCCTCGTCGCCTCGGGCGCCCTGTTCGACACCGCGAACGTCATGGACGACAACCCCGCCAACGCCCTGCCGGCCAAGTACGAGTCGAGCAAGGCGGCGCGGACCGAGCTGCGCGGCTTCCCCCGGGGCAGCGACGCGACCGCCACCCTGGTCGTCTCACGACGCGACGGCCGCGATCTCACGGGTGGGGATCTCGCACGGGTCGATGGCGTCGCTCGTGACCTGTCCGTCTCGGGGATCGACGGCGTGAGGAGCGTCGTGGCCGATCCGTCCGGGCTCTCGCCGAACCGGGCGGTTCAACATCGTCTCGGTGCAGTTCACCGAGCCGGTGTTCGACCGCGTCATCAACCCGGCGGTCGATCGGTTGCGCGACCGCACAGACGAGCTCTTCGCCGGAACGGGCCTCGAGGCCGGCTACACCGGCGATGCCGCCGCCCAGCGCGACGCCGCGGCGCAGGAGGGCGTCGTGGCACTGGTGTCGTCGGCGGTGATCGTGCTGCTGATGCTCCTCATCTTCCGCAGCCCGCTGATCGCGGTCCTGAACCTCGCGCTGGTGACCGCCGTGGGCGTCGCCGGCGGCGGGTTGCTGATCGGCTCCGCCGAGATCGCCGGCTTCTCCCTCGACTCCGGCATCAAGGGCCTTCTGCCGATCGTCGTGCTCGGCGTCGGCACCGACTACGCGATCTTCGTCCTGTTCCGCTACCGCGAGCGGCTGCGCCTGGGCGAGGACCGGCACACGGCGATGGCGCAGGCGATCGGGCATGTCGGTGCGGCGGTCACCTCGTCCGCCTTCGCGGTTGTCGTGTCGTTCGGAGCGCTCCTCCTGTCCGCGTACGAGGGGTTCCGGGTGCTCGGCCCTGCGCTCGCGTTCGCGGTCCTGCTCACGCTGCTCGCCGGGCTGACGCTCATCCCGGCGGTGATGGTCCTCGTGCGACCGCGCGCGCTCTTCTGGTTCTCGCGCTCGTACCAGCACGAGCCGCGCGCGCGGCTCGGCCGGCGCCTCGGCGCGATGATGTCGCGCCGGCCCGCGGCGCTCGCACTGGCCTCCGCCGCCGTCCTGGTCGGCCTGGGCGTCGCGGCCCTCGCCTATGCGCCCAGCTACGAGCTCAACTCGGTCCCGCGCGGGACCGAGTCGGCGCGCGCCCTGGAGACTCTGAAGACCGGATTCCCGACCGGCACTCTGAATCCGACGGAGGTCTTCGTGGAGCGCAGGGACGGCGCTCCTGTTGCGCCGGCCTCGCTCGAGGGGCTCGAGCGGACCCTCGCCGGGGAGCCCGGCGTGGGACGCGTGCTGGCGCCGCAGTTCAGTGCCGATCGGCGGATCGCCCGGATCGACCTGCTCCTGGCCGAGGAGCCATTCAGCGGCGCTGCGCTCGACCTCGTGGCCGGCCGCGTGATCCCCGCCGCCCACCGGGCCGCGCCGCCCGGCACCGTTGTGACCGTGGGCGGCAACACGGCGGCCTTCGCGGACATCCGGACGGTCATGAACGAGGACATGAGGGTCATCTTCCCGGTCGCCGCGGTCCTCATCGGGATCGTCCTGATCCTGATGCTGAGAAGCCTGCTCGCGCCGCTCTACATGCTGGGGGCGGTCGTCCTCGGCTTCGCGGCGACGCTCGGGGCCGCGGTGATCGTCTTTCAGGGCATCGGGGGCGAGCGCGGGCTGACCTTCACCCTGCCGATGATCGTCTACCTGTTCGTCGCCTCGATGGGTGGCGACTACAACATCCTGATGATCAGCCGGATCCGCGAGGAGCTGTCCGGCGGTGCCTCGGGGCGGGAGGCGGCTGCCCTGGCGCTGAGGGGGACCGGACCGGCCGTCGGCGCCGCCGGCGTCATCCTGGCCGCGAGCTTCGCGTCGCTGATCTTCAACAGCTCGCTCGCTCAGACAGGCTTCGCCGTCGCCCTCGGGATCTTCCTGTCGGCATTCGTGATGGCCGGGCTCCTCGTGCCGGCGATCACGGCGTTGCTGGGCCGCAGGGCCTTCTGGCCCGCCGTGCCGTTCGTGGGCCCAGGCCGGCGCGCCACGGCCTCGCCGGCCCCGGCGGGTGGCGTCACCACCGGCGAATAGGGGCCGCCGCGGGTTCGCCGGCCCTCGGGTCGGCGAACCCGCCTCCGCCCAGACCGCTCGAGACCCCTGCCCGGGCCACCGCCAGGGATGACGATCACGATTGGAGACGACATGCCGCTCGCACGCACCGACCAGTACGCCGCGATGCTCGACGCGGCCGCCGCGTCCGGCTACGCCTACCCGGCGGTCAACGTCACCTCCTCGGAGACACTGAACGCCGCGCTGCGCGGCTTCGCCGAGGCCGAGTCGGACGGAATCGTCCAGATCACCGTCGGCGCGGCGGCATTCCTCTCCGGGGCGAGCGTCGGGGACGCGCTCCTCGGGGCCACGGCGTTCGCCCGCCTCGCCTCCACGCTCGCCGAGGCCAGCCCGGTCCTGGTCGCCCTTCACACCGACCACTGCCCGCCGGCCCGCGTCGACGACCTGCTGAGGCCCCTGGTGGCCGAGTCAGCCGCGCGGATGTGCCACGGCGCGGCGCCCCTCTTCCACTCGCACATGTTCGACGGCTCGAGCCTGCCTCTCGCCGACAACCTCGCGATCGCCGGGCGGCTGCTCGCCGAGTGCTCGGCGATCGAGGTCGTGCTGGAGGTCGAGTGCGGTGTCGTCGGCGGCGAGGAGGACGGGCTCGGGGGCTCCGGCGCGGGGCGGCCGGAGCTCTACACGACGCCCGCCGACCTGCTGCGCGTCGCCGAGGTGCTCGGCACCGGCGAGCGGGGCCGCTACCTCCTCGCCGCGACCTTCGGGAACGTCCACGGCACCTACCCGCCGGGGGCCGTCGTGCTGCGGCCGGAGATCCTGCGCGCGGGGCAGGAGAGCCTGGGGCGCGTCCACCCGGGGGCGCGTTTCGACTTCGTCTTCCACGGCAGCAGCGGCTCGAGCGCTGCCGAGCTGGCGGAGGCGGTCGGGTACGGCGTCGTCAAGGTGAACATCGACACCGACACCCAGTTCGCCTTCACGCGCGCGGTCGCCGGCCACATGTTCGAGAACACACATGGCCTCCGGCACGGTGACGGCGGCGGCCACGACAAGCGCACCCATGATCCGAGGGTCTGGGCGGCCCGCGGCGAGACCGCGATGGCCGAGCGGGTGCGCCATGCATGCGAGCAGCTCGGATCAGCACGACGCAGCCTGATCCGAAGGCGCTCCACTCGGCCGCTCGAGGGCGCTCGTCGGCCCGCCGACCCCGGCGGTGTGCGCTAGGGGCGCATGAGAGGCAGATCGATTGAGACGGTGGTCCCCGAGCCGCGAGGGCTGTCGAGCGACAGGCGTCCGCCGAGCGCCTCCACGCGGTCCCTCAGACCGATCAGGCCCGATCCATGGGGGTCGGCCCCGCCTACGCCGTCGTCGCGAACCTCGGCGTCGAGTCGCACCGGCGTCGCTGAGACCGTCACCTGTGCAGATGTTGCCCGCGCGTGCTTCGCGGCGTTCGCGAGGGCCTCGGAGACGACGTAGTAGACCGCGATCTCGACCGGGGCGGGCGGGCGCTCCTCCACGCGCGCATCGAGGTGGACCACGATCGCGGCGCGCCTCGCGAGCGACTCGAGGGCCGGGCCGAGCGCCCCGACCCGCTCCCCGCAGAGACCGAGACGCGGGTCGCGAGCTTCGCGGAACTCATCGCGACGGCGGTGGCGAATTCCACCGCACGCTCCGAGCTGGTCGCATCACGCGCCCGCATCGTCGCCGCGTCGGACGACGCCCGGCGACGGATCCAGCGCGACCTGCATGACGGTGCCCAGCAACGGCTCGTCACCCTGAGCCTGGCCGACCCAGACCACTCCTTGCAGGATCCCCGTGACTGGACGGGCTGACGCCGGACGGGCCGACCGGTCGATTCTTCCACTGCGAGACATTGCCGGATGTCGTGGCGTGGCCAGAGGACATATCGCCGCTTCGCGTGCGCCCAACGAGGTGTCAGTTCTTGGGAGGTGCGCCGGGAAGTGCCGGCGAGAAGATGGTCGTCACCTTCTAGATGACCCGCCCACAGACGTTCCGAACGCCTGAGAAGTAGTCCGGGCCTCCCGAGAGGCTGTGGGTGTCTAACGCCTACGACCTCCGGGAGGTCCGGATGCAGCACCCTAACGCCAGGCTGACGGTGCGCGGCCGTCTCGAGCTGGTGCTCTTTGTCGATGCCGAGGGCCACAGCTTCAGGCAGGCCGCCCAAGCCTTCCGATGCAGCGTGTCAACGGCCTTCGAGTGGGTGGCGCGCTGGAGGGCCGCCTCGGTGCACGAGCGCCGGGGCCTGGCCTGCCTGTGCGATCGCTCCTCGCGCCCGCACCGCTCACCGCGTCTGATGCCGGCGCTCGCCCAGGCGCGGATCGTGCGCTGTCGCCGACGCACCGGCTGGGGCCCGCGCCTGATCGGCGGCGAGCTCGGCATGGCCCACTCGAGCGTCTGGAAGGTGCTCGCCCGCCACGGCCACTCGCGGCCCGCGCGCGCCGCGCGCGAGCCCGTGCGCCGCTACGAGTGGCCCCGCCCGGGCGATCTGCTGCACATGGACACCAAGCGCTATGCGCGCTTCGCGCGCCCCGGCCACGCGCTGACGGGGGTGCGCGACCGCACCGAGGCCGACCGGCGGGCGCGGGTCGGCTACCAGTTCGCCCACGCGATCGTCGATGACCACTCGCGCCTGGCCTACGTCGAGCTGCACGACGACGAGCGCGCGGGCACCGTGACCGCCTTCACCGCGCGCGCCCTGGCCTGGTTCGCCCGGCGCGGGATCCGGGCGCGCCGGCTCATGACCGACGGCGCCTGGGCCTACACCCGCAACCGGTCCCTGGCCGATCTGCTGGCCGAGCGGCGCGTGCGCCACCTGGTGACCCGCCCCTACCGGCCCCAGACCAACGGCAAGGTGGAGCGCTTCCATCAGACGATGGCGCGCGAGTGGGGCTACGGGATGCTCTACCTCTCCCACCGCCACCGCCAGAGGGCGCTGCGATACTGGCTCGGCCACTACAACGAGCGGCGGCCCCACAGCGCCCTCGGCGGTCAGGCTCCGATCAGTCGCGTTCGGAACCTATGTGGGCAGGACATCTAGACGCTGACCGCCAGGGGGCTGCGCAAGCGCGACTGGTCGAGCTGACCGAGGGTGACGGGCCGGGCATTGGGTCCGGCCGGGAAGCGCGGCGGGGCGCATCGCGCCCCGCCGTCAAACGCCTAGCCCAGAACTCCCGCCGCGGCGAGGAGCGTCGCCGCGTCCCAGTAGACGCTCTCGCGGATGAAGAGCCCGTCCTGCACCTCGCAGACGCTGACGCCCGGTAGCTCGACCGGCTGCCCGCGGGCGGGAAGGCCGGGCAGGTCTCCCGTGTGCGTGCCGGCGAAGGTCCACTCGATGGTCAGGCGATCGTCGTTGGCGAACGCCCCCCGGATGAGGAGCGTGCAGTCGGGCACCGCCTCCATGTAGCCGCGCACGTGGCTTGCGATCTCCTCCTTGCCGCGCAGCACGGCTCCGGGGAGCGCCCACTCCTGCCGAACGCCGGCCGGCTGGAAGAGCCCGGCGAAGCCGTCCGCGTCGCGGGCGCTCCACGCGTCGCGCAGGCGCTCCACGATCGTGAGGTCGGTGGCCATCTCATGCCTCCTCGGGGTAGCCGAACATCCTGGCGAGGTGGCGGAGCTCCTCGGTCCGCCCCGGCAGGGGCGCCTCTGGCTGCAGCAGTCCCTCGGCCCGCAGGCGTTCGACGACCGCGGGGTCGCGGGGCATCGGCTCGCCCCAGCGCCCGTACGAGAAGAGGGCGCCGAAGTCCTCGCGCGGGCGGGCGCCGCCGGCCCGCGGGTCCTCCGCCGGGTAGCCGACGAGCTGAAGCCAGACCGGCAGGAAGTGCGCCGGCACGCCCAGCGTCGCGTAGAGGGCAGGCGCCCCAACGGGCGAGGTCGGGATGTGGAGGCAGGTGCCGAGACCGGCGTCCACCGCCGCCAGCGTGGCGACGGTGATCGCCCCGACGGTCTCCTGCGAGGCGATGACCCCGGCCACCTCGGGAGGCATGCCGTGGACGACCTGGTCGAGCGGGGCCATCCCGAGCGGCGGCGCGACGCCGTCCTCGATCGCGGAGGCCGCGGCATCCGCGTCCCAGCCGGCGCTCGCGGCGAGGGCACCGACCTCCAGGCCTAGCCGGATCTGGAAGAGGAAGGCCGAGCCCGCCGCGGCCGTCGGGTCGGCGAACCAGTAGATCCACACCGGCGCCTGCTCGTGCGCGCGCTGGTGGTTTGCGGCGTCGAGCAGCGCCGCGCGGTCCTCCTCGGAGAGCCGGGCCTGCTCGACGACCACGGCGCGCCATGGCTGGAGGTTGCCGGGGCAGCCGGTCAGGCGCGCCGACTCGAGGATCCGTTGCACCTTCTCCGGCTCGACCGGCTGCCAGGTCCTGAACCAGCGGATGCTCCGCCGGCTGCCCACCACGTTCGTGAACTCCATCGTGACCTCCCCCGCATGGGCCGGGCACCGGCCCGGTTGTGTGGCAGCAGTTCTAGGGCCGCCGCGTCACAGCGGCATCACAGGGCCTGAGCGGCGACCCCGACCCGGGATGCGTCGCCCTCGCGAAGGAGCTCCGCGTAGAGGCGCCGCGTCTCGGGTCCCGGCTCGATTCCCTGCTCGCGTCGCAACACGGCACGGCATGCGTGGAACTGGCGTAGGGCCATCGCCCGGTCCCCGTCGAGGACGTAGGCGCGCATCAGCAGGCGGTGCCAACCCTCTCGCTCCGGCTGGCGCTGGACGAGCCGGCGCGCGTGCCGGACCGCCTCACTGCCGTCGCCGCAGGCGATCGCGACGCGCGTCAGCTCCTCCAGTGCGCCGTCGAAGGCCGCCTCCAGCTCGTCGCGCCGGCGCAGCGCCCACTCCTCGTAGGGCCACTCGGCGAGGAACGGTCCGCGATGGAGGGCAACGGCGTCCCGGAGCCGCGCCAGCCGTTCCGCGTCGCCCTCGCCCGGATCGGCCGGCCGGGAGAGCCGGAGGAAATCCTCGACGTCCAGCCCGTCATCTGCGCCGATCGCGAGCCGGATCGTGTCGCCGTCCGTGGAGATCGAGGACGCCGCGCTACCCGCCTCGAGCTCCGGCTCGATGGCGCGGCGCAGATCGTGCAGGGTGCTGCGCAGGGCGGCGGCGGCGCGATCCGGCGCCAGGTCGCCCCAGAGATCGTCACACAGCGCCTCGCGGTGGACAGGTCCGGAGGCGGCGATCAGCCGAGCGAGGAGCGCCCGTGCCTTCTGGCGGACGAAGGCCGATGCCGGCACCGGCGTGCCGTCACGCGCCACCTGAAGCTCGCCGAACGCCCGCATCGTCAGCACCGCGCGCGGGCGCGACTTCAGGCGCGTCCAGCTGCGCCGCGCGGCGTCGCGAACGGCGGGGTCGCCGTCGCGCAGAAGCTGGTCGACCAGCGCGATGTCGATGTCGGGCACCTCGGCGGCGAGCTCTGCCAGCCTCGCACGGACCTCTCGGGCTTCAGTCGGCACGAGCGACAGCACCCGCTGAAGGACCTCGCCTCCCGCCTGCGCCAGCAGGCGCTCGGCGGCCCCCTCCGGGCCGAGCCCCGCCTCGAGGGCTCGGGCCAGCAGCGACGGGCAGGCCAGGCGCTCGCGCCGGGTCCACAGCTCGGGAAGGTTCCATCGTTCCGTGATCTCGAGAGCGTCGGCGATGCGGGCGTCACGGGCGGCGTCGTCGGTCTCGCAAAGCGCCGCGACGAGCGACGCGCGGGCCCTCAACCAGGCGGAGCCGACCCTCCCCGCGGCCCGGACCGCGTCGTCGGAGCACGCCGCCGCAAGGTCGGGATCCACCTCGACCGCGGCCAGCGCGTAATCGCAGAGAAACGTCGCGTCGTCGAAGACGGGCCCGTACGCCTCCATCTCCGCGCGGCCGCGCGCGACCTGCGCGCGGACCTCGTCGACCCGCCGCCGATGTCCCGCAAGACGCGCCGCCGGAGCGCGATAGCGGTAGCTGTACGAGGTCCCGGCCGCCGGATCGGCCGTCTCCGGAGCCGGGACGAACTCCCGCGCAAGCTCTTCCCATCGCCCCAGCCCGACCAGGCATGACGACCGGACCCACATGGCCGAGCGTGCACCGCTGCGATGGACGCCGATCTTTCGCGACTCGGCGAAGAAGACCTCGGACCCGGAGAGCGTCGAATCGTATCGGCCCAGCTCGAGCGTCAGGTAGAGGTCGAGCATCATGGCGAAGGGGCGCAACGACAGGGGGTCGCCGTCAGCCGCGGCCCGCAGCCGGTCGACCGCCGAGCGGACCGCCTGCTCCGCCTCAACGGGCCGGTCATGCCAGAAGTTGACGTAGAACCCCCGAATGACGTCGGCGAAGTCGGTGAGGCCGGGCGTGCCGGCGGCGGCGGGCAGCGCGAGCGCGGCCGCGATCTCCTCGCGTGCCTCGGCGAAGCGGCAGTCATAGCCGTAGGCGCTCGCGAGCAGGAGCCGCGCCGCAGGCATCAGAGCGGCATCGGGCGAGATGCGGTCGCGCCAGCGCCGGCCGATCTCGCCCCTCAGGCGGGGCCGCGTGCCCGCCATGAGCATCGAGACCTGCAGGCGGAAGAGCGCGGCCGCGGCCCGCTCGTGGTCGCCCAGCTCGAGCAGCCGCTTGATCGCCCGCTCATGCTCGGCGAACGAAGCCTCGTGCTCCGCGCGGGTGAGCAGCAGCGACGCGTGCGCGAGCAGCAACTCGGGCCGGGCCTCCCACCGGTCATTGGGCAAGACGTCCAGCCACGCCGCCAGGGCCTCGGACTGCGGCCCCAGGGCGAGCCGTCCGGCCACCGGGGCGAGCGCCTCGACCGCGCCCTCGTCGTCTCCCGCGGCGAGGAGATGCGGCACGGCCTCCGTCGGCTCGCCAGCGGCGAGCCACCACGCCGCCGCCCGCCGGTGGAGGGCGATGACGCGCTCGGGCTCGGTGCGCTCGATCCGCGAACGTAGAACGTCGCGCAGCAGATGGTGGTAGCGGTACCAGTCGCCTTCGGCGTCGAGGCGCACGGTGAAGAGGTGCCGTGCGACGAGGTCGGCGAGCACCGGCGCCGGGTCTGGATGACCGCTCACCACCGCGGCCATCGCGGGTGTGAACCGCCCGAGTACCGACGTGTCCTCCAGCAGCCGACGGACGTCCTCCGGCTGCTGGAGGACGACCTCCTCGGCCAGGTACGCGAAGTGGTCACCCCGGCCGTCCCCCGGTTCCGCGCCCCCGGACTGCGCGGCGAGGACCAGCCCGGCGACCCATCCTTCCGTGCGCTCGAGCAGCACTCGCATCCGCTCCTCCGGCAGGGCTGCGCCCATGCCCTCCAGCAGCCGCCGGGATTCGTCAGGGCCGAAGGCGAGCCGGTCCTCGCCGATCTGCAGCACCCGGCCCAGCCGCAGTGACCCGAGGGAGAAGGGCAGCGGAGCGCGCCCAGCCAGCACGAAATGCACGTTCGGGCCGAGGTGGTCGATCAGGAGGCCGAGCGCGGGGCGAGCCTCCTCGGGGAGCAGGTGCACATCGTCGAGGGCGACGACGAAGTCGTCGGGGACGGTTTCGACGATCTCGTTCGCGAGCTCGACGATCTGGTCCTCCGGCCCGCCAAGGAGCGACAGATCGGCCCCGAATCCCGGAAAGCGTCTGCCAATGCCTGCCGCGACGTGCGCCAGGAGCGCGCGCGTGCCGGCGATGCGGCCATCGCAGGAGCACCAGACCCATCGCGTCTCTGCGACGGCGAGAGCCTGGGTGACGAGGGTCGTCTTGCCGTAGCCGGCACCGGCGATGACGGTCACGAGGCGGTCCTGGAGCCCGGCGACGACTGCGGAGACCAGCTCCTCGCGCTCCACGCGGTCCGTGGGAAGCTGCGGCGGAAGAAGCCGGGTGAGGAGGACGCCGTCCAGTGCCATTGGCGTTGATTCTGCGCAGCGTCTCGGTCACGGAGCAATCCTCACCGCCAGGCGGCCTGTGACGTCGGGTGACGGGCCGTTTCTAGCGTCCCCGACGTGAGCTGGAGCGGCTCCGTAAGTGACCCGCAGGACGCCGTTCCTAGCCTCGAGCTCGCAAGTTCGGAGAACACGAGGAGACACGAGATGTCGTCCGTCGCGATCGCCCCCCGGTCGCCCCGCCGCTTCGTCACCGAGTCGGATCTGCCCTTAGTGCTCAGCGCCGAGGAGCTCTGCCCCACCGGCCTCCTGATCGACGGCCACTTCGTCGTCGCCGCCGAGGTCCGCACCCGACCGGTTCTTCGCCTGCGTGCGCCCGGAAGCGACGGACCATCCGCCTCCCTCGCTCTGCCCTAACGCTCTTCCGAATGACTGGACAGACGGCGACGAGTGCGCAGTCGATGGAAAGCCGGCGGGCCACTGAAGAGCGTCCTTGAGACGTCGGGCAGACGCCGACGCACTCCTCCCATCCCGCAGTAACTGCAGCGCGCCCGGCGCGCGATGGTCGACGCCGCCCCCTGGCCGGCAACGGTGCGTGGTGCCACAGGATCCGGTTCGCTCAATCCAGTCGCGAGGCTGGCCGAAGCGCGCCTTTACCGACTAGCCCGGGCTCTTGAACATCTTCGCCAGGCGGGTGAGCTCCTCGAAGCGACCCGGAAGCGGTGCGGGAGCCTGGAGCATGCCGTCAGCGCGGAGTGCATCGACGACGTTCGGGTCACGAGGAAAGGCGTTTCCCCATCGCCCCAGCGCGAAGATCTCCTCGAACGGGAGGCGCGGGCGTTGGCCACCTGCCTCGGGCGACTCGGCCGACTCCCCGAGCAGCTGGAGCCACACCGGCACAAAGGCGGGCGGCAGTCCCAGCACCCTCCGCACGTCCGAGACCTTGTCGAGGGTCGCGACGGCGACGAGGCAGGTGCCGAGCCCGTCGGCGACGGCGGCGAGCTGGGCGATCTGACACGCCCCATTTGTTTCTTGAGCCGCGACGAACACCGAGATCTCGTACGGGAGCTGATGGACGCTCAGGTGAAGGGGCGGCAGACCCCGGGGCGTCGGGACGCCTTCGAGAAGGGCGCCCTCGACCGTCTCGACGCTCCAGCCGAGGTCGGGGGCTACTGCGCCGGTCGGCGCGAGCTCACGAACGCGGCTGGCGAAGCCCTGCGGGGTGACGGTTTCCGGATCAGCGAACCAGTAGATCCAGACCGGAGCCAGGGTGTGCGGCTTTTGCCAGTTGTTCGCGCTCAGCAGGGCCTCGCGGTCCTCCGCCGCAAGGCTGCTCTGCTCGACGACGATCGCCCGCCAGGGCTGGGCGTTTCCGGGGCATCCGGTCAGCCGAGCCGCCTCGAGGACCCGCTGAACTCGCGACCGCTCGATGGGCTGGTCGGCCTTGTACCAGCGAACGCTCCTGCGGTTTCCGACCACGCGTGCGAAGTCCACCTCACCCTCCCTTCGGAGCGGGCGATGCGATCCGCCCGGATCGCATCGCCCGTGGTCGCATACGGGTCAGGACCGCGCGAGGGCTTCCTCTCGGGCGACGGGCGTCTCCTTGAGGTAGTCGTGCGCGACCGAGCCCCCCGGCAGATCGAACGAGAGCCGGCAGAAGATCCCGCCGATAACCTCGTGGATCTCGAGGGCCTCGAGGCGGTCGTCCGCCGTCGAGGAGAACTCGATCGTCGCCGGCCCGGCCTGGGCGTCGGCCACGCTCACGTCGAGGAGCGTCATGGCCGTGATCTGGGCCACGTCGGGGGGCGCTCCGTCGACGACCGACGGGATGACCTTCAGGTTGAGCCAGGTGGGATCGAGCTGCAGGTCCTCGGGGCGGGCGGGCCCGGCGAACTCGGCGCCGGCGCGGATGAGCGTGGAGCCCTCTCGCGCGCATGACGCCTCGACCCTCCCGTCCTTCGAGCTCCAGCGGATGTCGCCGAGCTTCTTCGGCCAGCCCATGATCTCGCGACCCGCGGCCATGGGCCGATCGCCCTCGACGTAGTGGAAGACCACGTGGTTGCCGCCGATGCCGTTGACCGCGGACGGGACGGCGACGATGGCCTCGTTGTAGGTGCCGAACTCGTCGGTGACCATCGAGCCGATCATGAGGAAGGCGAGATCGTGGGGGTTCGGCGTGATCGGGGCGGGCACCAGCTCCCTCAGCGCCGTCTCCGACGAGCGGAAGACCACGATGAGCTGCGGGCACTCCCGGTACGCGTAGGGCGGAGGTCCGTAGAGCGGGCGCGAGCGGGGAATGGAGTACGGAAGCTCGGGGTGCATGGTGCTCCTTTCATGGGACGGGCTGATGGCGGGATCCTCCTTGGAGGCCGTTACGCTGGCGTCACGGAGGCGTGGCCTGGTCCTCATCGAGGAGCCGGCGGTAGAGCGCCTGCGTCGCCGCGCTGGGCTCGATGCCCTGCTCCCGGCGCAGGGTGGTCCGGCAGGCGTGGAACTGGCGCAGCGCGAGGGCGCGCTCTCCGGAGGCGGCGTACGCGCTCATGAGACCCCGGTGCCAGCCCTCGTGCTGGGGCTCCATCGCGATCAGGCTCCGCCAGCGCAGGGCGGCCGCCTCCGGGCGGCCGCTCTCGGCCAGCGCCTCGGCCAGGCGAGCGACGATCGACCGGTAGGCGTCGTCGAGCCGCTGCCGTGGCGCCGCGGCCCAATCCTCGTAGGGCCACTCGGGCAGGAACGCGCCGCGCCAGAGGTCCTCCGCCGCCTGGAGTTCCTCCACGGACGCGCCGGGGTGCTCGGCGACGGCGAGCAGCCGGCGGACATCGAGCTGGTCGTTGTCTCCGAGCACGAGCGCGACGGTCTCGCCGTCCGCGGCGATGACGCTCGCCGGCGACGTGGCCTCCAGCTCCGGATGAAGGGCCCGCCGCAGGTCGTGCAGGGTGGTCCTGAGCGAGGCGGCCGCCCGCTCGGGTCCGAGCTGCGGCCAGATGAGCTCGCACAGCTCCTCGCGGTGCACGGGCCCCTCGCGGACGATGAGCACGGCGAGAAGAACGCGCGCCTTCTGGCGCTCGAAGGCCGCGTCGGGGACGAGGATGCCGTCGCGCCAGATCGCGAGGCCGCCGAGCGTCTGGATCCTGAGCGTGGCGCGTGGCCGCTCTCGCAGCCGGGTCCAGGCCACGCGCGCCGCCGCGCGCACGCCGGCGTCACGATCGCGCAGGAGCGAGTCCAGGGCGGTGGAGTCCGCGCTCTGTGCGGATGCGGCCGCCTCGGCCAGGGCGATTCGCGCTGCGGGATCCGCGTCGGCGAGCCTCTCGAGGCAGGAGCGCACGGCGACGCCCCCGCATCGGGCGACCAGGCGCCCCGCGACGCCCGGCGGACCGATCCCCTCGGCGAGCGCCCAGCTGAGCAGCGCGGGTGCCAGAGCGGGCTCGCGTCGCGTCCACGCCCCCTCCAGCACGGGGTCGATGGAGACCTCGAGTGCGTCCTCGAGAGCGGCCCTTCCGACCTCCGAGCCCTGGTGGAGGGCGGCGACCACGATCAGGGCGCGAAGCCGCTGCCACACCGCCCCGATCGCGGCGGCCTCATCAGCGGCACGCAGCGCGAGGGCGGATGCCGTGTGGGGCTCACCCGCCCGCCATGCCGCGAGTGCGAAGTCCGCGAGGAAGACCGGGTCGTCGGACACCCGGCCGAAGTCATCCATCGCATCGACGCCGAGCCGGAGCTGCAGCAGAGCCGTGGCCTGGTCTCCGCGGGCAGCGGCGGTGAGTGAGGCGAGAGCGCGATAGCGGTACGAGTACGCGTTCTGCACCGCAATGTCATCCTGATGGCTCGAGGCGAACAGCTCCGCTGCGGCGTCTTCGACCCGGCCGAGACCCAGCAGGCCCCACGCTCGCAGCCACCGAGACGAGCGCACCGGAGCCCGGGACAGGCCGCGACGCTCGGCGTCCTCGGCGACGCGATCGAGCTCGTCGAGCGCATCTTCGAAGAAGCCCAGATCGAGAAGCTCGTAGCAGCGAAGCATGCGCGCCCAGGGAAGAAACGCCAGTTCGTCGCGCTCGGGATCCGCACTGAGCGCAGCGATCGCGAGGTCGAGTTGCTCAAGCGCCTCCGGCCGGCCATCGCGGGCGAACCCCAGGTAGTGGGCCCACGTCACCTCGGCATAGCCGCGGACCTCGGGGGGGAGGTCGGGCAGGGCGAGGACCGCGGCGAGTTCGCTCTCCGCCTCGTCGAAGCGGCGCGCGTATGCGGCGTTGGCGGCGTGCATGACCCGGACGACCGCGGTTCTTTGGGAGGACGCCGAGATCCGGTCCAGGTGCCGGCGACCCAACTCGACGCGCCGGTCGGGGGGGGTCCCGGCCGCGGCCATCGCCTGCATCAGGCGAAAGAGCGCGAGGCCGGCGCGCTCATGCTCGCCGAGGGCCACGAGACGGACGATGAGGTCCTCGATCGCGGCGAACGCGATCTCGTGGTCCCCGCTGCCGAAGAGGAGGCCCGCCTTGGCCAGCAAGAGGGGCGGTCGCGAGGCGTACGCGTCCGCTGGAATCTGATCGAGCAGTGCCGCCAGGACCGGCGCTCGTGGGCTCGTGGCGGTCGGCTCGGCGAATCGCTCCAGGCAGGCCGATGCGAGTGACCAGTCCTTCGCGGCGATCGCGTGCCGCGCCGCGACCTCGGGCTCGTCTCCGTGCTGCATCGCTCGGGCGGCCCGGGCGTGGAATTCCGCCAGGAGCTCCGGGGCGTCCTCCGCCAGCCTCTGGCGCAGGTGGGCCGAGAGCAGGTGGTGGTAGCGGTACCACTCACCCTCCATGTCCAGGCGGGAGATGAACAGGCGCTCGGAGACCAGCGAACGGGCAAGCGCGCCAGCCTCGCCGTTTCCTGAGACCGCAGCGGCGATCTCGGGACTGAACCGCTCGAGCACGCACGTGGCCGACATGAAGTCGCGGACCTCGTCCGGCTGAGCGGTGAGGACCTCCTCGAGCATGGGCCCGAAGGCCGCCGGGCGAACGGGGCTTCCATCGCCCGAGCGCCCGGCGAGCGCCACGCCCGCCACCCAACCCTCGGTTTGAACGTGCAGATCGTCGATCGCGCCCTGCGCCCGTGCGCCGCCCGATCGCGACAGCAGATCCGCCGTCTCATCGGGCGTCAACGCGAGGTCGGGCTCCGAGATCTCCAGCAGCGCGCCTACGCGCGAGCGCGAGGACGGGAGATCGAGGGGGGTGCGGCTGGCGATGAGAAGACGGACGTTGGCAGGGAGGTCGCGCGCGAGGAGGGCCAGGGCTCCGCGGGATGCCCCGGGGAGGCGATGCGCGTCGTCCAGGACGAGGACGAAGTCCTCGGAGAGCGTCTCGACGGCCTCGTTCGAGAGCTCGGCGACCTGCTCGGAGGCGTCTCCGCTCAGACGCATCTCGGCGCCGAAGCCCGGGACCGATTCGCCGATGGAGGCGGCGATATGGCGGATGAGATCTCCCGGATCGGCCAGGTCCGGATCACAGGAGCACCACGCCCACGCCCATTGAAGGCCGTCGAGGGCCTGGACCAGGAGCGTGGTCTTGCCGTAGCCGGCGCCGGCTACCAGAACCGCACCCCGGCCATCGACCCCTGAGAGCAGACGCTCCACCAGACGCGGTCGCTCGAGGCAACCGGACGGCAGCTGGGGAGGGATCAGGCGCGTGCGCAGGACGCCTGCCCTCACGACGCACGCTCCACAGGCCGGAGGTCGTGCATCTGGCGCTCGACGACCCTGAGCCGCTCGTTCATTTGAGGCCATTCTTAGGCCAACGCCAGCCACGGTGCAATCGGTCTGTGACGTGCGCGTGACGGCTCCTTCCTAGCCTCGGTCTCGCAAGGTCGGAGAACACGAGGAGACACGAGATGTCGTCCGTCGCGATCGCCCACAGCGCCCCCCAGGCTTCCGGCTCTTTCATCACCGAGCAGCACCTCGGCTGGCTCTTCGCCGAGGTCGAGCCGGTCTCGGGTCAGGTCAGTGAGGCCGGGGCTCTTGCCTCCTGCCCCACCGGCCTCCTGATCGACGGCCACTTCGTCGCGGCGGCCGAGGGTCGCACCCTCGCCGTCGAGGACCCGGCGACGGGCCGCGTCATCGCCGAGGTCGCCGACGCCTCTGAGGTCGACTGCATGGCGGCGCTCGAGGCCGCCGTCGCCGCCCAGGCCTCGTGGGCCCGTAGCGCGCCGCGCGATCGCGCGCGGATCCTGCGCCGGGCGGCCGACGCCCTGCGCGAGGAGGCCGAGCCGATGGCCCGGATCCTCACCGCCGAGATGGGAAAGCCGCTTGGCGAGTCGCGGGCCGAGGTGGAGTTCGCCGCCGATTACCTCGAGTGGTTCGCCGAGGAGGCCGTGCGGGTCTCGGGCCGGACGCAGAGCTCGCCCGACGGCGAGAGCGCCCACCTGGTGGTCAAGACCCCGGTCGGGCCGTGCCTCGTCGTGACGCCCTGGAACTTCCCGCTGGCCGTCCCGGCCCGCGGCATCGGCCCGGCGATCGCCGCCGGCTGCACCGTCGTCCTGCGGCCCTCGTCTCTCACGCCGCTGTCGGCGCTCGCCCTCGGGCGGATCCTCCTCGACGCCGGCCTTCCGGCCGGCGTGCTCAACATCGTCGTCTCCTCCGAGGACGGGGCGACGGATCCGCTTCTTTGCGACGGGCGCATCCGCAAGCTGACCTTCACCGGCTCGGAGCCCGTCGGCCGTCACCTGATCGCAAAGAGCGCCGAGCAGGTGCTGCGGGTCTCGGCCGAGCTGGGTGGCTGCGCGCCGTTCCTGGTCTTCGCCGACGCCGATCTCGAGGCCGCCATCGAGGGGGCGGTCGCGGCCAAGATGCGTAACGGCGGCGCGGCCTGCACGGCGGCCAACCGCTTCTACGTCGAGCGGCCGGTCTACGCCGAGTTCACCCGGCGGCTGGCCGAGCGGATCGCCGCGGTGCGGATCGGCCCGGGCACCCGCGCGGGCGTGGGCTGCGGGCCGATGATCAGCGCGCGCCAGGTGGCGCGGCTGGCCGACCTCGTCGCCGACGCGGTGGAGCGCGGGGCGCGGGTCGTCGTCGCCGGCGGCCCGGTCCCCGGCGACGGCCACTTCTTCGCGCCGGTCGTGCTCGCCGACGTCCCCCACGACGCGCGCGTGATGCGCGAGGAGATCTTCGGACCCGTGGTGGCGATCGCGGCCTTCGACTCGGAGGACGAGGCCCTTCGCCTCGCCAACGACCACGACGCCGGCCTCGCCGCCTACCTCTTCACCACCGACCTCGAGCGGGCGATGCGCCTCGGGTCAGCGATCGAGGCCGGCATGGTCGCGATCAACCGCGGCCGGGTCTCCTGCGTGGCGGCCCCCTTCGGCGGCGTCGGCCACTCGGGCTTCGGCCACTCGGGCGGCCCCGAGGGCATCGAGGAGTACCTGGTGACCCGCTACCTGACGATGCCGGGCGCCGGTGGTGCCCGGTGAGCGCGCTTGAGGATCCGTTCCCGACGGGGGACTGGGAGTCGTTCCGTGCCGCCCGCGACCGCTTCTTCGCGAAGGTCCGTCCGGAGGCGATGGACGATCCGCCTGCCTCGATCTGCCCCGATGCGCTCCCGGAGGAGTGGAGGCGCGCTGGCGAGTGCGAACACGACGAGGGCCCTGCCGGCGCCTGAAGGAAGCCCCGTCGCGGCACCGGAGCCCGGCGCGGCCCGCGGGCGAAAGTCACGTCGACGGTTACGTCGACGTCGACCGACTCCCGTGTCCCTCCCTGTCACCCTCTGACCGCGCCGCAGGCGCATATGCAGGACTTTCGTGCCTGGCGCGGACACGCGAGGACACCCGACGATGTCTCGTAATGAAGGGGTCAGCGATTCGAATCCGCTCGTCGGCTTCCCTTGGTCAAGGGCTTCTTCGCCAACCTCATGCTGGTCGCCGGGGCCTGGCGGACACTCTTCGGACACACCCTGTGTCCTGGCCTGGCGGATGAGCGCCTCCGCGGAGCGGATGCTGGAGCCGCGCAGCTGCGTGAAAATGTGGGGCCAGGTCTTCTCGCCCGGCGGCAGCTCGTAGAGGCTGGCGCCGAGAAGCGCGGCGCCCAGCCGCCTCCCGATGGCCGTCGCTTCTCGGCGGGAGGCATAGGGCTCGGCACCGACCGGCGCCACCTCCATCGGGCGAGCGAGATGCCTGCTGACGAGGTCAGCGTGGCGCCCGCCAGCAGCTGTCCGGCGCCCGCGCTGGTCACCGATGTCGGGATCTCCTCCTGCGGCGGCGCCTCCTGCGGGGCGATCACGCGGTCTTGCCGTACGCGTCGTGGTAGTTCCACCACTGGTACGGCGGGGTCTGCGGGAAGCCCTCCGGCGAGTCCTCCCATTCCTCCTGGCGCCCGAGCGCGGTGATGTCCAGGTAGCTCCAAGTGCTTCCCATCGCCTCGTCGCCGCGCGCGTCGATGAAGTAGGTGCGGAAGATCCGCTCGCCGTCGCGGTAGAAGGCGTTGGTGCCGTGCCACTCGTCGACGCCGAAGTCCTTGTCGAAGTCGTCCGTGATCGTGTACCAGGGGATCGGCTCCCAGCCCATGCGCTCCTTCAGGCTCTGGATCTCGGCCTGGGGGGCGCGCGAAACGAACGCGAGCGTCGTGTCCCGCGCGTTCAGGTGGGCGGGGTGCGCGACCTGGTCGGCGACGAGGGAGCAGCCCACGCAGGCCCGCTCCGGGTACGCGCCGCCCCCCTGTGGGTAAGTGGTGACGTCCGGCGCGTAGAAGGCGCGGTAGACGATCAGCTGGCGCCGCCCCTCGAACAGGTCGAGCAGGCTCGCCGGGCCGTCCCGGCCCTCGAAGCGGTAATCCTTCTCCACGGCCATCCACGGCATCCGGCGGCGCTGGGCGGCCAGCGCGTCGCGGGCGCGGGTCAGCTCCTTCTCCTTGACCAGCAACTCTTGGCGGGCGGCCTCCCACTCCTGTGGTGGCACGATCGGCGGCAGCTTCATTGCGGCGCCCCCTCCTTCAGGTACTCGTTCAAGAGGCCAGACAGGCGCCCGGTCTTGGATGTCCGTCGAAGGGGTCGAGACGTGCCCTCGAACGGCTCGGCCAGCGCCTCGTTCGTGTCCATCCGTCACATCCTCCCGTCGCGACGCGTCATCCATGTGACCGACCAACTGGGGGTCGTTGTGACAGAGCCGCAGCGCGACGGCCGAACGCGAAGGAGGACGAGATGAGCGTGATGATGGTGCGCCGGAAGGTCAAGGACGGGAGCGCCGAAGAGGCCGAGGCGGCGGCGCGCGACTTGTTCGCGGCGCTCGATCGCGCGCGTCCCGTTCCTGGCCCTGATCGAGCTGGCCGACGGCATCGAGGACCCCCGACTCGCGCGCCTCGTCGAGCGTCTCGTCGCGAACCTCGTGGACAAGGCGCTGCGCCACAACGTGCCCACGGCCGCGTCGAGGTGGCGAGCGGGAATCGAGCAGGGCGGCCCTCATCATCGTCGCCGTCTTCGTCGGCTTCGCCGCCGGGGAGCGCGTCATGTTCCAGCAGATGGGCTTCGGGGTGGCCGTGGCGCTGCTCATCGACGCCACGATCGTCCACTCAGTCCTCGTGCCGGCCGCGATGACGCTGCTCGGGAAGTGGAACTGGGTACCTGCCCAGGTGGCTCGACTGGCCGCCGCGCGTGGAGGTGGAGGGCCGCGCCGCCCGGCCGGGCGGCGCTCCCGTGGTCCCTGCGACGAAGCATTAGCCATGCTGCCCGGCGCCGCGAAACCTTCGATCGGAAAGGGGAACCTCGGAATGGCACGCACGACCACGCCGGCCCGGGTCGAGCTGGCCTGGAGACCCCCCGCCTGTCGGTGCCTACCGCGATCGTGGCCGAGTCGCAATGGCACCGCTGACCCGTCCTGGCCCACACCTGGCCCACGCACGGCGCCGAAATCGGCCGAGAGATCAGCCGATCTCTGGGGGCGGGATTGTGCAGTTTGCAGGGAAGAGTTAGCTCGCCCGAAGGGATGAGAAGCCATTCTGGAGCGCTCGTAATGAAGGGGTCAGCGGTTCGAATCCGCTCGTCGGCTTCCCTTGGGCCCCACCCCGCGTCCCGCCCGCGCCTGCCGCTTGCACGGGGCGGCGCGGCTGCCATAGCGTCGCCCCCGCACGTTCCCGGGGAACAGGGGTGGAGATGAAGGTGCGCGTCCCCGTCGGCGCCGGCGCGCTGGCGTCCGCCGCGCTTCTGGTGTCACTCGTGGCCTTCGCCGCCACCGCCGCCGGCGCACAGCTGTCTGGCAGCGTGGAGGCCTCCGGCCACCCGGTCGCATCCTCTGGGGTGACGCTCTATGCGACCCGGACCGGCGCCGCGCCCCGGCGCCTCGGCTCGGCGACGACGGACGCGGGCGGAGAATTCGCCATCTCGTACACGGCCTCGCCACCACCCTCCGTGGTCTATGCGGTCGCCGAGGGCGGTCGCGTCGCCGCACCCCGCGCCCTGCGGTTCATGACCGTCGCGGACCCCACCACGGGGCTCCCGCGCCGACTGACGCTCAACGAGCTGACGACCGTCGCCTCGGCCTACGCCCTTTCGCGCTTCCTCCGCGGTGCCCGCCTCTCCGGGCCGTCGATCGGGCTCCGGAACGCCGCCGCGACGGCGCGCGGCCTGGCGGACCCGGCGACGGGCCGCATCGGCGCTGCACTCGCCCAGAAGCCCAACGGGACGGCCACCTCCACCCTCGCGGCCGTCCGCACCCTCGCCGCCGTCGTCGGCGGCTGCACGAGGGGCACGCTCCAGAGCTGCCGCGCGCTCTTCCGCAGATCGACCCCTCTGCGGGGGGCGGCGCCGACGGACACGCTGGCCGCTGTCCAAGCGATCGCGCTGAACCCGACCAACAACGTCCGGGGCATCTACCGCCTGTCGAAGTCGTCCTACTACCGGCCGATCGTCCGCCCGGCGCCCACCTCCTGGGTGCTGTCGCTGAAGCACACCGGCGGCGGGTTCGACGGGCCGGGCCGTATGGCGTTCGACTCGCGCGGCAACGTCTGGACCACCAACAACTTCCAGCCACCGGGGACGGGCCCCGGGCTATACACGGTCGCGCTCGACCCCACCGGGCGCCCGCGCCTCGGCGGGGCCGTCGGCGGTGGCGGGATCATGGGCAACTGGTGGGGCATCGCGGTCGACCAGCGCGACCGGGTCTGGTTGGGCAACTTCACGGGCGACGACCCGAACGAGTTCACAAGCCCCGACTTCAAGGGCGGCAACGCGGTGGCCCTCTTCACGTCGGACGGCACCGCGCTGTCGGGGCCCGACGGCATCACCGCCGGCAATCTCCAGGGGCCACAGGGCATCGCCGTGAGCCCGCGCGGTGACGTGTTCATCGCGAACCACACAGCCGCCTCGGTCACGCTCTACCCCGGCGGCGACCCCGACCAGGCGCGGGTGATCACCGGTGGGGGCATCTTCGAGCCGTTCTCGATCGCCATCGACGGCCAGGGCAACGCCTGGGTGGGCAACGGCGCGATCGACACGAGCGTGAAAGGGTCGCTGACGCGGATCAGCCCCGACGGCCGGCCGACGGGCCCGTTCGTCATCGACAGGATGCGCTCCCCCCAGGGCATGGCGTTCGACTCGGCCGGCGACCTGTGGGTGGCGAGCCTCGTCGACCAGACCGTGACCCGCGTCAGCCCGTCGGGCCAGGTCAAGGGGCGGTTCCGGTCGCCCAGCATGGTCGGCCCGTGGGGCGTCGCCGTCGACGGCGCGGACAACGTCTGGGTCGCCAGCTTCATCAGCCAGAAGCTGACCCAGTTCTGCGGACGCAAGGTCGCGAACTGCCCGCCGGGGTCCAAGACCGGCGACCGGATCTCGCCGCGCCTCACCGGCTTCACCAACGGCGGTCTCCAGCACCTGACCGCCGTGCAGGTGGACCAGTCGGGAAACGTCTGGGTCGCCAACAACTGGGCCAACGTCAACCCGACGATCGGAGGCGACGGGCTCGTCGAGTTCATCGGCGCCGCCCCGCCGGTCGCGACGCCCCTCATCGGCCTGCCCAAACCGCCCGGCTGACAGAGGTTGACGGGGTCCATCCCCACTTTGCGCGCTCGAGTTCGCTGGTTTCAGACTCGGGACACCCCACGCGGAGGGGAGTGCCGATGTCCGAAGAGCGGATGGTGGAGTCGATCGAGACCGCGCTGCGCGATCTCCGCGCACTCTGCAAGCTCTGCCTTGTGTCATGCCTCGGCTCATTCGCGCAACGCGAACCCACGAGACATGTGATTCCGATGGTGCCACTGCACTTCCTCCGGACCGAGAACGCCGGATGGACGGCCCGCCCACGTATACGTGCCGAAAGGTCCGCCCGAGCCGTCGGTGCCCATGCGGGAGCGGCCGTACGTGCCGGCAACCTGCTACAAGCGGCCCTGACGTCGTTCGATGCATCGACTAGGCCTCTCCGGTGTAGGCGGGGCCGGGCGCGACGGTGTTGACGCGGAGCCCGGCGCTCGCGAGCCCGCAGCCCATCTCTAGCTCCTCGGGCAGGCCTCGAACCTGCAACCCTCACCCCTCCAGGAAATCCAGGACGGTTCAGACACACCGTCAAGGAAGCTCAGACGCATACTCACTGTAGGGGACCTGGCCGGTGGGACTGGCCAAGATAGCGTCGGCAACGCTGGAGGGAATCGGAGCCCAGTTGGCAGGCATCTTCGCCGCCACGGCTGGGTTCAATGTGTAGAGCAGGGCGAAGTTAACAATCCAGATGGAAGGGACCATCGACATCCCTACCTCCGAGGTGACGCCTCCCTTTTCGTTGATGACCAGCTGAGCAACACCCGATTCCTGTTGTGATCTATTGCCATAGACGACTTCCTTTGTATAAGCCGACCTGTAGAGCATTCTCAGGGATGCTTCCGCACCATTGGCCCTGCACCACGTGCCCAGATAGCCACCGGGAGCGATCACCGAGTTCGCTTGTCTCGTTGGGGCATCCGTGTTGGCCAGGCTTTCCAGTAGACCGCTGGTGTTCACGAACAGCCCATAGCTGGCCAGCACCGACGGTGTTATGCGACCGTCAACGTTGGAATACAGCGGGCGTCCAGTCGTGTTCGTAAAGATTCGGACGCTTTCATCGACCAACTTCGCAGCAGCCGCATTGCCACCGACTCCCTTGCCGGTGACGAACTTGACGTACTGTTGCCTGGTGAAGGCGTGTGCCTTGTTCAGTCCCAACTTCCTTGCGACTCTGTCAGCTGCCTTTCGCCCAATCGGCTGATGGAGCTGACCCTGGTTCGTGATCTGCGTGGGTGCCAAGTGCACGTATCGTGGCGTTCCAGAGAAGGGCTCCGTGAACCCGGTGTCCGTGGCGGCACGCGTGGCCGCCCCCGCCACTGCGTGATCGGCGATTTGGATCCCCGCTAATAAGAACAGGGAAACCCCGGCCACGGCCAAAGCCGTGGTGACCCTGAATCGACAACCGGTCGATCCGTCGCGACCACCGGATGGGGCGATGCGCTGCATTCGCATTCCTCTCACGAGCGGCGAGGAGCCGGTCAACGATCCGGTTGCCGGTGTGGGTCTGGGTGCCGTGGCTGACGCGGGCCGAGTTTACTGCGTGCCGGCGGGTGAGCGGGCTCGGCTTTCCGGCTCCGGGGGCGGGTAGACGGTCGGCAGCGGGTCGTGCGCCAGGAGCACCGAGCGGCCTGAAGCCTGCCGCCCTGCGGGCTACGGCTACCTCGAGCCATCCTGATCGTCGGCGCCGTCGACCGAGCGGAGCGGGCCTCATGGTCCTGCATGGCGGGCGCCGTTCGGCGGGTTGGGCACTCGGGCTTCGGCCATTCAGGTGGCCCCGAGGGCATCTAAGGAGTACCTGGTGACCCGCTACCTGACGATGCCGGTCGCGGATGGTGCGTGGTGAGCGGCCCCGAGGACCCGTTCCCGGACGGAGACTGGGAGTCCTTCCAGGCCGCCCGCGACCGTTTCTTCGCCCGGGTGCGCCCAGAGGCGATGGACGATCCGGCTCCGTCGGTGTGCCCGGATGCGCCCTTCCCGGCGGTGACTCCCATCGAGGCACGTCGCGTTCGCGGGGGACTGGCAACGAACCTCGGCGATGTCTCGCCTAGAAGGGGTCAGCGGTTCGAATCCGCTCGTCGGCTTCTCTCTAACGAAGCGGGATCTCGGCAGACGGTCGTCCCTCCGCACCACTCGGTCACGTCAACCGTTACGTCAACGGGCCAAAGCCCCTCCGGGCGGGCTTGGGTTCTTGATCGGGAGACCTATTGCCTACTCGACAAGCGTCCGAGGGTGTTCGCGTTGCGTGCCTCCACGAATACGCACCCTGAGCGGGTGGTCGGGATCATCCCGGTGTCCTCCGAGGCGAGCACGGCCGGTGTCTCCTCGATTGTCCCGGGCGGCGCGGTCGCGCCGATCCCAGCCATCACTCGGAGAAGTAGTGCTGCTCGATGACCTGTCACTCGTCGTGGGGCTCGATCAGCAGGGCACCCCGAGAGGCAAGCGCGTCCAAACAGAGGCAAAGCGACTCTGGAAGATCGGAGTGGCTAGGAGTTCCCGGCCGGCAACCTGCGGCGCGGAGCCAAGGCCTGCCTAGCGGCTGCGCAGAGACTCCGGCACGAGGTTTGGGTTCAACTTCAATCCCGCTAGGCCCGTTCGAGGAGCGAGATAGCGGCAGGCTCGAGTATCGGGCCTCGATCGCCCAGTGGAAGGCCGAGCGGGCCGCCCGGCGCCCCAAGCTCGCCAAGCTCGCCGCCAACGACCGCCTGCACGCCTATGTGCAAGAGCGACTCGCCGGCTTGGTGATGAGCGCGCGGGCGCTCCCGGTTCCGGGGCCCGATGTGCCCTTCATCGGTCGCCGCCACGGACGGCGCAAGGATCGACGCTGGGCGAGAGCGTGGAGCCCGGAGCAGATCGCCAACAGACTCCGGGTCGACTTCCCCGATGATGAGTCGATGCGGATCTCCCACGAGGCCATCTACCAGGCGCTCTATGTCCAGGGCCGCGGCGCCCTTGCCCGCGAACTGGTGGCGTGCCTGCGCACCGGGCGGGCGCTGCGTGTTCCACGGGCACGCACCCGCGGGCGCGGCAAGAAGTTCGTCAGCCCCGAGGTCATGATCAGCGAGCGGCCCGCCGAGGCCGAGGACCGCGCCGTGCCCGGACACTGGGAGGGCGATCTGATCCTCGGTCTTCGCCGCTCGGCGATCGGGACGCTGGTGGAGCGCAGCACCCGCTTCACGATGCTGCTGCACCTGCCGCCCATGGAAGGGCACGGGCAGGAACCGCGGGTCAAGAACGGGCCGGCCCTGGCGGGCCACGGCGCCGAGGCCGTGCGCGATGCGATCGCCTCGGCGATCACATCGTTGCCCGATGAGCTGCGCCGATCGCTCACCTGGGACCAGGGGGCCGAGATGGCCCAGCACGCCCGGCTGCGCGTCGACGCCGGAGTGGCGATCTACTTCTGCGATCCCCACAGCCCCTGGCAGCGGGGCACCAACGAGAACACCAACGGCCTGCTGCGCCAGTACTTCCCACGCGGCACCGACCTGAGCCGGCACAGCCCCGATGAGCTCGTCGCGGTCGCGGCGACCCTCAACGGCCGGCCTCGCAAGACGCTCGGCTGGAAGACCCCCGCCGAGGCATTCAACGATCACCTACTCTCAGTTCAGCAAGGCGGTGTTGCGACGACCCCTTGAACCCGGGCAGTTTACGTCTTGGAGCTTCAGTCAGAAGGTCCGCGAGGCCGGCCTCGCGCCGTCGATCGGGGCCATCGGATGCCCGTACGACAACGCCGTCATCGAATCGTTCTGGGGGCGCATGCAGGTCGAGCTACTCAACCGCAAGTCCTGGAAGACCCGTATCGAGCTCGCCTCGGCGATCCACGACTACATCGAGCTGTTCCACAACACCCGACGCCGCCACTCGGCTCTTGGCATGCTCACCCCGAACGAGTACGAGGACCGCTACTTCGCCACCCACGACGCCGCCTGACTCCAGAACCCGGACTCCAGAAATTCGGGGGCAGATCAGGGTGTCAACGAGAGCGGGTCAACCCCAAGATCTCAGGCGTGCTCTGAGATCTCGCAAGGGACAGGGAGTCTCTCCTTGCCACCTCCCGGTGAACGCCCAACGGGGCTCAGCGGAGGAACTGGTAGCCGATCCAGACCTGGATCTCGATGAGCCCGGTGAGGTCCAGCCCGGAGGCGAGCCGGCTGCCGGGGATCGACACCTCCCAGTCCCCGCCGATCCCCCGACCCCAGAACGCGAGCGACCGGGGAGCGGTGAGCGGCGGGTCGGCGCCGAGGCCCTCGTCGGCTGCGAGCCTCGAGAGCTTGGCCGGTCGCGTGCTGACGCGCGGCTCGAGCAGCTGCACGGCGATCGTCCCGTCGGCCCGGCGCTGCTCGTACCTCCCGCCGTGGCGCACCTCGCAGGAGACCTCACCGTCCGGGTGCGAGGCCCCGACCAGCGCGAGCCTCACGCTCGTGACCTTCGCGTCGGCACGGCCCGCGGGCAGACCGGAGGCCTCGACGCGGAAGCTGAACCGCCGCGTGGCCCGGAGAGCGTTCAGCTCCGGATCGCCTGCGGTGAAGGACAACCGGTGGCGGTCCTGGTCGTGGACCTTCTCGAAGAAGGAGACGTAGTCCCGCTGGATGCCGACGGGATCGAGCAGCTGCCCCCAGGACGCGTCGAGCTCGGCGAGGAGATCGCCGTCCCTGATCTCTCCCTCGGCATAGGCCCGACCGATGTCCGGGCTGAGAAGGCCTGCGTCCAGGAAAAGGTGCTGCTCCTGGTCCTGGAGCGTGTAGATCTCGACCGATCGCTGCGCCCTGAAGGCCAGGCCGAGCAGCGCCTCCGCCTTGGACTGGACGGTGCCGATCGCGAGCAGTCCGGCGCGCCGGACCGAGGCCTCGTCGAGGGCGAGCTCGTCCCGGAGCGCCTCGGCCTGGGCGACGACGCCGGCCGCTCGGGACAACCTCGCCTGCGCGGCGTCGACGCGCTGCTGGGCCAGCGTCGCCCTGTTCCGGGCCAGGAGGACCTCGTGCGTGAGCTCGGCTCCGCGCTTGACCAGGGCGACGTGCGTGGAGTTGTCGGGCGTCGTGCTCGCACTGAGTCGCTGCACGACCGTCACGAAGTTGACGATGCTCTTCCCGGCCTTGATGACGGCCGAGGCGTCCTTGTCGACCTTCTTGTACGCGTCCTCCACGGCCTTCGTGTCGGGCTCCGTGCCCGCCAGCAGCGTCTTGGCGATCGGCTGCGCGTCGGCGAGCGCCGTGTCCGCCAGCGCCACCATCGCCGGGACCAGCGCCACGAGGCTCGCCCCGCCGCTCGGGATCGCCGCGGCGACGCTGACGATCGCGGCGCCGACCTCGGCGACGGTGCCCAGGAAGTCGCCGAAGCTGAACTCGGACTCGCGCATCTCCGCGAGCGCCGCCTCGATCTCGCGCGTCGTCGCATCGAGCTGCTGCTGGACGTAGTCGGCTTCATCCGTCGCGAGCTTCTTCTCCGAGATCGCGATGTCGAGGTCGTCGCCGGTGTCGTCGCGCGCGGCGACGGCCTGCCGTTGCTGCAGCTCGACGAGCGACCGGAGGCCGCCGAGGTCGCCCGCGGCGAGGATCGCGTCGGTCCCGATGGTCAGGAAGTCCAGCGTCAGCGCACTGAAGCCGGTGAACGCCTGGATGTACGCGTCGAAGTCGGGCAGGACGTCGAGGTCCCGGGGAAGCCCGAGGGCGTTGTTGCCGCCGCCCACCCAGACGACGTCGTCGGTCCCCCTGACGGCCTGCGGGACTCCGACGAGCTGCCCCTGGAGCCGGAGGGCCTCCCCGTTGTCGGGCTGCAGCTCGAGCGCCCGTGCGAACTCGACGGCCGCGAGCCGGGAGCAGTCAGCCCGGTCCGCCACGCTCGAGTTGTGCCGGTGGTAGAAGTACTCGCCGGTCACGATCCGGAACGGCGCCCAGTGGTTGGCGTAGGACGCCTCGGGAGTGTCGAGGACGGGGCGGAGGCCGGCGACGTAGTCGGACTCGGAGACGTTCGCCTGGGTCACCTGCCCGTCGAGGCCCGCCTCACCGTCCGGCCCTGCGGGGCCCTCGCTCGCGGTCGCCTCGCTCAGATGCCCGTCGAGGCCGGCCGCTCCCCCCGGCCCGCCGGGTCCGCCCCCACCGCCCTGCGCCTCGAGCGCCGGCGGCGTGTCGTCGACGATGCTGGTGAAGGTGATGGCGCCGCCGTTCCCCCCGGCGCCGCCGGGGCCGCCCCCGCCGCCGTCGCCCCCGGGCGTGCCCAGGATGGTCTCCCCCGGGATGAGCTCCTCGTGCCCGGCGAAGTCGCTGAGGTCGTCCGGGGTGTCGTTGACCCACACGGTCTGATCGGGGATGACGTGTCCGCCGACGCCGCGGCTGCCGTTGCCGCCGGCACCGCCGGCGGCGCCGTGTCCGCCCGCCACGCTGATATGTGCGTTGACGGACCTCCGGCAGCGCACCGTGACCGTCCCTCCGTGCCCGCCAGGTGCGCCGGCGCCTCCGCCCTCACCACTGCCGCCGGGGGCGATCGGCCGATCGACGCCCGCGGAGTCGACCTGGACATCGGGCCATGGATACACCCCGTCCGCGCCACGGCCACCGACGGCGGTGGCGTCGTCGCCTCGGGCGTCGATCGTGCCGCCTGCCCCGTCGTAGACGTCGGCGACGATGATCAGCGGTCGCGAGCGCACCCGCAGGACGAATCCGGGCGCGTGCTGCATGACCCTCCCCAGCAGGAAGACCGGCCCGTCACCGGCGAAGCGATCGTAGAAATCCTGCACCCTTCCATCGATCGTCAGGGTGTCGCGGATATAGGGATAGTTGAAGGTGGGCACGGCCTCCGCCGGCGATATCCCCTCACGATGGGAATCGCTAGGTTGGCCCCCGAGCCGCGTCGCGGTCAAGCCTCGATCCTTCGTGAAGGACCAGCGTCGATCCTGAAGCGTGGGACGGGGCGGCCGGCGACGAGTTCGAGGGCTCCCGACCCGGTGAGCGGGTCGAAGGTTGAACGCGACGAGGCGCGCGGGCTCGGCCCCCCCGGAAGGGGGCGTCACGTCGTCTGATGAAGTCCTGCGGGAAGTCGGGATGCGCCGCGTGAGGCGGCGACGTCGGCGCTGCGGACCTGTCTCGACGCTACGGCCGCGCTCCGGGACCCGGCATCGGCGGTACCGCCGTACCGGCCGGGCCCGGTCGCCGTAATCCGCCGCGCTCAGTCCCCGATCGAGCGGTAGCTCCGCACCGTCAGCGGGATGCCGATCAGGCCGAGGCCGGCGATCACCGCGGCGGCGATCCCGAGACCGGGCCAGTCGTAGCCGGAGAGCATCAGCTCGCGCATCGGGCGCAGGACGTACTCGGCCGGGTTCGCGCTGACGATGGCGCGCATCACGGGGCTGCTGATCTGCTCCGGCTGCTGGTACGCCGAGGTCATGAAGATCAGCAGGTAGGCCATCGGCAGGATCGCCTGGACGACGGCGCCGTCCCGCGTCCGGACCGCCATGATCGCGGTGAGCACGCCGAAGGTCACGACGCCGAGCAGCGTCCCGAGCAGGATCATCAGCGCCGCGCCGGCGACGCCCGTCTGGACGCGCGCGCCGAGCGCGATCGCCAGGCCGAGGACCGCCGCGGCCTGCACGCAGAGCCGCACCCCGTCGCCGATGAGCCGACCGGCCACGATCGTGCCGATCGAGACCGGGGCCGTCAGCAGCTTGAAGACGTAGCGGCTGCCGAAGTCGTCGGCCAGGGCGACGGCGGCGTTGCCGATCCCCGGCACCGTCGTGAGGAGGATCGCCGTCGGCCCGAGGTACTCGTAGTAGTTGTCCGTAGGAAAGCCGGGCAGCCGGGTGACGCCCTCGAACAGGGCCCCGAAGACGAGGAACATCATCAGGACCGGCGCCAGGGAGAAGCCGAGCAGGATGGGGTTGCGGCGGAACTGCGCGACCGACCTCTCCGCCAGCAGGAGGCTCGCGGGCGCGCTCATGCCGCCGTCTCCAGACGGACGGCCGGCGCGGGGGCCCGCCCGGTGTGGTGCAGCCAGACGTCCTCGAGGGAGCCGCCGACCGAGGCGGCGAGGGCCTCGGGGGATCCCTCGGCCACGAGGACCCCGCCATTCATGATCCCGATGCGGTCGCACAGGCGCTCCGCCTCGTCCATGTGATGGGTGGTCAAAAGGACGGTGACCCCCAGGTGCGCACGCATCCGGCGCAGCGCCTCCCAGATCGCGGAGCGCGCTCGCGGATCGAGGCCCTCGGTCGGCTCGTCCAGGAACACGACCGCGGGCAGGTGCACCAGCGCGGACGCCAGGTCGGCGCGGCGCCGCATGCCGCCCGAGAGCCCGCTCAGACGGCGGTCGGCCACGTCGGCGAGGTTGACGACGGCCAGCAGCAGCGCCGCGCGGCCCATCGCCTCGCTGCGCCGAAGGCCCTGCAGGCGCCCCTGGAGCACGAGGAGCTCGCGGGGCGTGGCGAGGGGGTCGACGCCGGCCTCCTGCATCGCGAAGCCGACGCGGCGGCGGACCTGGCGGGCCTCGCGCACCACGTCGGCGCCGGCGACGCGGGCGCGCCCGGAGGTCGGCCGCACGAGCGTGCCCAGCATGTTGACGGTCGTCGACTTGCCCGCGCCGTTCGGCCCGAGCAATCCGTAGCACTCGCCGGACGCTACGCGGATGGTCACGCCGCGCACGGCGGTGGTCCCGTCCGGGTACGTCTTGGCGAGATCCTCGGTCGCGATCGCATCGGCGTCGGGATCGCGGGCGTCGTCCGCGCGCGTTCTGAGCTGCACGAGCTCGTCGAGCGCGCGCTCGAGTCGGTCGTTCATGGTCGCTCCTCGGTGTGTGGTGCGTCAGGCGGAGGCGCGGCAGCGCGCGCACGAGCCGCCGCGCGGGCGGTACTCGGTGATGCCGCCGCGACGGTCCACCGCGACGTGGCAGCAGTCGAGCAGCAATGTCTTCAGCTGGGCGCGGCCGCGCTGGACGCGCGACTTCGCGCCGGAGAGGGAGATGCCGAGCCGGCTCGCCGCCTCGGCCTGGGTCAGGCCGTCCAGCTCGACGAGCGTCAGTGCGTCGCGCGTCCCCTCGGGCAACCGCCCGATCAGCGGGCGCAGGCAAGCGGAGAGCTCGCGCCGCAGGCCCTCGGTCTCCGGCTCGCCCGGGGGCTCGGATGCGCGCTCGTCGAGATCGGTGGCCGCGCCCGCCGCGATCTCCGGGCGGGCGGCGCTGCGGCGGTAGTGGTCGGTGATCGCGTTCTGGGCGATCCGGTGGACCCAGGCGGCCACCCGGTCGGCGCCCGCCAGCTCGTCGGCGTGGCGGTGGATGCGGAGCATGACCTCCTGCAGCACGTCCTCGGCGTCCTCGGGGCGGGCCACGCGGCGCCGGATGTACGCGGACAGGGGGCCGCGCAGCTCGTGCCAGGCGGAGAGGGGATCGGCGACGGTGCTCATGAGCAGCACCCCCGGGGCGCCGCGGTGCCAGCCGCACCGGCCGCGAGCCCGGCCACGATCGCCTCGACGATCAGCGCGACCGGCGGCGCCGCGTGATCGCGCCCGGCGTGGCGCCAGACACGGCAGGCGGCGTCGGGCCCGCAGCCGCACCCGCAGCCATCGCCGCAGGCGCTCGCGAGGGGCTCCGGGGAGATGTCGCGGCCATTCACGCGGATCGTCGGCGCAACCGTGAGGCCAAGCTCCCGGGCCTGCTCATCCGAGCGGACGTGGACCCGGCGCAGCTCGACCCGGGTGCCCGTCGCCCGCAGCACCCCGTCGGCGGCGACGAGGGCGGCATCGACGTTGGCGTCGGTGGCACCGCAGCGCCCGCAGCCCTGCACGTCGCGCAACAGGACGTCGATCGCCATCGTGCGTCCCGCGCCCGGAGTCCGCGCTCCCGCCGTCATCGTCCGATCCTCCCCGCTTCGTCCGTGTGGGTCATCACCCGTACAGACGCACGCCCCCCGGAAAGGACGCATCCGCGCGACCGTGCGCAGCTGCGGCGGATGGCATCGTCGGCGCTAGCGGTCTTCGGTGCCCGCCATTCGGCGCACGACGGCGTCGATGCCCGCGCCCTCGCGTTCGACTTCGTCGACGTAGAGACGCCCCCACGTGATGCGGTCGTCGCACGTGCCGAAGATCAGGACGCCGCGCTCCTCGAGCGGCGCGCCGTCCGCCTTGGTTCCCGTCCAGTGGATCTCCACAAAGACGGTGTCGCCATCGACCGCCGACCTGAGGATCTCTGCGTGGAGGTCGGGGATGCCCTCGAGCAGCGCCGACCAGTTGGCGCGCACCTGGGCGCTCCCGTGGAAAGTCCGCGACGGAAACAGCGGCTGCTCGCTGAGGTAGTCCTCGTGGAAGCAGGCGAGCATCCCCTCGAGGTCGTGCGCGTTCTGCGCGGCGGTCAGCCGGTCCATCACGGCCCGCGGGTCGCCCATGGGGCGAGCCTACGCCGGGGGCCGCGGCCGCGGCAACGCCGCGGGCGGCTCGTCGTCGCGTATGGGCTGGCCGAACTCGGAGGCTCGGCTCGTTGGCATGGGAGGACGCGGTGGTGGTACTCATCGGTGGCTCCTTTCGGTGGCCCTCTCGGGCACGGGGACCGCGGGAGCGACGTCAGGCGATCCGCGGCGCATCGGGACGAAACGCACGGGGGGCGGGCGCGACGGTGCCGATCCAGCGGCGCCGGCGAGCGAAGCCCATCCGGTCGATAAGGGCGGCGGGGGTCTCGATGGTCATCTGCCTCTCCAGTCGTCGGGCGCGCGGGGCGCCGTGGCGGTGCGTGAGGACAGTGGAGCGGGGCCGGGGAAAGATGCGGTTGGAGCCCGGTAAAGACGCGTTGACCGGACGGACGAGGGACGCCCGCCGCGGCACCGAGCCCGACGCTGTCTGGGGCCAAACCACGTTGACGATTACGTTGACGTTGACCGACTCCGGTGTCCTTCCCTGTCACTCCCTGGCCATCTCAGATCGCGCTATGCAGCACTTTCACGACCGGGACGGACAGGCGCGGACACCCGGCGATGTCTCGTCTGAAAGGATCGACGGATCGGTCCAGCTCTCGTGTCTGCGAGCCCACGTATGTCCGGTTGGCGTGCGCCCGGATCGGGGCAGGCCCGTCCGTCCCTCGCCGCCCCGGCCGAAAGCCGCCGGGAGAGAAGGCCGGACGGCATCGCAGTTCGGCTCGGCAAAGAATCCGTGACGACCCTCGCGCGCGCCGCTCGCCTACGTCTCGTCTCCCATGGGGGGCCCGAGGACAGGCGAGGACCTCACACGATCAGGAGGAGGCGCCGGCAACAGCGGCCTTCCCCCGAGGGCGCGCTCCATGCGCGCAAGGACCGACTGTCGCTCGAGGTGCTCGAAGAACCGTGCCCGCGCCTGACAGAACTCCTCCCAGTCGCCGCGGTCCTCGTGGAGCCGGTTCGACTCGTTCATCGGGCGGCTCGGCATCGGGGCCCGACGCGGCCCGCGCGAGAGACCTGACAGGCGGCCAGACTCGGCCTGATCAGGTAGTCGCCTGCGAAGGTGGCAGAGAGAAGGGCGGCTCGGCCCGCACGCAGCGCCGATCGAAGTCGGCGGCCCGAGACGCTCGCCATCGCCGCCGTCGGTGGCTGTGCGATCCGGCCTGTGACCGGGTCGTAGCCGAACGGCGCCCGCAGGTCGATGACCGGCCCATGCCCGTGGGAAGGCGACTCGAGCACGACGCCGCGGTCCAGTGGCGGTCCAAGAGCGGAGCCCTGCGGCACGCGGCCGCCCTCGACCACCGAAACCAGCAGCCCCTTCAGCGCCTGGAGATACGTCGTCCCAGCAGGGAAGGTCAGCGACGGCCGCGCTCGTGAGTCGGAGAGGCGCATGAGAGCCCCGTCGGCTCCGCGCGAGAGCCAGGGCAGGACCCCGGATAGCGCCGGGTCGGCCTGGCGCGAGCGGGCGCTCCCGGGCACGCAGTCCCAGGGACCCGCATCGGACCGTGTGAGGAGGCAGTCGTCGGCCACTACGGCCAGGACGATCGGCGTGCCGCGCGGCACGAGTGTCCCCGCGGGCGGGAACTGGCCGACGACCGTCCCCGCGGGACGACTCTCGGTGGCGCTGAGGCGCACTCCAGCGCGTCCGGGCGTCCCGTAGAGGCCGGGCGCCGCATAGCCGGAGCGCACGAAATCCTCGAGGGAGATGAGCGAGCCTCCACCCGTCGGGTCACCGGCCCGTGCCAGGGCGCCGTCGCTGAGCGCCGGCAGGTACCCGACGTGCGCGAAGAGGCCGAGGCCGGAGGCCTGGGCGGCGGCGAGTGCGTCGGGCAGCTGCTCGCCGACGAACGTCGAAACGCTGATCGAGCCGGCCGAGTAGCGAGCCCCCGGCGGGAGCGCACTGGCGGGGCAGGCCGGGCCGGCACGGTCACCGCGCATCGTCTGGCAGGCGAGGAGCCGCGGGGCGACCACCGTGACGCCGACCGGCAACGGGGTGCCCGCGGCGCCCGCCGCGGGGAACGTCACCGCCGCCTTACCGAGCGTGTAGTGAGGCCCGAGGATCGTCCCGCTGGGCACCAGGTATCCGAAGGGCGCCCGCAGATCGAGCCGGAGCGGGTCGCCGGGCCCCGCGGGCAGCGAGACGACCCTGCCCGCCGGAAGCGGTGCGCCGAGGCGCGTGCCCGTCGGCAGACCACCTTCGCGCGAGACCGCGTCGTAGAACCGCTGCAGGGCTGCGGCGTAGCCGGTTCCCGCCGGGAAGACGAGCGACGGGCGGAGTGGCACCTCCCGCATGGTCTGTTGCGCCCCGCCGGTGAGCCAGGGGGCGCCGTCGAGCGCCGGTGTCGCCGCGAAACGGCGGGCGGCGGTGTCGCTGACGAAGGCACCCCGGCGGCCCGTCGAGCCGGCATCCCAGTGGAAGAGGCTCGCCGCCAGCGCGGCGCCGGCGGCCACGAGCGCAGCGGCCACGACGAGCGGCCCGATGCGGCGGCGCCAGGAGACGGGGCCAAGCCGGCCCCGGCGTGACACCGGCCGCGATGGCAGCGCCGCAAGCGCCGCCGCGCGAAGGCGCGGCTCGACGTCTGCGGCCGGCTCCTCGATGACCGACAGCGCGCGCTGGAGACGAAGCTCAAGGTCGCCCGACATCACCCACCTCCAGTTGGACCCGGAGCTCGGCGAGCGCCCGGGCGAGCCGGGACTGCACCGTGCCCACCGGCACGCCGACCAGCTCGGCGATCTCGGCGACCGGGTGGCCGAGCCCGTACCTGAGGATCACCACGACCCTCCGCTCCGCCGGCAGCATCGCGACGATCCTCAGCAGTTCGTGATCGAGGCCCTCGGGGTCGGCGGCCGCCGGTTCGGCGATCGCCTCGAGCGAGACCGTGCGCCGCTCGTCGCGAAGGAGGTTGAGGGCGCGGTTGGCCACGATCCGGTGCAGCCACGCCCCGAACGGCCGTCGGGCGTCGAAGCGATCGAGCGCCCGGAAGGCGCGCTCGAAGGCGTCCTGGGTGACGTCCTCGGCGGCGGCCGCGTCGCCGGTTATCGCCCGCGCCGTCCGCCACGCGGCGCGCCAGTGGCGCGAGAAGAGCTCGTCGGCGGCCTCCCGAGAGCCCCGCCGCGCCTCCGCCACCAGGACGCTGTCCTTCTGCGTGTCGGTTCCCACGCCCTCACAACCCGTGAGCCGGCGATTCCGGTCCCGACCCTGTCACGCCTGAGCGGTAGGCGACACATGACGCGTCGGCCTCGGCCCGTCGGGGACGGCCGCAACTCCGCCTAGGTGTGGCGCCTACGGCGCTCGGCCAGCCCCTTGCGGCCCGTCTTTCGTTCGCTCAGAGGGGAGACGGCGAGACCCGGGCTCTTCCCAGTGCTGAGCTCTCAGCCGTCCCTGGAGCCTGAGAGACTGCTCGCTAAGCCGACGACCGACGGGAGTAACGTGCCCACGCCGAACGGCAGCCCCGTCAGGCAGCGGGACTTCGTCTGGCAGACGACCAACCTCACCAAGGACGGGAGCGGCACCTGGACGATCACGCCCGCAGGGCGGGACGTGCTCGCCCGGATCTCTGACCCGACGGCCTTCTACCAGGAGAGCGCCCGTCTCTTCGCCGAGTGGAAGAAGGAACGCGACAGGACTCGCCGCCGAGCCTGGCTCGTTCGCGGGTCCTCCGTGTCGGGGGTGAATCTGGTCCCGGAGTGGCTGACGGGTGGCTTCACGAGCCTGGCCGCGTCCCAGTTGCGCCCGATCTCGGCAGGGATCGGTCTGGAGGAACTGGAAGCGCAGGCGACCGAGGACTACAGCCACCTGACCCGGCACGAGACCAAGGCCAAAGTCGAGGAGATCGTCTCCTTCGTTTCGCGGATGCGCCCCGGCGACCTAGTGGTCACCTCGAGTGACGAGCGCATCTACATCGGGGATCTGACGGGCGACTGGAGCCATGAGGAATCCGAGGGTGGCCGCTCGAACCTGAGACGAGGCGTCTCCTGGCGTAACGCGGATGCGCCGGTCGCCTACGGCGAGCTCCCCGCGCCCCTTCCGGCGCGTCTTCAGGCCGGCGGCACCCTCGTCGATCTCACGGCGGACCTCGCCTGATCGAGGCAATCGGGGTCGCCGTGCCCGCGGGCGAGAACGAGGACGAGAGGGCCGTGGCCCCCGAGCTCAGGCGCCATGAGCATCTGCGCGAGCCCTCGGGGGCCCTGGCCGCGGAGCTCTTCGTCGAGCACCGCTGGCTGTCCGAGGTGCGCGAGGTCCTGAACGAGCGACGCCAGGTCGTCTTCTACGGGCCACCTGGCACCGGCAAGACCTACGTCGCCCGCAAGCTCGCCGCCGACCTCGTGGGCTCCGAGCAGGTCAAGCTCGTCCAGTTCCACCCGGCCTACACCCACGAGGACTTCTTCGAGGGCTATCGCCCCGCCCAGGGTGCGGCGGAGGGCACGATCGGCTTCGAGCTGAAGGCGGGCCCGCTGCGCCAGCTGGCCGGCCGACACCGGGCCCCGGCGCAACAAGCGCTGCGGTGGTTTGTGCGAACCCTTGCGCGGAGCCCCGCCACTGACCTCAGGACGTCCCCCCCGGCCTTTGGGGCGCCCTTTCTGTGGATCGTTCCGACCGACCAGCCGCTCAGCGCCCGAGCGGCTCCCCTGGAAAGCGCACGCCGAAGCGCTGGATGAGGTCGGGGACGCTCGAGGGGTCCATCTCGAGCGCGTAGCGCTCGCACAGCGCGCCGAGCACTTCGGGGGCGGCCCCGGCGACGCCGCCGAGATCCACCAACTCTGCGAAGAAGCCCTCGAAACCGGCCGGGGAGATGATCTCGAGGATCCGGCAGGGCTGGTCGCCAGCGTTCCAGAAGGTGTGCCACTCCCCGCGGGGCTTGAAGACCAGGTCACCAGGTCCGGCCTCGAGCACCTGCTCGCCCAAGAGGGCCCCCATCCGCCCCTCGATGACGTAGCTGTACTCGTCCTCGCGGTTGTGGCGGTGTAGGGGAGCCGCCAGCGCGCGCGCCGACATCGGGTGCTCCACCAGCGAGAAGCGCTCGCCGGCCGCATCGCCGTCCACCATGAAGCGCACGCCGATGCTGCCGAGGAAGCCGCCCTTACCCTCGCTCGGTCCCAGCACGCGGGTCTCGTAGGTCAACGCCATCGCCGCCTCATTTCATCGGACACTAGTGTCCTGCACACTAGACCGGACCAGCCCCGTCGGTCAATATCGATCGAACACCGATGACCCAGGAAAGAGCCACCCGCACCTATCGCATGACGCGCCGCGCCGAGCAGGAGGCGCTCACGCGCCAGCGGATCACCGAGAGCGCCGTCGCGCTGCACGGCACCGTCGGCCCCTCGCGGACCTCGATGAGCGCCGTGGCCGAGCACGCCGGCGTCCGCCGGTCAACCCTCTACCGGCACTTTCCGAACGAGGCGGCGCTCTTCGATGCCTGCACCGCCCACTGGACCACTGAGAACCCCCCGCCGGATCTCGCGGCCTGGGGCGAGATCGGTGACCCTTCCGAGCGCCTTCGCCGCGCCTTGGAGGATCTCCACGCCTACTACCGCCGCACCGAGGCCATGCTGGGCAACCTGTTCCGCGACGAGACCATCATGCCGCTCGTGGCGGAGCGCTTCGGAGCCTTTCGCGGCTACCTGGCGGCGGCCCAGCAGGCGCTGGTCGCGGGACGCCGCCTCGGGCGGGGCGCCCGCGCAGTGCGCGTCCGAGGAGCCATCGGCCACGCCATCAGCTTCTCCACCTGGAAGTCCCTCGTCCGGGAGCACGGGGTGTCGGACGCGGATGCCGTCACCCTTCTGTGCGCGCTCGTCGCGGGAAGCTGAGCTGCCGGGACCCCATACTCAGACGGCCGAGGGGCAGGGTGGGCCGACGGCCTCAAGGGCCTTGAGGAGCAAGCGGCCGCGGTGCGGGGGCGCCGCTAGACCGGCGCCACCCTGCCAGCCGGGAAGAGGGCCGCCTCCGGGTAGAAGGCCACGTCCGCAGCGACCGCTGCGGACCGCGAGGCGGTCGGCGATGGGCGGTTGTGGGATCGAACCGCGGCGTCGTGAGCGACGCCGACAGCTGGCGTGTTGCGCGGCTACCCCTGGCGCCTGAGGGTCACCGTCAGTTTCGTCGTCACGTCGACCACGAGCGGGGCATCGCTGTTCGAGAGCCGGATCTTGCAGCTCTTGACGACCTTCCGCGCGAGGCGGGTGACGCGGGCCTTCGGGTGCAGGAGCGACTTCGGCGTCGTGGCGAAGCGGACGTTGGCGAGACCGCGGCCCGACGCCGCGAGTTCGTTCGTGCGCAGCCAGAGCGGGGCGCTGATCTTCGTCTCGCAGGTCGTCCCCGACTGCTTGACGGCCAGCCCCGGCAGGGCCAGCAGGGGCATCGGGCAGTCGCCGAAGGCCTGGCGACCCGGCGTCGCGGCGAACAGGATGTCGTCGTCGCCCCAGAGGTGCAGGAAGCCGGACTTCCACTGGCCGTGGACGTTCAGCCCGAATCTCTGCGCGCCGCAGGCACTCGTCGGCGCCGTGACGTCGGCCGGCGGCGCGAAGCCCGCGCAGGTGCGGCCATTGGTGAGGGTCAGTGATCCGGTCATCGTGCCCTTCGCCTTCGCCCGGGTGTCGAACGCGAAGGACGAAGGACTGAAGGCGGACGCCACCGCCAGGCCAGGCTTCGTGCTGGCAAAGCGGAACGTGAGCTCCCCGGTGCCCGCGCCGGTCTGGAGCACGGTCACGTTGTCGCCGCAGGCACCGACCCGCACATCCCCGGCGAAGTGCCACCCCACCGTCTGCGAGCCGGCCACCTTGACGCTGTACACCGTCGGGGCGGTGCTCCCTGCGCCCATGGCCACCGTCGGCGCGCCGAACGCAACCGCAAGGGCCAGGAGTGTCGCTACCAGTGGTCGCCTCATGGCTCCTCGTGGGTCGTCCGCCCGAGGGGCGAGCCTATCCCCCCACCTCGGCCTCGGCCTAATCGGCCCCCTGGCTGGGGTCGCCCCCGCGACGTCATGCTCCGGACTGGCCCAAGACTGGCCCACGGGATGGCGCGCCCCATACGTCAGGCCGACGGCGCCTCCAGCTGGATCGTGAACTCCTCGCCCGGCAGCACGGTCGGATCGTTCCTGTAGCCCGCCGCGCGCACGATGCGGCCGCCGATCACAGCGAAGCGGCGTGGTCGGCACGAGTGGGTCGCGGTCATGCGCTGGACCTCGCCCCAGCCAGCGAACGGCACGCGCCAGAGCTCGGCGCCGGCAGGAGACTGCCGTCAGGGCGTCGTCAGTTCAGCGGCCGAAGGTCGGGCATAGGGTCTCGTCACAAGGGGGTGGGGGTGCTCGAGCCGCCGATCGACAAGAGGGCCCGACGAGGTCCGTCGCGAGGCGGCGCGCATCGCAGACGAGGCGCCGAACATCGACTTCGACGCCGCCTGGCGCCGGCTGCAGCGGCTCACGCTCGACCAGCGCGCCGACGTCGCCGAGGCGCTGCGCAAGATGGGCATGCAGACCGAGTCGGAATGATCTCATGCCTGTGCGGCTCACCGACACCGAGGTGGCCAAACATCGTCTCGGAGAGAAAGCGCGTGGGCGTCAACGTCCGCCAGCGGATCCGACCTACTCCGGATCCGGCGCGCGACCCAGCCGCCGTCCGCACGATCCGCAGACCCACACCCAGGCGGTGGCGAAGTCACGATCACGGGCGATGCGCTCGTCGGGGTTGACGGGCCGGATCGGCACCTCGCCACGCTCGAGCCGCACATCCGGGCTGCCGCAGCCGCCATGCGGGCAGGCTTCGGGCTTTGGAATGACGGCCATCGACGACCATACCGCCGGCCTCGCGGAGCGAGCGTCCGTTGGGCTCGGCGCGCACCACAGGGCGGGCGGAGTCGTGGAGTTGCGCAACCGACCTGTGGACTAACCGCAGGCACCCGCGGGCATGCCCGGTTGCCCGCCGCGCGCCGACATGAGGAGGCTCGACCGGACCGACATATTCGGTAGCCGCTCAATCGCGCAGGTGTGACAGAAGATGCCTACCGCCCCGGTGATCAATCCGGAGCCCTTCGTGGACTACCTCGAGGCGGCGGAGGCGAGTGCGCGGGCGCTCGGCTGGGAGGGCATCGGCGTCACGCAGCGCCTGGACGGAACGTGGGTCGCGACGGCGCGCAAGGGGAAGCAGTATGGCGCGGCACTTCCCACGGGGACGGGCCCGACCCGCGAGGAGGCCGCCGCGTCCCTCCTTCGCACGCTGCGCCTTCGGCGCTGACGGTCGCGTGGAGCACGGACGTGGTGGGCATCCTCTTTCTCTACGGCATGTGGGCGGCCATCGCGCTCTTCACGATCCTGGTCGCGGCGTTCCTCTTCCGCGACTCGGACTAGCCGGCGAGATCGCGCCCGCCTCCGCCGCACCGCCGGGGCTCGGCGGGGAGCCCTACGTCAACGTCAACCGACTCCGGTGTCCGTCCCTGTCTCGCCCTGACCGTGGCGCAGCCCTATATGCAGGACTTTCGTGACCGCGACGGACAGGCGAAGACACGCGGTGATGTCTCGTAATGAAGGGGTCAGCGGTTCGAATCCGCTCGTCGGCTTCCCTTTCGTGGACCGGGAAGTCCGTGTCTTGCGCCCCCATTCGCCCGCCCGTCAACGTCAACCGCTACGTCAACGGATCCACCTACTCTCGGGTGCAGCCGCTCCCCATCGGCCGCTTGCACCATCGCTGTTTCGAAGCCTGCGCCGCGACGGCATCGTGCTCGCTTCGCATCCAACGGGTCTCGACGTCACGCTTTCTTCGCCGCGCTTGACGCTTCGCAGATCCAAGCGATCGGCCCGTGACGGGGCGGCGGCGTCTTCATCGCAGGATGGACTCGGAACGGTCAGTCCGGCCGGGCTCGCCCGGATGCCTCGCCTTCCTGCCCGTGGCGACACCTTGAACGAGAAGGGATGAGGCTGCGCGCCTGGAACAAGCGCCTGTGGCGCGGGCCCGAAGTCGAGGGGGTGGTCAGGAACCTCGTGAAGCGGCCGAGGGGGCTGGGGCCCGAAGAGGGTGGCTCATAAGGCGGCAGGCCTGCACGCGGAGCCATCTCGCCCACTCGCCGCCGTGGTGGGGCGTTCATGTGTTCCGCCGAGCCCGCCCCGAGCCGCCCGTCACGGGCCGGTGACCACTCCGGGGGCCAGGGCACCGGCGCCGATGCTCCGGTCGGCGAAGTTGCCGTCGATCAGGCCGCGCTCGATCTGGCTGACCGCGTCGTTGGCGGTGCGCACGCCCGCCTGGGCGATGCGCTGGTTGATCTGGAGCTGCTCGGCGCTCAGGGTCACCCTTTCACCGTGGCGCTTCTCCGGGATCTGCGGGTTCGAGCTCGACGGCGGCAGGGAGGGCGCCGCGCCGGTGAGGCTCACCGTCAGGCCCGGCGTGAAGCGGCCGCGCTCGAGGGCGCCGGCCTCGACGTCGCCGCCGGTCAGGCCGCCGTTCAGCCGCGCGGCGAGCGCCCGCCCGCGCAGCAGGGCCACCTGGTAGATGCGCTGGTTGATCAGGAGCTGCTGCCGCGTCAGCTGGACTGCGTCCGGGTCGCCGGAGGGCCCCGGGGTGGTGATCGGCGCGGGTGCCGCGGTGGGCGAGGGGATCTGGGCGCCGAACCTCGGCGTCAGGGTGGCGACCAGGCTCTGGGCGCTGATCGTGCCGCCGCAGACATCGCGGCCCTGGATGCCGTCCGCGATGCGCCGCTCCACGGCGGCGATGCGGCGGATCGCGGCCTGACCGATGCGCTGGTTGATCAGGAGCTGCTCGCGCGTGAGGAGGATCGGGTCGGGTGAGGCCTCCACCGGCCGGCCCCCCGGGCGCGGCACCGCGGCGCAGGCGCGCGTGCGGCCGTAGCCGTAGAGCCACGCCCCGCCGCTCGACCCGCGACCCTTGAGGGTGGCCCGGCCGCCGGCGACCACGATGTCGGCCCGGCCGTCGCCGTCGGTGTCGCCGGCGCGACCCAGGTCGCCCATCGCGAGATGCTCGAGCGGGCCGACCAGGCGCAGGACGTCCCCGCCGCCCGGCGCGGCGGTGCGGGTCGCCGCGCGGAAGAAGCGGCGCCCGCCCAGCAGCACCACCACCGACCCCGCGCCGTCGCGGCTGGTGAAGTCGGCCGTCAGCGCGCCGACCCCGAGGTCGTCCACGCCGTCTCCGTTCACGTCGCCCAGGCCGGCGAGCCGCGAGCCCAGCAGGCCGCCGACGCCCGGCACGAAGCGGGTCGCGCGGGTGCCGGGCTTGGCGAGGTCGACGTCGGTGACAGCGGTCCCACCGCGGACGATGTCCACGGCCCCGCTGTACGCGCGTCCGCTCCCCGCCGCGAACGGCGCGCCGATCGCAACGTCGTCGAACCCGTCGCCGTTCACGTCGCCAGCGCCGGCCACGGGGCCCGTGGCCGTGTCCTCATTCGCCCGGCCGAGGATGCGCATCGCCCGGCCCGCGGGCGGCGCCGCGAGGTCGAGATCAGAGGGCGTCGCAGATCCGAAGACGACGACGGACGACCCGCGCGTCGAGACGGGATCGGTGACGATCACGTCTCCGAAGCCGTCGCCGTTCACGTCACCCGCGCCGCCGGCGCCGACGATCGGAAAGCCACCGCCCCGGCGCACGATCCGCACGGCCCGCGCACCGGGGCTCGCCAGGTCGAGGTTGGCGAACCCGACGCGGCCGAAGACCACGTAGACGACGCCCCGCTGTCCGGGGCTGGGAGACGTGTCGATCAGGATGTCGGCGAGGCCGTCGCCGTCCACGTCGCCCGCGGGCGCCACGCCCCATCCCGCGCCCTGGCCGGTCACCGCGCCGTCGATGCGTGCGCCGGACGCGCCCAGCGCGGCCAGGTCAACGTCGCCCAGCCCCGCCTTGCCGAAGATCACGTAGGCCGAGCCGGAGGCCATCCGGGCGTTGTTGTCCGCCCCGGGGGCGCCGACCAGGATGTCCGCCACACCGTCGCCGTTGACGTCGCCGGCCACGGTCACGGAGGTTCGCGCGAGCTCGTCGTAGGGCGCCGCCCCATCGATGCGGGCGAGCGCCAACGGGCCGGGGGCGGCCAGATCGACGTCGGCCGGCTGCTTTCGCCCTGCCAGCACCCACACCGAGCCGGCGCGTTCCCGGCCGGCCGGGCTGAGTTCGTAGGAGCCCACCACAACGTCCGCGCGCCCGTCGCCGTTCACATCGCCCCCGCCGCCGACGGCCCCGATGCGCGCGCCGGCCGACGGCCCCACGATCTCGGCGTTCGCGGCGGTCAGGAGATCGACGACGCCGTCCGAGGGCGGAGGCGCCGCCGCGGCGGTGGCCGTTACGCTCATCGCGACCAGGGCCGTGAGCGAGAGGACGCCAGCGCGAGAGCCCGCGGATCGCATGGCGGCGAGCCTTTCACCCAGCCGGCCCACCGCAAAGGTGGCGCCGCCGCGAGGTGGGTGAGCGCCGTCGCCGGCCGTCACGGCCCCGATCCCCTTCGCGACCGCGGGCATCGCGCCCCCATGCTCGCTGCCGCTGTCGTGGGCGACGCGCCGGTGATCCATCACAGCCTCAGGCGGGTCATCCCGCGACGGCGAGTGGGTCGGGCGCCCTCAGGATCGCGGGGCGCGCGATGGAGCCGGCCGTGCTGTGCGCGGTCGGAACGAGGATCACCCCGACCGCCAGGCGCCGGTGGACCGTCAGCTGGCGCCGGCCGACCGCCGACAGCGGAAAGACGACCGTCGCCCGCTGCCCGGGCGCGAGCCTCAGGCGACGCACCTGGGGGCGGCGCGGCGGCGCCGGCGGGCCGAGGTGCAGGCTGAGCGTCCCGCGGCAGGCCCGCGCCGCGCCGGACGGGCAGCGCACCACGACGCCGATCGCGCGCGTGCCGCGCAGACGAATGCTCAGGATGGCCGCGGTCGGCGGGAACTCGCTGGCGACGCCGGCCGGGGTGATGCGCCCGATCCGGCTGGCGTCGGACTCGGTGAACCAGAGGTTGCCGTCGGGGCCGGCGGTGATGCCGTTGGGGGCGCTCCCCTCGCTGATCCCGGCCGAGAACTCGGTCACGACCCCGGTGGGGGTGATGCGGCCGATGCGGTTTCCCGCCAGCCCCTCGCTGTTGAACTCCGTGAACCAGAGGTTGCCGTCCGGGCCGGTGGTGATGCCGGCGTTGGCGAGGCCGCCGGCGGAGCTGTCTGCGCTGATGCCGGCCGAGAACTCGGTCACCGCGCCCGCCGGGGTGATGCGCCCGATCCGGCTGACGAGCTTGGGCTTGCCCCGGAAGACGGTCGAGTGGAACTCGGTGAACCACACGTTGCCGTCGGGTCCTGCGGTGATGCCGTTCAGGCCGCTCCTGTGGCTGATGCCGGCCGAGAACTCGGTGACCGTACCCGTCGGGGTGATGCGCCCGATGCGGTCGTTCGCGCCGGCGGACTCGGTGAACCAGATGTTGCCGTCGGGGCCGGCGGTGATCGGGCCGGAGACGCTCCCGGTGATGCCGGCCGAGAACTCGGTCACGACCCCGGCGGTGGTGATCCGGCCGATCCGGTTAGCGCCGTGCTCGGTGAACCAGAGGTTGCCGTCCGGGCCGGCGGTGATGGCGGTGGGGGAGCTCGTGGCGCTGATGCCGGCCGAGAAGTGGGTGACCACTCCGGTCGTGGTGATGCGCCCGATCTGGTTCGCGGGAGTGTCCGTGAACCACAGGTTGCCGTCGGGGCCGGCGGCGATGCCGCCCGGGCTGGAGGCGCGCGCGGGGCCGACCGGGAACTCGGTCACCGCCCCCCGCGGGGTGATCCGGCCGATGCGGCCCAACTGCTCGGTGAACCAGATGTTGCCGTCGGAGCCGGCGGCGATTCCACCGGGGTAACCGCCCCCGCTCATCGCCGGGGCGGGCCGCGGGGCCGCGGCGGTCGAGGCGGCGCCTGCGCAGGCCACCCCGATCGCCGCGATGAGGCCGGTGACCGCAATCAGACGCGCGGACGGACCTCGGCGCCGTGGCGCTCGCGCCGCGAGGGTGCGGCCGTCGTGGCAGGTGGCGCGCAGGCGGTCCATCGAGGACCCTCCGTCAGGGGGAAGGGCGGTGATGCATCCTCCGGCCGCGGGGACGCCGGCCGCCTCGTGGCATCCCCCGTTCGCCCCTTCGGGGATCTACGCGGAGCTGCCCGGCGTCGGCGCTCCGGACGGCGCGCCTCAGGCCGGGCGTCCTGACGGCGCCCCCAGGGATCGTCTCCGAGTGGCTTCCGAGGCGATGAGCGCGGCTCGGCAGGCGGCGGCCGGTTGCCGTCTGGGGTATCACCCATGAGGGGGATGCATGTTCTCCGATACGTACTTCTCCGGGCGATTGCACGGACTTCTCCCGGATTGCGGCCGCCCACGGGGGTCCTAGCGTCTCCCCATGAAGAACAGCGGAGCCGTGGCACTCCGAAAGCGCCTCGTAGTCCTGATCATCCTCGCGGCGGCCGCTTGGGCGGTGAGCCTCGGGATGGCGTCCGCCGCGACCATCACGGGGTCGGTCACGCGCGCGGCGGACGGATCGCCCATCGCCGGAGCAACGGTCACGGCGAGTGCGTCGGACCAGCGGCCGGTGAGCGCCACGAGCGGCGCCGACGGGAGGTTCTCCCTCGAGGTCACGGACGCCGGGCCCCTCAGCCTGGGGGTCCAGGCGGACGGCTTCGCGGCGCAGTCGGCCCGGGACGTGGCGGTGGGGACCTCGGTGCCCTTCGTCCTTGCCCCGGCGGCCTTCACCCCGCTGCCCGCGGACGTGGGCAACTTCCAGGAGATCGTCCCGGACGCGACGAGCGGGATCTTCTACGGCGTGGGCACCCTCGGGCCGGAGCTGTACCGCACCGTCAACCACGGCGGCTCGTGGCAGCCCGTGACGATGAGCTACGACGACCCCGTGCACGGCCTGCGCAGCTCGAACCTCTGGAAGTTCGCGTCGGCGAGCGCGGTGCCGGGCGAGATCGCGGTCGCCGTGATGGGCGTCCCCAACATCTCCTACTCGACCGACTACGGCGTGACGTGGCGCACCGTGGCGGGGGACTTCGGCGCCGGCACGATCTCCGACTCCCCTCGCCCCTTCCGGCTCTTCTGGGCGCATCCCGCGGCCGGCTCCCCGGTCAACGTCCTGATCGCCGTCGAGCGGCGCAAGGACGTGCCGGGCTGGCGGGTGTGGCGCGCGGACATGTCGGCGGCCCAGCCCACGTTCGCAGCGGAGGCCACCGACCCGTTCGGTGCGGACTCCGCCTTCGGGTTCGCCAACACCGCGACCGGAGCGGTGATCGGCCGTGTCGAACGCGGCGGGCCGGCTGGCCTTCGCCCCGTTGACGGCACGCGGCCCCATCGCGTTCGGTGCGCCTGAGGCGAGCGGCCTGCCCGCCCCGCCGCAGGCCCTTCGCCTGGGCGGTGCGCGGGAGGAGTCGGCTCCGCCCGACGGGGCCCTGGTGGTCGGCGGCACGGGGCCGTTCACCGCGCAGGTGCTCTCCGAGGCCCCGGGCGCGGCGGGTTTCGCGGGAGCCCCGTCCTCGCTCGCGACCGTCCTCCCCTCCGACTGCGGGTTCACGCCGGACCCGACCGGCGGCCCCGGCGGCGCGTCGGGTTCCCTGGCGCCCACCACCAGCGGGGGGTCGGGCGCGGGCAGCGTCGGCTCCTGCTGGTTCCGGATGAGCGCGTCGGCGCCCCTGCTCACCACGAGGCTCCCGATCGGCATCGGCTGGGACGGGCTCGCCTTCGACGCGGACTGGGGGCGGGGGAACCACGTCGCGTTCGGCAGCCTCGACAAGCTGACGAGCCTGGACGCCGACGGGATCCCGGTCAGGGCGGCATTCGGCGTCGTGGCGACCGGCGGGACCGACCCGGGCTCGGCCGGAGCGGCGACGAACGGCATCCGCGGGGCCGTGGTGGAGGACACCTCGCACGGCCCGGCAGGCCCGTCGCAGCTGGCGGTGGCGGCGGGACCGGCGTTCGCCTCGACGGACGGCGGCGCCACCATGAGGCGCGTCATCGGCCCCGGCTTCTGGCAGGCGGTCTCCAGCCAGTGGTGGAACGGCACGAGCGGCGACTGGCTGGTGTTCGGCTACAGCCTCTCCTGCGACAACATGCTGTCGGCCCAGCGCGACGGGAGCGGCGCGGTCGTCCTGTCCCGGCCGAACGTCGGCGGCGCCTCATGCGCGGACCTCGGCGGTCCCGCCACCGCAGACTGCGCCCCGTGCGCGTACATGCCGCTGTCGCTGGCCGCCATACCGGGCACGGACTCGGTGTTCATCGGCCTCGGGACGCGGTACACGGATGCGACCGGCAGACGGCACCTCTACCGCGCCCGGCTCGCGCCCGGCGACCCGCCGGTGCTCGCCGACCGCTTCAGCTTCGACCCCGTGCTCGCCGGCGTCCCCCTGTACCAGCCCCGGGCCATGGCGTACTGCCCGGCCTCCGCGGCGGATCCGCGCATGCGGGACGTCCTCTTCGTCGCCTCCGGGGTCGACGCCGCCCCGAGCGTGGGCTCGCTGGTGCGGATCACCGGCGCGTCCACCGGCAGCCCGGTCGCCACGCAGGTGGGCTCGGTGCCGCACGACGTCGCCCGGACGTCCCTGCAGGACGTGCGTGCCGACTGCGCCACCGGGGTCGTCTACGCCGGAGGCTCCGCCGAGCACACCGTCCGGAGCATGGCGCAGACGGCCGGTCTCTACCGGTCTGGGGACGCGGGGCTGACGTTCGCCCGGGTCACGCTGCCGGAGCCCTCCTCGGAGCTGCAGATCGAGGAGGTCACGGCGATCGGCCTCAACCCCGCCGACGCCCAAGACGTGACCGTCGCCACGACCTTCTCCGGCACGGTCCTGCACAGCACCGACGGCGGCGCGAGCTGGACGACGGTCAACGACCCGGCGGTGTCGCGTCCCGCCCGCGTCTCGGACATCGAGTTCACGCCGACCCCGGCCGCGACCGGCTCCGCGCTTCTCGATGCCCGCCGTCAGGGTGACCCGCGCGACGTGTTCGGCCGCCCCTTCGCCACCGCCGCCCGTGACGCGTTGGTCGGCACCTCGAACGGCGCCTTCCGCGCCGACCTGACCACGGGCCAGGGCGTGATGGCGATCGCGGGAACCACCCGGGGCGTCCCGGGGGCCGGCGTGCGCATCAGCGCGCTGCGCTCGGACGGCGACCCCGCGGTGGTGTCCGCGGCCGGGAGTGCCCCCTCGGTGGCGGTCTTCCGGCGCGCCGACGGCCTGTACCTCTCCGAGGCCACCGAGGGCAGCTGGTGGAACCCCACCCGGATCCCCGGGACGCGGGCCGGAGACGGCGCCCCGGCCGTGGCGCGTGACCGCTCCGGCCGTCTGCTGGTCGGCTTCGCCCGCGCCCGCGGCACGCGCGGCGTCCACCTGGTGACGCGGAGCGCCCGGGGTGCGTGGTCGAAGCCCCGGCGGCTCGGGGCCCTCGCCGGGGACACGCTGCCGGCGATCGCCGTGCCGGGCCGGACGATCCACGTGGTCTTCCTGCGCACGCGCGGCGGCGCCCGCGGCGTCTACGACGCCGTCTTCGTCAACCGGCGCTGGCGGAGGGCCGCGAGGATCCCCGGAACCACCGGCGCGGACGCCCTCGCGAAGCTCGGTGGGCCCGCGGCCCAAGGCGCCGGCGGCACCGCTCACCTGACGTTCGCCCGCGCGGGGTCCGACCCCGGCGTGCTCTACGCCGTGGCGCGCGGGTCCCGCTGGAGCGCCCCCCGGCGCCTTACGACCGTGCGCGGCGACGTCCGTCCGGCCCTCGCGGTCAACGCGCGCCGGGTGCACATCGTGTTCCGCCGCCCGGGGCGCGGCGGCGGTCTCTTCGCGCTGTCTGGCGGCGGCACGCGCTGGGTCGCTCGTCGCGTTCCCGGCAGCACTCCCGCGGATACTGATCCCGCCATCAACCTGAGCGGCCGCGATCTGCTCCTCGCGTTCGCCCGACGGCACGGCGCGCGGCCCGGGATCTACGTCGGGCGGGCGGCTGCGAGCGGGCGCTGGGTGGGGCGCCCGCGACGCTGGAGCCGCAGCCCGAGCGACGCGCACCCGGCCCTCGGCTCGGCGGCAGGCACACGCCTGTCGGTGGTGTTCGAGCGCAGGTGAGCCTTGGCCGGCGGCGCTTCCCGACAGCGCGGGCGGCGGTTCGCCGCTCAGCCGCCGGCAATCCCGGGTCGCTCCATCTGCATGCTCGGAGCCGCAGGCGAGGCAGCGCAAGTACAGCCGCCGCGCGCCGTAGCGCACCGCACTGGCGGGTCCGGGGTGCTCTGTGGATCGCCCTGCCGAGCTACCTGGCACGCTCGCCGACGCGGGGTGGAATACGGGTGTGCGTCCCCAATGCGCCGAGGATCGCCGACGGGCAAGGCAGATCGCCGTGACCGGCCGGCTTGCGAATCGTCCGCTGGAGAGCCTCAAGAAAGGCCGCGGCCTGCCCGTGGACGTTCACCGCACGCGCGAGAGCGCCAGCGTCCTGGCCTCGGCCCGCCGCGCGGAAAACCACGACGGCCGACCGCGCGATCACGGATGCCGAGCGGACCCGCCCCGAGGGACGCTCGCCGAAAGAGCCCGCAACGTGGTGGTGGGGTGCCCCAGAGGAGGCGTCATGTCCGGTCGGGAGATCGTCAACTCGTACGTCGAGGCGTGGAAGGCGCGCGATCCGGAGCGGATCGCCGGACACTTCGCCGCCGACGGCGTACGGCGCTGGGAGATCGTCGTGCCGCCGGTGATCGGCGGCCCGCGCCGCTTCCAGGGGCGTGCCGCGATCGCCACGCCCGTGCGAGGTCTGATCACGGCGATCCCCGACCTGGGCCTCGAGACGCAGCGGTTCGCCGAGACCGAGGACGGGGGGATGCTCGAGTGGCGGCACTTCGGCACGCACACGGGCGCCTGGAACCGGTGGACCCCCCAGGGCGAGCCGGTCGAGTTCTCGGGCGTGTCGGTCTACCGGATCGCCGGAGACGAGATCGCCGACGAGTGCATCTACTTCGACCCCGACCTCCTGGTGCGCCAGTGGGCCGTGCCGCTCGGGGCGCTCGCGAGCGTCGGGATCGGCACGTTGCGCGAGGGCCGCGCGATCCGCCGCCGTCGGCGCGCGGGCGGCTGAGATCCGCGGGTCGATGTCGGGTGGGCAGGGGGCCCAAAGCTGTGCCGGCCGCGCAGCCGGACCTGGCGCGGGCGAGGTGGGCATCGACCGGCCCGGCCGGGCATCAGCTGGCCGGATCAGCACGACCTCGGCGCGAAATCGCGAAATCCCCTACGCGCAAAGCTGTCAGTCGAAATGACCCAGCCAGGGAGGAACTCCTCTGCAGCATGGGGGGCCGACCACCAGCACGTCGTCGTGGTGCGACACCGGGTGGACGTACGCCTCGGAGCCGATCTGACCCGAGAAGTCCCAGCCGCCGCCGAGGAAGAAGAGGACGACGAGGAACCCCGGGCCCGCCGAGAGCCAGCCGACGAGCCGACGCACCCGAAGGGCGCGTCGCCATCGCCGCGCGTAGTTGTCCGGGTCGTCGGCCGGATGTCGATCACCTCGACGTCGATCACGATGGGATTGCCTGCGACGAGTGAGGCGAGCGCGCAGGGAGGTGGGCTGTGCCCACTGGCCAGACATCGGCTCGAGACGCGACAGGCGGGACGGACGCCGATTCCCACACCGGACTCGATCACCGCGAGCAGGGTGCCGATGGCATGGCATGGCGGATCCCACCCTCTCGGAAGCCTGCGAAGTCGCCAGGCCTCTCGATTCAGCCGCTGCCGCGGACGGCTTCGGCCGTGGGGAGCGACGCCACGAACCGGAATGCCGATCGTGTTCGGAAGGCCGGGCGTCGCCGTGGGACCCCGCAAATCCCATTGAAACCCTCTTCTCCCGGGAGTTCCGATCTGTGGCCCGCCGCCGGTGCCGTCGCCGTTACACGACTGCGGGTACGGCGTCTCCCTGCGCAGGGTCTTGTCCGTCCCGAAACGCTCGTGCATCCAGCGGGGCCTCACCGTGAAGCGGACCGTCTCGCCTCGAGTCCGCACCAGGCCACGGACGCTGGTGCTAGCCCTCATCGCGTTGCTCACGGTGGCGCTCTACGGAGCGCCCGCAGCAGTTGCATCCGACAACCTCGTCTCCTGGGGCGACGACTTCTTCGAACAGGTGTCCGACACCCCAACCGGGAGCGGCTTCACCGCCGTCGCCGCCGGTGCCTCTCACAGCGTGGCCCTCGGCAGCGACGGCAGCCTGACCTCCTGGGGCGACAACCGCTTCGGACAGGTGTCCAGGACCCCAACCGGAACCGGCTTCACCGCCGTCGCCGCCGGCAACTACGACGGCGTGGCGCTCCGCAGCGACGGCAGCCTGGTCTCCTGGGGCGACAACCGCTTCGGGCAGGTGTCCAAAACCCCGACCGGGAGCGGCTTCACCGCCGTCGCCGCCGGTGGCTACTACAGCGTGGCGCTCCGCAGCGACGGCAGCCTGGTCTCCTGGGGCGACAACGGCTACGGGCAGGTGTCGGGCACCCCAACCGGGACCGGCTTCACCGCCGTCGCCGCCGGCGACTTCCACGGCGTGGCGCTCCGCAGCGACGGCAGCCTGGTCTCCTGGGGCAACAACGGCTTCGGGCAGGTGTCCAAGACCCCGACCGGGAGCGGCTTCACCGCCGTCGCCGCCGGTGGCTACTACAGCGCGGCGCTCCGCAGCGACGGCAGCCTGGTCTCCTGGGGCGACAACCGCTTCGGACAGGTGTCCAGGACCCCGACCGGGACCGGCTTCACCGCCGTCGCCGCCGGCTTTGGCTACGGCGTTGCGCTCCGCAGCGACGGCAGCCTGGTCTCCTGGGGCTACAGCCACTTCGGGCAGGTGTCCGGCACGCCGACCGGGACCGGTTTCACCGCCGTCGCCGCCGGCGACTACCACGGCGTCGCGGTCAGAGTCCCGGACGTGACGCCGCCGGTGGTGAGCGTGCCGGCGGACATGACGGTCGATGCGACCAGCCCGGCCGGGGCGCAGGTCACCTTCACGGCGAGCGCCAGTGACGAGGTGGACGGCGCGCTCACGCCCACCTGCACGCCCGAGTCGGGGAGCGTGTTCGCGATCGGCACGACGCGGGTCTCGTGCAGCGCGGCCGACGCCGCCGGCAACACCGGCAGCGCGAGCCTGTCGGTGACCGTCAGGGACGTGACGCCGCCGGTGGTGAGCGTGCCGGCGGACATGACGGTCGATGCGACCAGCCCGGCCGGGGCGCAGGTCACCTTCACGGCGAGCGCCAGTGACGAGGTGGACGGCGCGCTCACGCCCACCTGCACGCCCGAGTCGGGGAGCGTGTTCGCGATCGGCACGACGCGGGTCTCGTGCAGCGCGGCCGACGCCGCCGGCAACACCGGCAGCGCGAGCCTGTCGGTGACCGTCAGGGACGTGACGCCGCCGGTGGTGAGCGTGCCGGCGGACATGACGGTCGATGCGACCAGCCCGGCCGGGGCGCAGGTCACCTTCACGGCGAGCGCCAGTGACGAGGTGGACGGCGCGCTCACGCCCACCTGCACGCCCGAGTCGGGGAGCGTGTTCGCGATCGGCACGACGCGGGTCTCGTGCAGCGCGGCCGACGCCGCCGGCAACACCGGCAGCGCGAGCCTGTCGGTGACCGTCAGGGACGTGACGCCGCCGGTGGTGAGCGTGCCGGCGGACATGACGGTCGATGCGACCAGCCCGGCCGGGGCGCAGGTCACCTTCACGGCGAGCGCCAGTGACGAGGTGGACGGCGCGCTCACGCCCACCTGCACGCCCGAGTCGGGGAGCGTGTTCGCGATCGGCACGACGCGGGTCTCGTGCAGCGCGGCCGACGCCGCCGGCAACACCGGCAGCGCGAGCCTGTCGGTGACCGTCAGGGGCGCCGCGGAGCAGATCGCCAACGAGATCGCACGGGTGGAGGGTTCCTCCCTTCCGACCGGGGCCTCGGAGTCGCTCACCGGGATGTTGAACGCGGCGGCGATAGCCCTCGACGCCGGCGATCCCCAGGCGGCCGTGCGCGCCCTCGACGCCGCCCTGCGCTACATCGAGGCGCAGTCCGGCGTCGCCATCCGCACCGAGACGGCGCAGACGCTGACCGACGACATCACGCGCATACCGGCGGTGATCGGCGGCTGAACCACCGAAGGGCAGCTCGCCGCAGATCCTCGACCTGCCGGAGAGCGACCCCGCCTCTCGTCGTCCTCGGTTGCCCGGAGCCCCCGGCCTGGGAGCACGTGCACCAAGCGATGGTCGGCAGGCCGGGCCTCTCGTCGCGCCGCCCCCATCCGAACGGACTAGCCCCTCGCAGGGCGACCGCGTGCGCCGCCGGAGGGAACGATCTGACGCGTGCGACGCATCCTCATCACCGCCGCCCTTCTGCTCTCGGCGATGGCGCCCGTGGGCGGGACAGGGGAGCCCTCCAGGGTGCTCACCGGCGACGCCGTGCCGCGCCTCGAGCCCTTCTCCGTCCACGCGGTCAACTGCGCGGGCACGAGCTGCCTCGACATAGCCTGGCGGGTCCGCGGCGAGATCGGTCCGCGACTGCGGTGGCAGATGACCGTCCTCGGTCCCGACGGCGTCGCCGTCTATCGGGGATCGGGGAGCTCGACGCGCGGCCGGCAGGTCTCCGGGCGCTTGTATCCTGCGCGCCGTCCAAGGTGCGGCCCGTACCGGGTCACGCTGCTCGTGCGGGACCGCGACGGCGACCACTTCGCCGAGGTGCGGACCGGCGTGCGGCGTCATCGCTGCATGGCTCCCAACTCCGCCTGAGGCGTCCCTGCGCCGCCGGCGACAGCTGCTTCGCCTGGTCGCCCGGAGGCGATGGGCGGTCCTCTCCTCTCCCTCTGCCCCTATGCGCCGTCCGGGGATGTCGTGTGGCCCACAGGTGGCCCACGCCAGCCGCCGAGAGGGGCCGAGGCGGCAGTTGTGTGCATCACTGCTCTGGCCTCCATTTCCAGGGAAGACCGAGCTAGCCCGAATATGGGCGAGACCCTGTTGGAGCGCTCGAAATGAAGGGGTCAGCGGTTCGAATCCGCTCGTCGGCTTCCCTTCCCGAGCGGGATCTGACCAGGATGGCCGTGCCCTCCCTACGTCGACAAGAGATCCCGAGCCGACGCAGGCGCTCTAGGTTGCCGGCCCGGACAGGGACGGAACGCCCCCGAAGACCGCCCGTCAGGCCGGGGCAGGCACCGCCTTCTCGCCGATGCCCCGAAGAAGGCCGCGGCGCTCGAGGACGGGCACGAGGCCCTCGCCGACCCGGTAGATCTCCTCCAGATGCGGATAGCCCGAGAGGATGAATTCGTCGATGCCGATCTCGTGGTACTCGACGATCCGGTCGGCCACCTCATCAAAGGATCCGACGAGCGCGGTGCCCGCGCCAGCGCGCACGAGGCCGATGCCCGCCCAGAGGTTGGGCGACACGAGCAGGCGCGACGGGTCGCCGCCGTGCAAGGTGGTCATCCGCCGCTGGCCCTCGGACTGCGAGGCCCGCATCTCGGCCTGGCGGTCGGCCACCATACGCGGGTCGAGGCCGGCCAGCATGCGCTCGGTCTCGACCCAGGCCTCCTCCGGCGTGTCGCGCGCGATGACATGGAGGCGGATGCCGAAGGACAGGCTCCCTCCCTCCCGCCCGGCGACGACCCGGGCGCGGTCGATCTTCTCCGCCACGAGGTCGGGCGGCTCGCCCCAGGTGAGGAACACGTCGGCGTGGCGCGCCGCCACGGTCATCGCCTCGGCCGAGGAGCCGCCGAGGTAGATGCGCGGCCAGGGCGTAGCCGGCACCACCTGGGCACCGCGCGTCGTGAAGTGGCTCCCATCGAAGTCGGTCGGCTCGCCGTCCCAGATGGCGCGCACCAGCGAGAGGAACTCATCGGCGCGCGCGTAGCGCGCATCCTTGTCGAGGAAGTCGCCGAAGCGCGCCTGCTCGGCGTCCTCGCCTCCGACCACGACGTTGAGGAGCAGCCGCCCGCCGGAGACGCGCTGGAACGTCGCGGCCATCTGGGCGGCGAGGGTCGGCGCGATGAGCCCGGGGCGAAACGCCACGAGGAAACGGAACGTCTCGGTGAGGGGCGCCAGCGCCGCGGCCACGACCCAGGCGTCCTCGCACCACGAGCTGGCGGGGGTCAGCGCCCCGGTGAAGCCGTTGCGCTCCGCCGCCTGGGCGATCTGAGCGAGGTAGCCGATCTCGGGGGCGCGCTCACCGCGGTCCTCGTCGGCGCGAATACCGGTCACGCCGGTCGCGCCGCCGAGGCCGACGTTGATCCGCGAGTCGCCCGCGGTGGGCAGGAACCAGTGCAGGACGATGGGCATCGGGGGTCTCCGGTCAGTCGAGGCGGACGGCGGCGGTGACGCGCTCGCGGAGCGCGACGAAGTCGGGCCGGGTGCGCAGGGCGGGCACCCGCTCCCGCGGCGCGAACGGCACCGGCTCGTCGAGCACGACGCGACCCGGGCGGGGGCTCATCACGAGCACCCGGGTCGCGAGGTAGACGGCCTCCTCCACGCTGTGCGTCACGAGCAGCGTGGTGGCGCCGGACTCCCCGCGAAGGGCGAGCAGGGCGTCCTGCAGGCGGTCGCGGGTGAGGGCGTCGAGCGCCCCGAACGGCTCGTCGAGCAGGAGCACCGGCGGGTCGTTGGCGAGCACGGCGGCGATCTGGCAGCGCTGCTGCATGCCGCCGGACAGCTCGTAGGGCGCGGCGTCGGCGAACTCGGCGAGGCCCACCATCGCCAGGTGGCGCTCGGCCACGCGCCGGCGCTCAGCCCGCCGCACTCCGCGCATGCGCGGCCCGAAGGCCACATTGTCGCGCACGGACAGCCACGGATAGAGGTTGGGCTGCTGGAAGACGACGCCGCGGGTCACGGAGGGGCCGTGCACCGGCTCGCCCCCCACGGTGAGCACGCCCCCACTCGGGGGCAGCAGTCCGGCGACGAGGCGCAGCAGCGTCGTCTTGCCGCAGCCGGAGGGACCGACGACGGCGACGAACTCACCCGCCTCGACGTGGAGGTCCAGGGGGGCGAGCGCCTCCACCACCGCCCCGCCCCGGGCGGTGAAGCGGCGGTGGACCCCGCGGATCGCGATCCGCTGGGCCGGGGCGGCGGCGGTGGTGAGGGCGACGGCCATGGCTACTCGGCCGGCGCCTCGACGGCCTGCGCCGCGAAGGCCGGCGTCACCGCGCCCGTGTAGGCCGCGGCGTCCTTGACCTCCGTGATCTCGCCGACCTGCTTGTTGAAGGTGGCCGTGGAGAGGAGGTCCTTGCCGAGCCCCCCGCCCAGGTAGTCGGGGCCGGTCTGCTCGGACGCGTCGAGGAACACGAGGTCCTTCGCCTGCGCCAGCGCCTGGTCCGGGGTCAGGTTGAGCTCTGCGGCGAGCGCCGCGCCGAAGGCCTGCGGGTCGTCGCGGTAGAGCTTCACCGCGCGGTCCTGCTGAGCGGCCCAGGTCGCGACCGCGGCCGGGTAGCGACCGGCGAAGTCGTCCGAGACGACCGCCAGGTCGTAGGTGGTGTGGCCGGCCTTCGCCTGCTGGGCGCTGTCGGTGATGACCGTGCCGTCGTCGGCCTTCAGGGTCGCGAGCGACGGGTTCCAGATGTAGGCGGCATCGATGTCGCCGCGGCTCCACGCGGCCACGATGTCGGCCGGCTCGGCGTCGATGATGTCAACGTCCCTGGGGTCCACGCCGGCGTCCGTCAGGGCGGCGAGCAACGAGTAGTGGGTGGTAGAGGCCAGCGGCACGGCGACCTTCTTGCCCTTCAGGTCGGCGATCGTGGTGATCCCCGGCTTGGCCACGAGCGCCTCGGCGGTGCCGATGACGTCGTGGATCCAGGGCACCTGGTAGGCGATGCCCTGCGAGAGGCCGCGCGAGACCGGGCTCGAGCCGGCCAGGCCGATGTCGAGGCTGCCGGCGGCGAACGCCTCGTTGACCGAGCCGCCCGAGTCGAAGGCCTTCCACTCGATCTTCGTACCTGGGAACGCCTTCTCGAGCCAGCCCTCGTGCTTCACCACGAGGTCGCCGTTCGGGATGAGCTGATAGCCGATCGTGATCGTGTCGGGCGCGGCTGCGGCGCCGCCGGGCGTGGTCGATCCGGCGGCCGCGTCGGCGCCGTCGTCGCCGCAGGCGGTGAGCGCGGTGGCGGCGGCCACGGCGAGCAGCGCGACGAGGGCGCGGCGCGTCCAGCGGCGGGCGAAGGACGTGGTGTGGGACACGGGAGAACTCCTCACGAGAGGGGTGGACGGGTGGGGGCGCCGCGCTGCGCGAGGCGCCGGGGCGTCAGGCCCTGCCCTTCCAGGGCACGGCGCGGCTCTCGATCGCCGTGACCAGGAGGTCGGTGGCGATCGCCGTCAGACCGATGACGATGATGCAGAGCACCGCGACGTCGGTCTGCTGGAACTTCTTGGTGGACCACGCCAGGCCGCCGATCCCGGGGATCCCGTCCACGGTCTCGGCGGCGACGATCGTGGTCCACGCGAACCCGAGCGCCAGGCGGATGCCGGTGAACAGATCCGGCAGCACGGAGGGCAGCACGACGTGGCGCACCACCTGGATGCGGCTCGCCCCGAGGGCGCGCGCGCCATTGATCCGGTCGGGGTGGATGCCCTCGACGCCGCCGAGCACCGCGAGGGCGATCGGCGGGAACGATGCGAGGAACAGCAACCAGACCTTCGACGCGTCCTCGATGCCGAACCAGATGATCAGCAGGCTGAAGTAGGCCAGCGGAGGAAGCGAGCGGACGAAGGTGACCCACGGCTCGACGATCAGGCGCAGCGGCTGAAGGGATGCGAGCGCGAGGCCGAGCGCAACGCCGGCGACGACGGCGAGACCCACACCGCGCAGCAGCCGCCAGAGGCTCGCCCAGACGTGCTCCCAGAGGTAGTGGCCCGAGAGGCCGACCTGGCCGTCGTGGGTCGTGACGGAGTTGACGAAGCGCGCCCAGACCGCACTCGGGGGCGGGACGAACAGCTCCGGCCAGACGTGGAGCGCAGCGACGAGCCACCAGGCGCCGAGGAGCAGCCCGATCGACAGGACGCCCGCGCCCGCTCGGCGGCCGAGGTCCCGCGGCACGACCGGGATGCGCACGAGACGACTCCGGCCGGAGGCCACGCGAAGGCGCTCGACTGATGCGTCCGTCCCGCTTCTGGTCGTCATGCTCTTACCGTGGACCGTGCCGCGGGCTAGATCTGCCCGTGGTTGGGCGGCGGGGTGCCCGACAGCAGGTACGCCCCGACGTGATGGTGCTTCCAGTTCGACCGGATCGTGGACGCTGTGGGTGCGGGCGTTGCGCCAGTGCCGGTCGAGGTCCCAGCGGCGGTCCGTGGCGCTTGCGCCGCCCATGGCGAACAGCTCGCTCGCCACCTCGACGGCAACCTCGCTGCCAAAGGCCTTCGCCTGGGCGACGGCCACCGGTCCCTGGGCCGCCTCGTTCGACGTCCGCGGGCCATGGCCCGATGTCGTCGAGCACGCCGGCGGCCCAGCGCAGGAGCTCCTCGGCGGCCCGCACCCGCCCCGCCAGGCGCCCGGCCCGGCGGGTGGTCTGCGGGTCCTCGGCCGCGGTGCGGGCGCGGCCCGCGACAACAGCCTCGAAGAAGGGACGGGCGCGAGTGCGGACGAAGTCGAGACCGTCGCGCAGGGCGCCGCCGGCGATGCCCACCTCGATCGCGGCGTGCACGAGCTGGGCGCGCGCCCCGAGCAGCTGGGGGCGCTCGAACAGGCGCCAGTACTCGCAGACCAGCGCGTGCTCCACAGGGACGTCGTCGAAGTCGGTCGTGCCGCTGGCGGTGGCCCGCTGGCCCATCGCGCTCCAGTCCTCGCCGGGCGCGACACCCGGAGCGTCGCGCGGCACGCGGGCCATCACCAGGCGCCCCGTCTCGGTGAGGGCGCTCACGCCGAGCCAGCGCGCCGAGGAGGCGCCGGTGCAGTAGTACTTGCGCCCGCGCAGCAGCAGGATGCCGTCGCGGCGAACGAGACGCGTGCGCAGATCCTGCGCGTGAGCGGTGCCGCGCTCAGCGAGCGGGCTGGCGAACCTCCCGCCGGCCAGGACGTCGGCGAAGAGGCGCGCCTGCACGTCCTCGTCGGCCATCAGGCGCAGCAGGTTGACCTGCAGGAAGTGCCCCTGCGGGATCTGCGCCAGCGACGGGTCGGCGGCGGCGATGCGGCGGATGACCTCGGCGAGGACCTCCTGGGACACATCGGCGCCGCCGTGGTCGGCGGGCACGGTGATGCCGAGCAGGCCGCTCGCGTCGAGCGCGGCGACCTCCTCGCGGGGCAGGACCCCGGCGCGGTCCCTCTCAGCCGCGCCGGGGATGAGTGACGACGCCAGGAGGGCGGCAACCCGCAAGGCGTCGTCCGCTCCGGAGACCTGTGGGACCTCCGGGGCGCCCGGAGCCGACGCGGTCCTAAGCGTTGACATGGGCGAGGACGGGAACGGCCGGCACCAGGGCGGGGTCGAGGCCATCGCGCACCTCGAGCTCGCGCACGATCGGGATCACCTCGCGGCCGAAGCGCTCGAGCTCCTCCTGGTAGTGGAGGAAGCCGCCGAGGATCAGGTCCACGCCGATCCTCTTGTAGGCGACGATCCGCTCGGCCACCTGCTCAGGCGTCCCGATCAGCTTCGTGCGGAAGCCGTCGTTGTACTGCACCAGGTCCTCGAACGAGGAGTCCGCCCACATGCCGCGGGCGTCGGAGGTTGACTGGCCCGCCTGCTTGACCGCGGCGCCAAAGCCCTCCACCGCCTCGACGTGCGCCTTGGCGATGATCTCGCGCAGCACCTCGTGGGCTTCCTTCTCCGTGTCGCGCACGATGATGAACCCGTTGAGGCCGAACTTCGGACCCACGGTCCGGCCGGCGTCGGCGGCGATCGCGCGCAGGTCGGCGAGCTGCTCCTGCACTCCCTCGAACGACTTGCCGTTGGAGAAGTACCAGTCCGAGAGGCGCCCGCCGTTCTGGCGTGCGGCGGTCGAGTTGCCGCCCTGGAAGATCTCGGGGTGGGGCCGGCCCTCCCACGCGAGCGGCTTGGGCTTCAGCGTGAAGCGGTGGATGCGGTAGAAGTCGCCGGCGAGCTCGGCGTCGTCCTCGGTCCAGATGCTCCGCAGGGCGGTGATGAACTCGGCGCTGCGGCGGTAGCGCTCGTCGTGCTCGAGCCACGGCTCGCCGAGCTGGGTGAACTCGTCCTTGAACCACCCGCTCACGACGTTGACCGCGATGCGCCCGCCGGAGAGGTGATCCGCGGTCGCGATCCACTTGGCCAGCACGCCGGGGTGCCAGAGGCCGGGGTGTACCGCGGCGATCAGCTTCAGGCGCTCGGTGGCCAGCAGTAGCGCGAGGCTGAAGCTGGTCGACTCGTGCTGGAACTCGGCGCCGTAGCTGGCCGTATAGCGCACCTGGCTGAGCGCGTACTCGAAGCCGACACGCTCGGCCGTGCGGGCGAGCTCGCGGTTGTAGTCGAAGCTCCAGTCGGTGCGCTGCTCGATGGTGCTGGTGACGAGGCCCCCGCTGACGTTGGGCACCCAGTAGGCGAAGCGGAGGGGTTCGGCCGTGCGGTCGGCCTGGGGCATGGTGGTCGGTCTCCTTGTCGGACAGGGGCGGGGTGGCCCGTTGCGGGGCGCGCCGAAGGGGGGCGGCGCGCCCCGCGGGCCCGGCGGGCTACCGGTAGAGGGAGAACTCCGGGCCGCGGCGGTTGAGCGCCCAGTCGCCGACCTCGCGTGCCTTGTAGGCCACGGGGTCGTGCAGCGTGTGGGTGCGGATGTTGCGCCAGTGCCGGTCGAAGCCGTACTCGGTGGTCGTGGCGCGGGCGCCCTGGATCTCGAACAGGCGGCTCGTGACGTCGAGGGCCACCTTGGTGGTGAGGTACTTCGCCTCGTAGAGGGCGACCGCGGCCTCGGCGCGCTGCTCGGCGGTGAGCGCCGGGCCGATGTCGAGGGCCCACTGGATCGCGTCGCCGGCGCGGTCGGCCAGCAGTGCGGCAGCGCGCACCTCGCTCACGATCTCGCCGACGGTCTCGAGGATGTACGCGTCGTCCGACGCGCGCTCGACGCCCGAGGTCTCCCACGGGCTGGCCTTGGTACGCGTCCACTCGAGCGCCTCGGGGATCGCGCCCTCGGCCGTCCCCACGTAGAAGTTCACGAAGGCGAGCTGCCAGTGCGGCGTCACGAGCGTCTGGTAGGGCGTGAAGGGGTGGCCGGCGTCGGGGTCCTCGCCGAGCACCTCGGAGCGGTGCACGCGCACGTCCTCGAACTGGACGCCGCCGGAGTCGGTGAGGCGTTGGCCGATGTTGTCCCAGTTGCCGAGGGCGACGAAGCCCTCGCGGTTCCCGGGGATCGAGACCAGTTGCAGACGGCCCTCGAAGACCGTGAGCACGGAGAGCTGGTCGCCGACGCTCGCGCCGCTGGCGAAGGTGCGGTGGCCGTTCAGCAGGAAGTCGTCGCCGTCGCGCGTCAGCACCAGCTCGGAGCCGCCGCGCGGGTTCTGGACCCCGCCCCAGAAGAGGCGCTCCTCGCCGTTGCGGCGCGAGAGGGCGTCGGCCTGCTCGGGGGTGCCGAAGAGCTGCGCCACCCGGGTCTGGGCGAAGTGGTAGCCGATCAGGTGGGCGATCGACGTGTCGCCGCGCGCGATGCGGCGGGTGACCTGATGGGCCTGGGCCAGGTTGAGGCCGCGGCCGCCGTACTCGACGGGCTCCTGCACCTGGAGCAGGTCGTTCTCACGGAGAAGCTCGATCTCGGCCCGGGGGGTGCGGTTGGCGCGGTCACGCTCGGCGGCGGTGGCCCGCAACTCGTCGGCCACCCGATCGGCGACGGCCAGCACCTCGGCCACCGCCTCGGGGGAGGCGCCGGAGGTGCTCGGGCCGGTCGGGCGCTCCAGCAGGCCGGCGCCCGAACGGCTCGGGGCATCAAGGGACATCGGTTCTCCTCGGATCGTGTGAAGGGATGAGGGCGGAGACACGCAGCCCGGCCTCGGCCAGGGCCCGTGCCTCCTGAGGTCCACCGATGAGGCGGACCTCGCGAAGCTCGAGGGCGCGCGCCGCGCGACGCACGGCGGCGATCTCGTCGGCGGTCGGCGGCGGCCCGCCCGCGCCGTCCGCGCCGCAACAGGTGGCGATGCCGTCGGCCGAGCGGTGGTAGACGACGACCCCCGGGCCGCCGGTACCCATCCGGGTCAGGGCGCCACGCAGGCGGGCGCGGCCGGCGCAGACCGCGCTGCCGAGCGCATCACCCAGCAGGCACCCGCGGTGCAGGTACAGGAGGGCACCGGGGACGCCGCGCGGCTCGCCGACGCTGACGGCTACGCTCACGCCCCCGTCGTCGTCGGGCGACAGCGACGTCATGCGCAGGTCGCCGAGGACGGACGGCAGGGCGACGGTGGGCCCGTCAGGCTCAGGCCGTGGAGCGGCCCCGTGCTCGAGGGCGGTGTAGGCCCCGCGGTAGAACAGCAACGGCTCGTGGCCGTCGTCGGCGTGGTCGGCGGCGGTCACCCGGCCGACGACGATCGCGTGGTCGCCGCCGTCGAGCGTGTCGTGAAGCGTGCACTCGAGCGTGGCGAGGGCGTCGTCCAGGACGACGACGCCCTCGCGCACGCGGTGGCGCACGCCGCGCCAGGTGATGGCGTCCGACGGCCGGGCGAAGCCGTCGGACAGGTGGCGCTGGTCGGCCCGCAGCATGTTGACGCCGAAGCGGCCCGCGTCGCGGATCGCCGCGAGCGTCTCCGACTCGTGGCGCAGGCAGACCAGCAGGAGGGGCGGATCGAGGGAGACGGACGTCACGGAGTTCGCGGTGGTGCCGAACGCGCTCCCGTCGTGATCGATGGCCGTGACCACGGTGACGCCGGTGGCGAAGTGACCCATCGTGCGGCGCAGGAGCGCCGGCGGGACGCCGTGGACGCCGTCGCCGAGATGCGGACCGAGGGGGGTGCGGATGGCGGTCGATGTCATGATGGGAGCATATACACAAAACTCGATCAGGATTGTCAACAATGGATGAGACACCTCGCACCGACTCGCCCGTCGCCCTCCTCGTCGTGCTCGGGAGCGTCACGCCGCCGGGCCGCCTCTCACGCGCCGTGGAGGAGGCCGTCGATCGGGCCGCCGTGCGGCCGGGGATCGGATCCGTCACCCTCCTGGACCTGGCCGCACTGCGTGTCGGCCCCGCCGGCGCGCCGGCCGGCGAAGGCGACGACACCCCGCGCGTGCTGGATGCGCTGACGGCGGCGGACGCCGTGATCCTGGCCACGCCGGTGTACCGCGGCTCGATGACCGGCGTGCTGAAGAACCTGCTCGACCACGTCCCGGTCGAGGCGTTGCGCGACACGCCGGTCGGGCTCGTGGCGATGGGCGCCAGCGACCACCACTACCTCGGCGCCGAGCGGCACCTGCGCGACGTGCTGGCCTTCTTCGGGGCGCTCGTCGCTCCGACGGCCGTCTACCTCACCTCCGCCGATTTCACCGACGGCGCGCCGGGGGAGCGTGCCGGGGGCCGTCTCGACGCCCTCGTGGACACCGTCGCCCGGCTCGCTGCCCGGCTCGCCGGCGAGCCCGCGCTCGGCCCGGCGCCCCTCACCGCGCGCCCCACATGAGGGCCGGCGCGCCCACGTCCGCGCGAGCGGGCAGAATCCCCCCATGCGGGTCTCCGCCAAGGCCGACTACGGCATCCGCGCCCTCATCGAGCTGGCGGCCCTCGAGGAGGAGTCGGACGCCCCTGTCAAGCGCGACCAGATCGGGGCGGGACAGGACATCCCGGTCGCATTCCTGGAGAACATCCTGCTCGAGCTGAAACGCGCCGGGCTGGTGCGCAGCGTGCGCGGGCAGCAGGGGGGATTCCGCCTGGCGCGGCCCGCGGGGGACATTCGCCTCGCCGAGATCATCCGCGCCCTCGACGGCCCGCTCGCGAGCGTCCGGGGGGCCCGGCCCGAGGACCTCGACTACGCGGGGCGCGCACAGCCCCTGCGCGATGTCTGGATCGCGGTGCGTGTGAACCTACGGGCCGTGCTCGAGGAGATCACCCTCGCCGATCTCCTCGGGGGCGAGTTGCCGGGCCCGATCAGGTCGCTGGTCGATGCGCCGGAGGCATGGCGGTCCCACTGAGTGGTGTGACGGTCTTCACAGACCCGTCGCCGGTGGGACAAAGCACCGACTCATGACTTATCGAACTGATAAGAATGGTTCATGACACTTTCCCCTTGGCGGACGGCGGAAGACCACGACGCTCTGACGGCGACGGAGGTGCGGGCCCTCCTCAACGTGACCCTCGATCTGGCCGACGACCTGGGGACTCGAGTGCGCCGTGGTCGTCCTCGACCGCGGCGGCAACCTCCGAGGGGCCGAGCGGCCGGGCAGCGTGCCCGGTGACCAGCTCGACCGCGCGGTTCGCAGCGCCCGCGAGGCACTGAGCCAGGGCATCCGCGAGGTGACCGGCTCCGGCGTCGGCGCGGTGGTACTCGACGTGGAGGGGGCGGCGAGGGGCGCCGTTGGCGTCTCGGGTGGCCCCGACGGCTTCGCGATCGTGGCCTGCCGAGCAGCCGCACAAGCGCTCGGCCTCTGAAGAGCCTTCGGTCCGCGTCGTCATGGCCCCTCTTGGGCGGGCTTCGACGGGCTGGGGTCGGAATCCACGTCGACGGTCACGTCGAGCACGGCCTGCGACCGCTGCAGCTCCGGTCACGAGCGTATCGGTGGGAGGACCGCCTCCCGGCCGGTCGCCGGGAGGCGGTAACAGGCCCGGCGCTACAGGGGCGTGACCCTGACGGCCTGAGGGCCCTTGGCGCCCTGCTCGGCCTCGAACGTGACGCGCTGACCCTCGTCCAGGCTCTTGAAGCCCGAACCCTGGATCTCGCTGTGATGCACGAAGAGATCCTTCCCTCCGTCCTCGGGGGTCACGAATCCGTACCCCTTATCGGCGGAAAACCACTTGACGACGCCCTCGGACATGAGGGGAACTCCCTTTTCGGGCGGAAGCCGCAGGGGCCGTCCGGACATCTCCAGCCGGCACGCCGCGTGCTCACGCGAACTGCACCGGTTCCCGATGCGTGAACGAAGGACGGTAGCGGACGCGCACGCGTCGGCTGATCGACGGCTCCCACTGAGGCAGGACGGGCTGGAGCCAGGGCAGCCGCGGCCCCGGGGTCACGTCGACGGTTACGTCGACGTCGGCGGACTCCCGTGTCCTTCCCTGTCACCCCCTGACCGCGCCGCAGGCGTGTACAGGACTTCCTGACTGGAGCGGACAGGCACGGACACCCGGCGCTGTCTCGTAATGAGGGGGTCAACGGTTCGAATCCGCTCGTCGGCTTCCCTTCCTCAGCGGGATCTCGAGGGTCTTCGCTCGGCTCCAGACCTCAGTGGATGCTTCGGGTACCACTCCCCTTACGCGCGCAAGTCGTCCGCTGTCGGAACTCGCCAGGGGCCCAACCTCCCGGAGGGCTGCTGGAGGGCCGGCGCGCGGGCGAGCTCGTCGCCCGCTCCAGGTGAGTCAGGCGGCCGGATAGGGCTCGTTGCGGGTGCGGTCCTCGTCGATGTGGGGGGCGCGGCCGATGAGGGGGAATGCACGCTGGGGGCAGGCCACGCGCTCGCACAGGCGGCAGCCCGGACCGATCGGCACCGCCGTCGCCGGGTCGGACAGGGCCAGGCCGCGCGAGTACACCAGCCGCGACGCGTGGCGCACGTCACAGCCCAGGCCTAGCGCGAACTGGACCTCGGTGTCGCCGTAGCCCCCGAGCCGCCGGCCGATGGTGCGGGCGACCCAGAGGTACGTGCGCCCGTCCGGCATCTGGGCGACCTGGGTGAGGAAGCGCCCGGGGGAGGAGAAGGCCTCGTAGACGTTCCAGAGCGGGCACGTTCCCCCGATCCGCGAGAAGTGGAAGTCGGTGGCGGAGTGGCGCTTGGAGATGTTCCCCGCCCGGTCGACGCGGACGAAGAAGAACGGGACGCCGGCGGCGCCGGGGCGCTGCATCGTGCTGAGGCGGTGGCAAACCGTCTCGATGCTCACGCCGAAGTGGTCGCTCAGGAGGCCGACGTCGTAGCCGGTGGCCTCGGCCTTGGCCAGGAACGCGCCGTAAGGCAGGAGCACGGCGCCCGCGAAGTAGTTGGCCAGGCCGACCCGGGCCAGGGCGCGCGACTCGTCGCCCGAGAGCCCCGGGACGGCTGTCAGGCGGTCGAGCGTTCCCGTGTGCTCCAGCACGCACCACTGGACGGCCATCTGGAAGGCGCGCCGCGCGTCGTCGAGGTGGCGGGGGAGGTGAAGCGTCCGTGTCGCCCGGTCGAAGCGGCGCCGGTCGCGCAGGTCGTCGTCCACAACTACCCGCACGCCGTGGCGCTCCTCGAGCAGCTGCGGGAGGTCGGCCGCCGGGAGCGCCTCGGCCGCGATGTCCAGCTCGGCGAAGTGGTTGCCGTTGTCGTGGACGAAGTCGAGGACCTCGTCGTAGGGGATCACCGGCAGCCGATCCCCCGCGGGCAGCCGCGCACCCAGGCCGATCGCCATCTCCTCAACTCTGCGCCGCGCGTCGCTGGCGCGCCGGTGCAGCACCACGATCGCGCGGGCCAGGGCGGGGAAGCCGGAGACGAGCTCGCGGATCTCGGTGGCCGGGACCGTCTCGTCCACGCCGGCGGCTGGGTCGGTGAGGGCGGCGTTCAGGGCGGCCACTAAGCGGGCGCCCTCGTCCTCCGAGAGCGCGTGGGCGTCGAAGCCCACGGCCTCGTTCAGGCGCAGCAGCACGGGCACCGTGAGGGGCCGCTGGTCACGCTCGATCTGGTTCAGGTAGCTCGGCGAGATGGAGATCAGCCTGGCCAGCGCCGCCTGGGTGAGGCCGCGCTGCTCGCGGGCCCGGCGCACCTGGGCACCGACGAACATCTTCATTCGCAGACTTCGCAATACGTGCCTCGCAGCCTCGCAACCCAGCACTAGTTGGGGCTCATGTTACGTGTGAGGGTGCGCATGTTGCGAACACCCCGGAGGAGGAGCAGGTGAGGACACTCGAGATACGCGTGCACCCGTCGTCGGACACGCTGCCGCGCGAGGAGCAGCTCGCGTGGCGGCTGGCCGAGGTGGCCGCCGACCCGGCGCCACTCGACCAGGACGTCCTCGAGGCGGTCATCGACCGGATCATCGACACGGCGGCCGTCGCCGCTGCGGCCTTGCGGCGCGGGCCGGTGGCGAGCGCCCGCCGCCAGGCCGCAGCGCACCCCCTCTCGCCGGGAGCCACGATCCTCGGGTTCGGCCCCGAGCGGCGTGTGTCGCCCGAGTGGGCCGCGTGGGCGAACGGCGTCGCGGTCCGCGAGCTCGACTTCCACGACACCTTTCTCGCGGCGGAGTACTCGCACCCGGGCGACAACATCCCGCCCGTGGTCGCGGTGGCCCAGCACTGCGGCCTGAGCGGCGTCGACGTGGCCCGAGGCATCGCGACCGGCTACGAGATCCAGATCGACCTCGCCCGTGGCATCTGCTTGCACGAGCACAAGATCGACCACATCGCCCACCTCGGGCCGTCGGCGGCCGCGGGCATCGGCACCGCCCTGGGCCTGCCGGCGGAGACGATCTACCAGGCGATCCAGCAGGCGCTGCACGTGACCACCACCACGCGCCAGTCGCGCAAGGGCGAGATCTCGAGCTGGAAGGCGCACGCGCCCGCCTTCGCCGGGAAGATGGCCGTCGAGGCCGTGGATCGGGCGATGCGCGGCGAGGGCGCGCCGTCGCCGGTCTACGAGGGCGAGGACGGCGTCATCGCGTGGCTGCTCGGCGGCCCGCAGGCCGAGTACGCGGTGCCGCTGCCCGAGGCGGGAGAGCCCAAGCGCGCGATCCTCGACAGCTACACCAAGGAGCACTCGGCCGAGTATCAGGCCCAGGCGCTCATCGACCTGGCCCGGCGCATGCGCGGCCGGATCGGCGACCTCTCGCGCGTGAGAGAGGTCGTGATCCACACGAGCCACCACACCCACAACGTCATCGGGACCGGCTCGGGCGACCCGCAGAAGATGGAGCCCGGCGCGAGCCGCGAGACCCTCGACCACTCGATCGCCTACATCGTGGCCGTGGCGCTCGAGGACGGCGCCTGGCACCACGAGCGGTCCTACGCGCCCACCCGCGCCGGGCGGCCCGACACCGTGCGGCTCTGGCACGCTATCCGGACCGTCGAGGAGCCGGAATGGACGCGCCGTTACCACGCCGCCGAGCCGGAGTTCGGCGGTCGGATCGTGGTGACGCTGGACGACGGCACGGTCATCGAGGACGAGCTGGGCGTCGCCGACGCGCACCCCCGCGGCGCGCGCCCCTTCGGGCGCGCCGACTACGTCGCCAAGTTCCGCGGCCTGGCCGACGGCGTGCTGGCCCCCGCTGAGCAGGACCGCTTCCTGTCCACCGCGGAGGCGCTCACCGAGCTCGGCCCGGGCGACCTGCCCGGCCTCACGATCCGCGCCGACCCCGACCTGCTCGCCATCTCGGTGGCGCGCGGCATCTTCGACCGGTGAGCGGGTCCGCGCTCACCACCGGCCGCCCGACCGCGCAGGAGCGCCGGGAGGCCTTCCGGGCAGGTCTCGCCTCCGGGCGCCTGCTGCGCATGCCCGGCGCGTTCTCGCCGCTTGTCGCGATGGCCGTCGAGGACGCCGGCTTCGAGGGCGTCTACGTCTCGGGGGCCGCGCTGTCGGCCGACCTCGGCCTGCCCGACGTGGGGCTGACCACGCTCAGCGAGGTCGCCGGCCGGGGCGCCCAGATCGCCCGCTCGACGTCGCTGCCCACGCTCATCGACGCCGACACCGGCTTCGGCGAGGCGATGAACGTGGCCCGCACGATCCAGGCGCTCGAGGACGCCGGCCTGTCGGGCTGCCATCTGGAGGACCAGGTGAACCCCAAGCGATGCGGCCACCTCGACAACAAGACCCTGGTCCCGGAGGACGAGATGGTGCGGCGCATCGCCGCCGCCGTCCGCGCCCGGCGCGACCCGGGCTTTGTCGTCTGCGCCCGCACCGACGCGCGCGCACCCGAGGGGCTCGAGGCGGCCATCAGGCGCGCCGAGCGTTACGTGGACGCGGGCGCAGACATGATCTTCCCCGAGGCGCTCGCCGACGAGCACGAGTTCGCGGCCTTCCGGCGAGCGAT
>CAVYRD010000014.1:0-115843 GCA_963770865.1 uncultured Thermoleophilia bacterium
TGGACGACCTCCTCGGCCACGGCGCGGTCCTTGACGAAGACGCCGGCATAGCGCAGCAGCGCGCCGTGGTGCTGCCGCACGAGGGCGGTGAAGGCGTCCTCGTCCCCCCGGCGCAGCGCGGCGACGAGGCGTGCGTCCCCGTCCCGGCCGGGCACGGCGGGCAACGGGCCACCGAGCGGAGGCGAGGTGGACACGGCGCGCTCCTATGCCGCCTCGCCGCCGCGGACGCCCCCCGGCGCATCGCCGATCGCGCAGAACCCCGACTCGTCGAGGTCGTCGGGGTCGCCGTCCTGCTCGGCCGCGAGCTCCGCCGCCGAGCGGGCCAGGCTCGCCGTAGCGCTCGTAGAGGTGGCGGACGATGCGCCGCGAATCGACGATCACCTCGTCGCCGTCCACGAGCACCGGCACCTTGGACTGGCCGCTGACGACCAGGACATCGGTCCGCTCCTCGCGCGGGCGCGGCACCTCCACCAGCTCGACTTCTGCCCCGACGTTCTCGATGCCCTGCCGCGCCGCGGCGCACCACGGGCACTTCCATCTGTGGTAGAGACGCATGCGAGGCCTTCCTACGAGAGCGAATATGCCAAGTAGAAATACATCGACTCGTAAGATCCCGTCAACCCCCCCGGCCCCGGGCTCGCTGCCGGTGACGACCTACGCCGTCCTCGGCCAGCTCGCGGGGGGCCCGAGCTCGGGCTACGAGGTCAAGGCGCGGCTCGAGGCCGGGGCGGACCGGCATGCGTCCGACCGAGCATTTACGCCGAGCCGCGCCGGCTGGCTGGGCCTCGGCTCGCCAGCGAGAGCATGCTCGCCAGGACGCGCGCCCCGGCGTACAGCGCAGTCGGCACCACCACCGTTGCCGGCCGGAGGGCGCTCGCGGGCGTGGCTGCGCGAGCCGTGGGGCCTCGCGAGCCTGAAGGACGAGTCGCTGGTGAAGCTGACGCTGGCCGAGCCGCTGGAGCCCGCCGAGGTGGCCGACCAGCTGCGCCGCCTGAAGGCCGAGCACGAGCGGCGGCGGGCCGAGTTCGAGGCGGAGATCGCGGGGCTGCCCGAGGGCGCCAGCCCGTACCTCGTCATCGCCCTGCGCAAGGGCGTCCACGCCCAGCGGGCGTTCGCGCGCTGGTGCCAGGAGTCGATCGACGAGCTCGAGGGCGGGGCGGGCGGGGTGTAACGCCCGCGGGCCGGGCCGGACCACGGCGCATCCGGCACCCGTCCCACGGAGGACACCATGCCCAGCTATCAGCGAGCAGCTCGGAAGCCCCGCCGTCGTCACCCCCCAGCTCGAGGCCGCCCTGGCCGCCGCGCGCATCCACGACGACGCGATGCGGATGCTCGTGTACCAGTGCAGCACCTGCACCGGCCAGTTCGACGAGTTGACGGTCGAGGCCGTCCTGAAGCGCGCCGCCGCCAACGAGCACGGCCCGGCGATCACGCCGGAGCTCGAGGCCGCCGTGCGCATGGCCCGCATCCGCGACGAGGCCGCCGCCCTGCTCGTCTACCACTGCGGCACCTGCAAGGGCTCGTTCGACGAGGAGACCTACGAGGCGGTCATCAAGCGCGCCGGCGCCAACGCCCACGGGGAGGCCATCACGCCGCTCCTCGAGCGGGCGATCGCCTCGTAATGCTTCCGCAAGGCGTCTCGGTCATGATCCGCCGCCGATGACCGAGACGCCGGCAGCGACCGTCCTGGTCGTGGACGAGCCGATCGTCCGCGAGGTGATCGCGACCGACGCCGGCGCGCTGACCCTGGAGCTGCGCGAGGTGCGGCTCGACGGCATCGTGGCCGGCTGCGTGCGGGGCGTGGAGGCGAGCGCCGAGGCCCGGGGCATCCGCCTGGAGTCGCGCGTGGACGGCGCCGTGCCCGCGGTGCGCTGCGCGCCGGACCACCTGGAGCACGTGCTGCTCAACCTGCTCACCAACGCGCTGCGCCACACGCCGTCCGATGGGTCGGTGGCCGTGCTGGTGGCCTCCGAGCCCGAGGGCGTGCGCGTGAGCGTGGAGGACACCGGCGAGGGGATCGCCCCCGAGGCGCTCGAGCGCGTCTTCGAACGCTTCTGGAGGGCCGACAGCGCCCGCCGGCGCAGCGGCGCCGGGCCGGCCTGGGACTGGCGATCGCGCGCGGCCTGGTCGAGGCCCAGGGCGGCCGCATCTGGGCCGAGGAGCGGGAGGGGGGCGGCGCCAGGGTGAGCTTCGGCTCCCCACCCCGGCGCTCGGGCGCCGTCTGCCGACGCCGGGGCCCGCGACGAGGCCTCGGGCCCCCCGGATCGCTAGTACCACTTCCCCTTCGCGAAGCCGCCGAAGGCGATGAGCCCGACGAGCGCGATGATGAGTCCGAGCCAGAACGGCCCGAAGATGGCGATCAGGACCCCGACGATCACCAGGATCCCGCCCAGGCTTATGCCGCCGATGCTCCCACCCATGAACCTCTCCCTCTGTAGGATGAACCCCTGGCATGTTCCCCCAGGGAGGGGTGCTGTAACGAGGGCATCGGAAGCCGTGACCCCGGGGAAGGGGAGGGGCGGGGGCGGGGGCGCGCGGCCCGAGTTCCCGGGACTGATCCGGGAACGCACGAGGCCGCCCGGAGGGCGGCCTCGTGATCCAGCATCGGGGTGTGGAGTGGCTCAGAGGGGCGACGTTCGACGCCTGGGGACCCTTCGGGCCCTCCTGGCTCTCGAACGCGACCCGCTGGCCCTCGTCCAGGTTCCGGAAGCCGGAGCCCTGGATCTCGGAGAAGTGGACGAAGAGGTCCTTGCCCCGTCGTCCGGGGTGATGAAGCCGTAGCCCTTCTCCTGCGAGAACCACTTCACGACGCCTTCGGGCATTGCACATCCTTATCGCTCGGCGAGGAACCGACCCGCCGAGCCGAGGCCCACCGACGTCTCATCCACGCTTTTCACAGCCGCCCAAACGGGACGACCGCGCAGCAGAGTAGCGCGATCGGCCGGACGACACCCGTGATCCTGCTCACGCGCCCCCTCGGCGCGGCTCATCCACACGATCACCGTCACGGAAACCGGGATCGCGAAGGGCACGATGAAGAGCTGGATCCAGTCCCAGAGGGTGTTGCCCTCGAAGCCCGTCCAGACCCACGGCACCGCGTAGCCGCAGGCCACGAGGGCGACGAACGCGGCCAGCAGGGCGGCCGCTGCGGCGAGGTGGGCGGGGCCCGGGCGCCGGTCCGCCGCGAGCCAGAGCGGCAGCAGGGCGACGCTCAGCGGCAGCACGAGCATCTCCAGCCAGTCCCAGAGGTGGTTGCCGGTGAACCCGGTCCACTCCCACCCCAGCCGGTAGCCCCCGTAGAGCAGGACCGCAAAGGCGACCCCCGTGGCCGCCAGGCCGGCGCGCCAGGCGCGCGCGTGCCCCGCGTGGGTCGCCACCCACAGCGGCAGGAGCAGCAGGACGAGCGGGAGCACGAGCAGGTGCAGCCAGTCCCAGAGGTGGCCGTTCTCGGGGAAGCCGGTCCAGCCCCAGCCGAGCCCGAACAGCTCGCTGAGGACCACGACCACGACGGCCCCGCCCAGCACCACCGCGCCCACCAGCAGATGGATGCGCCGCGCCATCACGACGTGGTGGCTGCTCGCGGCCTCCGCCGCCCCGGACGTGACTGCACGGGTTCCGGCTCCGCCGGGGCGGCAGCCGGCCAATCGGGACGCGCGGATTCGAACCGGGGACCCCCGCCACCCAAAGGCGGTGCGCTACCAGGCTGCGCCACGTCCCGAGGCGGCCAGGGTAGCCCACCGCCCGCCCATGCGGCGCTCAGGTGACGCCCTCGGGCTCGGGGGCGTCCTCCTCGGCCTCGGCGTCGGTGGCCGCCGTCTCGGCCGTCGCCAGGAGCGGCGCGCCCTCGGCGAAGCGCTCCTCCACCCCCTCCACGCCCTCCGAGGCCGGCTCGGCGAGCGGGGTCCGGTCGGGGACGACCGTGCAGTCGGGGCCGAACGGGAAGCGGAAGCACCAGCTGGTGATGGCGTCGGCCACCGCCCGCTCCAGCGGGTCGAAGTCGACGCCCACCACCCAGCCGCCGTCCCGCGAGGCGGTCGCGGTGGCGACGACCCCGGTCACCTCGATCGGTCCGTCGTCGAGCAGCATCACCATGCGGATGCGCTCGCCCGGCCCCCGCGGTTCGGACACCGCGACGCGGGCCCCGTGGCGGCTGAGGTCGGTGGTGCGGCCGGCCAGCGAGGGCACCGCGCCCTCGTCGGCCGAGTAGGCGGCGTGGATCTCCGCCGGGAACCGGTGGCTGCGGCGCCGGTGCTGCACGTTGCGCGCCCACGCGACCACGGCGGCCACCAGGCCGATGTTGGCGAACGCCCAGAGGTTGGTGACGGTGGCCGCCCCGGGCGGCAGGCGGCCGGGCAGGTCGAGGAGCTGCGCGTAGGTCTGGTAGCCGAGCGCGAGCATCGTGAGGCCCGCCACGGTCAGCGGCAGTCGCAGGGCGCGCGCGACCGGCGCGCCCCCCGAGCGGGCACCCTTGGGCGTCACCGCGAACCCGGTCCCGCGTCCGCGCGGGAGGGCCGCCAGCGCGCGCAGGTAGGCCTCCATGCGCACGATCGAGTAGCGCTCGCCCTCGAGCACGCGGTAGTGGCCGCGCGTCAGCGCCTTCGAGGCCAGCGGCACCAGCACGAAGTGCGGGAGGAAGATCGCGAGATAGAGCGCCGGGTGCGCGTGGATCGGGACGGCGCCGGTCAGCAGCACGGCGGGCGGCACCAGCAGGCCGATGAGGCGCTGCGGCCCCTCCAGGAAGTGCAGACAGCTCGCGGTGTACTCGATGCGCTGGCTCCAGGTGAGGCCACGCTTGAACGTGGGCGGGTCCAGCCGCAGCATCTGCAGCGACCCGCGAGCCCAGCGGCCGCGCTGGACCACGAACGCGCCGATCTCCTCGGGGGCCAGGCCGAGCGCCATCACCTCGTCGTGGTAGGCGACCCGCCAGCCGCGCGCGTTGAGCCTGAGACTGGTGTGGGCGTCCTCCACGACCGTCTCGGTGGCGACCCCGCCGACCTCCATCACGGCCTCGCGGCGCAGCAGCGACGGGCAGCCGCACCAGAACGCGGAGCCGTGGCGGTCCTTCCCGCGGCAGATGACGTCGAAGAAGATGCTCTGCTCGTTTCGCAGCGGGTCGTCCTCGGAGCGCGGGTGCCCGAAGCCGCGGTTGTAGAAGGCCTGCGGGCCCTGGACGATCGCGACCCGCGGGTCGGCCATGTGGCCGAGCATCCGCTCGAGAAGCTCGGGCCGCGGCACGTGGTCGGCGTCGAGCGTGACCAGGAACTCGGCGTCAACGTGGCCGAGGGCGTGGTTGAAGTTGCCGGCCTTGGCGTGCGCGCGCGGGGCCGGGCGCGAGAGGTAGCGCGCCCCGAGGTGGTCGCACATCTCGCGCACCCACTCGCGACCGCCGTCGTCGAGGACCCAGACCTCGGGCGGCAGGTCGTTGCGCACGGCGAGCGCGCCGACCACGGTCGGCCGCAGCACGTCCTCGTCCTCGTCGTAGGTGGCGATCAGGATGGCGACGCTGCGCCGCTCGAGCGGCGGCCGCGCCGGGCGCTCGGACAGGCGCCAGCACGAGAACGTGAGCAGGGCGAGCATCATCAGCCCGTAGGTCTCGGCGGCCGCCAGGGGGACACCCAGCCACAGCGACGAGCCGTCCAGCGTGAAGCCCCACCGCCACACGAGGTACCCGCAGGCCGCCGTCAGGGCCGCGAGCGCCAGCGCCTGGGCGAGGCGCGACGCCGACGAGGGCGGCCGCGCGCCCGAGGTGGCGCGCGACGGGAGGTCCTCGGCGGTGAGTGGGGGCATCCATGCCGTCCTGGGTCGTTCTGAAGGCGCGTGCCCGCGCCGCGTACAGATCCCTTATCGGCGCGGCGGACCGCGAGTTTCGCGGCGGGTCAGCCCCGCCGGCCCGGCGCGTCAGGAGGTGGCGCGCTGGGCGAGCCCGAGGGCGTACTCGGGCCACCAGGTGCCGGCGGGCGGGCCGCCGTTGCACAGGCCGTCCGACTCGCCGGGCCGCTTGACCCACAGCAAGGCGTCAACGAGCGGATCGCCCGTGTCGGTCGTCGGGCGCTCCCCCAGGGCGCGCCCCGCCGGGTTGCACCACTCGCCGGGAAGCGGCCCAAGGCCGTTGCGGCTGGTGTCCACGACGAAGTGGGCCCCGCGGGTGCGGCGCGAGATGGCCCGGCCGAACGCCACGGCGCGGGCGGTGGTCTCGAAGCCGGAGACGTTGACCGCGAAGCCGCGGGCCCCGGCCACGCCCACGGCGCGCAGGCGCCGGGCCATGACGGCGGGGCTGACCCATCCCGGGTTGCCGGCGTCGATGTATACGGCGGTCGCGTCCAGGTGGGAGAGCCGGTCGACCGCGTCGGCCAGGAGGTCGATGCGCTCGGCGCGCTGGGGCGCCGACAGGCAGCCGAGGCCGGCGAGACCGTCGGGCTCCAGCACCACGACCGCCGGCGACGAGCCGATGCCGTGGGCGAGGCCGTCGATCCAGCGCCGGTAGGCAGCCGCGTCGGCCGCCCCGCCCGAGGAGTGCTGGCCGCAGTCCCGGTTGGGGGCGTTGTAGGCCACGATCACGGGGACGGCGCCCTGCGCCCGGCCGGCCGCCACCCGGCGCGCCGCCGCGGCGCGCACGTCGTACTTCCAGTCGCCGAGCCACAGGCTCTGCGGCGAGCGGGCGATCGCGTCGATGTAGACGGCGTCGCCGGGGCGCGAGCCGCGCCAGGCGTTTGCCTGCGCGCGCGCCGGGCCGGCGGGCTCGACGAACAGCGGCATCGCGCGCAGCGGGTTCATCTCGCGCGCCTTCGCGCGCCGGGCACGGCGCTCGGCGCGGACGCGGGCCCGCCTCACGAGGACCGCCCGGCGCACGAGGGCGGCCGCGTCCTGACGGCCCGCGGCGGCCGGCGCTTCACCCGCCTTCCACGCGCCGCCGAGCGTCCCCGGGACCGGGGAGGCCGTGGCGGGCGCGGCGGCGCAGAGCGCCGCGGCGAGGACCACCGGGACCAGCGTGAGGCGCCGTCGGAGGCGCTGGCGGAGGAGGGGCACGGATGTGGAAAGGGGCACGTGGCGCCCATATCGGCAGATCGGACGCCGACTGAAGACTATGGAAACCTCCCATGCCGTGTCGGGTCCGCGCCCGTCCGCGCGCCCGCCGGGCTCAGGTCGCCCCCAGCGGCTGCCGACCCCCAGGGGGATGACGTCCCCCTCTTGGATCCGGCGCCTGTCGCTGGCCGCCGCCGGCGTGGCGGTCACGGCCGTGGTCGCGGGCGTGCTCGCCGTCCCCTTCCTGGTGGCCTCCGACGAGCAGGCGACGCTGACCGTGACGGTCTCCCCGGAGGACGCCGTTATCATCCCGGTGCCGGACCCCGAGCGCGACACGACGCTCCCCATGCGGCGCATCCTGCCGCCCGAGCACGGCGTCTACCTGGGCGTGTCGAACTTCCGCCTGGTCGAGAAGACCGGCGCCGTCGCCGACTGGACCGCGGCCAACGGGCCGCACCCGCGCATCGTCAACTGGTTCCAGCAGTGGCTGACCGGCGAGCGCCGCTTCCGCCCCGATTGGGCCCGCCGCGTCCAGCGCGCCGGCTCGGTCCCGATGATCACGTGGGAGCCCTGGAGCGCCCCGGAGGGCGTCAAGCACGTCGCCCTGCAGCCGGACGTCAGCCTCGCGCGCATCGCCGCCGGCGACCACGACCGCTACATCCGGGCGTGGGCCCGCGACGTGGCGGCCTACCGCGACCCGGTGATGATCCGCCTGATGCACGAGATGAACGGCAACTGGTACCCGTGGGGCGTCTTCACCAACGGCAACACCCCGGCCGACTACGTCGCCGCGTGGCGCCACGTGCACCGCATCTTCGACCAGGCCGGCGCCCGCAACGTCAGCTGGATCTGGTCGATCAACAACCTCGAGCGCATCGACGGCGAGAACCACGACATCGACGCCTACTACCCCGGCGGCCGCTGGGTCAACTGGGTGTCCACCAGCGGCTTCAACTGGGGCAACGCCTACTCGTGGAGCTCGTGGCGCACGGCCGACCCGCTCTACCACGACACCTACCGGGCGCTCTCGCGCTTCGACAAGCCGATCATGATCTCGGAGATCGGCACCACCGGCGACGGCGGCGACGCGCGCCTGTGGATCCGCCAGACGTTCCAGAAGCTGCGCCAGGACTACCCGCACCTGCGCGCCGTGCTCTGGTACGACGACATCGACGGCGGCGGGCTCGACTTCCGCCTCCAGGGCCAGACGGCCGGCGCCCTGCGCCAGCCGGGCACGCTCGGCACCGGCTGGCTGCAGGAACCCCGCTACCGCGAGCTGCCCTAGCGCCGCCCCTCGATCGCGAAGAAGCGGAAGCCCTTCGTGACGACCCTGGCCGGGGCCTTGCCCTGGCGGACGGCGATCGCGATCTTCACCGGGGTGCGCACGTCGAAGGTCTTGGCCCGGAACGGGACCTTCACGCAGACGACCTTCGACCCCGCGGCGGAGAAGGGCACGATCTTCTGGCCGAAGATACGGCGGCTCTTGGTGCCGGAGAAGATCGCCACCAGCACGCGCGCCGGCTTGGTCACCGTGACGCGGACGTTGACGCACTTTCCGCGCTTCAGCTTCGCCAGGGAGACGCCCTTGGGCGCGACCACCGTGGCCGGGCCGTTGCGGATCGTGCGCGGGTTGTCGATCACCTGCGACGGGTCCTGGACGACCGTCGTCCAGAGGGCCGCGCGCGGCTTGCCGGTCACGACCGTCGAGACGAGCACCACGTTGTCGCCGAGCGCCGCGGCCTCGATGTCGCCGGCGGCGACGAACCCGGGCGGGCTGCCGAGCTTGATCTTCGCGCCGCCGGCGCCCCTCGCGTTGCCGAGCGTGGCGTAGTACCCCGCGGCGGGGGTCGTGGCGCCCGGGTCGTACCAGGCGATCCACATCCGCCCGTCCGGGCGGATCGCGGCGGCCAGGTTGCCGTTGACGCCGATGCTGAGCAGGCCCGTGACGTTGGTGGGGGCGCTCTCGCCCGGCGCCCACGTGACGATGCGCTGCGCACCGCCGGGGGTCGCCTGCGCCAGGTAGGCGATGCGGCACGTCGCCGGGCCGCACGCCAGCGCCAGGTGGCTCGTGTTGTTGGAGACCGAGGCGCTCTGGTACAGCAGCTGCGGCGCGCCCAGCGGCGCGCCGGTCGCCGCGTCGAGCTGCTGCATGTAGAGGCCGACGTGGCCGGTGGCGTTGGAGTACCAGGCGACCCAGACGCGGCCCGTGCCGTCCACGCCGACGGCCGGGTGGTACGAGCAGCAGCCGCCGAGCTGGGCCTGCAGGTCGAACCCGTCCACCGGGACGGAGTCGCGGAACGTGTGCAGGACGCCGTTCTCCTGGTTGGCGACGATGATGCCGCCCCCGGGCAGGCCGACCGCGTCGAGGGAGCCGTTCAGCCCTGACGAGATGGCCGTCGGCCCCGTCGCGGGGCTCGCGCCCTCGGTGAGCGGGTCCGTCAGCCATACGTGGTCGAGGCCGGCGATGGTGCCGCCGGTCACGACGCGCAGACCCACCGGGGAGCCGCCGATGACCAGTCCGGGCCGGCCGGACTCGCTGGTGAAGCCGCCGACCGCCGTCGCGATCGGCCCCGGCGCCCGCCAGGGGCGCGGTGGGCGTCGGCGCGAAGCCGCGGAACGAGACCGTTCCCGCCAGGTCGCTCCCCGAGCCCGAGGGCCAGGCGGCGATCACGCGGCCGTTGCTGACGACCAGGGCCGACTCGTCGATGTTCGACACGTCATCCGGCGAGAGCTTCTGCCAGGGCGCCGCCGCCGCGAGGGCGGGCGCGCACGCCATGGCCGCGAGGGCCCCGAGCACGACGACAGCGATGGAGCGACGCACCTTTACCCACCCCCGTGACGAGACGCTGCGGACGGGGCGAACCGTCTCACAAGGCCCCTGAAAAGGGAATGAGCGGCCCTCAGCCGGGGGGAGCCTCGGCGCTCTCGAGGATCTCCACCGAGAGGACGCGCCCGCCGGCCTCCTCCGCCCCCCGGATCGCCGAGGCGACGGCGGAGCCGAGGTCCCGCCCGCCGGAGGTGACCTCCTCGGCGCCCGCCGCGGTCGTGACGCGCAGGCGGGCGCGCACGCCGGCGGCGCGGGCGCGGGCCAGGATGGGCTGCAGCGCCACGCTCAGCAGGTCGAGCACGACGAGCGCTCCCAGGAAGCGCCCCTCGCCGGGTCCGCCCGTCTCCGCCCAGATCATCACGCTCGCCAGGATCCACACGGCCGCCGCCAGGACGACCGAGGCGACGAACAGCAGCCCGACGACCCGGGGGGCGTGCTCGCGACGGAGCGCGACCAACGCGGCGGTCTGGGCGATGAGCGCGGTGGCGATCACGACGGTCCCCATCACCTTCACGAGGGAGGTGGGCGGATCGTCCCGCCAGACGGGGATCAGCACGAGCGCCGCGCTCGCCGGGCAGAGGACCAGGAGCGCCGCCGCCAGGCGCGGCGCGCGGCCCTGGTCGAGCAGCATCGCCCCGGGCAGCGCGAGCACGCCGAAGCCGCCGAGGAGCGCGGTGGTGGTGAGGATCCGGCCCTCGAGCTCGCCGGGCTCGCCCATCAGGAGGATCGCGACGGCGAGCAGCGCCGACGCGGTGAGGAGCACGGCGACCGCGAGGAGCAGGACGCGCCACCGGGTGCCGCCCTTCGCGTGACGCCACGCCCTCACCGCCCACCCCCCGGATCGTCTGGCCGGATCATCGCCCCGGAGCCGCGCGGGGGCATCAGGTGCCGCCCCGAAGCGGGATGCGGCCGACTACGTGCGGCTCAGCGCGTCGAGTGCTCGTGCTCGAGGAGAGCCTCGAGCGGCTCGGGCTCGTCGTTGCGCGTCGCCCACAGCGAGGCGAGGACGGCGGAGCCGAGCACGACCACGATGGCGCCGAGCGTGACGTAGATCGGCGGGTGCCAGACGTCGCTCACGAGCATCTTCGCGCCCACCAGCCCCAGGACGACGGCCAGGCCGTAGTTGAGGTACTTGAAGCGGGTCAGCATCCCGACGATCACGAAGTACATCGCGCGCAGGCCCATCACGGCGAAGACGTTGGCGGCGAGCACGATGAACGCCTCGTCGGTCACGGCGAAGATGGCCGGGATCGAGTCGATGGCGAAGACGACGTCGGTGCTCGCGATCACCAGGAGCACCGCCAGGAGCGGCGTGGCCAGGCGCCGGCCGCCCTCGCGCACGAAGATCCGCTCGCCCCTGTAGCCCCCCGTCGAGGGCACGAACCGGTTGACCAGCAGCAGGAGCTTGTTGCGGCTCGGGTCCACGTGCTCGCCGGTGCTGCGGGCCAGGCGGTAGGCCGTGAAGATCAGGAACGCGCCGAAGATGTAGATCACCCAGCCGGCCGCGCCCAGCGCGGCGGCGCCGATCGCGATGAAGACGCCGCGGAACACCAGCGCCCCGAGGACGCCGAACATCAGGACCCGCGGCTGGACCTCCTTCGGCACGTGGAAGTACGCGAAGATCACCGCGAACACGAACAGGTTGTCGATCGAGAGGCTCCACTCGATCAGGTAGCCCGAGAGGTACTCGCCGGCCGCCCTGCTGCCCTGCGTGTAGCCCATGATCAGCGCGAACCCGAGCCCCAGCGAGATCCACGCGGCGCTCCAGAGCGCCGCCGTGCGGACGGCCACCTCCTTCTGCCCCCGCCCGAAGACGAGCAGGTCGATGCCGGCGAGGATGGGGACGGCGAGGATCAACGCGATCCAGGCCCAGACGGGCGGCTCCATGGGGACTCTCCTTCGACGCGGACGGCAGTCGGGCGCCGAAGGTCTCTCCCGCCCCGTCCATCACGGGGCCTGCACCGCCGGGCCGAGACGCTCCTCGGCCGTACTGACGACGATGCCGTTTGGGGTACTCCCCTTGCGGTGCGGTGATCCTAGCGGGTGCGGCGCCCCTTCCGCGCGGGGACGTCGGCGTAGGTCAGGGCGATGGCCGCCTCTGGGCCGGCGGCCCGGAAGGTGAGGCTCTCCTCGAGGTAGAGCGAGACCGTGTCGCGGTCGTGCTCGAGGTAGCCGATCGACAGGTCCTGGCCCACCACAAGCTCGAAGTCGCCGCCGCGCTGGCTGACGACGACGGCGCCCTCGACCGCCGGCGCCCAGATCACCGGGCCCTCGAGGATCAGGCGCAGGTGCTCGAGCACCGGGTAGCCGCCGTGCTGGGTGGTCTCGATCACGCCCGAGTAGCAGCGCGGGCCGAGGGCGATCGCGTAGGGCCCGGTCACGCCGGCGCGCTTGAGGGTCTCGACGGCCTTCGCCACGTGGTTCGGGTAGCGGGCGTAGTCCTCGTCGATCGTGATCGGCGCGTGCGGCGAGGTCTCCACGATGCCGCGCACGCCGGCGGCCGGGAAGCCCCGGAACACCAGGCGGTCCTCGGCCAGGGCGGCGCGCCGGGCCGCGTCGACGACGGGGTCCCAGTCGGCGTCGGGCGCGCCGCGCTCGACCGCCGCGATCTCCTCGCGCGCCACGGTGAACGGCGTGCGCAGCTCGGCGAGCGGCTGCACCAGGCGGATGCGGCTCTCGACGCCCTCGGCCGGGCCCTCCTGCGACTCGGCCACGCGGCCGAGCCCGAGCGCCGAGCGCTCCCAGCCCTCGGGGCCGGTGAAGTCCACCACCTTGCGGGCGGCGAGGAAGTTGGTGAGGGCGCGGCGCGCCTCCGACTCGATCTCGCTCCATGCGGCGTCGGTGACCGGCGCCAGCTCGCGCAGGAGATGGTTCACCGGTCCACCCCCCGCAGGCTGCCGATGCCGAGGCTGCCGTCGCCGCCCCCCGCGCCGCCGGAGCCGCCGCCCTCCTCGGCCTCCTCGATGCCGACGATCGAGCCGCTCGTGAACAGGTACTGGCGCAGGTGCTGGTCGAGGGCCGGGTCCTTGCGGCGGAGCCACTCCAGGCTCATCGCCGCGTGCTCGGTCTCCTCGTCGCGGTTGTGGGCGAGGACGGCCTCGAGCTCCGGATCGCCGGCGGCCTCGATGCGCTGCTGGTACCAGTCCATCGCCTCCAGCTCCTCCATGAGCGAGACGATGCCGCGATGGCGGTCGAGCGTGGCGGGCGTCAGATCGCCCCGGTCCTCGTGTAGCCCCATGCTCGAGTCGGCCACCCCGGTCCTCCTGTCCTAGTCGTCGTCCCCGTCGGAATCGGCGAGGCCCTCGGCGAGCCTCACGCGGTCGCCGTCCACGACGAGCGTCGCGGACAGCACCTCCCAGTCGCGCGCGATGCGCGCCATCACCAGATCGACCTGCCCGGAATCGGCCGGACCCGAAACCGGCACGACGAGGTTGGCCTGCGCCGCGCCGCTGCCGCTGGGCACCTCGCCCTCGGGGCGCCCCACCTCGACCGGCCGGCCGACGGCCGACAGCACCGCCGGGTGGGAGGAGACGAAGCGGGTCGCGGCGGCGGCCGCGTCGCTGCCGCGGGCGCGCCAGCCGAGCCACAGGATCACGGCCGCGGCCGTCAGGAACGCGTAGGCGAAGCCGCCGGCCACGATCGAGAGCGTGTGCTGCGAGCCGTCCTGGGCGCGGAAGACCGCGGCGACGATCAGGAAGGCGCCGAAGATCCAGGCCGCCGCCAGCATGATCCGGCGCTGTGTGCCCGGCCCGAAGCTCATGCGGCCGCCCAGAGCTCCGCGAGCCGGGCCAGCGTCTGCCGGTAGCGCGCGAACGACTCGTCCCGGCCGAGGAGCGCCAGGCTCTCGTAGGTCCCGGTCGACACGAGCCGCCCGGTCACCGCGATCCGCTGCGGCTCCAGGAAGTCGCGGGCCGCCTCGCCCATGATGTGCAGCTGGTCCTGCAGCGCGGCCTTGACCGCCTCGACGGTGAACTCCGGCAGGGCCTCGAGCCGCCCGAGGCCGCCCCCGATCACCTGGATCGAGTGCTTGACGTCGCGGGTCAGCACCTCCCAGGCCTCGGGCTCGATCTCGAGCGGCGTGAAGAGCCAGCCGGCGAGCGCGTCGTAGTCGGCGAAGGTGCTGATCTTGCGCTTCACCAGCGGTGCGCTCGCGCGCACGAGGTCCTCCGCGCCCGGGCCGCGCTCGGCCAGGTAGCCGGTCTTGCCCAGCCAGCCGACCAATGCCTCGACGAAGTCGTCGTTGGACATCAGGCGCAGGTGGCGCCCGTTCATCACCTGGAGCTTCTTCAGGTCGAAGATGGCGGGGCTCTTGGAGATGCGCCCCACCGAGAAGGCCTTCACCAGCTCGTCAACCGTGAAGATCGTGGTCTTGTCGTCGAAGCTCCAGCCGAGCAGCGCGAGGGCGTTGACCACGGCTTGCGGCAGGAAGCCCGCGTCCTCCAGGTCCTCCACCGAGGCCGCGCCGTGGCGCTTGGAGAGGCGCTTGCGGTCCTCGCCCAGGATCAGCGGAATGTGGGCGTACTCGGGCGGCGTCGCGCCGAGCGCCCGCATCACCATCATCTGCTTGGGCGTGTTGGAGATGTGGTCCTCGCCCCGCAGGACGTGGGTGATGCCCATCTCCACGTCGTCCACCGCGGCGGCCAGGTTGTAGGTGGGCGTGCCGTCGGAGCGCACGACGATGAAGTCCTCGATCGACCCGTGGTCGAATGTGACGGTGCCGCGCACGTAGTCCTGGATCACGGTCTCGCCGGGCACCTCGACGGCGAAGCGCCAGGCCGGCCGGCGCCCCTGCGCCTCCAGCTCGGCGATCTCCTCGGGCGAGCGGTCGCGCCGGCCGCGCACCACCGGTGCGCGCTTGTCCGCGCGGGCGGCGGCGCGCTGGGCCTCGAGCTCCTCGTCGGTCTCGTAGGCCGGGTAGATCGCGCCCGACCGCTCGAGGCGGGCGATCGCGCCGGCGTAGACGTCGCCGCGCTCGCTCTGGCGGTCGGGCCCCTCGTCCCAGTCGAGGCCCAGCCAGGTGAGGCAGCGCAGGATCTCCGCCTCGCTCTCGGGCGTCGAGCGCTCGCGGTCGGTGTCCTCCATGCGCAGCACGAAGGTGCCGCCCGTGTGACGGGCGATCAGCCAGTTGAAGAGCGCCGTGCGGGCTCCGCCCACGTGGAGGCTGCCGGTCGGGCTCGGTGCGAAGCGCACGCGCGCCGGTCCGGTCACCTCGGGTCTGTCTCTCGCCACGACGCGTAGATTAGCGACGTGCGGTTCGGCGCCCATGTCTCCTCCTCGGGAGGGATCAGCAAGGCCATCGGCCGCGGTCGCGATCTCGGCTGCGAGAGCCTGCAGGTCTTCACGCACAACCCCCGCACCTGGCGGCCGATCAACCACTCCGACGAGGAGATCGCGGCGTTCCGCGCGCAGGCCGCCGAGGCCGGCATGGGGCCGCTCGTGAGCCATGGCCTCTACCTGATCAACCTCGGCGCGCCCGACCGCGAGGTGCCGACCGGCCCCCCCGGCAAGCCCGCGACCACGACGCGGAACATCTACCGCTCCTCGGTCGAGAGCCTGGTGCAGCACCTCGACATCGGCCACCGGCTCGGCCTGGAGGGCGTGGTGCTCCACGTCGGCTCCTCCAAGGGCTCCAACGAGGCCGAGGCGATCGAGCGCATCGGCGCCGGCATCGCGGAGGCGCTGGAGACGGCCGGGGGCGACTGCGACGTCCTCCTCGAGAACACGGCCGGCGCGGGCGACACGATCGGGCGCACCTTCGCGCAGCTTCACCGGGTGGCGCAGGCCGCCGGACATCCCGACCGGCTCGGCTACTGCCTCGACTCCCAGCACCTGTTCGCCTCGGGCTACCCGGTGCACGAGCCCGGCGGAATCGACCGCGTGCTCGAGGAGTTCGACCGCGAGGTCGGCATCGCCCGCCTGAGGTGCCTGCACCTGAACGACTCGAAGACCGCCTTCGGGTCGAACCGCGACCGTCACGAGAACATCGGCGACGGCGAGATCGGCGAGGCCGGCATGCGCTCCATCCTCGGCGCGCCGGCGCTCCAGGGCCTGCCGGTCATCCTGGAGGTGCCCGGGATCGCGGGGGACGGGCCGGACCTCGAGAACATGGCGCGCGTGCGCCGCCTGCACGACGAGGGCCTGGCCGAACGCTGAATTACCGATCCGTCGGCGGAGCGGTCAGACCGGTCCGGGCCGGGCCGATGTCTCGTTCCATGAGGTTCCGACTGCGCATCCCGCTGGGCATCCTCGCCCTCGCGTCGATCGCCGCGGTCGTCACCCTGCTGACGGTCGCGCCCGTCCCCTCGGGCCGCGTCGCGCTCGACGCCTGGGCGCAGGTCGCCACCGAGCTCGCCGGGGCGCTCGCCTGCGCCGCCGCCGCGCGTCACACGCGCGGGAGAGCGCGCCTGGTCTGGTCGCTCTTCGCCCTCGCGGAGCTGCTCTGGGCCGGCACCGACACCGTCCTCGCGCTGATGGAGATGTCCGGGGCGGAGGTGCCGGAGGTCGGCTGGCTCGACGTCGGCTGGCTCTCGTTCTACCTGGCGGCCGGCCTCGCCACCCTCCTGCTCTACCTGCGCCTGCGCCCCGAGCGCGGGTCGCAGGGCGTGATCGACGGCCTCATCGCCACGATCGCCATCGCGTCGCTGGCCTGGGTGGGCTACCTCGGCACCCACGCCGAGGCCGCGGCGGGCGGGGTGCTCGGCACCCTCGTGGCCGCGCTCTACCCCTCCCTCGACCTGCTGTGCATGACCGCCCTGGCGTGGATCGTGGTGCGCGCGGGCCGGCGCTCGCCGGTGTGGCTGCGCTGGGTTGTCGCCGCCTTCGCCTGGCAGGCGGTCGCCGGCGCCGCCTACCTCGTCTCGGTCCTGCCCGGGCACTCCTCCGACACCGTCGCCGTCGCGGCCTTCATGTGCGCCGGCTGGTGCTGGGTGGCGGCCGGCCTGGAGCGCACGCGCGCCCCGCAGCGGGCCTGGGCGGAGGGCACCCACGACCGCCCGCCGGTCTGGAGCGAGTCGCTGCCCTTCCTGCTCGGCATCGGGGTGGTGGGCCTGGCCGCCCTCGACCCGGGCGCCGAGGCGCGCGCCGCCGCCGTGGCCGTGGCGGGCCTCATGGCCGTCCGCGCCATGGCCGCCCTGCGCGTGAGCCGCCAACTGCTCACCGAACGCGACCGCCTGCTGGTGACCGACCCCCTCACCGGCGCCTACAACCGGCGCTTCCTGGCCGAGGAGAGCGAGCGGGCCGTGGCCCGGGCCGGGCGCGCCGGCGAGCCGCTGTCGGCCATCGCCCTCGACCTCGACCGCTTCAAGGAGGTCAACGACCGCTTCGGCCACGAGCGCGGCGACCGCCTGCTCATCGGCGTCAGCGCCGCCATCGCCGGCCAGCTGCGTACGGGCGACATCCTGTGCCGCCTGGGCGGCGACGAGTTCCTCATCCTCTGCACGGCCACCGGCGCCGAGGGCGCGGCGGTCGTGGCCGAGCGGGTGCGGGTCTGCGTGCTCGCCGCCGCGGCCGAGGTCGTCCCCGAGGTCCCGGTGAGCGCGTCGCTCGGCATCGCGACCTACCCGGCCGACGCCGACGGCACCGCGTCCCTCATGCGCGGCGCCGACGCCGCGCTCTACGACGCCAAGGCCCGGGGCCGCAACGTCGTCTCCAGCTTCGCCGACGTGCTCGGCAGCGACTCCGCGCCGGTCGCCTGACCGGCCCCGAGGGGCGCGTTGGTACAGTGCTCCGGCGGCCTCACGGGCCGCCCCCGCGGGCGTAGCTCAATGGTAGAGCAATGGCCTTCCAAGCCATCGACGGGGGTTCGATCCCCCCCGCCCGCTCCTGCCGCTGCGAACTCGCTCGAATGCGCGTCCTCGGTCGGGGCGGTGCCACCGGCACCGCACCCTCCCCAGGTCATCGCAGCCCAGGCCGGGGCGGCCGAGCCCGGCCGCCGTGGCCTCGAGATCGCCGCCCAGGATCCCCGCCCGTGAGGAGCCCGTGACGGCTCGGTGAGAGCCCCCTGGTGGAGTCGGGGCGCACCGCCACCGACCCGAGGGAGCCGCAGATGTCCGAGAGCCTCATCCCGATCTCGCAGCACTTCGCCGTGTGGGACGTCAACCGCGGAAGCGGCTGGGTGTCGCTGCACGACCACGGCCGCCAGGTCGCCCGCGCCGACGTCGACACGTTCGAGGACTTCGATGTGATCATTACGATGCTCTCCGACCGGCGCGGGCTGCGCTTCGACCCGCGCCGGGAGGTCCTGCGGAGGGTGGCCGAGCCGGTGCCCGCCGGGGTGGAGGACGGGGTGCGCACATGAGGTTGACCTGGGGCGATCGGCTGGCCATCCGCGTGGCGCGGGTGCTCCAGCGCATCGTGCCCTGGCACCGCCTGCCGCTGCCGCTCGGCCTGCTCTGCCTGATCGGCATCCGGACCGAGCTGCGCCACCAGAACCTCTACGACCCCGCGCCCGCCGCCGAGGGGACCGCCGGCGCCGCCGGGCGCCCCTTCGGGCGCAACCAGCCGCTGTGGGACGTCCCCCGGCCCACCCCGGAGTCCGTCCTCACGCCCAACCCGCGCGAGGTGAGCCGCCGGCTGCTGGCGCGGACCGGTCCGACGAAGACGGTCCCGTTCCTCAACCTGCTCGTGCCGGCGTGGCTGCAGTTCATGGTCCACGACTGGATGAGCCACGGCCCGGGCGACCCGGGCTCCGAGATCCGCGTCCCGCTGGCCGACGGCGACGCGTGGGCCGCCCGCTCGCCGGGCGGCGACATGCTGATCCGCGGCACGCGCCCGAGCGCCGCACCGCACGCGCCCGGGGGGCCGCCGGTGTTCGACAACACCGAGACCGCGCTGTGGGACGGGTCGCAGCTCTACGGCAGCACGCCCGAGCGCACGCGGCTGCTGCGCAGCTTCGCCGGCGGGCGCCTGGAGATCGGCGCCGACGGCCTGCTCCCCGTCGAGGAGGGCCGCGGCGTGGACCTCACCGGCGTCAACGGCAACTGGTGGGTGGGCCTGTCGATGATGCACCGGCTCTTCGCCCACGAGCACAACGCGATCTGCGCGATGCTCGCCGAGGCCCACCCGGACTGGGACGACGAGCGCCTGTTCGCCACCGCGCGCCGCGTCAACGCGGCGGTCATGGCGAAGATCCACACCGTCGAGTGGACGCCCGCCCTGGTCCCCCACCCCACCGTCGTCGCCGCGATGCGCGCCAACTGGCACGGCCTGCTCGGCGCCGACATGTCGCGGCGCCTGCGGCGATTCACGCGCGCGGACGCGCTGATCGGGATCCCGGGATCGCGCTTCGACGACCACGGGGTGCCTTACTCGCTCACCGAGGAGTTCGTCGCGGTCTACCGGATGCACCCGCTGATCCCCGACGAGTTCCGCCTTGTGGACTCCTCCGGCGCGGAGACCGGGCGGCGCACGATGGCGGAGATGTCGGGCACATTCGCCCGCGAGGTCGTGGAGGCGCACCGGCCCGAGGACCTGGTCGCCTCGTTCGCCGTGGGCCGCCCCGGCATCCTCGGCCTGCACAACTACCCCGACACGATGCGCGCCCTCACGCGCACCCGGGCCGACGCGCGCGGCACCGAGCGCGTCATCGACCTCGCGGCGATCGACCTGGTGCGCGACCGCGAGCGCGGCGTCCCCCGCTACAACGACTTCCGCCGGATGCTGCGGCTGCCGCCGGCCGCGTCGATCGCGGCGCTGGCGGGCGACCCGGACGAGGCCGCGCTGATGGCCGAGCTCTACGGCGACGTCGAGGACGTCAACCTGATGGTCGGCCTCTACGCCGAGCGCCCGCCGGAGGGCTTCGGCATCAGCGAGACGGCCTTCCGCATCTTCGTGCTGATGGCCTCCCGCCGCCTGAAGTCCGACCCGGCGTTCACCGACGAGTACCGCCCGGAGGTCCTCACCCCCGAGGGCATGCGCTGGATCGAGGACGCCACCATGGCGGGGGTCATCGCGCGGCACATGCCCGCGCTGGCCGACGTGGCGGCCGACCTGCGCAACCCGTTCGCCCCCTGGGACGACCCGGCCAACCGCCGGTCCGGGTCGCCCGCCCCGTTCTCCCCCGCGGAGGCCCCATGAGCGACCGCATCCACCCGGTGACCGACGGCACGGCCGGCCGCGTCCACGCCTACCTGCTCGAGGAGGACGACGGGGTCACGCTGGTGGACGCCCTCTCGGGGACCGACGGCGCCGTGATCCTCGAGGCGCTCGGGCGCATCGGGAGGCACCCGGGGGACCTGAAGCGCATCCTCCTCACCCACGCCCACCGCTCGCACGTCTGCGGCGCCGCGCGGCTGCGCGAGCTGAGCGGCGCGGCGATCCACGCCAACCCGTTCGAGGCATCGGTGATGGCGGGCGAGCGGCCGTCGGCGCCGATCGGCCTCCTCCCGCGCCGCCCCTTCCGGGTCTACCAGCTCCAGGCCGGCCTGACGCTCGGCTACTACGTCGAGCGCGCGTGGAAGCGGTTCACGATCTTCGCCAACCCGCCGTTCGAGATCGACCGCGAGATCCGCCACGGCGACACGGTCGGCGCCCTCCAGGTGGTCCACACTCCCGGACACACCGACGGGAGCATGTCGTTCTACTGGCCCTCCGAGCGCGCCCTGTTCACCGGCGACGTGCTCGTCACCTGGCCGCGCCTGGAGGCCGGCTGGCGCGGCCTCACCACCGACCCCGAGCGCAACCGGCGCTCGCTCTCGGAGCTCGCGGGCGTGGGCGAGGTCGAGTACATCGCCACGGGCCACGGCGGCCCGATCACCCACGACGCGGCCGCGCGGGTGCGCGAGCTGCTGATCCGCGCCTAGCGTCGCGCCGGGGCACGGACCGTGGAGCTCGGCGCGCACCTGCCGCTCATCCCGCTGTCGGGAGCCCCGTCCCTGGCCGGGCTGACCGGGTACGCGACCGCGGCCTCCCGGCTGGGGTACCGCTGGCTGTGCGCCAACGACCATCTCGTCTTCCGCACGCCCTGGCTCGACGGGCTCACGGCCCTCGCCGCGGTGCTCGACGCGTCCGGGGACCTCGGCCTGGCGACGACGATCTGCCTGCCGGCCGCGCGCGGACCGGCGCAGACGGCCAAGGCGATGGCCGCCCTCGACGTGCTCTCAGGCGGACGGTTCGTCGCGGGAGTCGGTCCCGGATCGTCCGAGCGCGACCTCGTCGCGGGCGGCGTGCCGGCCGACGAGCGCTTCGCCCGCTTCGATGAGGCGGTACGGGCCCTGCGCGCGCTGCTGGGTCGCGATCCCGGGCCCTTCGTGGGCCGCTTCTACTCCACCGAGGGCGTGACGCTCGAGCCTCGCCCCGGCCGGGGGCGCCCGCCGGTCTGGCTGGCCGGCTGGGGCGGCGCGCGCGGCCTGCGCCGCGCGGCGGACCTCGGCGACGGCTGGCTCGCCTCGGGCTACAACACGACCCCGGAGGACTTCGCCGCCTCGTGGGCGCGCGTGCGCGCGCGCGTGGCGGCGCGCGGAGCCGACCCGAGCCGGTTCGCCAACGGCGTGGCCACCGTCTGGTCCTACGTGACCGAGGACCGCGGAGATGCGGAGAGGGTGCTCGCGGACGTCCTCGCCCCGCTGCTGGGGCGGCCGGTGGAGGCACTGCGCGCGCTGTCGCTCCCGATCGGCCCCGCGGAGCTCTGCGCCGAGCGCATGCACGCCTTTGCGGCCGCGGGGGCCCAGCGGGTCTTCATCTGGCCGCTCGGCGACGAGATCCGCCAGCTCGAGCGGTTCGCCGAGCGGGTGGCGCCGGTCGTGGCGGCTCAGAGCAGCGAGGAGTAGAGCTCCCGGGTCTCGGGCCCGGGCTCGATGCCCAGGCGCGCCCGCAGGGTGGCGCGGCAGGCGTGGAACTGGCGCAGGGCCAGCGGCCGCTCGCCGGCCTGGGCATATGCGCGCATCAGCGCGCGGTGCCAGCCCTCGCGCTCGGGATCGGTCTCGATGAGCTGGCGGTAGCGCTCGATCGCGGCCGCGGGGCGGCCGGACGCCGCCAGCGCGTCGGCCAGGCGCTCGAGGAGGGCGACGCGCTCGCGCTCCAGGTCCCGGCGCGTCTCCTCGGCCCAGGGCTCGTAGGGGAAGTCCGGCAGGAAGTCTCCGCGCCAGAGCGTCTCGGCGCTCAGCATGCCCTGCAGCGCCGTCTCGCCGGGCGCGCCGGGCGCGGGGCGGGCGAGCCGCATGAACTCGCCGGCGTCCCAGGTGTCGCGCGCGCCGAGCGCCAGCCGGTAGATCTCGCCCTCGCGGGCGATCAGAGAGCCGCCCGAGCGCGGCGGCGCCAGCGGCTCCAGCGTGCGCCGAAGCTCGTGGAGGGTGGTGTCGAGGGCGCGGGCGCCGCGGTCGGGGGTCAGCTCGGGCCAGAGGTGCTCCAGCAGGCGGTCGCGATGGATGCCGCGCTCGTGGGCGCAGACCAGCGCGCCGAGCAGGGCGCGCGCCTTGGCGCGGCCGAAGGTGGCGTCGGGGACGCGGGCGCCGGCGCGGTAGAGGCGCAGGCCACCGAAGGTCTCGATGCGCACGGCCGGCCGCGGGCGGCGCTCCAGCACCACGCGGGTGCGCTCGGCGGCGGCCGCCACGTCGGGGTCGGCGTCGGCCAGCAGCAGGCGCATCGTCTCGGCGTCGACGTCCGTCTCCTCCCCCACCGCGTCGGCCAGGAGCACCCGTGCGGGCGCGCCCTCTCCCACGGCCTCGACGCACGCGTGGAGCACCTCCCGCCCGGTGGCCGCGGCGAGGCGGGCGGCGGTGCCGCGCCCCGGGAGGTCGGCCGAAAGCGCCCGGCCGAGCAGCGCCGCCGCGCGCGGGCGCTCGCGCCGCGACCAGAGGACGTCGAGGTCGTGGCGCGCGGTCAGCTCGAGCGCCTCGGACAGGCGCGCGTCGCCCTCGGGCGTGCCGGCCTGGACGTGCGCGGACAGAAGGCAGGCGCGGGCGCGGAACCAGTCCGAGTCGTGGCGCGCGGCCGTGGCCACGGCCTCCTCGGCCAGCTCGCGGGCCAGGTCCTCACGGCGCAGGTCGCCGGCGGCGAGCGACAGCTCGCAGAGCACGGTGGGCACCTCGTACGAGTCGCCGTACGCCGCGATCGACGCCCGGGCCGTGGCGATCCGCGCGAGGGCCTCGTCGGCGTCGCCGCGGGCCGCCGCGCCGCGCGCCAGCCCGGCGCTCATGCGGTACACGACGTTGGTGCCGGGCCCGGCGGCCACCGCGCGCCGCACCTCGGGCTCCAGGGCGGCGACGGCGTCCCAGTCGCCGAGCCCGCCGAGCGAGGTGAGCCTCCACCAGAGGCTGACCAGCCCGGGCGCGGAGCCCATGCCCACCGAGGCCGAGAGCTCGTGGACGGCCTCCGCCTCCTCCAGGCAGGCGCGGTAGCGGCCGACGTCGGCGAGGATCGCGGCCCGGAACCCGCGGCCGACGGCCTGGAGCATGCGTGAGTCCTCGACCTCGATCGGCTCGAGGCGGGCCAGCCCGGCGTCGATGCGCGCCAGGCCCTCGGCCACGCGGCCGCCCGGGTAGTCGAAGTAGAAGCCGCGGATGATCTCGGCGCACGGGTCGAGCAGGGCCAGCTCGCGGCGCCCTGCGCCGGCCAGCGCGGCGCCCATCAGGCGCTCGGCGTCCTCCGGGCGGCAGCCGATGGCGTGGGCCACGGCGACGATCATCTGGGCCATCGCCCCCGCGGGCCCGGCGGCGGCGAGGGCGCCGAGATAGGGCTCGGCGGCGGCGATCCGGTCGGACGGGCGGATGCCGAGCGTCAGCATCGCCTGCTGGGCCCGGTAGACCGCGACCGCGGCGGCCTCCAGGTCGCCCTCCGCCACCAGGCGGGCCGTGGCGTCGGCCCACGTCTCGACCGCCGTGCGCGGGTCGCCGCCGAGATAGGCCAGGAGCGCCCCGGCCAGCTCGATCCGCGGCCGCGCCCGCCAGACCGGCTCCGGGATGCGCGCCAGCCAGCCCATCAGGGTCTGGCGCTCGGGCGTCGGCACCATCGATTCGGCCACCGGCTCCAGCGCGGCCGCGGCCTCCTCGACCGCGCCCGCCTCCAGGAAGTGGCGCACCGCCTCCTGATGGTCGCCGGCGGCCAGCCACGCCCGCCCGGCCCGCGCGTCCAGCTCGGCCAGGGCGCCCGGCTCGCGGTCGGCCAGGCGCCGGCGCAGGAAGGCGTGGAAGAGGTGGTGGTAGCGGTACCAGCCGCCCTCGGCCTGGACGATGAACAGGTGCTTGGCGACCAGGTCGCGCATCAGGTCGCGGGCGTCGGGGCGCTCGGCGACGGCGGCGGCCAGCGCCGAGGTGAAGCGCTCCAGCACCGAGGTGTCGAGCAGGAAGCGCTGCACGTCGTCCGGCAGGCCGGCCAGCACCTCGTCGGCCAGGTAGTCGAAGTGGGCGCCGCCCCCGCTCTGCGGCGTGCGGCCGGTGCCCGCGCCGCGCGTGGCCAGCAGAAGGCCGGCGACCCAGCCCTCGGTGCGCTGGTGCAGCTCGCCGATCTCGGCCTCGGCCATCTGCGCGGGGGCGTCCTCCAGCAGGGCGGCCGCCTCCTCGAAGCTGAAGGCCAGCTCGTCCTCGCCCACCACCGTGGCCCCGCCGGCCGCCAGCCGCGAGGAGCCCAGCTCGCGCCGGCTGGTCATCGCGAGGTGGACGTTGGGCGGAAGGTCGGTGGTGAGGCGCGCGAGGGCCTCGAGCGCCCCGGGGTCCTCGAGGGCGTGGACGTCGTCGAGCGCCAGGACGAAGTCGTCGGGGACCGTCTCCACCAGCTCGTTGGCGAGCGCCGCGATGCGCTGCTCGGGGCCGCCCTCGCGCGGCAGGGCCGACGCGACCCCCGGGAACGCCTCGGCGATGCCCGCCGCCACGTGGGCGATGAGCATCTCCGGCGTGCGCAGGCGTGCGTCGCACGAGAGCCAGACCGACGGCATCGGCGAGCTCTCGAGCGCCTGCACCAGCGCGATCGTCTTGCCGTAGCCGGCGCCCGCGACGAGCGCGAGCACGCGGCCCTCGAGGCCGCGGTGCAGGCGCGCGACGAGGACCGGGCGGGCGACGCTGTCGGGGGGCAGGCGCGGCGGCAGCAGCCGCGTCCGCAGCACGCCGGCGGGCGCGGAGCGGGCCGGCGCGCCGCCGGGTGCGGTGGTGGTCACGGGTCCATCGCGGGCCGCGGCGGGCGGGCCTGGCCCTCCCTAGGCTTCGCCCTTCACGAGGACCGCCGACAGGCCGCCGGATCCCTCGCTGACCGAGACGACCTTCCAGCCCTCCGCCGCGCGGGCGTTCAGCGCCGCCGGCAGGCTCTGGCCGGTGCCGGTCTCCACCGCGTACTCCGGCGGGGTGACGTCGGGGTCGTCGCCCTTCTCGAAGCGCTTCTTGTACGAGTTGTAGGGCCGAACGACGAGGAAGAAGACCACCGCGGCGATGATGAGGAACGTGATCACCGCGTTGATGAAGAGGCCGTACTGGAAGCGGCTGCCGTTGATCGTGAAGTCGAGCTGGCTGAAGTCCGGCTGCCCGCCGATCGCGGCGATCAGCGGGGTGACGATGTTGGCGACGAACGCCGCGATCACCGCTCCGAAGGCCGTCGCGATGACGACGGCGACGGCGAGGGCGACCACGTCGCCCTTCAGCACGAACTCCTTGAAGTCCTTGGCTGCGTTCCTCATCCGTTCCGCTCCTCTGCGTTGGGCACGGCGCAAGCCTATTCCACGTCCACCGGCGCCCCGGCGGGCACGGAGATCAGTTGATCCGCCGGTCGTGGCCCTCCCACTCCCGCTCGCGCAGCTCGAACTTGCGCACCTTGCCGGTGGAGGTGCGCGGCAGCTCGGCCAGCACCTCGAACGCGTCCGGGCACTTGTAGCCGGCCAGCCGTTCGCGCACGTGGGCGGCGAGCCCGGCCGCGTCGGCCGTCTGCCCGGGGCGCAGCACCACGAAGGCCTTCGGCCGCTCGCCCCAGCGCTCGTCGGGGATGCCGATCACCGCGGCCTCGAGCACCGCGGGGTGGCTGACGATGGCCTGCTCGACCTCGATCGTCGAGATGTTCTCGCCCCCCGAGATGACGACGTCCTTGGCGCGGTCGCGCAGCTCGACGTAGCCGTCGGGGTGATGGACGCCGAGGTCGCCCGAGTGGAAGACGCCCCCGCGGAACGCCGCCGCGGTGCCCTCCGGGTCGTCGAAGTAGCCCTTCATCACGTTGTTGCCGCTCATGACGATCTCGCCGACCGTCGTCGCCGTCGCGCGGCACGTCGGCGCCGGTGGCGTCGAGCACGCGGATCGGGTCGGCGATCACCATGGCCACGCCCTGGCGCGAGAGCAGGCGCGCGCGCTCGGCGGGCTCCTCCCCGTCCCAGGCCGTCTGCCACTGGCACACGGTGTGCGGCCCGTAGGTCTCGGTGAGCCCGTAGACGTGGATGACGCGGGCCCCGAGCGCCTCGGTCTGCGCCAGCGTGGTCGGGTTGGGCGGAGCGGCGGCGGTCATCACCGTGAGGCCGTGCTCCAGCGGGTGCGCGGCCTCGGCGTTCACCAGCAGCGAGAGGACCATCGGGGCCCCGTTCAGGTGGGTGACCCCCTCCTCGTCGATCAGGCGCCACATCTCCTCGCCGCGCACCGCGCGCAGGCACACCTGGCGGCCGCCCGCGGCGACGATCGCCCACGGGTGGCACCAGCCGTTGCAGTGGAACATCGGCAGCGTCCAGAGGTAGACGGTGCGCATGTCGTGGCCGGCCGTGACGTTCTCGCCCAGCGCGTTCAGGTAGGCGCCGCGGTGCGTGTACATCACGCCCTTCGGGCGTGCCCGTCGTCCCCGACGTGTAGTTGATCGAGATCGTCGCGTCCTCGTCCTCCACCGCCCAGGGCAGCGGGTCGTCCGAGCCGCGCGCGAGCAGGTCGTCGAGCGTCGTCCCGCCGTCGCGGCACGCCCGCGCCCGCGTCGTCGTCCCACACGACCTCCTCCACCCCGAGCTCGCCGGCCACGGGCGTCACGGACGCGGCCAGCGCGGTGTCGGCCACCAGCATCCGCGACCCCGAGTGGCGGCAGATGGCGGCCACCTCCTGCGGCGCCAGGCGCGTGTTGAGCGCCACCAGCACGGCGCCCGCGAGCGCCACCGCGAAGTGCGCCTCGAGCAGCGCCGGCGTGTTCTGGCAGAGGTAGGCCACCCGGTCGCCGGGGCGGATGCCCGAGGCCCGCAGCGCGTTGGCCGTGCGGGTCACGCGCGCGGCGAGCTCGCGGTAGGTGATGCGCGCGTCGCCGTGGACGACGGCCACCGCGTCGGCGAAGACGTCCGCCGAGCGCTCCAGGAACAGCAGCGGCGTGAGCGGCGTGATGTGGACCGGCGCGGGCACGGGCACCTTCCTACGGGGATCGGGCGGGGCGGGTCAAGCCCCCACGGCGGCGGGCGTCAGCTCGCGGATCGAGGCGAGCACCGGGTCGGCCAGGGCGAGCGCCTCGGCGGCCGGCGGGTAGAGGGCGTTCGGGATCGCGGCCACCCGCATGCCCGCCGCGGCGGCGGCCCGGATGCCCGCGCCCGAGTCCTCGACCGCCACGGCGTGCTCCGGCCCCACGCCCAGCAGCTCCAGCGCCCGCAGGTAGACGTCGGGCGAGGGCTTGCCGCGCGCGACCTCCTCCGAGGAGACCGTCGCCGCGAAGGCGTCCGCCAGCCCGCCCTGGCCGAGCACCGCCTCGATCAGGGCGCGGCTCGACGAGCTCGCGAGACCCAGCGGGACCCGGTCCGCCATCGCGCGCACGGCCTCGCGGGCGCCGGGGATGAACGGCGGCCGCTCCCGGTAGCGCGCCACCAGGCGCTCCACCACCTCGGCCTCGATCTCGGACGGTGACATCGGCAGGCCCACCTCGCGGTGCATGTAGCCGGTCCACTCCGGGGTGCTCATGCCCATCATGTCCCGGTGGGCGCGGGCGCTCCAGCGCCCGCCGCGCTCGCGCGCGAGCCCCTCGCGCACCTCGTCCCAGACCTCCTCGGAGGAGATCAGCACCCCGTCCATGTCGAAGACGACGGCGCGGATCACGGGCGCGACCGCCACGGCGCGGGGCCGCGGCCCGCGGATAGGCTGCGGCCGTCCCCGCCGCCGGGGCGGGCCGAGCGGCGAGGAGGCGGGATGCAGGCACGCTTGCTGGAGTCGGTCTTCCCCACCGACACGAACCCCCGCGGCAACCTCTTCGGAGGCACGCTGGTGTCGTGGATGGACAAGGCGGCGGGCTTCGCCGCCATGCGCCGGGCCCGCTCCACCGTGGTCACGGCGGCGATCGAGGACATCGCGTTCAGCGTCCCGATCGTGGTGGGGGACCTGGTGGAGGTGAACGCGCGCGTGGTGTCCGTGGGGCGCACGAGCATGCGGGTCCGCGTGGAGGTGAGCAAGGAGGACCCGATCGCGGGAACCAGCGAGCTCTGCACGGTCGGCCACTTCACGATGGTGGCCATCGGCCCGGACCGGCGCCCCGTGCCGGTGCCCGCCGAGGGGCTGGAGGAGCCGGCCGCCACCTAGGACACCCCTGGGGAACAAAGGTCGTGCGGCCCGCCGAGCGAAAACCGAGCGACCGGATGGCCGCGGCCATCGCCGATGCTGGTGACATCGGCGTTGACGCGGACGCCGGAGCGCGACGGTTTGCAGCCGGCGGACGTGCGGCCGACTTCTTCAGGGATGTCCTATCCACCCGGCACGTCCCACGTGTGGACCGGGGCACCGCCGGCGCTGCGCTCCAGGTAGGCCTCCATCAGGGCGGCCAGGGCGTACGGGCGCGGGCGCCCGTCGCCGAGCGCGGCCAGGGCGCGCCGCTGCCACACCGAGCCGGTCTGGCCCGACGCGACGCGCTCGGCCACGACGGCCAGCAGCCCGTCGGCCTCCTCCGGGTCCACGCCGAAGCCGGTGAGGCCCACGCGCGCGACCGGCAGCAGGCGGCCGATCAGCTCCGACGCCGATGCCGGGCGCGGCGACGGGGCCTCCGGCGAGGGCCACAGGAGCACGGCGCCGAGCCCCTCGCGGGCGGCGGCGTAGAAGTTGCGCCGCGCGTAGTCGAAGGGCATCGAGCGGGCCATCCAGCCCATCTGGGGCGCGAGCGCCATCGTGAGTCCCACCAGGAAGGCGAGGTTCGCGCGCATGTCGGCGAGCGTCGGGCCGGCCGGCAGCGCCCGCATCTCGATGCGCAGGTGGGCGTCCTCGCCCGGCTGGTACACCGCCCGGTTCCACCGCCACACCGTGCCGTGGTGCAGGCGCAGCTCGCGCAGCGACGGCGTGCCGCCCGCCGCCAGCACGCTGGCGGGGTCCTCCTCGGAGACCACCGGCAGGATCGGCACGTGGAGGGCGACGCTCTCGGCGAAGGGCTCCAGCGGGCCGGCGATCCATCCGTGCCCGAAGGCCGCCCGCGACGGCCGCCAGCGCCGGCCCACCGGGGCCCGGTCGTCGATCGCCTGGCCGAAGACGGCCACCCGCGTCTCGTGCCACAGGAGCTGCTCCAGCAGGATCGGAGAGTTGCCCGCGGCCGCCAGGACCGGGCCGACGGCCGTCTGGGCGGCGTTGAACGCCGACGCGAAGGCGCTCGGGGGGACCCGCAGGTGCAGGTGCAGGCCGGTGGCCGCGCCCTCCAGGGTGATGTCGTCCCAGCCCATCCGCAGCGGCTCGTCGCCGTCGATGTCGATGCGGAACGGCTGGCCGCCGCGCAGGTTCATCAGCCCGTCGCGCAGGGCGCGGAAGCGCGGCGAGTCGCTCATCGCCGCCGGCCCGAGGTCCATCGGGCGCAGCGTGGGCAGGATGCCCACGGTCGCCACGCGCGCGCCCGCGACGGCCGACGCGCGCGCGATCTCGGCGAGCCCCCGCGCGAGGTCGTCGCCGATCTCCGTCAGCGGCCGCCCGGACAGCGGCACGGGGGCGGAGTTGAACTCGAGGTTGAAGCGGTCGAGCTCCAGCTCCAGGCCCGGCAGGTCCGCCGCGGCGCGCACGGCCTCGTTGACCGGCGCCGGGCGCCCGCCCGCGTCCACGAGCCCGATCTCGAGCTCCACTCCGATCGACGGGTCGCCGGCGCCGAAGCCCGGCCGCTCGATCAGCGCGCCGAGCGCGGCGAGGCCCTCGCGGCAGCGCTCGGCGAAGCGGTGGTGGTCGCCCTCGGTGAACGCCCGGGCCTCGATCTCCTCTCCCATCCCCACCATCCTGCCCATTGCGGAGGAGGCCGATGCGCCGCCCGTCCGCCACGCGCGTGCGTGACCGCGCAATACTGCCCTCGATGCTGTCTCCCGTGGTGATGGTGGTGGAGGACGACGCGGCCCTGCGCTCGGTGCTCGCGCGCGGGCTCGCGGAGGAGGGCTTCCGCTGCGAGGTCGTCGAGACCGGGGCGCAGCTCCTGGAGCGGGTCGCGGCCGAGGGGCCGGACGCGCTGGTGGTCGACGTGGGCCTGCCGGACTGCGACGGCCGCGACGTCTGCCAGGCTCTGCGGGCGCGCGGGGACGAGACCCCGGTGCTGTTCCTCACGGCCCGCGACGCCCTGGTCGACCGCCTGGCCGGCTTCGAGGCGGGCGGCGACGACTACCTGACCAAGCCCTTCTCGCTGGACGAGCTGGTCGCGCGCCTGCGGGCGCTGATCCGGCGGGCCGGGACGTCCACCGTGGCGCGCGTCGGCGGCGTGGAGCTCGACCCAACCACCCACGCCATCTGCGCCGGCGAGGAGCTGGCCCGCCTCACGCCCACCGAGTTCCGCATCCTGGCCGCCCTCTTCACGCGGCCCGGCCAGGCCGTGCGGCGCCGCGAGCTGGTGCGCGCCGGCTGGCCGCACGGGGCCATCGTCAACGACAACACGCTCGACGCGTACATCGCGCGCCTGCGGCGCAAGCTGCGGACGCTGCCCGGCGCGCCGACCCTCGAGACCGTGCACGGCGTGGGGTACGCGATCCGGTGAGGCTCGGCCGGCCGCGGGCGCTCCGCTCGCGCCTGCTGCTCGCGATCGTCGCCGGCGTGGGGGTCGCGCTGGCCCTCCTCATCCTGGTCTTCAACATCGCGCTCGGGCGGTCGCTGGAGAACGACGCGGACGAGATCGTCCACGCGCGGGCGCAGGCCAAGCTCGCCAGCCTCACGGTGAGCGGCTCGGGCATCGCCACCCCGCCGGGACGGGCGGTCGGCCGCTTCGACACCCAGACCTGGGTCTTCGCGGGCGACCGGCTACTGGAGGGGCCGCCGGCCAACCCGGAGGTCAACCCGGTGGCCCGCTCGCTCACGGCCACCGGCGGGGGGACGATCGACGTGGGGGACGACGTCCGCCTCTACGCCCTGCCGGTGACGGCCGGCGGGGAGCGCGTCGGCACCGTGGTGGCCGGCCTGGCGCTCGCGCCCTACAACCGCACGCGCACCATCGCGCTCATCGCCTCCATGGTGCTCGGCGCCATCGTGCTGAGCGCGGTGGCGCTGGCGTCGGCCCTGATCCTGCGTGCGGCGCTCCGGCCGGTCGCGCGGATGACCGCCGACGCGGCCGCCTGGAGCGAGAGCAACCTCGACAGCCGCTTCGCCGCCGGCCCGCCGTACGACGAGATCACCCGGCTGGCGGCGACCCTCGACGGCCTCCTGGACCGCCTGGCGGCCGGCATGCGCCGCGAGCGCCGGCTGACGGCCGAGGTGTCGCACGAGCTGCGCACGCCGCTCACGCAGATCACGGCCGAGATCGACCTGGCCCTGCGCCGCGACCGGCCGCCGGCCGAGTACCGCGAGGCCCTGGAGCGCATCCGCGCCGGAGCGGCCCGCATCGAGGCGACCGTCGAGACGCTGATGGCCACCGCGCGCCAGGAGACGCTGCTGCCGCACGGCACCGGCGACGCCGGCCAGGCCGCCTCCCACGTCGTGGCCGCGTGCGAGCCGCTCGGCGCGAGGCGGGGCGTGCAGATCGCGGTCGAGGCCCCGCGCACCGGGGCGCGCGCGGGCGTCGAGGTCCAGGTGATCGAGCGGATCCTGCAGCCCATCGTCGAGAACGCCTGCCGCTACGCCCGCGCCCTCGTGCGCGTGGCGGTCACCGTCGACGATCGCGGGGTCGCGCTGGAGGTGGTGGACGACGGGCCCGGCGTGCCCGACGCCGAGCTCGAGACGATCTTCGAGCCCGGCGTGCGGGGCTCGGCGGAGGAGAACGGCCGCGCCGCGGGCGCCGGCCTCGGCCTGTCGCTGTCGCGCCGGCTGGCGCGCGCGGCCGGCGGCGACGTCGAGGCGCTCGCCGCGTCCGACAGCGGCCGCTTCGTGGTGCGGCTCCCGGCGGCCTAGCGGTCGCTCAGGCGGTCGCCGGCACCACGAGCGCGCCGGCCTCGACGAGGACGGCCAGGGCCTCGACCAGCTCCGGCGCGAACTGGGTGCCCGCGCAGCGGCGGCACTCGGTGAGGGCCTCGGCCGTGGCGAGGGGCGTCGCGGTGCGAGCGCTCGGAGATCGTGACGCCCAGGCGCCGGCGACCGCCAGGATGCGGGCACCGTCGCTGATCGCCTCCCGGCGAGGCCGTCGGGATAGCCGAGCCCCGGCGAACCGGGCTCCTCGGGCAGCAGGACCCGGGCAGGGACGGACGATGGCACGGCCCCAGCCTCGCCGTCATGCCCCGTCGGCGCAGCCCTGGCCCCGGCCCGGGGCCGATCGTCAGGCGTCGCCCGTGAGGCGGGCCCTCTCCATCGTGCGCTCGGCCATCCGGCGGGTGGCGTCGTCGATCATCTCGCCGCCGAGATCGGCCGCCCCTGCGCCGGCCGCCGCCGCGGCGGCGTGGGCCTCCAGGACGCGCCGTGCGCGCTCCACGTCGGCGGGGTCCACGCCGTAGACGCGGTCGAGCACCGGGATCTGGGAGGGGTGGATGCTCCACTTGCCGTCGTAGCCCAGCGCGCGCGAGCGCGTCGCCGCCGCCTCGAGCCCCTCCGCGTCGGCGATCACGGCGTACGGGCCGTCCACCGCCTGCAGGCCGTGCGCCCGCGCGGCCACGAGGATCCGCCCGAGGGCGTGGTGCCACCCGTCGCCCGGGTAGCCCGGCACGGGCGCGCCGATCGGCGCGTGCGGCATGCCCAGCGACGCCGCCAGGTCTCCCGGGCCCAGCACCAGGGCCTCCAGACGCGCCGGGCAGGACGCCGCGATGGCCTCCGCGCCGGCGAGGCCCCGCGCCGTCTCGATCTGCGCCTCCAGGCCGATGCCGCCCTCCGGCAGGCCCAGCTCGCGCTCCAGCGCGCTCAGCAGGTAGCCGGCGAATGCGACGTGGTCCGGCTCGTCGACCTTGGGCAGCACGATCACGTCCACCGCCGCGCCGGCGCGCTCCACAACGGCCGTGATGTCGCGGTGGCAGTGGGCGGTGTCGACCGCGTTCACCCGTACGGCGGCGGTGGGCGCCGCTAGGCCCCCGCGCAGGGCCGCGGCCACGGCGTCGCGGGGCCCGTCGCCCTTCTCCCCCGCCGCGACCGAGTCCTCCAGGTCGAGGATCACCTCGTCCGCGGCGAGCCCGGCCGCCTTGGCGAGCATGCGGGCGCTGGTGCCGGGGACGACGTGGCAGCTGCGCCGGGCGCGCGGCGGGCGCACGGCTACCGGCGGCGGAGCATCCCGAAGATCCCCCGCACCACCTCGCGCGTGACCTGGCGCGCCACGCCGGAGCCGAGGACGTCCTGCACCTGGTCGGCCAGCGTCTCGGGCGGCTTGGGCTCGCGGCGCCGCGGCGCGGGCGCGGGGCGCGGGCGCTCGCGGATCTCCTGCGCCCTGGCGGCGTCGCCGGTCGCCTTGGCCTCCAGCAGCTCGGCGGCGCTCTCGCGGTCGAGCCGATCGGCGTAGCGGGGCCGCAGCGGCGAGGCACCGATCACGGCCGCGCGCTCCTCGGGCGTCAGGGGCGTCATGCGCGAGGCGGGCGGGTAGAGCCGCGTCGCGGCCACGGGCGTCGGCACGCCGCGCGGGTCGAGCACGGTCACCGCGGCCTCGCCGACGCCGAGCGACTGGAGCGTCTCCGCGAGGTCGTAGTGCTCGGTCGTCGGGAAGGTCTCGACGGCCGACTTCAGCGCCTTCGCGTCCTTCGGCGTGAACGCGCGCACCGCGTGCTGGACGCGGTGGCCGAGCTGGGCCAGCACCTCGTCGGGAAGGTCGGTCGGCAGCTGGGTGATGAAGAAGACGCCGACGCCCTTCGAGCGGATCAGCCGCACGGTCTGGGCCACCGAGTCGAGGAAGGCCTTGGACGCGCCGTCGAACAGCAGGTGGGCCTCGTCGAAGAAGAAGACCAGCGTCGGCTTCTCCGGGTCGCCGACCTCGGGCAGCCGCTCGAACAGCTCGGCGAGCACCCACATCAGGAAGGTCGAGAAGAGCGCCGGCCGGCGCGCCACGTCGACCAGGTTCAGCACCGAGACGATGCCGCGTCCGTCGGCCGCCGTGCGAAGGAGGTCCGTGACCTCGAAGGCCGGCTCGCCGAAGAAGACGTCGCCGCCCTCGGCCTCGAGCTGCGACACCTTGCGCAGCAGCACGCCCGCGGTGGCGGTCGAGATGCCGCCGAGCTCCTTGAGGTCGGCCTTGCCCGGCCCGTTCAGGTAGGCGAGCGCCGCCCGCAGGTCCTCGAGGTCGATCAGCGGCAGGGCCTTCTCGTCGCAGAAGCGGAAGACCAGGCCGAGGCTCGACTCCTGGGTCTCGTTCAGCGAGAGCACCTTGGACAGGAGCGTCGGGCCGAACTCCGTCACCGTGGCGCGCACCGCGACGCCGTCGGTCCCGGTCAGCGACAGCAGCTCCACCGGGCAGCCCGCCGGGGCCCACGGCTCGCCCAGCTCGGCGGCGCGCTTCGTGACGCGGTCGTCGGCCGTGCCCGGGGCGCCGATGCCGGCGAGGTCGCCCTTCATGTCGGCCGCGAACACCGGACACCCGGCGGCGGCGATCTGCTCGGCGATGAGCTGCAGGGTGCGCGTCTTGCCCGTGCCGGTCGCCCCCGCGATGAGGCCGTGGCGGTTGAGGAAGCCGACCGGGATGCCGACCTCGACGGCCGTGTCCGGCGCGTCGGGCGTGGGATAGGGCCGGCCGAGCCGCACGGTGGGCCCGTCGAAGCCGTACCCCGCCGCCATGTCGTCGTGGAACGTGCCCATCAGGGGACGAGCACCTGCTTGCGCCCGCGGGCCCCGGCGGCCTGGCGCGCCCACGCCGCGGGCGCCTCGGCGAGCGGCACCGTCTCGATCTCCAGGCTCACCTCGCCGAGCGCCGCGACCTCCGTCAGCTCGGCGTAGGCCCGCCGCACCTCGGACGGCTCCTCGGAGAAGACGGAGAACCCGAGCAGGTCGGCCCGCGTGCCGCGCAGCGGTCCGGCGACCACCTCCAGCGACGGGCTCTCGGCGTTGCCCACCTGCACGTGGCGGCCGTTGCGGCGCAGCACGCCGATCGCGGCGGCGGCCGAGTCTCCCCAGAGGGCGTCCACCACCAGATCGGCACCCTCGCCGCAGGCCTCGCGCAGCGCGTCGGCCAGGCCGTCGCCGGTGGGCAGGGCCACGTCGGCGCCGAGCGTCAGGGCGCGCTCGCGCCCCTCGGCGCTGCGGGCGACGGCCACCACCCAGCGCGCGCCGTTCAGCCGCGCGGCCTGGACGGCCACCTGCCCCACGACCCCGCTCGCGCCGAGCACCACCACGGTCTCGCCCGGGGCCAGGCGCCCGCGCTCGCGCACCGGCATCCAGCCCGCGAGGCCGGCGATGCCGAGCGCGGCGGCCGCCGCGTCCTCCAGCGCGTCCGGCACCGGCACGAGCGTCTCGTCGGGCGCGGAGACGACCTCACCGAAGGCGCCGGTCATCGTGAGGCACCACACGCGCGTGCCGCGGGGCAGGCGCTCCGACGAGACGACCTCGCCGACCGCCTCCGCCCCCGCGGTGAACGGCGGCTCGGGCAGCGGCATGTAGAAGCGGCCCGACGCGATGGCCAGGTCCACCGGGTTCAAAGCCGCCGCGCGCAGGCGCACCAGCGCGCGCCCGGGGCCCGCGGAGGGCTCCGGCGCGTCCGTGACGGCCGGGGCCGCGCCCCACTCCACGACGCTGACGGATCGCATCGGCGCCACGCTACACGCCGCCGCCCGCGCGCAGGCGCCCGACGGCCGTCATCCGATCCGGCCCTCCGTTTTGGCCCGGGGGCCAAGGTGGGCCGGCCGGACCCCGCTCACACTCGGCCCATGACATGGAACACATCGGAGCATCGGGACGACGACCTCGTCTGGGTCCCCTGCGGCACCTGCTGGGGGCAGCGGACGCTGTTCACCCCCACGCCGGACCGCGGCGGCCTGATCGCGAGCGCGTGCCCCTCCTGCATGGGGATGGGCGAGCGGCTCGCGGGCGGGGATCACATCCCGGCGCCGGCCGCCTGACGCACTAGGAGGGCTTGCGGCGCTTGCGGTTCTCGGGCCGCAGCGGGCACCCGGCGCACACGCGCTTGGAGTCGCAGCAGCGCTTCTTGACCTTCACGCGCTTCTTCTTGGCCCCGGCCGCCATCCGGCGGGGAGCATAGCCGCGTCCTCACACGGCGTGTGAGGCGCGCCGAAGTCGAGCGGCGCTAGCCGGCGAGACCCAGCAGCCAGCCGGCCGTCAGCACGACGACGCCGATTCCGGCGATGACGAGCGGGTGCAGGGGCGGGAGGATGCGCTGCATTCGGGTCTCCTGTGAACGGGCGGGCGCGACCGCTCCCCCTCTTCGCCGCCGCCCCTCGGCTACCCTCCCGCGGGTGCCCGCGATCGACCTCCTGACGAGCGTGGACGACGGACTGGTCCGCGCGGCGGCCGATCTGCGCACGGCCCCGCTCACCGCCGTCATGACCCTGCTGTCCGCGTGGTGGGTCAAGGGGATCGCGATCGCGGCGATGGGCACGGTCGCCGACCTGCGCCGACGCCCGCGGCGCCTCCCGCCGACGCCGCTCTACGCCGCAGCCGCCCTGCTGCTGGCCTCGTGGGCGAGCGGCGCGCTGAAGGACGTCGTCGACCGGATGCGGCCGCCCCTCGCCGACCACGCGATCGGCGCCCTGGTGACGGTCCCGTCGGACCCCTCCTTCCCCTCCGGCCACGCGGCCACGGCGTTCGCCGCCGCGGGCGTGGTGGCCGCGCTGCACCCGCGCCTGCGCCTGCCGGCCCTCGGGCTCGCCGCGCTGGTGGCCGTCTCGCGCGTCTACCTCGGCGTCCACTACCCCAGCGACGTCCTGGCCGGCGGCGCGCTCGGCCTGGCGATCGCCGCCGTCGTGGTGAGCATCCCCTTCACGCTGTCCGCCGCCCTCGCCAGGATGCGGGTGTGGCGGACCCGCCCCTCGACCTGAGCCCCCCGTGACGCGCGTCCTGGTCGCGGGCGCGACCGGCGCCCTCGGGGACGCGATCGCCCGTGAGCCGGCGCGGCGCGGCGCGGCCTCGAAGGCGGCGCTCACCGCGTTCGACCGGGCCGCGGCGCGCGAGCTGCGCCGCGAGGGGATCCGGCTGGTCAACGTGCGCCCGCCCCACCTCGACACCGGCCTGGAGACGCGGCCGATCGCAGGGTCCGCCCCCCGCCCGGCCGCCGGGCAGCCGGCCGCCGACTGGGCGCGCCGGGTGGCCGACGCGCTCGAGGACGCCTCCGTGACCGAGGTCGGCTCGGCCGCGTGATCAAGTACATCGGCTCCAAGCGGGCCGTCGCCCCGCTGCTGGAGGAGCTCGCGCGGCGGCTGCCGGTCGGCTCGGTGTGCGACCTCTTCGCGGGCACCACCCGCGCCGGGCAGGCGTTCCGCCGCGCCGGGTGCCGCGTGGTCTCGAACGACCTCGCCAGCTACACCGAGGCGTTCGGCCAGGCCTACATCGCAGCCGGTGAGGGCCTCGACCGCGACCGCCTGCGCGAGCTGATCGCCCACCTCGACGCCCTGCCCGGCGAGCCCGGCTACGTCACCGAGACGTTCTGCCACGAGGCCCGCTTCTTCTCGCCCGAGAACGGCGCGCGCATCGACGCGATGCGCGCGGAGATCGACCGGCTCGACGTCGACCCGGTGACGAGCGGCTGCCTCATCACGAGCCTCGTCGAGGCCGCCGACCGCGTCAACTCCACCTGCGGCCTGCAGATGGCCTACCTGAAGCGGCCGGCCGCGCGCAGCCTGCAGCCGCTGCGCCTGCGCGAGCCCGCGGCGGTCGAGGGGCCCGAGGGCCAGGTCAGCCGGCGCGACGCCAACGCGCTGGCGCGCGAGCTGGAGGGCGTGGACTGCGCCTACCTCGACCCGCCCTACAACCAGCACTCCTACTTCGCGAACTACCACGCGTGGGAGACGATCGTCCGGGCCGACCGGCCCGAGCCCTACGGCGTGGCCCGCAAGCGCATCGACTGCCGGACCACCCGCAGCCCTTTCAACAGCGCCCGCCACTCGTGGCCCGCGCTCGTGGACCTGGTCGAGGCGCTGCGCACGCCCTGGGTGATCCTGTCAGTCAACGACGAGGGGTTCCACGACCCGGCCGCCGTGGCCGACCTGCTCGGCGAGCGGGGGCACGTGGCCGCCCTCGCCATGGACGTGCCGCGCTACGTCGGCGCGCGCATCGGCATCCACAACCCCGCCGGGGAGCGGGTGGGCGCCGTCTCGCACGTGCGGGCCACCGAGTGGCTCATCGTGAGCGGGCCCGACCGGGACGCCGTCGCGTCGGCCTTCGACGCGGCGCCCGCGGCGGCGCTCACGCCGGGCTGAGGACCTCCTCGGCGCCGCCGGGCGCCAGCAGGCGCGCGGCACGCCCCTCGTGCTCCACCACCAGGCGCGGCGGGGCGTCGTCGCTGAAGTGGACCGCCGCGCCGTCGTCCACCGCCCAGGTGGCCGGCATCCGGCCCTCCTCGATCAGATCGCGCAGCGCGGAAACCCTGCCCGGGTCGCCGTCGGCGTGCGGGCAGAAGCCGCCCTCCAGCAGGCCGAGCCCGGCCACCGGCGTGAAGCCCGGGCCGAGCGAGTTGGTGAGCCCGGCGGCGAACCAGCAGATCGCGCCGGCGCTGACGCCCGACAGCACGACGCCCCGCTCCCACGCCTCGTGCAGGACCGCACCGATGCCGTGGACGGCCCAGATCGCCATAAGGTTGGCGCTGCTGCCGCCGCCGACGTAGATCACGTCCTGGGCGAGCAGGGTCTCGGCGAGGCCCTCGGGGTGCGAGCGGAAGAGCGGCACGTGGCTCGGCGTGCACGGCACCCCGGAGAAGACCTCGTAGAACCGGGCCACCAGCCAGTCCGAGTCGCCGCTGGCCGTGGGGATGAGGCAGACGCGCGGCGCGTCGGCGCCGGTCAGGCCGAGGATGTGGGTCTCGAGGGGTCCGATGCCGTATTCCGAGGACCACCCCCCGCCCCCGCAGGCCACGATGTGTCGGCTCATCCGCCTCCAGGTTACCCGCCCCCGAACTGTGCACCAGGCCATTCCCGGCGGGCGGATCTCTGTGCGGGCGTCCCTCACGCCGGTGGCGCCGGGCACCCCAGTATCGCCGTCATGGCCCGCGCGTCCTCACACCGGGCGGCATCGCCGGCCCGCCCCCGGGCGCGGCAGATCGTCGCCCTGGGCGGCGGCGGGTTCACGGAGGAGCCGGGCAACACGGCCCTCGACGACTACGTGCTCGACGCCTCCGGCGCCGAGCGGCCGCGGATCCTGTTCCTGCCCACCGCGGGCGGGGACAACTCCAGCTACGTGGTGAAGTTCTACAGCGCGTTCTCCGACGGCTCGTGCGTGCCGTCCCACCTTCCGCTGTTCAACCGTACGACCGACGACATCCGCGCCGTGCTGCTCGCCCAGGACGTGATCTACGTGGGCGGCGGCAACACGGTGAACCTGCTGGCGGTGTGGCGCGCCCACGGGGTCGACGCGATCCTCCGCGAGGCCTGGGAGCGCGGCGTCGTGCTCGCCGGCCTCTGCGCCGGATCGATGTGCTGGTTCGAGAGCGGCGTCACGGCGTCGTTCGGGACCCGGATGGCGCCCTTCTCGGGCGGGCTCGGCCTGCTGCCCGGCAGCAACTGCCCGCACTACGTCCAGCGCCGCGACGCGAGATGGACGCCCTGCGCGGGTGGCGCCGGGCGTCTGCGCCGAGGACGGTGTGGCGCTGCACTTCGTGGACCGCCGTCTGGCGGCCGTCGTCGCATCCCGCGAGGGCCCGCGCGCCTACCGTGTCGGGATGGCGGGCGATCGCGTCGTCGAGGCGCCGCTGCGCCCCGTCGTCCTGGACCGGCCCGGCGCGAGTCGTGCTGCGCGGGCCGCCGCGCAAAGCGATCCGGTCGGCGTACGGCCCGCGCTCGCCGCCGCGCACTAGGCGCGACGACGAGCGGGGCGGCGACACCGAACCCTGGCGGACCTACTTCAGGCGGAAGGTGATGCGACCCCGGTTGAGGTCGTAGGGCGAGAGCTCCACCTTGACCCGGTCACCCGGGTTGATCCGGATGCGGAAGCGACGCAGCTTGCCGGCCATGTGCGCCAGCACCTCGTGCTCGTTGTCCAGGACCACGCGGAACATGGTGTTCGGGAGGGCTTCGGTGACCTCGCCCTCCACCTCGATCGCCTCTTCCTTCTGCTTTGTCGCCAGAACCTCTCCTCTCGATGCCTGGAAGGACTACCCGCGTCGGCTGCTAGAGCGCCTGCACGGTGGAGGCCTGCGGGCCCTTCTGGCCCTCGGTCGCCTCATAGCTGACCCGCTGACCCTCCTCCAGGTTCCGGTAGCCGGAGCCCTGGATCTCCGAGAAGTGGACGAAGAGATCCTTCCCGCCGTCATCCGGCGTGATGAATCCGTAGCCCTTCTCGGCAGAGAACCACTTCACGACACCCTCAGCCATTGGTCATCCTTCTTTGTGTACGCACGGCTCGCCCCGCTATCCGGGGTCGTGCGAATGGTATCTCACCGCACCCCCGGAGGCACCCGTCCCCTCATGACGGCCAAGGCGCGGGCGAAATCGGGCTCCGCGACCACCATCTCGGTGGCGTTGGCCACCGCCTTCACCGGCCCGTCGAGGGGGTCGTCGCCGGTCAGGGCGTTCGCGAGGAAGCGGATCGGGATGTCATGGGTCACCACCAGCGGCAGGCGCGCGGGCGAGGCGAGCAGGCGCTCGAAGCCGCGGACGTAGCGCACGAGCACGTCCATCCGGCTCTCACCGCCGCCGGGCGGACGCGCCTCCTGCGGCAGGGCGGTGCGCCAGGCGCGGTAGGCGTCGGCCGTCGCCCCCTCGAAGTCGCCGAGCGCCACGTCGTCGAGGTCGGGGCACGCGACCCGGGGCACGTCGCGCCCCTCCAGCAGGATCCCGAGCGTCTCGGCCGTGCGCCCGAAGCGGGTGTGCACGCCGAGGTCGATGGGCAGGCCGTCGAGCCGGTCGCGGAGCGCCTGCGCCTGGCGCCGCCCCTCCTCGTCGAGCGACACCGGAATCGCCGGGTCGCCGTTGAGGGTGTTGGTGGCGTTGTATGTCGTGCGCCCGTGGCGCGTGAGGATGAACCGGCGGTCGGGCATGCCCGCGCAGGCTAGCGGCCCCGGGGCCGGCCGCCCCCCGGGTTTCGCCCGCGGCCCGTCGCGGCACTAGAGTGGGCGGGTGCTCAACCGCCGACAGGCCGTCATCGGCTACGTCACGTTCCGCGTCGCGCGGAACCTCGTGCTCCGCAAGGTGCGCCGGGGATCCGCCGGACCGCGGCCGGGCACACGTCACGAGGCCGAGGGAGGTCACATGCTGAAGAAGTCCTCGGGGGGCCGCGCCGCGGCCGACCGGACCGCCGCGCTCGTGGAGACGATCCGTCCCATCGTCACGAAGGCGATGAACGATCCCGATCTCCACAACGCGCTGCGCCAGGCGTTCGCCACCGGCCGCGAGGTGACCGGCGAGATCCACGGCAAGCCCCCGGCGAAGGCCGCGAAGAAGCTCGCGCAGGACCGCAAGCTCCACCGCAAGGTCGAGACGTCGGCGGCCGACCTCCAGAAGGCCGTGAGCGGCCTCGTGGAGCAGCCGAAGAAGAAGGGCCGCATCCGGCGCCTGATCGGCCGCATCGCCCTGCTCGGGGCGGTCGCGGGCACCGTGGCGTTCGCGCTGCGCAAGATGCGCGGCGGGGGGCAGCCTCCCGCGTGATCCGCAGGGAGGCGGGGGGCCGCGTCGCGCGCTAGCGTCGCGGGTCGTGAACGGCGACGGCCCACCCGCCCTCCTCTGCGAGGGCGTCTCCAAGGAGTTCGGCGGAGGCGTGGTCGCGCTGGCGGGGCTCGACCTCGCCGTGCCCGAGGGCGCGTTCTTCGGCCTGCTCGGGCCCAACGGGGCCGGCAAGACGACGCTCATCCGCAGCGTGGTGGGCCTGACGCGGCCGTCAGGCGGGGCGATCTCCGTGTTCGGCGTGCCTGCCTGGGGCGAGTCGGCCGGGCTCGCGCGCCAGGCGATCGGCTACGCGCCCCAGGACGTGGCGCTCGACCGCTTCGTGCCGGTGCGCGAGCTGCTCACCCTGCACGGGCGCTACTTCGGCATGTCGCGCGCCGACGCCGGCCGCCGCGCCGACGAGATGCTGCGGGCCTTCGACCTCTCGGGCAAGTCGTCGAGCTACGCCAACCAGCTCTCGGGCGGGATGCGCCGCCGGCTGCTCCTGGCCCGCGCGCTGCTGCACCGGCCGCGGCTCGTGATCCTGGACGAGCCCACGGCGGGCGTCGACCTGGAGCTGCGCCACGACCTGTGGGCCTACATCCGCCAGCTGCACGCCGACGGCACGACGATCCTCCTCACGACGCACTACATCGAGGAGGCCGAGGAGCTCTGCGAGCGAGTGGCCTTCATCCGCTCCGGCCGGATCGTGGCCGAGGGGGCGCCGCCGGACCTGCGAACGCAGTTCGGCGCGGCGCGCCTCGAGGACGTGTACCTGCAGGTGGTGGGGCGCTGAGCACGGCCGGGATCCGCCGCGCCCGCCGGCGCGGCACCGGGGCGCTCGCCGAGCGCGAGGCGCTGCGCGTGCTGCGGCTCTGGAACCAGACGATCGCGCCGCCGGTGGTGGCCGCGGCGCTCTTCATCGTGGTCTTCGGCGTCGCCCTCGGCACCAGCATCCGCCGCATCGACGGGATCCCCTACGAGCAGTTCATCGTGCCGGGGCTCGTCCTGATGGGCGTGGCGACGTCGGCCTTCGGCAACAACGCGACCTCGATCTACCAGGCCCGCAACGACGGCTTCATCGAGGACCCCGCCAGCAGCCCGATGACGCCGGGTCAGCTGCTTGTCGGCTACATGGCCGGCGGCGTGCTGCGCAGCCTGATGATCGGCGTGCTGACGCTGGGCGCGGCGCGGCTCTTCGTCACCTATCCGGTGCACCACCCCGCGGTCCTGGCCGTCGCGCTGATCGCGACGAGCCTCGCCTTCTCGGCGCTCGGCACGGTGGTCGGCCTCTACTCGACCGGCTGGGACCAGCAGAACGTGGTCGGCAACCTCGTCATCCAGCCGCTCGTGTTCCTGGGCGGCGTCTTCTACGCGGTGGACGCCCTCACCCAGCCCTGGCGCGCGCTGACCCACGCCGACCCGATCTTCTACATGGTGGTCGCCGCCCGCCACGGGATGCTCGGCAGCTCGGAGGTCGACCCCGTCGTCTCGGTCGGCATCACGGTCGGGCTCGCGGCGGCGATGCTCGCCTGGGCCTGGTGGACCTTCGCCCGCGGCGTCGGGATCCGCACGTAGACTCGCCGGCGATGACCGTCCTCCGCCGACTCGCCATGCTCGCGGCCGCGCTGGCCCTGGTCGCCCTCGCCGGCGCCTGCGGCAGCGGCGGCTCCTCCGCCCCGGCCGCCTCGGCGCCACCGGCCACCACCGCCCCCGAGGACGTGGTGACGGCCCCCGACGGCACGACGTGCAGCATCGCCGAGCCCGACCCGGCGCCGGACCCGAAGACCTATGCGGCGCCGCCGCCGATGAGCATCGACACCGCGGCGCGCTACCGGGCCACGCTGCGGACGTCGTGCGGCACGATCGTCATCGCGCTGGACGCGAAGCGCGCGCCCACGACGGTCAACAACTTCGTGTTCCTCGCGCGGCAGGGCTTCTACGACGGGCTGACCTTCCACCGCGTGGTGGCCGGCTTCGTCATCCAGGGCGGCGACCCGACCGGCGACGGCAGCGGCGGCCCGGGCTACGAGATCCCCGACGAGCTGCCGACGGACGGCTACCCGCTCGGGTCGGTCGCGATGGCCAACGCGGGCCCCGACACCGGCGGCTCGCAGTTCTTCATCGTCACCGGCGACGCCTCGGCGCTGCCGAACGCCTTCGCGAAGTTCGGCCGTGTCGTGAAGGGGCTGAAGGTCGCCCGGACGATCGAGAGCTTCGCCGACCCGACGGCCGACCCGGGCGACCCCAGCGCCCAGACGCCGACCAGCCCGATGTACATCTACAGGGTGACCATCTCGGGGCCGTAGCCCGCCCTATTCGGACCAGTCGCCCTCGGCCACCGGCGGCCCGTGGCGGTTGAGCAGCTCGGCCGGCACGTGGAAGCGGCGGGCGTCGCCCTCGGTGCCCCGCTCGTAGGGCCGGGCCACGTCCTCCGGGACGTCCACCGCGAAGACGACCCACTCGTCGCCCGCGTCGGTGCCGGCCGGCGGGCGGTCGGTGAGCCAGACGCCCGCGCCCGTGCCGGGGCTCGGCCGGTCGCGGAAGCCGGTGCGCTGGATGGCCATCGCCTCGTCGTAGTCGCTCGCGTGGAACAGGCGCAGCCGCCGGGGCGCATCGGTCATGCGCACCTGGCGCGCGTCGACCTCCGGCGTGGCGCGCTCGTGCTCCAGGTCGACGACGACGTGGGTCACGGGCAGGTCGTAGCGCTCGCGCGCCCGGCGCACGACGTTACGCTCGAGCCAGCCCGAGCGGTTGTGCGGGTGGGTCGAGATGACGACCTCGTCCGGGTCGAAGATGCGCAGAGCGTCGTCGAGGGCCTGCAGCGGGTCGGCATCGCCCAGGTGCCCGCGGGCGTTGACCCCGGCCGCGGCGAGCGCCTCCAGCGAGGAGTCGAGCCGCGCGGCCGCCTCGGCCTGGCGCCGCTCGAGGTCGGAGGTGAGCCAGTGCTCGAGGCGGGTGCGCGCCACGGCCGGCGCCACGACCAGCACCTCGCCCTGCTCGCCGGCCCGGTAGCGGACCTCGTCCACGACGCCCTGGGCCGCGCAGGTCTCGTTGGCGATCACGAGGATCCGGCGGCTTCGCGCCCACTCTCCGGGCGACGGGGTCATGCGGCGAACATAGACCCATCCGTCCCACGACGCCAGAGCCCGCGTGAGCCGACCCGGGAGGTAGCATGGGCACCATGGCGCGCACGCACTCGATCGACGACTACCTCGAGGCGATCTACTTCCTGGCGACGCCGATCGGCGAGTACGGGCCGGTCGTCAAGGAGGCGCCGGTGCCGGCGGCGCGCGTGGCCGAGATGCTGAGCGTCACGCCCCCCACCGCCAGCGAGATGATGAAGCGTCTCGAGGCCGAGGGCCTGGTCGAGCGCGGCCCGCGCAAGGGCCCGGTGCTCACCGAGCGTGGGCGCGCCGAGGCCGAACGGGTGGTGCGCCACCACCGCATCATCGAACGCTTCCTGACCGACTTCATGGGCTACACGCCGGCCGAGTCGCACGTCCACGCCGACGAGCTGGGCGACGCCTTCACCGACGAGATGGTCGAGCGCCTCGGCGTGCAGCTCGGCAACCCCGACCGCTGTCCGCACGGCTGGCCGGTGGACACCTCGCACGAGCAGGAGGAGAACCGCGACCTGCGGGCCCTCTCGCAGATCACGGAGGGGCACGCGCGCATCGTGCGCCTGGCCGAGCACGACGGCGACCTGCTGCACTGGTTCTACGAGCAGGGCCTCGTCCCGGGCACGGAGGTCGACGTGCTGCGCGTCGACGCCGCCGCGGGCCAGCTGACGGTGCGGATCGACGGCGCCGAGCGCGTCATCGGCGAGCGCGCCGCGGCCGGCCTGTACGTCCTGCCCGGATAGCCCCGCCGGCCGGACTCCTCGTCCTCGGCGGCGGCCCCGCCGGGGTGGGCGCTGCGTACCGGGCCGCCCGCGCGGGGCACGCGGTCACGCTGGTCGAGCGCTCCACCCGCCTCGGCGGGGCGGCGGCGAGCCACACCGTCGCCGGGGTGCGCGTCGACCTGGGCAGCCACCGCCTGCACCCCTCGATCGACCCCGCCATCCTGGCCGAGCTCGATGCGCTGATGGGCGCCGACCTGCAGCGGCGCCCGCGCAACGGCCGCATCCGCCTGGAGGGGCGCTGGATCGCCTTCCCGCTGCGCCCGGCCGACCTTCTGCGGCGCATGCCGCGGTCCATGGCGCTCGCGGTGGCGCGCGACATGGCGCTCGCGCCGCTGCGGCGGCCGCGCGCGGACACATTCGACGAGGTGCTGCGCGCCGCGCTCGGGCCCGCGATCTGCGAGCGCTTCTACCTGCCCTACGCGCGCAAGATCTGGGGCGTGCCGCCCGCCGAGCTGTCGGGGCAGCAGGCCCGCCGGCGCGTGAGCGCGTCCACGCCCGGCCGGCTCCTTCGCCGGGTGCTCGCGCGCGGGGACGCCGGGCGGCGCACCTTCCTCTACCCCGCCACGGCTACGGCCAGATCGTCGAGACGCTCGGGCGCGCCGCCGAGGAGGCGGGCGCGGTCATCCTGCGCGGGGCGGCGGTGGAGGCGGTGGAGCTCGCGCCAGACGGCGGCGCCGTGACGCTCGCAGACGGCCGGCGCCTGGAGGGGCGCAGGGTCTGGTCGACCCTCCCCCTCACCGCCCTCGCCGCCATGGCGCGGCCGGCGCCGGACGACGCCGCGCTGGCCGCCGCCGCGGCGCTGCGCAGGGTGACCCCGTACGCGAGCGGGTCGTTCTTCGTCGACGGCCAGCTCCAGGTGGTGGGCTCCGACGCCGACCACGCCGGCCGTTCGCGGCGCCTGGCGGGGCTGCTCGTGGACCGGGACTTCGGCATCGCCGCCTGGCAGCCCGCCTGGCTTCTGCTGGCCCCCGCGCTCGGCGCCCTGGCCGTCCGGCGCCCGCGGGGGGCCGCGGCCCTCGTGCTGCCGCTCGCGGCCGGCTGGCTCGTCGCCGCCTTCGTCGCGCTCACGATGCAGGGCTGGTGGTTCCCCGGACGCCAACTCCTGGCCGTGCTGCCGCTCGGCGTGCCGGCCGTGGCGTGGTGGGCGCGGGACGGCGGCCGGCGCCTGTGGGCCGTCCTGGCGCTTGGCGCCGCCGGCGTCGTGGCGCAGGCGTGGGTGGCGGTGGAGGCCTCGCGGGGCGCGATCACCTGGGTCGTCACCCTGCAGGACACCGCGAACCCGCTCTACCGGGCCTGGCGGCTCGCGCTGCCCGACTACCTGCACGTCACCGCGACGACATGGGCGCTGCACTGGGCGTGGACGGCCGTCCTGCTCGGCGCCGCGGCGCTCGCGTACCGCGCCGCCCCGGACCGGTCCGGGGCGCCCGCCACGGCGGCGGAGGCCCCGGTGGGAGCGTCGCCCTAGGCCGGCGGCCTCCAGTTCCGGACCATCATGTCCGGGTCGAAGAACATCCGCTCCTCGAGGATCTCGCCGTCGCGAAGCCACATGATCGACACGCCCGGCAGCTCCATGCTCTCGCCCTGCCCCTGCCAGTCGCCCCAGGCGCCGGTGTGCGTGCCGAAGCAGGTCCACTGGAAGATCGCGCCGTCGTCGCTCTCGGCGTACTCGCCGGCCTCGACGCGCAGGTCGGGGAACGCGTCCATGTAGGCCTTGACGCCGGCGGCGATCTCCGCATGGCCCTCGAAGCGCTCGGGGCTGTGTATCGCCGGGTTGTTGACCACCTCCCAGCGGCGCACCCCGTCCGGCGTGAAGTGCGCGGCGACCGCGTCCGGATCGTGCGCGTTCCACGCGGTGAAATAGGACTCGACGACCTCGCGCCTGGACCTCACGGCTGACATGTCCATCCCCTTCCTCGGACAACGGGACCGGCGAAGGTGCCCCTTCGCCGGTCCCGTTGTCCTTCGTCCGCGCGGCGGGCGCATCAGCGTCCCACCCCCTCGCGGGTTGAGCATTCCGGAGGCGGATGGCCGGTGAATTACGGATGGCGCGGGCGCCGGGATGCGCGATCGTCCGGCCATGGGGCGTCGTGGAATCGTCTTCGCCGGAGCCGCGGTCGCCGGTGCGGCGATGCTCTACGCCCGCGTCCTGCGCCCGTGGCACATGACCTGGGGGGCCACGCCCGAGGAGGCCGCCGGTCCCGTCGCGGGCGACGGCCTGATGCCGGACGCGGGCATCGTCGCCACGCGGGTGGTGGAGATCGACGCGCCGCCCTGGGCCGTGTGGCCGTGGCTCGTGCAGATGGGCCCGGGCCGCGGGGGCGCGTACACCTACGACTGGATCGAGCGGCGCCTCGGCGTGGACATCAGCAACGTGGACCGTGTCGTCCCCGAGCTGCAGGGCCTGAAGGTCGGCGACGAGCTTCCCATGCCCGGCTACGCGATGCGTGTGGAGGTGCTCGACCGCGAGCGCGCGATGGTGGTGCGCTCGGACAACGGCGCCTGGGTCTGGTCGTTCGAGCTGCGGCCGGTCGCGGGCGACCGCACGCGGCTGATCAGCCGCAACCGCATCGACCCGTCCCGCTGGGCCCTCCGGGACCGGCTCGGCTATCCGGTGATGGAGCCGGGCTCGTGGGTGATGGAGCGCAAGATGCTCCTGAACATCAAGCGCCTGGCCGAGAAGCTGGCGCGCGAGGGCACGCGGGTCGTGCCGGCCGCGCCGCCGCCCTCCCCCTAGAGCGAGAAGATGATCCCGGCCGGTGGTCCGGGATCGGCGGCGATGCGCGGCAGGGCGGCCCGCAGCGCGCGCTGGAAGACGCCCGCGCTCTCGCCGAACAGGCGCGCGAGCGTCTCGGCCGAGGTCGGCTCGGGCATGACGCCGTTGGCGTGGTCGGTGACGAAGCCGACCAGCGCGAAGGGCAGGCGCGCCTCGCCCGCGAGGACCGTCTCGGGCCCGCCGGTCTGGCTCACGGCCGCCACCCCCGCGGCGGCGAGCTGGGCGATCTCGCTGACCGTGTTCAGCCGCGGCCCGTTGACGTGGCCGTAGGTGCCGCCGTCCCGCACGGACAGGCCGGCCTCGCGGGCCCCGGCCACCAGCCCGGCGCGCACGCCCGGACCGAAGGGGAGCTCGTAGATCCAGTGGCCGCGGCCGGGGATCTCCGGGCCCGTGAAGAGCGTGCAGAGCGACCCGTCGGCCAGCCGGTTGGACGGGAAGTGGAGGTCGTCGAAGACGACCAGCCCGCCCAGCTCCAGCGAGGGATCGACCGCGCCGCAGACCGTCGTGGAGACGAGCGCCCGGGCGCCGAGCGCGGCGACGGCCGCCACGTTGGCCCGCGGCGTGACCTGGTGCGAGAGGCGCGCGTGGGCGGCGCCGTGACGGGGCACGTGGGCGACGGGCACGCCGTCGAGCGTGCCGAGGGCCACCGTCGCCGTGCCGTGGGGGGTCGTCACCTCCTCGGTGCGGCGGTCCTCCAGCCCCTCGAGGTCGTACAGCCCGGTTCCGGTGATGAGGCCGATCGGGGCGGGGGACGACACCGCCGGAGCCTACCCGCCACCAGGCCCGCGCTCAGCGCACCCGGATCATCCGGATCGTCACGCGGCGGCGCCCGGCAAGGGCGCCCGCGCGCTCAGTCGCGCGGGTCGTCCTCGCGGCGGGTGGCGGTGACGACGTAGTCGCCCGACCCGGAGAGCAGGAAATCCGGGTTCACGCAGGGCGCGGCGCCGCGGTGCTCGAAGGTCCGCTCGACGCTCGAGCGGCAGATGCCGAGCGGCTCGCGCGCGGCGCGCAGGCCGCCGAAGCCGGCGGCGGTGCGCTGCAGCCGGCGGAAGCCGTCGAGGTCGATCTCGACGCCGAAGACGCCCTCCAGGCATCCCATCCACGTGTGGCCGTCGCGCTCGTACGAGTAGAGCCGCGGGCACCCCGACTCGATGCAGCCCGCGGGCTGGACGACGCGCTCGCAGGACACCGGGCACTGGCGGCACGACCCGGCCACCATCGCGGTGGCGGCGGCGCTCGGGCTCACGGCCTGGCGGACTCGGGCATCGGGTCATTATGGGCGCGCGAACGCACCGGTCAAGCCGCCCGCCCCGGGACCTCAGACCAGGCAGCGCTCCCCGAAGAGGGTCTTCAGCTCGGCCACGAGGCTGCTCGCGCGCGGGTTGACCTTGAACTCCTCGCCGAGGTAGAGGCGCCGCTTGCCCTCTCCCGTGAGCACGTCCATCACGACCGCCGCGTCGCCCTGGTGGTCGACCAGCAGGCGCCGCAGCTCGGAGAACGGCGTCTCGGCGAGGCGGGCGACGTTGACCTTCACCACGAGGCGCTCCTGCTCGCCGCCGTCCTCGGGCTCGAACGCCTTCACGCCCTGGGCGACGAGCTTCGTCTCGCCCTCCCCCTTCTGGTCCACGCGGCCCGTGATGATCACCATCGCGTCCATCCGCAGCAGGTCGCGCGCCTCCTGCATGACGGCCGGCACCACCACCACCTCCACCGAGCCCTCGAGGTCGTCGAGCCGCACGAACATCATCGGCTCGCCGCGGCGGGTGGTGATGGCCTTGGCCGCGCCGATCATGCCGCCCACGGTCACCGGCTCGCCGTCGGCGCGCTCGGCGAGGCCGGCCATGCCGCAGGTGGTCGCGCGGGCGAGCTGCCGGCGGCAGTCCTGCAGCGGGTGGCTCGAGACGTAGAGGCCGAGGGCCTCCTTCTCGGCGGCGAGCAGCTCGTCCTTGGGCATCTCGCGCGTGGGGATCGGCGGGTCGAGCTCGACGACGGCGTCCGGGTTGCCCATCGCGCCGAACAGGGACTCCTGGCCGGCGGCGAGGTCGGAGCGCCTCCGCGTGGCCTGCCCGACCGCGACGGGGATCGTCTCGAGCATCCCGAGGCGCGTCGCGCCGGTCGAGTCGAGGGCCCCGGAGCGGATGAGGCTCTCCAGGGCGCGCTTGTTGACGGCGGCCTGGTCGACGCGCCGGCAGAAGTCCCAGAGCGTCTCGTACGGGCCGTCCTGGTCGCGCGCGGCGATGATCGCCGCCACGGCGTTCTCCCCCACGCCCTTCACGGCGGAGAGGCCGAACCGGATCTCCGTCTCGCCGGTCACGGCGAAGTCGGAGCGGCTGACGTTGACGTCCGGCGGCAGCACCGAGAGGCCCATGTCGGTGCAGGCGGCCACGTAGAAGGGCACCCGGTCCTTCGTGTCCATCACCGAGCTGAGGAGCGAGGCCATGTACTCGGCCGGATGGTTGGCCTTCAGGTAGGCCGTGCGGTAGGCGAGCAGCGCGTAGCAGGCGGCGTGGCTCTTGTTGAACGAGTAGTCGCCCGCCGCCTCGCACAGGCCCCAGAGGCTCTGCGCGACCTTCTTGTCGGTGCCGCTCTCGATGCAGCCCGCGACGAACTCGTCCTTCAGCGAGGCCATCAGGACCTTGTCCTTCTTGCCCACGGCCTTGCGCAGGTCGTCCGCGCGCGAGGGCGAGAACCCGGCGAGCTGCCGGGAGATCGCCATCAGCTGCTCCTGGTAGACCGCCACCCCGTAGGTGGGGCCGGTGATCGGCTGCAGGCGGGGGTCCTCGAACGTGACCCGCGAGGGGTCGCGCTTGTTGCGAGCGTAGGTCGGAATGAAGGCCATCGGGCCCGGGCGGTAGAGCGCCACGAGGGCGATCAGGTCGGCGAACTCGGTCGGGCGGACCTCGCGGAGGGCCTCGCGCATGCCGCTCGACTCGAACTGGAACACCCCGATGGCGTCGCCGCGCGCGAGCATCTCGTAGGTGCCGGCGTCGTCGAGCGGGATCGTCTCGATGTCGAGGGCCTCGCCGCTGCGGTCCTCGATCAGCTCCAGGGCGCCCTGGATGACGTCCAGGTTGCGCAGGCCCAGGAAGTCCATCTTCAGCAGGCCGAGCGCCTCGACGTCGTGGTCGGGGACCTGCGTGACGACGTTGCCCTCGTCGTCCGTACGGACCGGCAGGTAGTCGGTGATGTCGCCCGGCGCGATCACGACGCCGGCGGCGTGGACGCCCTCGTTGCGGACGAGGCCCTCGAGCGGCAGCGCGGTGTCGACGATCTCGCGCACCACGGCGTCGTCGGCGTAGGCCTGCGCCAGCTCGGTGCCGGGCTTCATGGCGTCGGCGAGCTTGATGCCGATCGGGCGCTCGGGGACGAGCTTGGCGATGCGGTCGACCTGGCCGTAGGTGTGGCCGAGCACCCGGCCCGAGTCGCGCACCACGGCGCGGGCGAGCAGCTTGCCGAAGGTGCCGATGCGCGCGACCGCCGACGACCCGTACTTCTGGGTGACGTACTGCACCACGCGGTCGCGGCCCGCGACGGCGAAGTCGGTGTCGATGTCGGGCATGCTCTTGCGGCCGGGGTTGAGGAAGCGCTCGAAGAGCAGGTCGTGCGCGAGCGGGTCGAGGTCGACGATCCGCAATGCGTAGGCGACGAGCGACCCGGCGGCCGACCCGCGTCCCGGCCCCACGCCGACGCCGTTCTCGCGCGCCCAGCGCATGTAGTCCCACACGATCAGGAAGTAGCTGGCGAAGCCCATCTCCTTGATGACGCCGAGCTCGAAGCGCAGGCGCTCCTCGGCGTTGGCCGGCTGGCCGCCCGGGTAGCGGCGCGCCATGCCCTCGCGGCAGAGGCGCTCGAGGTAGACCTCGTCGGTCTCGCCACCCGGCACGGGGAAGCGCGGCAGCTTGATGTCGCCGAGCGGCAGCGACAGCGCCGAGCACCGCTCGGCCACCTCGAGCGACACCGGCAGGATGTCGGTGAATTCCGGAAGCGCTGCGGCCATCTCCGCGCCCGTCTTGAGGTAGAACTCCTTCGTCGTGAACCGGAAGCGCTTCGGGTTGCTCAGCACGTCGCGGGTCTGGATCGCCAGGAGCGCCTCGTGGGCGTCGGCGTCCTCGCGGCACGGGTAGTGCGCGTCGCAGGTGGCGACCATCGGCAGGCCGGTCTCGGCGGCCAGCCTGCGCAGGTGCGCGTTGATGCCGGTCTGGACGTCGAGGCCGGCGTGCTGGATCTCCACGTAGACGTCGTCGCGCCCGAAGATGTTCGACAGCGCGTCGAGCTCCGCGCGGGCCGCGGCCACGTCCTCCTGCTCGAGCCGCTGGCAGACCACGCCCGACAGGCAGCCCGACAGGGCGATGATGCCCTCGGCGTGGCGCTCCATCAGCTCGTGCGAGATGCGCGGCTTGCGGTGGTAGCCCTCGAGGTATCCGGCCGAGCAGAGCTTGATGAGGTTGTAGTAGCCCTCGGTCGTCTCGGCGAGCAGCGTCAGGTGGTTGCGCCGCTCCTTCGCCGGCCGGGCGTTGTGGTCGTCGACCACGTACGCCTCGAGGCCGACGACCGGCGTGATGCCCCGCTTGGTCGCCTGCCGGTACAGCTCGACGGCGCCGCTCATGACCCCGTGGTCGGTGAGCGCGACGGCGCTCTGGCCCATCTCCTCGACCCGGTCGAGCAGCCGGTCGATCTTGCACGCCCCGTCCAGCACCGAGTAGTGGGAGTGGACGTGGAGGTGGACGAACGGCGGGTCGGAGGAGGGCGGCATCGGTGGCCCAGGCTAACCGCGGCCGGAGGGCCGGACAAGGGTGGAGGACGCTAGATGCGGGGGATACCGGTGGACGCCGACCCCAGGGATGGTGGGGAGGCGTTCCGGCGGCATGGCGCGTCCGCGGGACATGGCACTATCCTGCGCCATGCCTCGGACGTCGTCGCCGCCTCCCGCCTTCGCCGCGGAGATGGAGCGCCGCGTGCGGCGCATCGTGTGGTGCACGATGGCCACCACCGACCCCGCCGGGCGCCCGCGCACGCGCATCGTCCACCCCTGGTGGGAGGGCGCGACGGCGTGGGTCACGACGCGCCCGGGCTCGCCGAAGACGGCCCACCTCGCGGCGGCGCCGTGGGCGTCGCTCCTCTACTGGGACCCCGCCCACCAGGTCGTCATGGCCGAGTGCGCGGCGCGCGCGGAGGACGATCCCGCTGAGCGCGAGCGCGTGTGGGAGGCCATCGCGGCCACGCCCGAGCCCTACGGCTTCGACCCCGGGCCGATGTTCCCGGCGGGCCCGCGCGACCCGGCCTTCCACCTCCTGCGCCTCGACGCCCGTCGCGTCGAGCTGGCCGGGCCCCCCGGGGAGGACCCGGTCGCCGCCGGCGTCTGGCGCCGCCCCGGCGCATGACGCCCGCCTGGGCCACGCCGGAGGAGGCGCAGGCTTTCCTCGCGGGCCGCCCGCACGCCGAGGACGCGCTCTGGGCCCGGGAGGTCCTGGTCGCGGCCGACCCCTCCCTGCGCGAGCGGGTGGCGCGCGGCTGGGGCGCGGTCACGCTCCACCACCCGCGGGCGGGCTACGTGGCGGGCGTCTTCGCCTACCCGGCGCGGGCGTTCATCGTCTGGGAGCACGGCGTCGAGCTCTTCGACCCCGAGGGCCTGCTCTCCGGCGACGGGCGCCGGGTGCGCACCCAGGAGGTCGCCGGCCGCGGCGCGTGCACGGCCGACGCGATCGAGGCCTTCCTGGCCCAGACCCTCGCCCTGCGGGGCTGAGCGGCACCGGCCCACCCCTGGTTGCGCCCCGGCGTCGGCCGGGGGAGATTCACGCCCATGGAGGCGATCCCGCTCGAGCCCGTTCAACGCGATCACGGTGACCACGCTCGTGGACAACGTGACCGACTCGCTCCTCGCCGACCAGGGTCCGGCGAAGCGACCATCCATGGCGGCCTCCCCGCGGATGCCGGCAGCGCTCTTCGCGGGGGGCGACACCGACGACGCGCTGCGCGCCGAGCACGGGTTCTCCGCCCTGGTGACGATCTCGAAGGGCGACCGGCGGATCCGCGTGCTCTTCGACGCCGGCCGGACTCCCGACGGGCTCGTGGAGAACATGCGCCGCCTCGACCTCTCCCCGCGGGACATCGACATCATCGTGCTCAGCCACGGTCACTGGGACCACGTGACCGGCATGGAGGGACTCGTGGGCCGGCTCGGGCGCGCGAGCATGCCCGTGCTGATCCACCCGGAGTTCTGGACCCGCCGCCGCCTGGCGTTCCCCGGGCGCGACCCGTTCGAGCTCCCCACGACCAGCAGGGACGCGCTACGGGGCGCGGGCTTCGAGATCGTGGAGCGGCGCCGGCCCTCCTTCCTGCTCGACGGCTCGCTGCTGGTGACCGGCGAGATCGACCGAACAACGGAGTTCGAGCGCGGGTTCCCCGGGCACGAGGCCCACCGGCAGGGCGCGTGGGAGCCCGACCCGCTGATCCTCGACGACCAGGCACTCGTGGCGGCGGTGCGCGGGCACGGCCTGGTGGTCCTGACCGGCTGCGGGCATTCCGGAGTCGTGAACATCCTGCGGCACGTCCGGACGCTCACCGGTGAGAGCCGGATCCACGCCCTCCTGGGAGGGTTCCACCTCAGCGGGCCGGCTTTCGAGCCGATCATCGGGCCGACCTGCGACGCGCTCGCCGCGTTCTCCCCGGACCACCTCGTGCCCGCGCACTGCACCGGCTGGAGGGCCACGCACGCGCTCGCCGCACGGTTCCCCGAGGCGTTCATCCAGAACAGCGTGGGCACGCGCTTCGAGTTCGCCGCCGGCGCCTGACGCCCCGGCCGGGACCGCGCGTCTCGCCTGGCGATCCGCCGTTTCCGTCCCGCGGAGGCGCCGGAATAGGGTCGCCGCACGGTTCCGCGACCCACCGGGAGGCACGATGAGCACCACCGAGACGCTGTCGATCGCCACGCGGGCGCTGGAGGCCTTCAACGCCGCCGACTGGGAGACGTTCCGCAGCCTCTGCCACGACGACGTCGTCTACGTCGAGGCGGGCACCGGCAGGCGCATCGAGGGGATCGCGGCGTACCTCGACGCCCTCCGGGAGTGGAAGACCGCGCTCCCCGACGTCCACGGCGTCGTCCGGCGCTCGCTGGGCGACGGCGACCTCGCGGCGCAGGACGTGCTGTGGCGCGGCACGCACCAGGGCGAGCTGCCGACCCCGTCCGGGCCGATCCCGGCCACCGGCCGGGAGGTCGTCGTCACGGCGACCCTGTGGATGACGATCCACGACGGGCGCGTGGCCGAGGTGGAGCACCACCTCGACGTGCTCGCGCTGCTCGCGCAGATCGGCGCCCTGGACTGACGGCGCCGTGCGGCGATCGCGGCCGGCGGGCGACTCCGGTGCCCGCCCGCCGGCCGCGGCGCTCAGTTCGCCCGCGCGGCCTCCGCGAGGAGGACCCCCCACGGGCCGCCGAGGGCGAACAGCGCCCCGTCGTCCGACCACGCGGCCGCGCGCGCGCCGCGCACCCAGCGCACCAGCCCGCCGTCGGAGATACGGATGACCGCGATCACGTCGTGGCGGCCCTCCTTGCTGTGCACGGCGGCGAAGCCGCCGCCGGGGGCCGTGGCGACCACCGGCAGGTCGTCCTGGTGCAGGCTCGCCGGCGCGACCGGCGGCGGCAGCGCGGCGGCCGGGTCGTCGCCCGGGCGCTCCTCTGCATCCAGCGACAGCGCCGGGATGGCCCAGGCGCGGATCACGTAAGGGCTCACGCCGCGCAGGACGCCGGCCTCGAACGCCAGGGTGAAGGCGGGCTCGCGGGCGGCGGCCACGACGCGCACCGGCCCGAGGCCGGCGACCGGCGAGGAGGGGTCGAGACCCTCCAGCGCCAGGTGGGTCTCCGGCGCCGGCGAGAGCATGAGGCCCATCGGCGGCTGGGGGCGGCGCTTGCCCGGGGCCCCGGCCTGGGAGAAGACGGAGCTCACCACGCTCCACGGGCCCGGGTCGTCCGTCAGGACGGTCGGGGGCGGGAGTGGCCGTGTGCTCATGAGTCCTCCTCGAGTGGGTTCATCCAGGCGCTGCCCCAGTCGCCGGCGACGACGAGCGCCCCGGGCTCCGAGGCGGGCGCGATCACGCGGGCGCCCTCCACGCGGCGCACCTGCGCGCCGTCGAGCGCCGACGCCAGGCAGGCGGCCGCCTCGGGCCCGTCGGGCACCCCGAGCGCGACGAGCGCCCCGTCGGCCGAGAGCGCGATCGAGCCCGCCCCCGCGACCGGCGAGGGCCACGTGGCGAGCGGCGCGTCGGCGCCGGGCTCCCAGACGCTCACGGAGCCGTCGGCGTGGAGCGCCGCCACCCGCAGCGCCGCGGCGGCCGCGGCCAGCTCGACGACGGGCGACCCGCCCCCCGCGGCGAGGCCGGGCGCGCCGACCGCCGACCCGGCGGCCGCGACCAGCGTGCCGTCGGCGGCGTAGCAGAGCGCGTCCGCCACGCCCTCGTGGCGCGCGGCGGGGCCGTCGGCGCCGATGTCGTGCTCCTCCACCCCGCCGTCGATCGCGACGGCGATGCGGCGCCCGTCGCCGCGGATCGCGACCGGCCCCTCGCCCAGGTCGGCGGCGATGTCGCCGAGGCTCGGCAGCACCACCGCGCGCCAGCCGTCGGCGCCGTGGATCAGGCCGGCGTTGGCGCCCGGGGCGCCGATCACGCGGTCGAGGCCGGGCGGGCGGCGGTCGTGCACGACGTGCATCCGCGGCGCGGCCAGGCTGTAGGCGACGCCGGCGCCGGCCGCGAGCACCAGGGCCCCGTCGTCGACCACGGCCGCGCGCCGCATACCGGCCGGCGAGGCGGCGTGGACGCGCAGGGGCGCGCCGGGCTCGCCGGCCGCGCCCTCGGGCGCCGGCACCGGCGCGAAGCGCAGGCCGCGCGCGCCGCGGTCGATGCGCGAGAACGCGGGGACCGACGCCGGGTCGACCGGCAGCATGGGCGGCCCGCCGCGCCTCATCCCTTCTCCCGCGCCTCGGCGATGCGGTACGCCATCTTGCTCTGGAGCGAGTAGAGCTCGATGAAGCCGGGGGCCGCGCCCTGGGAGAAGGAGGCGTCGGCGTTGAAGGTCGCCAGGCTGCGGTCGTAGATCGCGTTGGGCGACGAGCGCGTCACCGCGGTCGCCTTGCCCTTGTAGAGGCGCATCGTGATCACGCCCTCGACGCGCTGGTTGACCCGGTCCATGAAGGCGTTCAGGTCGGCGAGCAGCGGCTCGTACCACAGGCCCTCGTAGGCGAGCTGCGCCCAGAGGGCGTCGAGCGACGGCTTGAGCGCGTTCTCGCGGCCGGTGCAGACCAGCTTCTCCAGCTCGCGGTGGGCGGTGAGGATGACGTCGGCCGCCGGCACCTCGTAGAGGTCGCGCACCTTGAGGCCCACCACGCGGTCCTCGATGTGGTCGAGGATGCCGACGCCGTTGCGGCAGGCCACCTCGGCCACCCGGCGGATCAGCTCGACCAGCGGGAGCTCCTCGCCGTCGAGGCTGACCGGCAGGCCCGTCGCGGAAGCCGAGGACGACGTCCTCCTCGCGGTCGGGGGCCTTGGTGGGGTGCGTGACGAGCTGGAAGACGTCGTCCGGCGGCGGCTGCTCGAGGTCCTCGATGACGCCGCCCTCGCTGGAGCGCCCCCAGAGGTTGTCGTCGATCGAGTACGGGCGCTCGACCGAGGAGCTGATCGGGATGCCGTGCTCGATGGCGTACGCGATCTCCTCGTCGCGGCCCATCTGCCACTCGCGCACCGGGGCGATCACCTTCAGGTCGGGGGCGAGCGTCGCGACGGTCGCCTCGATCCGCACCTGGTCGTTGCCCTTGCCGGTGCAGCCGTGGGCGATCGTGTCGGCGCCGTAGGTGTGCGCCGCGTCGCAGGCGAGCTTGGCCAGCAGCGGCCGCCCGAGCGAGGTGAACAGCGGATAGCCGCCCTGGTAGCGGGCGTTCGCCTTGATCGCCGGCGCCACGTAGTCGCGGGCGAACTCCTCCTTGGCGTCCACCACGAGGCTCTCGACGGCGCCGAGGTCGAGCGCCTTCTGGCGCACCGCGTCGAAGTCGTCGGCCGGCTGGCCCAGGTCGATGCAGAGCGCCACGACCTCGGCGTCGTACTCGTCCTGGATCCACTTCAGCATCACCGACGTGTCGAGCCCGCCCGAGTAGAGGAGCACCACGCGGTGCACCTCGTGTGGCTGGGCGAGATAGCCCGCGGTGGGCAGGGTCGGACGCTGCTCGGGCACGAAGGATCCTCCGGTCGGGAAGGGGCCCGGGGAGTCTAGTCGCCCGTTGACCACCCGCCGGGGGAGGCCCCGGGACGGGTGTCTCGACCTCTGAGGAGTTACGCGGGAGTCCAGTTCTGTCGTATACCGCCGATAACGTTGCAATGACCGCCGACCACGCGACAGCGATCAGGTGATCAGGTGACGCACGGCGTCCACTCGTCCCTGAGGGTCCCGGCCGATCTCACGGTCGTGTCCTTCGTGCGCTCCGCGCTCGCCTGCGTCCTGACCCGCGAGGACTGGCCGGCCGACGGCGCCGGGCGGGTGCTGCTGGCCTCGACCGAGGCCCTGACCAACGCGATCGAGCACGGCTCGCCGGGCGGCGCGCGCGGTCGAGGTGGAGCTGTCGGTCACCGCCGAGCGCGCCGACATCCGGGTGCTCGACCAGGGCCGCCCCGGCGTCGCGCCTGCCGGTCGTCCCCTCCGAGCCGCCCCCGCCCTCCGCCGATCCGCGGCCGCGGGCTCATCATCATCAGCCGCCTGTCCGACGAGCTTCGAGCTGCGCCCCACGGCGACGGCACCGAGGTGGACGTCTGCTTCCTGCGCTCGCGCGCCGAGGGCCGACGACATCGACCTCTCCCCCCTGAGGGTCGCGGGCCGCCTGACCCGCAGGAGGCCCGGCGGCGGCGATCGTCGTGAGCCGGCCCGGGCTACTCGTTCTGGATCGCCTCGAGGATGTTGAGCCGGGCGGCGCGGCGCGCCGGCAGGATCGCCGCCACCACGCCGAAGAGCGCGGCGACGACGAGGAACACGATCATCGAGCCCCACGGGATCGCGAGCGCCTTGAACTCCGGGATGGAGGAGACGCTCACCGCCCCGAGGAAGACGCCCAGCACCAGGCCGACGATGGCGCCGATCAGGGCGACGATGATGGCCTCCCAGCGGATCATCGCCCGCACGCTGCGCCGCGACAGGCCGACGGCCCGCAGCAGCCCGATCTCCCGCGTGCGCTCGAAGACCGACAGGGCCAGCGTCAGGACGATGCCGAAGATCGGCGATGATCACGGCCATCGCGAGGAGCAGGTAGAAGAGGGTCAGGAAGTTGTTGATCTGGCTCGCGACGAAGTCCTTGTACTCGGCCTTCGTGCGCACGTCGAGGTTCGGGAAGGCCGTCAGCTCGCGCTCCGCGACCGCCTTCGCCTGCTCGGGGGAGACCCCCGTGGCGGCCGCGCGCCAGGATCACCGTGTCCTGCTGGGTGGCGAAGTAGCTCTCGTAGTCGGGCAGGGAGATGAAGAACTGGCCGAAGCGTGTCGTCGGTGAAGATGCCGGTGACGGTGAGCGGTACCCGGCCGGTCTTCGCGAAGATCACCCGGATCGTCGACCCGACCGTCAGGTCGTGGTCGTTGGCGTAGTCCTTCTGGACCGCGATGCTCCCGGGCAGCGACAGCGACGCGATGGAGCCCGAGGTGAGGCCCGGGTCGTACATCGCCTGGAGCTGGGCCGGATCGACCCCGGAGACGCCCTGGTTGTTCCCGTTGGCGTCCTTGAACTCGCCGTCGCGCCAGGCGGTGACGTTGGCCAGCTCGGGGGCCTTCTTCAGCTGGGCCGCCGCCGCCGGGCTGAAGGGCTGCTGGCTGCTGGAGAGGATCACCAGGTCGGCGCGCACGCGCTTGTCGAGCGTCCCGATGAACGTCTCCTGCAGCGAGGCCGCGAACACGGTCACGCCGGTCACCAGCGCCACGCCGATCGTGAGCGCCGCGGCGGTCTGGGCGGTGCGCGACGGGTTGCGCATCGCGTTCTCCTGGCCCAGGCGGCCCGCCAGGCCGACCTTCGCCATCGGGGCGCCGATGATCCGGGCCAGCGGCCGCGCGATGTACTGGGTGAGCATCGCCGCGCCGATGAACAGCACCACCGCGCCGACGCCGATGAAGACGAAGCGCTGCACGAGCTGACCGAGCGGCGCCAGCATCCCGAACAGGACCGACGCCGACGCCGAGGGCGGTCAGCGCGAGCGACACGGCCAGGCGGAGCGCCGGCAGCCCGGGGTCGCGGACCTCGTGCATCGCGGCGATGGGCGGGACGCGGCTGGCCTTCCACGCCGGCATCACGGCGGCGAGGATGGTCACGATCATCCCGACGAGCAGCCCGGCGATGATCGAGCGCGGCGCGATCTGCAGCGTCGTCGACGGCAGCGACGCGCCGGCCGCGTTGAAGGCGGCGCGCAGGATGGCCGCGAACGCGATGCCGAAGATGATGCCGATGATCGAGGCGACGAGGCCGGTGATCACCGCCTCGAGCAGGACCGTGCGGACCACCTGGCCGCCCGAGGCGCCCACCGCCCGCAGGAGGCCGATCTGGCGCGTCCGCTGGGCCACGGTGATCTTGAAGGCGTTGAAGATGACGAACGAGCCGACGAACAGGGCGATGAGGGCGAAGCCGATCAGGAAGTTGCGGAAGATGTCCACGAACTGCTTGAACTGGTCGCTCGCGTCCGCGGCGGCCTTCTCGCCGGTGATGGCCTCGTAGCCGGCGGGCAGCACCTCCTGGACCCGGGCGGCGAGGGCGGCCTGCGAGAGGCCCGGGTCCGAGGTCACGCTGATGTCGAGGAAGCCGGTGGCGTCGAAGACGCGCTTCGCCGTCGAAAGCGTGAAGGCCGAGAGCGTCGCGCCCCCCGCGTTGTTCTGCTCGCCGAACGTGGCGATGCCCGACAGGCGGTACTCGTCGGAGCCCGAGGTGGTGATGATCCGGACCCGGTCGCCGATGGCGAAGCCCTCGTCGTCGGCCGTCTTCTTGTCGATCACGACCTCGTCGGCGGCCCGCGGCGGCGCGCCGGCGGCGATCTTCAGTGGGTTCAGCTGCGGGTCGTCCGACCAGGAGAAGCCGAGCGCGGGCGGGCCGGAGATGCCGGCCGGCTTGCCGTCCTTGCCGATGATCTGGGCCGTGCCGCCTACGGTGCCCTCCGCCGTGGCCACGCCGTCGACCCCGCGGACGACCGGCAGCAGGTCGAAGGGCACCGGCTGACGGTCGGCCTCGGAGACGGTCTTCACGCCGCGCACCTGCACCGAGGTGCCCTGCGTGGCGGTCTCGAAGACCGTGTCGAAGGCCTTGTTGATGGTGTCCGCGAGGACGAAGGCCCCCACCACGAACCCGACGCCGAGCACGACGGCGAGGGAGGTGAGGAAGAGCCGGAGCTTGCTCGAGAGCAGGTTCCGGAAGGCCTGCCGGACGATCACGTCCGCGGCCCCGCCGCGATCGTCTTCATCCGGTCGAGGATCGTCTCGGGCGTCGGCTCGTCCATCTGGTCGACGATGTGGCCGTCGGCGAGGAACAGCACCCGGTCGGCGCGGCTCGCCGCCGACGGCTCGTGGGTGACCATCACGATGGTCTGGCCGAACTCGTCGGCGGCGCGGCGCATGAAGTCGAGGAGCTCGGCGGACGAGTTCGAGTCGAGCTGGCCGGTGGGCTCGTCGGCGAAGACGACGTCCGGGCGCGCGACCAGCGCGCGGGCGGCCGCGACGCGCTGCTGCTGGCCGCCCGACAGCTCGTTGGGCCGGTGCTTGAGCCGGTCGCGCAGGTTGAGCGCGTCCACGACCTGCTCCAGCCAGTCCCCGTCCGCGCCGCGCCCGGCGATGTCGAGCGGCAGGCGGATGTTCTCGAGCGCGGTGAGGGTCGGCACCAGGTTGAACGCCTGGAAGATGAAGCCGACGCGCTCGCGGCGGACCTTGGTGAGCTGCTTCTCCGAGAGCCCGGTCAGCTCCACGTCGCCGATCCAGGCCTGCCCTGACGTGAGGCGGTCGAGCCCGGCCATGCACTGCATCAGGGTCGACTTGCCGGAGCCGGAGGGGCCCATGATCGCGGTGAAGGCGCCCGGCGCGAACTCGACGTCGATGCCGTCGATGGCCCGCACCTGGTTGTCGCCCTGCCCGTAGATCTTGGTCGCGCCGAGCGCGCGCGCCGCGGGCCCGGGCGCCCCGCCGCCGTTCGTCGTCGACATCTCGGCCTCCTCCTCGCTCACGGCGCGAGCCTAGCCGAGACCTCCCTTACGTCGTCAAATGGACGGCAGTACCTCGCGGTATGCGGCGACCAGCGCGTCGAGGTCCTCGGGGTCGACGACCAGCGGCGGCAGCATGCGGATGGTGCGGTCGGACGTGTTGTTGACGAGGAAGCCCTTGTCGAGCATCGCGGCCACCACCTCGGCCCCACGCGCGCGGGGGAGGTCGATGGCGCACATCAGCCCCCGGCCGCGGGCCTCGGTGGCGAGGCCGTCCTGCACCAGCCCCTCGAGGCCGGCCAGCAGGTCGGCGCCCTTGGTGCGCACGGACTGCTGCAGCTCCGGGTCGCCCAGCACCGCGCACGAGGCGAGGGCGGCCGCGCAGGCCAGCGGCCCGCCGGCGAAGGTGGAGCCGTGGTCGCCCGGCTGCAGCACGGCGTCGTGTCCGGGCCGGGCCACGACGGCGCCGATCGGCACGCCGCCGCCGAGGCTCTTGGCGACGGTCATGACGTCGGGGACGACGCCGATGTCCTCGTAGGCCCACAGCGGGCCGGTCCGCGCGAGGCCGGTCTGGATCTCGTCGAGCACGAGCAGGGCGCCGTGGCGGTCGGCCAGCTCGCGTGCGAGCCGGATCACCTCCGACGACACCGGGTGGACGCCGACCTCGCCCTGGACGATCTCGAGGAAGATGGCGCAGGTCCGCGGGCCGACGGCGGCCGCGAGGGCCTCGGGGTCGTCGCGGTCCACGTGGACCACGCCCGGCACCAGCGGCCGGAAGGGGTCCTGCTTGCCCGGCTGCCCGGTCAGCGAGAGCGCGCCGTAGGTGCGCCCGTGGAAGCCGTTGACCAGCGCGACCACCTCCGGGCGGTCCGGGCCGCCGTGCTTGCGCGCCAGCTTCAGGGCGGCCTCGTTGGCCTCGGCGCCCGAGTTGCAGAAGTAGACGCGCCCGCCCAGCGAGTGGTCGCGCAGCCACTCGGCCAGCGCGATCATCGGCTCGGTGTAGTAGAGGTTCGAGACGTTGATGAGGCGCGCGGCCTGGTCGGCGATCGCCTGCACCACCGCCGGGTGGCAGTGGCCGACGTTGTTCATCGAGATGCCGGCCATGCAGTTGACGTAGCGGCGGCCCTCGGCGTCGAAGAGCGACGCGCCCTCGCCGCGCACGAACGCCACCGGCTGGCGCCGGTAGGTCTGCATCACGGCGGCGGCCTCCCGCTGGACCATCGTCTCGTCGATCACATGGTCACCTTCGTCCCGATGCCGGTCTCGGTGAAGATCTCGATCAGCACCGAGTGGGGCACGCGGCCGTCCACGATGTGCGCGGCGTCCACGCCCGACTCGAGCGCGTCGGCCACGGCCGCGAGCTTCGGGATCATGCCCGAGCCGACCGCGCCGGAGCTCATGAGGTCGCGCAGGTCCGGCAGCCGGCACTCGCTGATGAGGCTGGCCGGCTCGGCGACGTCGCGGAAGATGCCCTCGACGTCGGTCAGGAAGATCGCCTTGCGCGCGCCGAGGGCCGCGGCCAGGCGCCCGGCGACCGTGTCGGCGTTGATGTTGTAGCTCTGGCCGTCCGTCGTTGACGCCCACCGACGCCACCACGGGGACGAAGTCGGACAGCCGCTCGAGCACGCCGCGGGTCGATGCCCGTGACGCGCCCGACGAAGCCGAGGTCGGCGTCGGGGCTCGAGGCCTTCTCGGCCATGATCAGCGGCCCGCCGTCGTCTCCCGCGAGGCCCACGGCGGGGGCGCCGGCCAGGTGCAGCTGGGCGACGATCTCCTTGTTGATCTTGCCCACCAGCACCATCTTGACCAGCTCCATGGTGGGGGCGTCGGTCACCCGCAGCCCCTGCACGAAGCGCACCTCGAGGCCGAGGCGGTCCGAGTAGCGCGAGATGTCCGGTCCGCCGCCGTGGACGATGACCGGCTTCATGCCGACCAGCTTCAGCAGTGCGACGTCGCGCGCGAATGAGGCCTTCAGCTCGGGCGTCGTCATCGCGGCGCCGCCGTACTTGATCACCACCGTCTCCCCCGCGAACTCGCGGATGTACGGCAGGGCCTCGAGGAGCACGCCGACGCGCGGCTCCAGGTCGTTCCTCGGTGCGGTCATTCCGTCTCTTCGATCGTGCGGTCGGGGCTGTCGGCCGCGGATGGTCGCACATCTTCGTCGGCGCGCGGGCGCCCGGTCTGAAGCGGCGACTCAGCCGGCGATCACGCCCGTCAGGTACATGACCGCGATCCCGGCCAGGAACCCGCCCACCACCGGGCCGGAGCCCAGGCCGCCGGGGGCCCGGCGCGCGACGTGGCGGCCGACCTCCACGACCACCTGCAGCGCGGCGCCGACGGCGAGGGAGAAGAACAGGACGGCCAGGACGTCGTTCGTGAGGAAGCCGCCGATCCAGGCGCCGAGGACGGCGGGCGCGCCCGCCACCAGGGCGAGGACGCCGAGGCGCGCGACCCCGGGCTCGCGCCCGTCGGCCAGCGGGGCGACGATGCCGAGGCCCTCGGTCACGTTGTGGACCATGAAGCCGACGATCAGGAACGTCCCGAGGGCCAGCTCGCCGAGCGCGAAGGACGTCCCGATCGCCAGGCCCTCGCCGAGGTTGTGCACCCCGATGCCGATGGCGACCATCGTCGCGAGCGCGAGCCCGGTGAGGGGGGCCCCGGGCTCGGACGGGGCCCCGCGCCGCGCCAGGCGGTGGCCCACCCACGCGAGCCCGAGGTAGCTGGCCGCGGCGCCCGCCAGCACCAGGCCGGGCCCACCGAGGCCGCCCGGCAGGACGCCCTGCAGCGCGAGGGCCTCGCCGAGCGCCTCGACCGCGAGGAACGTCAGCAGGCCCGCGGTCAGCGCCATGAAGGCCGCCAGCCAGCGCGGGTCGGCGCGGCGCAGCGACGGCAGCCAGAGCATCCCGAGCGCGACCGGCAGCACGCCCACGAGCAGGCCGATGAGCGCGTAGCCCGCGGCGCTCGACGCGCCCGCCTCGCGCGCCGGGACCGCGGCCGCGACCGCGAAGGGCGTCTCCACGCCGGTGGAGCTCGTGACCCCCACGGTGTACGGATCGTCCTCGACCCAGGTGAACGGCACCCGGATCGTCGCCGAGCGCAGCCGCCCCAGCGTGCGATCGCCGTCGACCGCGAACGGGACGATGGCGTCGTCGATCGTGACCGCGGCGATCGTGAGGTCCTCGCGCTGGGGGTTGCGGACGTGGATGCGCACCTCGCCCGGCGCGAACTCCACCCGCCGGACGTCGAAGGCGTCGGCCGGGGGCGGGTTGTCGCCCACCAGGCCGGTCACCGAGCCGCCCGAGGAGGTGAAGAGGGCGGCGGCCGCGACCAGCAGGAGGATCGGCACCAGCGCCAGCAGGCGCCCGCCCCACGCCCGCTCCCGACGCGGGGACGCCGCACCCGTGCTCACGCGTCCCTCACGTCGAAGTAGCCCATCCAGCCGAGCTCGGTGAACTCGGACTGGTGGGCGTGGAACATGAACAGGCCGGCGTTGTGGAAGTCGATCTCGACGATCCCCCGCTCTCCCTGGCAGAGCATCACCGTGTCGGTGTACTCGAACCGGTCCGTGCTGCCGGTGCGGTAGTAGCGGAAGAACTCGCCGTGCAGGTGGAACGAGTTGATCAGGTCGAACTCGGTGAGGTTGGCGAGGTAGATCCGCACCGTCTCCGAGCGCCTCACGCGGATCGGGTGCTTCGCGTGGAAGAAGGCGGGCCCGTTGACCGAGTAGAAGTTGTTCGCGCCGTCGCCGTCGGTGTCGTAGCCGTTCATCACCATCACCAGCTCCTGCGCCGGGGGCCGCGGCGTGCGCGGGTCGATGATGAAGGCGCCGTAGAGCCCCTTGTGGATGTGCTTCTTCAGGGGCGTCGAGTGGCAGTGGTAGAGCTGCATGGCCGCAGGGCGCGCCTCGAAGCGGTAGGTGTACGCGCCGCCCGGCTCGACCACCTCGAAGACCCCGTCCATGTCCGCGGGGTGGATGCCGTGGAAGTGGATCGTGTGCGGGTGCGAGCCGTTGTTGACGAAGGCGACCTCGAGCATGTCGCCCTCGGTCGCGCGGATCACCGGCCCGGGGACCGTGCCGTTGTATGTCCAGGCGGGGAAGGTCACGCCCGGGAAGACCTCGACGTCGCGGTCGACCGCCGTCAGCGTGTAGCGGCGCACCCGCCCGGGCTCGTACGGCAGCGCCGGCGGCGGGCGCAGCAGGTGGTCGAGGTCGCCCTCCCGGCCCACGGCGGGCACGGCCTCCCCGATCATCGCGGCGTGCCCCGGGTGGGCGCCGGCCGGCGGCGGCGCCGCGGAGGCCGGCGGGGCGGTGCCCAGGAGCGACGGGGCGACGGCGAGGCCGGCCATCGGCAGCGCCGCGACGGCGGGGGCGGCGCCGATCAGCATCTGGCGCCGGGTCAGTCGGGTGTTTTTCATGGCTGACTTCTAGTGCTAGTCACGGCTAAGTTCAAGACGGGAGGACGGTGAACCGAGTCGTGCCTTGCGACGTACGTAGCCGTGACTAGCAACCGTCCGAGCCCCCGCTACCATCGACGACGACCTCCGTGACCCCGCACCCCGCCACCTCCCCCCCGCCGCCCCCGGCGCCCATCGTCGAGCGCGTGCTCCCCGGCGAGGCGCGCGTCGCCGAGGCCGCCCACCGCTCGCTGACCGGCGACGCCCGCGGCATCCGGGCGGTGCTGCCCTTCCTGGGGCCGGCCTTCGTCGCGGCGGTGGCCTACGTGGACCCGGGCAACTTCGCGACCAACGTCGCGGCCGGGTCGCAGTTCGGCTACATGCTCCTCTGGGTGATCCTGGTCTCGAACCTGATGGCCATGCTGATCCAGACGATGTCGGCCAAGCTCGGCATCGCCACCGGGATGAACCTCCCCGAGGTCTGCCGCGCCCGCTACTCGAAGCCGGTCTCGCGGGTGCTGTGGGTTCAGGCCGAGGTCATCGCGATGGCGACCGACCTGGCGGAGTTCCTCGGGGCGGCGCTCGGCTTCTACCTGCTGTTCGGCATCCCGCTGTTCTGGGCGGGCGTCCTCACGGGGATCTTCTCGTTCGCCATCCTCGCCCTGCAGTCGCGCGGCGCGCGCCCGCTGGAGATCGCGATCACGATGCTGGTCGGGGTCATCCTGGTCGGCTTCGCGATCCAGTTCTTCCTGTCGGACCCCTCGGGGCCGGGCATCGGCGAGGGCCTGCTCGTGCCGCAGTTCGCCGGCACCGAGAGCGTCCTGCTGGCCACCGGCATCCTCGGCGCCACCGTGATGCCGCACGTCATCTACCTGCACTCCGCGCTCACCCAGCGCCGGGTGGTGGGCCGCAGCGAGGAGGAGCGCCGGCGCATATTCCGCTTCGAGCGAATCGACGTGATCATCGCGATGTCGATCGCCGGCGTGATCAACATGTCGATGCTGATCATGGCCGCCGGCGTCTTCCACTCCCGCGGCCTGACCGGCGTGGAGGACATCGACGAGGTCTTCCACCGGCTCGGCGACCTGGTCGGCGCCAACGCCCAGTACGCCTTCGGCGCCGCGCTCCTGGCGTCCGGCCTGTCGTCCTCCTCGGTCGGCACCCTCGCCGGCCAGGTCGTGATGCAGGGCTTCATCGACCGGCAGATCCCGCTCTTCCTGCGCCGCGGCCTCACCATGGCGCCGGCCCTGGTCGTCCTCGCGATCGGGGTCAACCCGAGCCGGGCGCTGGTGCTGAGCCAGGTGGTGCTCTCGTTCGGCATCCCCTTCGCCCTCATCCCGCTGCTCGGCTTCTGCCGGCGGCGCGACATAATGGGCGGGCTCGTGAACCACCGGGCCACCACGGTCGTGGCGACCGTGGTCGTCGCCCTCGTCGTCGGCCTGAACGCCTTCCTGCTGTTCGAGACGTTCGCCGGCTGACCCCGCGCCCCGGGGCCGGGCGTCAGGTGTGGTAGTCGGCGTTGATCGTGACGTAGGCGTGGCCCAGGTCGGAGACCCAGATCCGCGCCCCGGCGTCGCCGCGTCCGAGCGCCACCTCGAGGTCGTACTCCTCGCGGTCGAGCACCGCGAGGGCCTCCGGGGAGTCGAAGCCCACGCCGTCCACCGACACGACCGGCTCGCTGACCGGCTCCGGCGCGCCGGCCAGGGCCTGCCCCACCGACTGCGAGATGCGGCCCCAGTTGGGGTCGCGCCCGTTGATCGCCGTCTTCACCAGCGTCGACTCGCCGATGGCGCGGGCCACCCGGCGGGCCTCGTCGGCGTCGCGCGCGCCGCTCACCACGACGCGCACGGCGTGGTCGGCGCCCTCGCCGTCCTTGACCATCTGGATCGCCATCCAGCGGCAGACCGACGTGAGCGCCGCGGCGAAGAGGTCGCGGTCGGCGCCCTCGAGCGGCGCGCCGGTGCCGCCGGCCATCACCAGCAGCGTGTCCGACGGGCTCATCTGGGCGTCGACGCTGATCAGGTTGAAGGAGTCGCGCGCGGCCGCCGCGACCATGGCCGCCAGGTCGCCGGCCGCGATCGAGGCGTCGGTGGTGACGTAGGCGAGCATCGTCGCCATGTCCGGCCGGATCATCCCGGCCCCCTTGGCGGCCGCGCCGATCGTCACCTCGCCCGAGGACAGGCGCAGGCGGAAGGCGCCGCCCTTGGGCGCGCGGTCGGTGGTGCAGATGGCGCGGTTGAAGTCGGCGCCGCCGTCCGAGGACAGGCGCCGCACGGCGTCCACGATGCCCGGCCCGGCGATGTCGAGGTCGATCCGCTCGCCGATCGTCCCGGTGCTGCAGACCGCGACCTCCTCCTCGTGGATGTCCAGCGCGGCGGCGGCCCGGCGGGCCATCCAGTAGGCGTCCTCGAGACCCGGCGAGCCGGTGGCGGCGTTGGCCTTGCCGGCGTTGACCACGACGGCGCGCAGGCGGCTGCGGTCGAGGCGGCGGTTGCGGATGACCGGCGCCGAGGGCAGGGCGCTGGTGGTGTCCACGAAGGCCGTGACCGCCGGGCCCAGGCAGAACAGCACGCCCACGTCCAGCGCAGCCGAGGGCTTCAGGCCGCAGGCGACCCCCGCCGCGCGGAAGCCGGGCGTGCTGGTGACCGAGCCGCGGGCGATCGGCGTGAGGCCGGCGGGCGCCTCCAGCCAGTCGGTGCGCTGGACCGGGGGGAAGCTCAGAGCAGGCCCTCCGTCTCGGGCAGGCCGGCCATCAGGTTGAGGTTCTGCACCGCCTGGCCGGCCGCGCCCTTGCCGATGTTGTCGATGACGCCGAAGGCCGTCACGCGCCCGCCGCGCGGGTCCACCATCGGGCACACCTGGGCGTAGTTGGTCCGCTGCACGGCGCGCATGCCCGGCGGTGTCTCCACCACCTCGACGAAGGGGTGGTCCGCGTAGAAGGCGCGGTAGCGCTCCAGCAGGTCGTCGGGGTGGGGCGTGTCGCCCACGAGGCGCGCGTAGCAGGTGAACAGCAGGCCCCGGTCGACCGCGACCAGGTGCGGCGTGAAGGTCACGTCGACGCCGAGCTCCTGCTCCATCTCGGGCCGGTGGCGGTGCGCGTAGACCTTGTACGGGCTCACGTTGTCGGCGGCGCTCGAGTAGTGGACCGTCGCCGTGGGCGTGCGCCCCGCCCCGCTCACGCCGCTCTTGGAGTCGATCACCACGTCGGCGATCTCGCCCCGCAGGGGGAGCAGGGCCAGGATGCTGGCCTCCGGGAAGCAGCCCGGGTTGGCGACCAGCCGGGCGGCGCGGATCGCCTCGCGGTGGACCTCCGGCAGGCCGTAGACGGCCTCGCCCAGGAGGTCGGGCCGCGGGTGCTCGAAGCCGTAGACCGGAGGGTAGAGCGACGCGTCGTGCAGGCGGTGGTCGGCGGAGACGTCGAGCACCCGGGCGCCCCGGTCGGCGAGCTCGGCCACGAGGTTCGCGGCCTCGGCGTGCGGGTAGCAGACCGCGGCGAAGTCGCCGGGGGCCACGGAGGCCGGGTCCGGCGGCTCCAGGACGCGGGTCACGCGGTACTCGGGGGCGACGTCCACCAGGCGGCGCCCGGCGTCGCCGCGCGCCGTGATGACCCCGAGCTCGAAGCCCGGGTGGCGGTCGATGAGCGCCGCGAGCTGCGCGCCCGCGAAGCCCGCCGCCCCGAACACGTGGACCGTCGGCATCCCCTACCCCCTCAGTCGCGCGCCGTGGCCGGCGAGCGCGTCGCGCACCCGTCCCACCGCCGCCTCGATCTCCTCGTCCGTGAGAGTGCGCCCCGGATCGGCCAGGCTGAGCCTCAGCGCGAGGCTCACGTGGCCGTCCTCGACCTGCTCTCCCGAATACCTATCGAACACCCGGACCTCGCGCACGAGCGGCGCGCCCGCCGCGCGTGCCGCGCCGACCAGTTCGGCGGCCGGGACGCGCTCGCCGACGACCAGCGCGAGGTCGCGGTTGGAGACGGGGACGGTCAGCAGGTCCTCGTAGGTCGGGTGCGGCGGCGCGGCGCCCGCGAGCGCCTCCACGTCGAGCACGACGGCGGCCACGGGGCCGGACACGCCGAAGTTGCGCAGCACCAGCGGGTGCATCTCGGCGGCCCAGCCGATCACGGCCTCGCCGGCCGTGAGGCGCGCCTGGCGCACCGGGTGGAAGTAGCGGGCGGCGTTCGGCCCCGCCTCCACCCGCACGCCGGCCGACCGGGCAAGGGCGTCCGCCAGGCCGGTGGCGGCGTGGACGTCCACGGGCCGCGGCGTGTCCCGCCAGCCGGAGGGGCCGAAGCGGCCGAACATCACCGCGGCGAGCCACGTGCGCTCGTCGGCCTGGCCGTCCTCGCGCGGCGCGTAGGTGCGGCCGATCTCGAACAGGCCGCCGTCGGTGCGCTGGTACGACTGGTTGCGCCCCACCGCCCGCAGCAGGCCGGGCAGCATCGAGCGCCGCATCACGGCCATCTCGGCGCTCATCGGGTGGTCCATCCGCACGAGGGCCCGGCGCGGGTCGTCCTCCGCGATCAGGAGGGCGTCGAGGTCGGACTCGGGCACCTGGCGGTAGGTGACGGCCTCGGACAGGCCGAGGTCGGCGCACCGCCGCGCGAGGCGCCGCTCCAGGGCCTGACGTGGCGTGAGGCGCCCCCGGCCGACGACGCGCGGCAGCTCGGCCGGGATGTCGTTGAGGCCGCGGATGCGCCCGATCTCCTCGATCAGGTCGATCTCGCGGGTGAGGTCGCTCGTACGCTCGAACGGCACGCGGGCGGTCAGCGCCTCGCGCTCGGAGGCGGCGTCCACCGCCAGGCCGAGGCGCTCGAGGATCGCCGCCGACTCCTCGACCGGCACCTCGACGCCGAGGATGCGCGGCACGCGGGCGTGGCGCATGCGCACGGCGGCCCGCTCGGGCAGCGGCTCGTGGACGTCGAGCGTGCCGGGCACCAGCCGCGCGCCGCAGAGCTCCACCAGCAGCCGGCACGCGATGGCCATGGCCCGCGGCGGCAGCTCGCGCGGCAGGCCCTTCTCGAAGCGGCCACTCGACTCGCTGCGCAGCCCCAGCGCCAGGGAGGTGTTGAGGATCGTCGGCCCGTCGAAGCTCGCCGACTCCAGCAGCACGCGCGTCGTGCCCTCGGAGACCTCGGCGAACTCGGCGCCGAAGATGCCCGCGATGACCGCCGGCCGTTCGGCGTCGCAGATCGCGAGCATCGACGGGTCGAGCGTGCGCTCCACCCCGTCGAGGGTCACGATGCGCTCGCCCTCGGTCGCGCGCCGCACCACGATGCGCCCGCCCGCGAGGCGGTCGAGGTCGAAGGCGTGCAGCGGCTGGCCGGTCAGCAGCATCACGTAGTTGGTGACGTCGACGACGTTGGAGATCGAGCGCATGCCGGCCGCCTCAAGGCGGGAGGCGATCCAGTCGGGCGAGGGGCCGACGGTCACGTCCGTGAGCACCCGGGCCATGTAGCGCGGGCAGAGGTCCGGGGCCTGGATCTCGAGGCTCGCGTGGTCCTCCACCCGGCCCGCGCCCTCGGCCGGCGGCTCCGACTCGTCGAGCGGCGCCAGGGCGGCGCCGGTCACGGCGTGGACCTCGCGCGCGACCCCGTAGACCGCCAGGCAGTCGGGCCGGTTGGAGGTGATCTCCAGCTCGAGCACCGTCTCGGAGATCGGCAGCACCTCGGCGAGCGGCGTGCCCGGGACCGGGCCCTCGGGCAGCTCCATGATCCCGGCGGAGTCCGCGCCGAGGCCGAGCTCGGCGGCCGAGAGGATCATCCCCCGGCTCTCGACGCCGCGCAGCTTCGCCACGCCGAGCGGCGTGTCGGCGCCCGGCAGGAGCGCGCCCGGCAGGGCCACGGCCACGGTCTGGCCGGCGGCCACGTTGGGCGCGCCGCAGACGATGGTGGCGGGCTCCGGCGCGCCCAGGTCGACCGTGCAGACGCGCAGGCGGTCGGCGTTCGGGTGCTGCTCGGCCGTGAGGACGCGCCCCACGCGGAACGCCGACAGGTTGCCGTCGACGTCGGGCACCCCGATGTGGTGGATCGCCTCGACCAGCGTCCCGCTGCCCGACAGCCGCCGCGCGAGGTCCTCCGGCGGCAGCCCGGCGTCAACGTGGTCGGCCAGCCACGAGAGCGGCACCCTCACGCGAACTGCTCCAGGAAGCGCAGGTCGTTCTCGAAGAAGAGGCGCAGGTCGGGGACGCCGAAGCGGATCATCGCGATGCGGTCGAGGCCGCAGCCGAACGCGAAGCCGGTGTAGCGCTCCGAGTCGATGCCGACGGCCTCGAGCACGTTCGGGTCGACCATCCCGGCGCCCGCCAGCTCCAGCCACGCCGGGCGCCCGTTCTTGTCGATGTACGACACCTGCACGTCCACCGAGGGCTCGGTGAACGGGAAGAAGTGCGGCTGCAGCAGGATCTCGCGCTCGGCGCCCAGCAGCTCGCGGAAGAAGTGGAGCATCGTGCCCTTGAGGTGCGCCATCGTGAGGCCCTCGTCCACCGCGAGCCCCTCCATCTGGTGGAACATCGGGCTGTGGGTCGCGTCGATGTCGTCGCGCCGGTACACGGCGCCCGGCGCGACCAGGTAGATCGGCGGCTCCTGCTGCTGCATCTCGCGCACCTGCACCGGCGAGGTCTGCGTGCGCAGCATCCGGTCGGGGCGGCCCTCGACGAAGAACGTGTCGCTGGGCGAGCGCGCCGGGTGGCCGGGCGGCGTGTTGAGCGCCGTGAAGTTGTGCCACTCGGTCTCGACCTCGGGGCCGTCGGCGATGCGGTAGCCGAGCGCGAGGAGGATGTCCTCCATCTCCTGCCGCACCTGGGTGATCGGGTGCAGGGCCCCCAGCGGGTGGGGGTCGCCGGGCAGCGTGACGTCGGTGACGTCGCGCTCGAGGGCGGCGCCCATCTCCTCGGCCTCGAGCTGCTCGCTGCGCGCGGCCAGCGCCTCCTCCACCGCGCGGCGGGCGGCGTTGGCCGTCTTGCCCACGACGCCGCGCTGCTGCGGCGGCAGCCCGCCGATGCCGGCGAGGATCTCCGCGAGCGGCGCTCTTGCGGCCGGTGTGGGCGACCCGCGCGGCCTCGAGCTCGGCCAGCGTGCCGGCCGAGGCGACGTCCGCGAGGGCCCGCTCCCGGATCTGGTCGAGGTCGGGGTCGCTCATCGACCCGGCAGGGTATCCGAGTCGCCGCCCCCGGCGGCGGCGCCCGCGAGCGACGCGCTGGCGCACGGCCTCGGCCAGGAGCGCCGCGCCCGCGGCGGACACGTTGAGCGACTCGGCGCCGGGCGCCTGGGGGATCGTCACGCGCACCACCTCGCGGCCGTCGGCGAGGCCCTCGAGGGCCGGGCCCAGGCCGAGCCGCTCGGCGCCCAGCGCGAGGACGTGCGGCCGGGTGAGATCGGCCTCCCAGGGCGGCACGCCGCCGCGGGGCACGGCCGCCACCACGGCGAAGCCCCCGCGCGTGGCGAGGTCGGATGGCGAGACGTTCTCGAGGACGGGGATCGCGAAGGTCGAGCCCATCGCCGCGCGCACCGCGCGCGGGTGGAAGGCGTCGGCCGAGCCGGGGCCGAGGGCGAGCCAGTCGGCGCCGAGCGCGGCGGAGGTGCGCAGCAGCGTGCCGACGTTGCCCGGGTCGGCCACGCCCGCGAGGTAGACGCCCATCGAGGGCGGGAAGCGCACGTCGCGGAAGCTGCGCACGGGCGGCTGGGGCAGGATCGCGATGACACGCGGCGCTGCCGCCAGGCCGCTCGCGTGGCTCATCAGCTTCGGCGGCACGAGGTAGCGCTCGGCCAGGCCCTCGGTCGCGGCGACCCGCGGGTCGTCGTCCTGCAGCGCCTCGGCGTCGAAGAGCATGGCGACGGGGCGGACGCCGCGCGCCAGCGCGCCGTCCACGAGGTCCTCGCCCTCGGCCACGAGCAGACGGCGCTCGCGCCGCACCTTCTTCGTCTGGAGTGCCCTCGCGAGCTGCAGCGCCGGGTTGCGCGGCGAGCTCGCCAGGCGGAGCCGGCTCGTGCCCTGCCCTACGTCGCGGCCGGCGCGCTCTCTCGAGCGGCGCGGGCGCGCGCGCACAGCGCCGCGAAGGCGGCGGGCTCGTGCGTGGCGAGCTCGGCGAGGATCTTGCGGTCGAGCTCGACCTCGGCCAGCTTCAGGCCGTGGATGAGCTGACCGTAGGTCAGGCCGTTCTCGCGCGCGGCGGCGTTGATGCGGGCGATCCAGAGGCGGCGGAAGTCGCGCTTGCGGACCCGGCGGTCACGGTAGGCGTAGCGCAGGGAGCGCTGGACCTGCTCCTTCGCGCGCTTGTACGAGGAGTGCTTGGTGCCCCAGTACCCGCTCGCCTGATCGAGGACCTTGCGGCGCTTCTTGCGCGCGCCGACAGAACGCTTGACCCGTGCCATCCGACTACCTCTTCCCCAGCATGCGCTTCACCCCGGGCACCATCTCCGGCGCCAGGGTCTCCTCCTTGGACAGGTGCCGCTGCTCCTTGCCCGACATCCGCTCCTGGTTGTGGCGCATGCCGGCCCGCTGGAACATCACCTTGCCGGTGCCGGTGACCCGGAACCTCTTGGTGGCGGACTTCCTGGACTTCATCTTGGGCATGCGGATTCTTCCTCGGGGAGCGTCGGGCCGGCCGACACGATAGACGACTGGCGCCGCCCGTGCGACGCCGGGCGGATCAGGAGGCGGTGGCCTCGGCCTCCGCGGGCGCACCCGGCTCCTGCTCGGCGGCGGGCTCGGCGCTCGCCCTCGGCCGCCTGCACCGGGTTCTTCAGCGGCGCGATCATCATCACCATGTTGCGCCCGTCCAGGTTGGGACGGCTCTCGATGATGGCGATGTCCTTCAGCTCGTCCGCGAGCTTGAGGAGGATCGCCTCGCCGCGCTCGGGGTGCAGAAGCTCGCGGCCGCGGAACATGATCGTGATCTTGACCTTGTCCCGGTGCTTCAGGAACCGCTCGACGTGCCCCTTCTTGGTGGCGTAGTCGTGCGGGTCGATCTTCGGCCGGAACTTGATCTCCTTGATGGTGATCGTGCTCTGGTGCCGGCGCGCCTGCTTGGCCTTCTGCTCCTGCTCGTACCGCCACTTGCCGTAGTCCATGATCCGGCAGACGGGCGGGCGCGCGTCGGCGGCCACCTCGACGAGGTCGAGGCCGGCCGTGTTGGCGATCTCCTGGGCCTGGGCAAGGGGCACGACGCCCCTGTTCTCCCCCGCGGCGTCGATGAGCCGCACGGTGTCGGCGCGAATCGCCTCGTTGATGCGAGTCGAGGGGCCGGCCGGCGGGCGGGTGTCTGGTCCGCGCCTAGGGGGCAAACAGCACCGTGACGGGCCTCAGACGGATCCCCCGGTACGCGTGAGCCCGCGCCAAGAAGCGCGTCGGGGCTCGGTGGTGAGGGGGGTGTCGGTCATCGTGTGGAGTCCCGCCACCTCGGCGGGTCGGGAGACAATAGCAAGCCCCCCGGGCGCGGCGGAGCCCCGTCGTGAGACTCATCGCGGCGTCACCACGTACTGGCGCAGGTACAGGTCGCGGAAGGTCACCGGCCCGCGCGGGCCCGGGACGTGGTCGACGTTGATCCCCGTCTCGGGGGCGCCGAGCAGCTTGAAGCCGTCGAGCAGGCGCGTGGTGGCGTTCCAGAACGCGCCCGTGCCGCCGTAGGCTCCGAGGAACGCCGCCGCGGCCGCCGCGTCCTCCGTGACGATCGTGGCCGCCAGGCCCGAGGTCTCGTCGTTCGCCAGGCGGGCCGCCTCGCGCGGGCCGGCGACCGGGGACACCGTGACCGTCGCCTCGTTGCCGTCGTCGAGCGCCCACTCGTGCCCGAGCGGGTGCTGGTGGGGCGGCAGGCTGGCCGCGACGCCCAGCTCGCCGAGCAGCGACGAGGACGGGCGCCAGGTGGTCCTTCCAGGCGCCCTCGGCGATCAGGAGCAGGTTGAGCCGGTTGCAGACGCCCAGCCGGTCCAGGCCGCGCTCGACCAGGTCGAGCACGCGCGACGGGTCGGCGGCGCGATCGACGTAGAGCACGCCGCCGCCCTCGGCGTGGGCGAGCGTGCGGACCCCGTGGGCCGCCGCCTCGCGGGCCAGCGAGGAGGTCGTCTCCCCGCTGCCGCGCAGGATCACCAGCGGCACGAGGTGCGGCAGCGACACCAGGGCGCGGGCCGCCGCGCGGTCGGGCGAGCGCACGAGCTGGACGGCGCCCGGGTCGAGGCCCGCGGCCGCCAGCGACGGCGCGACGACCTCGTCGCAGAGCGCGGCGGCCGAGGCCAGGGCGGCGGCGCCCGTGCGCAGCACGCCGGCGTTGCGCGACTTCACGAGCTGCGAGGCCACGTCGACGGTGACGTTGGGGCGCGCCTCGTAGTTGGCGCCGATCACGCCGACCGGCCGGCGGCGCTCGCGCAGCACGAGCCCGTCGCCGAGGTCGCGCTCCGAGACGATCTCCGGCGGGTCCTCCAGCGCGGCGAGCGCGGCGATCTGCGACGCCATGCCGGCGAGCCGCGCCTCGTCGAGGCGCAGGCGGTCTACCAGCGCGGGCGCGAGCACGCCCTCGGCGGCCTCCAGGTCGCGCGCGTTGGCGCTCAGCACCGGGTCGGCGCGGTCCCCGAGCAGCCGGGACATCGCGCCGAGCGCCTCGGCGACGGCGCCCGGGGCGGCCGCCGCGAGGGCGGGGTGGCCCACGCGCGCGGCGTGGCCGGCGCGGGTGACCTCCTCCAGCGCGCTCACGTCGTCATCCGTTGCGCGCGCTCAGGTGACGGCGCGCGCGGCCCGGTCGGTAATGATGGGCCGCGCGCCCCGAGCCTGCTTCCGTCCTGCTACTTGGCCTTGTTCCCGGAGGCGACGGCCTCCTTGAGGACGGCGCCCGGCGTGAACCGCGGCACGGTGCGCGCCGGGATCTGCACCTTCTTGGACGGGTCCTGCGGGTTCACGCCGGTCCGCGCGGCACGCGCCGAGACGGAGAACTTGCCGAAGCCGGCGAACGCGACATCCTCGCCGCTCTTCAGGGCGTCCTGGATGACGTCGAGCACCGCCTGGACGGCGCGCCCGGCCTCGGCGCCGCTCATCTCGCCCTTGGCGGCGACCTTGGCGACGAACTCGGTCTTGTTCACTTGCAGACCCCCTGGCTCGATGTGTGCGGGAGCAGGCCTCCCCGCGCGGCCAACCTAGCAGCGCGTGCGGACGAAATCGCCGCCCTGATGCGGTTCTTTGACGACGTTTGGGCTCTCCGCGTCCCGGGGAGCGCGATCCGCCACCCCTTCGGGGGATTCCCGGGCGGGGGCGGGGCCACACGCGAAACCCTCCCGTGTGCAGGAGGAAGGGCGGATCGGAGCCGTTCCGCATGCCTCGGGGGACGTGCGTCGCCCTCGACCGCGGGGGCGATCACCGCGGAAAACCGCTCCTAGCGGGCTTCGGCCAGGCGCAGCGGGGCGCAGGACTGCGCCCCGGCCGGGCCGGAGACCACCCGGGTGACGACGCAGAAGCGCAGGGAGGCGGAGGGGGCGAGGCCGCGCGGGACGCGCCAGGCGACCGAGTACTCCATGTCGGCGCGGGCCGGGCCGGCGCCGGTGCGGATGCGGGCGATGACCCGCCGGCCGGAGCGGACGACGATCGACTCGCGGGTGGTCTCGCCCCGGCCGAGGAGGCGGTAGCGCAGGCGGGCGAGCGCGCCGGCCCGCCCCTGGGCGACCAGCGCCCGCACCCGGGGCGCCGTGGCGACGGCGCCGGCGAGGGCGCCGGGGGCGCCGGGGGCGCCGACCGGGGCCGCCATCTCGCGCGCGATCCAGAGGGCGAAGGCGCTGACCCGGGTGTAGACCCCCGGCAGGCCGGGCCGGCCGCAGCCGACGCCCCAGCTCGTGACGCCGACGACCAGGCCGCCCGCGTCGCGCAGCGGGCCGCCGCTGTCGCCCGAGCAGGTGTCCGCGCCGCCCTCGCGCCGGCCGGCGCAGAGCGTGGTGCCCAGGTGGAAGGAGGTGCCGAGCATCCCGCGGCAGGAGGCGCCGCTGAAGATCGTGACCCCGGCCGCCTGCAAGGCGGGTCGGGTAGTCGTTGGTCGCCTCGCCGCGCTCGCCCCAGCCGGCGATCGCGCCCGGGCGCTCGAGGTCGGCGTCCTGGCCCGCGCCGGCGTAGGCGGCGACCGGCTGCGCGGAGGGGCGGGCGAGCATGAGGAGCGCGATGTCGGGGGCGTCGCCCTCGACCCGGTAGCCCGGGTTGACGCGGACCTCGGCGACCGCGATGCGCTCGGCGGGGGCCAGCAGGTCCTCGGCGCCGAGGACGGCCTCGACCGCGCCGGACGGCTTGACGGCGCCGGAGTCCTCCAGCAGGCAGTGGGCGGCGGTGAGGACGACGGAGGGGGCGATCAGGGTGCCGCCGCAGAAGGTGCTGAGCTCCGGCGCCCCGCCCGCCGGGACCAGCGCGACGATCGAGGGCCAGGAGCCGTCGGCGACCGGCGCGCCGCCCGCGATCAGCTCGGAGACGTCGGCCGGGGCCGCGGCGTCGAGGGCCGGCTGCGCCACCGCGGCCGGCGCCAGCGCGAGGAGCGCGGCGGCGGCGATGAGGAGGCGGCGGGAGGTCGAGCGCAGGTCCATGACTGCACCATCAGCCCTCCCCGGGTGCCCGGCAAGGCGGACCGTGAGAGTCCTCTACGCAATCGCCTCCCCCGCGAGCCGCTCCAGCGCGGCCATCACGGACCGGTGGCGGATGTTCGCGTCCGTGCCGGTCGGGGCCGGGCGCGCGGGGCCGCGCCGGGTCTACGGTTGACGCCGGACCAACCGGGAGGAGCGGGACATGCAGACGCGCACGCTGGGGGACGGCGGGCCGCAGGTCGGGGCCATCGCGTTCGGCGCGATGAGCTTCGCGGGGTACTACGGGTCGGCCGAGGACGCGGAGGGCATCCGCACCGTCCACCGGGCGCTCGAGCTCGGCATCACGCTGATCGACACGGCCGAGGCCTACGGCGACGGCCGCAACGAGGAGATGGTCGGCCGCGCGCTGGCCGACCGGCGGGACCGGGCCGTGCTGGCCACCAAGTCGAGCCGCGGCGGCGCGGACTACCTGACCGAGCACGCGGAGGCGAGCCTGCGGCGGCTCGGCACCGACCGCATCGACCTCTACTACCTGCACCGCGTCGACCCCGAGGTGCCGATCGAGGAGTCGGTGGGCGCCATGAGCCGGCTGGTGGAGGCCGGCAAGATCCGCCACATCGGGCTGTCGGAGGCCGGGCCGCAGACGATCCGCCGCGCCCACGCGACCCACCCGATCGCCGCGCTGCAGAGCGAGTACTCGCTGCTCAGCCGCGAGCCCGAGGAGGACATCCTCCCGGTGACCCGCGAGCTCGGCATCACCTACGTCGCCTACAGCCCGCTCTCGCGCGGCCTGCTGGGCGGGCGCATCCGCAGCGCCGACGACCTGTCGCCCGAGGACTGGCGCCGCCAGGTGCCGCGCTTCCAGGGCGCCAACCTCGAGCGCAACCTCGTCGTGGTGGAGGGCCTGGCGGCGATGGCCGAGGCGCGCGGGGTGGCGGTGGCCTCGCTGGCGCTCGCCTGGATCCTGGCCCAAGGGGACGACCTCATCCCGCTCGTCGGCACCAGCCGCGCCGACCGGCTCGACCGCAACCTGGAGGCGCTGGAGGTGCAGCTCTCCCCGGACGACCTCGCGGCCATCGCCGACCTGGCGCCGGTCGGCGCGGCGTCGGGCGAGCGCTACCCCGAGTCCTACATGGCGCGGCTCGGCATCTGAGCTGCGCACGGGTGCCGGGGCGGCGGTCCGCGTGAACGCGATCGCGGCGCCGCCCGGCGCCCGCTCGACCCCCTCGCACCGCAGCCCGGGCACCGCCAGCGCGGCAACGGCGCGGGGGGTGCGGGCGTCGGCCTCGAGGATCGCCCGGGCCAGCAGGCCCTTCAGGTGCTTGCCGGCGTGGCCGGCCGCGCGCCGCCCGCCGGCGCCGTCGTCCTCCACCAGCGCCACGCGCAGCAGGCGCGAGGCGGTCAGCCCCGCGGGGTCGAGCGAGGCGGCGTGCTCGCCCGGCAGCAGGTCGATGACCCACCCGCCGCCCGCCCGCGCGTCGATCAGCGGCGTGATGCGCGGGCGCCACCAGGCCGACAGCGTGCCGAGCGGCGGCACGCCGGCGCCCATCTTCAGCCGGTAGGCCGGCACCGGGTCGGTCGCGGCGAGCAGGCCCCAGAGCCCGGAGGGCACGAGCACGCGGGACGCCAGGCGCCGCCGGGCGCCCCGGTCGAGCGAGCCGGGGTCGAGGGCGCTCCACACGACCCCGCTGTAGCGGGCGAGCGCCGGCAGGGTCGGCGCCGCGTCGAGGTCCTCCCAGTCGAGGAGCGCCTGCTCCAGCAGTGGGCCGCGCGCGCCGAGCAGGCGGGCGGCCGCGGCGGGGCCCGCGGCGAGGGCGGCCCGCACCGCGTCGCGCACCGTCCGCCGGTCGGCGTCGAGCTCGGGGAAGGCGTGGGGCGCCGCGCTCCAGGGCCGCCCACCGCCGCCCGGGGCCTTGCCCTCCGACGGCGGCAGGAGGAGGACCGGCCTCACGCTCGGTCCGTCTGGCCGGAGGACGACATCGGGCGGCACCTTAGGTCCTCGCGGCGCGCATCGGGCCACGCACGGGGGCCGATCGTCATGATGCCGCCGTGGAGAGCGCCTTGGAGGTCCTGGCCGTCGTCGTCACCGTGGCGTTCGTGGCCGGGGCGTCGCGGCGCCTGGGCTGGTCGCCGCCGCTCGTGCTGGTGCTGGTGGGCATCGCGGCCTCGTTCATCCCGGACGTCCCGTCCTTCGAGCTCGACCCCGACCTGGTGCTGGTCGGCTTCCTGCCGCCCCTGCTCTACGCCGCGGCGATCCGCACCTCGCTCGTTCGACTTCGCGTCGACGAAGGAGGCCCTGCTGTGGCTGTCGGTGGGCTTCGTCATCGCCTCCACGCTGGTCGTGGGCCTGGTGACGTGGTGGATCGTCCCGTCGGTCTCGGTGGCGGCGGCGCTCGCGCTCGGCGCCGTCGTCGCCCCACCCGACGCGGTGGCCGCGACGACCATCGCCCGCCGCGTCGGCATGCCGCGGCGCATCGTCACGATCCTCGAGGGCGAGAGCCTGGTGAACGACGCGACCGCCCTGGTGGCGCTGAGCGCCGCGATCACAGCCATCACCGGCAGCGTCACGGCCTGGAGCATCGGCGGCGACTTCGTGGTGGCCGTCGTCGGCGGCGTGGCGGTCGGCCTGGCCGCGACGTGGCTGCTCGCGCGCATCCGGCGGCACATCGAGGACCCGGTGCTCGACACGACGCTCTCGTTCACCGCCCCGTTCGTCGCCTTCCTGCCGGCCGAGGCGATCCACGCCTCCGGGGTGCTGGCGGTCGTCGTGACCGGCCTGCTGCTGGGCCACAAGGCGCCGACGCTGCAGTCGGCCGCCTCGCGGCGTGGCCGAGAGCATCAACTGGCGCACGGTGCAGTTCCTCCTGGAGAACGCGGTCTTCCTGCTGATCGGCCTGCAGCTCAAGACGCTGGTCCAGGACGCGGCCGACAGCGACCTCTCCGGCGGGCAGCATCGCGCTGATCTGCGGGGTGGTCCTCGCCGCGACGATCCTCGACGCGCGTCGCCTACGTGATGGGCATCACCGCGCTCTACCGCTTCGGGACGCCGCGCCTGCGGCGCAACTTCTGGGGCTGGTCCAGCGGCCTGGTCGTGTCCTGGGCCGGGATGCGCGGCGTCGTGACCCTGGCCGCCGTCTTCCTGCTGCCCGAGGAGACGCCCCAGCGCGAGGTGCTGCGGCTGGCGGCGTTCGCCGTGGTGGCCGGCACGCTGCTCGTCAACGGCACCACCCTCCCCTGGCTGGTGCGCGCCCTGCGGCTGCCGGCGCCCGACCCGGCCGAGGACGCCCTGCAGGCCGCGTCGCTCGTCACCGAGGCCTCGCGCGCCGGGCTCGAGCGGCTGGACGAGGTCCGCTCGCCCGAGGACCCCGAGGAGGTGATCGCAGCAGCTGCGCGAGCGGGCCGAGCGCCGCTCGAACATGGTCTGGGAGCGGCTCGGGCGCTCGCAGAGCGAGCTGGAGCCGCCCTCGGTGGCCTACCGGCGCCTGCGGATGCAGATGCTCCAGGCCGAGCGCGAGGCGATCATCCGCGCCCGCGACGCCGGCAGCGGTCGACGACGAGGTGCTGCGCGCGGCGATGACCGCGGTCGATCGTCGAGGAGTCGCTGCTCGACCGCGCCGAGGACGCCCAGGCGCGCATCGACGACGAGCTCACGGCACCGCGCGCCCGCACCGGCGACTGCGCGCACCTGCGCGAGGCGCCGGGCGTCGCGGTGCCGCGCACACCGGAGGGCTGTGAGGAGTGCCTGCGCGACGGGCTGCGCTGGGTCCACCTGCGCCTGTGCCTGGCGTGCGGCCACGTGGGCTGCTGCGACTCCTCGGTGGGACGCCACGCCGACGGCCACTTCCACGAGACCGGGCACCCGGTGATGCGCAGCTTCGAGCCGGGCGAGGCGTGGCGCTGGTGCTACGTGGACAAGCACCTGGGCTGACGCCGCGCGCTCGGTGCACGTCACGCGATGCGGGCGTCCTCGGTCGGGGCGGTGCTACCGGCACCGCACCCTCCCTGCGTCCTTGCCCGTGACTTCGCGGCGGCCGGCGTCAGCCCGGCGACGCCGGGTCAGACCGAGCGCATGAGGGCGGACGCCGCCCGGTCCACCAGCCGCCCGGCCCAGGCCGCGCTGCCGGGCGCGGCGTCGCGCTGGCGGGTGAGCGGCGTGGACTCGTACTCGTAGAAGGCCGGCGCCGCCGACCAGCGCGCCACGACCCGCCCGTCGCGGCGCAGGACGCCCGAGGAGAGCGCCTCGACCTCGACCAGGGCGCTCGTGCCGTCGAGGCGGAAGCCGAGCGGCGCGGCGCGCCGGGCGTGGTAGTGCACGTGCGCGCTCCAGCCGCCGGACATGCGCGCGTCGAGCGCCAGGTGCCGCGGGTACGCGTTGACGCCGGTGGCCGACCACTCCGCGCGGCGGATCGTCACGTCCGCGGCGCGCGCGTCGGCGAGGCGGCCGCCCGGCCCCGACAGCACGGCCACGCCGTCGCGCGGGAACGGGTCGGCGGGGCGCACGATCCCCGTCACCAGGCTGCGGCCGCCGGGCAGGGCGATCTCGCTCCAGTCCCAGCCGCCGTGGGCGTCGTCGGACAGGTCGAAGCGGCCGTAGTTGTGGTCGTGGTAGCCGGCGGCGTCGCGCAGGCGGATGGTGGTCCCGCCCACGCGCACGGTCCCCGACGCCCGCGCCGCGGGGGCGCCCACGGTCCACCACAGGTCCTGGCCGTCGGGCAGCGTCAGCGGGCCGGCCGTGAAGCCCGGGCCGGTGGCGCGGAGCGTCAGGTCGACGTCCACCGGGCCGGGCGAGCCGCCGTGGAGGGCGATGCCCGCGGGCATCGCGACCCGCACCCGGGTCACGCCGGGGCGCGGCGACCAGAGCCGGTCGGGCCCCAGCCGCACGTCCTCGTGGTCGGTCGCGGGCGGCCGGTCGAGGGCGCGCGGCGCGGCCACCGTGTGGACGCTGCCGTCGGGCATGTAGAGGAAGACCACCGTCGCGGGCGGGTTGCTGGGGAAGCGCGCGCCGAGGGCGACGGCCACGGAGAACCCCTGGGCGGGGTCGCGCGCCCCGGCGAACCACCACTCGGTGCGCGCGCCCGGCGCCCGGGTGGTCGCCGTCGTCCGCCGGCGTGGCGGTGCGCAGGCCCGGCGCCGCGGCGGCGGTCACGGCGGCGCAGGCCAGGACGGCGAGGACGGCACCGATGCGTCGCGCGATCACCCGCCGACGGTACCGCCGCCGCCGCGCGGGGCGCCCGGGATCGGGCGGGCCGCCCTTCAGGTGCGGAGCGACCCCAGGGGCAGGGCGCCGGCCTCGAAGAGGCACCCGAGGGCGGCGACCACCTCCGGGCAGAACTGGCGGCCGGACTCGCGCAGGCACTCGGCCAGGGCGTCGCGCCAGGGCAGCGCCATCGAGTAGACGCGCGCGGAGGTCATCACGTCGCAGGCGTCGGCCACCGCGAGCACGCGCGCGCCGTCGGGGATCGCCGCGCCGGCGAGCCCGTCCGGGTAGCCGCCGCCGTCGAAGCGCTCGTGGTGGCCGCGGACCCAGGCGACCTGCTCGGGGTGACGACCTCCTCGAGCATCTGCGCGCCGAGGGCGGCGTGGGTCGTCACGACCTCGTACTCCTCCGCGGTCAGCCGCCCGGGCTTGAAGAGGACGTCGTCGGGGATGCCGATCTTGCCGACGTCGTGCAGCAGGCCGGCCTCGTGCAGCTGCGCGCAGCGGCCGGTCGACCAGCCGAGCGCCGTCGCGAGGCGCACGGCCAGGTCGGCGACGCGCTCGGAGTGGCGGCGGGTGGAGGGGTCCTTGGCGTCCACGACGCGCGCCAGCACGCGCACGCTGGTGAGCGCCGCGGGCGCTCCAGCCGCTCGGCCTGCTCGCGCGCCGAGAGCACCTCGACGACGTCGGGCGAGTAGCGGACGCAGACGTCGCGGCCGTGGGCCTTGGCCCAGTAGAGCGCGCCGTCGGCCAGGCGGTAGAGGTCGTCCGCGTCGCGGCCTGGTCGAGGTCGCAGACGCCGGCCGACACCGTGATGCGCCGACCGCCGGGAACGGGGTCTCCGCCACGGCGCGCCGCGCGCGCTCGGCCGCCCGAGGCGTCGAAGGCGTCGCTCTCGGGCAGCAGCGGCGAACTCGTCGCCGCCGACGCGCGCGACGACCTCGCCCGCGCGCGCGCAGGACGCCAGGCGCCGGGCGGCCTCGGCCAGCACCTGGTCGCCGGTCTGGTGCCCGAAGCGGTCGTTGATCGCTTGAAGTGGTCGAGGTCGAAGAGGGCCAGCGCCAGCGGGCGGCCGTGGCGGCGCGCGCGGTCGACCTCCGCGGCCAGCCGCTCGTGGAAGGCGCGGTGGTTGGCGAGCCCGGTCAGCGGGTCGTTGGACGCCCGCATCGCCAGCTGCGCGCGCGCCTCGGCGTTGACGACGGCGAGGCCCGCGAGCTCGGCGAACTCGCCGAGGCTCTCCTCGGCGCCCGCTCGAACGAGTCGGCGACGGCGTTGGCCGCCACGATCGCCCCCCAAAGCCCCGCCCCGCCCGGATGGGGGCGCCGACGCTCGCGTTGATGCCGCCGGCCGCCTCCTGGCGCGGGAGCACGAGGCGGTCGACGCGCGCGGGCCGCCCGGTGCGGAAGACGCGCCCGGTGGCGCTCTCGTCGGTGAGCTCGAAGACGTGGTGGATCTTGAGGCCCAGCGCCGGCGCCTGCCAGGAGCCGACGATGCGGGCGTTGCCGTCGCCCTCGTAGCGCAGGACGAATGCCGCCGTCGGCCCGCAGGATGCCCGCCACCTCGCGGGCGACGAGCTCGAAGACGTCCTCGGGCGGCGCCTCGGCGGCGACCGTCGTGGCGACCCGCCGCAGCGCGGCCTGCTCGGCCTCGCCGCGGGCGACGGACTGGTAGAGCTCGCCCATCTCGCGGCTGGAGATGGTGAGCGAGCGCTCCAGCAGGTAGCGGTCCTGGTCGGCGCCCTCGTAGGCCCGGCTGATGCGCTCCAGCAGCTCGGCCCAGGCCTCGTCCCGCGGTGCGCCGGCCGGATCGAGCCGCAGCCGCAGGAGCTGGCGGCGCAGGAGCGGGTGCAGCCCGTCGACGCGCGCCGGCGTCCCCGCGCTCGCGGGGCTCTCGGGCTCGAGTGAGGGGCTCTGGGTGATGTTTCCCTCCGGGAGGCGGGGGCGCGGTGCGCGCGTGCCGCCCTATCGGCAGCGCGCGCCGCGGACCATAACGTCCGGCTCAGGACCCCAGAGAGACCAGGGCGCTCCGCCACGCGGAACGTCCCCTCGCGGTCGGGGCGGCCATCCCCCATACCCCGGCCGGGACCTCGGCTTCCCGGAACCCCCTCAGACCGCTGTGTCGACCGCGACAGGCCCGAGCAGCAGCGAGCGCAGCGTCGATGACGAGACGTTGTGCTGCTGGGCGAGGTCGGAGAGCGACGTGCCCGACGAGAGCGCGTCGAAGAACGACGTCTCGTCCATGCCGAGGGCGGAGGTGACCGACTGCAGGCGCGCCGCCATGTCGTCCCCGTCGTCGCCGACGCCGCCACCACCGGCCGCCCCCGGGTCGCGGGCCGCCGTCGTGGTGCCGCGCCGGTCCCGGGCCGTTGACGATGTCCGTGGCGATCGCGGTCAGGTCGGCGCCCTGCGCCGCCTGCGCGCCCGGCGGGGGCCCGGCCGCCTCGAGGCCGGACGTCACGGCGGACAGCAGGTCGTCCTGGGAGACGCCCTTCTCCGTCGCGAGGCCGGCGAGGGTCGCGCCGGAGCGTAGGGCGCTGCGCAGTTGTTCGTCGTCCATGCCGAGCAGCGAAGCCGCGCCCGACATGACCTGCTTCATGGGGCTCTCGCCGCCGGGGCCGCCCATCCGGGGCGGGTGGTGATGGCTCGTGATGCTTCCGATCGAGGTGCTCATGGACGCTCCTTTTCCCGTCCTCCTCGCATCGTCCCCGGGAGGGGCCCGGCTGAGGCGCAAACCCCCATTCACAGGCGATTCCTATCCGGCCCCGAGGCCCCTCACAGGCTCCCGCCGGGAGGCCTCATGGGACCAGCGGCGCCTGCCGATGCTCCGATCGCCGTCGCGGGGACGGACGAGGGTGATGAGCGGCCGCGCTCAGGTGAGGGCCGGCTGAGCCCCCTGGGCGCGGGCTCCCTCGTCCCCTCCTCCGTGGACGAGATGACGACCGCGCCGAAGAGGGCGAGCGCGAGGCCGGCCACGCCGACGACGGCGCCCCAGGGGGGGTCCGTGTCCAGCCGCTCCTGCAGCACGAGGGCGCCGAGGAGGACGCTGACGATCGGGTTGGCCACCGAGACCGTCGCCACCGACGGCACCAGACGGCCCGTCGCGAGTGAGAGCTGCTGGATGGCGAAGCCCACGAGCCCTCCCGCGATCATCACCCAGACCTCCCAGCCGCCGAGCAGCGAGGCGAGCCCGTCGGCGTGGAGGGTCTCGACCACCGGCTTCATCAGGGTCGCCGAGAGCCCGTAGAGGACCCCGGCCAGGGTCCCGAGCGTCGCGGCCCTCGCGGTCGGCCCGCCGCGGTTGGAGAAAAGCGCCAGCGCGCCGCAGACGGCGCCGATCACCACGATGGAGGCCGCCCAGTCGTACCAGGGCGCGTTGTCCACCCCCTGGGCGGGGTCGCCGAAGACGGCGAACACGGCGAGGCCGACCACCACGATCGACGCCCCCACCACCATCCGGGCCGTGATCCTCTGGCGCGTCAGGAAGTAGCCCAGCGGAAGCGCCCAGATCACCGCCGTCACGAGGAGCGGCTGGATGATCGACACGCGCCCCCGGTCGAGCGCCGCGGCCTGCAGGACGAGGCCGACGCCCTGCGCGCCGAGGCCGATCAGCCAGACCACGCTGGTGAGCAGGCCGACGAGCGTCCCCGGGTGGCGGAATGAGACGTCGTTGAGGCTGAGCGTGGCCTTCTGCCAGAGTGTCGCCGCGAGCGCGAAGAAGAAGGCGGCGAAGATCGCGAGAAGGGCGGCGATCTCATCCACGTCCTCGCCGGTTCGGTGTGCCGCCCGGAGAGGACCGTGCCCGGCGTCCGTGCCCGCACGGGCCGGCGCGGCTCGCGGGAGGCAGTACCGCCTTCAGCGATCCCACTGCGCCGGGCAGCCTCCGGCGCCGCCGGACGATCACCGCTGCTCGGCGAAAGCGCCGGGGAAACGAGCCGGGAGCCAGTTCAGCGACCTACTGCCGAACTGATCCCCGATCATCCTCAGCGGGGCTGTTTCAGGGTCGTCGCCGGAATGCTTGGAAAGCGACAGCGCGCGGCGGCTCGTTGCTCAGCTTCTCGGTTGTCAGGAGCGGCGTCGCGCCCGGATCACGGCATCGACGCCGCTGCCGGCCATCGGCCGCGGACGGTCATCGGCGACGACCAGCTTCCACCGACCCGGATCGAGGGCGGCGAGCGCGGCCTCGAACGAGACCTGCACCTGCCCGGCCGCGGCCGTCGCCGCTCCGGTGGCCGGGTTGATCGGGCGATGGCCAACCAGGAACAGGTCCCGCCGCGAGTCGACCCCGTCGCGACATCCGCTTCACCATCTCCTCGACCGATCCGGCCGACTGGATATAGAGGTAGACCGATGAGGGTCGTCGCTGTCGTCGAGGCGTCCAGGTCGCAAGATCGGCCTCGACCCACTCGATGCGTCGCGATCTCCGGCTCGACGGCCTCGGCGGACGACCGCGCGTGGCCAGGGCCGTCGCGGCGAGGTGATCCGCGCTGCCTGCCATCCGCGCGCGGCGAGCCAGAGCGCGTCGGACCCGTGGCCGCAGCCGCGTCGAGAGGGCGCCCGGGACGCAGGTCACCGACCTCGGCGGTCAGGGGGGCGTTCGGGGGCCGCTGCGCGAGGCGTCCCCGTGCTCGCGCAGGCTCGCGATGAGCGCCTTCCAGGAGTTTGGGTCGTACTCGGTCATGTCGGCGAGCGGCGCTGCTTGTCGTCGGCGGTCATGTGCATCCGGTCTGGGGTCCCGACGGGTCTACCACGTCATCGACGCGCGGTCGCAGCAGAGTGGCGCTGCTCGCCGTTCTCTTTCGGTTGGCGGCCCGCAGGCGGTCTCTCAGCGCGCTCAACCACCGGTCTTGAGCGCCGGAGTCGCCCGGAAACGGCTCCAGAACGAGCCAGGGGAGAGTTTCACACCTTCGTGAAACTCTCCCCCTGACTACCCCAGTGGACCCGGCCGGCACTGCCCCGGCGTCCGAAAGCGTCCCCCATCGGTTTCTCCGAGCGCAGTCGTCAGTGAGGATCTCGCGAGGGACGTCACCGGCGACCAACCGTTCCCCCGCCAGGCTCTCCTGATTTCTCGCTCCGCCGCCGAGTGCCGTTGCATTGGAGCCAGGATCGCTAGCTGACACCGGTGATCTCCCTCACGATCCGAAGGGAGGCCGATGGCCCTCATTTACTGCTGTTTAGGCAGCGAGAGCGAGCTTGGGAGAGTTCTCCGCAGCTCCGTTGTTTCCCGGTTTTTAACGCGGTCCACCGGGTCCGCGGCTCGCTTACCGATGCGGTACCGCTCCGTCGAAACTGGATCGGGCCCGTGTTGCTCCGTCTCCGAAGGGTAGCACCCGCGGGGGACTACGATCACCCGATGCGCGTGATGCTCATGCGGACGTGCCTCGCCGACATGGTGGCCCCGTCCGTGGCGCGCGCGGCGGCCACCGTGCTGGCCCGGGTCGGGGTGGAGGTGGTCGTCCCGCGCCGCCAGACCTGCTGCGGGCAGCCGGGCTGGAGCGCCGGGCATCCGGATCAGGCGCGGCCGGTGGCACGGCAGGCGCTGCGCGGCCTTCGCCGGTGGCGACCCGGTGGTGGTGCCCTCGGGATCGTGCGCGGCGATGGTGCGCCACGGCTACGCCGACCTCTTCGCCGGGCAGCCGGAGGAGGGGGCCGCGCGGGCGATGGCCGAGCGGACCGTGGAGCTGTCGCAGTTCCTCGCCCGCCACGGCCTGCGACGCCGCGGCCCGAGGGCTCCGGATCGGTGACCTACCACGACTCGTGCCACATGCTGCGGATCCTGCGCGAGCGCGAGAGCCCGCGGGCGTTGCTGGCGGCGGATCGAGGGCCTCGAGCTGCGCGAGATGGAGCAGACCGAGGTGTGCTGCGGCTTCGGGGGCACCTTCAGCGTGAACTACCCCGAGGTGTCGGGGAGCCTCGGTGAGGAGAAGGCGCGGGCGGCGGCCGCGACGGGGGCCGACGAGCTGGTGGCCTGCGACCTCTCCTGCCTCCTGCACATCGCCGGCCGCGCGCGCCGCACCGGGATGCCCCTGCGGGCGCGCCACCTGGCCGAGGTGCTGGCCGGATGAGCGCGGCGCGGCGGGCGGCGAGCGCCGCGTCCGGTGGTCTATCCCGAGATCGAGGCGCCGCTTCGCGAGCGCACGATCGCGGCGCTCGCCGACCATGAGCTGGCCGGGAACCTGAGGGCCGCGGGGGCGAGCTGGGGCGCGGGCCGCGCGCGGATGGGGCGCGATCACGGGTTCGCGCAGATGCGCGAGCGGGCGCGGGAGATCCGCCGCGACAACATCGGCCGCCTGCCCGAGTTGCTCGCCCGGCTCGAGGAGCGCGTCCGGCCGCCGGGGGCGTCGTGACCGGGTCGCCGACAGCGAGGCCGCCTGCCGCTACGTCACCGACATGGCGGCCGCGCGCGGCGCGCGGGTGGTGGCCAAGTCGAAGTCGATGGCCACCGAGGAGATCAAGCTCAACGAGGCGCTGGAGGAGGCGGGCCTGCGGGTCGTGGAGACCGATCTGGGCGAGTGGATCCTCCAGCTCGCGGGGCAGCACCCGAGCCACATCATCGCCCCGGCGGTGCACCTCAACAAGGAGCAGATCCGCGAGGTCTTCGCGGCCGAGAGCGGGGAGGAGATCCGCCGCACGACCGCGAGGCGCTGGTGGCCCACGCGCGCGGGCGCCTGCGCGAGGTGTTCGCCGCCGCCGACATCGGCGTGTCGGGCGTCAACCTGGCCGTGGCCGAGACCGGCACGCTCTGCGTGGTCGAGAACGAGGGCAACGCGCGGCTGGTGACCGCCCTGCCGCGCATCCACGTCGCGGTGATGGGCATGGAGCGCGTGGTGGAGGACTGGGACCAGGCGGCCCATCTCCTGCAGATCCTGCCGATGGCCGCGATCGGCGACGACGCCGCCACCTACGTCAACCTGATCACCGGCCCGCGGCGCCGGACGAGGCGGACGGCCCCGAGGAGCTGCACCTGGTGCTGCTGGACGGCGGGCGCGCCGCGCTGCGCGGCACCGACCTGGAGGAGGCGCTCGACTGCATCCGCTGCGGCGCCTGCCTCTACTCGTGCCCGATGTGGCGGAGCGTGGGCGGGCAGGCCTACGGGTCGCCCTACTCGGGGCCGATCGGCGCCGTGGTGACCCCGCTGCTGGAGGGGATGGGCGGCGAGCGCTCGTCGGAGATGCCGTTCCTGTCGTCGCTGTGCGGCTCGTGCCACGACGCCTGCCCGGTCGGGATCCCGCTGCACGACCTGCTGGTGCGGGTGCGCGCCCGCGTGACGACGCCGGCGCACCGCCGCGACCGGGCGCTGTTCGCCCTCTGGAGCCGGGCGTGGAGCAGCCCGGCGCTCTACTCGCGCGGGTGGCGTGCACGCGTGGGGCTGCGGCTGGGCGGCCGCCGCGGATGGATCCGCCGCCTGCCCGGCCCCGGGCGGCTGGACCTCGCAGCGCGACCTGCCCACGCGTTGGCCGCCGAGGTCGCCGACCTCGCCGAGCGGAGCTGGCCGACGCTGTGCGCCGCCGCGCCACCGGCGGAGCGTGACGGCCGACGGCGTGGCCCGCGCGGCCGCGGCCCGGGTCGCCGAGTGGGGCGTCGCCCGCGCGCTGCTGGCCGGCGATCCGCTGCTCGACGAGCTCGGCGTGGACGGCGGCCTCGCCGCGGTGGGCTGCGAGCTGCTGCGCTGGCCGCAGGGCCGCGGCCGGGCTGGCGCGACCTGCTCGGGCTGGACGGCTCGGCGCAGACCTGCGGCGTCACGGTGCCGATCCTCGCCGTGGCCGAGCGCGGGACGCTGGTGCTCGCGACCGGACCCGGCCACGGCCGCTCGATCGACGTGGTGAGCATGCACCACCTGGCGATCCTGCCGGCGTCGCGCATCCGCGAGACCCTCGCGGAGGCCCTCGGCGAGACCTACCGGGGCGGGGGGCGGGCGCCGTCGGCGGTGTCGCTGGTGTCGGGGCCGAGCCGGACCTCGGACATCGAGAAGATCTCGACCCTCGGCGCCCACGGCGCGCTCGCGATGCACGTGCTCGTGGTCGGGACCTCTGACCGGCGGGCGGGTGGGCGGTACTCATGCGGGAGCGCTCCGGGGCCGATCCATCTGATGACGCCACCGGGAAAGGACTCGCCCTGCGTCGAGTACCGCTCGCCTGCCTCGCCGTCGCCCTCGCGGCCGCCGTCTCCCCCGCCGCCGCCTCGGCGGCGGTCGAGACCTGGCCCGCGACCCCCGGCGACAAGGTCTTCCCCGCGACGACGCGGCCCGCCGGCGCCGCCGCGGGCCCGGTCATCGCCGCCGCGCGCGACGAGTACGAGGGCGCCCAGGTCGCGATCCGCTCGGACATCGCGCTCGACATCACGCCGGTCGTGACCGACCTCACCGGCCCCGGGACGATCCCGGCGGCGGCCGTCGAGCTGCTGCGGGTCGGCTACGTCGCTGCAGCGCGTGAGCACCGGCGTCGAACGCCCTGGAGGGCGACGGCCGCTACCCCGACCCGCTCTTCCCGGTCCGGGGCCCGTGACGGTGCCCGCCGGCGAGACGACCAGCCTCTACGTGCTGGTCCACGTGCCCACCGGCGCCGCGCCGGGGCACTACGACGGCACGCTCGACCTCGACGCCGCGGGCATCGTTCCCCTGGCGGTCGAGGTGGCGCCGGTCACCGCGAACCGCGACGGCTACACGATCGTCGCGCGCCTCAACCAGATCCAGCTGGCCAAGGCCTCGGGCGTGAGCGAGGACGACCCCCGCTTCGTGCGCGGCGTCTACGACCGCCTCCTGCCGATGCTGCGGGCGCACGGCGTCAGCCCGGGCAAGCCGCCGCACACCGCGCCGAAGGTCAACCCGGCCACGTGGGCGCTCGACTACTCCGACAGCCCCTTCGGCACGGCGCGGCGCACCAACCTGGACGCCTTCTTCGCGATGGGCTTCCCGGCCGTCGAGGTGCCCTTCCTGCCGAACTTCCCGCAGGCGGGTGGCGAGGACCGCGCCTTCTCGGCCGAGGGCAGGCGGCGCACGGCGGCGCGCGACTTCGCGGCGGCCTTCGCGCCGGTCGCCGGTCGCACCTTCGCGCTGCCCGTGGACGAGCCGAACGCGCGCACCTACGCCCAGCTCAACCGGGCGGCCGCGCAGCTCGCCTCGGCGAGCCCGCGCATCCCCGTGCTCGCCACCGAGGCCCCGCACCCGGAGGCCCTCAAGGCGATCGGCACGTCGGTGGACATCTGGGCGCCGCCGATCTGGGACCTCTTCAAGGTGCCCAAGGGCGTCGCCACCGTGCGCGCGAAGGGCAAGCGGGTGTGGTGGTACACGTACGGCAGCGACACCCAGCGCTACACGCCGAACGTCCTGATCGACAAGCCGACCACCGAGCCGCGCGTGATGGGCTGGCTGGCCGCCAAGGAGGGCGTCGAGGGCTTCTACTACTGGGGCCTGAACAACTGGGGCGGCGACGCCTACCACAGCCCCTTCGACGACCCGTGGTACCTCAGCCACACGAGGGCCGCCGACACCTGCGGCCGCGGGGGCGAGGTGGGCGGCAACGGCGAGGCCAGCCTGATCTACCCGACCGGCGACCCGTCGGACCCGGCGATCGGCAGCCTGCGCCTGGAGGCGCTGCGCGACGGCGCCGAGGACAACAGCCTGCTGCGCGCCCTGCAGGGCGCCGACCCTGCGTTCTACGCCCAGGTGATGGAGGGCGTGAGCACGCCGTACACCGGCCGCTCCGAGGGCGGGCGCACCACCGGCTGCAGCGACGACGGGCGGCCGGCGTACCTGCCCGTCGTCGAGACCGATCCGGCCGCGGTGGACGGCGCGCGCCGCGCGGTGCTGGCGCGCCTGTCGGCCACGCCGCTGCCCACCCTGCAGGGCACCGTCGTGTACGGCCCGGCGCTCAAGGGCCGCTCGCGCCGGACGACGAGCCGGGCCTTCGCGCTGGCCGGCGCGCCGGTCGAGGGCGCGGTGGTGCGCTTCGGTGCCTTCTCGACCGTGACCGACGCCAAGGGGCGCTGGACGCTCGCCGACGTGAGCCCGGTCCCCGGCACGCTGACCGTCAGCCGCGACCCCGTCGGCAGGGTCAACGCCACCAGCGTCGCCATCGACGCCGCGACGCTCGCGCAGCCCGGCGCGATCCGGGTCTCCACGCCGCCGATGCCCCTGTGGCCGTCGGACGCCGTCATCCGCCCCGGCGGGCTCACGCGCTTCTCGGGCCGCATCGCCCCCGCCCGGGCGCGCACCCGCGGGCAGGCCGTGACGATGACGATCGGCCGCCGCTACCACGCGAACGGCGACGAGGTCGTCTACCCGGGCAACGTGTCGCCGTCGGTGGACAGCTTCTACCCCACCGGCAAGGGGGGCCGGGCCGCGGCGCCGCTGCGCAACTGGTCGCGCTACCGCTTCCTCGAGTTCACCGCCACGGTGCTGAGGCGCCCGCCGACGGACCAGGCCTTCCACCTGATCGTCACCCCCGGCGGGCCACTACCTCAACGCGAGCAAGGTGGCCGTGGGCAACCGCACCCAGCTGGTGCGGCTGAGCCTGTCCGGCATGCGCGGGATGACCAACGTGCGCTACCTGCGGTTCGGCGTCCAGAGCGCGGTGCCGAAGCCCTGGCGCGGCAACCACGACCTGAAGGTCACCCTCCGCGTCGCCGACATGCGCCTCGTGCCCTAGGCGGAGCGCTCCGGGGTCCAGTACCACTCCTCGAACTCCGCGCAGAGCCCCCCGGGCGCGAAGCGCAGCAGCCAGAGGTCGAGGAAGCGCCGCTCCTCGGGCGCCCGGTAGCGGACGTCCACGCGGGCGACGGCCACCGGGCCGTCAACGGCCAGCACCTCGGCCGTGAGGTCCCAGCGCTCGGCCGGATCGCTCTCGACCGCCCACCAGCGCGCGACGGCGTCGCGGCCCCGCAGCGGCTCGGCGCCCGGGCTCGCGCGGTAGAGGGCGTCGGGCGTGAAGAGGGCGTCGATGCGGCCGGCGCGCCCCTGCCGCCACGCCGCCTCGTACGCGGCGATCCAGCGGGAGACGCCCTGGCGGTCCATCGCGGTCAGCGCCGGCGGACGGCCTTGATCGCGCGGTCGGCGTCGCGCCGGGCGTCGCGCTCGGCGATGGAGCGGCGCTTGTCGTAGAGCGTCTTGCCGCGCCCGAGGCCGAGCTCGATCTTGGCGCGCCCCTCCTTGAAGTAGAGCCGCAGCGGCACCAGCGAGAGGCCCTTCTCGGCCAGCGCCTGGGCGATGCGCTCGATCTCCTTGCGGTGCAGCAGCAGCTTGCGCGTGCGCCGCGGGTCGTGCCCGGCGTAGCCGGCGTTCTCGTAGTCGGAGAAGTGCGCGCCGATGAGCCAGGCCTCGCCGTCGCGGATCTGGACGTAGGCGTCGCTGATCGTGGCCCCGCTCTCGCGCAGCCCCTTCACCTCGCTGCCCTGCAGCACGATGCCGGCCTCGAAGCGGTCGGTGATCGCGTACTCGTGCAGCGCACGGCGGTTCTGCGCGATGTCGCGGAACCGCTCGTCCTTCTTCGCGTTCTTCTTGGCGGTCGCCATGGGTCGGCGATGTTAGCGCGGTCGCGCGGTGGCCCTGGCGCGGCGCGCGCGCGAGCCGAGCGGCGCGGGGCGCCCACGGCGGCCCGGGCCGGTGGCGGGCTCCAGCTGGATGCGCCCGCGCAGCGGCTCGATGCGCACGACCCGCACCTCCAGGGTGTCGCCGATGCGGATGCGGCGGCCGCTGCCGTCGCCCACCAGCGACACGCCGAGCGGGTCGGCGCGGTAGTGGTCGTCCTCGAGCGCCCGCGAGGGCAGGAAGCCCGTGAAGACCTCGTCGAAGGTGATGAAGAGGCCCGCGTCGATGAGCCCGGTGACGCGCCCCTCGCAGGTGGCGTCCCAGCCGTCCGCGTTCAGGCGGTCCTGCAGCAGGAAGGCCGCGCAGATGTCGTCGGCGCGCCGCTCGACCGTCGCCGCCTCGCGCTCGGTGGCCGAGCTGTGGTCGGCCTGCTCGGCGAGCTCGGTGGCGCCGGGGCCCGGGTCGCCGAGGCCGAGGGCGTCGAGCAGGCCGCGGTGCACCAGGAGGTCCGGGTAGCGCCGGATGGGCGAGGTGAAGTGCAGGTAGGCCGCGCTCGCGAGGCCCGAGTGCGTCGTCTCGGTGGCGGAGTAGTGCGCCTGGCGCAGGGTTCGGAGGACGAGCGTCCAGAGGGCCTCGCCCCCCGGGCCGCCCGACTCGAGGTGGCGCGCGACGGCCGCCGCCGCGGCCGCCGCGGCCGCGCGCCGCTCGGGCCCGCCGAGGTTGCCGTCCGGCAGTGGCGGCGTGGCGACGCCGAGCGCCTCCAGCTGCTCGTACAGCGCCTCGATGCGGCTCTGGGCCGGATCCTCGTGGTGGCGGAAGACCGTCGGCTGGCCGCGGGCGATCAGGTAGCGCGCCACGGCCTCGTTGGCCGCGATCATGCACTCCTCCACCAGCGAGTGGGCCGGGGTCGCGCCCTCCAGGCGCATCTCGGCCACGCGGTCGCCGTCGAAGCGCACGACCGGCTCGCCCGAGTGGGCCTCCAGGGCGCCGCGGGCCATGCGCCGCGCGCGCAGGCGGCCCGACGACCGCGGCGACGCGGAGGATGTCGGCCTCCAGGTTCGCGTCGCCCAGGCCGCCGCCCGCGATCACGCGGTCGGCGTCGTCGTAGGTGAGACGCCGCTCCGAGCGGATCAGCGACCGCGAGAAGCGCGTCCCCCCCACCTCGCCCGCCGCGTCCACGACCATCTCGACCGTGACCGCCGCCCGGTCGACGCCCGGCCGCAGGCTGCAGAGGTCCGAGGACAGCCGCGGCGGCAGCATCGGCGTGACCATGCCGGGCACGTAGACCGAGCAGCCGCGCCGCGCGGCCTCGCGGTCGAGCGGGCCGCCCGGGACGACGAAGCGCGAGACGTCGGCGATGTGGACCCAGAAGCGGGTGGCGCCGTCGCCCTCGTCGGACACCGCGATCGCGTCGTCGTGGTCCTTGGCCCCCATCGGGTCGATCGTGATCACCCGCTGCCCGCGCAGGTCGCGCCGGCCGCGGTCGCGCGCGACGGCCGCGTCGTCGAGCTCCTCGGCCTCCTCCAGCACGGCGCGCGAGAATGGACGCGCGAGGTCCTCCGACACCAGAAGCGCGCGCAGGGCGGCGAGCGGCGAGCGGGCCGATCCGTGGACCTCGGTGACGCGGGCGGCGCGGCCGCGCAGCGTCACGGTCACGAGGTCGCCGACCGTCGCCCCGCCGCGGGAGCCCTTGGCGAGCGGGATGCGCATGCCCGGCTCGAACGCCGGCTGGGCTGCCGCGCCCCGCCCCGAGGAGACGAGCTCGGCCACCAGCACGGTGGCCGGTCCGCCGCGGCTCACCCGCCCGCCGCCAGGGCCAGCCCGCGCTGCAGCACCTCGTCGGCCGGGGTCTTCGGGTCGTCGGCCACCTTCACGTCGGGCGGCAGGCCGCGCTTGGCGAGGTCGTAGCCGGACGGGGTCAGGTAGCGGGCCGTCGTCAGCTTGAGGGCGCCGCCGTCGCGCAGCAGCACGGTGCTCTGCACGAGCGCCTTGCCGAAGGTGCGCTCGCCCACGAGCTGCGCCCGCTTGGCGTCGCGCAGGGCGCCCGAGACGATCTCGCTGGCGCTCGCGCTGTTGCGGTCCACGAGGATCGCCACCGGCAGGTCGCCCGCCACCGGCTGGGCGTCGGTGCGGTAGACGTGGCGCGGCGAGTGCAGGCCCTGGGTCACCACGACGGTCGCCCCGTCGGGCAGGAAGACCTCCGCGACGCCCACGGCCTCGGAGACCAGGCCGCCCGGGTCGCCGCGCAGGTCGAAGACGAGGCCCTTCGCCCCCTTGTCGCGCAGGCCCTGGACGGCGTCGCGCAGCGCGTCGGCCGAGCCGCGCGTGAACTGGGTGAGGCGCACGTAGCCCACCTTCACGCCGCCCTTCTCGATCATGCGCGAGGTGACCGAGGGCACGCGGATGCGGGCCCGGGTGAGGTCGACCTCACGCGCCGGCTGCGACCCGGTGGCGACGCCGAGGGTCACCGTGGAGCCCTCGGGCCCGCGGATGTCGCCCACCACGGCCTCGAGGCTGCGGCCCTCGGTGGGCGTCCCGCCGACCGACACTAGCCGGTCGCCGGCCAGGATCCTCGCCCGCGAGGCGGGGCTGTCGTCGAAGACGTGTGTCACCACGATCGCCTTGTCGCGCTGGGCCACCTGCAGGCCGACGCCGAAGTAGGCGCCGTCGTTGTGCTCGCGCAGGGCCTCGAGCTCGTCCGGGTCGAGGTAGTCGGTGTACGGGTCGCCGAGCTTGTCGACGATCGCCTGCACCGACGTGCGCTCGAGGTCGGTCGTGTCGACCTTCACGTAGTAGTCGTCCTTCAGGACGTCGAGCACCTGCTGGGACAGCTCCTGGCCGCTGTCGCCGAGGAAGAACGAGCGCAGCGGGTCGGACAGCTGCGTGAGGCCTGTGGCCTGGGCGTGGCCGCCCACCACGACGCCCGCCACGAACACGGCGAGCACGCCGACGAGGGCGATGACGACGCGGATCGCGCGACCGAGGGTCATGGGCGGGAAGGGGGTCGCACGGGTCCGGCGATCGATGATAGCCCGCGTCCCGCCGGCCGCCCCGGGGTCCCGGTCGTGCCGGGAGCCGCCCTCAGACCTTGAGGAAGCGGCGCAGGGTGATGCCGCTGCCGAGCGCGCCCACGACGGCGCCCGAGGCGATCAGGATCAGCCCCAGCAGCGGGAAGGCGAGCGAGGTCGCCTCGTCGCGCGTGAGGGCGCTGTCGGCCCCCGGATCCAGGTGTCGACCACCGTGATCTTGACCGTCCACAGCAGCAGCACGGCTAGCACCGCGCCGACCAGCCCGCAGACGATGCCCTCGATGACGAACGGCCAGCGGATGAACCAGTTGGTCGCCCCGACCAGCTTCATCACCTCGACCTCGCGGCGCCGGGCGAAGATCGACAGCCGGATCGTGTTGCCGATCAGAAGGATCGAGGCGACGAGCAGGATCGAGATCAGCCCGAGGCCGGCCCACTGGATGAAGCGGGCCACCGTCAGCAGCTTGTCCGCGGTCTTCTCGCCGTACTTGATGCCGAGCGCCGGGTCGATCGCCGGCCCGCCGGCGTAGTGGGCGATGATCTCCTTGGAGCGCGCGGGGTCGACCGGCTTGACGTTGAACTTCGCCGGCAGCGGGTTGGAGGTCAGGTCGTCGAGGATCGACGGGTCCGAGAGCCGGCCGCGGAGGTCCTTCAGGCCCTCCTCCGGCGAAACGTAGGTGAACTCCTTGACCAGGCCGGCGTCCTGGTCGGCCTTCAGCTGCGCCTGGATGCCGTTGACCTGCGACACCGTGGCGGTGTCGGCGAGGTAGATGTTGATGTCCAGGCGGCTCTTCTGGGCGTCCACCGTCGACTGCACGTACAGGAACGACGGGATGAACGCGCCCAGGATGAAGACCGCGATCAGCACGGTCACGGTGGCGGCCACCGAGACGGCCGCGTTCGCGCGGATGGAGCGGAGGGCCTCCGCCACGAAGAAGCGCACCCTCATGCTCTAGGAATCGGACCGCGCGTAGCTGGCCTGACGCTGGTCGCGCACGACCTTGCCGTTCTCGAGCGCGATCACCCGCATCTGCATCTTGTCGACCATCTCGCGGTCGTGCGTGGCCATGATGACGGTCGTGCCGGTGCGGTTGATGCGGTACAGGAGCTGCATGATGCCGATCGAGGTCTCGGGATCGAGGTTCCCGGTCGGCTCGTCGGCGATCAGGAGGCGCGGGTGGTTGACGAACGCGCGCGCGATCGACACGCGCTGCTGCTCGCCGCCCGAGAGCTCGTTGGGGTAGCGGTCCGCCTTGTCGGAGAGACCCACCAGGGCCAGGATCTCCGGCACCTTGCGGCGGGTGGAGCGCGGGTTCTCGCCGATCACCTGGAGGGCGTAGGCCACGTTCTCGTAGACGGTCCGCCCGGCGAGCAGCTTGTAGTCCTGGAAGACGCAACCGATCGAGCGGCGCAGGTAGGGCACCTTCGAGCGCCGCAGCCGCTGCAGGTTGCGGCCGCCCACCGTGATCGACCCCGCCGTCGGCTCGAACTCCTTGATGAGGAGCCGGATGAAGGTCAACTTGCCCGAGCCCGAGGGGCCCACCAGGAAGACGAACTCGCCGCTGTCGATGGAGAGGCTGACGTCGTCCAGGCCCATCGCGTCGGTCGTGTACGCCTTGGTGACCCCGTCCAGGATGACCATCGGGCCGTCGCCCGGGCGCAGCACCGAGCGCCGGTCGCGGGAGCGCAGCGACTCGCCGCGGCGGCGCGCGCGCTCACGGGCGCGCGCAGGCGGCGTATCGGGCTCGGAGGGTGTGGAGGGGGCGTCTGTGCTCATGGTGGTGACGAGCGCGCGGCGTGCTGCGGGAGGCGCGACGTGGGGCGATCCGACCTTCAGGAATCTCCTTCGGCGGATGGGACCCTCCCGTGAAGCGGAGGGGAGGCTACCCGCTCGCTCGCGAGGAAGTCAAACCGCGAAATGCGCCGGAAAACGGGGCTGACAGCCGGCGATCGGGGGTTCGACGCGGGACGCCTCAGTCCTCCCTCGAGGGGTCGGGAACCGGCTCCGCGATGCGGGATTCGCCGCTCGATCGGCGCTCCAGCTCGGCCCGGATGAAGCCGTCCAGGTCGCCGTCGAGGACGCCCTGGGCGTTGCCCGTCTCGTGCCCGGTGCGAAGATCCTTGACCATCGTGTACGGGTGCACGACGTACGAGCGGATCTGGCTGCCGAAGCCGATGCTGCTCTGGTTCTCGCCGCGGTCGCGGGCGGCCTCGGCCTCGCGGCGCTCGAGCTCGGCCTGCACGAGCTTGGCGCGCAGGAGCGCCATCGCGGTGGCCCGGTTCTGGGTCTGCGAGCGCTCGTTCTGGCACTGGACGACGATCTTCGACGGCAGGTGGGTGATGCGGACGGCCGAGTCGGTCTTGTTGACGTGCTGGCCGCCGGCGCCGCTCGCCCGGTAGGTGTCGATCTTCAGGTCCTTGTCCAGGATCTCGATGTTGACGTCCTCGCTCACCAGCGGCGCGACCTCGACGGCGGCGAAGCTGGTCTGGCGCCGGTTCGCCGAGTCGAACGGCGAAAGGCGCACCAGGCGGTGGACGCCGCGCTCGGCCGACAGCAGCCCGTAGGCGTTCTCGCCGTGGACCGTGAAGGCGGCCGACTTGATGCCGGCCTCGTTGCCCTCCTGGACCTCCTTGAGGTCCGTCTTCAGGCCCCGCCGCTCGGCCCAGCGCAGGTACATGCGCAGGAGCATCTCGGCCCAGTCCTGGGCGTCGGTGCCGCCCTCGCCCGAGTTGATGGTCACCAGCGCGTCGCCGGCATCGTGCTCGCCCGAGAACAGGCGCGCCTCCTCCATCCCGGCGAGGACGTCCTCCGCCGCGCCGAGGCCGTCGGCCAGCTCGCGGAGCATGTCCATGTCGAGCTGCCCGGCCCGCTCCTCCTCGCGCAGCAGGTCGGCCATCTCGGCGAGCTGGTCGATGTCGTCGGTGAGCGCCCGGTAGCCGTTCAGGCGCCCGCTGGCGCCGGCGTGGGCGGCCGAGACGCGGGCCGCGTTGGCCTGGTCGTCCCAGAAGCCGGGGTCGCCCATCTCGTGCTCGAGCTCGGCGACGCGCCGCTCGAGGGCGGCGGGATCGAGGTAGTCGCCCAGCACGCCCGCGCGCTCGCGCAGGCGGGCGGCGCGCTGGACCAGGTCGTCGAGCGACAGCGTCGAGTCGGTGCTCATGCGGGGCGGGGCACTAGGCCCCGTGGCACCTCTTGTACTTCTTGCCGGACCCGCAGGGGCACGGGTCGTTGCGGCCGACCTTGTCGTCCTCGCTCAGCACCCGCTGCTCGACCACGGCGATCGGCGGCCCGGACTCCTCCGACTCGTACTCGGCGTCGTAGACCTCCCCGCCGTCGTCGGGGGCCGCCCCGGCGAAGCCCTGGATCGGGTCGCTCTGGTACGAGTAGTCCACGTCGGCGACCCGCTGCTCCTCGGCCTCCGGGGCCCGGTCCACCTGGATGTGGAACATGTAGCGGACGAACTCGCCCTTCACGAGGGTCATCATCTCGTCGAACATCGTGTGGCCCTCGAGCCGGTACTCCGACAGCGGGTCCTTCTGGCCGAGCGCGCGCAGGTGGATGCCCTCGCGCAGGTAGTCCATGTTGTAGAGGTGCTCACGCCAGTGCTGGTCGATGAGCTGGAGCAGCACCCAGCGCTCGAGGTCGCGCACCAGGTCGGCGCCGAGCTCCTCCTCGCGCCGCGTGTACGCGTCCATGACGTCGTCCTCGAGCCGGTCGAGGAGGTCCTCGCGGGTGAGCGGGTCCTCGGAGTGCTCGAGCTCGCCCTGGATGTCGGCCAGGCTGAGGCCCATCGGGTAGTACGCGTGCAGCGCGGTGAACAGGGCGGGCATGTCCCAGTCGGCCGGCAGCGAGTCCTCGTCGGAGAACTGGTCGACCACGTCCACCAGGGTCTCCGCGATCCAGTCGCGCGCCTGCTCGGACAGGTCCTCGCCCTCGAGAACGCGGCGGCGCTCGGCGTAGATGACCTCGCGCTGCTTGTTCAGCACGTCGTCGTAGTCGAGGACGCGCTTGCGGATGTTGAAGTTCTGCTCCTCGACCTTCTTCTGGGCGCCCTCCACGGTCTTGGAGAGCATCTTGGCCTCGATCGGGAGGTCGTCCCCCGGGCCCAGGCGGTCGAGGATGCGGTAGATCCGGTCGCCGGAGAAGATGCGGATCAGGTCGTCCTCGGCGGAGAGGAAGAAGCGCGAGCGGCCGGGGTCGCCCTGGCGGCCGGCGCGGCCGCGGAGCTGGTTGTCGATGCGGCGGCTCTCGTGGCGCTCGGTGCCGATGATGTAGAGGCCGCCGAGGTCGGCGACGCCCTCGCCGAGCTTGATGTCGACGCCGCGGCCGGCCATGTTGGTCGCGATCGTGACCGCGCCCTTCTGGCCGGCGCCGAGGATGATCTCGGCCTCGCGGGCGTGGTTCTTCGCGTTCAAGACGTTGTGCGGGATGCCCCGCCGGGTGAGCATCCCCGAGAGCATCTCGGAGATCTCGACCGAGATCGTGCCGACCAGGACCGGCTGGCCGCGCTCGTGGGCCTGGACGATGTCGTCGACCACGGCGCGGAACTTGGCGTCCTTGGCCTTGAAGATGAAGTCGTTCTCGTCGATCCGCACCATCGGCCGGTGCGTCGGGATCGACGTGACGTCGGTCTCGTAGATCTTCGCGAACTCGTTGGCCTCGGTGGCCGCCGTGCCCGTCATGCCCGAGAGCTTCTCGTACATGCGGAAGTAGTTCTGGAGGGTGATCGTCGCGAGGGTCTGGTTCTCCTCGCGGATGCGCAGGCCCTCCTTCGCCTCGAGCGCCTGGTGGAGGCCCTCGGAGTAGCGGCGGCCCTCGAGCACGCGGCCCGTGAACTCGTCGACGATCAGCAGCTCGCCGTCGCGGACGATGTACTCCTTGTCCTTGCGGTAGAGCGAGTGGGCCTTCAGCGCCTGGATGAAGTGGTTGACCAGGTTGCCGTTGACGTCGAGGTAGAGGTTCTCGATGCCGAGCGCCTTCTCCACCTTGCGGACGCCGCTCAGGGTCGGCGAGGCGGCGCGGTGCTTCTCGTCCACGTCGTAGTCGCCGATCACGGCCTCGAGCAGGTGGTCGCGCGAGAAGGAGCCGTTCCAGCGGCTGGCCAGCACGTCCATGCGGGCGCCGGCCAGCTTGGAGTCGAGCTCGGGGTGGACCCGCGGGAGCAGGTCCTCGGAGACGAGGCGCTCGAAGTCGGCCTCGACCGCCTCGAGCACCTCGGCGGCGGACGGCTTCGCGGGGATGTCCAGGCCGGCCGCGCGGGCGCGATCGCCGAGGTCCGACGAGCGGGTGCTCACCTGCGACACCAGGGTCTCGCGCAGCGCGTCGTCGCTGAGCTTCTCGAAGCGCTCGCGGTCGCCGGCGACGAGCGTCGGCATGATGCGGGCGAAGCGGTAGTAGGTGTCGGTCGCCGCCTCGGGGACGCCGGAGATGATCAGCGGCGTGCGCGCCTCGTCGATGAGGATCGAGTCGACCTCGTCCACGATGCAGAAGTAGTGCCCGCGCTGCACGCAGTCCGCGAGCCGGACCGCCATGTTGTCGCGCAGGTAGTCGAAGCCGAACTCGGCGTTGGTGCCGTAGGTCGCGTCGGCGGCGTAGGCGGCGCGGCGCTGGTCCTCGGGCATCATCGACTGGATCACGCCGACGCTGATCCCCAGCCTGTCGTAGAGCGGGCGCATCCACTCGGCGTCGCGGCCGGCCAGGTAGTCGTTGACCGTGACCACGTGGACACCGCGCCCGAGGAGCGCGTTCAGGTAGACGGCCGGCACGCCGGCGAAGGTCTTGCCCTCGCCGGTCTTCATCTCGGCGACCCGGCCCTCGTTCAGGGTCATGGCGCCGATCAGCTGGACGTCGAAGAGGCGCATCCCGAGCACCCGGCGGCCCACCTCCCGCACGACGGCGAAGGCCTCGATGAGGATGTCCTCGAGCGTCTCGCCGTTGGCGAGGCGCTCCCGGAACCAGGGGGTCTTGGCCGCGAGCTCGTCGTCGGAGAGCTTCTCCATCTCCGGCTCGAGCGCGGTGACGCGGGCGGCCTTCTGCTGCATCGCCTTCATCGCGCGGCCCTCGCCGACGCGGAGGACCTTGTTCAGGAGATCAGTGCTCATGGGAGGTCTCGACCTGTCGTGGGCACAACGCGAATCATCGTAGCGCAGCCCTCATCGGCCCCGGCGCGCCCGTCATGAGCGCGGCGGGGCCGATTCGGCGGTTCTCACGCCTCGGGCGCGATGAGCCCGTAGTCGCCGTCGCGACGGCGGTAGACGACGTTGACCTGTCCGTCCTCGTCGTTGCGGAAGACGTAGAAGTCGTGGTTGAGCATCTCCATCTGGAGGGCCGCATCCTCGGGGCCCATCTGCCTCATCTCGAAGCTCTTGCTCTTGACGAGGCGCGGGGTGCGCTCCTCCTCCTCGGCCTCCGCGGGGACGGCGGGCGGCTCGGCCGGCGCCCCGACCGGGGCGGCCACGTGGTGGTCCTTGCGCCGGTCGCGGTACTTGCGCGCCTGGCGCTCGAGCTTGTGGGCCGCCTGGTCGATCGCCGCGTACATGTCGTCGGCGCTCTCGCGGACGCGCAGGACCGGCCCCTTGGTGCGGACGGTGACCTCCGCGATCTGCGCGCGCTCGATCTTCGGGTTGCGCTCGACCGAGAGCTCGAGCTCGACCGACGTGGCGTCGTCCCACGGCGGGAAGATGCGCGTCAGCTTCTCGAGCTTCTGCTCGGCGTGATCGAAGAGCGCGTCGGTGACCGACAGACCCTTGCCCTTGACCTGGAGCTGCATCGTGGCCCCCTCCGCGTAGCTGCCGGGTGCCATGGACACTACCGCCGCCCGGCGCTCCCGGCATCGGTAAAACACGCATCTTGAGCGCCACTCGGGGCATCCGTCCCCTCATGGCGCGCCGCCGTCGAGCACCCGGGCGAAGCAGGCGGCGCCGACCTCCCGCGCGCCCGCCGCGCGCAGGGCCCGGGCGCAGTCGGCGAGCGTCGCCCCGGTCGTGCGGACGTCGTCGACCAGCCACGCGACCGTCGGCACGGCCGCCCCGGGACGGGCCGCGAAGGCCCCCGCCACCTGGCGCGCCCGCGCCCGCGCGCGGGCGCCGCGCTGGTCGGAGCCCTCGCGCACCCGCGCCAGGGCGGCGGCCACCGGCAGGCCCCACCGCTGCCCCAGCGCCCGGGCGATCAGCGCGCTCTGGTTGAAGCCGCGCTCGCGGGCCCGCCGGGGCCCGAGCGGCACCGGCACGAGCACCGCGTCGCCCGGCGGACGAGGCACGGCCGCGGCGACGACGTCCGCGACGAGGACGGCGAGGCGCCGGCGCCGGCCGTCCTTCAGGGCCGCCACGATCGCCGGCGCGGGCCCGGCGTAGGCCACGGCCTGCCGGGCGCCGGCGAGGCGCCCCCGGCAGGCCGGGCAGCGGTCGACCGCCAGCGGGACCGGCCCGCCGCACCCGCCGCACCACGGCCCCGGCAGCGGCACGAGGGCGGCGCGGCAGCGCGCGCACGCCGCCGCCCCCGGCAGGCCGCAGGCCGCGCAGGCCGGCGGGAGGATGGCGTCCAGCAGGAGTCCGAGGGGCACGCCGGGCACGCTATGCCCGGCCCTCGTCACGCATCAGCCCGCGGGCGTGCCGGACCGCGCGCGCACGTGCGTCAGCCGCCGCGCGCCTCCGCGAGCGCGGCGCCGAGGCTGCGCTCGTAGGGCGGGCGGTGGACCCCGGCCTCGGTGACGATGGCCGCCACCAGCCGCGCCGGGGTGACGTCGAACGCCGGGTTGGCGACGGCCGTGGCCGGCGCGGCCCCGGGCCGGCCGAACAGGGCGAGGCCGCGGACCTCGTCGGCGGCGCGCTCCTCGATGGGGATGTCGCGCCCCGTCGGCGTCGACGGGTCGAGCGTGGTGGTCGGCGCCGCCACGATCAGCGGGATGCCGTGCTCGCGCGCCAGCACGGCAAGGCCGTACGTGCCGACCTTGTTCGCCACGTCGCCGTTGGCGGCGATCCGGTCGGCGCCGACCACCACGTGGGTCACGGCGCCGCCGGCCATCATCGTCGCCGCCATCGAGTCGGTGATCAGCGTGTGGGCGATGCCGTCGCGCGCGAGCTCCCAGGCGGTGAGGCGGGAGCCCTGGAGGAGCGGCCGGGTCTCGGGCACGACGACGCGCAGCGACGGGTCGGCGGCGTGGGCCGCGCGGACCACCCCGAGCGCCGTGCCGTAGCCCCCGGTCGCCAGCGCGCCGGCGTTGCAGTGGGTGAGGATGCGCGCCCCGCGGCCGATCAGCGGCAGCGCGTTGGCGCCGATGCGCCGGCAGCGCTCCACCTCGTCGTCGTGGACCGCGCGGGCGGCGTCGGCGAGGGCGGCCGCGAGCTCCGGCCCGGGGCCGGAGTGGGCGTCGGCGACCGCCGTCATGCGGTCGACCGCCCAGGCCAGGTTCACCGCCGTCGGGCGGGCGGAGCGCAGGGCGGCGGCGGCGCGGCCGATCTCCGCGCGCATCGCGGGCAGGTCCGACGGAGCGCGAGCCGCCGCCAGCGCGACCCCCATCGCCCCGGCGACACCGATGGCCGGCGCGCCGCGGATCGCCAGGCGGCGGATGGCGTCCACCACCTCCGGCCAGCCCGTGCACACCAGGCGCTCCTCGCGACCGGGGAGCCGCGTCTGGTCGAGCATCTCCACGCCCGCGTCCGTCAGGGCGATGATCTCGTGGGGCGCGAGGCCGTCCGCGCTCACGTGCCCTGGTCCCACGAGGCGAGGTAGCCGAGCTGCTCCTCGGTCAGCGCGTCGATGCGGACGCCCAGCGAGGCGAGCTTGAGCGCCGCGATCTCGTCGTCGATGCGCCGCGGCACCGGGTAGACGCGCGGCTCGAGCGACGCCCCCTCGCGCGCGAGGTGCTCCACGCTGAGGGCCTGGTTGGCGAAGCTCATGTCCATCACCGAGGCCGGGTGGCCCTCGGCGCAGGACAGGTTGAGCAGGCGCCCCTCGGCCAGGAGGCGGATGCGCCGGCCGTCGGCCAGGCGGTACTCCTGCACCGAGGGCCGCACCTCCTGGACGTCCTCGGCCATCGCCGCGAGGCCGGGCAGGTCGACCTCGACGTTGAAGTGGCCGGTGTTGGCGAGGATGGCGCCGTCCTTCATCACCGCGACGTGCTCGGGGCGGATGACGTTGATGTCGCCGGTGGCCGTGATGAAGATGTCGCCGATCCGGGCCGCCTCGGCGACCGGCATCACGCCGAAGCCCTCCATCACCGCCTCGAGCGCCCGCAGCGGGTTGACCTCGAGCACGATCACGTTGGCGCCGAGGCCGCGCAGGCGCGAGGCCACGCCGCGCCCGACCCAGCCGAAGCCGGCGACCACGGCGCGCCGGCCGGCGACCAGCACGTTGGTGGCCCGCAGCAGCCCGTCGATCGTCGACTGGCCGGTCCCGTAGCGGTTGTCGAACAGGTGCTTGGTGTCGGCGTCGTTGACCGAGACGACCGGGAAGCCGAGGCCGCCCTGGGCCTCCAGCGCGCGCAGGCGGATGACGCCGGTGGTCGTCTCCTCGGTGCCGCCGATCACCCCGGCGAGCATCTCCCGCCGCTCGCCGTGGAGGACGCCGATGACGTCGGCGCCGTCGTCCATCGTGATGTGGGGCGCGTGGTCGATCGCCGCCGTGATGTGGCGGTAGTAGGTGCGGTCGTCCTCGCCCCGGCGCGCGAAGGTGGCGATGCCGTGGTCCTGCACGAGCGCCGCGGCCACCTCGTCCTGGGTGGACAGGGGGTTCGAGGCCACCAGCACCACCTCGGCGCCGCCCGCCGCCAGGGTCCGGACGAGGTTCGCCGTCTCGGCGGTGACGTGCAGGCAGGCCGAGACGCGGAGCCCCGCCAGGGGGGTCTCGCGGGCGAAGCGCTCCCGGATGGAGCGCAGGACCGGCATGTCGCGGTCGGCCCACTCGATCCCCCGCCGCCCGAGCCGGGCCAGCCCGAGGTCGGCGACGTCGTGCCCGGGGCCCGGGGCTGCGCGGCTCACGCGCCCGGGTCCGCGCTCCTGCCGTAGCCGGTCTCGGCGAGCCGCGCCTTGAGCCGCTCGATGACCTCGACGGGGCCCGGATCGACGGCCCGCAGGAGCGCCAGGTAGAGCGAGACGTAGTCGCCGAGCAGCACGAGGTCGAGGGTCCGCGCGAGGGCGCTCTGGCCCTCGGCCGTGACCGACAGCACCCGGTGCACGTGCTGCTCCACCAGCTCGCGCGTGAGGTCGAAGCGGCGCTGCACCTGGCGGTGCTGGCGCTCGTCGCGCAGCAGGATGAGCTGGACCAGCGGGCTCAGCTCGGCCGGCATGCCCGCGAAGCCCACGATCTCGTTGTGGTCGAGCTCGGGCAGCACCGAGCTGTAGGCCGGCACCTTGGAGTTCTCGTTGAACTGGCCCTTCCAGCGCGCGGCGACCGGCGCGGTCAGCTCGGCGCCCCAGATCAGCGGGACGGAGGACGTGAGCGCCCGCGCGAGCTGCTTGGCCGGGTTGGCCGCCTCCTCCACCTCGGGGCCGAGGGCGGCCACCGACGCGGCGATGGTGGCCCGCGCCTCCTCCAGGTCGGAGGCCATCGGCGGCAGGACCTGCATCCGGTCGAGCACGACGACCAGCGGGATCAGCATCCTCAGGAGCGCGGCGCGCGGCTGCAGCCCCGGGACCACGGGGATGACCGGCACGCCTTCGTCGGCGTAGTGGGTGCCGAGCTTGCCACCGCTGGTGACGGCGACGCAGAGGCTGTTGCGCTCGAGGGCCTGCGAGGCGGCGGTGAGGGTCTCCTCGGTCCCGCCCGAGTAGGAGGAGAGAACGACCAGCGTGTTCTCGCCGATCCAGCCCGGCAGGTAGTAGTCGCGCACCACGGCGACGGGCACGCGCAGACGCTCGCGGTAGGCGCCCACCACGAGGTCGGCCGCGATGGCCGACCCTCCCATGCCGCAGATCGCGACGTCGCGGACCTCCTCGGGCGGCCACGCGAACTCCACGCCCTCCGCCGCGGCGCGGGCCTCGTCGAAGGCCGCGACCGAGCCGGCCATGCCGGCGATCAGGCCGAGGCTGTCGGCCGCCGTCGCTTCGGGTCCGTCGAGTCCGAACACGCCGGGCAGCCTAGCGGAGCGCCGCCGGGCTCACCCGACCGCCCCGTCCGTGGGGACCGGCGCGGAGGGGTCCACGCGCGCGCCGTCGCCGATCGCGGCCCGGTCGCCGACGATGACGCCGGGACCCAGGTGGGCACCGGCGCCGATCACGACCCCCTCCCCGACGATCGCCCCGTCCACCACGGCGCCCTCGCCCACGCGCGCGCCGGCGCCGATCACGCTGGCCGTCACCGTGGCGCCCGCGCCGACCGACGCGCCGGGGCCGATGCTCGAGCGGGCGTCCACGGACGCCGAGGCCTCGACCGCCGCCCCCTCGGCCAGGAACGCGCCCCCGGTCGGCGACTCGGTGTGGAGCGCCCCGGTCAGGACGTCGTGGACCGCCGCGAGGTACGAGGCCGGGGTGCCGATGTCGCGCCAGTAGGCGTCGCTCGGAAAGCCGTAGAGCACGCCGTCGCCGGCCAGCGCCGGGAAGACCTCGCGCTCGATCGAGCACGCCCGGCCGGCCGGGATGCGGTCGAGCACCTCGGGCTCCAGGAAGTAGGTGCCGGCGTTGATGCGGAAGGGCTCGCCGGGGCGCAGCTCCTCGCGGCTCGGCTTCTCGACGAAGGCCTCCACCGCGCCGCCCTCGAAGAGCCGCACCAGCCCGAAGGCGCTCGGGTCGTCGACCGGCGTGAGCGCGATCGTCCCCTTCGCCCCGGTCTCGCGGTGGCGCGCCATGAAGGCGTCGAGGTCGAGGTCGGTGAGGATGTCGCCGTTCAGCACGAGGAACGCGCCTCCCTCGAGGTGCTCCTCGGCGTTCTTCACGGCCCCCGCGGTGCCGAGCGGCTCGGGGTCGACGACGTAGCGGAAGCGCACCCCGTCGGGCGAGGAGTCGCCGAAGTGGGCGCGCAGGGCGTCGGGCCGGTAGCCGCACGAGAAGATGACGTCGTGGATGCCGTGGCGGCGCAGGAGGTCGATCTGGTGCGCCACGAACGGCCGGTCGACGAGCTGCATCATCGGCTTCGGGCGGGTGTCGGTGAGCGGGCGCAGGCGCGTGCCGGCGCCGCCGACGAGGACGACGGCCTGGGTCACCCCTCGTCCCCCACGTGGGCGGGGATGCGCCCGATGCCCTCGAAGGCGTAGCCGAGCCGGGTCATCTCCCGCGGGTCGAGGGCGTTGCGGCCGTCGATCAGCACCGGCGTGCGCATGGTCGGGGCCGCCGCGGCCCAGTCCAGGCCGACGATCGCCGGCCACTCGGTGACGAGCACGGCGGCGTCGGCGCCCGCCACGGCCTCCTCCGCGCTCGCCGCCATCGCGACCCCCTTCAGCCGGTCGGTGGGCATGTGGACGATCGGGTCGAAGGCCACCACCTCGGCCCCCTCGGCCAGCAGCCGGGCGGCCAGCACGAGGCTTGACGCCTCGCGCATGTCGTCGGTCTCGGGCTTGAAGGCCAGGCCGAGCAGGGCGACGCGCTTGCCCTCGAGCGTGCCGAGGTGCTTCTTGAGCTTCCCGATCACGCGCCGCTTCTGCAGCTCGTTGACCTCGATCACCGACGTGAGCAGCTGGAAGTGGTACCCCGAGTTGCCGGCGAGCTGCTTGAGGGCCGACACGTCCTTCGGGAAGCAGCTGCCGCCGAAGCCGATGCCGGCGCGCAGAAAGGCGCCGCCGATGCGCGAGTCGAGGCCCATGCCGCGCGAAACGACCGAGACGTCGGCGCCCACCTCCTCGCAGACGTTCGCGATCTCGTTGATGAAGCTGATCTTGGTGGCGAGGAACGCGTTGGAGGCGTACTTGACCATCTCCGCCGTCGGCACCGTGGTGCGGACGATCGGCGCGCCGAGGGGCGCGTAGAGGGCGGCCACCCGGTCGCCGTGCGCGGCGTCGAACGAGCCGATCACCACCCGGTCGGGGTTCAGGAAGTCGGCGATCGCCGCCCCCTCCTTCAGGAACTCCGGGTTGGAGCAGTAGCCGACCGCGTCGAGGCCGCGGGCGTCGAGCTCGGCGCGCACCCGCTCGCCGGTGCCGACCGGCACGGTGCTCTTCATCACCAGGACGTGACGCGCGTCGGCGCCGACCTTCTCCAGCTCGTCGACGACGGCCATCACCCGCGACAGGTCCGCGTCCCCGGAGTAGGTCGGGGGCGTGTCGACCGCGATGAAGATGATCTCCGAGCGCTCGAGCATCCGCTCCAGCGACAGCGTGTAGGTGAGGCGCTCGGCGTGCTCCTGCATCACCTCGACCAGGCCCGGCTCGTAGATCGGCACCTGGCCGTCGTTGAGGGCGGCCACCTTGGCGGCGTCGATGTCCCGGAGCGTCACCTCGTAGCCCATGGAGGCGAGGCACACGCCGGTCACGAGGCCGACGTAGCCGGCCCCGATGACCCCGATGCGCTCGCGCGCCGCCGCGGCGTCGTCCTGCGCCGGCGCGCTCACGGGGTCGAGGCCTCCGTCTCGACGGAGATCGACGTGTCGGAGCGCCCCTTGGGGAGCTTGGCGCGGTTCAGGGGGCGCATGGACTTGGCGATCTCCTCGATCGTCTTGGCGCTGAGGTCGTTGTTCAGCGTGTTGGAGATCCAGTAGGTCGTGCCCCCCACCTGGAAGGCGAGCCTCTGGAGGTTCTTGCCGTCGTAGAACGTGAGGTACTTCCGGCCGCCCGACTCGTAGGAGCCCGTCTCGCCCCGGATGATCGGCGGGTTCTTCATCGTGGTCATCGAGATGCCCCAGTACTGGGGGGCGCCGCCCGCGTAGACCGCGGCGACGATCTTCACGGCCGGGGGGCCGCCGGAGGAGCGGACGTTGATCCGGTAGGGCCGGATGATCTTCACGCCGGCTCCCGTGGCCATCTTCATCGGCGCCATCACCGTGAGGCCGGGCACGTCCTTGCGGATGGCGCGCAGCGGCTCGACCAGGCTGGTGGTGTCGACCGTGTCCGCGCCCGGCTCCTTCACCGGCGGCGGCGGCGGGGCGAGCTTGCCCGTGAAGTCCGCGCCGGCCACGACGACCACCTCGTTGCCGTGCGCCTGGCCGGGCTGGAGCGCGCCTATGGTGGCCGTCGGGCCCAGCAGCGTGGCGATCCTGCGCGCCGCGTCGCGGTAGGCGGGCGCGTAGAAGACCGCGCTCGAGGAGTACGTGAAGCTGTTCGCGTTGCCGCCCACGAGCGTGTGGTACCGCTTGGTGGCCAGCGCCTCGGCCACGCCCTCCGCCGCCAGAAGCCTCCCGCTGCCGTTGAGGACGGTCACGTCCACCGAGGCCGGGTCGAGGGCCTTGGTCGTCGTCTTCTTGCCGAACTCGAACTCGGGCTCCCGCCACTCGGAGACCGCCTGGTCGATGGCCGACTGGCTCGCGACCTGGATCGAGGCGCCGGCGGAGGTCATGTCGCTCGACGCGTCGATCGACACGCGCGCGATGCGGTCCTTCGGGGTCACGAGCGCCAGCTCCAGCAGCGAGAAGAACTCCTTCGGGCTGGAGATGTTCCACTCGATGTTCTTGCTGAAGATCTTGCGGAACGTGGTGATGCTGGTGAGGTTGGAGACGTCCTTGGTCTGGCGCTTCAGCTCCGACAGGAACAGCTGCTGGCGCGAGTCGCGCGAGTAGGTCGAGTCGGTGTGCCGGTAGCGGACGTAGGCGAGGGCGTTGGCCCCGTCGAGCTTCTGGTAGCCCGGCTGCAGGTCGATGTTCGAGTAGTTGGTCGCCGCCGTGCCGATGTTCTTGTTGTAGTAGCGGCGGTCGATGTCGAGGTAGACGCCCCCGACCGCGTCCACGAGCTTCGCGAAGCCCGTGAAGTCGACGATCATGTACTTGTTGACCGGCTGGCCCGTGAGCTGCTCGACGGTCTTGATCGTGACGTCGGCGCCGTACGAGTACGCGGCGTTGATCTTGTCGGTGCCGTGGCCGTCGGCGATCGGCACGTAGAGGTCGCGCGGGAACGACAGCATCGAGATGAAGTCGCGCTGCGGGTCCATCCGCACGAGCATCAGCGTGTCGCTGCGCCCCGGGTCGCCCAGCGACGGGCGGGTGTCCGAGCCGATCAGCAGCAGGTTGGTCGGCTGGCCCGGCAGCACCGGCTTGGTGGCCGCCCGCGCGCGCTTGGCCTGCGGGGTGTTCGGGGCGGCGGCCTGGATGGTGTCGTCGAGGTAGATGTAGCCGCCGAGCGAGACCGAGACGACGAGCGCCAGCAGCCCCCACAGCGACCACGCCATCATCGAGACCCACCGGCGGCGGCGGCGGGGGACGCGCCAGTAGCGGGCGCGCTGGTGGGGCGGCCCGGGCGGCGCCGACTGGGTCGTCGTCACGGCGTCGCGACCTCGGGGTTGACGGCGGGCGCGGGGAGCGCGGCCACGCGGCGCGCGAACTCCGCGAGGGCCCGCCGGTAGGGCGGCAGGCTCTCGATCTCGACGTACTCCTCCGGGCCGTGGTGTCCTGCGCCGCGCGGGCCGAACTCGACCGCCGGGACGCCGACCTCGATGAAGGCGACGGCGTCGGAGGCACCGTCGCGGCCGACCGATGTGGCCGAGGGCTCGTGGCGGCCGGCCGCCGCGAGGAGGGCCTGCACCATGACGTGATCCGGCGAGACGTCGGCCGGCGGGCGCTCCAGCACCACCTCGAGGCGGGCGCGCGGGTCGAGCGAGCGCACCTGGCGGAGCACCTCGTCGGGCGACTGGCCCGGCAGGTAGCGCAGGTCGACCTCCATCCGGCACAGGTCCGGCACCTTGTTGACCGCGTCGCCGCCCTGGATGCGGCCCAGGTTGATCGAGGGCCGCTCGAACAGAGGCGCCGACTCGGACGCGAACGGAAGGTCGGAGATCCGGCGGTAGAGGTTGACGGCGCGCAGGACCGCATTGTCGCCCAGCCAGGGGGTGGATCCGTGGGCGGCGGTTCCGGGCACGTCGATCCGGAGCATCAGCACGCCCTTGGCCTGCACGCCCACCTGCATGTCGGTGGGCTCGCCGCAGACCACGAAGTCGCCGCGCAGCCCCTGTCGCACCATGATCTGCGTGGCGTTCTCACCGGGCTCGGAGCGCTCCTCGTCGGGCACCACGATCAGCTCGACCTCGACGCCCGCCAGACGCGAGCGCGAGAGGTCGGCGACCGCGAGCATCATCGCCGCGAGGGCCGCCTTCATGTCGTAGGCGCCGCGGCCGAACAGGCGCCCGCCGTCGAGGCGTGGCGTGAACTGCTCGGGATGGCCGGGCACGACGTCGATGTGCCCGTGGAAGATGAGCCGCAGCGGGCCGGATCCCACCCGCGCCACCAGGCTCCGCCGGCCCGCCGTCTCGACCGGGTCGACGGACAGCCCCCGGGCCTCGAGCCATCCCGCCACGAAATCGGTGGCCTGGCTCAGCCCGGAGCGTCGCGAGGTGTCGTAGGCGATCAGCCGCTCGGCGAGGAGGACCTCGTCCACCCCGGCAGGATAGCCGAGCGGCCACGCGGCGGTCGGCGCGGGCCCCCGACACGGTGTCGCACCTGGCCCGCGGCGCCTCCCCGCCG
>CAVYRD010000015.1:0-13573 GCA_963770865.1 uncultured Thermoleophilia bacterium
GCGGGCGTCACCCAGGGGACCCAGGTGTCGCTCTTCGACGTCTCCGACCTCGATGCGCCGCGGCGCATCGCCCAGCGGACGCTCGACACCGACTGGTCCGAGGCCGAGTCCGAGCCCCACGCCTTCCTGTGGTGGGCGCCGACGTCGACGCTCGTCCTGCCGGCCCAGTCCTACGGCGTGGACGGCCGGGCGGCGTTCCTCGGCGCGGTGGGCCTCACCGTCGCGCGCGACAGCGGCATCACGCCGATCGCCCGCGTCCGGCACCCCGACGCGGGGTCGGCATGGGCGCCCGTGCGCCGGGCGCTGGTGGTGGGCGACGCCCTCTACACCGTGTCGGACACCGGAGTGCTGGCCAGCGACCTCGCCGGCCTGCAGCGCCGCTCGTGGACGGCCTTCCGGTGAGGGCTACGAGGACGCGGCCGACGGCGGCGGCGGCGCGGAGCGGCGCATCCGGGCGGTGACCGCCAGGAGCAGCGGGGCCAGCGCGAGCGCGGAGATGTCGAAGAAGACGTACCCGCTCGCGGCGCCGCTCGGCGGGTTGCCGTCGGGGATGCCCACGCCGGGCACCTCGGCCGCCCACTGCCAGGTCCCGATCCACGTGCCGTAGATCTCGAGGAAGGCGACGGCGAAGAAGACGCCCGCGTAGACCGCCGGGGCGCGCCCCTTGATCAGGAAGATGATCAGGACGGTCGCTCCGATCGCGCCGGCGACGTCGGTGCGCTCGAGCAGGAAGAGGCCGGCCAGCGCCCAGGCGGCCACGGCGGCGATGGCCGCGCCCACCAGCACGCCGGGGCCGCGCCCGCAGCCACGGCATCTGGCTCACGCGCAGGCCCGTCAGGTAGACGAGCCCGTGCCCGGGCGGCACGAACAGCGGCAGGTTGCCGAGCCGGTAGACGTAGACGCCCCAGATGACCGAGCCGATGACCTCGGCGCAGGTGGCGACCACGACGACGACGCTCGTCTGCGCCCGCTCCATCGGCGTCAGGTAGACGAACGCGACGGCCAGGAAGCCCCAGGTGCAGGCCCCGAGCAGGAGCTGCTCGGGCAGGTCCGCCTGGCTGTCGAGCGCGAGGCCGGCCAGCGTGATCAGGAGCGTGAAGCAGCAGAACAGGACCGGCGTGCGCACCACGCGCTCGACGATGCCCATCGCCGTCGGCGGCGAGGGGACGGCGAGCGATCCGGCGGTGGACACGGGGTCAGGGTACCGGTTAGGTTGGCCGCGCTCGACGGGTTGGTCGCGAGGGAAGCCGGTGTGAGTCCGGCGCGGTCGCGCCACTGTGACCCGGGAGCGGAACCCGCACGACAGGACGTGGGCCACTGGGGAGACCTGGGAAGGCCGCGGGGGCCGCGCTCGACCGGGAAGCCAGGAGACCTGCCTCCAACCCGCTCCTGACAACGCCCTCCGCGAAACGAGAGCCTCAGTGAACACCACCCTCAGGGTCGCCCTGGCAGCCGCCTGCGCCGCCGGACTCGCCGCGGCGCCCTCCGCCGTCGCGCTCGACACCGTCATCCGGGTCGAGGGCGGTTCGGCCAACCTCATCCCCGAGAGCGCCATCCCCATCGAGGGCTCCGGCACGGCCCAGGTCTTCGACGACGCCTTCGCGCCGGTCAACGTGAGCCGCGCCTCCGCCTTCTGGCAGCTCTACCGCGCCACCGCGAGCACGGGCCTCGGCCTGGGCTTCACCTACTTCCCGTCCTTCAACTCCGTGCTGGTCCAGAAGATCGGCGCCGACGCCAACGCCGGCAGCGCCGGCTGGCAGTACCGGGTGAACCACGTCGCGCCGCCGGTCGGCGCGAGCGACAAGGCCCTCGCCCAGGGCGACCGGGTGCTCTGGTACTACGGCGGCGCCGACGGCGCCGCGCGAGCTCGACGTGGCCCCGTCCTCGGACCGGGTCTCCACCGGCGCGCCCTTCACGGTCTCCGTCACGAGCTACGGCCAGGACGGCGCCGCGGCGCCCGGCGCGGGCGCGTCGGTGCGCTACGGGTCGGCGGTCGCCACCGCCGACGCCTCGGGCACCGCCACCTTCGTCGCCCAGGCGCCCGGCACCCAGGCGGTGACCGCCACCCGCGCCGGCGACATCCGCAGCCCCGCCCGCGCCGTCTGCTCGTTCGCGGGCGACCCGACGGTCTGCAACCTGCCGCCGGCCCCGGCGCCCGCCGCCGCGGCCGCCGCGGCCGGGCGCGGACACGGTCGCCCCCGGCAGCCGCATCTCCTTCCCGCGCCTCGGCGGCGTCGTGGTCTCGGCGCGCGCCATCCGCGGCACCGCCGGCCCGGACCGCTCCGACGTCGCGCACGTCGAGGTGGCCCTCGCCCGGCGCGTCGGCACGCTCTGCCGCTTCCGCTCGCGCTCCGGCGGCCTCTCCAAGCCGCGCTCCTGCACCCGGCGCGCCTACCTGCCGGCCCGCGCGGCGGGCGGCTCGTGGGCACTCGGCCTCGGCCGCGGCCTGGCGCCGGGGATCTGGCGCGTCTGGAGCCGGGCGACCGACGGCGCCGGCAACGTCGAGGACGTCGGCCTGGCCCGGGTGAACACCGGCCAGTTCCGCGTGGCGCCCGCCGCCCGCCGATGAGGGCGGCGAGCGCGCGTCGCGCTGGCGGTCGCGGCCCTGGCCGTCGCGGCGCCCCAGGCGGGCGCGGCGACGGCCGACTCGGCGGCGGCGGCCCGCGCCGCCGCCTGGCTGGCGGCCTCCCCGGCGAGCGGGCCCGGGCGGTCAGCAGGCCGACGTGATCGTCGCCCTGCGCGCCGCCGGGCGCGGGCGGGCGGCGCTGCGCCCGCGCCTGAGGGCGCTCGGGCGCGCCGCCCCGGCCTACGCCGTCACGGCCGGCGGCGCGGGGAAGGTCGTGATGGCGGCGGTCGCCGCGGGCGGCGACCCGCGCCGCCTCGGCGGGGTTCGACTACGTGCGGCGAATCACCTCGCGCTACGCGTCCGGGCGCTTCGGCGCGACCGGCTGGGACCAAGCCCTCTCGATGCTCGGCCTCGTCGCGGCGGGACGGGCCGTGCCGGCGGCCGCCGTGCGGGCGACGCTCGCCGCCCGGGGCGCGGGCGGCTGGGGCCTGACCCTCGCGCGCACCGGCGGCCACGACTCGGTCGACGCCACCGCGCTCGTCATCGAGGCCCTCGTCGCGGCGGGGGTCCGCCGGGACGACCCGGGGCTGCGCGCCGGCGCCGCCTGGATGCTCGCCCAGCGCAACCGCGCCGGGGGCTACGCCTCGGCCGGCGGGGGCGCGCCCACCGAGGCGAACTCCACCGCCGCCGCCATCCGCGCGCTGCGCGCGCTCGGCCGCACGCCGCCCGCCTCGACCCGGGCCGCGCTGCGGGCGCTGCAGGAGCGCGACGGCGGGCTGCGCTTCACCGCCGCCGCCGCCGGCAGCCGCCTGATCGCCACGACCGACGCCGTGATCGCCTTCGCGGGGAGGACGCTTCCGCCGGGGTGACGTTTCGTATCACGCGCGCGGGATAGGATCCCGCCATGGTGCCGACCCGTCTCCACTTCCAGGCCGAGATCGAGCTCTTCCGCTACGGGCTCGTCGAGATGGCCAGCCTCGTCCTCTCGCAGGTCGAGCGCGGGGTGGCGGCGTGGGAGGCGATCGACGCCGCCGCCGCCCAGGAGGTCATCGACGCCGACGACCAGGTTGACCAGCGCTGCGCCGACCTCGACCAGAAGGTCTTCAGCCTCCAGCTGCTCGAGGCGCCGGTGGCCGGAGACCAGCGGCTGCTGCATGTCGGCCTGATCGCCGTGATCGCGCTGGAGCGCGTGGGCGACCTCGCCGTGGCCATCGCCCAGGCGGCGAAGTCTGTGAGGCCCGAGGGCGCGGTGCCCGAGATCCAGGCGCTCATCTCACGCCAGAGCGCGCGGGCCGTGGACACCCTCGCCCGCGCCGTGCAGGCCATCGCCCGCGGCGACGCCGAGCTCGGCGAGGAGGCCGGCGTCGAGGCGCACAACGTCCGCCAGATGCTCGACGAGGTCGTGGCGATGGTGGCCGCCGCGCCCGACGAGCCCGAGACGCGGGCGTGGTCGGCCACGGCCGTGCTCGTCTCGCGGCACCTCGAACGGGTCGCCAACAACGGCGCCGAGCTCGGCGGCCGCGTGCGGTTCCTGGTGAGCGGCGAGGCCTTCTCCCGCGGGAGCTAGACCGGCCGCCGGGCCCTATTCGGCCTCGGCCTCCCGTTGGGCCGTGGTGGTGGACTCGCCTTCGGGCGACTCCGCCGGCGTCTCCTTCAACGAACGCTCGGCGCGCTCGAGCGACTCGAGCGCCTCCAGGGCCGACGAGTCGGCCGACATCGTCCGGATGCTGCTGCGCCGCTGCCGCTTTGCCTTTGCCATCCACCACCTCCCGGGTCCACCGCGCATCTTACCCCGCGGCACAAGCGGCCCCGGGGCCGGATGTCAGACGGCGCCCTCGGTGAGCGCGCGCACCAGCCCGGCGTCCGCGGGCGGGAACGCGAGCGATGGCAGGTCCTCGCGCAGGACCCAGCGGAACTGCACGCTGGTGAGCGGCCGCGGGCGCTGGGCGGGCGCCCAGTCGCAACGGAAGAAGCGCAGGACCAGCGGCCCCGCCCGCGTCGTCCACACCAGCGGGCCCACCTCCAGCTTTACGCCGAGCTCCTCGAGCAGCTCGCGCCGCAGGGCCTGGTGATCGGTCTCGCCGGGCTCGCGCTTGCCGCCCGGGAACTCCCAGCGGCCGGCCTGGCCGGCGCCCGGCCCGCGCTGGCTCACAAGGATGCGCCCGCCCCGCTCGATGACCGCAGCCACGACGACCACGACCTGCCCGTGCCTCACGCGCCGTCCCCCGCGCGCACCAGCCGCCCGCCCCGCGCCCCGGCGAGGCCCTCGGACACCAGGCTCGCCGCCGCCTCCGGGTCGCGGGAGGCGCTGACCCAGCCCCGATCGGCCAGCTCCCGCAGCAGGGTGCCTCGGCGCTGTCGCATCGACCCCTCGTAGCGGCCCTGGGGCCGGCGGACAGGCGTCACCTCGCGCACCGTTCCGGTGTCGGCGGCCGGGCAGCCCTCGCGCAGCGGGCAGCCGGCGTCGCAGCCCGGGGCCCGCGCGGTGCACCAGAGCCGGCCGAGGTCCATGACCGCCTGCCCGGCCTCCCAGCCCACCCCGGGCGCGCCCGGCCATCCGCCCGGGAAGCGCCGGGCCACGACACGGGCCGCGTTGGTGTCGACCGGCAGCAGGTCCTCGCCGTCGGCGAAGCAGCGGATGGCGGCCGCGGTGTAGGCGCCGACGCCCGGCAGGTCGGTCAGGCGCCCCGACTCGGGCCATCCGTCCCGCGCGATGACCCGCGCGGCCGCGTGCAGGTTGCGCGCGCGGCGCGGGTAGCCCAGGCCCTGCCACTCGGCGAGCACGTCGCCCAGCTCGGCGCGCGCCAGGTCGGCGGCGGTGGGCCAGCGCCCGAGGAAGCGGGCGTAGTAGGGGAGAACGCGCGCGACGGGCGTCGCCTGCAGCTGCGCCTCGGCCACCAGCACGGCGTAGCGGTCGCGGGTGCGCCGCCAGGGCAGGTCGGCGCCCTCCCGGTGGAACCAGTCCACCAGGCGCGCCACGACCGCATCGACATCTGGACCGCTCGAGCCGACCACGCGCGGAAGTGTCTCACGCGCCCGGGCCGGAGGGTCTCCAGGCCACGCGCCGCACCGGGCCGGACGGCCCCGGCTCCCAGCGGACGATGCACGGCGCGTGCGCCGTCTGGCGCCCCTCGGCGTCGATCGCGAACGGCCCGATCAGGCTCGTGGTGCGCAGCGCGCGAGCTGCGTCCCAGAGCGCGTCGGGCTCGGACGAGCCCGCGGCATCCAGCGCGCGCTCGGCGACGATCGCCGCCGCGAGCGCCTGGGCCGCGGGGTAATCGGCGCCCGCCGGCAGCGCGAAGGGGGCCGGAGGGGGCGCGCCGTCCCACTGGGCCGGGCCGAGCCAGCCGAGCACCGCGGCGCCCAGCTCCTCGCCGGCGCGCGCGACGCCGCACACGACGAGCGCCGCCCGCAGCCCGGCGGCCGCCGCCGCGCCGGCCAGGGCCAGGTCGTCCTCCATCCGCCCTCCGCCCGCGACCCAGCGGGCGCCGGCCGCCGCGGCCCGCTCCGCCACCGCCGCGGGCCCTCCGTCCTCCAGGTCGGTCACCAGCACCGGCGCCGTGCCCGCCGCCTCCAACGCGGCGACGGCGCCCGCGGCGATCGCCGCCCCGAACCCGCCGGGCGCGCGCACCACGGCCACCGGCGCGCCGCCCTCCCCGCCCGCCGCGAGCGCCGCGGGCAGCCCGCGCCAGTAGGAGCGGGCCGGGCCCAGGACGTCGGCCATCCGGGCGCCCGTGCGCGGGACCTCGGCGGCGCCGTGGTTCCAGACCACCTCGGGGCGCCCGGCCATGGCCGCCGCCACCGCCCGCCCGCACCCGCTGCCGTAGGGGCCGAACAGCAGGTCGGCGCCGGCGGCCAGCTCCGCGACGAGGCGCGCGCTGCGCTCCGGGTCGCTGCGGTCGTCCTCGATCCGCAGCCGCGCGCCCCGGGCCCGCGCCCAGGCCTCCAGGCCGGCGGCCGCCTGGCGGCCCATCGCCGCGAAGCGCCCCGAGAGGGCCAGCGCGGCGGCCGCGCTGGGCGGCTCAGCCGTCGGGCAGCGCCCCGTCGGCGGGAGGGGCCGACTCGGCCAGGCGGCGGACCGAGCGGCCGATGTGCTCCAGCACCTCCACCGTGCGCCACCCCCGGCCGAGCACCAGCGCGCCGTCGCCGGGCCCGGACCCGCGCAGGCGCTCCTCGACGATCGAGGCCTCGTCGAGCGCCTCGGCCGGGATCGGCTCGCGCCCGGCGCGGGCGTGGCGGCGGAGCACCGCGATGCCCTCGCGGCACTGCTCGGCCCAGGCGTCGGCGTCGAGCGCGGCCCGGTGGCGCACGAGCCCGCCCGCGACGAAGAACGCCTCGGCGATGTGCGGCTCCTCACCCCGCTCCACGAGCACCGCGAAGCGCGCCGCCGCGCGCCGGGCGCGGGCGAGCGCCGCGAGCATGCCGAGCACCGCGCGCGGCGCGTCCGGCCCGTCGCCGGTGTCGACGGCCATGCCCTCGGCGGCCACGGCACGCCCGATGCGCAGCCCGAGGTCGCCCAGGGCGGCCGGCTCGCCCGCCAGCACCGCGCCGACGGCCGCCGCGGCGGCGGCGCGCGCGTCCGGGTCGTCGTCGGCGATCGGGTAGAGCGCGCGCAGGCAGGCCGCCGCCTCGCGCGCCAGCCGCTGCGAGCGCACCGGCCCGTAATAGGCGCCCGCGTCCGCGCGCACGCGTGGGACGACGGAGAGCCGCGGCGCGGTCGGCGGGCCGTGCAGCTTCAGGTACTGCCCGGTCCCCGCGATCCCGCGCCGGTTGCAGGGCGGCTGCAGGTCCTTGATGAGGCGGTCCTCGCGCAGCAGGGCCGCGAACTCGGAGCCGCACGTCTCGTGGTCGATCGACTCGAGGCGCTCCAGCGCCCGCCCGATGAGGCGCCCGTGCCGCCCGCCGGGGCCGAAGTAGGAGCGGACCCGCCGGCGCAGGTTGCCGGCCTTGCCGACGTAGAGCGCGTCGCCCCCGCGGTCGCGCATGACGTAGACGCCGGGGACCGTCGGCAGGTCCTCGGCCAGGGCGAGCTTGAACGAGTGCCGCGCCCCGCCGACGCCGGCGAAGGCGACGGCCCCCTTCAGGGTGTCGACGCCGCGCTCGGCGAGCATCCCCACGAAGCGGACCAGCAGCTCCGCCGTGGCCTCGGCGTCGGGCAGCGCGCGGTGCGAGGGCTTCACGGTCGTGTCGGCCCACGCGGCCAGCGTCGCCAGGTCGTGCCGCGGGACCCGCCCGTCGAGCAGCCGGCGCGCGAGCAGGAGCGTGTCGAGCCAGGCCTGCGTGAAGTAGCGGCCCGCCAGCCGCCGGCGTTCGTAGTTGAGGAACCGGAGGTCGAACGGCGCGTTGTGCGCGACGAGGACGTCCTGGCCGGCGAAGTCGACGAAGCGCGCGAGGGCGTCGGAGATGTCCGGCTTGCCGGAGACCATCCGGTCGTCGATGCCGGTCAGGTCGGTGACGACCGGCGGGATCGGGCGGCCGGGGTCGACCAGCGTGCTGAAGCGGTCCTCGATGCGCAGCTCCCGGATGCGCACCGCGCCGATCTCCGTGACCTTGGAGTAGCCGGGCGACCCGCCGGTCGTCTCCAGGTCGACGACGCAGAAGGTGGCCGAGGCGAGGCCGGCCTCCGACCAGTCGGGCGGCGCCAGGCCCACGAGGTCGCGTCCGAACCAGGCCAGCCGGGCGTCGCCCTCGACGATCTCGGCCACGAGCCGGCGCTGCAGGCGCTCCGGGCAGCGACGCAGCTGCAGGAGCTGCGTGGCGACGTGGCCCACCTCCAGCGGGCGCCCCCTCCGGACCAGGAGCGCGCACAGGCGGTCGGGCATGGAATCGCCGCTCTCGGCGCCGGGTTGCGGGCTCGGGAGGGGGAGGTGGAGTTGAGCCGTCGCAGGCACCGGTGGACGACTCTAACGGCGCCCTCAGCCGTCACCCCGATCCCCGCGCCCCCCCGCCGCCGGAAGCGCCTCCTCCCTCCAACGGGGGATCCCGCGCCGGGGCCTCTATACGGGGTCCGGAGTCGGCTGTATGTTCCACGCGATCCCGGTACTCCGGGAGAGTTGCGACGAATGGTGGAAGCACCGGTCCGATGACGTTCACGCGCCGCCCACGAGCGAGGTCAACCGCCTCCCGCTGGCTGCTGGCCGTGGCCGTCGCGGCCGCCGTCGCGGCGATCGCCCCTGCGGCCGCGTTCGGGGCCGACACGGCCACCGCCGACCCCGCCGCCGTCCAGCCGGCCCAGCCGGCCGGCGAGGTCACCCCGGCGCCGATCGACACGACGACGACGGACCCGGGCGCCGGCACGACCACCACGGACCCGTCCACCGGCCCGTCCGGCGACGAGACGACCGCGCCCGACACCACCGTGGGCCCCGACGGCGGCTCGACCGCCGCGCCCGCTCCGCCGCCGGCCGACACGCCGACGGCCGCGACGCCCGCTCCGGCGGCCGGCGAGGCAACCCCGACGCCGGCCCCCGCGCCGTCGCTCGAGCCGGCCGCGCCGACGCCTCTGCCCGTCCCGCCGGACACCCCGTCGAGCACCGGCGCCGCCACGCTCCCCGCGACGACGCCGGAGGTGCCATCGCACCTGGCGGCCGCCGTCCCGACCCCGTCGATCGGCGTTCCCACCAGCGCGCCGGACCTGCCCGACCCGGTCGCCCCGGTCACCCCGGTCGCCCCGGTCGTGAAGAAGGCGGCCAAGCACGCCGCTCCGGTGATCGCCGTCACCGACTTCGCGCTCCATCTGCTCGGCCCGAAGGGGCCGCAGGCGGCGGCGAGAATCAGCGCCCCGGTCGGCGGCCCGCCCTCCGCGGCGGACGTGCCCGACGCCATGGCCGGCCCCACGGTCGACCTCGGCGGGCCGCGCATCGTCGCGCCGCTCGGCGGCCTGCCGGCCTCCGGCTCCAGCCTGCTGGCCGTGCTGGCCGGCTACGTGCTGCCCGGCGGCGGCGCCCCGCCCTCGACGCTGGTGCTGTTCATCGTCGTCGGCCTGATCCTCGGGATCGGGCTGGCCGGCGCCCCGCGCGGCTACGAGCGCCTGGCGCTCGGCCGTCTCGTGGGCGCCTCCGAGGGCCACTCCCTGGCGGTGCCCCGGCCCGGCTGAGCCGTTTCCCCCCCGGAAGACGTGCGCCCTCATACCCGGCGCACCGATCGCTTCCGGACATCGCGCCCCGCGCCCGGGCCACCCGGCCCGCGCGCTCACCTTTCGCGAGATGGGAAACGACAAGATGCAGCCGATGCAGATCCTGGTTCTCGGCCCCGAGGGGGCCGGACGCTCCGCCCTCGAGGAGACCCTCACCCGCCTGGGCTACGTGGTCATGGCCGCCGAGGCGCGCCCGCACCGCACCCCGCCCAGCTCGGGCGACATCGTGATGCTCGACCTGCGCGGCGAGGACGCCGACTGGCGCGAGCTGGCCGAGGGCCTCCAGACCGACGAGCGCCCGATGATGATCATCTCCGAGCGCCCCCGGCGCCTGGTCACCAGCCTCGCCTCGCGGCCGGCCGGCACCATGCTGCTCACCGGCGCCGAGTCCGACGCCGGCTACAAGGTCGCCCTGGCCGTCTGCCAGGCGCTGCGGCAGAACGCGCTCTCGCGCACCAGGAACGGCGCGCGCGCCACGGTGGCCGCCCTCTGATGAATCCGAGACGCAATCCCCGGTCGGCCCGGGCCGCGAGCGGCACGGATGCCGCGGTCCTCCCCCCAGGAGAGGCGCGCCCCGGGCCGTCGTTCGGGACTTGGCCACATTTCACAATGAGCCGATCGGGAACGGGTCCCGTCCTTGGACGCCCGGACGATCGTCGTCTGTAGGGTGCCCGCATGAGCGATGGCAACGGGCTCTTCGACGGCGTCGACGTCGTCTTCTACCAGGTGTGCAGCATGGACAAGGCGGTCGACTTCTACTCCGGCGTCCTCGGCCTCGAGGTGCTCCGCAGGGAGGGCAACGACTGGACCGAGCTGCAGGCGGGCGACACCGTGATCGCCCTCTCGGGCGAGCTCGCCACCCGGCCCCACCAGGGCGGCGCGACGGTCATCCTCCGTGCCCCCGACATCGGGGCGGTCGAGCGCCGGCTGGCCGAGAACGACGTCCAGAAGGGCCGGATCGAGGACATGGGCGGAGCCAAGATGCTCCAGTTCTTCGACCCCGACGGCAACGAGATCGTGGCGCTGCAGCCGCCGGCCTAGAGCTCCCCGTCGGCGGCGGACGTCGCGCCGGGCCTGCGGGCCTCGGCGACCGCCGCGATCATCCCCTCGACGTCCTCCGCCCCGACGGCGATCGAGCGGGCGGTCCACCCGAAGGGCGCGCGCACCTTCAACGGCTCGGACAGCTCCATGAGCACGAGCCGCCTCCCGGACGCCGCGACGAACGCGACCATCCCGCGGGCGATCCGCGCGCCGACGCCGGCCCACCACGGCCACTCGACGGTCCCGATGCGGTCGATCAGCTCCACCGGGATCTCCGCGTGGCCGAGCAGGCCCATGTGGACCACGACCCTCCCGTCGCCCACCTCGGCGTACGGCCGGCGCGCCGCGAGCGGCGCCAGGAAGGGAAGCGCCCAGGCGCTCCTGCGCATCGGGAATCGCTGCACGGGCTCGGGAGGCTACCGGCTGGAACGGGTCTATCATCGGCTCACGGGGTCCGACGACGGAGGCGCGACCAGGTGGCGGCACGGCGGTGGTACGGGCGGGACAGCGGGCTGACGGCGCGCATGACGCTGACGCTCTTCGGTCTCGGCCTGATCTACGTCATCTTCATCGGCGCCCTGATCGCGGCGGGCGTCGGGGCGGTCTTCGTCCTGGTGATCGCGGCCGCGTTCGCGCTGGTCCAGATCTTCTTCGGCGACAAGATCGCGCTCGCCTCGATGCGGGCCCGGATCACGGAGCCCGACGAGGCCCCCGAGCTGCACGGCCTCATCGAGCGCCTCTGCCAGCTGGCCGACCTGCCGAAGCCCAAGGTCGCGGTCTCGGACTCCGACATCCCCAACGCGTTCGCCGCGGGCCACAGCTCGAAGACGGCCACGGTCTGCGTCACCACGGGAATCATGCAGCGCCTCGAGCCGCGCGAGCTGGAGGGCGTGCTCGCCCACGAGCTCTCGCACATCGCCAACCGCGACGTGATCGTGATGACCATCGCGGGCTTCCTCGCCACGGTCGCCGGCCTGCTGGTGCGGATGGGCGTCTACAGCGGGATGATGGGCGGCGGCAGGAGGCGCGACGGCGACAACAGCGCGGCCATCTTCCTGGTGGTGATCCTGGTCTCGATCGTCGTGTACGTGCTGTCGTTCCTGCTGCTGCGGGCCCTCTCGCGCTACCGCGAGTTCGCGGCCGATCGGGGCGCGGCCATCATGACCGGCGCGCCCGCGCAGCTCGCCTCGGCGCTCGCCAAGATCAGCGGCACGATGGACCGCATGCCCACCAAGGACCTGCGCGCGGCCGAGGGCATGAACGCCTTCTTCATCATCCCGGCCGTCGCCAAGGGCTTCTCGCTGTCGAGCCTCGTGTCCACCCACCCGCCGGTGGAGAAGCGCATCGAGAGGCTGATGGCGATGCAGGCCACGCTCGACGCCTCCCCCGCCGCGGCGCTCTAGCCCCCGCATGGGCCTGCTCGACGTGCTGCGCGGGCAGCGCACGCCCCGGCGCCCGGACCTCGACCGCATCTTCGGCATCTCGTCCGCGGCGGTCACGTTGGAGGTGTCGCTCGGGCTGCGCTCCACCGGCAGGGCCGGGGTCTGCTTCCGGGCGATCGAGGCGGGCGTCTTCGCCGGCCTCGTCACGGAGATCGAGGAGCTGCTCGCGGCGACGAGCGGCGAGTCGGGCACGACCGTGAGCCGCCACGAGGACTCGTTCGGCTTCTCGTGGGTGGTGATCGATGACCCCGACGTTGACGACCTCGCCACCACGGCCCACGTCGTCTGCCAGTCGCTCGAGGAGCGCGGGTTCTCCGAGCAGCTCCTGTGCGCGGTGTTCGGCTTCGCCGGCGAGCCGGGCCCGGTCGACCTCGTCTACGCCTACAAGCGCGGCGCCTTCTACCCGTTCGCGCCGCGCGACGGGAAGACCCGCGACTCGATCCTCGAGCGCCGGGTGCAGGCGCTGCTCACCCACGAGATCGCCCTGGAGCCGGAGCTCGAGCGCTGGTACCCGGTGTGGGACGCCCCGGTGGCGCCCGGCTGAGACGGCAGCGCCGACGAGGGCAAGCCGGTCAGGGAGGGCACCGTGAAGGCGTGGGCGCGCGCCGAGGACGATCCGGTGGTCGGGTGCTACGGGCTGAAGACGGGGCTCGAGCACGCCCCGCGCAACAACCACATGCCCGCGGCCGGCTGAGGCCGGCCGGGCCGTCCCCCCGGCGGATCGGGGGTCGGTCTCGGGGTCCGTTCAGGGGATCGCCCGATCGACGCGGGTGCGCGATGCGTCCAGTCTCGGGATGAGACTGTGCCAAGCTCCGCGAAAGGACGCACATGCCCACGCAATCCACCTCGCTCCCCCCCGCCCCGGGGATGGAGGCGGCCCATCCGCCGCTGCGCCGCACCCGCGACGACCGGATCGTCGCCGGCGTCTGCGGCGGCCTCGCGAGGACGCTCGGCGTCCCGGCGCTCGCCGTGCGGCTGGTCGCGCTCGCGGTCGCCGTCGCGGTGACCCCGCTGGCCCTGATCGCCTACGCCGGGCTGGCGGTGGCCATGCCGAGGGACGATGGACGGGCGCTGCTCGCGGGCGAGCCGGAGGACCGGCGCGAGACGATCATCGGCGTCGCGCTGATCGGCGTCGCGTTGATCGCGCTCGCGGCCGGGGTCAGGTCGTCGATGCTGGGAGGGCCCGGCGGCCTGGTGCTCCTCGCGATCGGGATCGTGCTCGTCGTCGTCCACCACCAGCGCCGCGGCTCGCCGCCCGCCGCGATCGGACCTGCCCCGGCGCCAGCGCCGGCGGCCGCGCCCCGACGAGCCGTCGAGTCGCCGTACCCCGGCCCGGCGCGCCCGCGGACGACGGCGGCGGCGGCCGGCGCCGGTGACGCCACGCGCACC
>CAVYRD010000016.1:0-56945 GCA_963770865.1 uncultured Thermoleophilia bacterium
GGGGACGAGAGGGTACGAGAGGGTACGAGAAGCGCTTACTAGAGCGGTTCTCGGCCCTCCCGCTTACCCTCACGGGTGGCTTTCGAGATGGGGTTCCAGACGGGTGGGCATTCCCGGCGGCGGACAACGAGGAGCACCACTGGGACGCCGGCTCCACCGGTCGAAGCGCCGCTGGCGATGGGACGTGGTCCCCCGTATCGCGCCGCCCGACCTACTCCGGGTCGGGGGCGATCCCGAGTCGCCGGCCGCACGACCCGCAGACCCACACCCATCGGGTGGCGAAGTCGCGACGATGGGCGAGGCGCCTCTCGGGATCGGCGGAGTCGATCTGGACTTCGCCGCGCTCGCGCTGGACGTCCGGGCTGCGGCAGTCGCCGTGCGGGCAGACCTCGGGTTTCGGGATGGTCCCCACCGGCCGACGATAGCGCCCCGGCGCCCCAACCCCCCGGCGCCCTCAGGGCTGCGGTCGCTTCGCGACCTGGTCGGACAGCTTGCCCGGGAGGACTGTTGGGTCGTTCGTGCGCCCAGCCGTCTTGGTGGTTCCCATCTCGACCACCGTGTAGCGGCGCGGCCGAACACCAGTTTCTCGGCGACCATGACGTCGGTCTCCGTCCGTCCACGGAACGGCACGCGCCAGAGCTCGGCGCCCGCCTGCTGGCCGTCCTCGTCGCGGAGATCGCCGGCGACGATGAGATCCACGCATCGACGTTAGCGGCCCCGTCGGACTGGGGCCGCCTGCTCCCAAGGCCGAATGGCCCCTCAACAGCGGGCGAGGGCGCCATTTACTCGATGCCCGGCCCCGTGGTCTTGATATCGTGCGCGTGAGTACCGCCGCGCACCTCCCCTCGGTTCACTCTCCGCCCGAGGGATTCAGCGCCCTCGATGGCCGAGCCTCCCTGTGCCCCGGCCATCGAGGGCCCTCCCCCTTACCCGCGGCGCAGCTCCGCGGCGGCGGCCCTGAACCGCGCGGCGGCGGGCTCGCGGAGGTCGGCCTCGGTTTCGCGCAGGAGCCCCAGCGCCGCGGAGGTCCACACGGTCGCGCGCAGGGCGACGTCCTGCGGCTCTCGCCCGCGGCGCGCCCGGTAGGCCAGGACATCGGCCTCCGCGAACCGCCGAAGCCCGCCCGCGGTGCGCCGGCAGGGGAGGTCGCCGGCGTCGGCGTGCCTGCGGACGGTCTGAGGTGACAGGCCCAGGAGCGCGCAGGTCTCGGCGAGGATGAAATCGGCTATGTTGCGGCAATCGGAGCGCCGGCACCGATCCTCAAGCCGGGGCCGAGACACCGTGCCGAGCCGGTCGGCCCCTGCCCGTTCTGGTCCTGGTCACGCGCCGCCTTGCCGCGGGGACGGTTCTTCGCCGACGGCACCTGGGCGGTCACCGGCAACTGATCGAGCCCTATCGAAGACGGGGAGGCTGGCTGCGGACTGTGACCGAGGCGGCGCCGGCGGAGCCGTCACGGATGGCGCTCCGCGAGTGGGTCGAGGTCTGGTGGAGCCGCGGCGAGCTGCGCTGGGCGCGCTCCACCCGGCTCCACCGCGCCGCGACCTCGACAAGTGGCTCGTGCCCTACGTCGGGGGCGTGCGCCTCAGCGACCTGGGCGCCGCGCGCGTGCGGGACTGGCAGGCCGATGTGGCGCGGCGGGGGAGGGACTCGTCTGCCGCTCGGAGGTCGGCGGGCACCTCAACCTCGCCAACTGGCGAAACCGGGTCTGGAAGCCCGCGTACGCCGCCGCCGGCGTCGAGGCACACCCGTACGACGGCCGGCACACCTACGCGAGCCTCCTGATCCACGCGGGGCGCTCACCGCTCGCGGCGGCGGCGGCGATGGGGCACTCCTCGGCCGAGACGACCTGGAAGCACTACGTCCACATCTTCGAGGACGCCAAGCGCGGGCGCGCGGTGCCGATGGAGGAGGCCATCGCTGCCGGCCCGTGTCCGTCGCCGTGTCCGGTGTGCCCGGGCCGTCGCCGCCACGTGCGACTCGTCGTCCTGAACGACGAAACCCCGCCTGCTGTGCGGGGTCTCAGTAGTGCGCGCGGCAGGATTCGAACCTGCGACTTCTGGCTCCGGAGGCCAGCGCTCTATCCACTGAGCTACGCGCGCAGCGGCCGGTAGCTTAGACCACATGGACCCCGGCGCCAGCGACGCGGCACCGATCCGCGTCGCCGTGATCTCCGACACCCACATGCCGGGGCGGGGGAGGGCGCTGCCCGAGGCGTGCCTCGCGCGGCTGCGCGCCGCCGACGTGATCGTCCACGCCGGCGACTGGTCGTCGATGGACGCGCTCGGCCTGGTGCGCGGCCTCGGGCGGCCGCTGGTCGCGGTGCACGGCAACGTCGAGGAGCCCGGCGTGCGCGCCGCGCTGCCGGCCACCGCCGAGGCCGAGCTCGGCGGCGTGCGGATCGGGGTGGTCCACGACGCGGGGCCCGAGGCCGGCCGCCTGGAGCGCCTGCGCCGGCGCTTCCCCGGAGCGGCGGGCGTGGTCTTCGGGCACTCGCACATCCCGCTGCACGAGGTGGCGGAGGACGGCTTCTTCATCCTCAACCCCGGCAGCCCGACCGACCGGCGCCGCTCGCCGCGCCACTCGATGGCCGAGATCCTTCTGGCTCCGGGCGCGCAGCCGGCCGTCACCTTCCACGCGGTCGACGACCCGCCCGGGCCGCTCCCCCCGGAGATGGTGCGCGGCCGCCGGGACTAGGATCGCCGGATGGACCTGTTCGTCACCCTGATCGGCACGGCCGCCTCCGTGCCCACCTCGGCGCGCGGCACGGCGGCGACGCTGGTGGCGCGCGGCGGCGAGCGGTGGCTGATCGACTGCGGCGAGGGCACCCAGCGCCAGCTGCTGCGCTCCGGCCAGGGCCTGATCGACCTCGACGTGATCCTCATCACCCACCTGCACGGCGACCACTACCTCGGGCTGCCGGGGCTCTTCAAGACCTACGGCCTGCGCGGCCGCGAGCGCCCGCTGGAGCTGATCGGCCCGCGGGGGCTCTTCCGCCTGATGGACACGCTGCGCCCGGTCATCGGCCGGCTGCCCTTCCCGGTGGACCTCGAGGAGATCGACGAGCCGGGCCCGGCCGAGGCGGTGCGCGGCGAGGGCTTCCGCATCGTCGGCTTCCCGACGCGCCACTCGGTGCCCTCGCTCGGCTACGCGCTGGTGGAGGACGCCCGGCCGGGCGCCTTCGACCTCGACGCGGCGCGCGCGCTCGGCGTGCCCGAGGGCCCCGACTTCGGGGTGCTGCAGCGCGGCGGCGAGGTGACGACGCCCGAGGGCCGCACGGTGCGCCCGGAGGAGGTCCTCGGCGGGCCGCGGCCGGGCCGGACCGCCGTGGTGTCGGGCGACACCGAGCCCTGCGAGGCGACGGCCGAGGTCGCGCGCGGCGCCGAGCTGCTCGTGCACGAGGCGACCTTCCTCGACGAGGACCGCGCCCGGGCGCGCGAGACGCGCCACACGACGGCCCGCGAGGCGGCCGAGCTGGCGCGCGACGCGGACGTCGGCCTGCTCGCGCTGACGCACCTGTCGAGCCGCTTCACGCCGGCCGAGGTGCGGGCCGAGGCGACCGCCGTCTTCCCGCGCACGATCGTCCCGCGCGACTTCGACCAGATCGAGATCCCGTTCCCCGAGAGGGGCGAGCCGGTGGTCCACTCCACGCGCGAGCGCGGTCGCCGGGGAGGCCCTGACGTGGCGTCGGACCCACCTGCTACGTTGAGCGTCGAGTGAGCCTTTAACCCGGTCCCGCGAGACCGAGAAGGAGCGACGATGCATTACCGTGCCGCCGACGCCTGCCCGCGCCCATGCGCGTGAGCGGAGCGAACGGGAAGGTCCTCGTCGATCAGGACCAGGTCCGGCGCACCGTCGCCCGGATCGCCCACGAGATCGTGGAGCGCCACGCCGACCCGACGCGGGTCGCCCTGGTCGGCATCCACACGCGGGGCGTGCCGCTGGCCGCCCGCCTGGCCGCGCTGATCGGCGAGTTCGCCGGCGCGGAGCCCGCGACCGGCACCGTGGACATCGCGCTCTACCGCGACGACGTCGGCCTCGACGCGCGCCGCGGCGCCCTGCCGGTGGTGGGGGACACCGTCCTCGACTTCAACGTCGCCGAGCGCGCGGTGATCCTGGTGGACGACGTCCTCTTCACCGGGCGCACGATCCGCGCCGCCATCGACGCGATCTTCGACTACGGCCGCCCGCCGCTCGTCCAGCTCGCCGTGCTGGTGGACCGCGGCCACCGGGAGCTGCCGATCCGCCCGGACTACGTCGGCAAGAACCTGCCGACCTCCCGCAGCGAGCGGATCGCGGTCAACCTCGCCGAGATCGACGGCGTGGACCAGGTCGTGCTGGAGGAGGTCCGGTGAGCCGCCGATCGCTCCTCACGATCGCCGACCTCGACCGCGCCGAGATCGCGCGCATCCTGAGGGTCGGCAACCGCTTCGCCGAGGTCATGGAGCGCGACATCAAGAAGGTCCCGACGCTCCGCGGGCGGACGATCATCAACATGTTCTTCGAGGCCTCCACCCGCACCTCGACCTCCTTCGAGCTGGCCGGCAAGCGCCTGTCCGCGGACGTGGTCAACGTGAAGGGCTCGGGTTCGAGCGTGGAGAAGGGCGAGACCCTGAAGGACACGGTCATCACCCTGAACTCGTACCTGCCCGACGTCCTGGTGATCCGGCACGCCTCGGTCGGCGCCTGCGGGCTGGCCGCGCGCCACACCCAGGCGGCGGTGATCAACGCCGGCGACGGCAAGCACGAGCACCCGACCCAGACCCTGCTCGACCTCTACACGATCGAGCGCGAGGTGGGGCCGCTCGACGGGCTGCACATCGCCTTCGTGGGCGACGTGGCCCACTCGCGGGTGGCCCGCTCGGGCATCCGCGGCTTCCAGATGATGGGCGCCGACGTGAGCCTGATCGCGCCGCCGACCCTGCTGCCGCGCGACGCGGAGGAGGCCCTCGGGGTGACCACCTCGACGGACATCCGCGACATCGCCGCCGCCGACGTGGTCTACGTCCTGCGGATGCAGCACGAGCGGATGGGCGCCGGGGGCTTCGTTCCGTCGCTGCGCGAGTACGCGGCGACCTACGGCGTGAACCACGGGCGCCTGCGCCCGGGCCAGCGCGTGATGCACGCGGGCCCGATCAACCGGGGCGTGGAGATCTCCGGCGCCCTGGCCGACGACCCCAAGACGCTCATCGAGCGTCAGGCCGCGAACGGGATGGTGGTGAGGATGGCGGTGCTGTACGACCTGCTGGCCGGACCCTCGGCGGGCGCCGAGCCCGCTGAGCACCCGATCGGCGCGGTGACGGCCTGATGGGCGCGACGACGGCGGCGAGCACGGCGAAGCTGGTCCAGCGGCCGGGGCCGGCCGCCAACGTGGTGATCCGGGGCGCGCGGGTGCTCGACCCGGCGGCCGGCATCGACGAGGTGCGCGACCTGGTGATCCGCGACGGCGTGATCGGCGGCGACGCCGAGGGCCTCGAGGAGATCGACGGCGCGGGGCTGATCGCCGTCCCGGGCTTCGTCGACCCGCACGTGCACCTGCGCACGCCGGGCCGCGAGGACCTCGAGGACATCGCCACCGGCAGCCAGGCGGCCGCGGCCGGCGGCTTCGTGACCATCGTGGCCATGCCCAACACCACTCCGGTGGTGGACAACGGCGCCGTGCTCGGGGCGTTGCTCGACCAGGCCGAGCAGGACGCGGCCGTGCGCGTCGGCTTCTTCGCGGCGATCACGGTGGGCCAGAAGGGCAGGGACCTGACCGAGCAGGCCGAGCTGGCCGAGCTCGGCGCCGCGGGCTTCAGCGACGACGGCCACCCGGTCGCCGACGCCGAGGTGATGCGCCGCGCGCTGCAGTACCAGCGCCTCACCGGGCTGCCGCTCGTGCTGCACGAGGAGGACCCGAGCCTCTCCGGGCGCGGGGTGATGCACGAGGGCGCCGTCGCCAGCCGCCTCGGCCTCGCCGGGATCCCGCCGATCTCCGAGAGCGTGGCCGTCGCGCGCGACGCGGCGCTCGCCGAGTACGAGGGCGGGCGCATCCACATCTGCCACGTCTCCGCGTCGGAGACCGTCGAGGAGATCCGCCGCGCCAAGGCGCGCGGGGTGCGGATCACCGGGGAGGTCACGCCGCACCACCTGGCGCTGACCGACGCGGCCGTGACCTCGCTCGACCCGTCCCGCCACAAGATGAACCCCCCGCTGCGCGAGGAGTCGGACCGGCGCGACCTGATCGCGGCCCTCATCGACGGCACGCTCGACCTGGTGGCCACCGACCACGCGCCCCACGACGCCGACGAGAAGGAGGTGCCCTTCGAGGAGGCGCCCTTCGGCATCACGGGGCTCGAGACGGCCTTCGCGGTCTGCAACACGAGCCTGGTGCGCACGGGCGACGTGCCGCTGGAGCTGCTGGTGCGCCGCATGGGCAGCGACGCGGCGTCGGCGCTCGGGCTGCCGGTGCCCACGCTCGCCGAGGGCGCGACGGCGGACGTGGCCCTGATCGACCCGGAGGCCGTCGTCGTGGTCGGCGAGGGGGGCTTCCGGAGCAAGTCGCGCAACTCGGCCTGGCTGGGCGAGGAGCTGCACGGCCGGGTGGACCTGACGATCGCAGGAGGGCAGATCGCATGGCGACGGTAGAGGGGCGCCACCCGGGGCTGCTGAGCCGGGAGGGGACCGGGCTGATCCTGGTCGACGTGCAGGAGGCCTTCCGCCCGGTGATCGACGGCTTCGACCGGATCGTCGCCAACTGCGGCATCCTGGCCGAGGGCTTCGGCGTGCTCGGCCGCCCGGTGCTGGTCAGCGTCCAGTACCCCAAGGGCCTCGGCGAGACCGTCTCCGAGCTGGCCGAGCGGCTGCCCGAGGGCACCCCGATGGTGGAGAAGCTGCGCTTCTCGGCCTGTGGCGTCGAGGCGTTCGACGACGCCCTCGCCGCGGCGGGCTGCACCGACTGGGTGGTGGCCGGCATCGAGACGCACGTCTGCGTCAACCAGACGGTCCTCGACCTCCTGGCGCGCGACTACCGCGTGCACGTCGCGGGCGACGCCGTGTCCTCGCGCGCGCCGGCCAACCGCGACCTCGCCCTCGAGCGCATGGCGGCCGACGGCGCCCACATCACCAGCACCGAGATGGCCCTCTTCGAGATGCTCGAGGTGGCCGGCACGGACGAGTTCAAGGCGATCTCCCGGCTGGTCAGGTGACCCCGGCCCGGGTTGTCCTCGAGGACGGCCTCGTGCTCGAGGCGCGCGGCGTCGGGGCCCCGGGCACGGCGCTCGGCGAGATGGTGTTCACGACCGGCATGTCCGGCTACCAGGAGGCGGTCACCGACCCCTCCTACCTCGGGCAGATCCTCTGCTTCGCCGCGCCGATGATCGGCAACTACGGCGCCGGGCCGGGCCAGGACGAGAGCGGCCGGGCGTGGCCGAGCGCGGTGATCATGCGCCGCGCGGGCGACGCGGCGGGCGCCGGCGGCGGCACCGGCTGGCGCACCTGGCTGGCCGAGCGCGGGGTCGTCGCGGTGGACGACTGCGACACCCGCCGGCTCGTGCGGCGCCTGCGCGACGGCGGCGCGATGCGCGGCGGCGTCAGCACCGAGCTCGGCCCGGAGGAGCTGCTCGCGCGGGTGCGCGAGCACCCGGTGCTCGACGGGCGCGACCTCGCCTCCGAGGCCGCCGGGCCGGCGCGCGCGATGGGCGCCGACGGCCCCCACGTGGTCGCGATCGACTGCGGGATGAAGGAGAGCATCGCCCGCGGCCTGGTCGGCGCCGGCTGCCGGCTGGACGTCGTCCCCGCCGGCGTGAGCGCCGAGGAGATCCTCGCCCGCGACCCCGACGGCGTCTTCCTCTCCAACGGCCCGGGCGACCCCGCGGCCGTCACCCCGGTCATCGAGGCCGTGCGCGGCGTGCTCGGCAGGGTGCCGGTCTTCGGCATCTGCCTCGGCCACCAGATGCTCGCCCAGGCGCTCGGCCTGCGCACGACCAAGCTCGCCTTCGGCCACCGCGGCGCCAACCACCCGGTGCGCCGCTCCGAGGACGACCGCGTGGAGATCACGGTGCAGAACCACGGCTACGCGGTGGTGGCCGACGACCTGCCCGACGGCGTGAGGGTCACGCGCACGAGCCTCTTCGACGGCTCGGTCGAGGGCATCGCCGCGCCGGAGCTCGGCGCCTGGTCGGTGCAGTACCACCCCGAGGCGAGCCCGGGGCCGCGCGACGCGCGCTACATGTTCCGCGAGTTCGTCGGCGCGATCGGCGTGGGTTCCTGATGCCGCGCCGCGGCGACATCTCCTCGATCATGGTGCTGGGCAGCGGGCCGATCGTGATCGGCCAGGCGGGCGAGTTCGACTACTCCGGCACCCAGGGGGCCCGCGCGCTGCGCGAGGAGGGCTACCGGGTGATCCTGGTCAACTCCAACCCCGCGACGATCATGACCGACCCGGCGGTGGCCGACCGGACCTACGTCGAGCCGCTCGACGTGGAGTCGGTCGAGGCGATCATCGCCATCGAGCGGCCGGACGCCCTGCTGCCGACCCTCGGCGGCCAGACCGCCCTCAACCTCGCGATGGACCTGAGCGCGGCCGGGGTGCTGGAGCGCCACGGGGTGGAGCTGATCGGCGCCGACGTCGCGGCCATCCGGCGCGCCGAGGACCGCGAGGTCTTCCGCGACACGATGGCCGCCGCCGGGCTGGACGTCCCGGAGAACCGGGTCGTGTCCGACATGGACGCCGGGCGGGCCGCGATGCGCGAGCTGGGCCTGCCGGTGATCCTGCGCCCCGGCTACACGCTCGGCGGCGAGGGCGGCGGCGCCGCGCACACGCCCGAGGCGTTCGAGCGGATGCTCGACCAGGCGATCGCGGCGAGCCCGATCGGCCAGGTGCTGATCGACCGCTCGCTGGTGGGCTGGGCGGAGATCGAGCTCGAGGTGGTCCGCGACGTGGCGGACAACGCCGTGATCGTCTGCTCGATCGAGAACATCGACCCGATGGGCGTGCACACCGGCGACTCGGTGACCGTCGCGCCGGTGATGACGCTCACCGACCCCGAGCTGCAGCGCCTGCGCGACGCGGCGATCGCCGTGATCCGCGCGGTCGGCGTCTCGACCGGCGGGGCCAACGTCCAGTTCGCGCTCAACCGCGAGACCGGCGAGATGGTCGTCATCGAGATGAACCCGCGCGTGTCGCGCTCGTCGGCCCTCGCCTCCAAGGCCACCGGCTTCCCGATCGCCAAGATCGCCGCGCGCCTGGCCGTCGGCTACACGCTCGACGAGCTGCCCAACGAGATCACGGGGGTCACCCCGGCGAGCTTCGAGCCCTCGCTCGACTACGTCGCCGTCAAGGTGCCGCGCTTCGCCTTCGAGAAGGTGCCCGGCGCCTCGACCGAGCTGACCACCCACATGAAGAGCGTCGGCGAGGTCCTGTCGCTCGGGCGCACCTTCGGCGAGGCGTTCGGCAAGGCCATGAGCGGCCGCGAGCTGGACGTGCGCCCGCGCACGCCCTCCGACGCCGCCGAGGCGCTCGAGATCCTGCGCACGCCCTCCTGGGACCGCTACGACGTCGTCCTGTGGGCGCTGGCCAACGGCGTCTCCCAGGACGAGGTCCACGCGGCCACCGGCATCGACCGGTGGTTCCTCGCCGAGCTCGGGGCGCTCGCCGCCGCCCGGGCCGCCGTCGGCGGCCCGCTCGACGCCCTCGACGCCGACGCGCTGCGCGCCGCCCGTCGGGCCGGCGTCGTCGACCGCGAGATCGCCGCGGCCACCGGCGCCACCGAGCTCGCGGTGGGCGAGCGCCGGCGCGCGCTCGGCGTGCGGCCCTCGTACCACGCGGTCAACACCTGCGCGGCCGAGTTCGCCGCCCTCACCCCGTACTACTACGCCGGGTTCGAGGGCGAGAGCGAGCTGGCCCGCGACGAGCGCCCGTCGATCGTCGTCCTCGGCTCCGGCCCGAACCGGATCGGGCAGGGCATCGAGTTCGACTACTGCTGCGTCCACGCCGCCGAGACGGTGCGCGAGCTGGGCTACGCGTCGGTGATGGTCAACTGTAACCCCGAGACGGTCTCGACCGACCACGGGGTGAGCGACCGGCTCTACATGGAGCCGGTGACGGTCGACGCCGTCCTCGACATCTGCGCGGCCGAGAAGCCGGTGGGCGTGATCGCCCAGCTCGGCGGCCAGACCCCGCTGCGCCTCGCGCGTGCCCTGACCGACGCCGGGGTCCCGCTGCTGGGGACCTCACCGGCCGCGATCGACCTGGCCGAGGACCGCGGCCGCTTCGGCGCCCTCCTCGACACGCTCGGCCTGTCGGCGCCGCCGTGGGCCGTCGCGAACGGGGGAGGGGAGGCCCTGGCCGCCGCCGAGCGCGTCGGCTACCCGGTGCTGGTGCGGCCCTCCTACGTCCTCGGCGGCCGGGCGATGGCGATCTGCGACTCGCCGGCCGCGGTCGAGGCCTACCTCGAGCGCGAGCGCCCCGAGGGCGTCCTGCTGGTCGACCGCTTCCTTGAGAACGCGGTCGAGCTCGACGTGGACGCGCTCTCGGACGGCGCCGACTGCTGGACCGCCGCGGTGATGGAGCACGTCGAGGCCGCCGGGGTCCACTCGGGCGACTCGGCCTGCGTGCTGCCGGCCCAGAGCGCCGGGCCCGGCCTGGTGGCCGAGCTCGAGGAGCAGACCGCCGCCCTCGCGAGCGGCCTCGGCGTGGTCGGTCTCCTCAACGTCCAGTTCGCGGTCCTGCGCGACGGCAGCGTGTACGTCATCGAGGCCAACCCGCGCGCCTCGCGCACGATCCCGTTCGTCGCCAAGGCGACCGGCGTGCCGCTGGTCCGCCACGCGGTGCGGCTGATGCTCGGCGCCTCGCTCGGCGAGCTCGGCCTGCCGGCCGCCGCGCCCCAGCGCCAGATCGCGGTGAAGGAGGCGGTGCTCCCGTTCTCGCGCTTCGCGGGCGCCGACCCGGTGCTCGGCCCGGAGATGCGCGCCACCGGCGAGGTGATGGGCCTCGGCGGCAGCTTCGCCGAGGCGTTCGCCAAGGCGCAGCGCGGGGCGGGCCAGGCGCTGCCCCGCGCGGGCGGCGCGTTCATCTCCGCGCGCGACGCCGACAAGCCGGAGGCCGTGGCCATCGCCGCGCGGCTCGCGCGCGCCGGCCTGCGGCTCTACGCCACCAGCGGGACGGCGGCCGCTCTGACCGCGGCGGGCCTCGCCGTGGAGCGCGTCGGCAAGATCTCCGAGGGCGGCTCGCACGTCGGCGACCTGATCGCCGAGGGTGCCATCGACCTGGTGGTCAACACCCCCCAGGGCGGCCAGGGCGCCCGCACCGACGGGTTCGAGATCCGGGCCGCGGCCATCCGCGCGGGCATCCCCTGCATCACCACGATCGAGGCAGGCGCCGCGGCCGCCGCGGCGATCGCCTCCGGTCGCCCGGGCGCGCCGCGGGCCCTCCAGGACGGGGGCCGGCCGGCGCGTCCCGGCGGCGCCTTCCGGCCCGGTCCCGCCACAGTATGAACCTCAACTTGAGCCCGAGATTTTGTAAGGCCAGGGTGAGGTGAGTTCCCCTGCAACAAGCGTGAAAACGACGTAAAACGGCTGCAAAGTACGGCTTGCTTCAACGGCGATCACAAACCTAGAATGGCCCGCGATGGCCACCACCTCTCCAAAGCAGTCGCAGGCGCCGGAGCGCTCATTGGATCAGCGCATGGAGGCCCTGCGCCGGGCGAACGACATCCGCTCGCGCAGGGCGCAGCTCAAGAAGGATCTCAAGAGCGGTCAGGTCTCGATCGGCGCCGTCATCTCCAATCCGCCGGATTTCGTCATGACGGCCAAGGTGTTCGACATGCTGATGGCCGTTCCCGAAGTACGGGAAGGTCAAGGCGACGCGATTCCTGAACACCTGCCGTATCTCGCAGGGGAAGACGATCGGGGGCCTGTCCGACCGACAGCGCTCAGAGCTGCTGGAGCTCCTTCACCGGTAGCGACGCGACCCCGCGTCATCATCGTCTCGGGACCGTCGGGCGCAGGGAAGGGCACCCTCATCAGGGGCATCCTCCCGCGCTTCCCGAACCTCCAGGTGGCGGTGTCCGCCACCACGCGCCGCATCCGGCCGGGTGAGGTGGACCGCGAGCACTACCACTTCCTCTCCGAGGACGAGTTCACGACGCGAGTGGACGCCGGCGAGTTCCTCGAGCACGTGACCTACGCCGGCAACCGCTACGGCACGCTGCGCTCGGAGATCGACCGCATCCTCGCGGCGGGGCGCTCGCCGGTGGTCGAGATCGAGCTGGCCGGCGCCCGCGCGGTGCGCGCCATGGTGCCCGACGCGGTCTCGGTGTTCATCGCGCCGCCGTCGGCGAGCGAGCTCGGCAGCCGCCTCGAGCGCCGCGCCACCGACACCGAGGGCGAGATCGCCGAGCGGCTGCGCGTCGGCGCCGTCGAGCTCGCGGCGCGCGACGAGTTCGACCACGTCGTGGTCAACGCCGTCGTCCAGGACGCGGTCGAGGAGCTGGCGGGCATCGTCGCCCGGGCCACGGGGGCGCCGGGTGCCTGAGATCCTCCTCGGGGTCTCCGGGGGGATCGCCGCCTACAAGGCGGTCGACGTGATGCGGATCCTCCAGCGCCGCGGCCACGGGGTCACCGTGGTGATGACGCGCTCGGCCCAGCGCTTCGTCGGGCCGACCACGTTCTCGGCGCTCTCGGGCCGGCCGGTCGGCGTCGACCTGTTCGGCGCCGAGGAGCGCCCGGGCTACGGCCACCTCCAGCTGGCCCGCTCGCACGACCTCGCGCTCGTCGCGCCGGCGTCGGCCAACACCGTCGCGCGCATGGCCGCGGGCCTCGGCGACGGGCTGCTCGGCGCCACGCTGCTCGCCTTCGAGAAGCCCGTGGTGATCGCCCCGGCGATGAACACGCGCATGTACCTGCACCCGGCCACCGCGGCCAACCTCGCCACGCTGCGCGCGCGCGGGGTCACCGAGATCGATCCGGCCAGCGGACTCCTCGCCGACGGCGACGTGGGGGTGGGCCGCCTCGCCGACCCGGTGGACATCGCCGACGCCGTCAACCGCATCCTCGCCGGGGCGGGCAGCCTGACCGGGCGCCGGGTGCTGGTGAGCGCCGGCGGCACGCGCGAGCCGATCGACCCCGTGCGCTTCGTGGGCAACCGGTCCAGCGGGCGGATGGGCTGGGCCATCGCCGCGGCCGCCCGGCGGCGCGGCGCCGACGTGACCGTGCTCGCGGCCAACGTCGACCTGCCGCGCCGCGCGGACATCCGCTACGTCAACGCCGCCACCGCGGCCGACCTGCACGCGGCCGCGCTCGCCGAGTTCCCCGCCTGCGACGTCCTGGTGATGGCGGCCGCGGTGGCCGACTTCCGCCCGGGCGCGGCTCTCGCGGGCAAGATCGACAAGGGCGCCGAGGGCCGTTTCGCCCTCGACCTCGAGCCGACGGCCGACATCCTCTCCGACCTCGCCGCGCGCAGGGGGCGTCAGGTCGTGGTCGGCTTCGCGGCCGAGCACGGTCCCGAGGGCCTTGAGCGGGCGCGCGCCAAGCGCGTTCGCAAGAAGCTCGACCTGATCGTGCACAACGACGTCTCGGTCGCGGGCATCGGCTTCGAGAGCGGCGAGAACGCGATCACGATCATCGGCGCCGTCGGCGACGAGGTCGTCGCGCGCGCGTCGAAGGACGCCTGCGCCGAGCGCATCCTCGACGCGGTGGTCCCCCTCCTGCCGTAGGAGATCGCCCGGAGCCCGGCTCGCGGGCCCCGGAGTGCATTACCCTCGCGGGGTGACGTCCTCCGTCGCCACCCCCCCGCTGCAGCCGGCCGAGCTGGGACCGGTGGCCGACCTGGCGGCCGCGCTCGTGGACGCCTGCGCCGGCGCGGTGCGCGCGCCACGGGCGAGCATCGAGAGCTGCGTCATCGCGCTCCTGTCGGGCGGCCACGTGATGATCGAGGACGTTCCGGGCGTCGGGAAGACGGTCCTCGGCAAGAGCCTCGCGCGCGCCGCCGGCTGCCAGTTCTCCCGCCTGCAGTGCACCGCCGACCTGCTGCCCGCCGACGTCACCGGCGTGACGGTGTGGGACGCCCACGCGGCGGCCTTCGTGTTCCGCCCCGGCCCGGTCTTCGCCAACGTGATCCTGGTCGATGAGATCAACCGCGCCTCGCCCAAGACGCAGTCGGCGCTCCTGGAGTGCATGGAGGAGGGGCAGGTGACGGTCAACGGCGAGACGCGCGTGCTGCCTCAGCCGTTCCTGATCATCGCCACCCAGAACCCGGTGGAGTACGAGGGCACCTTCCCGCTGCCCGAGGCCCAGCTCGACCGCTTCGCGGTGCGCGCGGCGATCGGATACCCGCCGGCCGACGACGAGGCGGCGATGCTGCTCGACCTCGCCGGCCGCGACGCCCTCGACGGCGTGGTGGCGGTGGCCGGGGCCGAGGGCATCACCTCGGCCCGCCGCGTGGTCGAGCGCGTCCACGCCGACCCCTCGCTCGCCCGCTACGTCGTCGCGCTGGTCGGCACCACCCGCCGCGACCTGCGCGCCGAGCTGGGCGCCAGCCCGCGCGCCGGCCTCGCCCTGCTGCGCGCCGCCAAGGCGAAGGCCGTGATGGAGGGGCGGGCCTACGTCGTGCCCGAGGACGTGCGCGGCCTGGCGGACGCGGTGCTCTCGCACCGGATGATCCTGACCCCGGACGCCCGGGCCCGCGGCTCGCGCGGCGAGGACCTCGTGGCGGACGCCCTGGCCGCGGTGCCCGTCCCGTTGTGATGCGCGCGGCCGGCCCCCCGGCGCGGGCCCTCGGCCTGGCGGGCGCCGGGCTGGCCGCGCTCGTGGCGAGCCGGGGCTTCGGGACGCCCGCCCTCGCGACGCTCGGCGCGGGGATGGTGGCGCTGCCGGTGCTGGTCACCGCGCTGGTCGCGCTCGCCGCGCGCGGGGTGTCGGTGGAGCGGCGCATCGAGCCCGCGCGCTGCACGGCCGGCGCGCCGGTGCGGGTGAGCGTCGCGGTGCGGGGGTGGGCGATGAACCTCGGCCTCGACCGCGTGCTCGGCATGGCGGTGGACGCCGGGATCGGCGACCCGCGCGCGGCCACCTCGCAGGGCACGCGCGGCGCCCTCGGCGTCTGGGACGTCACCGCCGTGCGCGGCGAGCACGACCTGCCGGCGCCCCGCATCGAGATCCGCGACCCGTTCGGCCTCGCCCGGGCGTCGCGGGTGGGCTCGGGCGACGCCCACCTGCTGGCGGTGCCCGCGTCCCCGGCCCTGGCCGGCGCGCCGGTCGGCTCGCGGGCCCGCGGCCACGGGGCGCGCCGGCGGGCGGTCGACTCCGGCTTCGGCGACCTCGACCGCGTGCGCGACTACCAGGCCGGCGACGCGCTCTCGCGCGTCCACTGGGGCCAGACGGCCAAGCGCGGGCGCCTGCAGACCAAGGAGATGCGCGCCCCCGAGGGCACCGGCCGCTCGGTGCTCCTCCTGCTCGACGGGGCCGTTCCGGCGGGCGACGACTTCGAGAGCACGGTCACGGCGGCGGCCGCCCTCGCCCGTCACCTGTCCGGCCGCCGGGAGCCGGCCGGCCTGTCGCACACCGGGCGGGTGCCGACGCGCATCCCCGCGGCCCGCGCGCCGTGGCCGGTGGTCGAGGTCGCGCTCGCGCGCGTCGAGGCCGGCGGCGAGCGGACCCTGCCGCTGGCCCTACGGGCCGAGGCGACGGCCACCGATGCGCCGGACCTGATCGTCGTCCTCACCTGCGGCGCCGACGCCGGGCTCGCCGCGGCCGCCGTGCAGGCGCGCGCGATCGGCGTCTCGGTGGCCGCCGTGCTGGCCGGCCCGGCCGCCGCAGCCCGCGGCGATCTGGCGGCGATCGGCGTCGAGGTCGCGGTGATCCCGTCGCCGGACCGGGTGGCCGAGGCGCTCGGGAGCGCGGGGGAGTGGGCCCGTGTCTCGTAGGCCCGCCGCCGACGCGGCCGGCGCGGGAGGGGCGGTGGCGGCCGCCGGCGTGGCCGTCGGCGTGCTGGCCGTCAGCTGGTCGGGCCTCTACCTCGGCGTCGCCGGGGGGCGGGTGCTCCTGCTCAGCCTGCTCGCGATGCTCCCCGCCCTTGCGACGCTCGCGCCGCGCCGGCGGAGCGCGTGGCTCGCCGCGGCGCTGGTGGTCGCCGCCGCCTCGGTGCTGGCGCTGGCCACCCGGTCGTCGCTCGGCGATGTCGTCACCTTCGACGGGGCGGCGTGGTCGGCCATCGGCTCCGTGGTGCCCGACGGCCTCGAGGCCGGCTCGCACTCGGGCCTGCCGGTGTCGCCGGCCGACGAGCCCGCGCTGGTGGCGCTGCTCGACCTCGCGCTCGCGCTCCTCGCGGGGGCCGCCGCGTGGCAGATCGTGGCGCGCCGCCGGCCGGTGGTCGGGCTCGTGGTGGTGGGCGCCGGGCTCGCCTACCGGTGGACCGTGCAGCCGCCCGATTCGGGCATCCTCGCCGGGGTCATGGCGCTCGCCGCCCTGGCGGCCGTCCTCGCCCTGTCGGGGCGCGAGCCGGGCACCCCGGTTCGCCCCGGGCGCCATCTGGCGGGGGCGCTGATCCTCGGGGCGGTCGCCGTGATCGTCGCGGCGGGCCTCGGCGCCGGACCGGCGAAGGCGGGCGACCCGTGGTGGGCCTGGAAGTCGTGGGACGTCGGCGTCGGCGGCCCCGGCGACGGCTCGGGCGGCGGCGGCCTCGACCTGCGCCAGCGCTACGGCAAGCTCGACTGGCCCGCCACGGCCCGTGTCGCCTTCACGGTGAAGACCGACCGGGCCCGGCCGCTGAAGGCGCTCAGCCTCGGCGACTTCGACGGGGTGGCCTTCACGTTCACCGAGACCGGCGGCTCGCGACCGCTGCCCGTCAGCCGGGGCGCGATCACGGTGACCGGCGCCGATCCGACCGGCAAGGCCGTGACCCAGGACGTCGCGTTCGTGGGCGCCAGCTCGCCGCTGCTGCTGGCCTCGGGCCGCCCCGCGCGCGTGACCGGGCCGTTCTCGGGCACGGCCGACATGGTGGGAGACGCGATCCGCCTCGAGAGCCCGATCGAGCCGGGCGACCACTACGTCGTGCGCACACGCGTGCCGCAGCCCACGCCGTCTCAACTGGTCACGGTCGCCCCGTACGAGCAGACCGCGGTGCCCGAGGGCGCCACGGCCCTGCGCGGGAGCTTCTACGGGCCGACCGTCGACATGCCCCTGTGGGGCACTTTCGGCGTGCCGCCCACCGACGCCGCCCTCGGCCCCTACGCCCAGGTGCGCGACCTCGCCCGGCGCGTGGTGGGCGACGCGGCGACGCCGTACGCGGCGGTCAACCGCATCGAGGCCTACCTGCGCTCGCAGTACACCTACGACGAGGCGCCGCCGTTCCCGACCAGCCTGCCCGCCGACTGGCCCGCGGGCCAGCCGGCCGACGACCCGCCGCTGGTCGACTTCCTCATGCACAGCCGCCGCGGCTTCTGCCAGCACTTCGCGGGTTCGATGGCCGTGATGCTGCGCTCGCTCGGCATCCCGTCGCGGGTGGCGGTGGGCTACACCGGCGGCGGCTACGACTCCGAGAGCGGGCGCTACCGGGTGCTCGACCGCGACGCGCACTCGTGGGTCGAGGTCTGGTTCCCCGGCTACGGGTGGCTGCCCTTCGACCCCACGCCGGGCCGCTCGGCCGAGAACCCTGCGTCCGTGTCGTCTCCCGACTACGCGCCCACCCCGGTCGAGATCGACACCTCCGGCCTCACCCGATCCGCGGTCGACCCGCCGCCCAGCGTCGGCCCCCCGCCGACGCCGACGTCCACGCCGGCCGACCCGGCGGCCGACGCGCCCGCCCCGGCCGCCGGCGGGGGTGGCCCCGGGCTGCCCGACCGGCGCTGGGCGCTCCTGCTCCTGCTCGTGCCGCTCGGCGTGGCGCCGGTGCGGCGCGCCCTGCGCCGGGCGCGCGGGCGCCGGGGCGGCGACGACCGCACGCGGGTGGTGGCGGCGACGCGCGAGCTCGAGGCCTCGCTCGCGCCGCTCGGGCTCGCCCCGCCCGACACGGCGTCGGCCAGCGAGCGCGCCGAGGCCATCCGCGCCCGGACCGGCGTCGACCCGTCGGCCCTCTACCGGCGCGCCTCCGCAGCACGCTTCGCGGCCGAGCCACCCCCGCGCGGGGAGGCCGCCGCGGCCTGGCGGGAGCTCGCGCGCCTGCGGCGCGACATCCTGCGCGGCGCCCCGCTGCGTCGCCGGCTGCCCGCCGCGCTCGGCATCCGGGTTCCCACGCGCGATACCCTCGGGTGATGGACGACGGGGTCAGCGCCTACGAGGCCTTCCGCAACGGCACGTGGCTCCTCGAGGTCCGCGAGTACCGCCAGGCCGTGATCGCGCTCGAGCGCGCGAAGGCCCTGGAGCCCGACAAGGCGTCGATCCGCGAGGCCCTCGGGCGCGCCTACCTGGCCTCGCGCTCCTACCGCCGGGCCGCCGACGAGTTCGGCGCCGCGGTCGACCTCCAGCCCACCGACGGCTACGCCCACTACGGCCTGGCGCGGAGCCTCTCGCGCCTGGGAGACCCGCTCGCGAGGAAGCACTACAAGCTGGCCACGCTCTTCGGGACGGGGCTCAGCCAGGCGTGACCACGCACTGGTCGCCCTCTTGGCGGGGCGACCAGGGCGGCAAATCGGCCCTGGCCGGGCCGATTTGCACACGGCGGCACCGCCTTACGGCGGGGCAAGGCCGCCGAAAGTGCCGCTCGTGGCCTTCGGCCCCTCGCATCCGAGGGTTCCTGACGCGCTGACGCGCGCAGGGCCTCCTCGAGCCCTCCGGCCCGCCCCGCCCCGCCCCGCCCCGCCCTAGCGTGGTCGAGGTGCGCCGGCGCGCGAAGCGCCGTCCGGAACTCCAGATGCGAGCGACCGAAGGTCGCGAGCGGCACTTTCGGCGGCCTTGCCCGGCCGAAGGCCGTGCCGCCGTTGTCAAACAGCCCCTGCCAGGGGCTGTTTTGACGCCCGGACGGCCCCGCTTAAGAGGGCCGTCCGTGCGTGTCCGCACGGATCTCGCCCGGCGCCGGCCGAGCGCGCGATGAATCGTCCCCCGCCACCCTGCGCTGGGCAGCGACTCCGTCGACGCCACAGACGATCGTCCCCCGAGGCCGGGCCTCCACAGACGATCGTCCCCCGAGGCCGGGCCTCCACAGACGATCGTCTCCCGAGGCCTCGGGGCGGAGCCTAACTTGGGGGCGGGCGGAACTCCGTCCCCTCCGGGACGTCGAACCCCGTCCTCACCAGGCTCTCGTAGGTCTCGTCGATCAACGTGCTGAGGGAGCCGAGGAGCCCGTCGAGGGTGTCGGCGTCGAGGCCGGCGAGGGGAGCGTCGGCGACGGCGTAGACGTCGCCGTCCTGATCGATCCCGAAGCGCCAGTCGCGGGTGGTGAGGTTCTTGCCGAGCAGGCGCTCCCAGACGCCGAGGCGGTCCCGGTCCGGGGCGCGCATCACGAAGGCGCGCATCCCGAGGCTCCGCTCGCGCACGAGCAGCAGCACGCCGACGGAGCCGCGCTTGGTGCACGGGACGCTGACGCTCCACTCGCGCTCGCCCCGGCGGTCGGCGGGCACGCCGATCTCCTCCAGGTGGTGGGCGATCAGGGCGGGGGCGGAGACGGCGTCCATCGCGGCGATGCTACCCGCCGCGCGCCACTACGATCCGCCGGTGCGCGTGGTGCTGCAGCGGGTCTCGTGGGCCCGGGTCGAGGTGGAGGGCGAGACGGTCGGGGAGATCGGACCCGGCCTGCTCGCGCTGGTCGGCGTGGCCGCCGGCGACACGGCCGCCGACGCCGGGCGCCTGGCCGACAAGACGGCCCGCATGAGGATCCTCGCCGGCGACGGGCGCCCGTTCGACCGCGCGCTGGTGGACGTCTCCGGCGCGGCGCTGCTCTGCGTCAGCCAGTTCACCCTGCTCGCCGACCTGCGTCGCGGCAACCGGCCCGGCTGGTCCCGCGCCGCGCGCCCGGAGGACGCGGCGCCGCTGGTCGACGCCTACGCCGACGCGGTGGCGGCGCACGGCGTGCCGGTCGAGCGCGGGCGCTTCGGGGCGCACATGGCGGTCAGCCTGGAGAACGACGGGCCGGTCACGATCGTCCTCGACTCGGACGACCTGGCGGGCCCGCGGGGCGGAGCCTAGGCCGGCCCCAGCCCGAAGGGGCTGCCCTCGGAGTCGCGGCAGATCGACCAGCGCTCGCCGCGGTGGATGACCCCACCGCCGAGGGCGGTCACGCGCTCGAGCGCCGCGTCCACGTCGGGCACCGCGAAGTAGGGGAGGGACACCCGGTCCCCGGGCCCGGAGGCCCGCGGGTGGACGCCGAGGGCGGCGCCGCCCTCGCCGGCCTGCCAGCCCTCGCCCTGCTCGGCCGAGCGCGGCGCGAGGGGCGCGCCGAGCACGCCCTCCCAGAAGCGCAGGGCGCGCCCGGGGTCGTCGGCGGGGAACTCCACGAGCACCCGCGGGGCGGTGCGATCGGCCTCGGTCACGCGCGTACGCTAGCCCCTCGCGCGCCCGCGCGCCGGGACGGGATCACCGGCTGGTGCTAATGTGAGCGTTCCGCAAGGGACGAAGAACGGTGGCGACGGGAGGTGGGTGACGAACCCACCTTTTTTGTGGCCTGACAGGCGATCGAGGGGAAGGAGGTGGCATGGCCGAGACGACCGGGCTGGAAGCGCGTGTGGAAGCGGCGCTGGCCGCCGCCATGCCCGAGGTCAACCTGCTGGAGCTGACCGTGCTGAAGACCCAGGGCGGGACGCTCCGGCTGGTCGTGGACCACCCCGACGGCGTCGATCACGAGGTCTGCGCCGCGGTCACCCGGGTCCTGGACGACGCGGGGCTGCTCGACGAGTACGGGGCCGAGGTGTGGTCACCGGGCCCCGAGCCGCCGTTGCGCACGCCCGAGCACTTCCGCCGCGCAGTGGGGCGGCGGGTGAAGGTGCGCACGAAGGAGGCCGGGGTGGCGCGCTCGTACACCGGCGTGGTGAAGGACGCCGGCGAGGAGTCGGTGACCCTGGAGTCGGCGGACGGGACCGTGGAGGTGCCCCTCTCCGCCGTCCGCCGGGCGCACGCATACGAGGAAGTGGAGAGCACGACATGAACCGGGAGATCATCGAGGCGATCAAGCAGATCGAGCGCGAGAAGGGGATCGACTCCGAGACCCTGATCGTCGCGCTCGAGGACGCCCTGCTCGCCGCCTACAAGAAGACGCCCGATCCGGCCGAGTTCGCGCGCGTCAACATCGACCGCGAGACCGGCGAGATGCGGGTCTTCCAGGTGATCCTGCCCGAGGGCGAGGAGCTCCGGACGCTGCCGCGCGAGGAGCCGCAGATCCCCGAGGGCGTCAACCCCGAGGAGTACGAGCCGCCGCCGCCGGACATCGACTGGGCCGCCTACGACGACGATGAGATCTCCACGGTCAACGTGACGCCGGACAACTTCGGCCGCATCGCGGCGCAGACCGCCAAGCAGGTCATCCTGCAGCGGATCCGCGAGGCCGAGCGCGAGATGATGTACGAGGAGTACGTCAACCGCGTGGGCGAGGTCGTCACCGGGATCATCCAGCAGTCCGACTCACGCTACACCCTGGTCGACCTCGGCCGGGTCGAGGCGCTGCTGCCGGAGAGCGAGCAGGTCCACAACGAGCGCTACGACCACGGGGCCCGCATCAAGGCGGTCATCGTCGAGGTGCGCAGCTCCACCAAGGGGCCGCAGGTCATCGTGAGCCGGCGCTCGGACCAGCTCGTGCGCGAGCTCTTCAAGCTCGAGGTGCCGGAGATGGCCGACGGCCTGGTCGAGATCCGCGGCGTCGCCCGCGAGCCCGGCTGGCGGTCGAAGATCGCCGTCGTCTCGCACGTCCAGGGCGTGGACCCGGTCGGCGCCTGCGTCGGCCCCCGCGGCTCGCGCGTGCGCATGGTCGTGAGCGAGCTGCGCGGCGAGAAGATCGACATCATCCCGTTCAACGAGGAGCCGGCGCGTTACGTCGCCAAGGCGCTGTCGCCGGCCCGCGTGCGCGAGGTGCTGGTGGACGACGAGAACCGCCAGGCGACCGTCATCGTGCCGGACGACCAGCTGTCGCTGTCGATCGGCCGCGAGGGCATGAACGCGCGCCTGGCCGCCCGCCTCACGGGCTGGCACATCGACATCAAGAGCGAGTCGACCTTCGCCCGCGAGGAGGAGAGCGACGAGTACGGGGACGAGACCGACGCCGGCGTCTCGCGCTGCGCGGCCATGCTGCGCACCGGCAAGCGCTGCCCGAACGCCGCCGTGGCGGGGACGCGCTACTGTGCCCTCCCGGCGCACGCGCGCTTCGTCGAGGTGGAGTCGTCGCTCGGCCGCCCGCTCACCGCGGAGGAGACCGAGGAGGCCAGCACGACGAAGGGCTGGGAGCGCATCTCGGGCCTCGCGGCGGCTCCCGTGGCGGCGACCGGGGACGTCAAGGAGGAGGAGAGCGAGGGGTAGGAGACGCACCGCGCACGACACGTCCCCGAGCGCCGGTGCCTGGGGTGCGGGGAACGGCGGGGCAAGTCCGAGCTCGCGCGCTTCACGGCGCGGGCGGAGGACGGGTTCCACGTCCTGATCCGCGACGACCGGGGGCTCAGCGGGGGGCGGGGACTCTACGTCTGCCGGCGCGCCGAGTGCTTCAGGCGCGCGGTGGCTCGGCGGGCGTTCGGCAGGGGTGCGCGGGTGCGGGGGGAGATCCGGATCGATCCGGATCTCGCTGAGGGGTTCGAGAGTGGGATGGACGGGGGACGCGATGGATAAGAAGAGGATCTACGAGATCGCCAAGGAGGAGGGGCTTCCGAGCTCCCTTCTCCTGCAGCGCCTTCAGCGCGCGGGCGTGGAGGTCAAGACGGCGTCGTCGACGGTCGACGTGGCCGAGGCCCTGCACGTCCTGAACCCGAACCGCTACCCGAAGCCCGAGCCCAAGCCCGAGCCCCCGAAGCCCGCCGCGCCGCCCAAGGCGAAGGCCGCTCCGAAGCCGAAGGCCGCCCCGAAGTCGGAGACGCCGGCCATCGAGGCCGCGCCGGCCCCCGCCGCGGAGGCCGAGGCCCCGGCACCCGAGGTGACGGCGGCCCCCGAGACCGCGGCCGCCCCGGCGGCCGAGGCCCCCGCGGCCGCGGCCGAGGCGGCCCCCGCGCCGGCCCCTGCCCCGGAGGCTCCGAAGGCCGAGGCGCCTGCCGAGGCTCCGAGGGCCGAGGCCCCGAAGGCCGTGGCCCCGAAGGCCGAGACGCCCGCGCCGGAGGCCCCGACGGCCGAGACGCCCGCGCCGGAGGCCCCGCAGGCCGAGGCCCCCACGGCCGAGACGCCGGCCCCGGCGCCCGAGGCCCAGACGCCTTCGGCCCCGCGCCCGCGCCCGACCGGCCCCACCGGCCCGAACGCCTACGGCCAGCTGTCGGGCAACCGCCCGCGGCCCACCGGCCCGACCGGCCCCAACGCCCGCGGCCCGCAGGGCGGCGAGCGCCCGCGCCCGAGCGGCCCCACCGCGCCCAACGCGCGCCCCACCGGCCCGACCGGCCCCAACGCCCGTCCCGCCGCCCCCGGCGGCACGCCCGGCGCGGGCGGCCCCGGCCGTCCGGGTGGCGGCGGTGGCGGAGGCGGCCCGCGCGGCAAGCGACGCCGCGTCGTCATCGACCCGCAGGCCGGCCGCCGCGGCCCCGCCGCCGGCGGGCGCGACCGCCGCTCGGGCCGTCCCGGCCCGCGCCAGGAGGAGAAGCCGGTCGCGGTCATCGAGCCGGCGGACATGCCGATGGTCGAGGTCCCCTCGGGGTCCACGGTCAAGGACTTCGCCGACATCCTCGGCGTCTCGACGGCGCAGATCATCAAGCTGCTCATGGGCCTCGGCGAGCTGGCCACCATCACGCAGTCGCTCTCCGACGACGCGATCGAGCTGATCGCGGCGGAGATGGAGCGCAAGGTGACGGTGATCCACGCCGAGGAGGAGGCCGAGCGCCCCGAGGAGTTCGACGACGCCGAGGAGGACCTGGTCGCGCGCGCCCCCGTGGTCGCGGTGATGGGCCACGTCAACCACGGCAAGACGTCGCTGCTCGACGCGATCCGCTCCACCGAGGTCGCGGCGGGCGAGGCCGGCGGCATCACCCAGCACATCGGCGCCTACCAGGTGCACCACCACGACCGCGAGATCACCTTCCTGGACACCCCGGGTCACGAGGCGTTCACCGCCATGCGCGCCCGCGGCGCCAAGATCACGGACGTGGCGGTCATCGTGGTGGCCGCCGACGACGGCGTCATGCCGCAGACGATCGAGGCGATCGACCACGCCCGGGCGGCCGAGGTGCCGTTCATGGTGGCGATCAACAAGATCGACAAGCCCGGCGCCAACCTGGACCGCGTCAAGCAGGAGCTCTCCCAGCGCGAGGTCATCCCCTCCGACTGGGGCGGCACGCACGAGTTCGTGCCGGTCTCGGCCCTCGAGGGCACGGGCATCGACACGCTTCTGGAGACCGTGCTGCTGGTCGCCGACGCCGACGCCGAGCCGAAGGCCAACCCGAAGCCGGAGGCCTCGGGGACGGTCATCGAGTCGCGCCTCGACCCGGGCCGCGGCCCGGTGGCCTCGCTGCTGGTGCAGCGCGGCACCCTGCACATCGGCGACGTGATCGTGGCCGGCGACGTCTACGGCCGCGTGCGCGCCATGGCCGACTACACCGGCTCCTCGCTCACCGCCGCGGGCCCGTCGGTCCCGGTCGAGGTGCTCGGCCTCGGCGGCGTCGTGGACGCCGGCGAGCGCTTCCGCGTCGTGGAGAACGAGCGCGAGGCGCGCCAGCGCGCGGCCGAGCGCAACCAGCGCCTGCGCGCCGAGGAGCTCGCCAACCGCCGCCCGGTGTCGCTCGACGACCTGTTCGCGCGCATCAAGGAGGGCGGGCTCAAGGAGCTCAACATCATCATCAAGGGCGACGTGCAGGGCTCCGTCGGCGCCCTCGAGGACGCCCTCAACAAGGTCGAGCAGACCGAGGTGCGGCTGCGCGTCATCCACACCGGCGTCGGCGCGATCACCGAGAGCGACGTCATGCTGGCGTCGGCCTCCGAGGCCATCATCATCGGCTTCAACGTGCGCCCGCGGCCGGAGGCCAGCGTGCTGGCCGAGCGCGAGAAGGTCAACATCCGGACCTACCGGGTCATCTACCGCGCGATCGAGGACGTGCGCGACGCGCTCGTCGGGCTCCTCGAGCCGGACATCGTCGAGGACGTCACCGGCCACCTCGAGGTGCGCCAGACGTTCCGCGCGAGCCGCATCGGCACGATCGCCGGCTGCTACGTCACCGACGGCGTCGTGCGCCGCAACTCGCACGTCCGCGTCCTTCGCGAGGGCATCGTGGTCCACGAGGGCCGCATCGCCTCGCTGAAGCGCTTCAACGAGGACACGCGCGAGGTGCAGGCCGGCTTCGAGTGCGGCGTGCTCATCGAGAACTTCAACGACGTCAAGGAAGAGGACACGCTCGAGGTCTTCGAGCTGCGCGAGGTGGCGCGCACCGCGCAGGCCGCGGCCCCCGTGCCGGCGCCGCCGGCTCCGGCTCCGGCGGCGGAGGACGCCGAAGCGCCCGAGGAGGAGTAGCCCGCGGTGGGTTGCGGCCACGTCGGGATCCTCACCGTCAACCTCCACCTGCCGGTGGGGTCCTCGCTGAAGGCCAAGCGCAAGGAGCTGCTGCGGGTGAAGAGCGCGCTCACCCGCCGCTTCGCCTGCGCCGTCGCCGAGGTCGACCACCACGAGCTGTGGCAGCGGGCGCGGCTCACGCTGGCCCTCGTCAGCCGCACGGCCGGCGAGAGCGACCAGCGCCTGGCCGAGGTCTCGCGATGGCTGCACGGCGACGAGGTCTTCCAGGTGGTGGGCGAGGCGAGCGAGGTCGTCGCCGTCGAGGGCGAGCGCTGATGGCCCGCGCGCGCAGCACGCGCATGCGCCGGGTGGACACCGCCCTCAAGCAGGTGCTCGCCGAGGCCATCGCCCGCGACCTGTCCGACCCGCGCCTGGGCTTCGTCACGATCACCCACGTCGAGGCCACCCAGGACGTGCGCGAGGCCAAGGTCTGGTTCACCACCCTGCGCGCCCGCGAGCGCCGCGGCAGCCAGGAGGCCCTCGAGTCGGCCCGCGGCGTGCTGCAGGCCAGGGTCGCGCGCGAGCTGCGCACGCGCAGCACGCCCCAGCTCACCTTCATCTACGACAGCACCCAGCAGGACGCCGTCGCGCTGACCCGCCGCATCGACGAGGTCACCGCCGATCTGCCGCCCGCCCCCATCGAGCCGACCGAGGAGACCGAATGACCGACCGCCCGCGACGCGACGCCACGCCGGCCGAGATCGCGGAGGTCCTCGCCCGGCCGGGCGGGCGGTTCGTGGTCACCTCGCACCACAACCCCGACGGCGACGCGATCGGCTCGATGCTCGGCCTCGCGCGGGCCCTGCGGGCCGCCGGGCAGGACGTCGTGCTGGCCCACGCCGACGACCCGCCGGTGCCGAGCGACCTGCTGTTCCTGCCGGCCGAGGGCGAGGAGATCGTCCACGAGCTGCCGGCCGACATCGGCGAGCGCGTGCTGGTGGCCGTCGACTGCGCCAGCGAGCTGCGCATGTGGCCGACGCCGGTGCACGAGGGCGCGCGGCTGGTGATCGACATCGACCACCATCAGGACAACACCCGCTTCGGCGACCTGAACCTGATCGAGCCGCTCGCCTCCAGCACGGCGGAGGTGATCGTCGGCGTCCTCGAGGCGGCGGGCTGGCCGCTCACCCGCGAGGTCGCCGAGCCGCTCTACGCCGGCCTGATCACCGACACCGGCCGCTTCGGCTACGGCAACACGCGCCCGCGGGCGCACCGCATCGCGGCGGCGATGCTCGAGGCCGGCGTGGACCCCGCGGTGATGTCGCGCCACCTCTTCGAGGAGCAGCCGCTCGACCGCCTCCTGCTGATGGGCCGCGCCCTCGAGCGCGCGCAGCCGCTGGCCGGCGGGCGCATGCTCGCGGCCGTCCTCACCAAGGACGACTTCGCCGCGGCCGGCGGGCGCGACACCGAGGGCATCGTCGAGGTGATGCGCGGCGTGCGCGGCATGCGCGCGGCCGCCCTGGTCAGCGAGGCCGGTCCCGACGGCATGTACCGGGTGTCGCTGCGCACGGCCGACCCCGACGTGGACGTGTCGGCCATCGCGCGCGAGGAGGGCGGCGGCGGCCACCGCGCCGCGGCCGGCTTCAGCACCGCCCGCGCGCCGGAGGACCTGCTCGCCTGGCTCGAGGCGCAGATGAGCGCGCGGCTCGACGCGGTCAACGGAGCCGATGGCTGACGCGGCGGTCGCGCCGGCGCCGGCCCTCTGGCTGGTGGACAAGACGGCGGGACCGACCTCACACGACATCGTCGCCGCGGCGCGGCGGCGGCTGGGCGGACGGAGGGTCAAGGTCGGCCATTGCGGGACGCTCGACCCCTTCGCCACGGGCCTGTTGGTGGTCCTCGTCGGCCGGGCGACCCGCCTGGCCCCGTATCTTGCGGGTCTGGACAAGACCTACCTCGCAACCGTGCGCACCGGCTTCACCTCCGCGACCCTCGACCCCGAGGGCCCCGTGGAGCCGTCCGGCGCCCCCGCGTCCGCCGAGCGGATGCGCGAGGTGCTGCCCGGGTTCGTCGGCCGCCAGATGCAGCGCGTGCCCGCCCTGTCGGCGCGTGAAGGTCGCCGGCGAGCGGCTCTACGCCAAGGCCCGCCGCGGCGAGGAGGTGGAGCTGCCCGAGCGCGAGGTGGTGATCCACTCGGCCGAGCTGGTAAAGGACCTCGGCCAGGGCGAGTTCGCGATCGAGGTGCGCTGCGGGTCGGGCACCTACATCCGCCGGCTGGCCGGCGACATCGGCGAGCGTCTGGGCTGCGGCGCCTACTGCTCGGCCCTGCGGCGCACCGCCGTCGGCGACCTCTCGGTGGACGACGCGGTGCCGGTGGAGGAGGTGGCGCCCACGGGTGGCCTCGACCCGCTGGCGGGGCTCGGGCACCTGCCCGCCCGGTCGCTCACCGAGGAGGAGACCGCGCGCGTGCTCCACGGCGGGCGCGTGGCGGACGCGGCGCCGGACGCCGAGACCGTGGCGCTCGTGTACGGGGGCCGGCTGGTGGCGCTCGCCGCCCGCGAGGGCGGAACGCTGCACCCCGCGGTGGTCATCGGGAGCGCGTCGTGAGGCGCTACCACTCGCTCGGCGACCTCCCCCTGGGCGGCCCGCGGCGGGTGATCGCGATCGGCACGTTCGACGGCGTCCACGTCGGCCACCAGGCCATCATCCGCCGGGCGATCGCCCTGGCGCGGGAGCGCGGCCTCGGCTCCATGGCCCTGACCTTCGAGCCGCAGCCGATCGCCGTCCTGCGCCCCGAGCTGAAGCCGGCGGTGCTCACGCACATCGCCCAGAAGAGCCAGCTCATCGAGAGCCTCGGCGTGGACGAGCTGCTGGTGCTGCCCTTCACCCGCGCCTTCTCGCGCATCCGGGCGGAGCGGTTCGCCGAGATGCTGGTCGCCCCGCCGGTGGGCGCCGACGCCGTGGTCGTCGGGGAGAACTTCCGCTTCGGGCACGGCGGCACCGGGACGGTCGAGATGCTCGCCCAGTTCGGCCGCTCGCGCGCCCTGCGCGTCGAGTGCCCGCCGATGGTGACGAGCGCCGACGGCAAGCCGATCTCCTCGACCCGCATCCGCCGCCTGATCGCCACCGACCAGGTGGCCGCGGTGATACCGCTGCTCGGGCGCATGCACTCGGTCGAGGGCGTGGCGGTGAGCGGCGACGGCCGCGGGCGGGGGATGGGCATCCCGACGGCGAATCTCGAGGTGCCCGCCGACTCGGCGATGCCGAGCCGCGGCGTCTACGCCGGCCGCGCCGTGCTCAGCACGGGCCGCAGCGCGGCGGCGATCAACATCGGCACCGCGCCGACCTTCCACGACGCCGACCCGCGCGCGACGGTCCGCCTGGAGGCCTTCCTCCTCGACCACGACGGCAGCGACCTCTACGGGCGCACCATGCGCATCGACTTCATAGAGCGGCTGCGCGACGAGCGCCGCTTCGACAGCAAGGAGGCCCTCATGGCCCAGATCGCCGAGGACATCGAGCGGGTGAAGGAGCTGGCCCGATGAGCGGGGAGATCGTCACGGGGGTCGACTTCGTCTCGGTCCCGACGCGCGACCTCGCGCGGGCGGTCGAGTTCTACGGCACGACCCTCGGCCTGCCGTGCTCGGTCCACATGCCCGAGCGCAACTTCGCCGAGTTCGAGACCGGGACCCTCACGCTCAACGTGCTCGACCCCGAGCGGATGGGCATCGGCTCCTTCACGCCGAACGCAAACTACGTCGCGCTCCACGTCGACGACGTGGCCGCCGCCCGGGCGACGCTCGAGGCGCGCGGCGTCGTGTTCGGCGGCGACATCTTCGACACCGGCGTGTGCCACATGGCGTTCTTCGCGGACCCCGACGGCAACGCGCTGATGCTCCACCACCGCTACGCGCCCCGGGTGACCACGGGCTGAGCGGGGCGCGGGACGAGCGCGTCGCGTCCCGCAGGGCGGGCGCCCCGGGGGGGTTCGTGCCGGGGGGCGTCTGCTAACCTCGCCACGCGCCGGGGTGTGAGTCGCGAGTGAGGCGACCCTCCGCCGCACGACAACGACCACGGGGCGGCTTCGGCTGCGCCGCGGCTGAGCCAGGAGACACGACATGCTGTCGAAGGACGCGAAGAGCAGCGTCATCGGGACCCACCGCCGCCACGAGAGCGACACGGGGTCCCCGCAGGTGCAGGTGGCCATCCTCACCGAGAGGATCAACGGGCTCACCGAGCACCTCAAGACGCACAAGAAGGACCACCACTCGCGGCGCGGTCTGCTGCAGATGGTCGGTCGTCGGCGCCGCCTGCTCAACTACATGCAGCGGACCGACCTCGACGGGTACCGGGAGCTCACGAAGACGCTCGGCCTGCGCAGGTAGGCGCACCCCGGGCGGAACGGCACCACGGAGAGACCGAGGGCCGGCACAGGGCCGGCACAGAGGCGCCCCGCCGAGCGGCGCGGGCAGACAAGGGATGTGACATGGCAGTAGAGAACGTGACCGTGCAGATCGGCGAGGCGCCGATCACCTTCGAGACGGGCAAGCTGGCCAAGCAGGCGAACGGGTCGGTGGTCGTCCGCTCGGGTGACACGGTCATCCTGGTGACCGCGGTCGGCGCGCAGTCGCCGCGGCCGGGGGCGGACTTCTTCCCCCTCACCGTGGATGTCGAGGAGCGGATGTACGCCGCGGGCAAGATCCCCGGCGGCTTCATCAAGCGCGAGTCCCGCCCGAGCGACCGGGCGACGCTCACCGCGCGCATGACCGACCGCCCGATCCGGCCGCTGTGGCCGAAGGGTTACCGCAACGAGACGCAGGTCGTCGCGACGATCCTGTCGGTGGACCAGGTGAACGCCTTCGACATCCTCGCGCTGAACGGCGCGTCGATGGCGCTGATGCTCTCCGAGATGCCCTTCCAGGGCCCGGTCGGCGCCGTGCGCATCGGCCTGATCGGCGATGAGTTCATCATCAACCCGACGCTGCAGGAGACCGAGGAGTCGGAGCTCGACCTCGTCGTCGCCGGCACGGTCGACGCCATCTCGATGGTCGAGGCGGGCGCCACCGAGGTCGACGAGGAGACGATGCTCGAGGCGCTCCAGATCGCGCAGGACGAGATCACGACGATCTGCGCGGCGCAGCTGGACCTGCAGAAGCGGGCGGGCAAGCCCAAGTGGGAGGTCGAGCCGGTCGTCGTCAACGAGAAGCTCGCCGCCAAGGTCGAGAAGGCCTTCGGCAAGGACCTCGCCGAGGCCACCCTGGAGCAGGCCAAGCTGCTGCGCCGCGACAAGGTCGCCGCCGTGCGGGCCGCCGCCGCCGAGAAGATCCTCGGCGCCGACCCCGACCCGGAGGACGCCGCCGACTTCGGCCGCGCCTTCGACGCGCTGCAGAAGACGATCATCCGCCGCCGCATCGCGGTCGAGAAGCACCGCCCCGACGGCCGCAAGGCCGACGAGATCCGGCCGATCACGACCGAGGTCTCCGTGCTCCCGCGCGTGCACGGATCGGGCCTGTTCACCCGCGGCGAGACCCAGGTGCTGACGAGCCTCGCGCTCGGCACCACCAAGGAGGCGCAGCGCATCGACGGCCTCGGCATCGAGACCACCAAGCGCTACATCCACCACTACAACTTCCCGCCGTTCTCGGTCGGGGAGACGGGCTTCATGCGCGGCCCCAAGCGCCGCGACATCGGCCACGGCGCGCTCGCCGAGCGGGCCCTGCTGCCGATGATCCCGGACGACGTGGAGTTCCCGTACACGCTGCGGCTCGTCTCCGAGACGCTCGAGAGCAACGGATCCTCGTCGATGGCGTCGGTCTGCGGCTCGACCCTCGCCCTGCTCGACGCGGGCGTGCCGATCACCCGCCCGGTGGCCGGCATCGCGATGGGCCTGATCAAGGAGGGCGACGACTACATCGTGCTCTCCGACATCCAGGGCGACGAGGACCACCTCGGCGACATGGACTTCAAGGTGGCCGGCACCAGCCAGGGCATCAACGCCCTGCAGATGGACTGCAAGATCTCCGGCGTCACCTTCGACATGCTGCGCGACGCGCTCGCCCAGGCGAAGGCCGGCCGCGAGCACATCCTCGGCAAGATGGCGGAGTCGATCGCCGGCCCCCGCGAGGAGCTCTCGGCCTGGGCGCCGCGCATCACGGCCATCAAGATCGACCCGGACCGGATCGGCACCGTCATCGGCAAGGGCGGCGAGACGATCCGCGGCCTCGAGGCCGACTACGAGGTGGAGATCTCGATCGAGGACGACGGCACCGTCAAGGTGTACGGCGTCAACGGCGAGAAGGCCGACGCCGCGGTCGAGGCCATCCGCGCGATGACCAAGGACGTCGAGGTGGGGGACACCTTCCACGGCGCCAAGGTCGTCAAGACCACCACGTTCGGCGCGTTCGTCGAGCTCACCAAGGGCGTCGACGGCCTGCTGCACATCTCCAACCTCGGCAGCGGCCGGGTGGAGAAGGTGGAGGACGTCGTCAACCGCGGCGACACGGTCGACGTGACCGTGGTCGAGGTGGACAAGGCGCGCGGCCGCATCGGCCTGCGCATCGTCGGCACCGAGGGCGACGGCAACGGCGCCACGCCCAACGGCGCGGCCGGCGACGAATCCCCCCGTCCGCGCCGCCGTCGTCGCCTGACCGCCGCCGAGTAGTGGGCACCGGACCGGCATCGGCGCCGTCGGCGCCGGTCCAGGGCGTCACCTCGGGAGGGCTCCGGGTCGTCTCGGAGGCCCTCCCGGGCGTGCGCTCGGTCGCGATCGGCGTCTGGATCGGCGTCGGCTCGCGCTTCGAGCGCCCGGAGGAGGCGGGGATCTCCCACTTCCTCGAGCACATGCTGTTCAAGGGCACCCCGAGCCACTCGGCGGAGGAGATCGCCCAGGCCTTCGACGGCCTGGGCGGCGAGGTCAACGCCGCCACCGGCAAGGACTACACCGTCCTCTACGCCCGCGTGCTCGACGAGCTCGTGGACCGCGCGATGCCGCTGCTCACCGACATGCTGCAGCGGCCCTCGTTCACCGACCTCGACCAGGAGCGCGAGGTGGTGCTGGAGGAGATCGCGATGTACGAGGACGACCCGCAGGACCAGATCCACGACCTCGTGAGCCACGCGGTCTTCCCCGACCAGGCGCTCGGGCGGCCCGTGATCGGCACGCGCGAGGTGATCGGCACCGTCCCCGCCGACGGCGTGCGCGCCTACCACCGGGGTCACTACACGGCGCCGAACATGGTGGTCGCGGCGGCCGGCAACATCACCCACGAGCGGGTCATGGAGTTGGCCGAGGGCCTGCTTGCCGAGCTTCCCACCAGCGCCAGCACCGGCATCTTCGAGCCCGCCCGCCCCGGCGGCCCGGTGCTCGTGGTGAAGGAGAAGGCCACCGAGCAGTACCACCTGTGCCTCGGCGGGCCCGGGCTCTCGCGCAACGACCCGCGCCGCCACGCCCAGTCGGTGCTCGACACCGTGCTCGGCGGGTCGATGAGCAGCCGCCTGTTCCAGGAGGTGCGCGAGAAGCGCGGCCTGGCCTACTCGGTCGGCTCGTACACCGTCGGCTACCAGGACGCCGGCCAGGTCGGCGTCTACCTCGGCACGCGCGAGGACAACCTCGCCACCGCATGCGAGGTCGTGGCAACCGAGCTGCGGCGCATCGGCTCCGAGCCGCTCCCGGAGCCCGAGCTACGCCGCGCCAAGGACCACCTCAAGGGCCGCATGATCCTCGGCATGGAGAGCTCCGGCACCCGCATGAACCGCATCGGCCGCTCGGTCCTCACCGGCACCGAGCTGCTCACGATCGACGAGATCGAGGAGCGCATCGAGGCCGTCACCACCGACGACGTCATGGCCCTGGCCGCCGAGCACTGGCAGCCCGAGCACATGTCCGCGGCGTCGATCGGCCCCAAGGGCGACGTCATCCGCACGGCCGTGGCCGCGCTCTCCCCGGAGCTGGTCTCCGCGGCGTAGGGCGGGCCGCCGAGAGGCGCGCGCCGAAGACCCGCGGGGCTGGACCGCCGACCGGCGGGCCCATCTCGCGCCGGGCTCAGGCGTCGAACGGCGGCCCGGGCGTGCTCGGGGGTGGCGCCGGGCGGACGGCGAACGCCACCAGGCGTCCCCGTCCGGAGAGGTCGAACACGGTGAGGCTGGCGTTCGGCACCGGCACGAGCTGGTCCGGCCGCAGGCCGGCGAGCACCGCGCACGCCGCCCGCACCGGGCCGCCGTGGGACACGACCAGCGCCCGCGCGGCGCCGGAGGCCCGCAGCGCGTCCACCGCCTCGGCGACGCGGGCGCACATCTCGTCCCAGGTCTCGCCGCCCGGCGGATCGGCCTGCCCCTCGCGCCAGGACGAGAAGCGCCCGGAGGGGTCGGCGTAGAGCTCGGCGGCGGAGCGCCCGGTCCAGTCGCCCATCGCCGACTCGCGCCAGCGAGGATCGGTGCCCGCCCCGTCGACCAGGAGCGCCCCGGTCTCGACGGCGCGCCGCAGGTCGGAGGTGACGGCGAGGTCCGGCTCCTCGCGGCGCACGAGCGGCGCCAGCAGGCGCGCCTCCTCGCGGCCGGCCGCGCTCAGGCCCGGGTCGGCCTGCCCCTGGACCCGCCCGGCGGCGTTCCACTCCGACTCGCCGTGGCGGACCAGGATCAGGCGCACGCGCGCACCCTACGGCCTCGCTCCCGGCCGGGCTCACCGCGGGCGGCGGACCGAGACGAGTGACAGGGTCTCCCGCGGCCCGGGCCCGCGGAGCTGCCGCTCGGCGACGGTCCCGATGCCCCGGACGTAGAACTTGGCGTCGAGGACGCCCGGCTCGAGCGGCGTGCACTCGAGGGTGCGGAGCGCCCTCCGGGCCGTGACGAAGGGCACGCGCACCCTCACCCGCCCGCCCATGCGGACGCGGTCCTCGGCGTGCCCCGGCAACAGCTCCTGCTGGTACTCGTCGCCGCGTCGCGGCACAGCCGGCATCACGATGCCGGCACGCGCCCCGCCGACGCCCGCGCGGAACGAGCCCTCCCGGCTCACCACGCGGCCGCCGAACAGGTCGGCGGTCGCCTCGCCCAGGTACCAGACCGTGCCGTGGCGGTCCTGGGAGTACCAGTCGGTCGTACGCTCCACGAGCTCCCCGTCGAGGTAGAGGCGGTCGCGGACCGTCGCGGCGGGGATGCCGAGGATCGTCGTCACGCGACGGGTGACCGTCACGACGTCGAGCGCGGGTCGCCCGTCCTTCGTGCCGCGGTAGCGCATCACGGTGCCGGGGCGCAGCGGGAACCAGGGGTTGGTGACGCGGGCCGTGAAGCCGGCGGGCACCGCGTCGCCGGCCCCGATGGTCGGGGCCCCGACCGCGGTGATCGGGCACGCCGGGACGGCGGCGGGGACGGCGGCGTGGGCGAGCATGTGTCCTCCTCGGGTGGGTCGCGTGCTGGATCCATCCTCCGCCACGGCGCCGAAGACGACCGTGAGCGGTCCTCTCAGCGATCTCTCAGGGGAGCGGGGATACGATCGGTCCGACCCGTCCGGACCGGTCGTCCATCGGAGCCGCCCGTGCGCCTTCTCCTGGCCGACGACGACGCCAAGCTCGCGCGTGCCCTGGCCCGCGGGCTGCGGGCCGAGGGGTACGCGGTGGACGTGGCCGGCACCGGCGACGAGGCGCTCGTGTGCGCGCGGGTCCACGACTACGACGCCGTGATCCTCGACGTGATGCTGCCGGGACCGGACGGGATCGCGGTGTGCCGCGCGCTTCGCGACGACGGCCGGTGGGCGCCCGTGCTCATGCTCACCGCCCTCGACGGCGTCGCCGACCGCATCCGCGGGCTCGACTGCGGGGCCGACGACTACCTGGTGAAGCCGTTCGACTTCGGCGAGCTGGTGGCCCGCCTGCGCGCGCTGGTGCGCCGCGGGGCGCGGGAGCGGCCGGCGGTCCTGCGCGTGGACGACGTGGTCATCGACCCCGCGGCCCGCACCGTCACCCGCGCCGGGCGCCGCGTCGCGCTGACGGCGCGCGAGTTCTCCGTGCTCGAGGTGCTGGCGCGCCGCCCGGGCGAGGTGGTCACCCGCAGCGACCTGATCGACCACGTCTGGGACCGCAACTACGAGGGCTCGGGCAACGTGGTCGACGTCTACGTGGGCTATCTGCGCCGCAAGCTGGAGGACCCGTTCGGGCGCCCGCTGATCCGCACGGTGCGGGGCGCCGGGTACGTCGTGGGCGGCGCGCCGTGAGCCGCGTCCCGATCAGGCTGCGCATGACCGGCTGGAGCGTCGCCCTCCTGGCCGTCGTGCTGGTCCTGGTGGGGGCCTTCGTCGCCGCGCGGCTGCGCGCCGACCTCACGGACGAGGCCGACCGCGCGCTCGGTTCCGCGTCGCAGCAGCTCGCCGCGGGCTACCGCACGGAGGGCGCGCCGGAGTACCGCGACGTGGCGCGCTCGGTGCTCCCCGGCCTGCGCGCCGGCCGGGCGGGGACGCAGATCATCGATCCGGCCGGCCGGGTGGTCCTCTCGGCGGGAGGCGCGGGCTGGGCGGCGCCCGTGCTCGACGGCGCCGCCGTGCGGCGCGTGGAGACCGGCGGGCGCCTGCTCTCCTCGCTGCACCCGACGACCGGGACGGGCCACCTGCGCGCCCTCGCGGTACCGATCCCGTACGCGGGCGGCAGCGCGGTGCTGGTGACCGGGCAGTCGCTGCGCCCGGTGGACGACGCCGTCGAGCGCGTCCTGACCCTGCTGGTGGTCGGAGGGTCCGCATCGCTCCTGCTCGCGGCCCTCGGCGGGTGGTGGATCGCCGGCCGCGCCCTGAGGCCGGTGGCGGAGATGACCTCCCGCGCCGAGCGCATCGACGTCGGCGACCTGTCCGGGCGCGTCGCGGTCCCGGCGGCCGACGACGAGCTGGCCCACCTCGCCCGCACCCTCAACGCGATGCTGGCGCGGCTCGAGGACGGCGTCGCGGCCCGCGAGCGCCTGCTGGCCGACGCGTCCCACGAGCTGCGCGCGCCCCTGGCCGCGATGCGGGCCGAGCTGGAGGTGAGCCTGGAGCACGACCCGCTCGGGGACGAGGCGCGGGAGGTGATGGCGAGCGTGCGCGAGGAGGTCGTGCGCCTCGGCCGCCTGGTGGACGACCTGCTCACCCTGGCGCGGGTTCGACTCGGGGCGCCTGGAGCTGCTGCCGGCCGCCCTCGACCTGCGCGAGGTGGCCGACACGGTCGCCCGGCGGCACGCGCGCAGCGCCGCGCTCGCCGGCGTGGGGATCGCGGTGCGCGGGGGCGGCGCGCGGGTCGTCGGCGACCGCGACCGCCTGCTGCAGGTCGCCGGCAACCTCGTCGACAACGCCGTCCGCCACGCGCCGCGGGGCACCGAGGTCGAGGTCGAGGTCCGGGCCGGGGACGGCGCGGCGATCCTGTCGGTCTCCGACCGTGGCCCCGGCCTGACGCCCGAGGCCCGGGAGCGGATGTTCGACCGCTTCTGGCGCGGCGATGCCGCCCGCGGCCGCGGCGCGGGCGCCGGGCTCGGGCTCGCGATCTGCCGGGAGATCGTGACGGCCCACGGCGGCGGCATCGACGCGGCCCCGGGGCCCTCGGGCGGCAGCATCTTCACCGTGACCCTTCCCGCGGCGGGAGGGCCGGACGGTCAGCCGGTCAGGATCACCTTGCCGGAGCGCCCCGGGCGCTCGGCGTGGTCGACGGCCTCGCGCACGTCCGCCAGGTCGTAGCGCGCCTCGACCGGCGGGTCGATCGCGCCCGCGGCCATCTGGCCGAGCACCGCGCCGATCGTCGCCGTCACGTGGTCCGGCGACGACTCCTGGAACCAGCGGGTCAGCCAGAACCCGCGCACCGTGGTGCCGCGGAAGATCTGCAGGCCGGTGTCGAGCGGCACCGGCTGCTGCGAGAGGCGCCCGTAGGTGACCAGCAGGCCCCGCGTCGCGAGCGCGGCCGCGCAGGTCGCGCCGACCGCGCCGCCGACTGCGTCCATCGCCTTCCGCACGCCCTCGCCGCCGGTGATCTCGCGGATGCGGGCAACGGCATCCTCGCCCTCGCCGACCACCACCTCGTCGGCGCCCAGCGCGCGCAGCTCGTCGGCCTGCTCGGCGCGGCGCACCAGGTTGATCGTCCGCACGCCCCGGGCGCGGGCGATCTGGAGCACCAGGCGCCCGAGCGTCGACCCGGCCGCGCTCTGCAGCAGCCACTCGCCCGGCTGGGCGTCGAGCTCCTCTGCCAGCAGCACCCAGGCGCTCAGGGGGTTCACGACGAGCTGGGCGGCCGCCTCGTCGCTCACGCCATCGGGCACCGGGACGAGCGCCGCCGCGGGCGCGGTGGTGCGCTCGGCCCACGTCCCGGGGCCGGCGCCGAGCGGCACGACGCGCGAGCCGACGGCCGGCCCATCCACGCCGTCGCCGAGCGCCTCGATCTCGCCGACGCCCTCCAGGCCCGGCGTGGCCGGCAGCGGCGGCAGCTCGCCGTAGCGCCCGCGCACCACGGACAGGTCGGACGGGTTCACCGGGCGGGCCCGCATCCGCAGCAGCACCTCGCCGGGGCCGGGGGAGGGGCTGGGGACGTCCTCGAGGGTCAGGACGTCTGCGGGCTCGCCGAACGCGGCGAAGCGCACGGCGCGGGAGCTGTCGGTCATCGGGATCCTCGCCTCGCGGGAGATCGTGTCAGTCTCGCCGACCCGCGACTCGCCGGGCGATCACGGTGCCGATCCCGAGGCGTGGGACGAGGACATCGGCGAGTGAGGTTCAGCCCGGCTGGCCGATCTGGACGCGGTTGCCGTCGGGATCCGTGATCCAGGTCGTGCGCACGCCGCCGGCGACGGCTTCGACCGGGCCGGGCTCGATCCCGGGCACCGCGGCCGCCGTCGTCGGGGAGCATCGTCGGGGGGCGCCGAGCAGGCGCTCGTAGAAACCCGATCGCGGCGGCGCGGTCCTGGACCGCGATCCCCGCGAACACCTCGTTGAACGGCATCACCCGAGTCTAGACACGGTCCGGCGGCGCGCCCTCAGCGGCCGGTCACGATCCACGCCCCCTCCTGGCAGGCCGCGCGGCCGTGTTGACCAGTTCGACGAGCCTGTCCGTGTCACCGCTCTGCAGGAGAACACATGTTCGCTTTACGCGCTATACTTCGGGGACGTGACGGAGGAGGGGCGGGGATGATCCGAGTGGATGAGCGGCCGCGCCGGGGGCGGCCGCAGGCGCGGTGGACGACGGGCGATCTGGCGCAGGTGGTGGAGGCGGTGCTCCGGTCGCGGCCGGACCAGGCGTGGAGCGCGGAGGACCTGCGCGAGCGGCTGGCGTTCGGGCGCGAGGGCGGGCCGGCGCTGTCGTCGGTGCGCGAGGCGCTGCGCGCGCTCACGGACGAGAGCCGGGTCGAGCGCGTGGATGTCTGGGGCCTGCAGGGCTGGGGCAACACGGCGCACGCCTACCGGGCCGTCCGCGGGGCGGGGCAGCTGCGGCTGACCGCGGCGGCGTAGGCCGGGGTCGGCGGCGCGCGCCCGGCTGTAGGCTGGGCGCGTGATCGAGGTATGCGTCTCCGGAGCCGCCGGACGGATGGGACAGGCCGTCGTCGGCGCGGTGGGCCGTGAGGCCGACATGCGCGTGGCGATGTCGGTCGACCCGGCCCTGCCGGCCGGCGAGGGGGCCTACGCGGACCTCGCCTCGGCGCTCGCGGCGGGCACGCCGGACGTGATGGTCGACTTCACGATCCCGGCCACGGTCTTCGCCAACGCGCGCGCCGCCCTGGCCGCCGGGGTGCACGTCGTGATCGGGACGACGGGCCTCACCGACGAGCAGGTGGCCGAGCTGCGCGCGCTGGCCGAGGGCGGCCCGGCGAACGCGCTGATCGCGCCCAACTTCGCCGTCGGCGCCGTGCTGCTGATGCGCTTCGCCGCCGAGGCGTCGCGCCACATGGCGAAGGCCGAGATCATCGAGCTGCACCACGACCGCAAGCTCGACGCGCCCTCGGGCACGGCCCTGCGCACGGCGGCCCTGATGGAGGGCGACCCGGTCATCCACTCGGTGCGCCTGCCGGGCCTCGTCGCCCACCAGGAGGTCATCCTCGGCGGCCACGACGAGACGCTCACCATCCGCCACGACTCCCTCTCGCGCGAGAGCTTCATGCCCGGGGTGGTGCTCGCCGTGCGCGCGGTGGCGCGAGCGCCCCGGCCTGACCCTCGGGCTCGAACCCGTCCTGTTCGGCGACCCGTGAGCCGGCGACCGGCCCCCCGGCGGATCCGCAAGCTCCTGGTCGCCAACCGGAGCGAGATCGCGATCCGCGTGTTCCGCGCGGCCACCGAGCTGGGCATGCGCACGGTGGCCATCTACTCGCAGGAGGACCGCTTCGCGCTGCACCGCTTCAAGGCGGACGAGGCGTACCAGGTCGGCCGCGGGGCGGAGCCGGTCCGCGCCTACCTCGACATCGACGACATCATGCGCGTCGCCAACGACGCGGGCGTCGACGCGATCCACCCGGGCTACGGCTTCCTGTCCGAGAACCCCGAGTTCGCGCTGGCCTGCTCGCGCGAGGGCATCACCTTGGTCGGCCCGCCGCGCGAGGTGCTGGAGCACCTCGGCGACAAGGTCGAGGCGCGCGCGCTCGCCGAGCGCGCCGGCGTGCCGACGATGCCCGCCACGGGCGCCCTGCCCGAGGACCCCGAGGCCGTGAAGCGGCTGGCCGAGGGCTCGGCTTCCCGCTGATCGTCAAGGCGAGCTGGGGCGGCGGCGGGCGCGGCATGCGCGTGGTGCGCGAGCCCGACGAGCTGCTGGAGTCGGTGGACGCCGCACGCCGCGAGGCCCTCGCCGCCTTCGGCAACGCCGACGTCTTCCTCGAGCGCCTGGTGGAGCGCGCCAAGCACATCGAGGTGCAGATCCTGGGCGACCAGCACGGCAACCTGGTCCACCTCTACGAGCGCGACTGCTCCGTCCAGCGCCGCCACCAGAAGGTCGTCGAGATCGCGCCCTCGCCGCGGCCTCGACCCCGCCGTCCGCGACGCGATCTGCGCGGCCGCCGTGCGCCTGATGGGCGAGGCCCGCTACCAGAACGCCGGCACGGTCGAGTTCCTGGTCGACGCCGACTCGGGCGACTTCTTCTTCATCGAGGTCAACCCGCGCATCCAGGTCGAGCACACGGTCACCGAGGTGGTCACCGGCATCGACATCGTGAAGGCGCAGATCCGATCGTCGCAGGGCGCGGCCCTCGGCGACGCCCGAGATCGGCGTGCCGCGCCCAGGAGGAGATCGGCGATCCGCGGCTCCGCGATGCAGTGCCGCGTCACCACCGAGGACCCGGCGAACAACTTCATCCCCGACTACGGCCGCATCAGCGCCTACCGCTCGGCCGCCGGCTTCGGCATCCGCCTCGACGGCGGCACGGCCTACTCCTCGGCGCGTCATCACGCCGTTCTACGACTCGCTGCTCGTGAAGGTGACCGCCTGCGGCGCCGACCCATCGACGAGGCCACCCGCCGCATGGAGCGGGCCCTGCACGAGTTCCGCATCCGCGGCGTCAAGACCAACATCCCCTTCCTCGACAACGCTGGTCACCCACCCGCAGTTCGGCGCGGCGACTGCACGACGCGCTTCATCGACGAGACGCCCGAGCTGTTCCACTTCCGCCCCCGGCGCGACCGGGCGACCAAGCTGCTGACGTTCCTCGGCGACGTGATCGTCAACGGCAACCCGGAGGTCGACCGGACGGCCGGCGCCGCACGCACATGCCGCCGGCCGTCATCCCGGAGGTCTCGGCGCACGGCCGGGCCGAGCCCCAAGGGCACCCGCGACCGGCTGCTCAAGCGCTCGGGCCGGCCAAGTTCGCCACTGGGTGCGCGACGCAGCAGCCGGCTGCTGCTCACCGACACCACCTTCCGCGACGCCCACCAGTCGCTCCTGGCCACCCGGGTGCGCACCCACGACATGCTGCGCTCGCCGCCGTACTACGCCCGCAACCTGCCGCGGGCTGTTCTCGCTCGAGATGTGGGGCGGCGCCACGTTCGACACGTCGATGCGGTTCCTGCAAGGAGGACCCCTGGGAGCGGCTCGCCGAGCTGCGCGCGGCGGCATCCCCAACATCCTGTTCCAGATGCTGCTGCGGGCCTCCAACGCCGTCGGCTACACCAACTACCCCGACAACGTCGTCCGCGACTTCGTGGCGCCAGGCCGCGCAGGCGGCATCGACCTCTTCCGCGTCTTCGACTCGCTCAACTGGGTGCCGAACATGCGCGTCGCGATGGACGCCGTCCTGCGAGTCCGGCGCGCTGCTGCGAGGCGGCCATCTGCTACACCGGCGACATCCTCGACCCGACGCGCACCAAGTACGACCTCGAAGTACTACGTCGAGCTGGCCAAGGAGCTGGAGAAGCTGGGCGCGCACATCCTGGCCATCAAGGACATGGCCGGCCTCTGCAAGCCGTACGCCGCCGAGCAGCTGGTCAAGGCGCTGCGCAGGAGATCGGCATCCCGATCCACTTCCACACGCACGACACCGGCGGCATCGCCGGCGGCGTCGCGTCCTGACGGCCGCCGAGGCGCGGGCTCGACATCGCCGACGGCGCCGATCGCCTCGATGTCGCGGCCTGACCATCGCAGCCCAACCTCAACGCGCATCGTCGAGGCCCTGCGCGTTCACGCCGCGCGACACCGGCCTCGACGCGCGACGCCGCTGCACCGAGTGCGCCGGCTACTGGGAGGCCGTGCGCGCGAGCTCTACGCGCCGTTCGAGAGCGGCCATGCGCGCCAGCACCGCCGACGTCTACCAGCACGAGATGCCCGGCGGCCAGTACACCAACCTGTACCAGCAGGCCCAGGCCCTGGGCCTCGGCGCCGCGCTGGCCCGAGGTCTGCGCGGACGTACGCCGAGGTCAACCAGCTCTTCGGCGACATCGTCAAGGTCACGCCCGACCTCGAAGGTCGTCGGCGACATGGCCTGTTCATGGTCACCAACAACCTGACCGCCGACGACGTCGCTCGACCCGGACCGCGAGCTGGCCTTCCCCGAGTCGGTGGTCGAGTTCTTCGACGGCGACCTCGGCCAGCCGCCCGGCGGCTTCCCCAAGGCGCTCCAGGCAAGCGGATCCTGCAAGGGCCAGAAGCCGCTCACCGGCCGCCCCGGCGCGACGCTGCCGCCGGCCGACCTCGACGCGGCCCGCGCCAAGGCTCGAGACGAAGGTCGCGCCGCGCACGTCTCCGACCGCGACGCTGGCGAGCTACCTGCTGTACCCCAAGGTCTTCCCCGACTTCGCCGCGCACCAGCGACTGCACGGCGACGTCAGCGTGCTGCCGACGCCGGTCTTCTTCTACGGCCTGCAGCGCCGACGAGGAAGCTCTTCGTCGAGATCGAGCCGGGCAAGACGCTCATCGTCAAGCTTCCTCACCGTCGGCGAGCCGACGCCCGACGGCCGAGCGGACCGTCTTCTTCGAGCTGAACGGCCAGCCGCGCGAGGTCAAGGTCCCCGACCGCAGCCTCGCGCCCACCGGCCCCGCCCGCCGAAGGCCGACGAGGGACGACCCGTGCCACGTCGGCGCGCCGATGCCCGGCCTGGTGGTCGCGCGTCGCCGTCCACGTCGGCGACCCCGTCAGCAAGGGCGACCGCCTGCTCTCCATCGAGGCGATGAAGATGGAAACCGCCGTCTTCGCCGATCGCGACGGCGTGGTGGACGAGGTGCTCGTCGCCCCGGGCACCCAGGTGGACACCAAGCAACTGCTGATGATCCTGGGCGACGGGTGAAACATCCCCGTGCCCTCTGGGACGCGGACTAGGATGGCGCCGAGCACCGACCCTGGGGGAGAGCGATGAGCGACGGCTGGAGCAAGGTCACCGAGGACGACGTCGAACTGCGCGAGCGGCGCGGGGGAGGGGCCTCGTCGCAAGACCTCGCCGGCGCCCTGGGCGCGGACTCGATGACGCTCCGCGTGTGGCGCTACGAGCCGGGCAACGAGATGGCGTACCACCGCCACCACACCCAGGAGGAGATCTACCAGCTCATCTCCGGCGGCCCGCAGGAGGTCTTCGTCGAGGGCGAGGTCGTTACCGTCCAGGACGGGGAATGGCTGCGGTTCGGCAAGGACACGGCCCGGCGCATCCAGAACCACTCCGACCGCCCCTCGGTGTGGCTGACGATCGGCGCCCCTCCCGGCACCGGCATCACCGACGGCATCCGCATCAACCCGGAGACCGGCGAGGAGATCCCGCGCACGTGACGCGCCGCTGATGGGCCCGCGCCTGGTCGGCCTCGCCGCGATCCTGGCGCGGCGCCAGGGCGCCGCGGCCGCCCAGGCGCTGCTGCGCAAGAGCAGCGCCTGGATGGCCGACCCGACCAACGAGGCGGCCCGCCAGGCGCTCATCGACCAACTGCGGGCGGGCGCCGAGAAGGCGGGCGGCACGGCGGCGCGTCTGGGCGCCCGGCTGGCGCGGGAGGTCGAGCGCCGCAAGGTCTCGGTGGGGGCCTGGGAGCGCGACCTGATGGCGCTGCGCTACGAGGTCGCCGACATGGCGCCCGGCCCGGTGCGCGACGCGGCGATCGACGCGTACGTGGCCCAGGTGTCGGCGGCGGTCCACCTGGTCAGGGGCGGGACCAACCCCACGCGGGCGCGCGTCGAGGTCATGCGGGCATTGGCGGCCGAGGAGCGGATGCTCGCATCCGAGCGGCTCGGGGCCGACGAGAAGCGGCGCGCGATCGACGCCGTCGTGGCGGCGCGGGCGGCCTGCGCCGCGCGCTGATCCGGGGCCGGGCGGGGTGGTGCTCCGGCCACCGGCTGCCGATACACAGGGTGTCCCGAAGCATCAGATGGTCGCCGCGACCTCCCCCCGCCTCGCGGGACGCGGCCGGCAATCGTCACCCGCCGTCGGAGGATCCACATGTGCCCTCGCCGTCCCCTCGCCGCCGTCACCGCGTTGGCGCTCCTGGCCGGAGTCGCCGCCGCCGGGGCCGGCTCGGCGTCGGCCGCCGCCGCCCCGGTCACCTCGCCGAAGCTCGCCAAGCAGCTGAAGGTGCTCCCCAAGCAGGCCAAGCAGCTGCAGACCCAGGTCCGGGCGTTCGCTGTGCAACTGTCGGCGCTCTCGGCGCGGGTGGGGTCGCTCGAGTCGCGGTTCGCAACGGCCGTCGGGGCCGGCGGCATCGGACCCCAGGGCCCGGCCGGCGCGGCCGGCGCGGCCGGCCCCACCGGTCCGAGCGGCCCCCAGGGCCCCACCGGCCCGAAGGGCAACACCGGCGACACCGGCCCGCAGGGCGCGACCGGCCCCCGGGGCCTCTCGTGGAAGGGCGTGTGGTCGGGCACCACGACCTACGCCAAGGACGACTCGGTCCAGTACAACGGCTCGTCCTACGTCGCCACCGGCCCCGTCTCGCCGGGCCTCGTGCCGGGCGTCGCCGCGGTCTGGGACCTCCTGGCCGCCAAGGGCGCGGGCGCGGGCGGGTCGGGCGTCATCACCGGCTTCCAGATGGAGCTGCTCGACACGACGGTCGCCGCCACGGCCAATCAGGACGTCACGGTCGGCAAGACCTGCACCAACAGCGGAATCGCCACCGGCGGCACCTCGAGCCTGGTCAACAGCAGCGACGGCACGATCATCGGCGGCCAGGTGAGCGCCGACGCGAACGGCGTCCCGCGCACCTGGTTCGTGGTCTTCCACTCCAACTTCACCAAGAACGTCCCGGTGAAGATCTGGGTGGTCTGCGCTCAGACTCAATAGGCGGACACGCACGGACGGCGCTCCTGGCGGGGCCGTCCGCGCGGCAAATCGGCCCTGGCCGGGCCGATTTGCACACGGCGGCACCGCCTTCGGCGGGGCGGGCCGCCGAATGGGCCGCTCGCGACCTTTGGTCGCTCGCATCCTCGGGTTCCTGATGCGCTTTGCGCGCAGGGTCGTCCTGGGGCCCGTCCGTCTCCGCGAGGAGCCCATCTATACTGCGCCCCGTGTTCGGCGCGATCCTCACGGCCATGGCCACCCCGTTCGACGCGGATCTGAAGGTCAACGAGGCCGCCGCCGTCGCGCTCGCCCACCACCTCGTGGAGCACGGCTCCGACGGCCTGGTGATGGCGGGCACCACCGGCGAGGCGTCCACCCTCACCGACGACGAGAAGGTCGCGCTCTACACGCTCGCCGTCCGTGAGGTCGGCGGCCGCGCCAGCGTCGTCGCCGGCACGGGCAGCAACGACACGGCCCACTCGGTCCACCTGACGCGCCTCGCGGGCGAGGCCGGTGTTGAACGCGGTGCTCGTGGTCACGCCGTACTACAACCGCCCGCCGCGGGCGGGCATCGCCGGCCACGTGGCCGCGATCGCCGAGGTGGGCGTCCCGGTGATCCTCTACAACATCCCGGGCCGCTCGGGCGTGAACATGGAGCCCGACCTGATCGCCGAGCTGGCGCAGATCCCGAACGTGGTGGGCCTGAAGCAGGCCAACCCGACCTGGACCAGCTGCGCGAGGTCTCGCGCGTCCCCGACCTCGCGGTCTGGGCCGGGCAACGACGACATGCTGCTGCCGGTGCTGGAGCTGGGCGGCGCCGGCGTCATCTCGGTCGCCTCCCACCTGGTGGGCGAGGAGATGGCCGCGATCGTCGGGGCGGCCGGCCGCGGCGACCTGGACGAGGCCCGCCGTCGCGACGCGGCCCTGGCCGACCTCGTGGTCGCCCTCTTCGTCACGACCAGCCCCATCCTCATCAAGGCCGCCCTCGAGATGACCGGCCTGATCCCCTCCGGGCGCCTGCGCCTGCCGCTGGTGGACGCGACGCCGGTCGAGCGCGAGATCCTGCGCACCGTGCTCGAGCGCCAGGGCATCCTCTCGCGGGCCTAGTCTTCTCCCCCGCGGCGCGTCCGCGCCGATCACAGAATCTGAAAGGCGATACATGGCGAGCAGCGCCAGCGTGCGGGTGATCCCGCTCGGCGGGGCCGGCGAGATCGGCAAGAACATGTACGTGGTCGAGAGCGGCGACCGGATGGTCGTCATCGACTGCGGCATCACGTTCCCGAAGAACGACCAGATGGGCGTCGACATCGTGCTGCCGGACTTCGGCTACGTCGTCGACCGCCGCGACCGCGCTCGACGGGCTGATCCTCACCCACGGCCACGAGGACCACATCGGCGCGGTGCCGTTCCTCGTGCGCGCCGTCGGCCGCATGTCCGTCTACGGGCGCCGCTTCACGCTCGGCCTCCTGCGGGCCAAGCTCGAGGAGCACCGCCTGATCGACAAGGTTGACCTGCACGAGGTGCCCTACAACACGCCGGTCCAGGTCGGCGCGTTCTCGACCGAGTTCGTGCCGCTGACCCACTCGACGCCCGACTGCGCCGCCGTGGCGCTCTCGACGCCCGGCCGGGACGATCGTGCACACCGGCGACTTCGGCATCGAGTACGCGCCGGTGGGCGGCCGCCGCAGCGACCTGGCGGCCCTGGCGCGCCTGGGCGAGCGCGGCGTGCAGCTGCTGCTGGCCGACTCGACCAACGCGGAGGAGGGCCCCATGTCCTCGCCGCTGCCGACCCGCGACGTGCAGAACGAGCTGGCGCGCATCTTCGCCATCGCCCGCGGCCGCGTGCTGGTGACGACCTTCTCCTCGCACATCCACCGGGTGCAGCAGGTGCTCGACGCGGCGTACGCCGACGGGCGCGTCGTGGCTCTGGTGGGCCGCTCGCTGACGCGCAACGTCGCGATGGCGAGCAACCTGATCGATCCCGGAGACCGGGCAGACCTACCTCAACCCGCCGCCCGGCACCCTCGTGCGGCTGCGCGAGCTGGAGACCCGCCCGCGCGACGAGCAGGTGCTCATCTGCACCGGCAGCCAGGGCGAGCCGATGGCCGCCCTCAGCCGCATCGCCCGCGGCGAGCACAACCAGGTGACGATCGCGCCGGGCGACACGGTGCTCTACTCGTCGAGCACGGTCCCGGGCAACGAGCTGGCCGTCAACGAGATCGTCAACCGCCTGGTGCGCGCCGACGCCGACTTCATCACCGAGCGCACCAATCCGCGCGTCCACGTCTCGGGCCACGGCAGCGCCAGCGACCTGCTGCTGATGCTGGAGCTCATCCGCCCCCGCTTCTTCGCGCCGGTCCACGGCGAGCCGCGCCACCAGCGCGCGCACGCCGAGCTGGCCGAGGCGCTCGGCATCGGCGCCGACCGCATCACGGTGCTCGACAACGGCGACGTGCTCGAGGTGACCGAGGACCGCGCCGGGGTCGTGGACCGGGTCAACGCCGGCCTCAGCTACGTTCGACCAGGCGGGCGGCGGCGACATCACCGAGAGCGTCCTGCGCGACCGGCGCCACCTGGCCGACGACGGCCTCATCCTGGTCGTCGCCCGCATCGACGCCTCGAGCGGCAAGCCGATCGGGGAGATCGAGATCGTCACCCGCGGCTTCGGCTCGGGCCAGGACGAGGAGCTCATCGAGGAGACGCGGGCCGCCGTCGAGGACAGCCTCGCCACCTCGGCCGGGCACAGCGTGGTCGAGGTGGGGGTCCTGCAGCACCAGCTCCACGACACCGTGGCCGGGCTCATCCGCAAGAGGACCTCGCAGCGGCCGATGGTGGTGCCGGTCATCCTGGAGGTGTAGACGGTGCCCATGGACGCCGAGGGGCTGCGGGCGGTTCAGGCGCCGCTCAAGGAGCGCTACCGGGAGTCGCCGGGCGACGCCTGCATCACCCTGACGGCGTCGGGGGCGCTGGACGGCGGCGACCTGGTGTGCCGGGTCGAGACCGGCAAGGCGCTGGTGGAGGCCGGCCTGCACCCCGCCACCGGCGGCACCGGCCTGGCGGCCTGCTCGGGCGACATGCTGCTGCAGGCGCTCGTCGCCTGCGCCGGCGTGACGCTGCGGGCCGTGGCGACCGCGCTGGAGATCCCGGTGCGCGGCGGCACGGTGGAGGCCGAGGGCGACCTCGACTTCCGCGGCACCCTGGCCGTCGACCGCGAGGCCCCGGTCGGCTTCACGGACATCCGCCTGCGGTTCGCGCTCGACACCGACGCGACCGAGGAGCAGCTGGCGACGCTCCTGAAGCTGACGGAGCGATACTGCGTGGTCCTCCAGACGCTGCGCACCACGCCGGAGGTCACGACCGAATCCCGAAGGAGCCCGAGCTCTTAGCGGCTCCGGCTCCGTCGGGAATCCGACTGGCGTCCGGTGGGAAACGCGTCAGGCGTGGCGCGGGTTGGGCCCGACGACCGTGATGCCGAAGCCGGCGAGGACGCCCTCGGCGACGGCCATGTCGATCGGGGCGGGTAGGGCCTCGAACATCCCGTGGAAGCCGCCCGGCGCGCAGATGACCAGCGTGCGGGCGGACTCGCCCTCGACGGCGAAGGTGTGCGGCAGCCCGGCGGGCAGCACGGCGCAGTCGCCGGCCTCGACCCGGTGCTCCTCGCCGTCCACCCAGACGGTGAGCGCGCCCTCCAGCATGTAGAAGACCTCGTCCTCGTTGGCGTGGACGTGCATCGGGGGCTCCTCGCCGGGGCGGGCGGTGACCTCCATGACGCTGACCGACGGCGCGGCGGCGAGCGTCGCGACGCGGTGCCAGCTCTGGACGACGGGGGCGGCGCCCGCGGGGACCACGGACGGTGCGGCGGCGGGGGCGGTGGTGGCCATGGGGGCTCCTTGCTCGCGGTGTAAACTCCGTTTGGGAGTCTAAGAGTCCCAAAGGGAAATCGTCAAGGGGCATGCGATGGCCGGTCAGCTCAACCCGCTCTCCTACGTCGTGCTCGGCATGGTCGGGCGTGGCGGCGCCGGGGCGCACGACATCGTGGACATGATGCGCCGGGGCGCCCGGCTCCACTGGGCCGCCGCCCAGAGCAAGCTCTACGCCGAGCCCAAGCGCCTGGAGTCGCTCGGGTACCTCACCTCCACCAGCGAGCCCGGGCGCACCCGGGCGCGGACGGTCTACCGGCTGACGCCGGCCGGGGAGGACGCGCTCGCCTCCTGGATCGCCGAGCCGACGCCCTTTCCGCGGATGCAGTCCGAGGCGCCGGTGCGCCTGCTGGCCGGCGACCTCGCGCCGGACGACGCGGCCCTCTGGGAGAGCCTGCGGGCGATGCGCGGGGAGATCGCGGCGCTGCGCGCTGCGCAGGCCGAGTCGGAGGCCCGGGCGGCCGACCTGCCGCACCGTGAGGGCTACCTGCGCCTGGTCCACTCGCTGGGGCGGCGCATCCTCGACGCCCACGAGGAATGGCTCGAGGAGGCGGAGGAGGTCCTCACGAACCGATCCCGACCGAGCCGGAGCTCTTAGCGGCTCCGGCTCGGTGGGGAGTCCGCCGGTCGTCCGGACGGAGCGTCGCGGGCTACAACTCCCTGGCGATGCGCTCCCACTTCGCGCTCACGTCGGCCCAGTCGATGTTGGCGATGAACGCGTCGATGTACTTGGGCCGCGCCGTGGAGAAGTCGCGGATGTAGGAGTGCTCGTAGACGTCGAGCGCCAGGATCGGCGTCGCGTTCCACACCGGGAACGTGTCCTGCGCGTCGCCGATGTAGAGGTCGAGGCGCGACCAGTCCCAGTCCCACGCGAGCCAGGCCCAGCCGCGCGCGGCCATGCCGGCGGCGCGGAGCTCGGTGAGGAACGCGTCCTGCCCGCCGAGGTCGCGCTCGATCTGCCCGGCCAGCGTGTCGGACGGCGAGCCGCCGCCGTCGCCGAGGTTCTGGAAGTAGACCTCGTGGTTCTTGATGCCTCCGATGGCGAAGGTGATCGCCGAGCGGTAGGCGCGGTAGTCCGAGAAGATCTGGTTCGCCGCCGACCGGTCCGCGCCGTCGAGCCGCTCCATGATCTCGTTGTACTTCTTCACGTAGCCCTCGTAGAGCGCCCAGTGGGCCTCGACGGACTCGGCCGAGATCCCGTCCAGCTTCAGGATCTTGTCGGGCTTCTCGATGGGCGTGACCTGGTGTGCGGGCACACGGGCCTCCTGGTCGTGGGGCGGGGGGTGCTGACGCGGGAGAGCCTAGCCAAGGCAGGAACGCAGCCGCCGTTGGCCAACTCGTTCCCAGCGGGCCGCCGGCCCGAACGTCGGGCACCCGGAGGTGTGAGATCAGCACGCGCGTTCAGGCATCACGTCGTCGCCCCGCCGGGCGCGCCAAGCGCCCCGCGCCGCGCGTCAACACCCAGACCCGCGAGCTCGTGGGGCTCGGCCTGGTCGCGGTGGGCATCTTCCTCGGCGTCTCCCTCTTCCTCGGGGTCGGCGGTCCCGTGGGGGGGATGCTGGAGGACGGGCTGCGCCTGGCCGTCGGCCGCGGCGTCGCCCTCGCGCCGGCCGCCCTCATCGCCATGGGCATCGCCCTCATGCTCGACCACCCGCTGCTGGCCGCGCGGCCGATGCGGCTGGGGCTGCTGATCGGCTCGGCGGCGCTGCTGATCGCCCTCGCCGGCGGCACCCTCGGTCTGGGCGGAACCGAGCGCGTGACGTGGTTCGACAGCGGGCTCAGCGAGCGCGGAGGCTACATCGGCGAGGCGGGCTACTACGCCACCAGCTCGACCATCGGCGGGTTCGGCACCGCGCTGATCGTGGTCGTGGGCCTCGTGGCCGCGGTCGTCCTCATCTCCGGGGCGTCGCTGGGCGTGCTGGTGCGGCGGGGCGGCGAGACCGCCGCCGTCGCCTCGCGCAGCGTGGGCCGCGGCGTGGCGACGGCCTCGGTCACGGCGCTCCGCGGCGGCCAGCGCCTGCGCGAGCGGATCGACGCCATCGAGCCGCCCACGATCATCGGCCGCCGCCGCCAGCGCCCGGTCGCGCCGCACGCGCTGGTGGACGGCGCCGACAACTTCCCCGACCTGTTCGAGGCGCCCTCCGACCTGCCGCCCTCGCCGGCGCTCGGCCCGGCCGACGGCCTGATGGAGGCGGCGATCGCGCAGGCCCCCGCGGCGCCCCGGCCCGCCCCGGCGGTCGCGCCGGCCCCGGTGCGCCAGCTCGACCTGGCCGACGAGGCGCCCGACCTCGAGCCGGTCTTCACGCCCACCCCCTCCATGCCCACGCGCGGCGGCAGGTACCGGCGGCCGTCCGCGTCCCTGCTGCGCCGCTCGAGCGGCCCGACCAGCCAGCCCGAGGACATGATCCGGCGCACCTCGCGCCTGCTGGAGGAGGCCCTCGGCCACTTCGGCATCGAGGCGACCGTCTCCGACACGGTGAGCGGCCCCCGCGTCACGCGCTACGAGCTCCAGCTCGCCCCCGGCACGAAGGTCGGCCGCATCAGCGCGCTGCGCGACGACCTCGCCTACGCCCTGGCCGCACGCGAGGAGCTGCGCATCATCGCGCCGATCCCGGGCAAGCAGGCCGTCGGCGTCGAGGTCCCGAACCCCGAGGCCGCCCTCGTCACGCTCGGCGACATCACCCGCGAGTTCCCCGAGCACGCCGGCCCGCTGATGGCCTGGCTCGGGCTCGACCTGGGCGGCAAGCCGGTCTACATCGACCTGGCGAAGATGCCGCACCTGCTGATCGCCGGCTCGACCGGCACCGGCAAGAGCGTCTGCCTGAACGCCCTGCTGGCGTCGGTGCTGCTGCGCTCGACGCCCGAGGACCTGCGGATGATCCTGATCGACCCCAAGAAGGTCGAGCTCAACCACTACGAGAGCATCCCGCACCTGCTGACGCCGGTCGTCACCAACATGAAGGACGCCGCGGCGGTGCTCGGCAACGTCGTGCGCGAGATGGAGAGCCGCTACGAGCTGATGGGCATGAAGCGCGCCCGCAACCTGCGCGACTGGAACGAGGCGCGCGCGGCCTCCGGCGAGCCCCCGATGCCGACGATCCTCGTGGTCATCGACGAGCTGGCCGACCTGATGATGGTCTCGCCGGCCGAGGTCGAGGACTCGATCATCCGCCTCGCCCAGAAGAGCCGCGCGGTCGGCATCCACCTGATGCTCGCCACCCAGCGTCCGTCGGCGGACGTGATCACCGGGATGATCAAGGCCAACGTGCCCTCGCGCATCGCGTTCGCGGTCTCCTCGCAGGTCGACTCGCGGGTGGTGCTCGACGCCGGCGGCGCCGAGTCGCTGCTCGGCCACGGCGACATGCTCTTCCGCCCGGTCGGCACCTCGCGCCTGCAGCGCCTGCAGGGCGCCTACGTCAGCGAGGAGGAGATCCTCGCGATCACCGACCACTGGCGCGCCCAGGGCAAGCCGGAGATGCGGCGCGAGCTGATGGAGCGCCCGGAGCCGGTCGAGGACCCGATGGACGCCGAGGTCGACGACATGATCGAGCGCGCCGTCGAGATGGTCGTGGAGCAGGGGACGGCCTCCGTCTCCCTCCTGCAGCGGCGCCTGGGCGTGGGCTACGCGCGCGCCGGCCGGCTCGTCGACACCATGGAGCGGATGGGGGTCGTGTCCGGCCACGAGGGGTCCAAGCCGCGGACCGTCCTGATCGGCGTGGGCGACCTCGACCGCGTCCTGCACCGCGTGCCGGACGTCCCCGAGGACGACGAGGACGCGTTCGACGAGTAGGGCCCGGTTGGCAGTCGCGCGCGGCCTGGGCTAGGGTGCGCCCGCGGGCGGAGCCCCTTTCCGCCTGCACGCGCCCTCATGTTCGAAATCGGAAACACACTTCGCGAGGCACGCCTGCGCCGGGGATTGGACATCCTGGACTGCGAGGCCGAGACGAAGATCCGCGCCAAATACCTCCGGGCGATGGAAGAGGAGCAGTTCGACCTCATGCCGTCGCCCACGTACGTGCGCGGCTTCCTGCGCACGTACGCCGACTTCCTCGACCTCGACGGGCGCCTCGTGCTCGACGAGTACGAGTCGCGCTTCGGCACCTACCGCCCCGCGGGCGACCGCGAGCCCGGCCGTCCGCCGCACCCCGGCGCGGCCGAACCGGTCCGGCGCCGCTCGGCGTCCGAGCCGCGCGGCCTCGCCCGCCCGCGCCGCCGGCGGCGCACGGAGGTCCAGCTCCTGTGGCTCGCGATCGGCGGCGTCATGGCCGTCGCCCTGCTCATCTGGATGGGCGTGGGCGACAACAGCCCGCAGGCCCCGATCACCGACCCGGCGGCGACCGGCGGCGCGAGCTCCGTGCCGGTGGTGGTCGAGCCCGACACCGCCGCCACCGAGGCGCCGGTCAAGACGAAGAAGACCACGATCGTCCTCACGGGCACCGGCACCTACGGCTGCTACGTCGAGGTGCGCGGCAAGAACTCCAAGGGGCGGCTGGTCGTGCAGAGGATCCTCGCGCCGGGCGACTCGGTCGTCTTCAAGGTGCTGAACGGGATCTGGGTGCGGGCCACCAACCCGGCCGAGCTCGCCGTCACGATCGCCGGCAAGCCCGCCTCGCTCGACAGCTCGGTGCACGGCACCTGGCTCATCACGACCCGCGGGGTCAAGCGCGCCTCCTGAGCGGCCGGCCGGTCCGCGCGCGGCGGTGCTGGTCACCGGCGACGAGATCCTGCGCGGGCGCATCCGCGAGCGCAACGCCGGCATCCTCGCGCGCTCCCTCGAGGAGCACGGGGTGGAGGTGGACCGCATCGAGATGGTCGGCGACGGCCTCGCCGCCATCGGCGGCGCGCTCGCCCGGCTCCTGGGCGAGGGGCATGACCTGATCTGCGTGTCGGGCGGCCTCGGCCCGACGCACGACGACCTCACGATGGAGGCGGTGGGCCGGGCGACCGGGCGGCCGCTGGCCGTTGACCCGCGGGCCCTGGAGCTGGTGCGCGCCCGCAGCAGCGTCATCGGCGGCGACCCGGCGGTCCTGGCCGCGCTCCACGAGAAGCAGGCCTCGCTGCCGGGGGGCGCGGAGATGCTGCCGCCGCCCGGCACGGCGCCGGGGTGCATCGTGTCCCACGAGGGGTCGGTGGTGGTGGTCCTGCCCGGCCCGCCGTGGGAGCTGGCGACGATGTGGGAGGAGGCCCTCGGCCGCGCGCCGGTCGCCGCCGTCCTGGCCCGCGCGCCCGCGCGCGACGAGCGCGTGCTGCGCGTCCACGCGGTGCCCGAGTCGTCGCTCATCGCCGCGCTGGAGGGCTTCGACCCGGACGCCTGGGCGCGCCTGACGGTGGGCATCTGCGCGCGGGACGGGGAGCTGGAGGTCACCGTGCGCGCGGCGCCGGCCGACGCCGGCGCGGCCGACGCCCTGGAGGCCCGGGTGCGCGAGGCGTTCGGCGCCCGGCTCTTCAGCCGCGACGGGCGCACCGTGGACGACGTGGTCGCGGAGGGCCTGGTCGCGGCCGGCCAGACCGTCGCCGTGGCCGAGTCGTGCACCGGGGGCGGACTCGGCGCGCGGCTCACGGCCCGCGCGGGGTCGTCGGCCTACGTGCTCGGGGGCCTCATCACCTACGCCGACGCCGCCAAGGTGGAGCTGCTGGGGGTCGACCCGGAGGTGATCCGCCGCCACGGCGCCGTCTCGCCGGAGTGCGCGGAGCAGATGGCCCGGGGAGCGCGCGGCCGGCTCGGTGCCGACTGGGCCCTCGCGATCACCGGCGTGGCCGGCCCCGGGGGCGGCACGGCGGAGAAGCCGGTGGGCCTCGTCCACATCGCCCTGGCCGGCCCGATCGGCGTCCGGATGGTCGAGCACCGGCGCGGCGGCGACCGCGAGACGATCCGCGACCGGGCGGTCGCCGGGGCCCTCCACCTCCTGCGCGCGGGGCTCGAGGAGCAGCGCAAGGCGTGACGGCGGGCGGCGCGGTCCCGTCACGGGATCGGCACGATATCCGCGAACAGGTGTTCGATATCAGCCGACCCGCGCACTATGATCCTCCTCAGTCGCCGGGAGGGTCGTCCCACCGAGGGGATCCGTCGCGGTAGTCATCGAACACACCCTCAGAGGGAGGCCCTCCGTGGAGAAGCACGAGGCGCTCGGCTCGGCCGTCGCGCAGATCGAGCGGCAGTTCGGCAAGGGCGCCATCATGAGGATGGGGGATACCCCCCTGGTCGAGATGGCCTCGGTGCCCACGGGCTCTCTGGCGCTCGACATCGCCCTCGGCATCGGGGGGATCCCACGCGGCCGGATCGTCGAGATCTACGGCCCGGAGAGCTCCGGCAAGACCACGATGGTCTACCACCTGATCGCGCAGGCCCAGAAGCGCGGCGGCCTGTGCGCCTTCATCGACGCCGAGCACGCCATGGACCCGGTCTACGCCAAGAACATCGGCGTGGACGTCGACGAGCTCCTGCTCTCGCAGCCGGACCACGGCGAGCAGGCCCTCGAGATCGCCGACCTGCTGGTGCGCTCGGCGGCCCTCGACGTGATCGCGATCGACTCGGTCGCCGCCCTCGTGCCGAAGGCGGAGATCGAGGGCGAGATGGGCGACACGCACGTCGGCCTCCAGGCCCGGCTCATGTCGCAGGCCCTGCGCAAGCTGGCCGGCAACCTGAACCGCGCCGGCACCATCTGCATCTTCACGAACCAGCTGCGCGAGAAGATCGGCGTGATGTTCGGCTCGCCCGAGACCACCCCCGGCGGCCGCGCGCTGAAGTTCTACGCCTCGGTGCGCCTGGACATCCGCCGCATCGAGACCCTCAAGGAGGGCGCCGACGCCGTCGGCAACCGGGCACGGGTGAAGGTCGTGAAGAACAAGGTGGCGCCGCCGTTCCGCCAGGCCGAGTTCGACATCATCTACGGCGAGGGCATCTCCCACGAGGGCAACCTGCTCGACCTCGGCGTCGAGCGCGGGATGGTGCAGAAGAGCGGCGCCTACTTCTCGTTCGGCGACGAGCGCCTGGGCCAGGGCCGCAACGCCGCCCGCGCCTTCCTGCGCGAGCACACGGACGTGGCGACGCAGCTCGAGTCGCGCATCCGCGAGGACGCCGGGGTGCCGAACCCGAACCTGCCGGCCTTCGACCCGGCCACGGGCGAGGTGATCGAGCCGGAGAAGGCGGCCAAGGGCGGTAAGGACGCGACCCCGGCGAAGGCCGAGCCGGTCCTGGCGGCCGTCAAGGGCTGACCGCCGCCGCCCCCGGCCCGGCCTGCGGGCCCGCCGGGGGGCCGTGCCGGGGGCGGGCGGGACCGGGGAGGGGAGAGGCGATGGGCCGCGTGGTGGTGACGGAGTTCGTGTCGCTCGACGGCGTGATGGAGGCGCCGGGAGGCGAGCCGGGGTACGCCCACACCAACTGGGTCGGGCGGCATCCGGACGAGGGCCAGTTCGCCTACAAGCTCGAGGAGGTCCTGGCCGCCGAGGCCCAGCTGCTGGGACGCGTCACCTACGAGAGCTTCGCCGGCGCCTGGCCGGAGCGCGACGACGAGGCCGGCTTCGCGGCCACGATGAACGCGATGCCGAAGTACGTCGTCTCGACGACGCTGCGCTCGCTGGAGTGGGAGAACTCCCACCTGCTCGAGGGCGACCTCACCGAGGCGGTGCGCGGACTCAAGGAGCGGATCGCGGGCGACATCCTGGTCGCGGGCAGCCGCTCCCTGGTCCATTCGCTGATGGAGCGGGACCTGGTCGACGAGCTGCGGCTGATGATCTTCCCGGTGGTGCTCGGCTCGGGCCGGCGCCTCTTCCCGGACACGCCCGACGCGACGTCGCTGGAGCTCGCGGAGACGCGGACCTACGGGGGCGTCGTCCTGCTGGTCCACCGCCGGCCCGGGCGCTGAGGGGCGGCGTCTAG
>CAVYRD010000017.1:0-94462 GCA_963770865.1 uncultured Thermoleophilia bacterium
CAACGGCGACCGCGACGGGGATGTTTGGTATCGGGGGAACTCCGCCGATGACCTGGTGATCTTCGATGCGGAAACGCCCTGATAAGGGGCCAGCCTCAGTGAGGCACCTAAACGCCTTCATGCACAACCAATCGCTACACAATATATTTCGCTCCACCGTTTCATGGAACCCTTTGCGAGCCCCTGCTACGCGCGGACGAGGTCATCCAGTGATGGATCGCTCCGGGTTGTTCGTGGCTTTCGCGCTCCCGGCCGCGCCGTCGGCTATCCCCGATTCGTTCACCGTCCGCTTTGGGCCGTTCGTTATGTCTGCAGTGGGTCGACTTCGGCCAAATCGCTGACGATTCCAATCGACGGCTCGCGCAACTTGTGACGTAGCGCGATTTGCTTCATTGAAGCCATTGGTCGGTGCTCGTCGGCCACGAGCGATCAATCGCTCATGCGGTCTACGCGCGGGGATGTCCCGGAACACAAGAGAACGCCATGACAGCCGCAGAAAATCCGGTCGCGGTTGCACAAGACTATCCAACCAAGCCGGTGCGCCTGATCGAGCCGTTCGGGGCGGGCGGTGGACCTGATCTGTTGGCCCGTGCCCTGGCCCAGAAGCTCTCTGAGCTGTGGGGCCAAGCTGTGACGGTGGAGAACATCCCCGGTGCGGGAGCCACGGCGGGCCCCGCGCAGGTCGCGAAGTCACCACGCCGATGGTTACACGCTACTCATAAACACCAACGCTCAGGCATACAGTGCGGCGTTCTCGAAGAATCTCCCATATGACCCGTTGAAGGATTTCATCCCGATCGTTCCGCTCACGAGCCAGCCCTACGTGCTCGTCGCAGGTAAGCCGGCTGGTGTCGCCACCGTCGGCGAGCTCATTGCGGCGGCGAAGGCGAAGCCGGGTGAGCTCAAGTTTGGCTCCGCCGGTATAGGCACCGGCACGCATCTCGGGGTCGAGAAATTCAATCTCGCGGCGGGCATAAAGGCGGTGCACGTGCCTGCCCGACCGGCCGATTCGAACGCCGACACGATCGCCAACGCGATCGCTGGGCGCACCGCTTACTATATGGCGCCCATCTCTCTCGCCCTGCCCCATATTCGCGACGGCAAACTCATTGCGCTAGGCGTGAGCACTGCGCGGCGCTCGGCCCTGTTACCGGAGGTGCCGACAATCGCGGAGGCTGGCGTCGCCGGATTCGACTTCCCGATTTGGTATGGGCTATGGGCGCCGGCTGGCACTCCGGCCGGCGTGGTTGACAAGCTTGCGAAGGACATCGGACGCGTGCTCGCGGGGCCGGAGTCTGCGCGACTGGGTTGCCAAGCACGGAGGCGAGCCGATGAATATGACGCAGCCCGAGTTCGCGCGCTTCGTGCTGAGCGAGAGTGAAAGCGCGGCACAGATCATCAAAGCCGCTGGGATCAAGCCCTAATAGCCGACTGCGTGACCAATCCCCAATCAATTGGAGAAGGTCGTGCGCAAACCGCTGAACGTCCGGTTTTCGTAGCGTTCGATGGCCGGTTAGGGTCGTAATGAAGATACCCACGTTTGATGGACACCTTAATTCGGGCAATACTCGTGGGAGGTGTTCGATGGAATACAAGCCGCGCAGGAAATTGACGCGGGAATTCAAGCTTGAAGCGGTGCGTCAGGTTGCATTGAGCGAGAAGCCCAAGGCGCAGCTGGCACGGGAGCTTGGCGTTCGAGTTGGTCAGCTGCGTGATTGGCGATTGCAGTTCGAGAAGGAGGCCGTGACCGGCATCGCTAAGCCGGATCGAGCCGCAGTCGACGACCTTGAGCAGCTGCGTCGCGAGAACGCAAAGCTCAAGATGGAGATCGAGATTTTAAAAAAAGCGGCCATTTACTTTGCTCGGGAAGCGAAGTGAAGTACGGCTTCGTCGAGAAGAATCGAGGGCAGTACGGCGTGCCGGCCCTGTGCGAGGCGCTGCAGGTGTCGCGCAGCGGGTACTACGCTGCACGGCATCGCGGTCCCAGCGATCGGCAGAAGCGCCAGGTCGAACTCACCGCTCGTATCCGGACGATTCACCAGGCCAGCCGCGAGTCGTACGGCGCTCCCAGGGTGCACGTCGAGCTGCTGGCCCAAGAGGTGCCGTGCTGCCGCAACACGGTGGCCAAGCTGATGCACAAGGCTGGGATCCTGCCCAAGGCGATTCGGCGCTTCCGCGTAACCACCGACTCCCGCAGGACCAAAGCGTCGCCGAACTTGATCAACCGGGACTTCACGTCAACACATCCCAACGACCTCTGGTTGAGCGACATCACCTACATACCGACGAGGCAAGGTTGGCTCTACCTGGCGGCGGTTCTGGACGCATACTCGAGAGCCTTGGTGGGCTGGGCGATGGGCCGAACTCTCGACACGAAGCTGGCGATGGACGCGTTGAACATGGCGATCGCGCATCGGGGTCCACCGGTCACGCTGCACTCCGACCAAGGGTCAACATACGCGACCGGAAGCTACCGGGAAATCGTCAACCGCTACGGCATCCGGCAGAGCATGAGTCGCAAGGGTGACTGTTGGGACAATGCGCCTATGGAGAGCTTCTTCCACACGCTCAAGACCGAATTGGTCATGCACTGCGACTACAAGACACGCGATGATGCGCGGGTCAGCTTGTTCGATTACATGGAGGTGTTCTACAACCGGCAGCGACGGCACTCATCGATTAGCTACGAGGCCCCGCTACCATTTGAGGCGATGAAATCGCCTGGCAAGGTGTCCGTTGTTCGTGGGTAAGACCATAAGCGGCCGTTGGAGACTGTCTGCTAACGGTTGTGGATTCAACTGGTCAACGCAACACATGATAGGTTTAGGAGACGCCACCGCAAGTGCTTGTCAAATCGAATCTAATCGCAAGTAGCGCTGTTTCCCAGTCCTTCTCGTTCTTGCGTGTGCAACCTCGGATCGTGGCTATGTCACGTCGCATGAAGGCCATAGGCATCAAAGCCTTGTCTGTAAGGACGGGCGGTGTTGCGTCGACCGGTTGAACCCGCAGCCAAGAGCAGCCGTACAGCTAGGGGCTCGTTAGCAGACGTATTAGCCGCTGCCACCGCGGTTCGTCAGGTCTACAGGCGCGCCAGGCGACCGAGTAGATAGCCGACGACGACTGCGCCAGCGACCGTGGCGATCGGACGCGCACGGATCGAAGCGCTTGCCGATTCGGTGAGTCGTGTCTGTACTTGCTTCGCTTGCTCGGTAATGGTCGACGCCCACTCTGCCGCAGATGTTGCGGCATCGACGGCGCTGTCGACGGCGCGGTGGACCGCCTCAGCGGAACGGTCCACCTGCGCGGTAGCCTTAGCCGCGATCTTGTCCGATGTCTCGTGCGCTGCCTGCGCCGCGCCTTCCACCTTGGCGCTAACTGGATTGATCGGGTTACTGCCAGCGCTGAGATTGCCGCCCAGTGTCGTGGTTCGTTCCATGGTCGGTCCCTTCGAGAGACTACGTTGACACTAGAGAGTGAAGACGCAGTGCAGGAACATCGCCCCTCCGATATCACTCGAAACAGCGAACAAGCCGTTGCGTTGTAGTCCAACTCCAGAATCAGAACGAACTCCAGAATCAGAACCAAGACCGAAGGATCTCACCGGTTCGGGCAATGGCTCATCGCAAAAACATAACCAGAATAACAATCAGCAAAACTAAACCTATACCGCCGCCAATATACATTTTGGACTCCTTCTGGTTGCCCACGCTCTTCGAGGAGTCGAGCGCGAATGTATTTAAGCACCTGCGCGCAGCGCGGTCTGTTCGCTGGCGCACGAACCCCCATCTTGGTCAGCGTTCCGACGTCAATCTATCGTTGACGGGCGTCGCTACCATCGTTCAAATGTTCGTTCGAGACATCCCAATCCTATGACAACCGCCGCGCCAATGTGTCCGCGCAGCTGCGCTTGATCGACTCGAATCGCAGTCTTTCGGTCGATCTACCTCGGTTGGATTGTGCCGGCTAACTGATTCGGTGGGCGTCTGCTTTGGAAAAGACCGACCGGCTGGTGTGGGTCGACCGGAGCCGTTCGGGACCGATGCGTTGAATCGGATCGGAAACCGCCACGGTGCTATCCTAGCTTTGTAGTTCCAATTGTAGACAAACTGCCGGCCAGCCGATGAACGCCCGTCTGTGTGTACTTGCCGCCGCGGTTGTGCTCGCAGCTGCGGTCGCGCTCGGCGCGTTCGGCGCGCATGCCGTCAAAACGCGGCTCGCGCCCCGAATCGTTCGCCGTTTACCAGACCGCGGTTCAGTATCACTTCTGGCACGCGCTGGGGCTCCTCGGCGTGAGCATCCTCATGGCGCAATGGCCGACAGCGCAGGGACTCGCATGGACCGCGTGGCTACTGATCGCGGGCCTGTTTCTTTTCTGCGGCAGCCTCTACGCGCTGGCGCTGACCGGCACGCCCTGGCTTGGTGTGCTAACGCCGATCGGCGGCGCGGCATTCATCGCGGCATGGTTGATCCTCGCCTGGGTTGCTTTTGAGGCAGTAACAAGGGGGTCAGGAACTCGCTGTCGAGCGAGTGCGGCAACCGGATGCGTCGGTCGCTGACCGGCCACAAGCGGACATAGGTGCGGCGCGCCGAATCTCCTCATTCCGGTCATTCAAAATGACTGGAAACCTTCAGCGGGGGCGCGCATGATTCATCCAACGAGAGTAGCGGAGTCTTGCCGGCGGAGAGAATCATTTGGCAGACGGGCAAGAATCCGATCATCTAGTTGAAGGTATCGAATGTACAGGACACTGGTGGTGCTCGTTCTGCTCGCCGGATGTAGTTCGATGCAAGGCGTACGTACACGCTCAAATGGCGACGGTTCCTCCGGGGGCAATGGTCACACGCAACCGTCAAACTGCGTCGAGCGGTGGCGAGAGCGTATCCATCACGGCAAGCCCTATGGACCTGACCTTCCCGACCCCAACCATGGTCAGTTGGTTCGCGAGCCTCCCCGATGATTGCCCGTCTCTGAACGTCCAACTGAATAATCAAGCGGTGGAACCGGTGGGAGCTCGGACATTCACACCTACTAGCACCACGGAGTATGTGGTCCTTGTGAGCGACACTCGCGGGAGCTCCTCAAGGAGGACGAATAGCGCGTCGGTCAAGGTGACTGTTAGCGGCGGCACGATCAGAATTGACAGCACGACAGTGGATCCGGTGAACGTGCTGCTCGGCGCGTTGGCATCACCCAATAAGGTGGTGGAGCTGTGTGGCGACAACCTGGAGTTGGATCTCGGTAACAGGAGGAATATTAATGTTCCGTCCGATACGACACTAAAGGCCCCGCCGGGGTGCGAGAGCGGAGTCTCCGGCAACTTGGGCCGCTGATTTTTTCTCATGTCAAAGTGGGCGACCCGCTGTTTGTGATCAGCGGTGATCGTGTCAAGTTCTCTGGCTTTCGGCTCGAAGGCCCTGAGAGCGGTGTCGGTACGGTTAACGATGAAACGGCCACGGGTATCAGGATTGTGCCGCCGGGGTGCCCGGATGGGCAGGATTCGTGCTTCCGGGACTGCAGCAGGTTGAAATCTCCAACATGGAAATCTCTCAGTGGGCCTTTGCCGGCGTCGATGTATATGATACGCAGGCACCTAGCTCGGAGTTGGGGCGGCTGTGGAATACGAACGTCGGTGCTGTGCACATTGTGAACAACTTCATTCACGACAATCGCCAGGAGCACCTGGGCTCGGGTTAGCCGTATCTAGCGGCGCTTATGCCTTGATTGAGCAGAATGTCTTCAATCAGAATCGGCACGCGATCGCCGGGTCGAGTAAAGACCCAACTGGGCGCGACTTCTCTGGCTACACGGCGCGAGATAACCTGATTCTCTCAGGAGGCGGCCTACACTGTATTTTGTATCCAGCTTGGTGTTGGCATACGCACATCATCGACATGCATGGGGACGACCACGTGTGGGGGCAAGATGCCAACTGTGGCAATGCCGGAGAGACAATGATTATCGAACGGAACACGGTCCTCTACACGAACGGCAACGCAATCAGAATTCGGGGCAACCCTGTGGACGAAGCGGTGGTTGATCGCAACGTGTTCGCACACGAGAACAAGGACGATGCAATTGCACAGAATGGTAACTGTAGTTACTACTTTGGCGACAACATCACCAACCCCATAAAGGTGACGCCTACGAACGTCTTCGGAGCCGATCCGATGTCCGAGCTTGGTAATTGTCACTTTGCGGGCGACGAGGTACAAGATCAATTCATGGCGAGCGGCGTGACGTGGTGGGTGCGGTCCGGCTTGACCGGGCAATGGCGCTATTGGAATACGATGTCGGAAAAAGTGTCGGAACTTCAGTTTCAAGATTTCGATGGGGACGGAATCTGTGATGTCCTTCCCAGGACTGCGATTCCCCGGAGGTTATTCCGAAGAAGTATTCGAAGAGTGGCACGACACCGTGGCTGCCAGTCGGAGGTAATTCCACCTACGCCGTAAGAGCTAGGTAGTCTCGAAGAAGCGTCGTGCACCCGGTCCGGCGTGGATGGCCGCCGTGGGTCGGCCAGTTTTTGAGGCTTCCAGTGGAAAAGAGATTTCTGCTATTTCCACGGGTTGCGCGAGTGTCCGGTGTTTAGCTTCTTACGGGGCACTGGGTAGCGGACTGGATGTCGCTGATGGGTCGATAGCGGTCCTCTCTGGGCGCCCTCTATCGGCCACAACCGGCACCTCAGCAGATCGGCTCAATATCCTCCGGCGCACTCGTGCATCGCGAGATCCCGGTGCGACCGCCTCGCAGCTCAAATCGCGGCTCTTACCGCAAGTGGGCGGCCGCTTGTGTCACCGCTTTGGCACTGTTCTTCAGCGTCTTTGTGTCGCGTTTCGGATTTCTCTGTATGGCGACGACCTGGCGAACTAAGTGCTTCGATGACGGTTGCATTGTTGGCCGGGCGACCCCGCAACAGACTCCGCTCATTGCGGTGTAAGCACGCTCCTACATGACGGCTTTCCCCGGCCGCCGTGAGCGACGTTGGCGCCCCTGTTCGGACGGGCGTAGCATGGTCGATCCCTCGCTCCGTCCGGAGCGAAGCATCCTCTGGTCACACAGGCAATCAACGAAGGCGGAGGACACTCATGACGCAGTATTGCGACCTGATCGTGTCGACGGTGCTCGAGTTTTCGCCGAGCGACGCGCAGATGTACCGCCTCCCCACGATGTCGTCGGGCGAATTTCACCTGTACGCGAAACAACTTGGGGTCATCACGCAGCCGCCAGTGGACCCGGGCGGGACCGGGCTCCCCGGACACGGCCGCCCCGTGACGCCGACGCTCAGAGTCGCCGGCGGCGGTTCTTTGACGCCCTTGACTGCGGCCCCGGCGCTTCCGATCGGTCCCGGAGGCGGAGGCGGTGGGGGCGGAGGCGGTGGTGGAGGCGGCGGTCCGTCGATCGTGGATCTGAAGATGGATCTGTACCACGGTGATCACCTGGTCGCGAGCGCGCTCAACAACCTGCCGTTACAGCTCACGCCGTCGGACTTGGACGACACCTGGAGAGTGCAGCTGCAGCTCGCGCCAGGCGCGCCCGCGGGAACATATTCGTACAACGTCTCGCTGAATCCGTTCCCCAGCCTGTTTCCCGCTGCTCACGCGCCGCATTCCGCTGGCCTTCTTCCAGCAGGGATCGACAACAACTGGAACGGGCGCAACTACATGTCGCTGGAGTTCGAGGGCGGCGACCTCATGATCCGGTTCGATCCGGAGCTGGCCTCGTACTACGGGCTTAATGATGTCGACTACGTCCTTGGCAGCATTCCGACGCTGACGTGGCCCAATATCCAGATCAGCGACATCCGCCTCAGCATGGATTCGTCGGACAGCGGATACGACGGCCTGATCGGCAAGCTGGCGTACGTCCTGCTGACGGTGACGTTCTCCGGGATCAACAATCAGCCGATCAGCGGAAGTTTTCTCGGTCTGGACGTCAGCATCCAGCCGTTCAGCGTCAATGTGAAGTTCTTCCTGGCGCCCTACGGACCTGATCCACTCGGCTCGGTCGTGGGCTACGCAAGTCAGGTGGGAACCGATCTTATCGAGAAGCTCGACACCAATTTCATCTACATGCACGAGGCGAAGCAAAAGGTCAGCGACCTGATCAAGAACGCACAGGCATTTCTGGATGGACACGCGCTGCAGGTCGGGGGCGCGATGACGCCCTGGCTGCTCGGCGCAGCCTTCGGCGTCCTCGACGTGCGCTACGACCCAGCGAATTCGCAGCCCGTGCCGCCCGACGGGCGGCAGGGCGACATCGTGATTCAATACATCGGCCAGCTGCCGCCGGCTGGCAGCGGAACGGTCGGCCCGATGGACACAACCGACTTTCTCGGCGGCGCGGGCGCGCCGAGCCTGGCGGCCGCGCCGCGGCTCGTCGGCACGGCGTCGGAGCGCGTGGGCGACGACATCCTCGTCACGGGGCGCCTGCGCCCGCTCGCCGGTACCGTCTGAGCCGTGTTCACGGGCCTCATCGAGGAGGGCGGTCGCGTCGCGGGCATCCATCCCGGCGAGCAGGGCGCGCGCCTCGAGGTGGAGGCGCGGGTCGTGCTCGACGGCCTGGAGCTCGGCGACTCGGTGGCGGTCAACGGCACCTGCCTGACGGCCGTCGCGATCGGCCCGGACGGCTTCGCGGTCGACTGCGTCGCCGAGACGCTGCGGCGCACGTCGCTCGGCGGCCTCGCGGTGGGCGACCGGGTGAACCTGGAGCGCCCGATGCGCCTCGGCGACCGCCTCGACGGCCACCTCGTGCAGGGGCACGTGGACGGCGTCGGGCACGGTCCGCGGCGCGACGCCCGAGGGCGGGAGCACGCTGCTCGAGATCTCCGCGCCCGCCGAGCTGCTGCGCTACGTCGTGGAGAAGGGGAGCATCTGCGTGGACGGCGTCAGCCTGACCGTGGCGGGCCGTCTGGCCGGACGCGTTCACCGTCGCGCTGATCCCGCACACGATGTCCGTCACCACGCTCGGCCCGCAGGCGCTCGGGCGCGCCGTGAACCTGGAGGTTGACGTGGTGGCAAAATACGTGGAGTCACTGGCGGCGCCGTACGTTCCGCCGAGAGGGAGTGGGGAATGACGAGCACCGCAGTGCAGTTCGCGACCATCGCCGAGGCCATCGAGGAGATCCGCGCCGGGCGGATGGTGGTGATCCTCGACTCCGAGGACCGCGAGAACGAGGGCGACCTGGTGATGGCGGCGCAGTACGCCACGCCCGAGGCGATCAACTTCATGGCCACCCACGGGCGCGGCCTGATCTGCCTCGCGCTCACCGAGGCGCGCTGCGAGCAGCTCGGCCTGAAGCCGGTCGTGAAGCGCAACGAGGCGCGCAACGCGACGGCCTTCACCGAGCCGATCGAGGCCCGCCACGGCATCACCACCGGCATCTCGGCGCCCGACCGCTCGCGCACGATCATGGTCGCGATCGACCCGGACACGGGCCCCGAGGACCTGGTCAAGCCGGGCCACGTCTTCCCGCTGAAGGCGCAGTCGGGCGGCGTCCTGCGCCGCGCCGGCCACACCGAGGCGGCGGTCGACCTCACGCGGCTGGCGGGGCTGATCCCGGCCGGCGTGATCTGCGAGATCAGCAACCCCGACGGCACGATGGCGCGCGTCCCCGACCTCGTGCCCTACGCCCGCGAGCACGGGCTGAAGATGATCACGATCGCCCAGCTCATCGAGCACCGCCGCCACACCGAGCGGCTCATCGAGCGCGGCACGGCCGCCCGCCTGCCGACGGCCTACGGGGAGTGGACCGCGGTCGGCTTCCGCTCGATCCTCGACGGCAAGCACCACCTCGCGCTGGTGAAGGGCGACGTGGACGGCGCGAGCGACGTGCTCGTGCGCGTCCACTCCGAGTGCCTCACCGGCGACGTCTTCGGCTCGCAGCGCTGCGACTGCGGCGACCAGCTGAAGGCGGCGATGCGGACGATCGCCGAGGAGGGCCGCGGCGTCCTCCTCTACATCGCCCAGGAGGGCCGCGGGATCGGCCTGCTGAACAAGCTGCGCGCCTACGAGCTGCAGGACCGCGGCATGGACACGGTCGAGGCCAACATCGCCCTCGGCTTCCCGCCCGACCTGCGCGACTACGGCATCGGCGCCCAGATCCTCGTGGACCTCGGCCTCACGACCATCAAGCTGCTGACGAACAACCCCAAGAAGATCGTCGGCCTCGAGGGCTACGGCCTGTCGATCGTGGACCGCGTCCCGATCGAGATGACGCCCGGCGACGACAACCTCGAGTACCTGCGCACCAAGCGCGACAAGATGGGCCACGTGCTGCACCACCAGGACCTGCGCTTCGAGGAGGAGGCCACCGAGGACGGCCCCGTGACCGACCCGGCCGGCGACGCCTGATGGCGCGCATCGGCCCGCCGCCCCCGGTCCCGCACCTGGAGCACCCGGGCATCCGCATCGCCGCCGTCGTGGCGGGCTTCCACCGCGACCTCAGCGAGCGCCTGCTGGCCGGGGCGAGCGACCGCCTCCGGGAGGCCGGCCTGCCCGACGGGCACCTCGAGGACCACTGGGTGCCGGGCGCCTTCGAGTTGCCGCTGGCCGCCCGGGCGATGGCGCACCGGCGCCGCTACGCCGCGGTCATCGCGCTCGGGGTGGTCATCCGTGGCGAGACGGCCCACTTCGACCACATCTGCAACGCCGCGGCGACGGGCCTCACGGCCGTGAGCCTGGAGACCGGCGTTCCCTGCACCTTCGGCGTGCTGACCACCGAGAACCGCCAGCAGGCCGAGGACCGGGCGGGCGGCGACAAGGGCAACGCCGGGCTGGACGCCGCCGACGCCGCGATCGTGATGGTCAACCTCCTGGCGGACTCCCGCTAAGCGGGGCCAGCCTCGAGCGGTCAGGCGGCCTTGACCACCTTGCCGCCCTTGAGGCAGCGGGTGCAGACGTAGGCGCGGACCGGGGTCACGCCGTTCTTCAGGATCCGGACCTTCTGCACGTTCACGTTGAAGCGCCGCGGCGTGGCCCGCATCGAGTGGCTCCGGTTGTTCCCGAACTTGGGCGCCTTGTTGCAGACGCTGCAGATCTTTGCCATCTCCGAGACCCTCGCTTGCGTTGGCACGACGATATGAACGCACGAGGCGTCCGAGCGGCCCCGGATTATGCTCGTTCAATGGGTCCGAGCGCAACCGTCATCGCCTCGTGGCCGCCGCCGACCCCTCCGCTCGGCCACGGACGGGGCGAGCCGTGGCCGCCCGAGGCCCCGCTGCGGGCGCCGGGCCCGGCCCGCTGGAGCGCCCCGCTCACCGACCTGCCGGGCGTCGGGCCGACCGTCGCGCGGCGGGCGGCGTCGGGGCTGGGCCTCCACACGGTGGGCGACCTGCTGGAGCACCTGCCCACCCGCTACGAGGCCTTCGACCAGGACGTGCGCGCTGTGTCGAGCCTGCGGGCGGGGGAGGAGGTGACCGTGCGCGTCGCGGTGGACGACATCTCGGTGCGGCCCACCCGCCGTCGCGGCCTGCGCCTGGTGCGCGCCCGGGTCCACGACGCCACGGGGCGCATGACGGCCACCTGGTTCAACCAGGAGCACCTGGCCCGGGTGCTCGGCCCCGGCGACGAGCTGCTGCTGCGCGGGCGGGTGGGGGCGGAGGGCCGGCGCGAGATCGCGGTGCGCAGCCACGAGATCATCGGCGGACCGGGCTCTGAGGGCCTCCACACGCGCGGCTTGGTGCCCGTCTACCGGGCCACCGAGCAGATGCCGCCGCGCCGCATCCGCGAGATGGTCGACCAGGCCCGGCCATGGGCGCGCGCCGCGCCCGAGCGCCTGCCCGCCTGGGTGCGCCGCCGCCTCCGCCTGCCGGGCGCCGCCGACGCCCTGGTGGCCGTCCACTTCCCGCGCTCGCGCTCCGAGGCCCGCCTCGGGCGCCGCCGCATGGTCGTCGAGGAGCTGCTGGTGCTGCAGCTCGGCCTGGAGGCGGTGCGCCGCTCGCAGGCCGCCGAGGGCGACGCGCCGGTGCTGGTGGCCACCGGCGAGCGCTCGGGCCCGCTGCTGGAGGCCCTGCCGTTCACCCTCACGCCCCCGCAGCGCCGCGCGGCCCGCGAGATCGGCCGCGACCTCGCGGGCTCGCGGCCCATGCGCCGCCTGCTGCAGGGCGAGGTCGGGTCGGGCAAGACGCTCGTGGCCGTCCTGGCCGTCTGCCAGGCCGTCGAGGCCGGCGCCCAGGCGGCCGTGCTCGTGCCCACCGAGACGCTCGCCGAGCAGCACCTGCGCACGCTCGACGCCCTCCTGGCCCCGGCCGGGCTGGCGCCCGTGCTGCTGACCGGCAAGGTGCCGCGTGCCGAGGCCGAGCGCCGCCGCATGGCCCTGCGCACCGGCACCGCTCCTGTGGTGGTCGGCACCCAGGCGCTGCTGTCGGAGGGCGTCGACTTCCACAGGCTCGGGCTGGTGGTCGTGGACGAGCAGCACCGCTTCGGCGTGGAGCAACGCCAGATGCTCGCCGAGCGGTCGGCCTCGGGCGACGGCGCGGCGCACCTGCTCTACATGACGGCGACGCCGATCCCGCGCACGCTGGCGCTCACGGCCTACGGCGACCTGACCGTCTCCACCATCCGCACCCGGCCGCCGGGGCGCTCCCCGGTCGAGACCCGCTGGATCCGCGAGTCCGAGCGCGAGGAGGCCTACGAGAGCGTGCGCGCCGAGCTGCGCGCGGGGCGCCAGGCCTACGTCGTCTGCCCGCTCGTGGAGGAGGGCGCGGCGGCCGAGGCGCGCGCCGCGACCAGCGAGGCCGTGCGGCTGCGCGAGGGCCCGTTCGCGGCGTTCACGGTGGGCCTGGTCCACGGCGCCCAGCCGGCCGACGAGAAGCGTCAGGCGATGCTCGACTTCGCCGAGGGGCGCACCGACCTGCTGGTGGCGACGACGGTGGTCGAGGTCGGCATCGACGTCGCCAACGCGACGACGATCCTGATCGAGGACGCCGACCGCTTCGGCCTGGCCCAGCTCCACCAGCTGCGCGGCCGGGTGGGGCGCGGCGAGCACCCCGGCCGCTGCCTGCTGTTCGGCGAGCCGGCCACCGAGGACGGCGCGCGCCGGCTCGAGGCGCTCACCCAGAGCTCCGACGGCTTCCGCCTCGCCGAGCTCGACCTGGAGATCCGCGGCGAGGGCAGCATCCTCGGCCTGCGCCAGGCGGGGCCGACCGACCTGCGCTTCGCCCGCCTCTCGCGCGACCGCCGCGAGCTGGCCGAGGCCCGCCACGTCGCCAAGCGCCTGCTGCGCGACGACCCGCACCTCGCCCGTCCGGAGAACCTGCTGCTGCGCGCCGCCGTGCGCCGCCGCTTCGACGCCCTTCCGCGCCTGCTCGACGCGTGAGGATCATCGCGGGCACCCATCGGGGGCGGCGCATCTCGGCGCCGCGCGGCACGGCCACCCGGCCCACCGCCGACCGGGTGCGCGAGGCGCTCTTCTCGATCATCGGCCCGGTCGAGGGGCTGGACGTCCTCGACCTGTTCGCCGGGTCCGGCGCGCTCGGGCTGGAGGCGCTCTCGCGCGGCGCCGCGAGCGCCACCTTCGTGGAGAGCGGGCGCCCCGCGGTGGCCTGCCTGCGCGCCAACGTCGCCGCGCTCGGGATGGAGGACCGGGCCCGGATCGTGGCCCGCGACTGGCGCTCCGCCCTGGCCGCCGAGCGCGCCGCACGGCGCCGTTTCGGGTTGTGCCTCCTGGACCCGCCGTATAGCCTCACCGACCGGGTTGTGGCCCAGCTCGGGCCGGAGTTGGCGCCCCTCGCCGCGGCCCCCGGGATCGTGGTGATCGAGCAGTCCGCCGCGCGTCCTCCGCCGGAGCCGAGCGGATTGGAGATCACCTCGCGTACCGATCGGACCTATGGCGACACCGCGGTGAGCGTGATGCGGGTGACGGCCCCGTGAGCGGGACGCGCCGCATCGCCGTCTGCCCTGGCACCTACGACCCGGTGACGTTCGGTCACATCGACGTGATCGCCCGCGCGGCCGGCCTCTTCGACGAGGTGGTGGTCTCGGTGACCACCGGATCCGTGAAGAAGAAGCCGATGTTCGAGGCCGAGGAGCGCATCGCATTCGTCGAGCAGAGCGTCGCCCACCTGCCCAACGTCCGCGTCGAGGGGTTCAACTGCCTCATCACCGAACACGCCCGGAGCCTCGGCGCCTCGGTCATGGTAAAAGGACTGCGCGCGATCTCGGACTTCGACTACGAGTTCCAGATGGCGCAGCTCAACAGGCATCTGGCCGCGGAGATCGAAACGGTCTACATACCGGCATCGCCGCAGTACAGCTTCGTGAGCTCGAGCGGCGTGCGGGAGGTGGCGGCATGGGGGGGCTCGGTCGACGACTGGGTTCCCGCCTTCGTCGCCGAGGCCCTGCGGGCACGACGCCCACGCGGTGTCGGTTCGGTCCCCTGAGGAGGGTTCGTTGGACGTACTGGAACTGATCGACAAGCTGGACGACCTGATCCACAACGCCCGGGCGGTCCCGCTGACCGACCAGGTGCGGATCGACCGTGAGGCGATCTTCGACCTCCTCGATCAGATGCGGTTGACCATCCCCGAAGAGGTCAAGCAGGCGCGCTGGATCGTCAAGGAGCGCCAGGAGATGCTGGCCGAGGCCAAGCGCGAGGCCGAGCGCCTCGTGATGGACGCCCGCGACAAGGCGGCGCAGGAGGCCTCCGAGCAGGAGGTCGTGAAGCGCGCCGAGCGCGAGGCCGCCGAGATCCTCGAGGAGGCCCGCGGGCGCGAGCGCGAGGTGCGCCTGGGCGCCGAGGACTACGCCGACGAGGTGCTCGGCACGCTCGAGGTCAACCTCGGCAAGTTCCTCCAGGCCGTCCAGCGGGGCCGCGAGCGTCTCCAGGGGCGCTCGGAGGAGCCGCTCGAGGGCGACTCCCTGGCCCCCGAGCAGCCGCTCTAGGCCGCCATGTCACAGGGGGTCGCCACGGTCGACCTCCGCTCCCTGGACCTGCCCTCGGGAGCGGGGACCCGGCTCACACTGCGGGTCCCGCCCATCGGGCTGCGCCTCGGCGGGCAGGACTACGTCACCGACCCCGCGCAGCCCGAGATGGAGCTGGACGTCAGCCGGTCGCTGTCGGGGCTCCATCTGCGCCTGCGCGGGCACGTGGAGGTCGCCGGGCCGTGCTGGCGCTGCATGGCCGCCGCGCGGATCCCGGTGGACGTCGACTCGTCCGAGTTCCAGGCCGACGGGCGCGACCCGGACGAGCCCTTCGACGAGGACTTCGACTCGCAGTACCTCACCGGCGACGACCTCGACCTCGAGACCTGGTCGCGCGACGCGGTCGCCGAGGCGCTGCCGGCCGTGATCCTGTGCCGCGAGGACTGCGCCGGCCTCTGCCCGACCTGCGGAATCGATCGCAACACGGGCTCCTGCGACTGCGCCGAGGCACCCGCCGACTCGCGCTGGGACGCGTTGCGCGGCCTCGCGGAGCGGCTCTCGCAGGACGAGTAGGGCCGACCCGGCCCGATCTCCCGGGCGGGGCTTTTCCTCGCGGCCCCCGACCGCTACCCTTCCGCGAGTCCTCCGACCGGTGGTGAGCACGTGGCCGTCCCGAAGCGCAAGACCTCCAAGCAGCGCCGCGACACGCGGCGTGCGACGCACGCCATCGAGGCGACCCGCCTCGGGCGCTGCCCGCGCTGCGCCAGCCCGGTCCGCCCGCACCACGTGTGCGGCGTCTGCGGCTACTACCGGGGTCGCCCCGTCCTCGAGATCGAGGGGTAGCAGCGGCCCCTCCCACGGTCGCGCTGGACGGCATGGGGGGCGACAACGCCCCCGCCGCGCCGGTGCAGGGCGCGGTCGACGCCGCGGGTGACGGGATCACCGTCCTCCTGGTGGGGGACGAGGGGGTCCTGAGGGACGAGCTCGGCCGCCAGGGCGCCACCGGCGCCGCGGGCGTCGAGATCGTGCACGCCCCCGACGCGGTGTCCTCCGCCGAGGAGGGCGCCCGCGCGGTGCGCGCCAAGCCCGACTCCTCGGTGTCCATGGCCTGCCGGCTCGTCGGCGAGGGGCGCGCGGGCGCCGCGGTCTCGGCCGGCAACACCGGCGCGATGCTCGCGGCGGCGACGCTCTACATGCGCCGGGTGCCCGGCGTCATCCGCCCCGCCATCGCGGTCGTGCTGCCGAGCACCGGCGGCGGCCCCGTGCTGCTGCTCGACGCCGGCGCGAGCGCCGAGGCGCGCCCCGAGTACTACCCGCAGTACGCCCTGATGGGCCGGCTCTTCTCGCGCGACGTGCTCGGCATCGCCGAGCCGCGAGTCGGCCTCCTGTCGATCGGCGAGGAGGAGGGCAAGGGCAGCGAGCTGGTGCTCGCGGCGCACGCCCTGCTGCGCGACACGCCGGGCTTCATCGGCAACGTCGAGGGGCGCGACATCTCGGCCGGCGCCGCCGACGTCGTGGTGACCGACGGCTTCACCGGCAACGTCGTCCTGAAGACCATGGAGGGGACGGCCGTCTTCCTCATGGGCCAGGTGCGCGACGCCGTCGCCTCGACTCCCCTGGGCCGCATCGGCGGTCTGCTCGTGCGCCCGCCGCTGCGGCGGATGCGCGACCGCATCGACCCCGAGACCTACGGCGGGGCCGTGCTGCTCGGCGTCCGGGGCCTGGCCGTGATCGGCCACGGCAACTCGAGCGGGCGCGGCATCGCCAACGCCGTGCGGGTCGCCGCGCGGGGGACCCGCGGGCGGCTGGTGGAGCATTTCGGCGCTGCGCTGGCTCTCGAGGGCGCCGAGGGGTCTCCGGCCGCGTAGGATGCCCGGCGTCGTCGCGCGGCGGCGGTTCGTCCGAGACCGTGTGTAAGTTGCCCGCCAGACCCGAGCGGTCCGGCCGGGGAGACAAGAGGGGGACGTGTTGGACCGAGAGAAGGCCATCGATGAGGTCCGCGCCATCCTGGTGGAGCAGCTCGGGGTCGATCCGGCGGAGGTCACCGTCGATTCGTCCTTCCAGGAGGATCTGAACGCGGACTCGCTGGACCTGGTCGAGCTCATCATGGAGATGGAGGACCGGTTCAAGATCAAGATCCCGGACGAGGAGGCGGAGAAGATCGCGACGGTCGGCCAGGCGGTCGACTACGTCATGGCGAACTCCGCCTGAATCTCCCCGACGGCGCCGAGGCCGGCCTTGCCCGCATCGTCATGGGCCTCGAGGCCCCTCGGCGCCGCCAGATCCTCACGCACAGCTCGTGGGCGCCTCGTCGCGAGGCGTCGTTCGAGCGGCTCGAATTCCTCGGCGACAGCGTGCTGCAGGTGGTGGTGAGCGAGGAGCTGATGACCCGGCACCCGGCGGTCGACGAGGGCGAGCTCTCGTGGATGCGCCAGGCCGTCGTCGGCCGCGAGTCCTGCGCCGCGGCCGCCGTGGCCGCCGGGCTGCCGCAGGCCTTCGTCGACGCCGCGCCGTCCGCGCGGCGGGCCGTCGCGGCCGAGTTGGCCGAGCGCGCGAGCGTCCGGGCGGCGCTGGCCGAGGCCGCCATCGGCGCCGGCTGGCTCGACCTGGGCGCCGAGGCGACCCGCACGGCGGTGCTCGAGGCGTTCGCCCCGGCCCTCGACGCGGCCTCCCCGGGCGCCCGCGACCCCAAGACGGCGCTCCAGGAGCGTGTCGCGCGCCGCCGGCTCACGGTGGCATACGAGCTCACGGGGTCCGAGGGCCCGCCGCAGCGGCCCACCTTCACGAGCCGCGTGCTCGTGGACGGCGTGGAGATGGGGGAGGGGTCCGGCCCCTCCAAGCAGGCGTCCGAGCAGGAAGCCGCGGCGCGCGCGCTGGCGCGCCTCGACGGGGAGGACGGGTGATGCTGAGCCGGCTCACGGTCAAGGGCTTCAAGTCGTTCGCCGACGCCACCACGCTCCACCTGGGCCCCGGGGTCAACGTCGTCGTCGGCCCCAACGGGTCGGGCAAGAGCAACCTGGCCGAGGCCGTGGTCTGGGCGCTCGGCGAGCAGCGCGCGGGGCGCCTGCGCGCGGGCGGCATGGCCGACGTCCTCTACTCCGGCGGTGAGCGCCGCCCGGCCGCGCCGTACGCCGAGGTCAGCCTGGTGCTGGCCGACGAGGAGGCCGACGGCCGCGGCCCCGCCGAGGTCGAGGCCAGCCGCCGCCTGACGCGCGCCGGCGACGCCGACTACCGCCTCAACTCCAGCCACTGCCGCCTGCTCGACGTGCAGGAGGCGCTCGCCTCGCGCGGCGCCGGCCCGGACGCGCTCGCGGTGATCCGCCAGGGCCAGGTCGAGGCCCTCTGCACCAGCACGCCGGTCGAACGCCGGGCGATGGTCGACGCCGCCGCGGGCGTCGCGGTGGCCAAACGCCGCCGCCGCCGCGCGGAGCAGAAGCTCGCGCGCGTCGCCGACAAGCTCGACCGCGCCCGCGACATCGCGGGCGAGGTCCGCTCCCGGGCCCGCTCCCTCGACCGCCAGGCCCGCGCGGCCGAGCGCGCCGAGGCCCTCGAGGCCGAGATCGCCGCCGCCCGGCGCGCCGTCGCCGGGGCCCGCGCGAAGGCGGCCGCCGCGGCCCACGCGGCCGCCGTGGCCGAGGCCGAGCGCCTGCGCGCGCTGGCGCGGGCCGACGCCGAGGCGCTGGAGGCGGCCCGCGCGCAGCGCTCCCGGGCCGCGCAGGCGCGCGCCGACGCCGCGGGCGCGGCGTCGCGGGCCCAGGACGTCGCGTCGGCCCTGCGCACGGCCGCCGACCGCACCGCCGGGCGCGCGGAGCTCGCCGCCGAGCGGGTGCGTGCGGCGGAGGCCGAGGCCGCCGAGCGCGAGCGCCGCCGGCAGGCGGCCGCCGACCTGCTCGAGTCGCTGGGAGAGGCCGTCGCCACGGCGGGGGCGGCCGTCGCCGGGGCGCGGGACACGGCCGCCGCCGCGGAGGCCGCGGCCGCCGAGGCCGACGCCGCCGACTCCGCCGCCCGCGCCGAGCACCGCCACCTCGACGACCTCGCCGCCGCCGAGTCCGCGGCGCTGCTGGCCGCCGAGCGCGAGGCCGCCGCCGCGGCCCGCCGCGCCGACGAGGCGCGCGCCGCCGCCGCGTCCGCGCGCGAGCGGCTCGCCGCGCTGGAGGCCGATGTGGTCGAGGTCGCGGCCCTCGCCCGGGCCGAGCGCCGCGAGGAGATCGCCTCCACCCGCGCCGTCCGCTGGGCCGAGCGCCACCGCGAGGCCGAGATCGCCGACGCCGACGCCGCGGCTGCCCGCGGGGTCGCCGACGTGCGCCTGCGCGAGGCCCGCACGGCGTCCCGCGCGCTCGCGCCCGCCGGCTCCCGCCGCGACGGCGCCCGCGGCCTGGGCGACGGCCTCACGGTCGAGCCCGGCGCCGAGCACGCCGTGGCCGCCGCCCTCGGGATGCTGGCCGAGGCCGTCCCCGCCGGCTCGCTCGACGCCGCCCGCGCCGCCCTGGAGGCCGACGCCGACTGCGCCGTCGTCCCGGCGCCGCCGCGCGAGGCGGGCCATCCGGTGCCGGGCGGCACCCGCCTGCTCGACCTGGTCGTCTCCTGCAGCGACGAGGCGCGCCCCCACCTTGAGCGCCTGCTGGCCGACGCCTGGCTCGTCGACGACCTCGACGCCGTGCCGCCGGGCACGCCGGGCGTCGCCGTCACGCGCGAGGGCCTCGCCCTGCGGCCCGCCGACGGACTGCTGCTGCGCGAGACCGGCTCCTGGGCCCGCCGCGCCCTCCACGGGCGCGCGCAGGAGGCCGAGGCCGCCGCCGCCGACGCCGCACGTGCCGCGGCCGAGGACGCCGCCCGCGCCGCCGCCGCGCTGGCCGCCGTGCTCCGTCGCCGCCGCGCCGCCGACCGGTGCGCCGCCCGGGCGGGCGAGGCCCTGGCGAAGCTCCGCGCCACGGCCGGGGGCCGCGCCGCCCGCGCAGCGCAGGCCGCCGAGGACGTGGAGCGGCTCGAGGGCGAGCTGACCGGCCTGGCCGCCGCCGCCGAGGCCGGCGCGCCCCGGGTCAGCGACGGCGCGCGAGGCCGCCGCAGCCGCAGCCGTCGCCGCGCGGACCGCCCGTGAGGCGGCCGACGCCGCGGGCGCCCGCCTGCGCACCGCGGCCGGCGAGACCGCCGACGCCCGGGCCGCGCTGGCCTCCGCGCGTGCCGAGGAGGCCGAGGTCGCCGCCCGCCTCGCCTCCACGCGGGCACGGGCGCAGGAGCCCGACCGGGCGCTCGACGTCGCACCCGCCCGCCGGGCCGCCGCGGCCCTCGAGGCCGCCGCCCGGGCCCTCGCACCGATGGCCGAGCGGGCCCGGAACCTGCAGGCCGAGGCCGACGCGCAGGCCCGCGACCTGGACGCCGGCGTCGCCGCCGGCGACCGGGCGGTCGAGGACGCCGAGCGGCACGTCGCCGCGAGCTCCGGTCGCGCCCACGCCGCCGAGGTCGAGGCCGCCGTCGCCGGAGAGCGCGCCCTGGAGGCCGGGCCGGTGCCCGACGACGACGAGGTCCTGGCCGACCCCGAGGAGGCGGCCGCCGCGCTCGCCGACCTGGAGCGCCGCCGCGAGATGATCGGCGCGGTCAACCCGCTCGCCGCCGTCGAGCGCGAGGAGCTGACCGAGCGCGAGACCGAGATGGCCGCCCAGATCGAGGACCTCGAGAACACGGCGGCCGCGCTCACGGGCCACCTGGCCGAGCTCGACGCGGCCGTCGCCGAGGGCTTCGATTCGCTCTTCGACGCCTTCCGCGAGCGCTTCACCGAGGTGTGCGGGCTGCTCTTCCCGGGCGGCGAGGGGCGCCTGCGGGCGGTCGAGGGCGAGGACGGCGAGGCCGGCATCGAGGTCGAGGTCGTGCCCGCCGGCAAGCGGCCGCGCTCGCTGGCCCTCCTGTCGGGCGGCGAGCGATCGCTGGTGGCGCTCGGCTTCTGCCTGGCGCTCGCGATGGCCCGCCCCGCGCCGTTCTACCTGCTCGACGAGGTCGAGGCCGCCCTCGACGACGTCAACCTGCGCCGGTTCCTGTCGGTCGTGCGCCGCCTCTCCGAGCGCACCCAGTTCCTGCTCATCACCCACCAGCAGCCGACGGTCGAGATCGCCGACACCATCTTCGGCGTCACGATGGGCGCCGAGGGCGTGTCCCAGGTCATCGCCCGCCGCCTGAAGCGCGACGTCGAGGGCCCGGCCCGGCCGTACGTCCGGCGCGCGCTGCACGCCATCCCCGGCGGGCGCTCCTGATGGCCGAGGAGGACCCCACCGCCGATCGCGAGGCGTGGGCCGAGCTGTTCGGCCTGACGCCGCCCGCCGCCGAGGAGGAGGCGCCGCGCCGTCGCGGGCTGATGGCCCGCTTGCGGGAGAACCTCACCAAGCCGCGCCAGACCATCTCCCCCCAGCTCGCCGGCATCTTCGCGCCGAAGCTGGTCAGCGCCGAGACCTGGGACGAGCTGGAGGATGCGCTGATCACCGCCGACTGCGGCGTCGAGGCGTCGCTCGAGCTGGTGGAGGAGCTGCGCGGGGAGGCCGAGCAGGGCCGGATCATCAGCGGCGCCGACCTCTCGCGGGCGCTCTGGAAGGCCGTCGCGGCCCGCATGGCGCCCGAGCCGGCGCGCATCGACCTCAACACCAAGCCCACCGTCATCCTGATCGTCGGCGTCAACGGCAGCGGCAAGACGACCAGCGTCGGCAAGCTCGCGCACCGGCTCTCGGAGCTCGGCCAGAGCGTCGTGATCGGGGCCGCCGACACGTTCCGTGCGGCCGCGATCGACCAGCTCGCGGTGTGGGCCGGGCGCTCCGGCGCGCAGCTCGTGCGCCAGGCCCCCGGCGCCGACCCGGGCGCGGTGGCCTACGACGCGGTCGCCTCGGCCACCGCGCGCGGCGCCGACGTCGCCCTGATCGACACCGCCGGGCGCCTGCAGACGCAGCACAACCTGATGGAGGAGCTGCGCAAGGTGGCCGCCGTCGTCGGCAAGATCGACGAGGACGCGCCGCATGAGGTGCTCCTGGTGCTCGACGCCACCACCGGCCAGAACGGCCTGAGCCAGGCGCGCCTGTTCAACGAGGCGGTGGGGCTGACGGGCGTGATCCTGACCAAGGTCGACGGCACCGCCCGGGGCGGCATCGCGGTCGCCATCCGGAGCGAGCTCGGCATCCCGGTGAAGCTGGTCGGGTCCGGCGAGAAGCTCGAGGACCTGCAGCCGTTCGACGCCGAGGCGTTCGCCCGCGCGATCTTCTCTCCCGAGGACTGACCCTCTGCTCTAGGATGAGCGGTCGCCGATGTTCGATGCGCTCACCGACAAGCTGCAGGGGATCTTCGCCGGCCTGAAGGGCCGGGGGAAGCTGACCGACGCCGACATCGACGTCGCGATGCGGGCGATCCGCCTCTCGCTGCTCGAGGCGGACGTGAGCCTGCCGGTGGTCAAGCAGCTCACCACGGCCATCGCCGCGCGCGCCAAGGGCTCCGAGGTGATGGAGTCGCTGACGCCCGACCAGCAGGTCGTGAAGATCGTGAGCGAGGAGCTCACGTCGCTGATGGGCGAGGCCAACGTGGCGCTGCCGCTGGCCTCCAAGCCACCGACGATCGTGCTGATGGCGGGCCTCCAGGGCTCTGGCAAGACCACCTGCTGCGCCAAGCTCGCGCGCTACTTCCGCGCCCAGGGCCGGGCGCCGATGCTGATCGCGTGCGACGTCCACCGCCCGGCTGCGGCCGAGCAGCTGGCCGTGCTGGGTGCCCAGATCGACGTGCCGGTGCACCGCGAGGACGTCAAGGACGCGGTCGCCATCGCGCGCAACGGGATCGAGGCCGCGCGCAAGACCGGGCGCGACCTGGTCATCGTGGACACCGCCGGCCGCCTCACGATCGACGAAGAGATGATGGACGAGCTCGTCCGCATCAAGGACGCGGTCCAGCCGACCAGCGTCGTCCTCGTCGTGGACGCGATGACCGGCCAGACGGCCGTCGAGGTGGCCAAGGCCTTCGCCGACGCGGTCGACTTCGACGGCGTCGCGCTCACCAAGCTCGACGGCGACGCTCGCGGCGGCGCGGCGCTCTCGGTCCGCGCGGTCAGCGGCAAGCCGATCCTGTTCATCGGCACCGGCGAGAAGATCGACGCCCTCGAGCCGTTCCACCCGGACCGGATGGCCTCGCGCATCCTCGGGATGGGCGACGTGCTCAGCCTCATCGAGAAGGCGCAGGCGACGGTCGACGTCGACGACGCCAAGCGGCTCGAGCAGAAGATCCGCGGCGGCTCGATGACCCTCGAGGACTTCCTCGACCAGATGCACCAGGTCCGCCGGATGGGCCCGATGTCCCAGGTCCTCGGCATGATCCCGGGGTTCCGCAACGCCACCAAGGGGCGCGACCTCAACGTCGACGATCGCCAGATCGACCGCGTCGAGGCCATCATCCGGAGCATGACGCTCCAGGAGCGCCGCCATCCGGAGATCATCAACGGCAGCCGTCGCCGGCGCATCGCGGCCGGCAGCGGCACCAGCGTTCAGGAGGTCAACCAGCTCCTGTCGCAGTTCAAGCAGATGCGAAAGCTGATGAAGCAGATGGGCCGCGGTGGCGGTCTGCCCGCTGTCTTCGGCACCTAACCCGACACAGGAGCAACACCGCATGGTCAAGATCCGGCTCGCCCGCGTGGGCGGCAAGAAGAACGCGATCTACCGCGTCGTGGTGGCGGACGTCCGCTCGCCGCGCGACGGCCGCAACATCGAGACGATCGGCCGCTACAACCCGCAGACCGACCCGTCCATCGTCGAGATCGACGTCGCCAAGGCCAACGCCTGGATCGCCAACGGCGCCCAGCCGACCTCGGCCGTCAAGAAGCTCATCAAGATCGCGTCGAAGGCCCAGGCCGCCTAGGTGCTCCGCTCATGAGCCCGGCCGATCCGAGCCCCCTGTCCGCCATGGTCGGCGCCCTGGCGCGCGGCCTCGTCGACAACCCGGACCAGGTGGAGGTCCGCGAGGAGCACGAGGGCGACACCCGCGTCATCTCCCTCTACGTCGCCGAGACCGACCTCGGCCAGGTGATCGGCCGGGGGGGTCGCGTGGCGCGCGCCCTGCGCGTCATCCTGCGCGCGGCCTCGGGCGCGCGAGGCGAGCGCGCGAGCCTCGAGATCGTCGACTAGCCGGACGCGCGTGGGCTCATCGACGGTCGTGATCGGGCGCATCGGCCGCCCGCACGGCATCGGGGGCGCGGTGCACTCGCGGGGCTCCGGCCCCACCCTCCAGACGATCGCCGTCGGCGAGGTGGTCGAGCTGCGCCCGCGCGAGGGCGACGCGCGGACCCTCACGGTCAGCGCGCGCCACGGCATGCCCGACCAGCCCATCCTGGCGTTCGACGGCGTCACCAGCCGCGACGCCGCCGCCGAGCTGGCCGGCGCCGAGATCCGCGTCCCCGAGGAGCGGCTCGCCGTGCCCCGCGAGCCCGACACCTTCTTCGTGCGCGACCTCGTCGGCTGCGAGGTCCTGCTCGGCGCCGCGCCCCTCGGGCCGGTCGAGGACGTCATCGCCGGCCCCGCCAACGACGTGCTGCAGGTCGACCGCCACGGCGCCCCCGTGCTCGTGCCCTTCACCGCCGACGCCGTCGTCGAGCTCGACGTCCCCGGCCGGCGCATCGTGATCCGCCCCGACCTCTTCGGCCCGGACGGCCCATGAGGTTCGACGTCTTCACGCTCTTCCCGGAGTGGTTCGACTGGATGCGCCGCCCGCGCCACCTGACCAACGCGGCGCTCACCGCCGGGCTCGAGGTGCGCTGCTTCTCTCCGCGCGACACCACCCCGCTCGCCCACGGCCAGGTCGACGACGCCCCCTACGGCGGCGGTCCCGGCATGGTGATCCGCGCCGACGTCATGGCCGCCTCGCTCGAGGCCGTCTACGGCGAGCCCGCCGCCGCGGTCCGCGACACGCGCCGGGTGGTCGTCCTCACCCCGCGCGGGCGTCCCTTCACCGACGCCGTCGCGCGCGAGCTGGCGCAGGAGTCCGAGGTGGCCCTCCTCTGCGGCCGCTACGAGGGCTTCGACGAGCGTGTGCACGAGGTGCTGGCCAACGACGCGATCTGCCTGGGGCCGTTCGTGCTGGCCGGCGGCGAGGTGGCGGCGATGGCCGTGATCGACGCGGTGGCCCGCAAGCTCTCGGGCGCCCTCGGCAACGCCGAGAGCCTCGTGGCCGAGTCGTTCTCCGAGGCGCTCGGCGGGGGTTTGGAGCACCCGCACTACACACGCCCGGCCGAGTTCCTCGGCCACGGCGTGCCGCCGGTGCTGCTCTCCGGCGACCACGGCGCGATCGCCCGCTGGCGCGCCGACCACGTGCTGCCGCCCCGGGTGGCGTAGCCCGGCCGCCGGGCCCGGCGCGGCGACGCCCCGGCCCTTCGGTCGGCGCGGATCCCTTGCTATGCTGGCCGCCGTTTTGCCGGGACCCGACCCGGGCACGCCGAGCCAGGAGCACGCGCCGTGAGCGTCATCGAGAGCCTTGAGCGCGAGCAGATTCGCGACGACATCCCGGTCTTCCAGGCCGGCGACACCGTGAAGGTCCACTTCCGCGTGGTCGAGGGCACCCGCCAGCGCGTGCAGGTGTTCGAGGGCACGTGCATCAAGCGGCAGGGCTCCACCAGCCGCGAGACCTTCACCGTCCGCAAGCAGAGCTTCGGCGTCGGGGTCGAGCGCACGTTCCCCGTCCACTCCCCGAAGATCGAGAAGATCGAGCGGGTCATGGAGGGCGACGTCAGCCGCGCCAAGCTCTACTACCTGCGCGGCAAGATCGGCAAGAAGGCCCGCATCCGCGAGAAGCAGCGCACCTAGCCCACGGGGGCCGGGTCGCGCATGGGGACTCGGCGACGACCGGGGGCCCATCGGCCCTCGGCCCGGCTCTTCGCGCACGACCGCGCCCTCGGGGTGCGGCGCGTCGCCGGGGTCGATGAGGCGGGGCGCGGCTGCCTCGCGGGCCCGCTGGTGGTCGCGGCGGTCTGCCTCGACCTGGGGACGCTGACGCCCGCCGGCCGGCGGTCGCTCGGCGACCTCGACGACTCCAAGCGCCTGCCGCAGCGACGTCCGCGCGCGGGTGGCCGAGGCCGTCATGCGCCACGCCGAGCAGGTGGTCGTGATGAGCGCCTCCCCGGCGACGATCGACCGCGACGGCCTCCACCGCACCAACCTGCGGCTGATGGCCCGGGCGCTCGCCGCGATCGGCCCTGCGCCGACGCCTGCCTGGTGGACGGTTTCCGGCTCGGGGCCGCGGCCCCCGAGCACCGGGCGATCGTTGGTGGGGACGGCCGCAGCGCCGCCATCGCCGCCGCGTCGGTGATCGCCAAGACGACCCGCGACCGCCTGATGGCCGGCCCGGTGGCCGCCGACTATCCCGGCTTCGGCTTCGAGCGCCACGTGGGCTACGCGACCGAGGACCACCACGCCGCTCTCCAGGTGGAGGGGCTGACCCCGCTGCACCGGCGCTCCTTCCGCTCGATGGCCTACCCGGGGGCGCTGACGGGCCGCGGCCCGCGGCCCGGTCACGGGTCCGCCCCGACGCCGGGCAGATGGCGCACCCGGTCGCGCAGGCGGCCGGGCCGCACGGTGATCAGGTCCACGCGCAGCTCGCGCTCGCGCAGCTCCGGTCGCGCCGACGACGAAGGCCTGCACCGCCCGGGCGATGCGCGCGCGCTGGGCGGCGGTGAGCGGCTCGGCCAGCGCGGCGGGGTCCGAGCGGGTCTTCACCTCGCAGGCGATGACCGTGGGCCCGCGGGCGGCGACCAGGTCGAGCTCCCCGCCGCCGCTCCGCGCCAGCGCGAGGCCAGGATCGTCCAGCCCCGCCGGGTGAGGTGCCGGCGGGCGGCGCGCTCACCGCGCCGCCCGCGTTCGCTGCGCTCGCTCATGCCTCCAGGGTGCGCCGCGGCGGGCGCGCGGATCCACTGCGGTCCGTGTCAGATGACGCGCGCGGGCGTGCCGACTTCCGTCACGACCCCCAGCGGAACCCGGTCGGGCTCGCCGCCACGGGGAGCGGGCTCGAGGCGAGGTCGGCCGGCGGCTCGGGCTCGTTGTAGCCGCTCGGCGCGACGTCGTTGGGGCTGTCCGGGTGGAAGAGCGAGGCGAGGTACTGCACCTGCCCGCGCCCGGGGCCGAGCTCGGTCTGGCCGCCGCTGTACGCCCCGATCCCGTTGTCGCGCAGGTGGTCGTAGGCGGCGAAGAGGCGGGTGAGCGGGCCGAAGCGCGACGGCTTCATGTTCACGACGCGCGGCGGCCAGTCGCGGGCCAGGATGTCGTCCACCGAGTGGATCGGCGCGTCCCAGGTGACCCGGTCCTCGTGTCCGCGCAGCGTCTCGCGCAGCTCCGGCGTGAGCTTGGGGTCCTCGATCAGCGCGTCCGGGAAGGCGGCGATCAGCTGCGTGTACGTGCCCGGGTCGAGAGGGACGCCGAACGGGACCCACTCGTACTGGCCCTTCATGTCGAGCACGTCCACGGCTCCGAGCCCGGCCAGCTCGCGGATCAGCTCCGGGCGTCCAGTCGTCGGTGGGGTCGAGCTTGAAGCGCATTCCCGGGTCGCGGCGCAGCCAGCGCAGGATCTTCTCCCCGGTCGGCGGGTCCTCGAGCCGCGTCGAGACGACGAAGCGGACGGGCGCGGGCGTCATCCCGAGCGCGTCGGCGAGCGACGTGCCGGCCTGGCGAAGGGCGAGGTCGAGCGCCGCGCTCTCGAAGGCCCAGCGGCGGTAGTCCTGGGACATCGGGAACGCCGGCGCGCCTGCGTGGAAGAGGTCGAGGCCGTCGAGAAGGCGGGAGAACCCGTCGATGGTGGTCGCGCCCGCGAGGGGCAGCACGGGGCCGGCCTCCGCCTGGCTCTCGTGCTCGCCGGGGTCGTAGCAGACGTCCTCGCCGACGCCCTCCTCGCCACCACCGTGCAGGTGGATGGTCGTCGTCAGGCGCTCGAAGTCCGGCGCGAGCTCAAGGCGGCGGACCTCCAGCGCGTAGCCCTCGATCGTCAGCGGCAGGCCGGCGATCGCGTCGTACGTCGCCATCAGCCCGCGTCGGGGTAGTGGATGATCTCGGTCTGCAGGCTGCCGGGACCCTGGAGGTAGATCCCCCGCGTGCCGTCGCGGTGGGTGTCGATGGCCACGCCGTTCTCGGCGGCGATCCGCTCGAGCTCATCGGCGGCGACGCGGTAGGCCAGGTGGTCCGGGTGCTGCGAGGCCAGGACGAAGGCGAGCTTGGCCCCGCCCGACTCCACCAGCCCCCAGGTGTCGTCCTGGTAGAGGACCGTCGTCCCCGGGATGGTGCGCTGCTGCCACGCGATCGCCTCGGCGACGTCCGGCACGCGCTGTGCGACGTGATCGAACTCCACGGCTCCTCCTTGGTCGGCCCATAGGTTAGGGCCTCGGGTGTCACGGGAGCCGTCACGCATCCGGCGCGGCAGCGGCACGCTCCGGTGCGGATCGGCGCGCACGCGCCGTGGGACCGTCACCGCCGTGGTCGCCCAGCTCCTCAGCCCCGCCGTCCTCGGCCTCGAGACCTCCACCGTCCTGGTGGAGGTGGACCTGCGCGCGGGGCTGCCGTCGTTCTCGGTCGTCGGCCTCGCCGACGTCGCGGTGCAGGAGGCGCGCGAGCGCGTGCGCTCGGGGATCGCGAACCAGGCCTTCGGCGTCCCGGCCCGGCGGATCGTCGCCAACCTCGCGCCGGCCGACCTGCGCAAGGCCGGGCCCCAGTACGACCTGCCGCTGGCGTTGGCCATCCTCGCGGCGTCGGGCCAGATGGCGCCCGCGGCGCTGCGCGGGCTGGGCGCGGTGGGGGAGCTGGCGCTCGACGGCTCGCTGCGCCCGGTCCCCGGGGCGCTCGCGATGGCCGAGCACGCCGCGCGCGAGGGCTGGGACCGGATCGTCGTGCCGCGCGCCAACGCCGCCGAGGCGGCGCTCGTGCCGGGCGTCGCGGTGCTCGGCGCGGAGGCGCTGCGCGAGGCGGTTGACATCCTGGAGGGCAGGGCGGAGGGCGCACCGGCGGCGATCGACGCCGCGGCCCTCCTGGCCGCCGCCCACGACGCGCCGGGGCCCGACCTCGCCGAGGTGCGGGGCCAGGGCGCCGCCCGGCGGGCGCTGGAGGTGGCCGCGGCGGGCGGCCACTCGATGCTCATGACCGGGCCGCCCGGCGGGGGCAAGACGATGCTCGCCCGGCGGATCCCGGGCATCCTGCCGCCGCTCCGTCTCGACGAGGCGATCGCCGTCACGCGCATCCACTCGGTCGCGGGCCTGCTCGACCCGGGGTGCCCGCTCGTCACCCGGCGCCCGTTCCGCGCGCCGCACCACACCGTCTCGGCCGCGGGGCTGGTCGGCGGCGGGCGCTTCCCCCGGCCGGGCGAGGTCAGCCTCGCGCACCACGGCGTCCTGTTCCTCGACGAGGTCTGCGCCTTCGCGCCGGCCGTGCTCGACGCGCTGCGCCAGCCGCTCGAGGAGGGCCGCATCGACGTGACCCGCTCGATGATGACCGCCCGCTTCCCGGCGCGGCCGCTCCTTGTCTGCGCCGGCAACCCGTGCCCGTGCGGGTTCGACGGGGACCCGGTGCGCCGGTGCGTCTGCCCGCCCGGTCGCGCCGAGGCCTATCGCGCGCGCCTCTCCGGGCCCGTCGCCGACCGCATCGACCTCCACGTCGAGGTGCCGCGGCTCGACCGTGAGGAGCTGATGGGCCGCTCGGCGGCGGAGCCGAGCGCGGCGGTACGCGGCCGGGTCGCCGCCGCCCGCGCCCGCGCGGCCGACCGGGGCCAGGCGCGGCCCAACGCCGAGCTCGGACCGGCCGAGGCGCGCCGGCTGGCGGCGCTCGACGGGCCGGCGAAGGCTCTCCTCGGGCCGCGCCGTCGATCGGCTCGCGCTCTCGGCCCGCGCCCACGACCGGCTGCTGCGCGTGGCCCGGACCATCGCCGACCTGGAGGGGGAGGGCGACGTGCGCTCGGACCACGTCGCCGAGGCGCTCGGCTACCGGGCCCCCGCGGCCGCCGGGGCGGTCCGGTGAGCGGGTCGCCGGGCTGGGCGCTCGGCCTCGCGCGGATGGCGCAGGCGCTCGGGCGCGACCTCCAGCGGGCGGCGCGGAACGCCGGCGGCCCGGAGCGCCTGTGGAGCGCCGACCGCGCCGAGCTCGGGCGTCTGCTGCGGTGCAGCGGCGCCGAGCTCGACCTGGCGCACCGGGCGCGCGCCGCGATCGACGTCGCCGCCGACGCCGCCCGTCTGGCGGCCGCCGGCATCGCGCACGTCGGTATGGACGACGACCGCTACCCCGCGGCCCTGCGCCCGCTCCCGGACCCGCCCTTCGGGCTCTTCGTGCGCGGCCGCCTCGAGCCGGCGCTCGCGGCGTTGGCGGAGGCGCCCGTCGTCGCGGTGGTCGGCAGCCGGCGGGCCACGCCGGCCGGGACGGCCTTCGCCCGCGAGCTGGGCCTCGCGCTCGCCGAGCGCGGAGCCGTGGTGGTGAGCGGCCTCGCCCACGGCATCGACGCGGCCGCGCACGAGGGCGCGCTGGCCGGAGGGGGCGTCACCGTGGCGGTTCTGGGGTGCGGCGTGGACGTCGCCTACCCGCGCCGCAACCGCGACCTCGCGCGCCGCATCGCCGAGACCGGCGCACTCGTCTCCGAGTACTGGCCGGGGACGCCGCCGGCACCGTGGCGCTTTCCCGCGCGCAACCGCATCGTGGCCGGGCTCGCGGCGGCCGTGACGGTGGTCGAGGCCGGGCGCCGCTCGGGCGCCCTCATCACCGCCGACTTCGGCCTGGAGCTCGGGCGTCCGGTGCTGGCCGTGCCCGGCTGGCCGGGGGCGACCGAGTCGGAGGGCTGCAACGGCCTCCTGCGCGCCGGCGCGGCGCTCCTCGAGTCGGTCGAGGACGTCGTGGCGGAGATCCCCGAGTCCGGGTGGCGCGAGCCGCCACCGCCGGCCGTGTCGCCGGCGCTCGACGGGCTCGCGCGGCGCGTCCACGACGAACTGCTGCGCGAGCCGATGGGACCGGACCGCATCGCCGAGGAGCTGAGCGAGGACCCGGCGGCGGTCGCCGGAGCCTTGGCGCTCCTCGAGGTGGAGGGGCTGGCGGTGCGAGGGGAGGGGCAGCGCTTCTGGGCGGCGCCGTCGCGCGCCGCCCGCGCCCCGTGAGCGTCAGCGGGTGGGCGCCCGCCGGCGCTGGCCGCCGCCCTGGCGGTCGGCGCCGTAGCGGCTGAGGACCTCCTCGGCGAGGTCGGCGACCGTGCGCCGCAGGGCCACCGGCTCGAAGAGCACGGCGTCGCCCTGGTACTTGAGGAGCTCCTTCACGAGCCAGTCCTCGCTTGCGTAGGGGATCTCGACGAGGACCGACCCGTCGGAGAAGCGCTCGCGAGAGTGGTGCTTCTCGAGCATCCAGCGGGCGAGCTCGGGGCTGCACCAGACCGATGCGCTCTGGGCGACCGTCTCGCCGGGCTGGGGGTGCGCGCCCCAGGGCAGATACGGTCCGGACATCGCGATCTCGGGCCGGCGTGTGAAGTGCTCCTCGAGCAATACCGCGCTGCGGATGCGGTCGAGGCGGAAGGTCCGCTGCCCGTCGGCCCGCCGACAGAAGGCCACGACGTACCAGGCGTCCTGGGCGTTGACGAGCAGGTGCGGCTCGATGGTGCGCTTGGTGATGGCGCCTCGCGACTCGGTCCAATAGTCGATCTCGAGCAGCCGGTCCTCGCGGATCGCCTGGCTGACGGCCGCGGCGACGCCGGCGTTGGCGTTCTGGGCGCGGCCGAGCTCGACGGTCGGCAGGCCCTCGCTGCCCATCGCGGCCTCGACCTTGGCGCGGACCGAGCTGAGCGAGCCGCCGGCCTCGGTGGGCAGGCGGTCGCCGATGAAGTCGAGCGCCCACAGGAGCGCCTTGGCCTCGAGCGGGGAGAGGCGGGCCGGCCGCGAGAAGCGGTCGCCGTAGGTCTCCTTCTGCACTGCGACGGTGTCGCCCTCGATCTGGGCGTAGAGCGCGTAGCAGCCGCCGCCGAAGTTGATGAGGTTGAGCAGGCCGATGTCGTCCTCGAGGACGCGCCGGTCGAGGTTGAGCGACGCGCGCAGCTCGGCGATCGGGATGTGGGCCTCGGCGGAGTCGCCGCAGGCGGCGAGCAGGCGGGTCATGAGGGCGAGCAGGCGGGCGAAGCGCTCCGCCGGGACGACGCGCTCGGGCGTCCCCTGGCCGGCGCCGCCGGGGGCGGGGGCGGAGGGGGCGGCTGGCGCGGGAGCGGCGGCGAGGGTGGCCGCCGTGGCGGTGGCGCCGGCGGAGGCGGCCGGGGCCAGCGCGGCGGGGGCGCCGCCGTCGCCGCGATGGCGCTCGCCGACCAGCTCGAGCGCCGCGACCACGGCCTCGCGCAGCTCGGCGGGCTCGAGCACCTGGGCCTCGGCACCGAGGCCCAGGATCCAGGAGGCCAGCTCGCGGCGGTTGGAGAAGGTGGTGGTGTAGACGCCCGCGCCGTCGGCGCCGATGGCGGTGGTGCCGTAGGCGCCGAACATCTGCTCCACCCACCAGGCGATGGTCGGGGTGAGGGCGATGGTGGCGGTCTGCTCGGCGCCCTCCAGCTGCCAGGGCGCGCGGTCGCGGTAGCGCGAGAGGTCGAAGTCCTGGGGCGCGGGGAAGTCGTGCTCGGCGCGCGTCTTGAAGGTGATGCGCCCCTCGATGCGCGACAGGCGGAAGATGCGCGTGGCGTCGCGCTCGTGGGAGAAGCCGACCATGTACCAGTTGCCCGCCGAGTAGAGCAGGGAGTACGGGTCGATCTCGCGCTCGGAGCGCTCGTCGCGGCCGATCGAGTAGTAGGTGAAGCGGATCGTCTTGCGCCGGCTGATCGCCGACTCGATCTTGGTGAGGTGGGCCGCGACCTCGGGCGAGTAGTCGCCGCCCAGCAGGTTCACCGAGACGGTGCGCGCGGCGTGGTCGTCGAGCGGGCTCGGGCGGCCGAGGGTGAGGTGCTGCAGCGCCAGCCGCAGCGGCTCGGCGTAGGCGAACTGGCCCTCGAGCAGGTAGAGGCAGGTCTGCAGGGCCGAGAGCTCGGCCGGGTCGAAGTCGAGCTCCGGCAGGTAGTAGTTCTCGGGCGGCAGCGCGTACAGGTCGCCCTGGAACGGGTCGTCGCCCGGTCGCTCGACGGCCAGGCGCAGGCCCATCGCCTCGATCTCGGCGCGATCGGCGTAGAACCGGCGCAGGAAGGCCTGCTCGGTCATGCCGCCGTAGCCCTCGACGGCCTCGTGGATCTCGTCGGCGGTCACCGGTCGCTGCTGCGACATCAGGAAGGCCACCAGCGAGAGCTGGCGGACCAGCTTGTCGTCGTCTCTCATCGCCATGATCGCCCCCGCGGAACCCCTCGCTCGTAGCGGTCGATGATAGCCCAGGCCCTCTCGCCGGGCCGTTCGGCGACGCCCGCCGATGTCGCTCCGAGCGGGGAGCGCGCGGGGACGGGCCGGATGGCGGGGGCGCGGCTCATGAGCGGCGCTCCACGGCGGGGTGCGGGCGGGAGCGTGCGGCCATCAGGTCGCGGTGGGCGGCGCCCGAGAGCACGAGCTCGACCGGCACGAGCACGACGGCCGGCACGAGCGCCCACGTGAGCCCCGGCGCGAGGGCGGCGGCCGTGAGGAGGCCGGAGGCCATGCCGAGCAGGATCACGCCGAGCTCGGCGCGGGTGACGGACTCGGGGTCGTCGGGCGTGACGGTGGCGTGCAGCACGAGCGCGAGGGCGAAGCCGACGGCGGCGATGGCGAAGGCGTCGTGCACCAGGACCGTGAGGAGCATCGCCCCGGCCAGGGCGATCGACGCCCAGAGCACCGCGTAGCGGCGGCCGGCGCCCGCGAGCAGCACGATGGTGGTCGTCTTGGGCGGGAAGGCGCGGCTGTCGGGGATGCGGTCGAGGTAGTGGTGCATCATCAGCATCGCGACGCAGGACGCCGCGTAGGCGATCCCGGCCAGGGCCACCCCGCCCGACAGGTGGCCGCGCTGCAGCACGTAGGCGCCGGTCGTGCAGCCCCAGATGCACGCGAACGCGATCGTCTCGCCGGAGAAGGGCCGGTAGGCCGCCCGCACCGGCGGCAGCGTGTAGAAGACCGCACCCGCGAGGCCGGCGAGCCCGTAGAGCACGAGCACCCAGCCCCAGGTCGCGGCGGCGGCGATGCCGATCAGCGCGGCGGCCAGCGCGGCCGCGGCCCCGATCGCGGCCAGGGCGCGGGGGCCGAGGAGGCCGGACGCGATCACCTTGCTGCCGCCGCTGATCACGCGAGGCGAGGGGTCGCGGTCGGTGCCCGAGCGCCAGTCGGCGATCTCGTTGACGCAGTGCGCCACGAGGCCCTGGAGGAGCAGGCCGACGGCGACGGCGGCGAGGTAGCCGGGCACCGAGACGCCCCCGCCGTCCCTCCACGCGAGCGCGGTGCCGAGCGTGATCGCGGTGTAGGACCACAGGAGCACCGGGATGATCCGGATCTCCAGCCAGAGGCCCAGCAGCGCGCGGCGAAGGCCGGCCATGCGTCACCCTATCCCGCCGTCGCGCCCCGCTGGTACCCTGCGGGCGTGTCGGTCTACCAGCACGTCCACGACGTCCCGGACGAGGACGAGCTCGCGCAGCTCGTCGGCGCGGCGACCCCGCACTTCGCGTTCCAGGCCTACGACCGCGTGAAGCAGTACGCCGACGCGCTGGGGCCGGACCACCCGCGCCAGGCCGAGCTGGCCGCGCACCTCGCGCGCCTCGACCGGCTGGGGCGCGAGGGCGAGTCCGCCGGCGTCAGCGCCCTGGACCTGCCCCCGCGGGCTCCGCTCGCGGCTCTCCGTCCGGCCCGCTGAGGGCGTAGCGGGCCACCGCGCAGAACGTCCGCAGGATGCGGGCGGTCGCGCCCCACACGTCCTCGCCGGCCAGGGGATAGCGCAGCGCGAGGGGCTCGGGGTCGGGCGGCAGCGCGACGTCGGCGGCCAGCAGGTCGGTCACCCGCACGTCGATGATGCGCGCGACCTCGGCGTCGCTCGGCCTCGCGGCGACCGCGCCGGTGTGCACGGCCACGAACGGGCGGATGATGAACCCGGAGACCATCGTGGAGACGTCGTCCAGCTCGCCCACCACGCGCAGGGCCGAGCGCGGGATGCCGACCTCCTCCTCGGTCTCGCGCAGGGCGGCGTCCCGGGCGGACGCGTCGCCGCGGTCGATGACCCCACCGGGGAGGGCGATCTGGCCCGGGTGGGAGGGGAGGTGGTCGGTGCGCTTGGTGAGCAGCAGGTGCGGCTCCTCGTGACGGTCGTGCAGAACCAGCAGCACCGCGGCGCGGCGCCCCGGGCCGGGCACCTCGCGCGGGACCCGGGCGCGGAGGGCGCGCTCGAGCACGTCTCCCAGGCCCGCCGCGTCGGGGAGCCGGGCGGGGGGCGGGGGAGGTGCCGGTACGGCGGGCGTCACGACGCCGAGTGTACGCGGGGCCGTCCTGCACGCCGTCTCCCGCGTCTGCAACAGTGAGGACCGTGAGCGGAGCCTCCAAACCCGACGACGTGGTGGGCGACCTCGTCGTCCGGCTCTCCCGCGCGCGCGACGCCGCAGCCGGCCTGAGCGGGCGCGACCCGCTCGGCGTGCGGGCCGTCGAGCCGGCGCTGGGGCGCCGCAGCTACCTGGTGGCCTTCGAGGGCCCGGCCTTCCTCTGCCTGGCGTGGGACATGTCCGCCGAGGTGGACGAGCGCCGCGCCCGCGAGGCGGCGTCGGCCGGCCTGCTGTGGGAGAGCGTGGAGACGCTGGTGGACGCGGATGCACTGCGCGACCTGGCCCGTGCCGTCGGCCGCCTGCTGGCGCTGGGCGACGAGCCGCGCGAGGTGGCGGCGTCGCTCGAGACCGTCGCGGCGCGGGCCCTCGACCTGGCGGCGTGGCGCGAGGAGCCCGTCCGCGCCCTCGCCTCCCTGCCGGACCTGGACCAGGCGATCGGCCTGCACGAGCGGCTGGTGGGCGCCTGGGCGCGCTTCGTGCGGGCCTCGGAGCCGCTGGTCGAGGTGCAGGACACGCTGACGCCCGAGCTCGTGGCCGCCCTGCGCGAGGTGGAGGAGGCCGCGGCGCGGGCCGGGGCCCCCGAGCGGCTGGCCGACCGCCTGGCGGGCGCGATGCCCGGGTGCGAGGAGGGGGCGGGCCAGATCGTCGCGGCCCACGTCACGCGCCTGCGCCCCGAGGGCGCGCGATGAGCCCCTTCGGCACCGAGGTGTCCTTCCGCCTCGGTCCCGGCACGCTGGACGAGGCCCGGGACATCGCCGCGCGCCTCGGGGCCGCCGCCGCCGGCTGCCGCCGGCACGTGCTGTTCGTCGACGCCGAGGCCGGCGAGTACGGCTGCCTGGCCGAGTGGGACCGCCGCGAGGACGCCGAGGGATTCATGCGGCGCCCGGCCACGGCCGAGGAGATCGACGTGCTCGGCGCCCGCATCGGCAAGCAGCCCCGCATCCGCGTGTACGCGATGGAGGAGACGGCGTGACCGACGACACCGCACCCAGGACGCTCGTCGTGATGGAGGGCGACCAGACCGGCCAGGAGCTCCTGGAGGAGGCCCTGCGGGTCATCGAGCCCGGCGTCACGGGCCTGCCGCTGCTCATCGAGCGCTACGACCTGTCGCTGGAGAACCGCCGGCTGACCAAGAACCAGGTCGTCTTCGACGCCGCCGAGGCCACCAAGCGCCACGGCTTCGGCCTCAAGGCGGCGACGGTCACGCCCGAGGACGCGGGCGACGTCGGCAGCCCCAACGCCCTGCTGCGCGAGGCGATCGGCGGCAAGGTCATCATCCGCACCGGCCGGCGCCTGTCCGGCGTGCGCCCGCTCGGCGGCATCCACGCGCCGATCTCGATCGTGCGGATGGCCGTCAACGACGCCTACAACGCGCGCGAGTACCGGGAGACCGAGGGCGACGACGAGATCGCCTGGCGCGTCGAGCGCATCTCGCGGCGCACCTGCCGCGCCGTGGCCGAGTTCTCATTCCAGCAGGCGCGCCGGATGCACGCGACGGTCTTCGGTGGCCCCAAGTGGACCGTCTCGCCGGTCTACGAGGGGATGCTGAAGGAGGAGCTCGACGCGGCGGCGCTGCGCCACCCGGACGTCCGCTACAAGCCGCTGCTCATCGACGCCCTCTACGCCGCGCTCATCAGCCACACCGGCGACGCGCTCGTGGTGCCGGCCCTCAACCGCGACGGCGACTGCCTGTCGGACATGGTGCTGCAGCTCTTCGGCTCGATCGCCGGCGCCGAGTCGCAGCTGCTGGCCTTCGACGAGGAGTTCCGCGCGTCGGCCGTGATGGCCGAGGCGCCGCACGGCACCGCGCCGACCCTGCAGGGCAAGAACGTCGCCAACCCGCTCGCGATGATCCTCGCCGCCGCCTCGGTGCTGCCGTACATGGGCGGCGCCCACGCGCCGGTGGTCTCGCGCGCGATCTACGAGGGCGCGCTCGAGTCGATCAGCGACGGCATACGCACCGCCGACCTCGGCGGCGACGTCGGCACCGACGACTTCACCGACGAGGTGATCAAGCGGGTGCGCACCAAGCTCGACGTGTGGTCGGCGCTCGGCGAGAGCGCCATGCGCTTCTAGACATCCCACGGTTACAGGGAGTCAAGCGGCCAAGGGCAGAGTCTCTGGCCAGGCGACCTCCTCTCGGTAGCTCTCGCGCCGCCAGAGGCAGGTGTGCAGGATGCCGACCCAGCGGTTGGCGAGCTGGCGGGTTGCCTGGGAGTGGCTCTTGCCGCGAGCCCGCAGGGCGTCGTAGTACTGGCGCGCTCCGGGGCTTGGGGTGAGTGAACAGAACGCCCACAGCTGACAGGCATCGGCCAGGCGCCGGTTGCGTGCCACCCGTGCCAGCACGACCAGGCTCCGGCCGGACGCCTTTGTGATCGGGGCGGTCCCCGCATATGCCTTTCTGCCTCTAGCATCGGCAAAGCGACTCGGGTCATCCCCGAACTCGCCAAGCACCCGGGCGCCGAGGACCAGGCCGAGTCCGGGAAGACTGCGCAGGATCTCGGCGTCCGGGTGACGATCAAAGTGCTCCGCCAGCGCCCCCTCGAGCTCAGCGATCTGGGCGTTCAGCGACACCAGCACGCCGACGCGGGCCGCGCTCGCCGCGCCGAAGGCGTCGGCCACCAGATCGGCCGTCTGGGGCTGGTCGGCGCGTAGGGCCTGCTGGATCTCGGCTGCGCGCCGCTCGAGGTGACGCTCACGGCCGCCGCGACGAAGGGCCGAGGCGATCTTCGCCCGTGAGAGCGCCCGGGCCAGATCGGGCGTCGGGGCGATCGCGAGGATCGCCAGCGCATCGGATGAGGCCAGGTCGGTGCCAAACGCCTGAAGGGCGCCGGGGAAGTAGTCGCGCAGCGCCGAGCGCAACCCGTTCACCTGGCGCGCGCGCATCCACACCAGGCCCTGATGGGCCCGGGCGAGGACTCGGATCGCGCCGGCCTCATCCGAGTCACCGGCCAGTGAGCGGTGGTTGTGGCGGTCGGTGCGCACCAGGTCGGCCAGCAGCTTGGCATCACCGGCATCGGACTTGGCCCCTGATGTCGCATGGCGATCGCGGTAGCGACTGGCCGCGTGTGGGTTGATGGCGTACACCTGATAGCCGGCGCCCGCGAGCGAATCGACGATCAGGCCGCGATCGATCTCGATGCCGACCACGACCTCAGACGGATCCTCGGCGTGATCGGCGACGAGCGCGTGCAGCTGGGCGAGCCCCGCCACACCGATCCCGAGACGCCCTCGAGCGAGCACCAGGCCCACCTCATCCATCACCAGCACGTCGTTGTGGGCCTCGGCCCAGTTGACGCCCACGAAGATCACGGCTGCCCCCTCGGATCGACTCGCCTGCTCCGAGCCCGAGAAGTCCGCGGCGAACTAATGGATCAGTGCTCTCACCGGCACGCCATCCCACCAGCCGTCTGACTCCTCGCCGACCGGCAGGGGCACGCTCTAGAAGTAGGGCTCGAAGGCCCGGCCCTTTCGAGTGCTCACCTGCCGGCGGCTCGGAGGATCAGCCTCTCCTCTCCGGCTGATCCAACGGCATTAGTCCTTGCGGCTGTTCCGGACGACGATCAGCGCCACGATCAGGGCCACCAGCGCGAACACGATGATCGACTGGACGATGAAGGCGGCCATCATGGCGCGTCGTCCTCCGTCGTCGGGCCCTCGGCCAGGAACGCCAGCAGGTCCTCCACCGTGAAGCGCCCGCTCTGCATGGAGGCCACCAGCCCGTAGACCGTCGCGGTGTGGGGGCGGGCGACGACGTAGGCGCGCATGGCCTCGTTGGCCTCCTCCTCGATGCGCGCGGCGGCGGCCGCGCCCTCCTCGGTGATCTGCACGCCGCTCGCCTTCGTCTCGGCGAGGCCGGTCTGCACCAGCCGGCCGCAGAGGCCGGCGATCTGCTCCGGGTTCGCCGCGAAGTGCTCGGCCAGCGCCGTCACCGGGTGCGGGCCGGGGTCGGCGTCCAGCTCGCGGAGGATCAGGTAGGAGCCCGAGCTCAGGCCGGCCGCGGTGACCGTCTGGTCGAGCACGCCGCCCAGCTCCGCCAGGAGCTGGAGGTCATCCTCGTCGCGGAGCACGGTGCGTCCTACGGGCCGTAGCGGTGGGGCGGAGCGGGGCGCGTGACGCTGCGGGTGGCGCCGCCCCAGGTGCGCCCGGTGATGCCGCGGTCGTCCAGGATGCGCAGCGCCGAGCGGACGACGCCGGCGCGCGCGCCATGGCCCTGGGTGTTGGCGACCGTGATCTCGAAGTCGTGGTCGCCCTCGGCGGTGCGCACCGGCCGGGCGTTGGCGCGGGCCAGCGACACGCGCGCCTCGGAGAGGTTGCGCGCGTCGTCGAGCGTCACCCAGACCTCGAAGAAGGACCAGTCGGACGCCTGCTCGGCGAGCAGGTCGTCGAACGCCTCGGTGTGGGTCATGCGCATCCCTCCAGTCGCGCGGCCATCAGGTCCACGACCACCCCACCCCCGGCGAGGTCGGTCCTCACGATCTCCGCCGCGTCGCCCGCCCCGACGCCGGCGTACCAGGCGCCGGACGGGTAGCAGCAGACCACCGGCCCGCGCCCGCAGAGCGGGGCGACGCAGCCGGACTGGGTCTGCACGACGTCGTCCGCGAGGCCCTGCGCGAAGACCTCGCCGGCCATCGCGGTGTACACGTCCTGCGCGCCGCGCGAGAGGCAGTCCGGGCCCCGGCACACGAGCACGTGGGCCTTCGTCACCCGCGCACCCCGGCGGCCGCGAGGGCCGACTCGACGGCGGCGGCCGACGCGGCGAAGTCCTCGTCGGAGAGCGCGGGCACCCTCTCGGCGGGCGGGCCGATGCGCTCGGGAAGATCGACCCAGCTCACGCAGCCGCCGTGCTCGGGGCCGACCGCGAGGACCGGCGGCGCAGGGATCGTCCACACGCGCAGCACGGCCGCCCAGAGCGGGTGGATGCGCCGCCACTTCAGGCGCTCGGCCGCGTACTCGGGGGTCAGCACGTGGAGGTGGTCGATGGCCGCGAGCGCGTCCGGGTCGGCGATCGGGTGCGACGAGACCAGCTCCGCGTAGACGGCGAGCGGCAGGCGCTCCGGGTCCTCGCGCCGGGCCAGCGGGTCGGCGAAGCGCTCGCGCGCGGCGGGCTTCACGAGCTCCGGCCGCTGGTGCGCGTAGGTGGGGAAGAGGTAGAAGCTCGGGTGCGGAAGCTCGAACTTCTTCTCCCCGATGCCGCCCTTGCGGACGATCAGCACCTGGTCGCCCGCCGCGAGCGCGGCGATGGTGACCGCCCACTCCTTGAGGGCATTCTCCGGCACGAGGGGCAGATTAGCGCGGCGCGCGGGGGACGGGTGTCCGTGGCGCCGACGGGGCCCCCTGGTAGATTGGCCGGAGATGACCGACGCCATCCTCACCCGCGCTGCCGCCGGCGAGCGCATCACCCCCGAGGAGGCGGTCGCCCTGTACACCGACGCGCCCCTCGAGGCGCTCGGCGCCGCGGCGGACGCCGTGGTCCGCCGCATGTACGGCGACCGGATCACGTACAACGTCAACGCGCACCTCAACCCGACCAACATCTGCGTCGTCGGGTGCGGGTTCTGCGCCTTCGCGGTCTGGACCGAGAAGGACGAGCGCGCGTACGCCTACAGCGTTGACCAGCTCGTGGACCGCGCCTCCCAGCTGTCGGAGCTCGGCATCACCGAGCTGCACATCGTCGGAGGGATGACCAAGGAGTACGACCTCCCGTACTACGAGGAGCTCTTCACCGAGCTGAAGGCCCAGCTCCCGCACGTCTCGCTCACGGCGCTGACGGCGGTCGAGGTGGACTTCATCGCCCGCATCTCCAAGGTCTCCCACGCCGAGGCCCTGCAGCGCCTGCGCGCCGCCGGCCACGACACGATGCCGGGCGGCGGGGCCGAGGTCTTCTCCTCCCGCGTGCGCAAGATCATCGCCGACCGCAAGGTGCCGGCCGAGACCTGGCTCGAGGTGCACCGCGAGGCGCACGGCCAGGGCATGCGCACCAACGCCACGCTCCTGTTCGGCCACTTCGAGACGCCCGAGGAGCAGGTTGACCATATGCGCCGGCTGCGCGAGCTCCAGGACGACACCTCCGGCTTCCAGGCCTTCATCCCGCTGCCCTTCCTGCCGGGCAACACCGACTTCGCCTACCTGCCCGGCCCGACCCGCGAGGAGAAGCTGCGCACGATCGCCGTCGCGCGCCTCTTCCTCGACAACTTCCCCCACATCAAGGGGCACTGGGTCATGCTCGGCGAGGAGATCACCTCCGAGGCGCTCTCCTACGGGCTGGACGACCTCTCGGGCACGCTCACCGAGGAGCGCATCGCCCACGCCACGACGGTGCAGACGCCGCTCGGGCTCTCGCAGGAGCGGATGCAGAACCTGATCCGCAACGGCGGCAAGGAGCCGGCCGAGCGCGGCACGCTCTACGAGCCCGTCACCCGCGACGAGGTCGCCGCGTAGCCCTAGTTGAAGGGGCGGCGCCGCAGCCCGGCGCCGCAGAGCAGGGCGAGCAGCACGCACCAGGCCAGGGTCCAGGCCACCGTCTGCCATCCCGCGGAGTGGATGAAGACGGTGTTGTTGTTGATCTCCACCCGCGGCGCGGCGGGGCCGGCGACGTCGCGCAGCTGCATGTCGGCGATCATCGGCGAGGTCACCGCGCGCGGGGCGATGTAGTAGAGCGTGCGCACGTACCCCGCCGCCGTGCCGATCAGGTGCTGGTCGGCGGCGGCCTTCAGGTTCACGACGGCCTGGGCCAGGATGTACATCGAGGCGCCGAAGACGAAGGACGCGGCCGGGCCCACGACCGAGCTCGCGGCGCAGGCGGCGAGCATCGCCATCAGCAGGCCCACCCCGACGGCGGCCGCGTGGACGGCGAGCGGCCCGTCCAGGCCGAGCCCCAGGACCAGGCTCCCGGCCTGGAGCACGAGGGTCCAGGCCGCGCCGGTCACGGCGAGCACCACGATGCGCGCGCCGACGGACCCGGCCACGATCTCCGGGCGCGACGCCCCGGCGCCCGTGAGCGCGCCGAAGCGCCCGGTCAGGGCCTCGTTGTTGAGGGCGGCGCAGCCGAGCGCCAGCGCGAAGGCGAGCCCGCCGAGCAGGAGCAGCGTGGCCGCGCCGCGCCGCAGGCTGTCCTCGCGCGCGAGGCCCTCGTGCGCGGCCGCGACGGCGATGGCCGCGACCGCCAGGGCGACGCCCGCGGCGGCGGCGAGTTGGATCCAGGAGCGCCGCGACAGTCGCCGCAGCTCCATCAGGACGAGGGCTGCGAGGCGGCTCAGCGCGCCACCCCGTCGGCCAGCGTCAGGCGGCGGCCGAGGGCCGGGGCGAGCCCGGCTGGGCGGCGGGCGGCCACGAGCACCGCGGCGCCGCGCGCGCGGGCGGCCGCGATCTCGCGCAGCGTGTCGGTGAGCACCCAGGGGTCGTCCATCACCACGAGCGGCGGCTCGCCCGCGACGGCGAGCGCCAGGCTGAGCCGCCGCCAGCCCTCGGCGTCGAGGCGGCCGGTGCGCCAGTCGCCGACGTAGGAGAGGCCGGCGCGCCCGAGGGCGTCGTCGGTCGCCGCGCGGCGCGTCGCGTCCAGCCCGCGGCGCAGCGCGACGACGCCCGCCACGGCCTCGCGTACGCGCAGGCCCGACGCCCATCCCTCGCCCTGCGGGCCGTAGCCCACCCGGCCGCGGGAGGACGCGTCCCCCACGGGCGCGCCGAGGACGGCGGCGTGGCCGCGGTGCGCGACCATGCCCAGCAGGCCGCGCAGCAGGCTCGTCTTGCCGGCGCCCGCGGCGCCGGAGACGAGCAGGCCCTCGCCCGCCTCCAGGCGGAAGGTGGCGCCCTTCACCGCCGGCTCGGGACCCCCGTGGTACCGGACCTCGAGATCATCGGCCTCGACGGCCGCCGCCGGATCGCTCACCCGGCGAGGATGACCTCGAGCACCTCGTCGCGGCGACGCTCCATGTCGGCCTCGGAGACCAGGGACTCGAGGTTGAGCCGGAGCAGGGGCTCGGTGTTGGAGGAGCGCACGTTGAAGTGCCAGTCGTCGTACTCGACCGACAGGCCGTCGATCTCGCTCTGGCGCCCGTCGGCGTAGCGCTCGCGGATGCGCTGGATGGCGGCCGGGGCGTCCTCGACGGTGGAGTTGATCTCGCCCGAGATGTGGTACCGCTCGCGGAACTCGGCGATCATCTCCGACAGCTTGCGGCCGGTCTGGGCGACCATCTCGAGCACGAGGAGCGCCGGCACCAGACCGGTGTCGGCGAACGAGAAGTCCTTGAAGTAGTAGTGGCCGCTGACCTCGCCGGCGAAGACGGCGTCCACCTCGCGCATGCGGCGCTTGATGAAGGCGTGGCCCACGCGGTGCATGTCGGCGGTGCCGCCGGCGGCCTCCACCGCGTCGCGCACGGCCCACGAGGCGCGCAGGTCGTAGACGACGGTGGCCGGGCCGGTGCGCCCCAGCAGGTGGCGGGCGAGGAGCGCCGTGAGGAAGTCGCCCGGGACGAACTCGCCGGTGTCGTCGATGAAGAAGCAGCGGTCGGCGTCGCCGTCGAACGCGATGCCGAGGTCGGCCTTCTCCTCGCGCACCTTGGCCATGATGAACTCGCGGTTCTCCGGCAGGAGCGGGTTGGGCTCGTGGTTGGGGAAGCGGCCGTCGGGGTCGAGGAAGAACGGCACCGCGTCGATGTCGAGCCGCTCGATGACCGGCGGGAGGTAGAGCCCGGACATGCCGTTGGCCGCGTCGAAGACGACGCGCAGCCCGTGCACCACCGAGGGGTCGATGAACTCCATGCAGCGGTCGACGAAGCGGCCGAGCAGGCCGTCGTCGGTCGACCGCGCGCCCGGCGACGCGGCGCGCGGCGGCCCCGCCTGGGCGATGCGGCCCACCTCGCCGATGCCGGCGTCGCCCGAGAGCGGCACCGCGCCGGCGGTGACCATCTTGGCGCCGGTGTACTGCGGCGGGTTGTGGCTGGCGGTGATGCAGGCGCCGGCGTCGTAGCCGCCCTCGGCGACCGCGAAGTAGAGCATCTCGGTGGCGCAGAGCCCCAGCTCGGTCACGTCGGCGCCCGCCGACAGGGCGCCCTGGGTGAAGGCGGCCGCCATCGAGGGCGAGGAGAGGCGCACGTCGTGACCGACCGCGATGCGCTTCGCCCCGGTGACCGCGATGAAGGCCGCGCCGACCGCCTCGGCGCCCTCCTCGTCGATCTCGCCGGGGTAGACCCCCCGGACGTCGTAGGCCTTGAAGACGCTGGGGTCGATGGTCATTCGGCGAATCCCGGTCGCAGGAGTTGGTAGGTCTCGTCCAGGTGCTGCGGCATCACGCGCACGTCGCCGAGGGCCGGCATGAAGTTGGTGTCGCCGATCCAGCGCGGCAGCAGGTGCATGTGGACGTGGTCCGCGATCCCCGCGCCGGCGGCGCGGCCCTGGTTGATGCCCAGGTTGAAGCCCTGGGGGCGCATCGCCTCGGTGAGGACGGCCTGGGAGCGCTGCGCCAGGCCCATCATCTCGGTGAGCGTCTCCTCGTCCAGCCCCGCGATGCTGTCGACGTGGGCGTAGGGGACCACCATCAGGTGCCCGTTGTTGTACGGGTAGAGGTTCATGATCACGAACGCGCGGGCGCCACGGTACAGGATGTAGGTGCGCTCATCGTCGTCCTGCGCGGGCAGGCTGCAGAACACGCACGACGGCCCCTCGAAGCCGTGCTCCTTCTCCGCGGAGACGTACGACATGCGCCACGGCGACCACATGATGTCGGGCCCCCGCTCCGGGGGGCCGGGGGCGCCTACAGCCACCGCTTGTGCCGGAACCAGACGAGGAGCCCGGCCGCGACGCCCAGCATCAGGGCGAGGGGGAAGAGGAACGAGATGACGCCGTGCTGGGCCAGCGGCAGCGTCTTGGTGTTCATCCCGTAGACGCCGGTGATGAGCGTCATCGGCAGCATCACGGCCGACAGGATCGTGAGCAGGCGGATGATGTCGTTCAGCTTGTGCGTGATCACGGACTCGTTGGTGGCCTCGAGCGCCTCGGCCACCTCCTTGTAGTTCTCCAGGAGGTCCCAGATCCGCTCGCTCTTGTTGACGATGTCGTCGAAGTAGATCTCCAGGTCCTGCGGGGCGTAGCGCTGGTTGCTGCGCTCGAGCAGGCGCAGCGTGGGCCGCTGCGGCTTCACGATCTTGCGGTAGTTGATGATCTCCTGCTTGATGTTCGAGATGTCGCGCACCAGGTCGTCGCTCTCGCCCTCGAACAGCGCGTCCTCGATGGAGTCGAGCTTGAACCCGATCTTGTCCAGGATCGGGAAGCAGTAGTCGTACATCGTGTCGACGATCTCGTAGAGCAGGTAGCCCGAGCCCTTGCTCATGTACTGCTCGCGGGCGGCCTCGCTGCGCTCGCAGCGCGACCAGAGCGCGCTCAGGGGCTTGAGCGGCTCGTTGGGAAGCGTGATCACCAGGTCGTCGGCCACGAACACGTTCAGCTCGGTGGCCTGCAGCCGTCCCGTGCGCTTGTCGAAGCGCGGGAAGTGCAGGACGATGAACAGGTAGTCCGCGTACTCGTCGATCTTGGCGCGCTGGCGCCGGCGGGAGAGGACGTCCTCGAGGTCCAGCGGGTGGAACTCGTAGTGCTCGGCCAGCCAGGCCGTCTCGATCTCGGTGGGCGCCTCGATGTTCAGCCAGGTGAGCCCGGACGACTCCAGGCGCTGGATGTCCGGCCGCGCGCGCTCAGCGTCGGATGCGCCCGCGGGCCCCGTCCCGCGCCCCTGGCCTCGGCGGATCTTCGGAAGGTTCGCCATCGTCCGCCCGTGCGGTGAGGGGTGAGATGAGGGGGCTGATCGGGTTCACGATGTGAGTCTGGCACACGCGGTGCGGCTTACCCAGGCCGCACGACCGCCGCCGGGCCGCTCAGGGGCCGGGACGGGCCCGCGTCTCGTGCAGAACCAACTCGGCCACGACCCGCCGGGCGCGTAGCGCGGGGGCGGTGCGGGCGCCGGGCCCCTGCGGGGCTCGGCGCGGGGGCTGCTACTCGATCATCCCGTTGCGGTAGGCGAAGCGGGTCGCCTCGGTGCGGTTGCCGACGCCGAGCTTGCGGTAGATGTTCGACAGGTGGAACTTCACCGTCTGCTCGGTGACGTAGAGCTTGCTGGCGATGTCGAGGTTCGAGAGCCCCTCGGCCACCAGGCGCAGGATCGACAGCTCGCGGTCGGTGAGGCCGCCCGGATGCCCGCCGCCGGAGCCGGAGGGGGCGGTGCCGCCCTCGCCGCCGCGCCCGCGCGGGTGGTAGACCGTGCCCTCGACCACCTGGCGGATGGTGGACGGCAGGTCGAGCGGGTTGATCGACTTGACCACGTATCCCGAAGCGCCCTGGTGGAGCGCCTGGTCGATGTGCTCGGAGTCCTCGAACATCGACAGGATGATGATCTTGAGGTCCGGGTAGTCCTTGCGCAGGGCGGCGAGCGTGCTCAGGCCGTCGCCCTTGGGCATGCGCAGGTCCAGGATCACGACGTCCGGACGCACCCGGGGGACGAGGGTCAGCATCTCCTCGCCGCTCATCGCCTCGCCCACGACCTTGATGTCCGGCGCGGTCTCGAGCGCGCGCTTGATGCCGTCGAGCATCAGACGGTGGTCGTCCGCGATCGCTACGCGGAGGGGTGTCTTGGTCGGGGAGACGGGTTCGGGCACGTGAGTGGTCGCCACGGGAGTGGGTATCGGCATCGCCGGCCCGCTCCTTGAGGGGAGTTCGCGGCACACTAACGCGTCTCCTGCCCTCGAACCACCGCGATCGTGGCTCTCACGCCGCCGATCCGCGCCCTCGCTGGGCTCAAGCGGTCCCCGGGACGGGGCCGTAGCGCTTGATCGCGTCCACGATCTCGCGTGCGGGGCCGCCCTTGACCAGGTACTCGGTCGCGCCTCCGGCGAGGCCGGCGGCGATCTCCTGCTCCTTGTCGCCGACCGAGAGCATGAGCACGGTCACGTCCGGGTGCTGAGCCTTCAGGGCGTATGTCGCCTCGAGGCCGTCGAGGCCCGGCATCGAAACGTCCATGAGGACGACGTCCGGGTGGTACGACTCGGCCATGTCGAGCGCCTCGACGCCGTCGGAGGCCTCGGCCACCACGACGATGTCCGGATCGCGCTCCAGCAGTTGACGCAGGACTCCGCGGAATCGCGCGTTGTCATCGGCCAGAAGCACACGAACCAACGGGGCCGACCCTCCCTCTGCAACCGGTGGACACGGGAGCGCTTATCGCTCCGATGTGGGGAACCCTACGCCCCGGCATGTGCCGGGTCGCCTAGACGCCTTGGTAGTTCGGAGCATCAGGAGGTATAGGCGATTGTTTCCCGCAGCGCGAGCCCCGAACGGGGGATCGGTACGATGGTCGCAATGCCCGCCGCCGCCGACCCCTCGCTGACCGACGCGGTCGCGGCCCTCGTCGCCGTGACCTCGTGCGAGGCCGATCCGTCGCGCGGCGACGCGGCCGTCGCGGAGCTGGCGGAGGCCGTCCGCGCCGCCGCGCCGGCCACCGTCGTGGCCGTCTGGACCCACGACCCGCGCGAGACGGAGGGGCGCATGGTGACGGCCCTCGGCGTTCCCGAGGAGGGCCTGCCGGGGCTCATCGCCGCCGTCGAGGCGCCCGGCGCGGAGGAGGAGCGCGAGCTCGGCCCTCCCGCGGACGACCCCGTCGCGGCGGCGACGGCCGCGCTGGGGGCGCCGCGCGGCGTGGCGATCCCCGTCGCGCCGCTCTCGCGCGGCCTGGTGGTCGTGGCCGGCCCGGAGCCCGCGCTCCACGACGACCTGCGCCGCCACGCCGTGCGCGCGGGGGCGCTGCGCATCGGGCGGGTGCTCGACGCGATCCGCATGCGCGACAACCTGGAGCGGGCGATGGCCCAGATCCTCGCCACCGACGAGCGGATGCTGGGGCGCATGGGCCTCGACATCCACGACGGGCCCACCCAGCAGCTCTCGGTCGCCCTGCTCGAGGTGCAGCTGCTCGAGGCCGACCTGGCCGACGCCGAGGACGGCGCCCTCCCGGCGCCGGAGACGCTGCGGCCGTCGCTCGCGCGCATCTACGAGACGGTGGGCGGCGCGCTGCACGAGATGCGCGAGCTGATCGGCCACCTGCGCCCGGCCCAGTTCGAGGACCGGCGGCTCCACGACATCCTCCAGGACGCGGTCACGGCCTTCGAGGCCCGCGCCGACTGCGGCGTCACCGCCGAGTGGGTGGGGGAGTTCCCGGTGAACGGGGTCTCGATCACCCAGCGCATCACCCTCTATCGCATCCTCCAGGAGACGCTGACCAACGCCCAGCGCCACGGCCGCGCCGAGAACGTGTCGGTGCGCGCGACCGAGGACGACGCCGGCGTCACGCTCGAGGTGACCGACGACGGCGCCGGCTTCGACCCGGTGGCCGTGCAGCGGCGCCGGCCCGGGATGCCGCTCGCGCGTTTCGGCCTCTACGGCATGCGCGACCGCGCGCAGATCCTCGGCGGCTCTTTCGACGTGACGAGCGCGCCCGGCGCGGGTACCACCGTCCGCGTGTTCCTGCCGCGCTGGGAGGGTCCCGCCCCGGAGGTGCCGGTCGATGTGGCCTGAGGGCGCCGTCCCGGCCGTGAAGGTGTGCGGCCTCACGACCCCCGGCGACGCGCGCGCCGTCGCGGCCCTGGGCGTCTGGGGGATCGGCGTCGTCTTCGCTGCGGGCAGCCCGCGCCGCGTGGACGCCGCGACCGCGGCGGCCGTGCTGGCCGAGGTCCCGGCCGGGATCGCGCGGGTGGGCGTCTTCGTCGGCGCCACGGCGGACGAGATGGCCGCGACCGCACGGACGGCGGGGCTGACGCACCTGCAGGTGCACGGTGACGCCGACCCGGACGAGGCCCGCCGGGCGAGCGGCCTGCCGGTGATCCAGGGCATCGCGGTCGACGGGCCGGAGGCGGTCGAGCGGGCGCGGGCGAGCGCGGCGGACCTGGTGCTGCTCGACGCCGCGGTGGCCGGGCTGCACGGCGGGACCGGGACGACCTTCGACTGGTCGCTGATCGAGGGCGACGCCCTCGGCCGGCCCTTCGCGCTGGCCGGCGGCCTGCGCCCCTCCAACGTGGCCGACGCGCTGCGGCGCCTCAGCCCGGCGATCGTGGACGTCTCGAGCGGCGTCGAGTCGTCGCCGGGCCGCAAGGACGCCGAGCGGGTGCGCGCCTTCGTGGACGCGGTGGCCGGCGCGGCGCGGGCGACGGCGTGAGCGACCTGCCGCGCCTACGACGGCGAGCTGGCGGCGCGGTTCGGCGAGTTCGGAGGCCGCTTCGTGCCCGGAGACGGTGATCGGCGCGCTCGACGAGCTGACCGAGGCCTACCTGCGCCACCGCGACGACGTCGCCTTCCGCGCCGAGCTCGAGGGCCTGATGGCCCACTACGTCGGCCGCCCGACGCCGCTCTACCGCGCCCGCGGGCTGGAGGCGGCGTACGGGGTCGAGAAGCTCTACTTCAAGCGCGAGGACCTCTGCCACACGGGCGCGCACAAGATCAACAACGCCCTGGGGCAGGTGCTGCTCGCCTCGAAGATGGGCAAGCGGCGCATCATCGCCGAGACCGGCGCCGGCCAGCACGGCGTGGCGACCGCCACGGCCGCGGCGCTGCTCGGGCTGGAGTGCTGCGTCTACATGGGCCGGGTGGACATGGCACGCCAGCGGCTCAACGTGATCCGGATGCGGATGCTCGGCGCCGAGGTGCGCCCGGTGGACTCGGGCATCGGGACGCTCAAGGACGCCCTCAACGAGGCGATCCGCGACTGGGTGACCAACGTGCGCGACACCCACTACGTGATCGGCACGGCGGCGGGTCCGGCGCCGTACCCCGAGATCGTGGCCGAGCTGCAGCGGGTGATCGGCGACGAGGCGCGCGAGCAGATGCTGGCCGAGGAGGGCCGCCTGCCCGGCACCGTCGTCGCCTGCATCGGCGGCGGCTCCAACGCGATCGGTATGTACCGCGCGTTCCTCGGCGACGCCGACGTGGCGCTGGTGGGCGTCGAGGCCGGCGGCGAGGGCATCGAGACCGGCCACCACGGCGCGTCGCTCGGCCACGGGCGCCCCGGCGTGCTGCACGGCATGTACTCGTACCTGCTCCAGACGCCCGAGGGCCAGGTGGTGGAGCCGCACTCGATCTCGGCCGGCCTCGACTACCCCGGGGTCGGCCCCGAGCACAGCCACCTGCGCGACACCGGCCGCGTGCGCTACGTGAGCGCGACCGACGAGGAGGCGCTCATCGCGTTCCAGGCCTGCTCGCGCGCGGAGGGCATCATCCCGGCGCTCGAGAGCTCCCACGCCCTGGCGCTGGTGGCCCGCGAGGGTGCCGAGCTCGGCGCGGGCGGCCCGGTGCTCGTGTGCCTGTCCGGACGCGGCGACAAGGACGTCGACACCGTGGCCGCGGCCCTGGGCATGGATGCCTGACGCGGCGGCGACCAGCGAGGGCGGCCGGCGCATCCGGGCGGCGTTCGCGGACGCCGGCCGGCCGCTGTTCATGCCCTACGTGATGGGCGGCTTCCCCGACCTCGAGCAGAGCGCCGCCCACGCGCGCGCCTGCGCCCGCCACGCCGACCTGATCGAGCTCGGCATCCCGTTCTCGGACCCGCTCGCCGACGGGCCCACGATCCAGTCCGCCGGGCAGCGGGCGCTCGAGCGCGGCACCCGCCCGGAGGACGTGATCGCGATCGCCGAGGAGGTGCGCGGCGGGCCGCCCGTGGTGCTGATGACCTACGTGAACATCGTGCTGGCCGCCGGCCCGCGCGCGTTCATGGAGCGCGCCGCGCGCGCCGGGGTGGCCGGCGTGATCCTGCCGGACCTGCCGATCGACGAGGGCGAGGACATCCGCGTCCAGGCCCGCCGGGCCGGCGTGTCGGTGACGCCCCTCGCCGCGCCGACGACCGGCGACCGGCGCCTGGAGGCGATCGGCGCCCGGGCCGACGGCTTCGTCTACTGCGTCGCGGTGACCGGCGTGACCGGCGGCGAGGTGCAGGTGGACGATGAGCTGCGCGGGTTCCTGTCGCGGGCGCGGGAGCGGATCGCGGCGCCGCTCGCGGTGGGCTTCGGCATCCGCACGCCGGAGCAGGTGACCGCCATCGGCGAGATCGCCGACGGGGTGATCGTGGCGAGCGAGCTGATCCGCCGCATCGAGGCCGCCGACGGGCCGGCCGCGGCCGAGCGCGAGGTCGAGGACTTCTGCGCCGGCGCCGTGGAGGCCCTGCGGCGCCTGGCCCCCGCGCGCCCCGGGGCCTGACGCTGGCCGCCGCGCTCCACGCGACGCCGCCCACGGCGCCCCCGGTGGTCTGGGTCCAGGCCGGCCACGAGGGCCCGCGCGAGCCCGGCTACACCGCCCAGACCGGCGCCGGCGACGGTCCCTTCGGCAACGAGGTCGGCTTCACCACCCGGCTCGCCGCGCGCGTCGTCGCGCGCCTGCGCGGCGCCGGCGTGGACGCCCGTCGCACGCCCGGCAGGGTGACGCCCCTCGGCGCGCGCGGCGCCGTCTTCATCAGCCTCCACCACGACGCCGCGGGCGGGCGCGCCGGCGTCGGCCGGGCGGTCACCGGGGGCGGGGAGAACTGGTACCACGGCGAGGGCTACGGCACGCCGAGCCCGACGCCCTACTCCGACAGCGCGCCCCACCGAAAGGCCACCACGGTCTCGGCGCCGGTCGCCCGGCGCTCGCTCGACCTTGCCACGCGGCTGGCCGCGACCTTCGGAGCCATCCACACGGCGGCCAACGGCGCCCACGGCGCGTTCGGCGGCGTGGAGCCGCGCGACGGCAACGTGCGGATGAACCACTTCTACGGCTACTACCGGACGCGGGCCGGCGCGCGCGTGCTGCTCGAGGCCGGCGCCCCCGGGGTGGACGACGCCTTCCTGCGCAGGGTCGATCCGATCGCGGCCGCGGTGTCGAAGGCGGTCACGGGCTACCTGCGCGGCCGCGGCCTGCTGCGCTGAGAAGGCCTTTCAGGATGAACCGCGTCCGGCCTGCCGCGAGAATCGCTCGCGAGGCAAGGACGCCGGCGAGCATCCAGACGGCGAGCGCCATCGGCGTGACCGCCTCGACGGCCATCGGCAGCGTCACGACCCACCCGGTGCGGCGCTGGTGCTCGGCGACGCCCTCCGCGTCGAGGTGCGCGAGCAGGGCGCGCCGCTAGCAGGGGGCGCTCAGCACCCTGCTGCCGAGGACGGCGTAGCACTGCGAGCCGTCCGTGGAGAGCGCCGAGGCCTGGGAGATCACCGGCCCGACGTCGTCGGAGCCCACCTGGACGATGTACCAGCCGCCGGTCGAGACGCCGCCGAGCGCGGCGCTGCGGCCCGCCGACACGCCGGAGGCGTAGCCCTCCTTCTGGCCCTGCGCGAGCCCGGCCCTGCGCCCGGCGGCGAGGCCCTCGGCCTTGCCCGCCTTCTTGCCGGCCTTGAAGCCGGCCGCGTTGCCGATGCGCAGGCCGGCCTTCTTGCCGGCGTCGAATCCCGTGGACCGCCCGGCGGCCTTGCCCGCCTCGAAGCCGCGCGCCTCGGCGCCGGCCGTGTCGGCGCTGCCGGACCCGAAGACCCAGCCGAGCGCGCCCGACGCCGATGAGGAGCACGGCGCCGGCGACGCACCCCCAGATGAGGACGTCGCGCTTCATCGAGAGCGCGCGGCGGCGGGCCGCGTCGCCGAAGGCCTGGGTGGGCCGGTCGCCGGGCCCTCGTCGCCGCCGAAGCGCTCCAGGGCGGCGTCCCACGGGTCGCCCGCCGCGGCGGCGGCGAGCGGCAGGGCGCCGCCGACGGCCGTCGGCCGCAGTTCGGGGCTGCCGAGGGCCTCGCGCAGGTCGTCGACCAGGGCGCGCGCGGTGGGCGGCCGGTCGGCGGGGTCCTTCGCGAGGCCGCGGGCGAGGACGCGCGCCGACCGCGACGGGCAGGCTCGGCGCGAGCGCCGAGGCGTCCGGCACCGGGTCGCGCACCTGGGCGAGCAGCACGGCGCTCGGCTCGTGCCGCACGTACGGGCGCGCGGCCGGTCAGGGCCTCGAACGCCACCGACGGCCAGGCCGTAGAGGTCCGAGCGTGCGGTGGCCGGCTCTCCCTCGACCTGCTCCGGCGATACGTACTCGGCCGTGCCGAGCCAGTCGCCGCGGCGGGTGAGGCCGGGCATGTCGTCCATCCGCACCAGGCCGAAATCGCTGAGGTAGGCCGAGCCGTCGGGGTCGAGCAGGATGTTGGCCGGCTTCACGTCGCGGTGGACCGCCCCGCGGGCGTGGGCGAAGTCGAGCGCGTCGGCGACGTCGTCGAGCATCGCGAGCGCCTCGGCGTGGCCGAGCGGGCCCGAGCGCGCGATGCGCTCGGCCAGGCTGTCGCCGGTCACCAGGCGCATCGACATGAAGGCGCGCCCGCCGACCTCGCCCGCGTCGTAGACCGGCACCAGGCGCGGGTGCTCCAGGCGGCCGGCGGCGATCGCCTCGCGCCGGAAGCGCTCCAGGGCGCCGTTGCGGCCGAGGTACCCCTCGTCGAAGACCTTGAGCGCCACCGGGCGGTCGAGATCGAGCTGCGTCGCGCGGTAGACCACGGCCTGGCCCCCGCGGCCGATCTCGGCCTCGACGCGGTACCGGCCGAACTCCTCTCCGGGGACGAGTCTCACCTGGAGGGGTTTCGCGCTCGGGGCCGCGCCTCCTTGGCCGCCCGGTGCGCCGGAACGGCTACAGGATGATCAGGATCGCCAGGATCGTCAGCATGCTGAGGACGACCCCGGCGACGGCGAAGACGAGGATCACCCACCGGTGGACGCGCGGGAACTCGCCGCGCAGGAGCGCGTCCTCGACCGCCCGGTGGCGCCACGACCCGTAGACGACGAAGGCGACGGCCAGGAGGCCGAAGCCGACGCCGAGCGTCACGAAGGGCCAGCGCTCGGCGGTGGTGAGCCGCGGGATCAGCGCGCCGGCGCCGAGGCTGACGGCGATCGCGGTGAGCGCGCCCCGCCACCAGGCCAGGAAGGTGCGCTCGTTGGCCAGCAGGGTGCGGCGGGTGGCGTCGCGCTCCTCGTCCATCGGATGCACGCTACCGTGCGCGCCGTCGCTCGGGCGCCACGATGGCGAGGCGCCGGGACACGTTCTGGTCACGCTCGGGCACGAGGACGGTGAGGCGCGATGACGATCTGGATCACGAGGGTGCCGGCGGACGACCTCGCGGCGCCGGCGGGCGGCGCCCTCTCCGGGGCGCGGCTGGCGGTGAAGGACAACATCGACGTCGCCGGCCTGCCGACCACGGCGGGCTGCCCCGAGTACGCCTTCATGCCCGAGCGCAGCGCCCCGGTGGTCGAGCGCCTCACGGCGGCGGGCGCGGTCGTGGTCGGCAAGACCGTGATGGACCAGTTCGCCACCGGCCTCACCGGCACGCGCGCACCCACCGGGCCGGTGGGCTGTGCCGCCGACCCGCGCTACATCGCGGGCGGGTCGAGCTCGGGATCGGCCGTCGCCGTGGCCACCGGCGAGGCCGACCTCGCCCTCGGCACCGACACCGCCGGCTCGGGCCGGGTGCCCGCGGCGATGAACGGCATCGTGGGGCTGAAGCCGACGCGCGGGCTGATCAGCGTCGACGGCGTCGTGCCCGCCTGCCTGTCGATCGACTGCGTGTCGGTCTTCGCCCGCACCTGCGCGGAGGCGCGCATGGCCCTCGGCGTGGCGACGGAGCCGCCCGGGCCCGGCGTTCGCGACGCCGGCCGGGGCGTGCGCGACGATCTCGTGCGCGCGGCGGCCCCGCGCGTCGGCGTGCCCGCGGAGGGGCAGCTGACGTTCGGCGACGAGGAGTCGCCCGCGCTCTTCGCCGCGGCCGTCGACCGGCTCCGCGCGATGGGCGCGCGCATCGTCGAGATCGACCTCACGCCGTTCCGGCGGGCCGGCGAGCTCCTCTACGGCGGCCCCTGGGTGGCCGAGCGGCTCGCGTCGGTCGGCGACTTCATCCGCACGATGCCGCACGCCACGCTCGACCCGGTGGTGCGCCAGGTGATCCTCGGCGCCGAGGGGATCGACGCCGTCGCCGCCTACCGCGGCCGCTACGCCCTGGACGCCCTCGTCGCCGAGGCCGCACCGGCCTGGGAGGACATGGACGCCCTGCTGGTCCCCACCATCCCGTTCGCGCCGACCATCGCCGAGGTGCAGGCCGACCCGCACGGGGTCAACGCCGCGCTCGGCACGTACACCGACTTCGTCAACCTGATGGACCTCTGCGCGCTGGCGCTGCCGGCCGGCACGCGGAGCACCGGCGTGCCGTTCGGCGTCCAGTTGGTGGCGCCGGCGTTCGGCGACGCGCTGCTCTGTGACATCGGCGCGCGCGCCGAGGGCCGCTCGGTGCGGATCGCCGTGGTCGGCGCCCACCTCACCGGGCAGCCGCTCAACCACCAGCTCACCGGCCGGGGTGGGCGCCTGGTGGCCGCGACGCGCACCTCCTCCGACTACCGGCTGCACCGGCTGCCGGGGACGGTGCCGCCCAAGCCCGGCCTGGTGCGCGCGCCCGGGCCGGATGCGGTCGCGATCGAGGTCGAGGTCTGGGAGCTGGACGAGGCCGCGTTCGGCAGCTTCGTGGCAGAGGTGCCGCCGCCGCTCGCGATCGGCACGGTGCGGCTGGAGGGCGGCGACGAGGTGGCCGGGTTCGTCTGCGAGCCCGCGGCGCTCGAGGGCGCGCGCGACATCTCCCACCACGGGGGCTGGCGGGCGTTCCTGGCCGCCGGCGGCTGACCCCCGTCGGTCTGCGGCCAGCAGGGGCCGCCGTCCGGCGGGGCTGGCACTCTGACGGGGTGAGCCCCGCCGTGCCCCTCGACGCCGTGACCGACCGGGCCGTCGCGGGGGAGGAGATCGCCCTCGGGGCCCTCTCGGAGCTGGTGCGCTGGATCGAGGCCTGCGAGGCGGCCGGGGTGGAGCCGCCGGAGGCCCACGAGGCGATCGAGGAGTTGCTGGCCGGGCTCCGCGAGACCTGGCCGGGCCTCGGCGCCGGCGACCGCGCCCTGCTGGGGCGCCTTGTGACCGGGCTCGTCGCGCGCCGCCCGCCGGCCGGCGGGGGCGACGTCGCGCCGGCCGGCGAGAGCCTGCCCGAGGCCCTGGCGCGCCTGGGCGTGCGGCGCCTGCGCCCGGGGCAGGACCGCGCCGTCGCCGCCGGGCTCTGCGGGCGCGACGCCCTCGTGGTGATGGCCACCGGCTCGGGCAAGTCGCTCTGCTACCAGGCGCCCGCGGCCGTGCTGTCGGGCCTCACGGTGGTCGTCTCGCCGCTCATCGCGCTGATGACCGACCAGCTCGCGCACCTCCTGCGCGCCGGCGTGCCGGCCGCGGCGCTCCACTCGGGGCTGTCCGAGGAGGAGGCGCGGGACGCCCTCGCCCGGGCGAGGGCCGGCGAGCTGCGACTGCTCTACGTCGCGCCCGAGCGCTTCGGCTCGGCGGCGTTCCGCTCGGCCATGGCCGCCGCGCGCGTGGGGCTGCTGGTGATCGACGAGGCCCACTGCGTCTCGGAGTGGGGCCACGAGTTCCGGCCGGACTACCGGCGCGTCGGCCGCTTCCGCGAGGGCCTGCGGCCGCGCGCGACGATGGCGCTGACCGCCACGGCGACGGCGCGCGTGCGGCAGGACATCGTCCGCAGCCTCGGCCTCGACCAGCCGGTCGAGGTGACCGGCGGCTTCGATCGCCCCAACCTCACGTTCGACGCGCTGTGGGTGGAGGGCAAGGGCTCGGTGGCGCGCAAGCGCGCCGCGATGCTCGCCGCGATCCGGGGGGCGGGCGGCGGCAAGGCGATCGTCTACTGCGGCACGCGCCGCGCGGCCGAGGAGACGGCCGCGGCCGTCTCCGCCGCGGGCCACAGCGCGGTGGCCTACCACGCCGGGCGCGACGACCGCACCGAGGCCCAGGAGGCGTTCTCGTCCGGGCGCGCCCAGGTGGTCGCGGCGACCAACGCCTTCGGGATGGGCGTCAACGTTCCGGACGTCCGCCTGGTGGTGCACACGGCGCTGCCCGACTCGCTGGAGCAGCTCTACCAGGAGGCCGGCCGCGCCGGCCGCGACGGCGAGCCCTCGCGCCACGTGATCGTGGCCGGCCCGGCCGACGAGGCCGCCATCCGACGCCGCATCACCCACGCGCGCATCGACGCCCGCGAGGTCGAGGCGCTCCTCGGCCGGCTCGCCGCCCGCGCCGACGAGGACGGCATGTTCCACATGGACCGCCGCGAGGTCGACGACGAGACGGCCTTCCGCCTCGCGATCGCCGAGCGGGTCGGGGCGCTGCAGGTGGAGGGCGCGCCCGGCGGCGGGCGCGGCGGCCGCCTGCTCACGGACCGCCTCTCGCCCGACCAGCGCGAGGACCTCGAGGGCCAGGTGCAGGCCGAGCTGCGCCGGCGCTACCGCAGCCTCGACCAGGCCGTGGCCTACGTGCGCTCGGACGACTGCCGCCGCCAGGCCTTCCTGTCGCACTTCGGCGACCCGGCCGACCCCGCGCCGGAGGAGCGCTGCTGCAGCGCCTGCGCGCCGCCCGAGGACCTCGCGCCCGCGATGCGCGACGACCCGGCCGCCGCCCGCGCGTCGGCGCCCGAGCCCGCCGAGGCGCTCAGCGCCGGCGAGCGCGTGGTCTACGATGCGCTGCGCGCCTGGCGCGGCGGCGTGGCGAAGGAGCTGGGCTGGCCGGCCTTCCGGGTGGCGTCCAACCGCACGCTGGCGGGCATCGCCCGGGCCGCGCCGGCCGACGACGACGCGCTGGCGCGGGTCCACGGCGTGGGCCCATGGCTCATGGAGACCCACGCTCCGCGCATCCTGGCGATCGTGGCCGAGGCGGGGGGCGGGGGATGACCGAGGCGGCGAGCACGGTCAACCGGATGTGCCAGTTCGTCTTCCCGGGCGACACGAACCACCTCGGTACGCTCTACGGCGGCACGCTGATGGCGTGGATGGACTCGGCCGCCGCCGTGGCGGCGGTGCGGCGAGCGGGGTCGGCCGCAGTGGTGACGGTGTCGGTCGACGGGCTGACGTTCCGGGTGGCGATCCACCAGGGCGAGCTGGTCGAGCTCGTGTCGGTGGTCGAATCGGTCGGGCGCACCAGCATGAAGGTACGCGTGGAGGCCCACCGCGAGGATCCGGCCACGCACGAGCGCCAGCTCTGCACCGCGGGGACGTTCACGATGGTGGCGGTGGACGCGACCGGCGCCCCGACGCCGGTGCGCGAGGCCTAGCGGGGGCTCCCGCCGAGGCCCCGCAGGGTGGCGTCGGCGACCCGCTCCGCCCAGGCGTCGTCGAAGGGCTGCCCGGCGAGGTAGCGCGCGTAGTAGGCGCCGACGGCCGTCTCGATGGCGGTCTCGACGTCCGCGTCGGGCGGCAGCTCGCCGCGCGCGACCGCGGCCTGCATCGCCCCGCGGAGGATCGCCCGGCCGGGCTCGAGGCTGCGCGTGCGCAGGCCGGCGATCAGGTCGGGCAGGCTCTCCTCCTCGGCCAGGCAGACCCCGATCACGGACATGCCGAGGCGCGCGAAGGTCTCCTGCAGGTGGCGCAGCTGCGCGACCAGGTCGGCGCGCAGGTCGCCGGTCGGCGCGGGAGCCTGCTCGAGGCGCACCCGCTCGTGCGCGGCGACCACCAGCTCGGCCTTGCCGGAGTAGCGCAGGTAGAGGGTCGGCTTGCTGACGCCCGCGGCCGCGGCGACGCCCTCCATCGTGAGCCGCGCGTAGCCCACCTCGCGCATCAGCGCGACGGCCGCGTCGAGGATCGCGTCGTCGTGGACGGCGGAGCGCGGGCGGCCGCGCCCGCGCGCGGCGGTGGTCTCGGCGGGGCTCATGCGGGGCATCGTGAGGGCGGTTGCTCCATCGTGACGATCTTTACTATACGTTGCGTAAACGTGACCGCGCACGAACCGAGGAGAACCGCGTGAGCAGCGCCGTCCCCGCCGTCTCCGCCCGCCGCCGGCCCGGGCTGGTCCTGCTGGCGCTGGCCGTCGCCGCGTCGAGCTTCGCGCTGATGCAGGCGGTCATCGTGCCGGCGCTGCCGATCGTGCAGCGCGACCTCGGCACCAGCACGGAGTGGGCGGCCTGGACGATCAGCATCTACCTGCTCAGCGCGTCGGTGGCGACGCCCCTTCTCGGGCGCCTCGGCGACCAGTTCGGCAAGGACCGGATGCTGCTCGTGACGCTCGCGATCTTCACGATCGGCTCGGTCGCCTCGATCTTCGCCTGGAGCATCTCCTCGCTGATCGTCTTCCGCGCGATCCAGGGCATCGGCGGCGCCGTCTACCCGCTCTGCTTCTCGATCATTCGCGACGAGACCCCGCCCCAGCGGATGGGCGTCGCGATGGGGCTCATCTCGTCCATGCTCGGCGTCGGCGGCGGGCTCGGCCTGGTGATGAGCGGCGTCATCGTGGACCACGCGTCGTGGCGCTGGCTGTTCGTCGTCGGCGCGCTGTTCGGCGTGCTTGGCATGGGCCTGGTGCGCAGCTTCGTGCCGCCCTCCCCGCACCGCAGCCCGGCGACCCTCGACATCCCGGGCGCGCTCCTGCTCTCGGCCGGCCTCATCTGCATCCTGGTCGGCCTCACGGAGGGGCACTCCTGGGGCTGGGACTCCGCGCGCCTTCTCGGCGTGGTCGGCGCGGGGCTGGCGATCCTGGTCGTCTGGGGCGTGGTCGAGGCCCGCACGCGCCAGCCCATGGTGGACATGCGGATGCTCTCGCGCCGGCCGGTGCTCTTCACCAACCTCGCGGCGCTCTTCTGCGGCTTCACGATGTACGCCATCTTCACCGTGCTGCCGCTCTTCTCCCAGATGCCGAGCGGCCTGCCCGCCGGGGCGGCGTCGCTCGTGACCTACGGCTTCGGCGCGTCGGTCACCGTCTCGGCCCTCTACCTCCTGCCGGGCGCGTTGGTGATGCTCCCGGCCGGGCCCTTCGGCGGCGTCCTCGGGCGCTGGGTGGGCTTCCGCATGGCGCTCGCCATCGGCCTGCTGGTGACGGCGACGGGCTCGGCCCTCCTCGCCGCCTTCCACGCCGAGCCGTGGCAGCTGATGCTCGGATACGCGATCGGCGCGGGCGGCGTGGCCATCGCCTTCGGCGCGATGCCCAAGCTGATCGCCGACGCGGTGTCGCCGACGGAGACCGGCATCGCCACCGGCATGAACACCGTCGTGCGGACCGTCGGCAGCGTGATCGGCAGCCAGGTGGCGGTGACGCTCCTGGCCAGCGACACGATCGGGCGCACGTCGATCCCCGCGGAGTCGGGCTTCACCACATCGCTGTGGCTCGGCGCCGGCGCGGCCCTGATCGCGGCGTTGCTCGCCCTCGGCATCTCCTCGCGCCGACGGGTCGCGCAGGAGGCCGTCGCCACCTCGCCGGGCTGAGCCCGGCGGGCGGCGACGGCCTCCTGCCCCCTTCTCCTACTCCGACTCGAACGCGGGGGTCGCGCGCGGCCCGGGCTGCTGCGCGCGGTCGGGGACCGGGTCGAGCTCGAGCGGCACCGAGCCGCGCGTCTCCACCGGGGGCATGCTCGGCTCGACGCGCAGGATGCGGGCGGCCCACACCGGCATCCACCAGTTCCACCGCCCGAGCACCGACACGAAGGCCGGCAGCAGCATGCTGCGGACGATCGTCGCGTCGAGGACGATGCCGATCGCGAGCGCCGTGGCGAACACCTTGATGTCGGTGCCCGGCGACGCGGCCAGCGCGATGAAGGCGAGGAACAGGATCAGCGATCCGGCGGTCACGAGGCGCCCGGTGCGGGCGAGCCCGGCCACCACGGCGCGGTCGGTGGATCCGTCGCGGTCGTATTCCTCGCGCATCCGGCTGAGGATGAAGACCTCGTAGTCCATCGAGAGGCCGTAGAGGAACGCGAACACCATCAGGGGGATCCACACGATCAGCGTGCCGGTGGGCTCGATGTCGAACACCGCCCCCGAGCCGTGGCCCTCCTGCCAGAAGATGACCATGAAGCCCCAGACGGCGCCGATCGAGATGATGTTGAAGACGATCGCCTTGAGGGGAAGCAGCAGGGAGCGGAACACCCGCGCGAGCAGGATGTAGGTGATCACGGCGATGACGAGGATCACCCAGATGAAGTTGCCGTAGACGGCCTCGTTGAAGTCGGCGCTGCCGGGGACGGCCCCGCCGACGAGCACGTCGCCGGGCAGGGGCTTCGCCGCGTCGCGCACGGCGGCCACGTTGCCGGAGTCGTTCTCGTTGATCGGGAACGCGTTGACCACCGCGGTGTCGCCGCGGCGCCACTGGTCGTTCGACGGCGCGACCGCCCCGCGCACGCCCTCGACGCTCGCCACGATGGCGGCCGTCTTGTCCGGATCGCCCTTCACCACGGCGATGTCGTACGGGGAGAGGACCCCGGCGCCGATGCCGGACGAGGTGAGCTGGTCGAGGCCCTCGCGGGCCTGCCCGGCGGACGACAGGGCGTCGGCGCGCGGCGTGCCGGTCGAGAAGTTGAGGACCGGGACGAAGAGCGCGGCCAGGATCGCCAGGGCGATGCCGCCGATCAGCCAGCGGTGCCGGACGATCAGGCGGCCCCAGGGGACCCAGCCCTCGCCGTGGCTGGCGGTGCGCCGTCCCACGCCCACGCGGTCGAGCCAGGGGCCGATCGTGGCGAGGATCACCGGCAGGATCGTGACGGCGACGAGGACGCTGACCAGCGGGATCAGCAGCCCTCCGTAGCCGATGCTGCGCAGGAACGGCACCGGCAGCACGATCAGCGCCAGGAGCCCGATGGCCACGGCGATGCCGCTGAAGAGCACGGCCCGTCCGGCGTGCTCCATCGCGTACTGGGTCGCCTCCGTCTTGTCCCGGCCGTCGGCGATCTCCTCGCGCCAGCGCATGACGATGAGCAGCGAGTAGTCGATCGCGACGCCCAGCCCGATCAGGGCGATCAGGAACTGGACGACCACCGAGACGTCGGTGGCCTCGGCGAGCGGCCAGAGGACGAGGAACGTCGTCGGGATCGCGAGCGCGGCCATGAGCAGCGGCACGAACGCCATCAGCGAGCCGAAGACGAAGCCCAGTACGATGAGGGCGCCGAGGCCTCCGAGGAGGGTCTCCGCCAGCACGCTCGGACCGTTGCTCTCGTCGCTCGTCGAGATCAGCGAGTCGAGGCCGGTGATGCGGAACTGGGCGCCCGCGACCGTCGTGTCCGCCGCGGCCGCCTTGGCGGCCTTCAGCGCGTCGCCCGCGGGGTCGAACGCGACGTCGGAGGGCGGGTACCAGATGACGCCGAACGTGGTGCGCCCGTCCTTGGAGACGAACACACGGTCGCCGGTCGTGGCGAAGTTCGCCGAGCGCGAGCCCGGGATCGCCTTCTCGATGTCCAGGAACGCCCCGGCCAGGGCGCGCCGCACGCCGGGCGTGTCGACCGTCGTGCCCTCGGGCAGCTGGACCACCGGCACGATCGGGCCGTTCACGCGCGGCCCGCCGTTGCCGTACTCCTTGTAGATGATGTCGGCGGCCTTCGAGCTCTCCCGGCCGGGCAGCGAGAACTCGGTCGAGAGCGCATCGACGGCGGGTTGGATCGCGCCGAAGGCCGCGATCGCGAGCACGATCCAGCCGACGACGACGGTGCGTTTGTGGGCCAGGACCCACCGTGTGAGGGACGTCATCGATCCTCCAGGCGATGCGTACGCATGTTCGTAAGCCGGGCACGCTATCTCAGGAACCGGTCGTCGCGAAACCCCACCATGAAACCTACCGGGCACGTGTCCTCCGACCGTCCGCGGTCACGGCTATGGTGGCCGACTCGGATGGCACGATCGATCAGACTCCGCCGCTGGCAGCGGGCCGCGCTGGAGGCGTTCGGCGACCGGCGCGGTGACGACTTCCTCGCGGTCGCGACGCCCGGCGCGGGGAAGACCACCTTCGCGCTCGCCGCCGCGCGCCAGCACCTGGGCGAGCACCCGCGACGCCGGCTGATCGTGGTCGCGCCGACCCAGCACCTGAAGGCCCAGTGGGCCGACGCGGCCGAGGCGCTCGACCTGCACCTGGAGCCCGCCTGGTCGGCCGCCGACGGCCGGCTGCCCGCCGACGTCCACGGCATGGTCACCACCTACCAGCAGGTCGCCGCCAGCGCGGCGGCCCTCGCGCCGCTGGCCCGCGACGCGTTCGTGGTGCTGGACGAGGCCCACCACTCCGGTGAGGAGCGCGCGTGGGGCGACGGCGTGCGCGAGGCATTCGCCGGCTCGGCCGTCCGGCTGAGCCTCTCCGGCACGCCCTTTCGCTCGGACACCCGCGCGATCCCCTTCGTCCGCTACGACGACGACGGCCTCGCGCAGGCCGACGTCGAGTACGGCTACGGCGACGCCCTCCAGGACGGCGGCGTCGTGCGGCCGGTCCGCTTTCCGCGCACCGACGGCGAGATGGAGTGGGTGGCGGCCGACGGCACCTACGCCGCCGCGTCGTTCCAGGACGCGCTCGACCCGGTCGCCTCGTCCCAGCGCCTGCGCACCGCCCTGTCGGTGGAGGGCGAGTGGCTGCCGGACGTGCTCGCCCGCGCGCACGAGCGCCTGCTGGACGTGCGCCGCAGCCATCCGGCCGCGGGCGGGATGGTCATCGCCATCGACCAGGATCACGCCCGCGGCATCGCGATGCTGCTGCGCCGCCGCATCGGCGTGGACGCGGAGGTCGTCGTGTCCGAGGACGCGGGCGCCTCCGACCGCATCGCGGCGTTCGCCCGGAGCACCCGCCCGTGGATCGTCGCCGTCCGGATGTTGTCGGAGGGCGTGGACATCCCCCGCCTGCGGGTCGGCGTGTTCGCGACGACCACTACCACCGAGCTCTTCTTCCGCCAGGCCGTCGGGCGGCTCGTGCGCTGGACGCGCGGCCTCGGCCCGCAGCCGAGCCACATGTTCATCCCGGACGAGCCCCGCCTGCGCGCCCACGCCCTCGCGATCGCCGAGCAGCGGCGCCACAACCTGCGCCGCGACGCCGACGGACGCCCGGTGGAGGACGAGGACCCGGTCGAGCCGATCGAGCCCCCCGGGGCGCCCGACGACCAGCTCTCCCTGTTCGCCGCCATCTCGGCCGTGGCGGTCGGGACGGCGGCCGACCACGCGGCCGACGGCGCGGCGCCCGCGCTCCACCTGGTCGCCGACGCAGCCGACGAGGACCTGTTCCTGGAGCTGGCGCCGGCGCCGCCGCTCGCCGTGCCGCCGCCCGAGCCGGGCGAGGGCGAGGAGGAGGGCCTGCGTCCGCGCGAGCGCCGCCGGCGCCTGCGCGACGCGAACGCGTCGCTCGTGCGCCACATCTCGCGCATCACCGGCCTCTCGCACTCGCAGGTCAACGCCGAGCTCAACCGGAGGGTCGGCGTCGAGCGGATCGGCGAGGCGACCATCGAGCAGCTCCAGCGCCGGCGCGAGCAGGCCGCCCGCTGGCTCGCCGCCGCCTGAGCGGGGCCGGCCGGGCGGCCGGCCCCGCCGGGGCCTAGCGGGAGACCCGGAAGGAGTAGCTCACGACCTGCGTGTCGCCGTCGGGCGCCAGCAGGGTGACCTTCGCGGTGTAGCGGCCCTCGGCGTCGCCCCGGGTGGTGATGCGCACCTGGGTCGCGTTCTTGGGGTTGAGCCGCACGCGGACGGCGCGGTTCGCGCCGTTGACCGTCAGGGAGCCGCCCTTCACCTTCTGGAGCGCCTCGCTGAAGTTGAGGACGACGGTGCGCGGGCAGGTGTTTGACGACCGCCCCCTTCTTCGGCCCGCTCGAGACGAGCTCGGTGTGGGCGAGGGCGGGGACCGCCCCGGCGGCGATCAGGCCGGCCGCGGCCAGGGGGACGAGGGCGCGGCGAACGCGCATGGGTGACCTCCGTGGATCGGGATGACGGGTGCGTGGAGCCGGCCCGCCCACGGGGGCCCGCGCGCCCGCCGCCGCCGCGCCTGCGGGGGGCGCGGAGCCCGGGCGGGCGCCATCGGCACGGAGGTCGAGCCGCGGGCGGCGTGGCGCCGCGGGGAGAGCGCACGCTTCAGGGCCCGCGCGACGCCCTGCGCGAGCGACAGGAGCCGCTCGGCGCGGGCGATCAGCAGGGCCAGCGCCACGGCCGCCGCGGCGTGGGCCGCCACCGCCGCCGGCGCGATCAGCGCGGGCCGGTGGTGGACCGCGAGGCCGAAGGCCCAGGGCGCCGCCGTCATCGCGGCGTGGAGCGCCGCCTGGAGGGCGACGAGGCGCCAGAGCACCGCGCCGGCGCCGCGCTCACGCCACGCTGCGCCCGCCCGGGGCGGGCGCAGCACCGCGATCGCGGCCAGGGCGCCCCACGCCACCGGCGCGGCGGGCACGACCGCGAGGCCGCCCGCCGCCGCGTGCGCGCCGAGGGTCGCCGCGAGCGCCGCGACCAGCATCAGGAGGCGCCGCGCCGCGAGTGCCTGGTGCGCCGAGATCACGCCCCCAGACTCGCACGTGCGGCGGTCATCCCGGCGCCGGGGGTCATCCGCGCGCCGTCGCCCCGGCCGGCTCGCGCTCCGCGGCCGGCGCGGCACGCGGCGCCCGCAGCAGCGTCGATCCCAGCACCGCCCCGAGCAGCGCGAAGGCCGCCCCGGCCAGGAAGGCCGCGTGGTAGCCGCCGTTCAGCGCGGCGAGCGCCGGCTCGCCGGCGGCGCGCAGCGTCTCCGTGCGCGAGGCGGCCAGGCTCGCCAGCACCGCCAGGCCGAGGGCGCCGCCCATCATGAACGCGGTGTTCACCACGCCGGAGGCCAGGCCGGCCTCGCTCTCCGGCACGCCGCTCATCGCGGCCAGCAGGACCGGGTTGAGGGCCATCCCGGCGCCGATGCCCAGCAGCACCATGCTCGGCAGCACGTCGGGGGTGAAGGAGCCGTCCACCGGCGCGCGGGCGAACAGGGCGAGCCCCACGGCGGAGATCGCGAGCCCCGCGCCGATCGGCGCCCGGATGCCGAAGCGCATCACCACGCGCGCCGATAGGCCGATCGAGAAAGCCGCCATGATCAGGTTGGCCGGCAGGAATGCGAGGCCCACCTGCAGCGGGCTGTAGCCGAGCACGAGCTGCAGGTAGAGGGCCGACAGGAAGAACCACGCGAACATCGCCGCCGCCCAGAGGACGCCGATCGCATTGGCCGTCGCCACGTTGCGCGCGCGCAGCAGGCGCAGCGGCATCAGCGGGGCTGCGGCGCGCGCCTCGATGGCGATGAACGACGCGAGCAGGGCGACCGAGGCGCCGAGCAGGCCGAGCGTGCGGGCCGTCGCCCAGCCGATGTCGTTGCCGTTGACGATTGCGTAGACGGCGAGCATCAGCGCCGCCGTCACGGTGATCGCGCCGGCCACGTCGAGGCGCCCGCGCGACTCCGCGCCGCGGTCGGCCGGCAGCAGGGCCAGGGCGAGCGCGACGACGGCGGCGCCCACGGGCACGTTCACCAGGAAGATCCAGTGCCAGCTGAGGGCGTCGGTCAGCACGCCGCCGAGCAGCACGCCGAGGCTCCCGCCCCCGGCCGCCACGAAGCCGTACACGCCCAGCGCCTTGGCGCGCTCCGCGCCCTCCGTGAAGAGGGTCATGATCAGCGAGAGCGCCACGGCCGACACCACCGCGCCGGCCACGCCCTGGACCGCCCGGGCCGCCAGGAGCACCTCCTGGGTCGTCGCCAGCCCGCAGGCGAGCGAGGCCGCGGCGAAGCCGGCCGTGCCGATGGTGAACAGCCGCCGGCGCCCGAGCAGGTCCCCGAGGCGTCCGCCGAGCAGCAGGAAGCCGCCGTACGTCAGCAGGTAGGCGTTCACCACCCATGCGAGCGAGGTCTCGGTGAAGCCGAGATCCTCGCGGATCGAGGGCAGGGCGACGTTCACGACGGTCGTGTCCAGCACGATCATCAGCGATCCGCTGCAGAGGACGATCAGCGCGAGCCAGCGCGTGCGGGCGTCGAGTGTGCGTGTCATCGGTCGGAGGCCTCCGTGTGGTCGGGTGCCAGGCGGCCGGTGCCGCCCCTCACCCCCACGTCGAACGGGGCATCGCGGGATCGACACGCTCGCGGAGGATCTCTCCGCGCCTGGGCTCCTGTCGGGAGGGCAGACCGCGGCGGCACCCGGAACTCATCGGTCGAGCGCGTCGGGAAGTCCGAAGCGCCCGAAGAGGTCCGAGACGACGTTCGGCGCGTCCGGCCGGCCGAGGGAGCGGAACACGGCGGCGGTGCCGAAGCCGGTGACCGCGGCGATGCGCGGGCCCTCGAGCGTCAGCACGTCGAGCACCGACGCCAGGTGACGGCCGCTCGGCTCGTCCCAGGCGTAGCAGCCCACGGCGAGCTGGCCGTTGGCGCGCGCGGGCAGGTGGCGCCAGCGCACCGTCAGGCCGTAGTTCACCAGGAACCCGCGCACACCCGTGTCGCGGCCCGCGAACCAACAGGGCAGCGGCGGCATCGACCAGGTGGCGTCCTCGGTCAGCATCCCGACCACGGCGTCCACGTCGCCGCTCTCCATCGCGTCGGCGTAGTCGCGCACGATCTCGCGCACGCGGGCGTCACCGAGCGCGCGAAGGACCTCCTGCTGGCTGCGCTCCGGGGTGCGCTCGTCGATCGCGCGGCGCGCCCGCTGAAGCGCGCTGTTCAGCGACGGCACGCTCGTGCCGACCGTCTCGGCCGCCTCCTCGGCGGAGAAGCCGAGCACGTCGCGCAGCACGAGCGCCGCCCGCCCGTTGGGCGGCAGCCGCTGCATCGCGGCGACGAACGCCAGCTCCAGGCTCTCGCGCCGCTCGTAGCGCGCGTCCGGCCCCGGGGCGTCCTCGGGCTCGGGGAGGTCCTCGTCGGGGTAGGGCTCGATCCAGACCGACTCGGTGACCGGCTCGCCGAGCGGCTCACCCGGGTCGTAGGCGGCTCCGCGCTCCACCGGCAGCGCCCGCGGCCGGCGCTTGGCGAGGAGGTCGAGCGAGGCGTTGGCGGCGATCCGGTGAAGCCAGGTGCGCAGCGAGCTGCGCCCGTCGAAGCGGGGGAGGCCCCGCCAGGCGCGCAGCAGCGTGTCCTGCAGCGCGTCGTCGGCGTCGTGCAGCGAGCCGAGGATGCGGTAGCAGTGGGCGTGCAGCTCGCCCCGGCGCGGCGCCACCAGGAGTCCGTAGGCGTCCTCGTCGCCGGCCCGCGCGGCGTCGATGAGGGCCCCTTCGTCGGCCGGGGTGGTCCTCGCGCTGCCCATCGGCGCACACTAGACCGATGAATCCGCGCGCGTCGCGCGGTCAGACGGGGTGGACCATCACCGCACCGCGACGAAGGAGGACGACATGTTCGCCTCGGCCAAGGCCTTCTCCGGATTCTCCGTTGACGACATCCCCGCGGCCCGCGACTTCTACGGCGGCACCCTCGGCCTCGACGTGACCGAGGAGAACGGCATGCTCCACCTCCACCTCGGCGGCGGGGGGACCGTCCTCGTCTACCCCAAGGGCGACGCCCACGTTCCGGCCGAGTTCACCGTCCTGAACTTCCCCGTCCAGGACATCGACGGCGCCGTCGATGCGCTCACCGCCGCCGGCGTCGCACTGGAGCGCTACCCCGACTTCCCGGAGCCGGACGCGAAGGGGATCTACCGCGGCATGGGCCCGGACATCGCCTGGTTCCGCGACCCGGCCGGCAACGTCCTCTCGGTGCTCGCCGTCTGACCCGCCGCCGGCCCGGCGTCCGGGTTCCGGCGGGGCCGCACAGCGTCACGTCAGTGCTCCATCAGGCTCCGGCCGAGGGGGGTGCGCACGAGGAATGCGGACCGTGAACCCGCCCGGCTCCCGCGAGAGGGCCACCCGGTCGCTCGACTCGAAGCCGCCGCGAGGCCCTGGCCGACGCCCGCCGTTCCCCCGCCAGCGCCCGGCGAGGAACCAGGAACTCCTCCGAGCCGTGGATCGGGGCCTCGTGCCGCCGGCCGTCGCGGGGTCCGACGTCAACGTGCTTCATGCGCCTGGCTCCCATCCACGATGTCCATTCCGCGGGGAGGCTGGTGCCGCACCCTCCGGATGCGAGCAAGCCGTGCTTCCGGGCGCGCACCTGGGATGATCGGCCCATGATCGCTGCCGATCTACGGGTCGATCTCTTCGGGCGGGCGGAGGAGTGCGCCCGCATCGACCGCCTGCTCGCGGACGCCCGCACGGGGTCGAGCGGCGTACTGGTCGTCGGGGGCGAGCCGGGCATCGGCAAGACGGCGCTGCTCGGGCATGCCGAGGCCCGTGCCCGGACGGCGGGCATGACCGTCCTGGCCGCGCGCGGCGTCGAGTCGGAGGCGCAGGTCCCGTTCGGAGGCCTGCTGGAACTGCTGCGCCCGGCGCTCGGGGCGCTGGAGCGCCTTCCGGGGCCGCAGGCGGCGGCGCTGCGCAGCGCCCTGGCGATCGGGCCCTCCCGGGAGGCGGACCGCTTCGCGGTCGGCGCCGCCACGCTCGGCCTGCTCGCCGCGCAGGCAGAGGACGCTCCGGTGCTCGCGGTCATCGATGACGCGCACTGGCTCGACGAGCCGTCGCTGGCCGCGGTCCTCTTCGCCGCCCGCCGGCTGATGGTGGACGCGATCGCGGTGCTGGTCGCGACACGCCGCGGCGAGCCCCGCGCCCTGGAGGAGGCCGGGCTGCCCCGGCTCGAGCTCGCGGGCGTCGACCCCGCCGCCGCCCAGGCGATCATCGCGCGGAACGCGCCGGGGCGGCCCGACGCCGAAGTGGCGGGGCGCATCATGTCCCTCGCGGCCGGCAACCCGCTGGCGCTCGTCGAGCTGGCGGCCGGCGGCCACGAGCTGGACGCCGCGCCGGGCGACGACGCGCCCCCGCCGGTGCAGACGAGCCTCGAGCGCTCGTACGCGCGCCGCATCGACGCCCTCGGGCACGAGGAGCGGTCGGCGCTGATGCTGGCGGCCGCCGACGACCGGGGGGAGCTGGCGGTCATCAGCGCGGCGGCGGCGGCGCTCGGGCTCGAGCTGGGCGCGCTCGAGGCCGCCGAGCGCGCTGGGCTGGTCGCCGCCACGGGCGGCAGGGTCGAGTTCCGCCACCCGCTCGCGCGCGCCGCCGCCTACCGCGCGTGCCCGCCCGGCGAGCGGCGGGCGGCGCATCGCGCGCTCGCCGGGGCCCTCGGGCACGCGTCGCAGGCCGACCGCCGCGCCGGGCACCTGGCCGCCGCCGCGCTGGGGCCGGACGAGCCGGCGGCGTCGGCGCTCGAGGCGGCGGCCCTTCGCGCGCGCGGGCGCAGCGCGTATGAGGCCGCGGCCGGGGCGGCCGAGCGCGCCGCGCGGCTCACGCCGGCCGGGGAGGCGCGCGCCCGGCGTCTCTTCATGGCGGCCGAGTCGTCCTGGCTGGGCGGTCGCGTCGAGCGCGCCGCCCGCGCGCTCGAGGAGGCGCTCGACCTCACCGCGGATCCCGGCCTGCGCGCCGAGGTGCAGCGCCTGCGCGGCGGGATCACGATGCGCGCCGGGTCCGTCGTGGAGGCGCACCGGATGCTCGTCGAGGGCGCCGCCGGGATCGAGGACTCCGATCCGGCGCGCGCCGTGGTCATGTACGCCGAGGCGACGGAGGCGTGCGCGTACGCCGGCCGCCCGGAGGCGATGCTCGACGCCGCGCGGCGCGCATGGGACCTCCTCCCACCGCACCCCGGTGAGCGAGAGGAGTTCAGCGCCAACCTGGCTCTCGGCACCGCTCTGGTGCTCAACGGGCGGGGCGCCGAGGGATCGCCGCACGTGCGCCGGGCGGTCGCCGTCCTCGAGGGGTCCGACGTCCTCTCCCGGGATCCGCGGCTCCTCTCCGACGCCGCGCTCGGCCCGCTGTGGCTGCGCGAGGCCGAGACGGGCCGCGGCCTGGTCGACCGTGCCGTCGAATCGGCCCGGGCGCAGAGCGCGCTCGGCGAGCTGCCGTTCGCGCTGGTGCTCGCCGCGCGCGACGCGGCGACCGGCGACCGGTGGGCCCTCGGCGACGTCCTCTACGACGAGGCGATCCGCCTCGCGCGGGAGGCCGGGCAGACGCTGGCGCTGTGCGGCGCCCTCGCGGGCGTCGCGTGCCTGGACGCGCGCCGCGGCCGGGAGGAGGCCTGCCGCCGCCACGCCGGGGAGGCGCTGGCCATCGCCGAGGGGCGCGACCTGACGCTCCTGCGGGTGTGGGCGCTCGAGGCGCTCGCCGACCTGGAGCTCGGCCTCGGCCGGCCCGGTGAGGCGATCGCCCCGCTCGCCGAGAGATTGGAGCTGCTCGAGCGCCAGGGGATCCGCGACCCGGACGTCTCGCCGATGCCCGAGCTCGTGGAGGCGCACGTCCGCCGGGGTGGCGAAGGCGGAGCGCCTGAGGGGCTGGCCGGCTTCCTGCGGCTCGCGGAGGCCAAGGCCCAGCCGTGGATCCTCGCGCGGGCCGGGCGGTGCCGCGCGCTCCTCGCGGGCGAGGACGCGATGGAGCCCGCCTTCGGGATCGCGCTCGAGCAGCATGCGCGACGCCCGACCGCTTCGACGAGGCGCGTACGCGGCTGTGCTTCGGCGAGCGCCTTCGGCGGGCGCGGCGTCGGGCGGCGGCCCGCGAGCAGCTGCGGTCCGCGCTCGATGCCTTCACGACGCTGGGCGCGGATCCCTGGGCGGATCGCGCCCGCGCCGAGCTGGCCGCGACCGGCGAGACGGCGCGGCGGCGCGACCCGAGCACGGCGGACCGGCTCACGCCCCAGGAGCTCCAGATCGCGATGACGCTGGCCGACGGGCACACCACCCGGGAGGCGGCGGCCAAGCTCTTCCTGAGCCCGAAGACCGTCGAGTACCACCTGCGCAACGCCTATCGCAAGCTCGGCGTCCGCACGCGCGAGGCGTTGGCCGAGGCCCTCGGCGCCCCGGACCCCCTGAACCGCGGCGCCGACGGACGCGGCACGTTCAGGGAGGCCCCCTGATGCGACGGCCGGCCGGGCCGTCCTACGGTCGGCCGGTCAACGCACGAGGGAGGCGATGAGCATGACGACGCAGACCACACGGCCCCTGGACGAGGAGAGGCTGGGCGCCTTTGTGGGCCAGATCCTCGGTGAGCTGGGGTCCACACTGAACGCCGCGCTCGTGGTGACCGGTGACCGCCTCGGTCTCTACAAGGCGATGGCCGGGGCTGACGCGCTGACCCCGGGCGAGCTGGCCGGGCGCACCGGCACCAGCGAGCGCTACGTGCGCGAGTGGCTCAACGCCCAGGCGGCGGGCGGCTACGTGACCTACGACGCGGACTCCCAGCGCTACGCGCTCCCGCCCGAGCACGCCGTCGCGCTGGCCGACGAGACCAGCCCGTACTTCCTGCCGGGCGCGTTCGAGCTCATGACGGCCATCGTCCGCGACGAGCCGAGCATCCGGGAGGCGTTCCACAGCGGGGCGGGCGTCGGCTGGCACGAGCACAGCGACGGCGTCTTCGAGGGCTGCGAGCGGTTCTTCCGCCCCGGCTACGCCGCGAACCTCGTGCCCGCCTGGATCCCGGCGCTCGAGGGCGTCGAGGCGAAGCTCCACGCGGGCGCCGCCGTGGCCGACGTCGGGTGCGGGCACGGCGCCTCCACGATCCTCATGGCCCAGGCGTACCCCGCCTCGACGTTCACCGGCTTCGACTACCACTCCGCCTCGATCGAGCGTGCGCGTGAGCGCGCGCGCGCCGCGGGCGTGTCGGAGCGCGCTCGCTTCGAGACCGCTCCGGCCCAGGCCTATCCGGGCACCGGCTACGACCTGGTGACGACGTTCGACTGCCTTCACGACATGGGCGACCCCGTCGGCGCCGCGCGCCACGTGCTCGGATCGCTCGACCCCGACGGCACCTGGCTCGTCGTGGAGCCCTTCGCCGGCGACAGCGTCGAGGACAACCTGAACCCGGTGGGGCGCATCTACTACGCGGCCTCGACGCTCCTCTGCACGCCCGCCTCGCTCGCCCAGGACGTCGGCTTGGCGCTGGGCGCCCAGGCGGGGGAGGCCCGCATCCGCGACGTCGTCACCGCGGGCGGCTTCACGCGCTTCCGGCGCGCCGCGGAGACCCCGTTCAACCTGATCTTCGAGGCCCGCCCGTGACGACCGCGGCGGAAGCGGTCGCGGCGGGCGCGCACGAGCAGACGCGCGCCCGCCTCCCCGACGAGGAGGGCTTCGTCGAGCGCGACGGCGTGCGGATCTTCTACGAGGTCCACGGCCGCGGCGAGCCGACGGTGCTCCTGCTGCCGACCTGGTCGATCGTCCACTCGCGCCACTGGAAGGCGCAGATCCCGTACCTCGCCCGCCACGCGCGCGTCCTGACCTTCGACGGACGCGGCAACGGGCGCTCCGACCGCCCGTCGGGCGTTGCGGCGTACGCCCCGGCGCAGTTCGCCGCCGACGCCCTCGCGGTGATGGACGCCACCGCGACGGAACGCGCGGTCGTGGTCGGCCTCTCGGCCGGCGCCCAGTGGGCCGCCCTGCTCGCCGCCGACCACCCGGAGCGGGTCAGCGGCGCGGTCTTCATCGGGCCCGCGGTCTGGCTCGGCCCGTCGCACGCCGGTCGCGCCGCCCACTCCTTCACCGAGCCCCTGGACGGCGACGAGGGCTGGATGAAGGAGAACCGCCACTACTGGCTGCGCGACTACCGCGACTTCCTCGAGTTCTTCTTCGCGAACTGCTTCAGCGAGCCGCACTCCACCAAGCAGATCGAGGACTGCGTGGGCTGGGGGCTCGAGACGACCCCCGAGACGCTGGCCGACACCCGGATGGCGCTCACGACCGGCAGCGCGGAGGCGTTCCGCGACTCCTATGCGCGTATCCGGTGCCCCGTGCTCGTCATCCACGGCGACGACGACCACATCCAGCCGCACGCCCGGGGCGCGGCCCTGGCCGAGGTCACCGGCGGCCGGCTCGTCACGCTGGAGGGCGCCGGCCACATGCCGCACGCGCGCGACCCGGTCCGCGTCAACCTGCTCCTGCGCGACTTCGCGGCACCCCGCCCGCCCGCCGCCCGCTGGACGCGCGGCCGCTCGCGTCGGAGGCGGGCCCTCTACATCTCCTCGCCCATCGGGCTGGGCCACGCGCGGCGCGACGTCGCGATCGCCCGCGAGCTGCGCCGGCTGCATCCGGACCTGGAGATCGACTGGCTCGCCCAGCACCCCGTCACGAGGGTGCTGGAGGCCGAGGGCGAGCGCATCCACCCGGCGAGCCCGCACCTCGCCAACGAGTCGCTTCACATCGAGTCGGAGTCCTCCGAGCACGATCTCCACTGCTTCCACGCCTGGCGGCGCATGGACGAGATCCTCGTCGCCAACTTCATGGTCTTCCACGACCTGGCGCAGGACGAGGCGTACGACCTGTGGATCGGGGACGAGGCCTGGGAGCTCGACTACTTCCTGCACGAGAACCCGGAGCTCAAGACGGCCGCGTACGTCTGGCTGACGGACTTCGTGGGCTGGCTGCCGATGGACGACGGCGGCGAGCGCGAGGCGTTCCTCACCGCGGACTACAACGCCGAGATGATCGAGCACATCGCGCGGCACGGCCGGGTCCGCGACCGGGCGATCTTCGTCGGCGATCCGGACGACATCGTGCCGGCCCGCTTCGGCGACGGCCTGCCGATGATCCGCGAGTGGACCGAGGAGCACTACGACTTCGCGGGCTACGTGACCGGCTTCGACCCCGTCGCCCAGGCGGCGCGCGAGGGCCTGCGGGCCGAGCTGGGCTACGGGGAGGACGAGCGGGTGTGCGTCGTGACGGTGGGGGGCTCCGGCGTCGGCGAGCACCTGCTGCGCAGGGTCGCCGCGGCCTTCCCCGAGGCCAAGCGGCGCGTGCCGGCCCTGCGGATGGTCGTGGTCGCCGGCCCGCGCATCGACCCGGCGTCCCTGCCGCGCGAGGACGGGCTCGAGGTGCGCGCGTACGTGCACGACCTGTACCGTCACCTCGCCGCGTGCGACCTCGCCGTCGTGCAGGGCGGCCTCACGACCGCGATGGAGCTGACGGCCTCCAAGCGCCCGTTCCTGTACTTCCCCCTGAGCCACCACTTCGAGCAGTGCGTGCACGTCCACCACCGCCTCTGCCGCTACGGGGCGGGGCGGCGCATGGACTTCGCCACGGACGGCCCGGACGAGATCGCGGCGGCCATCGCCGAGGAGATCGGCCGCGACGTCGACTACCGCGACGTCGCGACGGACGGGGCGGCGCGGGCCGCCGCGCGCATCGCCGAGCTGCTATAGCGCGGGCCGCACGCGAACGCCCGCCGTGACCAGGCCGCGGCGGAGGCGGTACCGCGGATTGACGGCGGCCACCGCGGACGGTTCTAGTGATGCCGTGGACACGAGGCCCCGTCGGAGGCCCTGGTGGGCCCGCCTTCTCGTCGCTCTGGCGGTCGCGACCGCCCTGGGCGTCGGCGCGCCGCCGGCGGCGCTCGGCTTCGCGTTCATCACGAGCTGGGGCACTCCGGGGAGCGGCGACGGCCAGTTCGGGGAGCCCTCCGACGTCTCGGTCGCGCCGAACTTCGACGTCTACGTGACGGATCGCTTCAACAACCGGGTGCAGGTGTTCTCGCCACTCGGCACGTTCAAGAGGGCCTTCCCCGTGCCCGAGTCCTTCGGCCTCGACGTCGTCGGCGACACGGTCTACGTGTCCGACTTCGGCCACGCGGTGCAGGTGCTCTCCGACCAGGGGGCGTTCCTGCGCAAGTGGGGGTCGTTCGGGACGCGCACCGATCCCGGTCAGCCGCGCTACTGGGAGCCGTGGGGCATCGACGTGGGCGGGCCCGACGGGAACGTCTACGTCGCGGACTCGGTGAACGGTCGGGTCGTGGTGACCACGCCGACGGGCGCCTTCCTGGAGGAGCGCGGCGTCGGGATGGTGTCCGGCCCCTTCGGGGTGGCGGCCACCCCCGGCGGATCGGTCTTCGTGGCCGACACCGGCAACGACCGGATCATCCGGCTCGATCCCGGCGGCACCTTCTTCGAGTTCGGCGGCACGGGCTCGGGGAACGGCCAGTTCAGATCGCCGTGGGATCTCGCCTTCGATCCCGGCGGGGACCTCTTCGTCGTGGACCGGGCCAACGACCGGATCCAGAAGGTGACCCCGAACGGTCAGTTCCTCGGCGCGTTCGGCGGCACCGGGGGCGGGCCGGGCCAGCTCAAGTCCCCCGAGGGGCTCGCCGTGGACGCGGCGGGGAACGTCTACGTGGCCGATGCCGGCAACGGCCGCGTCGTGCGCTACGGCGACCGCGCCGACCTGTCGGTGACCGCGACGTCCTTCGCGCCCTCGGCGCTGACGGTGGGAGAGAAGGCGACGCTCGCCCTGCGCGTCGCCAACGCCGGGCCCGACGCGTCCCGCCTCGCGGAGGTCCGCGTCGACCTCCCGGCGGGCTTCGAGCCCGTCGGCGCCACCGCCACGCAGGGCGGTTGTACCCTTACACGCCCCGTGGGCTGCGCCCTGGGCACCGTTCCGGCGGGTGGCGCGGCGGGGGTCACCGTGACGCTCCGGGCGACGGCGCCCGGCGTACTGCCGGTGACGGCCGCCGCCGTCCCGCGGACCTACGACCCGGACCCCACCAACGACGCCGCGACCGGGTCGGTCACGGCCAGCCCCTCTCCGTCGGCCGCCGCCGCCGGGCCGAGCCTGCGGGTCGTGTTCGCGCGCTTCGTCGCCCGGTGGGCGCGGAGCCACGTCTCGGGGACGCTCGACGTGACCCTCGAGACGCCACGGGCGGCGCGCGTGGAGGTCGCGCTGCTGAAGGGCGAGCGCGCGGCCGGGCTCAGCGCCTCGGCCGCGAGGGCCCGGCGACCGGTCCAGCGCTGGACCATCGCCCTGCCGCGCGCCGGCCAGGGGACGCGGCACCTGAAGCTCTCCCGGCGCCTCCTGCCAGGGGCGTACACGGTGCGGGCGCGCGAGCTCGGCGCCCCGTCGGGCGGCGTGCTGGCCGCCGGCTCTCGTGCGGTCCGGCTGGCCGCCCCACCCCAGGGAGTCGTCTCGAGCGCGTTCATCAGCCGGGGCGTCGGCGGCAAGGGCGTACGGCGGATCCGGAGCCGCCTGCCCGGCTTCATCTTCGCGAACTTCCGCCTGGCGGCGCTGCCACGGGTCACGGGGCGCCTGCGGGTCGACTGGCACTGGAGCGGCCGGTCCGGCACGGTCGCGAGCAAGGGCGTCCGGCCGGTGCAGGGTCTGGTGGTGAGCCCGCTGCGCAACTCGACGGGACCGCTGCCGCCCGGGCGGTACCGGGCCGTTCTCAGATACGGCTCCGTCGTGCTCGCGCAGGCGGGAGTCCGGCTCGGGTGAGCTTTCCGGCGGGGGAGGGTCGCCCGTTCCGCTACTGGTAGCGGAGCGCCTCGGCCGGGTAGACACGCGCGGCGCGGCGGGCCGGGATGAGGGTGGTCCCCAGCGCGACCGCGTAGACGGCCAGGAAGATGACGGCGAGGTTGAGCCAGGGGACGTCGAAGCTGAGGTTGCTCCAGCTCGGCTGCTGCTGCGAGTCGTGGATCACGTTGAACGCCGCGGCGAGCCCGAGGGCGGTGCCGACGATGATCGCCGTCAGCGCGATGAACGACGACTCGATCAGGAAGCTGGCCTGCACCATCCGGCGCCGGAAGCCGATCGCGCGGAGGACGCCGATCTGCTGGCGCCGCTCGACGACGGCGCGGGCGGTGATCACCCCGAGCGCGGCGACGCCGACGATCAGCCCGAGCCCCATGAAGCCCTGGATCAGGCGGTTGATGGTCAGGCTGGCGGAGACGGCGTCGGAGAGCAGCTTCCGCATCGCGTCGGCCTGCATGCCGTTGGCGAGGAATGCGGACTCGATCCGGGCTGCGACCGTCGTCGGGTCGGCGCCGGGCCTGAGCGCGAACAGGTAGGTGGTCGGCAGGACGCGGTCGCCGAAGACCGGGGTCAGCGTCGCCTGCGAGGTCCAGATGCCCGCCATCAGCTCCGGGGCGCTGTCGGAGAGGACGCCGATCACGGTGACCGTCGTCTGCCTGCCGGTCTGCGGGTCGCGGACGCTGACGCGCACCGGGCTCCACCCCTCGTCCTCGAGGTAGAAGCCGCTCAGGCGGAAGTCGGGCATGACGCCGAAGCCCCAGTTCGCCTTCCGCGGCACGACGAACTGGTCGACAACCGCGAGCCCCTTCCGCGCCCGCAGCGCGCGCCAGACCGCTGCGGGGGAGCCGTAGCCGCGCGCCCAGGTCGCGAGGCCGTAGGTCGTGTGCTCGAGGAAGGCGTCGTCGACGCCGTGGACGAGGTAGGTCTCGGCGCCGGCGGCCGTCCCGAGCTGGCGCGCCTTCACGGGAAGCGACGACTGACTGGAGACGACGCGGATGTCGGCCGGGTCGAGGCCCGGCACCCGCCGGACCGCGGCCGGCATGTCGGTGACCGGCGCCGACGGCGAGGCGGTCGCGCGCACGTCGAAGCCCCCGCCGAACGCGTCCATGTCGTTGAACGCGTTCACGAACGCCCCGGAGGTGGTCGCGCCGACGACGAGGGTGAAGACGACGAGCGTGAACATCGCGAGCGTCACGCCGGTGCGGAAGAGGCTGCGCAGCGGGTAGGCCATCGCCATCCGCAGGACCGGCGCGAGCGCCGGGATGCGGCCGAAGGTCGCGCCGACGGCGCCGAGCAGCAGGTCGGCGTTGTAGATGATCGTCCAGGAGGCGCCGATCACGATCGCGAGGCCCCCGAGGATGAACATCGAGAAGTTGACCTTCATCGGCCCGAACAGCCAGGTGCTCATCGGGAGCACGAACCAGACGACCAGCGCGAGGCCGGCGCCGGTGTGGACGGCGCGCTCGGAGACGCCGAGCGCGCGCAGCAGGGGCACGAGGCCCAGGACCACGAGCAGGACGCCCAGGCCGAGCGTGACGGCGTCCTCGCCTCCGAGGCCGGCGGCCACGAGCAGGCCGCCGAGGGCGATGCCGGCGATGCCGAGCAGCAGGCGGCGGCGGTGGTGCGCCTTCTCGAGCGGCGGATCCGGCAGGTTGCGGATCGCCGCGACGATGTTCATCCGGCTCACGCGCCAGGCGGAGTATGCGACCACGGCGAGCGTCAGCAGCACGCCGATCGCGTAGGCGAGCACGACGCTCGCCGGCTTGACCGCGAAGGTGACCTGGAAGTCGCCGCTCGTGTCGAACGCCTGCGCCATCACGAGCACGAGCGCGTAGGCGACGAGGACGCCGACGACGACTCCGAGCGCGGCGGCGACGAGGTCGTAGGTCGCGCCCTCGTACAGGAACATCTGCACCAGGTGGCGGCGGCGCGTGCCGACGGCGCGCGCGATCCCGAGCTCGCTGCGCCGCTCGGCGGCGAGCATCACGAAGATCAGGAAGATGAGCAGGATCCCGGCCGCGATCGAGAACGAGCCGAAGGTCGTGAAGAGCGACATGAAGGAGGCCCCGACCGCGTCCGCCGTCTCGAGGGCGTTCTGCTTGGTCGTGTCGGTCTCGAGCCCGAGCCCGTCGACGGTCGGCTTCAGCGCCTCCACGACGCGGTCGGTCGCCCCCGGGCCGCCCTCGTTCGCGACGAAGACCGCCGCGATCAGCCCCGGCTTGCCGAGCAGCGCCTGCGCACGTGCGAGCGGCATCAACACGCCGGAGTCGTCCGTCGCCGCGCCGGAGTAGCGGACGACCGCCTTGACCCGGGCGGTCTCGACCGTCGTGCCGACGAGGATCCGGACCGTGTCCCCGGCCTCGGCGCCGAGGGCGTCCGCGCCATCCTGGTTCAGGTACACCTCGCGCGGGCCGAGATCGGCGAGCGACACGGTCGCGCCGCCGGCCCGGATCGGGCCGAAGGGCCCGAGCCGCGCCGGGTCGCTCGCGAACAGCGTCACCCGGGGCTCGTTCTGCCGTGTCGTGACGTCCTGCACGGCGACGGACTCGACGATCACGGGGGCGACGCCGGCGACGAGGCCCGAGGCCTGCGCCGAGCGGTCGATCCGGTCGGCGTACCCCTGCGGGAAGTAGCGCGTGCCGGTGCCCGCGCCCCCCTGGACGCCGAGCGCCGCCTCGATCCCCTTGGCCGCCACCACCTCGTCGGTCTTGCCGAGCGCCGTGAGCGCGGAGGAGCGGATCGACTGGCTCATCGTGTCCCCGGTCGCGAGCGCGGCGGTGATGATCGCCGTCCCGAGCATCAGCCCGGTCACGATCAGCGCAGCCCGTCCGCGGCGCCGGCGGACGTTGCGGATGCCCAGGCGCAGGAAGACGCGGTTTCGCAGCGCCAGTGCAGCCACCCCGGCGAGCGCGATGACGAGCACCACCCCCAGCACGAGGGCGAGGGAGCCCACCGGGATCCCGAACAGTCTGCTCATGCCCCGCGCTCACCTCGCCCGGTGGAGACGGGCGCATCCGCCACGACGACCTCGTACGCCTCGCGGCCCGGCGCCGCGCGGAAGAAGACGAGGTCGGACAGCTTCTCGATCTGGGCCTCGTAGAAGCCGCTCATCAACGAGGCCTGGGCGGCCTCCTCGCTCGACCAGAACGTGAGCACGAGCACCTTGCCGTCCTGCGAGAGCAGCACGTAGCAGCCCTCGTAGCCGTCCTGCTCGTGAAGTGCGTCGAGAACCGAGCCCTGGAACATCTCGATCGCGTGCTGTGGGCCGTGCCGGACGAGATCGATCTCGGCCAGCGTCGCGCGAACGATCATCGCCAGCTCACCCCCATCGGTCGCTCCTCGTCGACGATCTGCCCGTCCACCATGCGGACGATCCGGTCGGTCGAGCGGCCGACGGCGAGATCGTGGGTCACGATCAGGAAGGTCAGGCCCCGCTCGCGGTTCAGGCGCCGCATCAGCCCGACCACCTCCTCGGCGTTCTCGCTGTCGAGGTCACCGGTCGGCTCGTCGGCCCAGACGATCGCCGGGTTGTTGACGAGCGCCCTGGCGATCGTCACGCGCTGGCGCTGCCCGCCCGAGAGCTCGTCGGGAACGTGCGCCGCCCGGTCGCCGAGCCCGACCATGTCGAGGGCCTCGAGGGCCCTCCGGCGCGCCTCCCTCGCCGGCACGCGCGAGACCAGCAGCGGCAACTCGACGTTCTCCGCCGCCGTCAGCACCGGCATCAGGTTGTAGAACTGGAAGACGAAGCCCATCCGGCGCGCGCGATAGTCGGTGCGCTGCTCGTCCGACATCGTGCTCAGCGGCACGCCGTCGATCAGGACCTCGCCGCCGTCGATCCGGTCGAGGCCGGAGAGGCAGTTGAGGAGCGTCGTCTTGCCCGACCCGCTCGGGCCCATGATCGCGACCATCTCCCCCCGGGCAACGGAGAGGTCGATGCTCCGCAGCGCGAGGACCGCCAGCTTCCCGGTCTCATAGCGCTTCTCCAGCGCCCGCGCCGCGACGATCGCCGCGGCCGTCTCCCGCTCCTGCCGGGGCGCCTGCAGCAGGCGCTCGGATGCGGTCGCTCTCGCCATCCCGCCTCCTTCGGTTGACCGTGGAGGCAGCCTCCTGCGGATGGGGGGGCGTCGAATCGGGGACGGCACGGACGTCGCTTCGGCGAACTACCCCGTCGGGCTCCGTCCGTGCCGTTCCTGCTTGATCGCGTCGCCCGCCGACGAAGCGAAGCAGCGGTTCAACCGCCCGCCGAAGACGTTGCGCACGCCGGCGGCGATGTCCTTGAAGGCGTTGACACCGAGGACCGACTGCGCGCACACGACGCCCAGGTACTCGGAGATCGGGTGGCCTTCGACGGCGTTCGGCGTAGACGGCTCCGGTTAACACGTGCAGCGTCCGAACGACGACGTCGCCCTGGATCGCCGGCACGAGCTGCCGGTCGAGTAGCACCTCCACCCGCCGACCCGACCCGCCGCGCGTGCGCGCCGTGGAGCGCGACGCCCGGGCCCAGGCGGGCTAGGCTCCCGCGCGGATGTCCGAGTCCACCTCACCACTGCGCCGCCGGCGTGGGTTCCGCGGGCTCGCCGTGGTCGCGGCGGCTGTCCTCATGGCGGTCTGCGTCAGCGCGACGGCGCTCGGGACATCCCTTCGCGCGCCGGCGACCGCGCAGCCGGGCGCGCAGTTCACGGTGCGCGCGAGCGGCTTCCTTCCGGGTTCGAAGGTCGAGCTGAACCTCGCCCCCACCGCCTCGCGTGGCGGCAACTGCTGCGGTATCCAGGTCGGCGGCACGCGGACCGTCAACCGCGCGGGCAAGGCGGTCTTCACCTTCTCCTGGCCGGCGAGCTACTTCTTCTGCGCGGGCGCCGCCGACTGCACGAGGGTCCGCTGGAAGCGGGAGCGGGCGGACATCTTCGTCTACACGACGGCGGACCCGAACCATCCCGCCAGCAACCGCCGCGCACGGCGCACGACGCTGGTGCTCCCCGCGCCGTAGCTCTGCGGGCTCTGCGGCCGCTGGGTGCCCCCTCCGCCAGCTCGGGTCGCCAGCCACTGGAGCTCAGCGCCAATCACCAAAGGCACCCGCGCCGACTGTCTTGGCGAGTGCCTTCGCTGTCGCGGGCGGACATCACCGGGACACCACGGGGAGACCACTCCGGCCCCCTGAAGGGGGTAGTCACGGTCCCGGAGAACCGCAGGTCCTCTATCGCCGGCCGCAACGGCGGACAGCAGGCCGCGAGCGCGCTCTACCACAGTGTTTTCCCGTACGCGCGCCCTCGGGCTTCGGAGCATCAGATCACGACCCGCGCGGATGCGCCGGGCTGCCGCTCGCCGGAGCATCGGACAACCACGAGTCTCCGGCGGAGCCCCATCGTGACTCTCAGGTCGATAGTGCATGTCGAGCGATCCCCGCGGGCCCGGGTGCGGGTACCTCGCCGACGCGCCCTCTGCGCCCTCGCGGCCCTTGCCCTCGCCGCCGCCGCGCCGACAGGCGTCGTCTCCGCGCAACCCTCGCCACCCCTGGAGACGCTGCCGATGCTCGTCGCACCGGGCACGGACGGGGTCTGGTTCAGCGAGCAGCAGATCCACCCGGACGGCGTTCAGTCCTGGATCGGCCGCATCACGCCGTCGGGCGTGGTGAGAGAGTTCCGGGCCCGCTTGCCCTCGCCCCTTGGGCCGGGCGCACCCGAGGACCCGGGGATCGACGATCTTGCCGAGGGCGCGGATGGCAACCTGTGGTTCATCGGGGGCAGATCCTGGATCGGGCGGCTCACGCCCGGCGCCGCCGTCTCCGCGTTCCCCAGCCAAGTCACGGCGCCGTACCAGGCAGAACAGCTCTTTGCCATCACTGGCGGCCCGGACGGCAACCTCTGGTTCACCAGCAACCAGGAGACGATCGGTCGCATCACGCCCGAGGGCGCGGTGCGACTGCTGGCGCTGCCGCAGGACGAGTTCGCCACCGACATCGCGAGCGGCCCGGACGGCAACCTGTGGCTCGTGCTGGCGATCCCGCATGGCGAGGGCTTGGCCGAGCGCATCGCGACGATGACCACCGCCGGGGGACACTCGTCGATCGAGCTCGACCTACGACACCCGGCCACCTGATGCCGGACTCGTTCGATGTGGGCCGTGCCGCTCCGGGCGCTCGCGAGCGTCGGGATCGGCACGCTGCGCGAGGGCCGCGCGATCCGCCGCCGCTGGCGCGCGGGCGGCTGAGATCCGCGGGCCGCCCCTGCTCCGCGCCGGGGGTGTGGCATGGCGGCGTGATGGGCGCGCCGGCGCAGCCGCCCGAGCCGCCGCTCCTTGCCGTCGGAAGCGGGAACGGCCACAAGGTTGCCGCATCTCGGTCCGTGCGCGAGGCTCGGACTCCCGACGAGGAGCCGTCGCCATGCCCAGCCCGAAGAGCGCCGTCCCGATGCTCCGAGACTTCCTCGACGCGTTCAACGCCCACGACGTTGACGCGATCATGTCCTTCTTCGCCGAGGACTGCGTCCTTGAAATGCCACGCGGGCCCGCACCGGGAGGACGGCGGCTGGTGGGCAGGCAGCAGGTTCGGGAAGGTATCCAGTCCCGGCTCGACGGGATTCCGGACGTCCACTACGGCGACGACAGCCACTGGCTCTGCGGTGACCGCGGCGTCTCCGAGTGGACGCTTCGCGGGACGCAGCGAACCGGCGAGCCCATTGAGGTGCGTGGGTGCGACCTGTTCCAGTTCGTCGGCGGGAAGATCAGTCGGAAGGACTCCTTCTGGAAGATCGTCGACTGACCGGGGCTCGCTTCCAAGCAACCTGAAACTGATTAGTTCGTCGCTTGCGGCCATCACACCGTTATGCGACACCCGTTCCGCGCTACTCCTAACCCCGCTCCCCACTCTGATCGGAAGAGCCCGTAAGGCGGGCCGTCCGGCTGGATTGGCGCCGAACGGGTCGACGGGTCACCACGCCCAGAGATCCTTCGGCCCGAGCCCCCGGGGTCGCCAGCTGTGCCTACCGGGGCGATCGCATGCGGGACGCGCTCGAAGGAGCGTATCCCCCTCCGGCTTCGGAGAGTCGACCGCGGGATCGACCCGACCCAGGTGCTCCCAGTAGGGAGTTCGCTTCGCCGCGCCCACTCCCGTGATCGCGGAGGGCGCCGGTTCGCGGGACAAGGGCGATCAGCTCTGGGCCGGCCGGCCGTTCATGGCCGCTCCCCGCGCGACCGCGAGGCCGCCCTCCTGCCCGAGCAGCTCCCGGTCGATGAGATCGAGCACGCCGCGGTCGCGGGCCGGGTCGAACTTGCGCGCGAAGAGCGCGGTGGACGCCCGCAGCTCCTCCAGGTCGGTGCTCATCAGCCAGTCCGGGCTCCCCGTCGGGCTGCGGCGGTGGGCGTCCCAGCGCACGTGCCGGAGGCTGTCGTGGCCGATCCGGTCGCGCAGGGGCGAGCTCAGCAGGATCGTGTGGAAGAAGAGCTCGTCCGGGATGTCAACGTGGCGGAAGAACCGCGGGATCTCCGGCCGGCGGCGGACCGTGTCGAGCACCTCTCGGACGGCCTCGCGGCTCATCGTCCACCATCCGGGGCCGCCGTGGGCCCGCAGGCCGACCGGCAGGGAGCGGCGGGCCGGGATGGCGATGTGCCGGCTGCGCACCCTGATGTGCCACTTCCGGATCCGGGGCCACCCGCCGTCCTCGTCCTTCCAGCCCTCCAGCGGCAGCGGGTCTCCCTTGAGGAACGTGACCCCGCGGGCGCGGGCGAGGCGCTCACGGATCTCGTGGGCCGGCTTGATCGGGTAGTCCTGCCCGGACACGGCCGAGAAGTGCTCGAACGGCCGCCCGAGGTCCATCAGGACCGCCATGCCCCGCAGTTGCGCCTCGACGAGCGAGAAGCGCCCCCAGTTGGTGGCCGCCCGCGGGATCAGGATCGGCTCGACCGGCGCGCTCGCGCGGAGGATGTGGCGGACCTCCGACGCGGGCATGTGCCGGTTGAGGTGCATCAGCACCACGTCCCCCGACTCGCCGAGGCGCCGCGCCAGACGGCTGATCTGCTCGGGACCGGTGTGGCCGGAGATGAGGTACGCGTGTGACATGTCCGGGCGACCCCGCGGTCGGCGCCGACGCGCTGGGCGTCAGCGGATGTAGGCGATCCCCTCCGTCATGGCGGACATCACGGTCACCTTGTCATCCTCGGCGACCTCCTGCGGCACGAGCCAGGCCTGGTCGTCGAACTGCGGCGCGCCCGCGAGGCGCCGCTGCTCGCGCGCCAGGTACTCGTCGGTGGTCGTGATGACGCGAGCCGGGTTGCCGGTGACGACCGAGTTGTCGGGCACGTCCTGCGTCACGACGCTGCCGGCCCCGATGATCACGTCCGAGCCGATGGTGAGGCCGCAGAGCACGATGGCCCCGGCGCCGATGAAGACGCGGTCGCCGATCACGGTCGGCTCCAGGCGCGTGTAGCCCAGGTGCGTCTTCATGCTGGAGTCGTGGGCGAGGATGTATACGCGTGGGGCGATGCGGCAGTCCTCGCCGATCGTCACCAGCCAGCAGGCCATCGGATCGATGATCACGTCGCCTCCGACGTAGGTCCCTCGACCGATCTTGGTGCCCAGCCGGCGGTAGGCCTCGATGTCGCGGCGTCCGACGAGGCGGTCGCGGAGCCGCAGGGCGAACTTGGGCTTGATCACGGCACGTTCCTTTGCGGAGATGGCTCACACCCGTGGTGTCACTACGCCGATGGTGCGTGGCGGCGCGCCCCCGCGGCGACACCCGCGGGGCTAGTCGCGGGGCTGGACGGTCGGAGGGCCCGCGGGGCCAGAACTGGCCGAACGGGACCGCGCGCGCCGTCCGCGCGGGCCGGGCCCGGCCCCGGCGCGCTCCTACAGTCAACGGGACCGCGGTCGATGGGAGACCGGGGCCGGAGGTCACCGACGCGGGGCGCGCGCCGCAAGGCGCCGCCCGAGGAGGATCAGATGGGATGGTCGCTCTCCCGGTTCCGGGCCGGGGACACGGTGGAGGTCCGCAGCAGGGAGGAGATCCTCGCCTCCCTGGACGAGCACGGACGGTTGGGCGGGATGCCGTTCATGCCGGAGATGCTCCAGTTCTGCGGGCGCCGCATGACGGTCGCCGCCGTCGCCCACAAGGCCTGCGACACCGCGGGCGGAACCTGGCAGAACCGCCGCCTCGACACGACCGTCCACCTGGTCGGGGCGCGCTGCGACGGCTCGGCCCACGACGGGTGCCAGGCCGCCTGCAACCTGTTCTGGCGGGACGAGTGGCTGCGTCCCGTCGGTGACGACGCGGACGAGGATGGATCCGCGGAGGTCCCGACGGCGGGGGGCTGCGCCGAGGAGCAGTTGCTGGCGGCGACCCGGGTCCCGGCGGAGGCCGGCTCGGAGGAGGAGCGCTATGCCTGCCAGGCGACGCAGATGTTCGAGGCTACGCAGAACATCCGCCGCTGGGACGTGCGGCAGTACATGTACGACGTCACCACCGGGAACCGCTCCGCGGGCCGGGCCGGGCGGGTGCTCGCGCTCGCCCAGCTGCGCTGGCTGCGCGACCGCCTCCCCTGGGCGCGGCGGGCCATCGAGCCCGTCAGCGAGACGATGCACAAGCGGCTGAGCGGCCGGCCCTCCCCGTCGGTCCACGGTCGCGTGCCGGACGGCGAGAAGACGCCGACGGGTCGCCTCGACCTGCAGCCCGGCGAGTGGGTCCGGATCAAGTCCCAGGAGGAGATCGAGGAGACGATCGACCAGGCCGGCAAGAACCGGGGCCTGTGGTTCGACCACGAGGAGATGGCGCCCTACTGCGGCCGGGTGGCGCAGGTGCGGGACTCGGTGACGCAGATCATCCACGAGCCGACCGGCCGGATGATCCGGATGAAGCAGCCCTGCATCATGCTCGAGGGCGTGGTGTGCAAATCGGCCTACGCCAAGGGCCGCCTCAACTGTCCGCGGGCGATCCCCTCCTACTGGCGCGAGATCTGGCTCGAGCGCGTGGAGGCCGAGCCCGCGCGGTAGCACCGCCGGCCGGCGCGCCCGGCCCCGCCACCACCGGAAGCGGATGCATCCGGTGGGAAGTTATGTGAGGATCTCTCGCGACAGGGCTCGCCGAGCCCCGCCGGCGGCATCATCGCGCCGGCGCCCTCTCTCGGGTCGCGACGAGGAACGCCGTTGAGGACCTCCGGACTGATGATGTCCGTCGTGGCGCTCGCCGGAGCCGCGACCGCGGCGACCCTGATGGACTCCGGCGGCGCCCGTCCGGACGCGTCGTCCCCGGCGGCTGCGGCCGCTCCCTCGATCACGTACCTCGTCCGGGCCTGCGCGACCGCCGACGCGACCGCCGAGGCGGTCGATCTACGCCGACTGCGCCCCAACGCGGCGATGCGCGCGGCGCTGGACGGGGCGACGACGCTCACGGCCGGCATCGACGACGGCACCCGCATCCGCCTGGCGGGATCCGCCCGCCGCGCGGCCCGCGGCCGCACGGCCGGGCGCCTGGCCGACCTGTCGGCGGGCGACCGGGTCGTGGTGGCGATCCGCGCCCCCCGGGGCGCGCCGAGCGCGGCGCAGCTGTCGGCGGCGACGCGGATCGTGGACCTGGGGCCGGCGCGGGCCTGCTCCCCGCTGAGGATCCTCAGCCCGCGGGGCGGGCGCATCCTGCGCGGGGTCGTGCCCGTCCGCTTCGCCGGCGCGCCCCCGGACGCCCGCCGGCCCGGCTGGAACACGACGCGGGTCCGCAACGGCCGTCACCGGGTGGTCCTGCGCGTCCTGCGCCGCGGCCGACCACCCCTGCTCGCCAGCCGGGTCGTGCGCGTGGCGAACCCGCCGGTCGCCATCTTGGCCCCCGCGGCTGGCGCGACCGTCCGTGGATCGGTGCCGTGGACGATCCGGGCCCCAGCGCACACGACGCTCGTCACCTTCCGGGTCGACGGGAGGGCCGTGGGCGTCAACCGCCGCCGGCCGTGGCGGTTCGGCCGCTGGAATTCGCGCTCGGTGGCCGACGGCGTCCACGCGCTGGCGGTCACCGTACGCCGGTCCCGCACCCGCGCTCGCACCGTGCGTATCCGGGTCAGGGTCTCCAACGGCATCGAGTCGGTCCCCGGCGCGCCCGCGACCCCGGGCCCCGGGGCGCCGGCCGGCCCCGGCTTCTTCAGCCCGACGAGCATCTGGAACGCGCCGGTCCCGGCCTCGGCGGCGCTCGACCCGCGCTCGGACGCCCTCGTCGCCGACCTCCTGCGCCAGGTCGCCTGGGGCCCCTGGATCAACACCGACGAGTACAGCACCCCGATCTACACGGTCCCGGCGGGCATGCGCACCGTGAAGATCGCGCTGACCAACAGCTACCGCGACCCGAAGGTGGTCGCGGCGCTCGCCGCCGTGCCCATCCCGCCGGGCGCCCGGCCGTCGGCCGGCAGCGACGGCCATCTCGTGCTCTGGCAGCCCGCCACGGACACGATGTGGGAGTTCTTCGACCTGAAGGGCTCGGGCGACTCCTGGTCGGCGGGCAACGCCGCCAAGATCACCCGGGTGTCGCAGAGCTCGGGCGTGAACCCGCTCGTGACCGGCGCGACGGCCTCGGGCCTGGCCCTGGCCGGCGGCGTCGTGACGCTCGACGAGTGGGAGTCCGGCCGCATCGACCACGCGCTGGCCCTGGCCATCCCCGAGCCGCGCCGTGAGTGGCTCAGCAAGCCCGCCAACCGCACCGACGGCTGGGTCAACTCGGCGAACGCGATCCCGGAGGGCGCCCACTTCCGCCTCGACCCGGACCTCGACATCGCGAGCCTGAACCTGCCCCGGGCGACGCGGATGCTGGCCGAGGCCGCCCAGACCTACGGCATCGTCGTGCGCGACAAGTCCGGCGCGGTCGTGTTCTACGGTGAGGACCCGACGCCCACGGGCGCGGACCCGTACCCCGGCTGGTTCGGGCCCGGCGGCGCGGGCGCGGTGGCGCGGGCCTTCCCCTGGGACCGGCTGCAGCTGCTGAAGATGGACCTGCGCTGCTGCTGGCAGGTGCCCTGACGGGGCAGCCCCGGCGCCGGCCGGCCGGCGGTCAGGCCAGGATGCGGGCCGCCAGGATCGCCTCCTGCTCGGCGAGGCGCCGCGCGATGACGGTGTTGCCCTCGTCGATGCGCCGCTGCAGGTCCTCGCGTTCGGCGAGCACCGCCGAGAGCTGCCGCACCAGCAGGTCGGCGTCGAGCTCTTCGACGTCCTGGCAGAGGTCGGCGAAGCCGGCGTCGGCCATCAGCGCGGCGTTCTTGCCGGAGTAGTTGACGGCGATCGTCGGCTTGCCCAGCTTCAGGGCGCAGACCAGGTTGTGGTACCGGGTCGCGACGACGACGTCCGAGCAAGCGATCTGGTCCATGACCCCCTGCAGCGAGGAGACCGGCTCGGCGATCAGCCGGTCGCCCGGCTCCGGTCCGCCGCGGGAGCGGACGATCGCCAGCAGGCGCTCGACGGCCCGCCAGTCCGTGGTCTGGCCCGTGATCATCCGCACCCGGTGACCCCCGCCGATCAGCCAGAGGACGAAGGCGGCCAACTCGTTCAGATAGCGGTCGAGGACGGCGCCGTCGCGGGCCGCGCCGTCCGGGGCGCCGCCGCGGCGGGCGACCCAGGAAGGGTAGTAGCCCTCGTAGAGCATCGCCCCGACGGCGACTGTCAGCCCGTCGCCGGCCGGCCGGCCGGTGTCCGGGCCGGCCGCCGACAGGCCGTAGGCGATGTCGGGGAACACCTCGTCGCGGCTCACGTCGATGCCCACGCGCCGCATGAAGTCGCGCGCGCCGGTGTCGCGGAACGAGCGGTAGGTCGCCATGCGCGCCGACGCGGTCATGAGCTTCCGGCTGACCGGGTTGCGCATCGGGCCCGCGCCGACGCTGACGAAGGCGATCCGCTTGCCGGCCATCCGGGCGCCGAGGCACCAGAGGAACAGGGACAGGGGCTCGCCGGTGGGGCGGTCGCAGTAGTCCTCGAGCATGCCGCCGCCCGGCAGGACCAGGACGTCGTACCGGCGGGCGCGCCACAGGGTGCCGACGACGTTCTCGACGGCGCGCGGGATCCTGAGGAGCAGCTTGTCGGCGGCGCGCGCCCAGCGGCGCGAGAAGCCGGGCGTCCGGATGCGGGCCGCGGCGATGCGGTGGTCGCGGACGACCTTCTCGGGGTTGCCGCAGACGCAGACCAGCTCCGCGTCCGGGCTCAGCCGGCGCAGGGTCGCGATCATCGCCTCGAGCGAGCCCTCGTTGCCGAAGCTCTCGATGCCGAAGAGGCCGTAGAGCGCGATGCGCGGAGCTCGGCCCGCCCGGCGCTCGCCGGCGCGTGGCGCGGCCTCCGGCTCGGCTCTCAGAGCGACACCCGGTCGCGCCACGCCACCACCCTCCTGTCGGCCGCCTCGATGAGCGGATTGCGGGCCGGCCGCCCCTCGAACCGCCACCGCATCGCGGGCACGAGCGTCCGCTGGGCGACGTCGTAGAGCCGGCTGCGCCGGGCCTCGGACAGGCCGGGCGTCGCCGCGATCGCCGAGACCGCCACCTTCAGCCGCGCCGGCAGCGGCGACCGGCGTCGGCTCTCGGCCCGGCGGGCGAAGAGCGCCGGGTGGCCCTCGGCCAGCCCGCGCACGCGCGCGTCGTGGCGCCGCATGGCGGTCGACCACAGCCGGGGCTGCCGGTGCGTGCGGTACTCAAGCGTGACCCGCCCCACGTTGATGCCGCGGGCGCCCTTCTCGGCGAGCGTCAGCCAGAGGTCCCAGTCCTCGTAGGCGTCGAGCCCCGCCAGCCAGCCGCCGGTCTCCCCCAGGGCCGAGCGGCGCACCATCGTCCCGGCGGGCAGGTCGTTGAAGTAGGTGATCAGCCAGGGGTCCAGGCGCGGGGCGCGGGGGGCGACCGCATCGACCTCGCCGAAGACGCGCCAGTCGCCCCAGGCGATCTGGGCCCTGGGGTCGGCGTCGAGGGCGTCGGCCATCGCGGTCAGCGCGCCGGGCATGAGGCGGTCGTCGGCGTCGAGGGGAAAGACGAAGCGCGCCGTCGTCACCGCCAGCCCCGTGTTGCGGGCCGCCGCGAGGCCCGCGTTGGCCTGGTGGATGACGTGCACGCCGCGGCCCTCGATCTCCTCGAGCGCCCGCAGCGTCTCGGGGGCGGTCGAGCCGTCGTCCACGACGACCAGCTCGTGGGCCTCCTGGCCCTCGAGCGAGCGCAGGGCCTCGTGGACGAACGGGCCGTCGTCGAAGCACGGGATGATCACGGCGACCCGCGGGGCGGGCACCGGCGGGGCGATCGTCACGGCGGGCGGGCGGGGCGCCCGCCGCCCGGTCACGGCCGGTCCCCCGCGGCGGCGACCCGCCGCACCCGCAGCCGGCGGATCGGCCCGGGCAGTCGCTCGCCGAGCTGCGCCAGGCGGGCACGCTCCCGGTCGCTGAGGCAGCCGGTCACCACCAGCACCACCACGAACACGCCCGCGCCCACCGCCATCGCGGCCACCGGCGCGGCGAGCGTCGGCAGGGCCGAGTCAACCAGCCGGGAGGCGGCGAACGCCCCGGCGTAGGCGGGGGCCAGGGGCACCAGCGAGCGCCAGGGCATGAGCTGCGCGAGCGGCGTGGACAGCTCCCGCCGGACGGCCGCCAGCAGGAACGCCCCGAACACGGCCTGGCCCACCAGGACGCCCAGAGCGGGCCCCGTGGCGCCGCCCAGCGCGATGCTGAAGGCGATGCAGACCGATACGTTCGCCGCGCAGGCGATCCCCGACACCACGCTCACGATCCCGGGCCGGTTCGCCGCATACAGGCACATCGTGCAGCAGGCCGGGATGGCCGCCAGCGCCTGCGCCAGCAGCAGGATCGCCAGCGCGTTGGCCGCGGCGTCGAATCCCGGCCCGAACAGGGCCATCACGCCGTAGGCGGCCCCGCCCGCCGAGCCCGCGAGGGCCAGCAGGCCGATCAGCAGCAGCCGGATGGAGTCGACGAGAGCCCGGTCGTGCCCGTCGGCGTCCCCGTTCTCGCGGCGCTCGACCAGGGTGGGGAAGAGCATCTCCTGCAGCCGCAGGGACGCGTCCTGCACCCGCACGACCAGCTGCTGGGCTCGGCTCCACGCCCCCACCACGCCCACCGAGCTGACCATGCCGAGGGTGACGGTACCGACCTGGGAGTTGATGCCGCCGAAGAGCTGTCCCGGGGTTGCCTTCAGGCCGAAGCGGATCATTCCGGGCAGCTCGGCCAGCCCGAGCCTCATCTCCGGCCAGGTGATGCGGAAGGCCATGAACCCGTGGAGCGCGATCAGGCGGGTGACGAGCGTGACGAGCCACGAGCCGATCCAGGCCAGCACGAGGCCCCACACCGAGTCGGCGACCATCGAGGCGACGAGCGCGACGACGAAGAACATCAGCGCCTGCTGCAGCCGGATCCAGAACAGGGGGCGGCCGGCGCGGAAGGCCAGCAGCACGATGTCGATGTTCCAGCAGGTGTTCTGGACGAGCGCATAGCCGACGAGCAGGGCGACCGCCGGCGCGAACAGGTCAGGCTGGTCGAGCGGCCCCGTGAAGAGCACGTAGCTGACCGCGGCGACGATCCCGCCGACGACGACCGTGAGGGCGAGCGAGAAGCCCATGACCGCGTAGGTCAGCTGGGTGACGCGCGGCGCCCGCGGCGGGAGCGTCAACAGGTGGCGCCCGAGAGCGGCCTGCTCCTGCGCCGAGGAGATGAAGACCATCATCCCGAGCGGAGCGAAGGCCAGCGCGTACTGGCCGATCACCTCGACGCCGTACGCCCGCGCGAGGACGATGCTCGTGACCACGCCGAACACGGCGAGGAGCAGGAAGCTCAGGAGGCTGAAGCTCAGTGCACGGCGGTAGCTGCTGCGCTCGGCGATCTCTGGTGCCTCATGGTCTGCGGGCGGGGCCGCCCGGGGTGGGATTGGGATGACGGTAGGACCGCCGGTCACCCCGGCCACCCCCCGAATGCACGGTTGCCGACGGGGGTGCGGCCCCCCGCGCGGATAGTCGGCGGCAGGGGCGGCGCGGCGGCGGACGCGCTAGCGGAAGGCCCAGCCCGGGTCGGGTTGCGGGGAGCCGGCGCGGCCCAGGCCGGCCCCGACCCAGCGGGCGAGGGCGGCCGGCGCCGCCAGCCCCGCCTCATCAAACTCGCGGCCGATCCGGGCGAGCGCCTGGGCGTGGTGCTCGCGGAACTCGGGGTCGCGCCACGGCCGCGTCTTGGCCGTCTGCTTGCCGAGCATCCACAGGTAGCGGCCGAACGCGACGCCCACCCGGCGTTGCAGCTCGCGCCGCGACGGGAAGCGGCGGCCGTAGCGGGCGAGCAGCACGAGGGCGGCCGTCTTCGAATGGCAGAGCGAAGAGGCAAGGACGGTCTAGTGGACTTGGGCGGAGGAGGCTGGATACACGTTCGGCCCCCGTTCGCTTGGGTTCGGCCCTCGCTTTCCAAGTCTGCTGGGAGTCGAGTGGAAATGATCCAAGTCAGGAGCTGCTTAGACCTGGACGACCATGGATCTGGCCGCCCTTGGTCGGTCCCCTATCGGCGCCCTCGTTCCCATCAGCGGCACGGATGGCCGGGACGGGGGCTCACTACGACTACTTCGCCTCTCTCGCAGACCCGGCATCCGCCGTGAGGAGGGCGGCTTCGCCACCAAGGCCGAGGCCGACCAGGCCCTGCGCGAGCGCCTGCGCGACATCGACCGGGGCACCTTCCGGCAGCTCGAGCCGATCGGCTTTTGCCGAGCGCTGGCTCGAGGCCTACGTTCCCCCGAACGTGAAGCCCGCGACGCTCCAGGACTACCGGGGCTCGATCCGCAACCACCTGGTGCCGTACTTCGGCGACATCGCCCTCCAGCGCGCCACCCACTCGAAGGCCGTCAACACGCTGCATCGGAAGGCTTGGGCGGCCTGCCTGAAGCTGTGGCCCTCGGCATCGACAAAGAGCACCAGCTCGAGACGGCCGCGCACCGTCAGCCTGGCGTTAGGGTGCTGCATCCGGACCTCCCGGAGGTCGTAGGCGTTAGACACCCACAGCCTCTCGGGAGGCCCGGACTCCTTCTCAGGCGTTCGGAACGTCTGTGGGCGGGTCACCTAGAGGGGGTGGTCACGATCCCAGGAACCCCATAGAATGCGGGGATTCCGACGATC
>CAVYRD010000018.1:0-135697 GCA_963770865.1 uncultured Thermoleophilia bacterium
CACCACCGGCGGCTGATCTGCGGGTAGTGGTCGAGGTCGATCACGCGGGCGGCGCCCCGGCCCCCGCGCGCACGTCCTCCACCAGCCGCACGATGAAGTCGGCCACCTCGTCGGCGTCCATCTCCGACGAGTCGATCACGACGGCGCCCTCGGCGATGCGCAGCGGGCTCGCGGCGCGGGTGCTGTCGGCCAGGTCGCGGCGGCGCACGTCCTCCAGCACGCGCTCGGGGTCCATGCTCGATCGCCGCGGGCCGCCAGGTCGGCGCGCCGGCGGCGGGCGCCGCTCGGGCAGCGAGGCCGTGAGGAAGATCTTGAGGTCGGCGCCCGGGCACACGACCGAGCCCACGTCCGGCCGTCCGACACCCAGGAGCCGTGCGCGAGCAGGGCACGCTGGGTCGCCACCACCTCGGCCCGCACGGCCGGGTGCGCGGACACCTCGGAACGTCGGCCGCGATCTCCGGAGCGCGCGGATCTCGGCCGGTCACGTCGCTGGCGTCGATGCTCACGCGGTCGCCGTCGTCGGTCGGCTCGATGCCGATCGGGTTGTCGCGCGCCAGCGACGGCGAGGGCGTCGCCGTCCGCCGGGGGCACACCGCGTTCTGGCGCGCGAGCCAGGTGAGCGCGCGGTACATGGCGCCGGTGTCGAGGTAGGCCACGCCGAGGCGCCGCGCGACCGCCCGGGCGACGGTGCTCTTGCCCGCGCCTGGCCGGGCCGTCGATGGCCGACGATCACCGGCGACCGCCCCGAGTGACGCGAGGTCCCGGGCGAAGCGCGGGTAGGAGACGCTCGACGGCCTCGAAGCCGTCGACGGTGACGCCCTCGGTGCTGATCAGACCGGCCACGGCGCCGAGCATCGCCAGGCGGTGGTCGCCGACGACTCCATGGCGCCGCCGGTGATCCGGCCCGACCCCGCACGTCGAAGCCGTCCTCGCGCTCCTCGGCCTCCACGCCGAGCGCGCGCAGGGCCCGGACCACCGACGGCGATCCGGTCGCTCTCCTTCACCCGCAGTTCGCGCGGCGCCGCGCACCACGGTGGTGCCGGACGCCATCGCCCCCGAGCAGGCCCACGAGCGGCAGCTCGTCGATCATCGACGGCACCTCCTCGGGCGGCGACCTCGGTGGCGCGCAAGGTCGTCGGTGCGCGCACACCGACCAGCGCGCCGCAGGGCTCGCCGGCCACCGGGGGCCCGGCCTCCTCGCGCACGTCCACGCCCATCGCGCGCGCATGACCGCCACCAGGCCGGTGCGGCCCGGGTTCAGGTTCACGCCCTCCAGGCGCACCTCGGGGTCGCCGAGGAGCGCGCCGGCCACGAGGTGGGCGGCGGCCGAGGAGAAGTCGCCCGGCACGTCGATGTCGGGCAGGGAGAGGCGCGCGACGGGCCCGGTGACGCCTACGGCGCCGCCCTCGCGCAACAGAGGGACGCCCGAGGCCTCGAGCATCCGCTCGGTGTGGTCGCGCGACGGCACGGGCTCGTGGACCCAGGTCGTGCCCTCCGCGTAGAGGCCGGCCAGCAGCAGGCAGCTCTTCACCTGCGCGCTCGCCACCTCCAGCCGGTGCTCGATGCCCTTCAGCGGGACCCCGCCGCTCACGACCACCGGCGGCGTGCCGCCCGGCGCGGTGAAGATCTGCGCCCCCATCGCGCGCAGCGGCCGGGCGACGCGCGTCATGGGCCGGCCGCGCAGCGAGTCGTCGCCGTCCAGCACCACATGGGCCGCCGACTGACCCACCAGCAGGCCGGCGATCAGGCGGATCAGCGTGCCCGCGTTGGCGCAGTCGATCGCGGGGGGCGGGCGCAGCCCGCGCAGGCCGCGGCCGGCGATGCGGAGCTCGTCGCCCAGGTGGCCCTCGACGGCCACGCCGCAGCTCTCCATCGCGTTCAGCGTCGCGCCCGTGTCCTCGGAGTCGAGCGGGCGGCCCACCCGCACCTCGCGGTCGGACACGGCCGACAGGAGGATCGAGCGGTGGGTCAGCGACTTGTCCGGCGGCACCTGGAGGGTGCCGCGGAGCAGGGGTGCCGGTGCTACGCGGACGGCCGCCATCCGGCCAAGACTAACGACCGGTCCAGGGCCCCACCGGCTCCCGGCCTACGCCGGAGGGTGGACCGGGATCGAGCGCGCCACCCGCAGCGCGGTCTCCTCCCCCATCCCCGGGCCGCGCAGCTGCAGCCCGTACGCGCGGTCGGGCGTCTCCCAGACCAGCGTCACCAGACGGCGCCCGCGGAGGACCCCGGTCGTCCCGTGGACGTCCACCTCCCGCGCGTCGGCGCCGCCCGCGTCGGGGCTTGCGAGCGGCGCCGGGCACTGGCGCAGCAGCACCCGCGAGCCGTCCTCGCCGTTCCACGCGATCACCAGGGCGGGCGGCGCCGACGGGTAGGAGACGTCCGGCTCCACCCGCGGGCGGCTGCGCTCGAGACCCGGTGGCACCCAGGCCGGCAGCACCGGCTCGTAGCCGGCCTCGAAGGCGGCCTCCTCCAGGTCCGCGGCCCAGCGCCCGTCGCCGATGCCGGCCGCCATGCCGTGGGTCGAGCCGAGGCGGCCGCCGAGCGCGGCGCCGTCGGAGCGCAGGTCGGAGATCCCGGCCCTCACCAGCCGGCCGATCGGCTCGCCGGACGCGTCGAGCGCGTCCACCGCGATGACCGCGGCCTCCGGCGGCAGGCGCGCCAGCACCAGGCCGTCCGGGCCGACGGGGGTCGCGGGCGCGGCGTCCTCGCTGGCGAGCAGCGGGCGGACGGAGGCCGCCTCGGGCGCCGCGCGGGCCACCAGCACGCGCTCGCCGGCGAGCTCGGGCATGTCGAGCGCGACCACGGCGGCCACCACCGGGCGCCACCGGCTCGGCCGCCCCGGCGGGCAGGCGACGCGCGCCAGCACCGAGCCGTCGTCGCCGACCCAGGCCACCCGGGCGCGCGGCGGGTCGCCCGCGACCGAGCCCGCGACGGCCGGGCCGCGGCCCTGGGGCGCCAGCAGCACGGGGACCTCGTGGCCGAGGGCGGCGGCGGCGGTCGCGCGCAGCGTGGCGAGGGGGTCGTCCACCAGCCCATCACAGCACACCGGGTCCGTCCGGACCGCCCGTCATCCTCACCCCATGACCGAACTCAGATGCCACGAGTGCGGGGAGCCGCTCGCCGAGGGCGCGGAGGCCTGGCTCGAGCCGGCCACCGGCCGGCCCGACGAGGCGTCCGGCGAGCCGTACTGCCCGGGCTGCGCCGACCCGATCGGGATCGCCGCCTGACCCCTCCCGCGACGCCCGAGACGTTCGAGGTTGACCGCGACGGCGTGACGCTGCGCGGCGAGGTCGCGGGCCAGGGCGAGGCGGTCCTGCTCCTCCACGGCCTGACGGCCACCCGCCGGTACGTGGTGCACGGGTCGCGCGCGCTCGAGCGCGCGCCCCGGCGGGTCGTCATGTACGACGCCCGCGGTCACGGGGTCTCGTCCCCCGCGCCACCCGACGCCTATCGACTACGCGCGCCTCGCCGAGGACGCCGTCGCGGTGCTCGACCACCTCGGCATCGAGCGCGCGGCGCTCGTCGGGCAGTCGATGGGCTCGGCCACGGCCGTCGCCGTCGCGCTCGGCCACCCGGAGCGCGTCCGGTCGCTGGCCATCATCACCCCGGCCCACCGCGGCGCGCCGAGCACGAACGTCGCCCACTGGGACGCGCTGGCCGCCGGCCTGGAGAGCGGCGGGCCCGAGGGCTTCCTGGCCGCGCTCGGCCCGCTCAGCGTGGGCGAGCGCTGGCGCGACGCCGTGCGAACCGTGATCCTCCAGCGCCTCGGCCGCCACGAGCATCCCGAGGCGGTGGCCGACGCCCTGCGGGGCATCCCGCGCTCGGCCGCCTTCGACGGGATGGAGGCGCTGGAGCGGATCGCCGTGCCGACGATCGTCGTCGGCAGCCGCGACGACGTCGATCCCGACCACCCGCTGGCCGTCGCCGAGGAGTACGTCGAGCGCATCCCCGGCGCGCGGCTCGTGGTGGAGGAGGCCGGGCAGTCCCCCCTCGCCTGGCGCGGCGGCGCGCTGACGAAGGAGATCCTCCCCGTCGTCTAGGCCCCGGGGCCGTCCTCGGCCGGGGCGCGGGGTCGGTTCCGTCGTCCGGCAGGTCGAGCCGTCGTCGGCCGGATCGGCGGCGTCCGCGGCGGGCAGGTGGACCCGATCCGCATGCCGTGATCTCCGGCGTCGCGCCGGTCACTCGGGCCGGACGCCGGCTTCGCCGGCAGGCCGGACGCCTCCACCTCGAGGTCCTCCGACGACGACGCTGCGTGTGCGCAATGGGGACCCTTGGTCGGAGGGCGGGATCTGCATCCGGATCAGCACCCCGTCGCGGAAGCCCCACCCCTGCGAAGTGGGACGTGGCCGCCCGGCCGCCCCGGCGGGTCGGCTAGCGGAGCTCGGCGGACCGGGCGCGGTAGCCGCGCGCCTCGACCAGGCGCACGGCCTCGCGGGCGGCGTCGGGGTCGCCGACGATCAGGACCAGCTCGCCCTCGCCGTCGGGCGGACCGGGACGCAGGCTCAGGTCCTCGATGTTGATGTGGGCGTGGCCGAGGGCGGTGGCGATCTCCGAGATCGCGCCCGGGCGGTTGGGCACGGCCACCAGCACGCGGGTCGGCGCCGCGGGGCCGGCCTCGTCGGCGCGGCGCAGGCGCTCCCGCGCCTCGGCCGCGTCGCCCACGAAGCCGAGCAGCCACTCGCGGTCGCCGCGCTCCAGGGCGGCGTTGACCCGCTCCAGCCGGCCGCGGAAGTCGCGCAGCACGTCGCGCACCGACGCGGCGTTGGCCAGCAGGATGTCGGCCCACAGCGGGGGGTTCGAGCCCGCGACGCGCGTGAGGTCGATGAACGACGGCCCCGCCGAGCGCAGGGCCTCCCGCCCCCCGGGGGCGGTGTCGGCCGCCTGGTTGACCAGGGCGCCGGCCAGGACGTGCGGCAGGTGAGAGACGAGCGCCATCAGGTGGTCGTGGACGGCGGCGTCGATCGCCACGGGCCGAGCGCCCACGGCGGCGACGAGCGCGTGCATCCGGCCGTAGAGGTCGGCCTGCGCCTCGGCGGTCGGCGTGAGGAACCAGGTCGTCCCGCGGAACAGCCCCTCGCGGGCGAAGGCGACGCCGGTGCGCTCCCCGCCGCAGACCGGGTGGCCGCCGATGAAGCGGCCGCGCTCGGCGGGGGTCAGCGCGTCGAGCAGGCCGGACTTGGTCGAGCCGAGATCGGTGACCATGCAGTCGTCGTCCGTGGCGGCCAGCGCACGGCGCACCAGCTCGACCAGGCGCGGCACCGGGGCCGCCACCACGACCGCGCGGGCCCCGGCGACGCACTCCTCGAGGTCCGCGCACGCCGCGTCGATCGCGCCCATCGCGAGCGCGGTGCGCAGCGCCTCGGGGTCGGGATCCGCCCCCCGCACCTCGACTCCGTCGAGGCCGCGGAGGGCGATTCCCAGGGATCCGCCCATCAGCCCGACGCCGATGATGGCGACCGGGCCCATGGCTAGGGCGTCCTCAGGCGACGGCCACGGCCGTGTCGGCGCTCTCGGCGAGGACCTTGCCCATGAGGTCGATGCAGCGCTTCACGTCAGCGACCCACGCGCCGAAGGTGTCGGCGTGAAGGGCCTGCGGCCCGTCGCAGAGCGCGTGCTCCGGCGCCGGGTGCACCTCGACGATCAGGCCGTCGGCGCCGGCGACCACGGCCGCGCGCGCCATCGGGAGGATGAGGTCGCGCTTGCCCGCCGCGTGGGACGGGTCGACGATCACCGGCAGGCTCGACAGCGCCTTGGCCGCCGGGACGGCCGAGATGTCGAGCGTCGAGCGGTAGGCCGTCTCGAAGGTCCGGATGCCGCGCTCGCAGAGGACGATGTCCGAGTTGCCCTCGCGGGCGATGTACTCGGCCGACAGCAGCCACTCCTCGATCGTGCTCGCCATGCCCCGCTTCAGCAGGATCGGCGTGGAGGTGCGGCCCACCTCGCGCAGCAGGTCGAAGTTCTGCATGTTGCGGGCGCCGAGCTGGATCATGTCCGCGACCTCGAGGACGTCCTCGAGCTGGCGGGCGTCCATGAGCTCCGTGACGATCGGCAGGCCGGTCTCCTCGCGGGCCTCGGCCAGGATCTCGAGGCCCTCCTTTCCCAGGCCGGCGAAGGCGTAGGGCGAGGTGCGCGGCTTGTAGGCACCGCCGCGCAGCATCGTCGCGCCGGCCGCCTTGCAGGCGCGGGCCGAGGCGAAGGTCTGCTCGCGCGACTCGACGGCGCACGGGCCGGCGATGAGGCCGAACGAGCCGCCGCCGATGGCGCGGCCGGCGACCTTGACCACGGCGTCGCGGCCGCGGAAGTCGCTGGAGACGAGCTTGTAGGGCTTCAGGATCGGGACGACCTTCTCCACCCCGGGCTCGCCCTCGAGCTGGAGCGAGGCGACGATCTGGCGGTCGTCGCCGATCGCTCCGATCACGGTGACGAACTCGCCCCGCGACGGGTGCGCGCGGGCCCCCGCCTCCTCGATCCGCTCGACGACGTGGCGCACCTGCTCCTCGGTGGCGCCCTCCTTCATCACGATCATCATGTGGCTGTCCGTCCTGGTCGGGTCTCGCGGGGTTCCGAGCGGGCGAGCTGCGCCTGCGCGGCGAGGAATGCCGAGTTCTCGTCCGGGGTCCCGATGGAGACCCGCAGGCGCCCCGGACAGCCCAGCGCCGCACCGTCTCGGACGATCACGCCGAGGCGCAGCAGCTGCTCGTGGACACCGGAGGATCCGGCCGCCGGATCGGAATCCGGCCGCACCAGGATAAAGTTGGCCCGGCTGGGGGTAAAGCCCCAACTCGTGGAGGCCAGCTCGCGCTCCACCCGATCGCGCTCCGCGACGACCTCCCGGACGCGCCGGTCGAGGGCGTGGCGGTGCTTCAGGCTCTCGAGCGCGGCGGCCTGGGCGAGGGTGTTCGTGTTGAAGGGCTGGCGCACCCCGTCGATGGCCCGCACCCACCCGGAGCCGCCCACGCCGTAGCCCACGCGCAGGCCGCACAGCCCGTGCGCCTTGCTGAACGTGCGGGTGACGAGCAGGTTCGGCCGCTCGCGCGCCATCGACATCACGCGGCCCATGTCCGGGCGGTCCACGAAGTCGTAGTAGGCCTCGTCCACGAGGATCGCGAGGTCCTCCGGCAGGGCGTCCACGAAGCGCTCGATCTCGTCCGCCGAGCGGTAGACGCCGGTCGGGTTGTTCGGGTTGCAGACGATGACAAGGCGGGTCCGCTCATCGACCGCCGCCGCCATCGCGTCGAGGTCATGGCCGTCGTCGGGGGCGAGCGGCACGGCGACCGCCTCGGCGCCGGCGGCCGCGGCGAGGTGCGGGTAGAGGGCGAACGAGGGCTCGGCGTGGACGACCGTCGTGCCCGGGTCGAGCAGCGCCTGGCCGGCGAGCAGGATCAGGTCGCAGGAGCCGTTGCCCACGACGACCTCGTCGGGACCGACCCCGTGCTGCTCGGCCAGCGCGCGGCGCAGCGCCCGCGCCGGGCCGTCCGGGTAGCGGTTCAGGCCCCGCAGTCCGGCCTCGACGACCTCGATCACCTCGGGAAGCGGCGGGAAGGGGCTCTCGTTGGAGGCGAGCTTGACCGCGCTCTCGATGCCGTAGCGGGCGAGCACCTCCGCCGTGGTGAGGCCGGGCTCGTAGTGCGGGATTGCGTCGAGCCGCGGCGAGGTGCGGATGCTCATGCGGGCAGTGTAGACGCCGATGGTCGCGGGTCGATCGCCGGCGCCGTCCTTGGCCAATTGGCCGTCGGCCGTCCGGCCAATTGGCCGGAGAGGCGCCGGGCGCCCCGGTTCCGGGCGACCTTTCCCCGTGCCCTGGGCGGCGCTATTGTCGTCCCGACATCAATTCACCGGCGCATTTGCGTCAGAGGTACGTGAAATGGCCCCAGCACCTGAGAACGGCCCCGTCATCGTGGTGGGAAGCGGCATCGCCGGCGGTCTCCTGGCCCTCGCGGCCGCCGAGACCGGCCCGGTCGTCGTCGTCACCAAGGAGGCGCTCGGCGACGGCAGCACCAGGCGCGCCCAGGGCGGGATCGCCGCGGCCATCGACGGCCACGACTCGGTCGAGGCGCACGTCTCCGACACCCTGGCGGCCGGCGCGGGACTCTGCGACGTCGAGGCCGTCACGCGGATCTGCCGCGAGGGGCCCGGCCAGGTGGCCACGCTGCTCGCCCGCGGCGTGGACTTCGACCGGCGCGACGGGCACCTGCGGCTCGCCCGCGAGGGCGCGCACTCCGCGGCCCGGGTCGTGCACGCCGGCGGCGACGCCACCGGGGCCCACATCGTCGGCGCCCTGACCGCCGCGCTGCGCCGCGACCCGCGCATCGAGCTGGCCGAGGGCGAACGCGCCCTCGAGGTGATCGTGCGCGACGGCCGCGCCGCGGGCCTGCGCAGCCTCGACGCCGACGAGAACGGGCGCGTGCGCTCCGCGCGCGCCGTCGTCCTCGCGGCGGGAGGCATGGGCCACCTCTACACCCACACCACCAACCCGCTCGGCGCGACCGCCGACGGCCCCGCCCTCGCCGCGCGCGCCGGGGCCGCGCTCGCAGACCTGGAGCTCGTGCAGTTCCACCCCACCGCCCTCGCCCTCGGCGAGAGCCCGCTGGCGCTGGTCAGCGAGGCGGTGCGCGGCGAGGGCGCGATCCTGCGCGACGCCGAGGGTCGCCGCTTCATGACCGACGAGCACCCGATGGGCGAGCTCGGGCCCCGCGACGTCGTCGCCCGGGCGATCGCCCGCCAGGCCGCCGCCCTCGGCGCGGACGTGACGCTCGACCTGCGCCACCTCGACGCCGACGCGGTCCGCCGTCGCTTCCCGACCGTCGCCGCCTTCTGCGCCGAGCACGGACTCGACCTCGCGCGCGACCCGATCCCGGTCACGCCGGCCGCCCACTACGCCATCGGGGGCGCGCTGGCCGACATGTCCGGGCGCACGACGCTCCCCGGCCTCTTCGCCATCGGCGAGTGCGCCGCCACCGGCGCGCACGGCGCCAACCGGCTCGCCTCCAACGGCCTGCTCGAGGCGGCCGTGCTGGCGGCCGGCGCGGCCGAGGTCCTGCGCGGCGACCTCGACGACTGGCCCGACGGGCCCGTGGCGCACCCGGTGCCCGTCCCGGCCCTGGGCGACCCCGACCCCTCCGCGCGCCAGGCGCTGCAGCAGGCCATGTGGCGCGGCGTCGGCGTCGAGCGCGACGCCCGCGGCCTGGCCCAGGCGGCGCGCGAGCTGGCCGAGGTCCCCGAGGGCACGGACCACGCCACCGACAACCTGCTCCATGTCGCCCGGCTGGCCGCCGCGGCGGCCAAGCTGCGCACGGAGAGCCGCGGCGCGCACTTCCGCCGCGACCACCCGGCCGCGGACGCCCGCCAGGCCCGGCGCATCGCCTGGGTGGGCGACGAGCCGCTCATCCTCCCCCCCGCCACCGCCCGGCGCAGTCGGGCCCTCGCCATGGAGGCCGCATGACCACCGCCACCAGCGCCCCGGCCTGCCTGCTCCCGGCCACCGATAGCGCAGCCGGCCAGGAGGAGCTGTGGGAGCGCGCCTGGGCCGCTCGCCGCGCGCTCGGATCGCGTGCCGTGATCCTGGGCCACCACTACCAGCGCGATGAGGTCATCGCCTTCGCGGACGTGACCGGCGACTCGTTCCTGCTGGCCCAGCGCGGGGCCGCCGCCACCGAGGCTGAGCTGATCGTGTTCCTCGGCGTCTACTTCATGGCCGAGGCGGCCGACGTGCTGCGCGCGCCGCACCAGACGGTCGTGCTCCCGGACCTCGGCGCCGGCTGCCACCTGGCCGAGTGCGCGGACATCTTCACCGTGCGCGACGCGTGGAAGCAGATGACTGCCGCGCTGCCCGGCAAGCGCGTCATCCCGCTGACCTACATGAACTCGGGCGCCGACCTGAAGGCGTTCGTGGGCGAGCACGGCGGCGCGGTCTGCACGTCGGGCAACGCGGAGAAGGCGTTCCGCTGGGCCCTCTCGGAGGGCGACGCGGTCTTCTTCTTCCCCGACGAGCACCTGGGCCGCAACACGGCCTGCCGCCTCGGCATGTCGCCCGACACGCCGCTCGTGTGGAACCCGCGCAAGGCGGAGCTCGGCGGGATCGACGCCGACGCCCTCGCCGCCTCGCAGGTGATCCTGTGGAAGGGCTTCTGCAACGTCCACACCACGTTCACCGTGCGGCAGGTCGAGGAGGCCCGGGAGGCCGACCCGGACGTGCTGGTGATCGTCCACCCGGAGTGCCCGCGGCCGGTGGTCGAGGCCGCCGACGAGGACGGCTCGACCGAGTACATCATCCGCCGCTGCGAGGAGATGCCGGCCGGCTCGAGCGCCGTGATCGGGACCGACTGGAACCTGGTCAACCGGCTGCGCCTGCGCCACCCGGACAAGACGATCGCGTGCCTCAACGAGCACATCTGCCCGTGCGTCACGATGAACCGGATCGACCTGCCCAAGCTCACCTGGTGCCTGGAGGCGCTGGCCGCGGGCGAGGTGCCGAACGTGGTCACGGTGGACGACGAGATGCGCCTGCTCGGGCGCCTCGCCCTCGACCGGATGCTCGCGCTCGCGTGACGCCCCAGCGCGTCGTCGCCATGGCGCTCGCCGAGGACCTCGGCAAGCGCGGGGACATCACCTCGGCGCTCCTCATCCCGGAGGGCCGGCGGGCCACGGCGCGGGTGGTGGCACGGCGCGACGGGGTGCTGGCGGGCCGCGCGGCGGCCGAGGAGGTGTTGCGGCAGACGGGCGTGGCGGGCGACTGGCGGGCGGAGGACGGCGAGCGGCTCTCCCCGGGCTCGGTGGTCGTCGAGATCGAGGGGCCGGCGCGCGCGGTGCTGACCGCCGAGCGGACGCTCCTGAACCTCCTCTGCCACCTGTCCGGGGTCGCGACGCTGACCGCCGAGTACGTGGACGCCGTCGGCGGGGCGGTCGCGGTGCTCGACACGCGCAAGACGACGCCGGGGCTGCGGGCGCTGGAAAAGGCGGCCGTCGTGGCGGGCGGCGGCATGAACCACCGCATGGGGCTCTACGACCGGGTGCTGGTGAAGGACAACCACCTGGCGCTGGCCGGGGCCGGGCTGGTCGAGGCCGTCGCCCGCGCGCGGCATGACATGCCGGACGTGCTCGTGGAGGTCGAGGCCGACGACCTCGACGGCGTGCGGCTGGGGCTCGAGGCCGGGGCCGACTGGATCCTGCTCGACAACATGACGCCGGACGAGATGCGCGAGGCCGTCGCGGTCGCGGCCGGCCGGGCGAAGCTCGAGGCGTCGGGCGGGATGACGCTGGAGGGCGCGCGGGCCGCCGCCGCGACGGGCGTGGATGCCGTGTCCGTCGGCGCGCTGACACACTCCGCCCCGGCGCTCGACCTGGGACTCGACATCGACGTCTGAATCGCCCGAGGGAGGCGACGCGTGCTGGAGCTCCGCCCGATCTGCGAGAACTGCGCGAGACCACTTCCGCCGGACGCGCCCGAGGCGATGATCTGCAGCTTCGAGTGCACCTTCTGCGCGGAGTGCGTCGAGGGGGTCCTCCTGGGCGTCTGCCCCAACTGCGGCGGCAGCTTCGTGCCGCGGCCGGTCCGGCCCGTCCGGAACTGGCGGGGCGACAACTTCCTCGGCGCCTTCCCCGCGTCCACGACCCCGCGCCACCGGCCGGTCGATCCCGCCGCCCACGCCCGGTTCGCGGGGCCCATCCGAGGGATTCCTCCGCGCGAGCGATGAGGGACCGTCGCCGCCGAGCCAGCGGCCCTCGCCGAACCAGCGGCGCATGGTCCGGACGCTCGGCGGGCGGGCGGATCCACGCGCCTCGCGGGCCCGCAGCCGCGCGATGACCCGGCCCGGCGGCTCACCGCGGGCGAAGGCGGCCTCCGCCTCGAGGCGGAGCTCGGGCCAGGAGTAGGAGCCCGGCCGCCTGCGCTCCGGCGGCGGGCCCGAGAGCCGCTTGGAGTGGAGGACGAGGGCGCGCGAGCGGCGCACCGTGAAGCAACCGGCGGCGTTCCAGACGTGGAGCAGCGACGTGGCGAGGTCCCGCCCGGCCCGGCTGGTGAGGAACGCGGGCGAGCGGTGCGCGGCGCACAGCCATACCGACACCCCACCGGGGAGGTGGAGCTGCGCCCGCGCCCCCTCCCCGCGCCCGACGCAGATCGCGCACGGCGGACGGCTCCCGAGGCTCTCGCCCTTGTAGAAGCTCCTGGCCACGGATCGAGGCTGGCAGAGGATCCGTCACGTGAGGCGCGCGGGTCGTGCCGGGGCGGCGCGCCCTCCGGGTCGCCCCCGGTTCCAATTGGCCGAGCGCTCGTCGGCCAATTGGCCAGAGGACGCCACCGCCCCGGCCGCGGACCCGTCCCTCCTACTGGGCGTCCTGTTCCAGGTCCGGTCTGAGGCGGCGGGCCTCGCGCAGGTAGACGTGCTGGATCGATCGGTCCCCGGGGACCGTGCAGTGGAGCATCAGGCGGATGCACTTCTCCAGCGATCCCGGTACCGGGATCTCGCTCGCGCAGAGAAGCGGGATCGTCGTCAGGCCGGCGGCGCGGGCGGCGACGGCGGGGAACTCGGCCGTCAGGTCCCGCGTGCAGGTGAAGATGATCGAGATCAGGTCGTCGGGCTCGAGCGCGTTCCTCGCCAGGGTCTCCGTCAGGAGCTCGGTGGTCGATTCCAGGATCGCCTCCGCCGTGTCCTCGGCCACCGAGGTCGCCCCCCGGACCGCTCTGACCACCCGCTCGCTCAGCGCTGCAGCCCGACCATCGCGCCGAGCCTGCGCCACTCGGCCCTCGTGATGGGACGCCATCGCCCGGGCGCGAGCTTCTGGACCCCGATGCCGGCGTACCGCGAGCGGTGCAGCTTCAGCACGCGGTGCCCGACCGCGTCGCCCATCCGCCGGACCTGCCGGTTGCGCCCCTCGGTCAGCTCCATCTTCAGCCAGGTCCCGCCGGCGGCGGGCCGGTCCATCGCCTCGACGCGGGCCGGCGCGGTGACGCCATCCTCCAGCGTCACGCCGTGCCGCAGCGCGCGGAGCGTCGCCGCCGAGACCTGCCCCTGGAACAGCACCTCGTACGTCTTCGGCGCCTTCGAGGAGGGGTGCATGAGCCGGGCGGCGAGCTCGCCGTCGTTGGTCACGATCAGCGCGCCGGTGGTGTCGATGTCGAGGCGCCCGACGGGATAGAGGCGGATGTCGTCGGGCAGGTCGTCCAGCACCGTCGGCCGCCCCTGGGGGTCGTGCGCGGTCGAGACGACCCCGGCGGCCTTGTTGAGGAGGAAGGCGCGCAGCGGCTCGGCGCCGCGGACCGGCTCGCCGTCGACCGCCAGGGCGTCGCCGGGCTCCACGAGCTGGCCGACCGTCGCCACGGCGCCGTTCACCGATACCCGGCCGTCGGCCACCATCGCCTCCGCGGCGCGGCGGCTCGCGATGCCCGCCTGGGCCAGCGCGCGGTGCACGCGCATCGCCTCAGCCGCCGGCATCGTCGTCCCCCACGCCGTCGTCGGCGACCCCCGACTCGGCGACCGGCCCCTCGCCCTCGGGCAGGTGCCCGGCCTCGACGAGGTGGCGACGCACCCGCTCGGCCTCGGGCCCGGAGAGCTCGAAGCCCTCGAGCGGCGGCAGGTCGCCGGCCGAGCGCAGACCGAAGCGCTCCTGGAAGAGCCGCGTGGTGCGGTAGCGCATCGCGCCGCCGTCGGGCGGACGCCCGGCCTCCTCGAGGAGCCCGCGGTCGAGCAGGGAGACGACCGTCGAGTCGACCGCCACGCCGCGCAGGCGGCTGATCTGCGGCCGGCTGATCGGCTCGAGGTAGGCGACGACGGCGAGCGTCTCGAGGGCGGCCGGCGAGACGCGGTCCTCCGGCGGGCGCTCGCGCAGGCGGTCGCAGACGCCGGCCAGGTCGGCCCGCGTGCGCAGCGTGAACCCGCCCGCGATCTCGGCCACCTCGAGCCCGTTCTCGGGCCCGTGGCGCTCGGCCAGCTCGGCGAGGCCGCGCTGCACCGGCCCGGGAGCCTCGTCGAGGAGCTCGCAGAGCGTCACGACCGACAGGGGCTCCGGCGACAGGAACAGGAGCGCTTCGATCTGGCGCGCGACGCCGTCGCTCACGCCCGGGACCCCGTGATCGCGATGTCGCCGAACGGCTCGGCCTGCGTCAGCGTCGCCTCGCCCCGGCGCGCCAGCTCCAGGGCCGCCATGAGGGCGATGGCCTCCTCGAGCGGCTCGAAGCCCGCCGTGAGCGCGTCGAAGGACACCGACCGCGCCCGGGTGAGCGCCGCCTGCAGCCGCGCGAGGGCCTGCGGCATGCTGACCCGGCGGCTCGTGAGGTGGGCGAGCGACGGCTGGGGCGGCGCGGCGAGCAGCGGCAGCATCGCCTGGCGCAGCCGGGCGGCGTCCTCGGCCGGGGGCGGAGGCGGGGGCGCGCCCGCCAGTGGCACGCGCCGGTAGCGCGGCCCGGCGCAGTCGCGGGCGCGCTGGGTCAGCCAGGCGGCGGCGCGCTGGAAGGGCGCGTAGGCCACGAGGCGGGCGGCGAGGCGCTCGCGGGCCTCCAGGGTGTCGGGGTCGGGCTCCTCCTCCCCCGGCTCGCCCAGCATCAGGCGCGCCTTCAGCTCGGCCATCGCGGCCAGCAGCACGATGAGCTCGCCCGCGGTCTCGGTGTCCCAGCGCTCGCGCGCGTTCTCGCCGAGGGACGCCGTGACGACCTCGAGCAGCGGGAGCTCGAGCAGCTCCACCTCGTCGCGGAGCACGAGCGTCAGCAGCAGGTCGAAGGGCCCCTCGAAGAGGTCCAGCTCGATCGGCTGCTGCAGAGCGTCGGGGGGCTGCATCGCGATGGACGGAGCATAGCCTCGCCGTCCGGCCGCCCCGGCGGCATCTGGCGCCACGGCGCTGAGGGGCCTATGGTGGCCGGGACGGGACGATCCACCTCCGCAGGACGCGAGGCGATCGGATGGCAGGGTCAGCGCGCACGATCTCGGAACGGCTCTCGGCGGCCGCGGAGCGGGAGTTCGTGGGCCGCGGACCGGAGCTGGCGCTGCTGAGCGATGCCGTGGGCGCCCGGCCGCCGCCCTTCGTCGTGGCGTTCATCCACGGCCCCGGAGGCATCGGCAAGTCGCGCCTGCTGCGCCGGGCGCTCGCGTCGGCGCACGAGGCGGGGGCGCGGACGCTCCTGCTCGACTGCCGGGAGATCGAGCCGACGCCCGACGGGTTCCTGCGCGCAATGGCCGCCGCGCTCGGCGTCCCGGAGCCCGGGCTCGACGCGATCGTGGACGGCGTCAGGGGGCGGACGGGGCCCACCGTCCTCGCCCTCGACACCTACGAGCGGTTCGTCCTCCTCGACACCTGGCTGCGCCAGGCCTTCCTGCCGCTGCTGCCCGACACGGTCGTGACCACCGTGGCCGGCCGCGACCCGCCCGCGGCCGCCTGGCGGACGTCCCCGGGCTGGGCGGGTCTCGTAGCCGACGTCCACCTCGGCCCCCTCGACCAGTCGGAGTCGGTCGCGATGCTCCGTGCCCGGGGCCTGCCCGAGCTGCAGGCCGCGCGCGCCAATCGCTTCGCCCGCGGTCACCCCCTCGCCCTCGAACTGGCGGCGGCGGCGCTGCTCGCGGAGCCGGACCTGGAGATCGAGCTCGGGCCGCCGCCCGCCGTCATCGGGCAGCTGCTCGAGGCGCTCCTGGCCGACCTGCCTCCGGCCGTGCTCACCACGCTCGAGGCCGCCTCCACCTCGCGGCGGGTCACCGAGCCGATCCTGCGCTCGCTGCTCGCACGGCCATCGGTCCGCGACGAGTTCGACGGCCTGCGACGGCTGCCGTTCGTCGAGCGCACGCCCGAGGGGCTCGTGATCCACGACGTCGTGCGCGAGGCCGTCGCGCGCGACCTCGAGGAGCGCGACCCCGAGGCCTACGCGCGCTACCGGAGGCGGGCCTGGTCGTACTTCGAGGCGCGGAGCCACTCCCCGGCGGGTGAGCGGCTGTGGGAGGTGACCGCCGACCTGATCTACCTGATCCAGAACCCCGTCCTGCGGGCCGCCTGCTTCCCGGTCGGAGCCGGCGAGGACGCGGTCGAGCCCGCAGTGGCCGAGGATGCGGAGGCGATCAGCGCGATCGCCTCCGCCCACGAGAGCCCCGGCGCCGCCGAGATCCTGGGGCGCTGGTGGGATAGCCGGCCGGCGACCTTCTCCGTCGCGCGCGGAACCGACGGGACCGTGGCGGCGGTCCTCCAGCTCGCGCGGTTCGACCAGATCGCGCCGGACCTCTTCGCGCACGACCCGGTCGCGCGGGTCTGGCGAGACCACCTGGCCGCGGTGCCCCCGCGTCCCGGGGACCGCGTGCTCGCCATGCGCCGGTGGCTCGGGCGCGAGAGCGGCGAGATGCTCTCCCCCGCCGTCGGCGCCTGCTGGCTCGACGTGAAGCGGGTCTACATGGAGCTCCGCCCGCGGCTGTCGCGCCTCTACTCGGCGATGGCCGCGCCGGAGGCGCTCGCGCCGATCTTCACCCCGCTCGGCTTCGCGCCGATCGGCGAGCCGGTGGACGTGGGCGGCGCGCTCCATCAGCCGGTCTGGCTCGACTTCGGCGACGGCAGCGTCAACGGCTGGCTCCGCCGGCTCGTCGGCGCGGAGATCGACGCGCAGGAGGCGGCGCTGGCGCCGGCCGGAGACGCCCCCGACCCGAGCGGTCTCACCCCGCGGGAGATCGAGGTGCTGACGCTGATCTGCACCGGCTTGTCGAACCGGGTCATCGGCGAGCGGCTCGTCATCAGCGAGAAGACCGTGGGCCGGCACGTGTCGAACCTGTTCTGCAAGCTCGGGGTGCACAACCGGGCGCAGGCGACGCGGATCGCCACCGAGCGCAGGATCACCCCGGCGCCGTAGGCGCGTGGGGCGGCGGATGGTGCGTTCGCCCGATGGCGTGCCCTCCGGGGGGTCGTAGCGTCGCCCCCGACCGGACGGACCCGCCGTCCGCGCACGGGAAAGGAGCCGACATGTCGCGCGCCGACGTCGAGGCCGACATCCGCAACACCCTCGGGCTCGTCCCGACCTTCTGGGCGAGCGTGCCCGACACGCTGATCGCGAGCGAGTGGGACAGCTTCAAGGCGATCGAGCTCGCCGAGACCGCCGTCCCCAACAAGTACAAGGAGCTCATCGGGCTCGCGGTCTCGGGCGCCACCCGCTGCCGCTACTGCGCCTACTTCCACGCCGAGGCGGCCCGCCTGTTCGGTGCCACGGAGGAGGAGATCGCCGAGGCCTCGCTCATGGCGAAGCACACGATGGGCTGGAGCACCTACCTCAACGCGATGCAGTTCGACTACGACGAGTTCGTCGCCGAGTTCGACCAGATCGCCGAGTTCGTGCGCTCGCAGGCGGCGACACCCGTCGCGTAGTGCGCGTCACCCGCATCCGGCCGAACGCCGTCACGCTCGTCGCAACGTCGCAGGAGCTCTCGGCGCTCGTGTCGGGGGCGCGGATGGCGCTCGGCCTCATCACCGCGGACACGGACGCCCCGCCGGAGGCCCAGGCCCTCGCCCGGCTCCTGGCGGGCGTCCTCGCCGACTACGACGCGGGCGTCGCCCGCGCCCGGGAGGAGACCTGACATGCACGTCCAGATCATCACGTTCCACCTGAAGGACATGACCGAGGAGGGCTACCGCGAGGCCTGCGCCGGCTTCGTGCCGGCGTACGCCGAGCTGCCGGGCCTGCTGGCCAAGGTCTGGCTCGCCGACCCGGCCACGAACACCTACGGCGGCGTCTACCTGTTCCGCGACCGCGCCGCGATGGACGCGTACGTCGCCTCGGACCTGTTCGCGAGCGTCTCGGCGTTCCCGCACTTCGCCGACCTCACGGCGAGGGACTTCGCGGTCTACGACGACCTGACCAGCGCCACCCGGCCCGGTCTCGAGGTCCTCGCCGAGGCCGCCGCCTGAGCAACCAGGGGGACGGCACGGCCATGTGGCCAATTGGCCGACCGCTCGTCGGCCAATTGGACCGATCCGTAGCATGGGGGCCATGGCGACCTCCTCCCCGCGCCCGGTCTCGCTGACCGGCATCAAGCCCACCGGCGTCCCGCATCTCGGCAACTTCGTCGGGGCGATCCGCCCCGCGATCACGCTCACGGCCGACTACGACGCCTTCTACTTCATCGCCGACTACCATGCGCTCACGACCGTGCGCGACCCGGAGGAACTCGCCGAGGACACGCACTCGGTGGCGGCGTCCTGGCTCGCCTGCGGGCTCGACCCGGAGACGGTGACGCTCTACCGCCAGAGCGACGTGCCGGAGACGTTCGAGCTCCAGTGGATCCTCTCGTGCGTCACGGCGAAGGGCCTGATGAACCGCGCGCACGCGTACAAGGCGGCCCGAGACCGCAACCGCGACGCGGGCGTGGACGACCTCGACGCCGGCGTCAGCATGGGGCTCTTCAACTACCCCGTCCTGATGGCCGCGGACATCCTCGTGATGGGGGCCGACGTCGTGCCGGTCGGGCGCGACCAGGTGCAGCACGTCGAGTACGCCCGCGACATCGCCGAGCGCTTCAACCTCGCCTACGGCTCGCGCTACGCGTTCCCGCTGCCCGAGCACGTCACCGCCGACGACCGCGACGAGAGCACGATGCCGGGCCTCGACGGTCGCAAGATGAGCAAGTCCTACGACAACACCATCCCCCTCTTCGCCGAGCGCTCGGCGCTGAAGAAGCTGGTGCGCCGCATGCAGACCGACAGCACGCCGGTGGAGGAGCCGAAGGACCCCGACTCCTCGTCGCTGTTCGCGGTCTACCGCCAGTTCGCCCCGGAGGCGGAGCAGGAGGCGCTGCGCGCCCGGATGCTGGCCGGCGGCATGGGCTGGGGCGAGATGAAGGACATCGTGTTCGAGACCCTCGACGCCGAGCTGTCCGGCCCGCGCGAGCGCTACGACGCGCTCATGGACGACCGCGCCGCCCTCGACGCGATGCTGCACTCCGGCGCCGAGCGGGCCCGCGAGCGGGCGCGGGCGGTGCTCGCCGGCGTGCGCGGCGCGGTCGGCATCGACTAGGTCCGGGTCCGCCCCGGCGCGGACCCCCTAGACTCGACCGGGTGGTGACCCTGGATCAGCCCGCGGCCGTCCTGCCGCTGCGGCCGCCGGGCTTCTGGTGGCGCGTCCTCTCCCCGATCGGCGCGGTGCTGGTGTCGTTCCTCGCGCTGATCGTCGTCGGCGGGGTGCTCTACGCCGCCACCGACATGTCCGAGACGGCCATCGGCGCCGTGGTCACGCCGCTCACGAGCCTGCTGCTGCTCGGGTTCGCGTTCGGCATCCGGCGCCGTCTCCCGGTCCACGAGCAACGCCTCGCCCTCGCCGTCAAGGGTCCGACCCGGAAGGCCATGCTGGTCGGCGTCGCCGTCGGCCTCGGGATCGTCGCGGGCGCCGCGATCATCATCTCGATCGGCGCCGCGATCGACCCGGTGGTCGAGCGCCGCCTGAACGAGGTCGAGGACATCGGGACCGCGCCGTGGCAGATCGTGCCCATGGTGATAGCCCTGGTCGTGCTGGCGCCGCTCGGGGAGGAGCTGCTGTTCCGCGGCCTCATCCTGCGCGGGCTGGCGCGCAGGATGCGCTTCTGGTTCGCCGCGCTGATCTCCTCGGCGCTGTTCGCGGCCGCCCACTTCGACTCATACGTCCTGTGGCCGCGCACGATCACGCTCTTCGGGACCGGCCTGGTGCTCGCGTGGGTCTACCGGCAGCGAGGATACTGGGGATCCGTGGCGGCCCACGCCACGGTCAACGCCGTCGCCGCGATCGCGCTGATCGCCACCTCATGAGCGAAGGAACCGACTTCCGCACCATCGACCTGTTCGCCGACCTCGGCGACGACGCGCTCGCAGGCGCGGTCGAGGGCCTGGAGGCGATCCCCGTGATGGCCGGCGAGGAGTTCTCGATCGTGGAGAGCGGCGCCGTCTGCTGCGTGATCGGCGGCGGGCGCCTCGCGCTCGGGGTGATCGCCGAGGAGCAGCGCGAGCGGACCATCGGGATGCTGGAGCAGGGCGACCTGCTGGTGCGCCCCCTCGACGGCTGGGCCACAGCCGGCCCGCTCGTGCGCTGCTTCGCGATCGAGGACTCGCTCATCCACCTGGTCGATCGCGACCGAATGGCCGCCTGGATGCGCGACCCGGCGCTGGCGGCAGGTCTCGTGCGCGTGCTGAGCGCTCAGATCGCCGAGCGCGAGCTGGCCGTGGCGATCGCGCTGGAGCCGCGCGTCGAGCGGCGCCTGCTGCTGAAGCTGCGCCAGCTGGCCGAGCGCTGGGGGCGCGTGACGCCCGACGGCATCAGGCTGGACCTGCGGCTCACCCACCAGGAGCTCGCCAACATGGTCGGCGCGGTGCGCGAGTCGGTCACGCTCGCGCTCGGGCGCCTGGCCGAGGCGGGCGAGATCGAGGTGCGCAACCGCACCCTCACGATCATGCGCCCGGACCGGGAGGACGCGCCACCCGCGGGGGACTGACCCCGACCGCGTGGAGGGCGGCGGGGTTGGACGGGTCCAGCTCGATGGCCGAGGCCTGCGGGCGCGGCGCGGGACGGTGAGAGGACCATGGCACGGCCGGCGCGCCGGACGGGCGGTCGGCGGCGGCGAGCGGCTCGAGGAACAGGGAGCGCCGGCCGAGGGGCGCCCCGAAGCGGGGCTCGCGGAGTATGCGACGGCCGAGCCGCCGCTCCGCGCGAGAGACGCGCTGGGCGGCCAGCAGGGCGGTGAGACCGGCGCCCGCCAGGGCCCCCGCAGCGACGGAGGGCGCCTGGGGGGCGCGGTCCTGCGCCAGGGAACCGGCGGCGAGCGCCAGCGCGCAGGCCGGCGCGGCGTGTAGCACCAGCGCGCGGGCCATCGTGACGCCGGGCCCGCGCAGCTCCCAGCGTGGGCGCACCGGGATCGCGAGTCGGATCGCCGTGCGCACCGTGCGCGAGCCCCACGCCAGCCACAGCCCCAGGAAGCCCGCGGCCAGCCCGAGCCCCACGGCCCGCTGGTCGGCCGGGCCGCCCGCCGCCGCGAGCGAGGCCGCCCGCACGCCGCCGACGAGGGCGATCGCCACGGCGGCGGTGCGGAGCTCGAGGGCGGCGGGCACGAGGGGGGTCATGCCCGTCGGATCGGCTGCGGGAGCCGCCCTCCGCATACCGCACGATGCGTGGTGCCGGGCTACCCCGCCAGCCGGGCGACCGAGACCGCGAACCAGCCGAGGTCGTCCTCGTGCCACTCGGCCAGCTCCATGCCCGCGTCGGCGTACATCTCCTCGACCATCGCCCTCGTGAACTTGCAGGAGATCTCGGTGCGCATCTCCTCGCCCTCGGCGAAGGAGACCTCCATGCCGATGGCCTCCAGGCGCACGGTCTGGTCGGCCAGCGAGCGCAGCCGCATCTCGATCCAGGGCGGGCCGGGGTCGTAGATCGCGACGTGCGCGAAGAGGTCGGGGTCGAAGTCGGCGTCGAGCTCCCGGTTCAGCACCCGCAGCACGTTGAGGTTGAACTCGGCCGTGACGCCCTGGGCGTCGTCGTAGGCGGGCTGGATGCGGGCGGCGTCGCCGGCGAGGTCGGTCCCCACCATGAGAAGGTCGCCCGGGCCCATCAGCCCCGCCACCGAGCGCAGGAACGGCGTGCGCGCCAGGGGCTCGAGGTTGCCGATCGTCCCGCCGAGGAATGCCACCAGGCGCGCCGCGTCGTCGTCGCGCGGCGGCACGCCCGGCAGGTGACGGTCGAAGTCGCCCGCGACGCCGTGCACGTGGAGCCCCGGGTAGGTCTCGGCGAGCCGGCCGGCCGCGGCGAGGATCGCCTCGGGACAGACGTCGAAGGGCACGTAGCGCTCGAGGCGGCCCGCGTCGCGCATCGCGTCGAGGAGGGCCCGGGTCTTGCGCGAGGCGCCCGAGCCGAGCTCCACGAGCTCGCCCACCGCGTGGCGGGCCACCAGCCCCGGGGCGACGCGGGTGAGGATGCCCAGCTCCGAACGGCTCTGGTAGTACTCGGGCAGCCGCGTGATCTGCTCGAAGAGGTCGGACCCCCGTTCGTCGTAGAAGTGCTTGGGCGGCAGCGACTTGGGGATGGCCGCGAGCCCCTCGCGCGCGTCCGCGGCCAGGCCCTCGTCCCCCGGGCCGAGCGGGTGGACGTCGAGGCGGTACGGGCGCGGGAGGGCGAGGCGGGTCGTCACGCGAGGTCCTTCGCCAGACGCAGGCCGCTGAAGATCTGGCGGCGCTGGGGCAGGTCCCAGTTGCGGAAAGTGGCGCGCGCCGCGATCGGCTGGGTGGCCCATGAGCCGCCCCGCAGCACGCGGTAGCCGTCGCCGAAGAAGACCTCGGCGTACTCGCGGTAGGGGAACGCCCGGAAGCCGGGGTAGCCGTCGAAGGTGGTGGAGGTCCACTCCCAGACGTCGCCGAGCATGTGCCGGCAGCCGCTCGGCGCGGGGGCGTAGGCGCCGACGCGGGAGGTGCCGAAGGCGAGCTGGTCGATGTTGGCGTCCTCGGCGCGGGCGCCGGCGGCGGCGCGCTCCCACTCGGCCTCGGTCGGCAGGCGCGCGCCGGCCCAGCGGGCGTGGGCGTCGGCCTCGTGGGCGCTCACGTGGCAGAGGATGCGGTCGGGATCGACCGGCGCGACCCGGTCGAAGGCGCGGGCCAGCCAGCCGCCGGAGCCGTCGCGCTCCCAGGAGAGCGGGGCCTGGACGCCGTTCTCCCGGACCCAGCGCCACCCCTCGGCGGTCCAGAGCTCGGGGCGCCGGTAGCCGCCGTCCTCGATGAAGGCGATCTGGCCGCGGTTGGCGACCGGGTCGGGGGCGATGAGGAAGGCGGGCAGGTCGCGCTCGTGTCGCGGGCGCTCGCAGTCGTACGCGAAGCCCTCCTGCCCCGCGCCCATGTCGAAGGGGCCCGCGGGGATCTCGACCCAGACGGAGGGGGGCTTCGGCCAAATGGCCGCGGCGTCGTCGGCCGAGTGGCCGGAGGGCTTCGGCCAATTGGCCAAAGGGTCGTCGGCCAATTGGCCACAGGGCTCCGGCAGGGGCCGGCGCTCGCCCGGCGCGTACGCCCCCTCCGGCAGGAGGCGCAGGGCCTGGAGGACGGTCTCGGTGTGCTGGGCCTCGTGCTCGGCGACCATCTCGAAGACGAAGCCGTCGCGCAGGAGGGGGTCGTCGGGGTCCTCGAGGTCCGCGGCGGCGAGGGCGTCCAGGCTGCGCTCGCGCACCTCGTCGAGGTAGGAGCGGGCCTCGGACTCGTCGAGGATCCGGATCTCGCCGCGGCGGCGGCGCGGCGTCTCGGCCGCGTCGTAGACGTCGTCGAGCTCGGGGTGGAGCGGGGCCCGGCCGCCGATGCGGCGCGCGAGCCAGAGCTCCTCGTACGCCGCGATGTGCCCGAGGTCCCAGAGCGGCGGGCTCAGGAGGGGGCTCGGCTGCCGGACGAGGTGCTCGTGGGCCAGCGGGGCGAAGAGGTCGAGGGTGCGGCGCCGGGTCCGGTCCAGCCGATCCGCCAGCGCCATGTCGAGTCCGCCCACACGGCGAGGATTCCCCATTACGCCCGTGTAACCATGTGATCCACATCACATGGTGGGGTACCTCACAGACCGGCCCCCGCAGCCACCTCGGCGGTGATCCAGATCGACCTGCGCTTCGTGTCACGGACCTGCCGAACGCCGGGGCCCCGCATGCCCGGACGACTAGAATCGCGCGGGAATGGCTGAGTCACCGAGGAGGCGGCCCCCCGTGCGGGGCAAGAAGGCCCTCCGTCGGCGCCGCCTCGTGGCCCTCGGAGCCCTCGTCCTCATCGTCCTCGTCGGCGCCGGGGTGACGCTCGCAGCCACGACCGACGACGGCGCGGCGCCCGCCAAGGTGAGCCTCGACGGCGTCAACGTCAGCGGAAAGGGCGCCGACGACGTCCGCCGCGCCGCCCGGGCGCGGGCGGCCGAGCTGATGAGGGTGCCGCTGGTCCTCACGCGCACCGACGACCGCTCGATGCGGGTCGAGGTCACGCGCGCAGAGCTCGGCGCCCGCCCGCAGATCCGCCGGGCGGTGGACGAGGTGCTGGAGCCGCGCAGCTTCGCCGGCCGCGCCGTCTCGTTCCTCGGCCTCGTGCCGACCCGCGACGTGCACATCGCGTTCACGCTGGACCAGTCGAAGGTCGCGGCCCTGGTGCGCCGCGTGCGCCGGCCCGGCGACACCCCGGCCAAGCCGGCGAGCCTCGAGGTGGGCGAGGACGACATCACCGTCGTGCCCGGCGCGGCCGGCTTCGGCATCGACCCGGTCGCCCTCCGCTCCCGCATCGCCGAGCTGCCGCAGGAGATCGCGCTCACCCCCGAGACGATTCCGCCGCCGGTGAGCGACGCGGCGGCGGCGGCGGCCCGCACCCGGGCCCTGGCGGTGGTCTCGCACCCGGTCGCGGTGACCTTCCAGGGTCGCGCCGTCGAGATCGAGACGTCCGTGCTGCGCTCGGCCCTGCGCTTCCGCCCCGACGCGCCCGACCTGCGCGTCGCCCTCGATCCCGACACGCTCTACGAGGACATCGCCTCGGCCTTCAGCACGCGCGAGCAGCCGGCCCGCGACGCGACGTTCGCGATCTCCGGGAGCTCGGTCCGGCTGGTGCCCTCGAGCATCGGCCGCAGCCTCGACATGCCGGCCATCGCCAAGGCGATCGTGGACGCGCCCGAGGCCACGTCGGTGCGCGCGCGGTTCACCGTGACCCGGCCGGAGCGCACGACGGCGGAGGCGAGGGCGCTCCGCATCACCGAGCTCGTCTCCGAGTTCACAACGCCCTACAACTGCTGCGAGCCGCGGGTGACCAACATCCAGCGCGCCGCCGAGATGCTCGACGGCACGATCATCCCGGCGGGCGGCCGCTTCTCCCTCAACGAGGCGCTCGGCGAGCGCACGCTGGCGCGCGGGTTCGTCTCGGCCCCGCAGATCGCCGGCGGCCGGCTCGAGGAGGCCGTCGGGGGCGGCGTGTCGCAGGTCTCGACCACGCTCTACAACGCCGCGTTCTTCGCCGGACTCGAGATCGTGGCCCACACGCCGCACCAGTTCTGGATCTCGCGCTACCCCAAGGGCCGCGAGGCGACCCTCTCCTACGGCGGGCCGGAGATGGTCTTCGTCAACGACTGGCCGGCGGCGATCCTGATGTCGGTGTCCGCCGGCTCGAACGGCGTCACCGTGAAGTTCTTCTCCTCCAAGCTCGGCCGCCGGGTCGAGACCGAGACCGGCGAGCCCACCGACGTGGTCGAGCCGACGATCCACGAGGAGGAGGACCCCACCCTCAAGCCCGGCGAGCGGGTGGTCGACCAGGAACTCGGTGGCGCGGGCTTCACGATCAGCTACACCCGCAAGGTCTGGGCCGGCGACACGCTGAAGCGCGACGAGCGCTACACGTGGAAGTACGACCCGGAGGACGCCTTCATCCGGGTCGGACCCGACAAGGAGAAGCCCACCACGACGGCGCCGGGGCAGGAGACGACCGCCCCGGGGGGCGCCACGACGGCCCCCGCCTCCCCGTCCGCGCCGGCCGCGCCGCGCGGCGGCACCACGACGGGCGCCGGACCGGCGGCCCCTCCCCCCTGAGCCCTACGGCAGGGCGACGCGGAGCACCGGCAGCCCGAGGCCCGGATCGACCGGCGCCTGGACCGGCGCCGCGCCGGGCTCCGGCGTCGGATCGACGGAGACCTCCGCCGACGCCGTGACCGGCGGCACCGACGGGAGGGCCGGGACGGGCTGCAGCGCGGGGACCGTCACCTGCGCCCCCGCGGACACGCCGCCGGCGCCGGCGGACACCGCCGCCGTGGCCGGCGCCGTCGCGACGGTCGCCGTCACCGCCGGAGTCGTCGTGACGGTGGCGGCGACGGCCGGGGCGGCCGGCGCCTGCGCGGACGCGCCGGGACCCGCAGGCGAGGCCGTCGGCGCCTGCGTGGCCGCCGGCGGGGCCGGGGATCCGGACGGGGCGGGCGTCGCCGGCGCGGAGCCGGCCGGCACCGGAGAGGGCGGGGCGGGTGCCGACTCGCCGGCCGGCGCCGGGGCGGGCGTGGCCGTGTCGGGCCCCGACGCCGCGGATGCGTCCGCGGGACGCGGGGTGGCGGGCCTCGCGGCCGGAGCGGCGCTCCGCGCGGCGACCTCCCGGGGCGCCGCCGCGGAGGAGGCGGCCGCGGCGGCCGCGCGCGCGGGGGCGGCGTCGGCCTGCCCGCGGGCCGGCGGGTCGATGCCCGTCACGACCAGCACCCCGGAGACGACCACCGCGCTCGCGAGCGTCCCCGCCGCGACCTTCGCGCCGAGCCACCGGCCGGCGAAGATCCCAGGAAGGGGCGGCAGCAGGGCGGCGAGCGGGCGGCGAGCGCGCGCCCGGACCTCGCGGCAGTCGGCGCACGCGCGCAGAGGGGCGCCGACCGCGCGGGCGCGCAGCACGCGGCCGTCACCGCCGGCGATGCGGCGGCGCACCTCCGCGCAGTCCAGCTCGCGGCCGGCGCCGAAGCGCTCCAGGGTGAGGCGCGCATCGTGCACGAGGCGCCGCACCGCCTCGGGGGTCACGCCGATCACGTCCGCCGCCTGCCGGTGCGAGAGCCCGCAGATCTCGCGCAGCACGATCGCCGCGCGCTGGCGCTCGGGCAGGGCGCGCAGGTCGCGGCCCAGCACCCGCAGGTCGTCGCGCGCCTCGACCCGCTCCGACAGCCGCGCCTCGACCGGCGGCTCGGCGGACAGCGGCTCGGTGCCCGAGCGCGCGCCGGCCACCCGCAGGCACTCGTTGCGCGCGATGCGCAGCAGCCAGGCCCGCACCGCCGTCGGCCGGTCGGCCCGGCCGAGGGCGCGGTAGGCGCGCAGGAAGGTCGCCTGCAGCGCGTCCTCGGCGTCCTCCGGGTTGCGCAGGAGCGCCCGGCAGAAACGGCCGAGCGCGTCGCCGTGGCGGCCCACCAGAACCTCGAAGGCCGCGTCGTCGCCGCCGTTGACCCTCCGGGCGAGGGACGCGTCCGGCTCGCTCAGGAGGATCGGCAGGGGGACCCGCGGTGCCGCCATGCGGCCATGGTGCCCCGTCCGGGCCGTTCCGACGCGCGCCCTTGCAGAAACGTCACGAAACGCACGCGTCCGGCGTCGCGCGGGTCAGGCCGAGAAGAACTCCTCGAGGGCGGCCCGGGTCTCCTCGGGCGCCTCCTCCGGGAGGAAGTGCCCGCACGGCAGCGGGCCCCCGCGCACGTCGTCGGCCAGCGGGGTCCAGGTGCCGAGCACGTCGTAGAGCCGGTGCATCGCGCCGTGCTCGCCCCACAGCACCAGGACAGGGCACGCGACGCGCGCGCCCGCCACTGCGTCGGCCTCGTCGTGCTCCAGGTCGATCGTGGCCGCGGCGCGGTAGTCCTCGCACGAGCCGTGGATCGATGCGGGGTCGGAGAACCAGCGCGCGTACTCGCGGACCGCCTCCTCCTCCAGCGGCCGCGCGCGGCCGGACCAGCGGCGCAGCGTCTCGCGCAGGAACCACTCCGGGTCCCGGCCGATCATCGTCTCGGGCAGGCCGTCGGGCTGGATGAGGAAGAACCAGTGGTAGTAGGCCGTGGCGAAGGCCTGGTCGGTCCCGCGGAAGAGGGTTCGCGTGGGGACGATGTCGAGGACGGCGACGCGCTCGACGGCGTCCGGGTGGTCGAGCGCCATGCGATGCGCCACGCGCCCGCCCCTGTCGTGGCCGGCGACGCCGAAGCGCGCGTGGCCGAGGGCGCGCATCGCCCCGACCAGGTCGGCGGCCATCGCCCGCTTCGAGTAGCCCGCGTGATCAGGGCCGCCGGGCGGCTTGGCGCTGGCGCCGTACCCGCGCAGATCGGGCGCGACCACGGTGAAGCGCTCGGCGAGGGCCGGGGCCACAAGGTGCCAGCAGGCCCGCGTCTGGGGGTAGCCGTGCAGCAGCAGCAACGGCGGGCCCGCGCCGCCGGTTGAACAGGGCGACCGCCGATCCGCCGACCTCGATGACATGGCTCTGGAAGCCGTCGAGCATCATCGGATCCTGCCAGCCGGCGCGGTTCGATTTCGCCAGTGGGCCGCGGTGCGTACCATCGCCCCATGTCGCGTCCCTCGGCACACGTCGCCACGGCCCCCCGCCTCGTCGGCCGTGCCGACGCCGTGGGGGAGATCCTGGGCCTCGCCGCGACCCGCCCCGGAGCCATCGTGATCGCGGGCGAACCGGGCGTCGGCACGTCGCGCACCGCCCGTGAGGCGGCCGCACGGCTCGCGCTGGACGGGTCGATCGTCGTCACCGCGGCGGAGCCGGGGCCGGGGGCCGAGCGCCTGGAGGCCGCGCTGATCGAGGCCGGCCACACGCCCGATCCGGCCGGGGCGTCGCGCCTGCGACCGGTGGTCGTGCTGCTGGGCGACCGCCCGGAGGAGCCCGGCCTTGCCGGGGACCTGGCCCGCCGGCTCGCCGGCACCCGCACCATCGTGCTGCTCACCGCGCGCGAGGTGCCGCCCGACGCGCCGGCCGTCGTGCTCGAGCGCCTCGGGGCGCGCGACGGCGCGATGCTGGCCGACGCCGCGAGCCCGGGTCTCGAGCCCGAGGCGACGCGCGCGATCGCGGCCCTCGGAGACGGCCTGCCCGGGCGCATCGTGCCGCTGGCCCTGGCCGCGCGGCGCTGGAAGGGCGGCGAGGCCCCGCTCCCGGTGCCGGCGGCCCTGCGCGCCTGGGCCCACGCGCGGCTCGAGCCGCTCGACGCCTGGCCGCGCGACCTGGCGGGCTGGGTCGCGGTGGTCTCCGAGCCGGCCACCCCCGAGGCGATCGCGCGGGTCTGCCGGGAAGGCGTCCCGCGCATCGAGCAGGGCCTCGAGGCGCTCGTGCGGGCGGGGGTGCTCGAGGAGATCCCCCCGCCGCCCGTCACCCGCTGGGCCTTCCGCGACCAGCTCGTGCGCGCCGTGGTGCGCGACGACCTCGGCGGCGCGGAGCTGCGCCGCCGCCACGCCTCCGCCCTGGTCGCCGGGCGGGCCGCCGGGCTGGAGCCTGCCGAGCTGCTGCGCCACGCCCTCGGGGCCGCGGACCAGCCGGCCGTCGTCTCCTACGCCACCCGCGCGGCCCACCGCGCCCGCGGCGACGGGGAGCCCGAGACGGCCCTGCGGCACGCCGCCCGGGCGCTCGCGTGGTGGAGCCCGGGGCTCGGTCAGGGCGCGCGGCTCGCCGCCCTTCACGAGAAGGGGATGGCGCTGCTCGACCTGTCGGCGTGGATGGAGGCCGCCGAGACGCTCGAGGCCGCCGCCACCGGCCGGCGCGACCTGGGCGACCGGGAGGCCGCGCTGGCGAGCATCTCCGCCGCCTCCAGCGCGCGCTGGAACCTCGGGCAGCACGACGCCGCCCTGCGCATGCTGCAGGAGCACCTCGCGCGCAGCCGCGATCCCGGCCAGCCGCCCTCGGGCGAGCGCGGCGAGGCGCTCACCCAGGCCGCGGGCATGGCCGTCATGACCTCCCGCTTCGCCGACGCCATGGCGCTCGCCGGCGAGGCCCGCGAGGAGGCGAGCACGGCCGGCGCCGAGGAGATCTCCACGCGCGCGCTCATCTTCATGGGGATGGCCGAGAGCGGGCGTGGCAGCCCGGGCGGCCTGCTGCACCTCTCGCGGGCGCGCCGCGAGGGCGAGCGCGCGACGGGCTCGGGCCAGCGCAACGAGACGCTGGCGATGATCCACGAGAGCCACGTCCTGCTGGCGCTGGGGCGCCCGGACGAGGCCGCCGCCTGCGCCCGCCTCGGCGCGGCACGGGCCCGCGAGATGGGGCTGATCGACCACGAGCTGGTGCTGGCGGGCAACCTGGGCGAGGCCCTCGCCCAGGCCGGCGAGCTGGCCGACGGGCGCGCGGAGCTGGAGCGCGCCGCCGAGGGCTGGGCCGCCCTGGGCCGTGAGGCGCCCTCGCCGGCCGACCCCGGCCTGGCCTGGCTGCTGCTGGCCGAGGGCCGCATCGAGGACGCCCTGCTCCACTACGGCGACCTGGCCGCCCACTCGGGCGGCGACGCGCGGCTCTTCGAGCAGCTCGCGCCGGTCGCCGCCGGGCACGCGATCGCCGCCTTCTCCGACGGCGACGAGGCGGCCGCGGCGCGCATCGTGGAGGGCGCGCTCGAGGCGTGGCGTGCGACCGACGACCGCCTGACCGCGATCCCGCTCCTGGTGGCCGGCGCGGAGGTGCTGTCGGGCGCCGACGCCGACGCCTGCGTCGTCGCCATCGCGGAGTCGGCCGCCGCCGGGGTTCCGCTGGCCGGCGCCGCCCACCTCTACGCGCAGGGCGCCCGCGACCGGCGCCACGGCGACGAGGCGGCCGGCGCGCGCCTGCGCGAGGCGGCCGCGGCCTTCGAGGGGATCGGCCTGCGCTGGTGGGCCGCGCGCGCGCTGTTCGTCGCCGGCCTCGCCGACGGCCGCTCGGATCAGGCCGCCGAGGACCTGCTCGCCGCCCGCCTGGCCTTCCGCGGGATGGGCGCCGACGGCTGGCGCCGCCGCGCCGAGGCGCGCCTGCGCGCCATCGGGCGGCGCATCCCCACCCGCGCCCGCCGACCCAGCACCCCGACCGGGGGCCTGTCGGCGCGCGAGCTGGAGGTGCTCTCCCACCTCGCGCTCGGCCTGCGCAACCGCGACATCGGGGCGCGCCTGTTCATCAGCGAGCGCACCGTCGCGCGGCACCTGGTGCAGATCAACGCGAAGCTCGGCGTGTCCAACCGCACGGCGGCCGTGCGCGCCGGGCGCGAGCGCGGCTTACTGTCCGACGAGGAGCACAGAACCTCCGCTGAGTGACGGCTGGCACCGTACTCATGAGCTTCGTGGAGCTTCAGGACGTGATGGCAGTGTGAAGCGATGGTCATTTCTGACCATGATCGCCGTCTGGTGCTCCCATAGGTTGACCCCCGTCGGACGAAGACATCGAGGGGGGTCCGGTGCAGGCATCGACAGCGGAGGCAGCATTCATGAGCCGCGACGAGACTCCGTTGACCGCCGGGGAGCGCGCGGCGCTGCGGAGCTTCCGCCGGGCGGCCCTCACCTCGCGGGGCTACCGCGCGCACCTCGAGCACCTGGGCGTGGATCACCGCACGGTCTCGCGCCTCTCGCAGGTGCCCTACACGGACAAGCGGTCCGTCTTCGGCGACCACATCGACTTCTGGGTCGACGGCGGCAGCATCTCCGAGGCCGCGGAGTTGCTCACCTCGAGCGGCTCGAGCGGCCATTTCTCGGTGGGCGTCACCTCGCGCTCGGAGCGGCGGGCCCAGGAGCGCACGTTCGATCTGACGCTGCGCGCGCTGGGCGGGGGCGAGGACACCTCCACCTTGCTGCTCAACTGCCTGCCGATGGGCATCTCGATCCCCACGAAGCTGGCGACCGTGGCGACCCCGTCGGTGCACCTGGAGATGGCCGTCGAGCTGCTCGGCCGGGCCGGCGCGAGCTTCGACCGCGTGATCATCGCGGCCGAGCCGCTGTTCCTGAAGGAGCTCGGCGAGACCGCCCTGCGCGAGCGCGGGCCCGACTTCGCGTCGCAGGTCGTGGCCTGCTTCGTGGGCGGCGAGTGGGTGGCCGAGAGCTGGCGGCGCTACGTGTCCGAGCTGTTCGGCTTCGGCGACGAGTCCTCCGAGCGGCTGGGCCTGATGGTCTCGATGGGGGCCGCCGAGGTGGGCCTGCACGTGCTGCACGAGACGCCGGCCCTGCGCGCCGCGCGACGGGCGCTCGACAGCCCGCTGGCGCGCCGCTCGCTCTTCGGCCGCGACCCGGGCTACTCGCCGACCTTCCTCACCTGGGACCCCAACCGTCTCTACATCGAGGAGCGCCGGCACGACGACGGGTGCACGACCCTCGTGATGACGGCGCTCACCCGCCGCATGCTGCCGCTGGTGCGCTACGACCTCGACGACGAGGCCCAGGTGATCGACGCGGCCAGCGCCAACGAGGAGCTGGCCCGGCAGGGCAGCGAGATCCGCCTCGAGCGCTCCGCCGTGGCCCTGTGGGGACGGCGCGGCGCGGCGGTGACCGGCGACGGCTGGTCGCTGCGCCCCGAGCTGGTCAAGGAGGGGCTGTTCGCCACGGCCGCGCACGCGGGGGCCCTCACCGGCCGCTTCCGCATCGCGGCCGAGGAGGGGCGGCCGGTGCTGCACGTGCAGCTGCGCGACGCGGTGCAGCCGGGCCCCGGGATCGAGGCCGCCCTGCGGCACATGGCCACCGTCGCCGCGGGCGCGCCCGCCGAGGTGGTGGTGCACGGCTACCGCGACTACCCCTTCCACGAGGCCGGCGACTACCAGCACAAGCCCGCGTACACCGAGAGGACCCGCACGTGACGATCTCCGCCCCCCGGCCGGTGGGGGTCGAACCGGCCGTCGCGGAGATCGACGTCGTCGCCTCGGACCGGGTCGAGGACATCGACGAGGCCCTCACGGTGATCCACGACGGCTTCGTCGGCGCGGGCTACCTCACGCCGCAGCCCTCCGGGCGGCGGATGCACGCCGCCTACCTCAACCCCGGCACCACCTTCTTCGTCGCCCGCATCGCCGGTGAGGCCGTCGGGGCCTCCGCGATGATCGCCGACGGGCCCTTCGGCCTGCCGTCGGACCGGGCCTTCGCCGAGGAGAACGACCGCCTGCGCGAGCTCAGCGAGACCCCGCTGCGCGAGGCGGGGTCGCTCGTCATCCGCGACGAGCACCGGCGCAGCACGCGTCGCATCGTCCTCCGCCTCTTCGCCGCGATGACCAGGCTCGCCCTCCACGAGTACCCGGCCGCCCCAGTGCCCATGGCGGTCGCACCGGAGAACGAACGGTTCTACGGATCTCTGGCGGGCGCGCGGCGCATCGCCGGGGAGCGCCCGCTGTACGGCGCCCCGGCGGTGCTGCTGCTCACGGGCGGCGCCGCGCTGGCCGAGCACTGCTCCGGCCGCGCGACGCCGACCCAGCGCCGAATGGACTCCCTGCTCAACGAGCCGGCCCCCTCCTGGTTCACGGACCGGCGCGCGCACCTTCCCCACCCCAGCGACTGGGTCGAGCCGCTGATGGACGAGCAGGGCATCACCGACACCCTCGCCGCGCAGATCGAGTTGTTGTCCGAGCGCTATCCGCACGCCCTCGCGCACGTGCTCCGGCGCGCCCGGACGTCGATGGTGGCCTAACGGGAGCGCCGCCGGGTGCGGCCCCACCGCTCAGGGCCCTTCTGCACCATGCCGATACCCCACCCGTGATCGCGATTCACGCTCGACACGTGGCGCTCCCGCGCCTCGGGGACCGGACGGTCGTCACCACCCTCGCGGCGGGTGCCTCGGCGCTGATCGCGGTCGGCGCCCTGGCCCAGGCCGGCGCCGTGAGCGTGCTGATCGCCGCGGGCATCGGCGTGATGCTGGTGAGCCTGCTGGCCGCGCTCGGCCTGATCGCCACGCTGGAGGCGGCCTCCCGCACCTCCGGCGTCGAGGCGACGGTGTGGCGGGTCTTCGCCTGCGGCCTGGCGAGCTGGACACTCGGCTTCGCCCCCTACATCGCCTTCCTGGCGATGGACGGCGATCCCCGGAGCCCCGCCGCGTGGTCGCAGATCGGCTTCCTGCTGGCGTACCCGTTCTGGTACTACGCCCTCTGGCTGCTGCGCCAGCCGGCGCTCCACGAGTCGCGCGCGCAGCGGCTCGAGGGCTGGGGCATCGAGCTGAGCGTGCTCGCGATGCTCTTCGTGATCGTCGTCGCGGTGCTGTGGGAGCCGTCGATCCCCGCCGCCAAGAACCTCGCCCTGCAGCTGCCGGTCGTCCTCGACCTGCTCCTGCTGGCCGCCCTCTTCAACGCCGTCCGCCGCTCGGCCGTCACCCGTCAGACGGCCTTCGTGTGGTTCGCGTACGCGTTCACGGCGCTGGCCTTCACCGACGGGATGGTCACCTACCTCGTCACCCGCGGGGCCTCGACCGCGCTCATCGGCGTCGCGATGGTCGGCTTCATGCTGGCGATGTCGCTGCTGGCGCTCGCCGCCCGCCGGCCGATCCGCGTCACCGAGGCGCAAGCCGTGCTCGGACCCTCCAAGACGCTGCTCGCCGCGATCGGCCTCGCGCTGAGCGGCCCGGCCGGCGCGCTCGCGCCGGCCGTGCTGCAGCCGGTCATCTGGACGATGGCGGGCCTGCTCGTGTGGCGCCTGGTGGTGCTGCTGCGGGCACACGGCCAGTCCGACACGGACCCGCTCTCCGGCTTCCTCGAGATGCGCTCGTTCACCCGGCACGTGGCCGGCGTCGTGCAGGCCGCCTCGTCGAGCCGCCCCGCCCTGCTGATCGCGGTCGACCTCGACGGCTTCGGCAAGTGGAACGCCCAGCACGGCTACGCCGCCGGCGACGCCCTGCTCGGCGACCTGGCCGCCCGCCTCGAGGCCTCGCGCCTCACCGGCGGCGTGTGGAGCCGCCTGTCGGGCGACCGGTTCGCCTGGATCGGCATCGGCCACGCGTCCGAGAGCGGGCGCGCGCTGGCGACGACGGTGCAGGAGATCGCGGCCGGCAACGCCGGCGGGCTCGGCGCCCGCGCGACCTTCGTGCTGCTCCCCGACGACGCCGGCAACGCGGCCAACGCGATGGCCGCCGCCGACGAGGGCCTGGCCGCGGCGCGCACCGGTCGCCGCACGGTGGTCGCCTTCGACCGCGGCCGCCTCGACGGCGTCGAGTACGCCGAGGGCTACACCGCCTCCCTCGCCCAGCGGCGCGAGGCGATCTCGGAGCTGCTGACCGCACCCGAGACGATCGCGACGGTCTTCCAGCCGATCGTCTCCCTGGTCGATGGCCGCACGCTCGGCTTCGAGTCGCTCTCGCGCTTCCGCGCCGAGCCGCAGCGCCCGCCGGACCGCTGGATCGCCGAGGCGCACGCCGTCGGCCTCGGCCTCGAGATCGAGGTGGAGTGCGTGCGCCGCGCCGTGCGCCTGCGCGACACCCTGCCGGGCGACGCCTACCTGTCGGTCAACATGAGCCCGGAGGCGATCCTCATCCCCGAGATGGAGCAGGCCCTCGGCCCGGGCAGCCTCGACGGCATCGTCATCGAGATCACCGAGCACGAGGTCGTGAACGACTACGCCCGCCTGGCCGCCCGTCTCGCGGACTACCGCGGCCGCGGCGCCAAGGTGGCGATCGACGACGCCGGCGCCGGCCACTCCTCGATGTTCCACATCACCCAGCTCTCGCCGGACTACATCAAGATCGACCGCAAGCTGATCCACAACATCCACCTGGACTTCGCCAAGCGGGCGATCGTCCGGGCGATGACGGCGCTGGAGAAGGAGCTCGGCGCGGCGATCGTCGCCGAGGGCATCGAGAGCACCGAGGAGCTGCGCACGCTGCGCGAGCTCGGCGTGCCGCTCGGCCAGGGCTACCTGCTGGCGCGCCCGCACCGGGAGCCGACGCCGGCCCCCTGGAGCAGCGCTCTGCTGGACCTCTCCGACGCGCCGGCCCGGGGGGCCTGAGCCGCCCCTCCGGCCAATCGGCCGTCAACTCGTCGGCCAATTGGCCGCAGGCCGCTCGGCCGACTGGCCGGCTGCCGCCGGGAGCGGCCCACGCCGCGAGGACGTCGCGACTCACGACTGCCTCAAGGCTTCAGTCGGCGATCGCCAGGTCGATGGGAAGGCGTGGGTTTCTTCATCCCCTCACCGAGAGGACCGCGGTGATCTCATTCATCTCCCGCCCCCTGCGCATCGTCGCCCTCGTGGCCGTCGCCGGCCTCGCGGCCGGGGCGTACGTCATCTGGTCCGGAGCCCACTCCAGCACGGCCGCGGACCAGGGCGGCGCCCTCGCCGACTACCGCGCGCTGAACGTGACCGACACCACCCCCGCCCGCGGGGTGCCCGCCCCCGGCGTCTACCGGTTCCGCGTCAGCGGCAAGGAGAGCGCCGGGAGCGGTGTCGTGTCGGCCGAGCGCCCGCTCCCGGCGGAGGCCGTCTACATCATCTCCCCCATCGCCGGGGGCTACCACGAGGACCTGCGACTCTCCGAGGAGCACGTCGAGGAGGCCAACTACCGCGTGAGCGGCGACGCCGTCCTCGCGACCTGGCGCCGCACCAAGGTGACCTTCCTCGGCATCGGCACCGACGACCGCACGGACGTCACGCCGGCCTCGATCGACCACCCCACCACCGACTTCACGGTGGGCCGCACCTGGGGCGGCCGCTACGCGCTCGGAAAGACCGGCGTGCAGTACCGCGGCCGCGTCGTGGCGAAGAGCACCGCCACGCTCGACGGCAAGAGCATCCCGGTCGTCACCCTGCGCACCGACAGCACCTTCACGGGCCCCACGCCCGGCTCCCGGACCGACCTCATCACGTGGTCGCCCGAGCTCAACCTCCCGGTCGCCTGGAAGATCACGCAGAAGACCGGCGGCGACGCCGACTTCGCGATCACGGCCGACCTCCAGCTGGAGAGCGGAGCCCCCGTCCGCTAGCCACGGCGGACCGGGCCGCGGGACACCCCGCGGCCCGGTCCGTCCGCCCTCCTAGCGCCGTGGCACCGCCCGCACCCTGATCGCGAGCGACCCCGACGGCAGCAGCGTCGAGGAGCCGACGAACGCGAGCCGCAGGCGCCAGTTGCCGACTGTCCCGAGCCTCCGCGTGAAGCCGAAGCGGCCCCTGTTGGTCGTCTTCACCACGCCGATCCGCTTCCAGCCGGCCCGCGCCGAGTAGCGCTGCAGCTCGAGGGTGACCTTGCGGAGCGCCGGCTTGGTGCGGCCCTTGCAGACCAGCCTGGCCCGCACCGGCACCCCGACGAACGGCTTGCCCGCGGCGAGGTCCTTGGCCCCCTGCGCGCACGACCAGAAGAACCGGACCGCCGTGCGGGTGTCCGGGGGCGGGGCCGGACGGACGTAGGCCTGCGCGGCCTGGAGCGCCCGCAGGGCGTTGATGCGGCCGGACCCGAAGACCGGGTCGCGCCCGACGGCGCCCAGGTCGTCGGCGCTCTGCTCGAGCAGCGCCTTGACGTCGGCCGGGGTGAGGTCGGGCCGCACGGTCTTCATCAGGGCGGCCAGGCCGGCCGTGATCGGCGAGGCCATCGAGGTGCCCGAGAGCGCCTTGTAGCCGATGCCGTGGGTCGGCTGCTTGTCGGGCGGCGCCGTGGCGTCGAGCCGGGTGTCCCAGGTGGAGAGGACGGCGTCGCCGGGCGCGGCGACGTTGACGAAGTCGCCGTTGGTCGAGAAGGGCGCGATGCTGTCGTCGGGCCGCGTCGCGGCGACCGCGATCACGCCCTCGTAGGCGCCGGGGTAGTTCGGCACGCCCGAGGGGCCCTGGCCGTTGAGCTACGAGTTGCCGGCCGACGCCACGACCACTTTGCCCTTGGACAGGGCGTAGTCCACGGCCGCGTGCAGCGGCGCGTGGTCGCGCGAGGTGCCGAGCGACATGTTGATGACCACGCCGTCGCTGTCGCCGGCCGCGGTCAGCGCCTCGGTCAGGTCGCGCACGAACTTCTCGTTGACGTTGTTGGTGAGCGACCCCGAGAAGCCGATCTTGTAGGGGATCACCACGCAGTCGAAGCACGCGCCCGGTCCGCCCTCGGCGTTGTCCGAGGCCGCGCCCACCAGGCCGGCCACGTGGCTGCCGTGGAAGGCCGTGTTGATGTCCGTCGCCCGCACGCGGCCGGTGTGGTAGTCGGCCGTGCCCGAGTCGAAGTTCCGCCCCCCGGCGCAGCTTGGTCTTGAGGTCGGGGTGCTCGGTGTCGAACTCGCTGTCGATCACGACGACCTTCACCGACGAGCTGCCGCGCGAGATGTCCCAGGCGGCGGGGAAGTTGGCGATCGTCCAGTGCCACTTCCAGTCGGACGAGCCCAGCCCGTTGACGGCCACGAGGCCAGGCGACTGGAAGATGATGTCGCGCGGCAGGAAGTCGAGGTCGGCCTCCTCGCCCGCCTGCGCGAAGTCGATGCGCGAGACGGCCGGGTCGCGCCGCAGGTGCTCGCGCGCGAGCGCCGCGTCGCCGCTCGTGGAGTAGGTCGCCCAGCCGATCTGCGGGATCACCCCCCGCAGGCTCAGCCCCGTGCGCGCGGCGACCTCGTCGGCCTGGCCCGTGCCGCCCGGCAGCTGAGCCATCACCAGGTAGGGCTGGGCCGACGCGGCGGCCGGGACGGCCGCCAGGGCCGCGGCCCCCAGGGCGGCGGCGAGGGCCGCCCGGCGGCGCGGGCGTCGGGCTCGGACAGGGGCATGCGGGTCGGACATGGCGCTCTCTCCAAGGATCGTGGCGGCGCCGAGCGTCCCTCCCTCCCCCGGCCGTGTCCATACGCCGTTCGGCGTACGCAGGATCAGCGCGCGCCCGCCCCCATCGCCGCCACCGCGCGGGCCGTGGCCGCCGCCCGCGAGCGGACGCCCAGCACCGCGAAGATGTTCTCCAGGTGCTTCTGCGCCGTGCGCGGGCTGATGTGGAGGTCGGCGGCCACCTCGGCGTTGGTGCGCCCCCGTGCCACCTGCAGCAGCACCTCGGCCTGGCGGCGGCTGAGCCCGAGCCCGGAGAGGGCCAGCAGGCCCGCGCCGACGCGGTGGTCGTCGAGGAGGATGACGTCGTGGCCGCCGGACTCGGGCGCCGGCAGCAGGCGCAGCACCAGGCGCCCCTCGGGGCCCTCGAGCACGAGGTCGCGGCGCGGGGCGAGGCCCCGGCTGCGCTCGCGGGCGCGCCACTCGACGATCACCTCGGGAAGCACGTCGGCCCGCCGCCACTGCGGCGCGTAGGAGGCGATCAGGTCGAGGGCCCCCGTGGTCGCGAACGAGACCGTGCCCCCGCGCCCCACCGACACGGCCGCGCGGTCGCGCCCACCGAGCGCGCGGTCGACGATCGACTCGAGCAGGCGGGCGGCGTCGCGGATCGCGGCGTCGCGGCGCAGCTGGGCCAGGTGGGGGCGCAGCAGCTCCAGCATGGCCCGGTCGCGCTCGCCGAAGTCGCGCCGGTCGCGGTTGAGGGCGATGCCGACGACGGTGCCGGGGGCCGCCGGCAGCGTGACGGCCATCTGGTAGGCGACGCCCATCGGCCCGTACACCCGGCGGTAGAGCTCGGTGCGCTTGAACTCGCGCAGCCCCATCAGGTCGCTGATCTTCATCGGCCGGGTATCGCCGGTGCGCTGGTAGTGCGAGATGAGCGGGTGCTCGGACGCAAGGCGGATGAAGTCGCGCTCGCGCTGCTCGGTCCACTCGTCGGGCGGGTCGAGCAGCAGCACCGGATCGCCGTCGGGCGAGATGTCGTTGTAGGAGATCATCGTCGTCGGAACGAGCCGCGTCAGCTCCTGCAGCACGTGGCGGTGGAAGGCGCGCGAGTCCGCCGCGTCGCCGGCCTCGCGGACGGACGCGAGGGCGGCGCTCAGGTCCGATGAGCGCAGGGTGTTCGGCATGGCGATTCCGGCGACTTTATGGTCGCCCGAGGACGCCGGGCAACCCTCCGGACGACGGGCCCGGGGGTCGCCGTCCGGAGGGGCGGGCCTAGGCCGGTCGGGGCTGGCGCACCACCGGCGTCCGCGCGGCGGCCGCCTCGTCGAGGCGCCGCACCGGGGTGCTGTACGGGGCGTTCTGGGCGATGGACGGATCCTCGGCCGCCTCGCGCAGGATCTCCCCCACCGCGTCGGCGAACGCCTCGAGCGTCTCGCGGGTCTCGGTCTCGGTCGGCTCCACGAGAAGGGCCTCCTCCACCAGCAGCGGGAAGTAGACCGTCGGCGGGTGGTAGCCGAAGTCGAGCAGGCGCTTCGCCAGGTCGGCGGTTCGGATGCCGAGGTCGCGCTTCATCGGCGCGCCCGACAGGACGAACTCGTGCATGCAGCGCTCGCCGAAGGCGAGCGGCAGATACGGCGCGATCTCGGGCCGGCGCAGCAGCGCGAGCAGGTAGTTCGCGTTCAGCACCGCGATCTCCGACGCCTCGCGCAGGCCCTCGGCCCCGAGCGAGCAGATGTACGCGTAGGAGCGCACGAACACGCCGTAGTTGCCCTGGAAGCCGCGCAGCCGCCCGATGGAGCGCGGGCGGTCGTCCTCGAGGTCGAAGCGGGACGTGCCGTCGGCTTGCTCCTCGCGGACGATCCGCGGCACCATCAGATAGGGCTCGATCCGGTCGGACACCGCGATCGGCCCGGAGCCGGGTCCGCCGCCGCCGTGCGGCTGGGTGAACGACTTGTGCAGGTTGAAGTGCACGATGTCGAAGCCCATGTCGCCGGGCCGGCTGATGCCCATCACCGCGTTCAGGTTGGCGCCGTCGTAGTAGAGGGTGGCGCCGGCGTCGTGGACGATGCGGGCGATCTCCTCGATGTTCGGGTCGAAGAGCCCGAGCGTGTTCGGGTTGGTGAGCATGAGGCAGGCCACGCGGTCGTCGGCCTTGCGGCGCAGGTCCTCCAGGTCGACGCCGCCGTCGGGCGCCGTGCCGACCTTGACCACCTCGTAGCCGGCCATCGTCACCGTGGCCGGGTTGGTGCCGTGCGCCGTGTCGGGCGTCAGCACCAGGGTGCGCTCGTCGCCGCGGTCCTTGTGGTAGGCCCGGGTGAGCAGGACGCCGGCCAGCTCGCCGTGCGATCCGGCGCTCGGCTGCAGCGAGACGTGCGGCAGCCCCGAGACCTCGGCCAGCGCGCGCTCGAGGTTCCACATCAGCTCCAGCGCCCCCTGCGCGCGGGCCGGGTGCTGCAGAGGGTGCAGGCGGGCGTTGCCCGGCAGGGCCGCCACCCGCTCGTGGAGCTTGGGGTTGTGCTTCATCGTGCAGGAGCCCAGCGGGTAGAAGCCGCTGTCGAGGTCGAAGTTGCGCTTGGACAGGCCGTTGTAGTGGCGCACGATCTCGGGCTCGGCGATCTCCGGCAGCTCGGCCGGCTCCGCGCGGCGCAGGTTGGCCGGCAGGAGCTCGTCGATCGGCCGCTCCGGCACGTCGAGCGCGGGCGGCGTGAAGGCGCGCCGGCCCGGGCGCGAGCGCTCGTAGACCGTGAGGACCTCCTCGCGCTGCTGGGGCGTCTGCACGGGAGGGGTCACGAGCGCGCCCCCGTCCCGGCCAGCGCGCGCGACTCCGCGGCGACCGCCCGCCCGAGCACGTCCGCGAGCCGGTCGATGTCGGCCCGCGACCGGCGCTCGGTGATCGCGACGAGCAGGCCGTCGGCGTGCTCGGGGTAGTCGTGGCCGAGCGCGTAGCCGGCGTTGACGCCCTCGTCGGCGCAGCGCGCGAGCACCGCCGCTACCGGCGCGTCCAGCGCCACGGCGAACTCGCGCACGACGGGCGCGTCGTGGAGCGTCCGCACGCCCGGCAGGGCGGCCAGGGTGCGCCGCGCGTAGTCGGTGCGCTGGAGCATCAGCTCCGCCAGCTCGACGGCGCCGCGCTTGCCGAGCCAGGCGAGGTGGATGACGCCGGCCAGGGCGTTCAGCACCTGGGCGGTGCAGATGTTGCTCGTCGCCTTCTCGCGCCGGATGTGCTGCTCGCGGGTCTGCAGCGTGAGGACGAAGCCGCGGCGGCCGTCCACGTCGCGCGTCTCGCCGGCGATGCGGCCCGGCATGCGGCGGATGTGGGCCTCGCTGGCGGCGAAGAAGCCGAACGACGGACCGCCGTAGTCGAGGCGGTTGCCGAGCGACTGCCCCTCGCCCACCGCCACGTCCACGCCGAGCTCGCCGGGCGTGCGCAGCAGCGCCATCGGGAGCGGGTCGCAGGCGCAGACGACCAGGGCGCCCACGGCCTTCGCCGCGGCCACCACCGGCTCGAGGTCCTCCACCGCGCCGAGGAAGTTCGGCTGCTGCACGATCACGGCGGTCGTGTCGGGGCCGATCCGCCCGGCGAGCGCGGCCGCGTCGGTCACGCCGCCCGCGAGCGGCGCCTCGACCACGCGTTGGCCGTAGCCGGGCGCCAGGGTGGAGAGCGTGGCGCGGCTGTGCGGGTGGACGCCGCGCGAGACCACGACGTCGGGGCGGCCGTTGGCGAGCTTCGCGAGGTAGGCGGCCGCGCCGACGGCCGAGGGGCCGTCGTACACCGAGGCGTTCGACACCGGCAGCCCGGTCAGCTCCGAGATGGCCGTCTGGTACTCGAACATCACCTGCAGGCCGCCCTGCGAGATCTCGGGCTGGTAGGGCGTGTAGGGCGTGAGGAACTCGGAGCGCTGGAGGATCGAGTCGATCAGCGCGGGGACGTAGTGGTCGTACATCCCGGCGCCGAGGAAGGTGATCTCGTCCTCCGCGCTGACATTGCGCGCCGCCATCCGGCTGAGGCGGTCGAAGACCTCCTGCTCGGGCAGCCCGGCCGGCAGGTCGAGCGGACGGCCGAGGCGGACGGCCTCGGGCACCGCGGCGAACAGCTCGTCGATCGACGACGCCCCGATGACCGCGAGCATCTCCCGCAGGTCGTCGTCGGTGAGGGAGGTGTAGCGGCTCACAGGCCCGCCAGGTACGCGCGGTAGCCCGGCTCGTCCATCAGGTCGTCGAGCTCGGAGGGGTCGGACAGCTTCACCCGCACCAGCCAGCCCTCGCCGTAGGGGTCCTCGTTCACCACCTCGGGCCGGTCGGCCACCGCGCCGTTGACCGCCACGACCTCGCCGCTGGCCGGCGCGAAGATGTCGGACACGGCCTTCACCGACTCCAGCTCGCCGTAGGGCTGGTCCTTGGAGATCGTGGCGCCGACCTCGGGCGGGTCGTAGTAGACGACCTCGCCGAGGGCGTCCTGGGCGTACCAGGTGATGCCGAAGACGTGCTCGTCGCCGTCGGCCCTCACCCAGTCGTGCTCGCGGTGGTAGCGGAGGTCGGCGGGGTAGGTCTCGTCGGCGGGGGCCATCGGCGCTCCTATTCCTTCGGGGATGTGGCCACGAGCGGCCGGCGGGCGGTGCGGGCGGACTTGGGCTTGCCGCGGACGTCGATCTGCAGGTCGTGGTCGGCGGACGCGTAGGCGGCCGGCACGTAGGCCATGCCGATGCCGACGTCGAGTGAGGGCGAGAGGGTGCCGCTGGTGACCCGGCCGGCGGCGCGGCCCTCGATGAGCACGTCCTGGCCGGCGCGCGGGATGCCCGGCTCGGTGAGCGTGAAGATGGCGAGCCGCTCCGGCGTCCCCTCCTCCACCTGGCGGCGCATCACGCCGGCGCCGTAGAAGCGCCCGCCCGCGATGTCGCAGGCCCAGCGCAGCCCGGCCTCGATCGGCGAGCGCTCGCGCGAGAGCTCCTGGCCGTAGAGCGGGTAGCCCATCTCGAGGCGCAGCGTGTCGCGGGCCACGAGGCCGGCCGGCTCGGGCGCGACATCGCCGCCCATCAGCGCGTCCCACAGCGCGGGGGCCCGGTCCCACGGGCACATGAGCTCGACGCCCGGCTCGCCGGTGTACCCGGTGCGGGCGATCAGGCACGGCACACCGCCGATGACATCCTCGCCGATCTCGAAGTAGCCGAGCGAGAAGGCGGCCGGCGTCGCGGCCAGCGGGCGCAGGACGTCGGCCCAGCGCGGGCCCTGCAGGGCGAGCATCGCGATCTCGGGCGAGCGGTCGGCGAGGTCGGCGCCGTCCGGCAGGCGGTCGGCCAGCCGGTCCCGGCAGGCCTCGACGTTCGACGCGTTCACCACCAGCAGGAAGCGGTCGGCCAGCGCATAGACGATGAGGTCGTCGATCACCCCGCCGTCGTCCTCGCACATCAGCGTGTACTGACCCTGCCCCGGCCCGATCGCCAGGTCGTTGGTCAGGATCCGCGCGAGCCCCTCACGCGCGTCGGCGCCCGACACCTCGAGCTGGCCCATGTGGGAGACGTCGAAGACGCCGCAGCGCTCGCGGACCGCGCGGTGCTCGGCCCGGGCGGTCGAGTAGTAGAGCGGCATGTCCCACCCCGCGAAACCGCCCATCCGCGCTCCGAGCGCCGTATGGCGGTCGTGCAGAGAGGTGTGCGCCAGGGCGTCCGCCATCCAGGGCCGGACGGTACCACGCCGGTCCGGCCGGGCGCGGGTCCCGCGCCCCGCCGATCACTTCAGGAAGTCGGGGATCTCCAGCGCGTCGTCGGGGATCTCGAAGCCCTTGCGCTCGGACTGCTCAAGGGAGAGCGGCGGCCGGCTCGGCTCGGGCGCCGCCGGGCGGCGGGCGGCCACCGGCTCGCGCTCGCGCTCGCGGCGGCCGAAGCGCGGCTCCGGCGCCTGGGAGGCTGCCGGGACGTCGGACCCGTCGAAGCCCGTGGCGATGACCGTGACGCGCAGGGTGTCGCCCGCCCCCTCGTCGATGACCGCGCCGAAGATGACGTTGCAGTCGTCGTGGGCGGCCTGGCGGATGATCCCTGCGGCCTCGTCGATCTCGAACAGGCCGAGGTCGGCGCCCCCCGTGATGTTGAGCAGCACGCCCGTCGCCCCGGCGACCGTGGTCTCGAGCAGCGGCGAGGAGATGGCCGCCTTGGCGGCCTCGGCGGCCCGGTTCTCGCCGGAGGCGGTGCCGATGCCCATCAACGACGCGCCGGCGTCCTGCATGATCGTGCGCACGTCGGCGAAGTCGAGGTTGATGAGGCCGGGCACCGTGATCAGGTCGGTGATGCCCTGCACGCCCTGGCGCAGGACGTCGTCGGCCATACGGAAGGCGTCGATGATCGACGTGCGCCGCTCGACGACCTGGATGAGGCGCTCGTTCGGGATGACGATCACCGAGTCGACCTGCTTCTGCAGCTCGGCGATGCCGTCCTCGGCACGGCGGGTGCGCTGGGCGCCCTCGAAGCCGAAGGGCCGGGTGACGACGCCCACGGTGAGCGCGCCCTGCTCGCGGGCGATCTGGGCGATGACCGGGGCGGCCCCGGTGCCGGTGCCGCCGCCCTCGCCGGCGGTGACGAAGACCATGTCCGCGCCGCGGACGGCCTCCTTCAGCTCCTCGCGGCTCTCCTCGGCGGCGTCGCGGCCCACGCGCGGGTCGGCGCCCGCGCCGAGGCCCTTCGTGATCGTGCCGCCGATGTGGATCTTCACATCGGCGTCGCACATCGACAGCGCCTGCGCGTCGGTGTTGACGGCGATGAACTCCACGCCCCGGACGCCGGCGTCGATCATGCGGTTGACGGCGTTCACGCCACCCCCGCCGACGCCGATCACCTTGATGACCGCCAGGTAGTTGCTCGTCTCCACCGGAATCCCCCGATCGGCACTGCTCATGCGGTGATACAGGAAAGCCTCGACCGGTGGTCGAGGCTGTGGCGCCGCCCTTTTCGCCGGATCTGACCTGGCTGAGGCACGGCTTCACCAGCCTGGAAACTAGAGACGCTCCCACCCTCTGTCAAGCCGATCTCATGCACAGCTTGAGGGTTGTGCGATCCAACACCCCAAACCCTCCACTCACACATGAGGGTCACGGGACGGGTCCGAGGGCGGGGTTCTCCGGCACCGTCAGGTCGACGTAGGAGGCGGTCGCCTCCTCCTCCGGCGACAGGCTCTCGAGCAGCAGTCCCAGTGCCTCGGCCTTCGCCGCCATGCGGTCCGGCGAGCCGAGCAGCAGCTCCGGGCCGCCCGTGATGCGCCCCTCCACGAGGCCCTGCGGGGTGAGGTGCAGGGCGCGCACCCGCGCGGCCGCGGCGGGGGGCGCCGCGGCGATGAAGTGCAGCGGGGCCAGGGCGTCGGCGGGCAGCCGCTGCCCCACCGCCGGCGGTGCCGCGGCGAGGCGCAGCCAGCCCACCCCGGCGCGGCCCTCCCTGACCCCGAGCACCCGCCCCGCGGGCGACACCAGGACGGCCTGGTCCTCGAACGCGGCGACGGCCGCCGGCTCGGCGGGCACCACGCGCACGGACAGCGACCGCGGCCAGCGGCGCACGACGGTGATCGACTCCACCCACGGGAAGGCCGAGGCGGCCCGCTCCATGTCGCCGGTGGCCGGCTGCAGAACGGTGCCCTTCCCCGCCGCGGCGGTCAGCGCCTTCACGAGCTCCCCGCGGTCCGGGCGGTCGTACCCGGTGACCGCGACCCCGTGCACCGCCACCAGCGGGCCGGTCGCCATCCAGTAGAGGGCGGCGATCGCCGCCAGCGTCCCGAGCCCGATGACGGCGAGCGAGCGCCGGCGTCGTCCTCGGGCGCGGGCCACGGCGCGCCGCCGCTCGGCGAGGGCCGGGTGCGTGCGCGCCCGGGGCGCGCCGGCCGAGGACCCGCTCACGCGGCCTCCCCCAGCGGGGCGTGGACGATGCCGCGCTCGGGATCGAGGTAGCGCACCTCCGGCGTGAGCACGGGCCCGCCCGCCGCGGCGACGCGGCGGCGGCCCTCGCCCATCAGCGCCAGGACGTCCGCGGCGCGGCACGCGGGGGACGCCTCGATGAAGTTGGCGTGGACCATCGAGAACCGGGCGCCGCCCACCTCCAGCCCCTTGCAGCCCGCGGCCTCGAGCAGTCGGCCGGCCGAGTCGCCCGGCGGGTTGGTGAAGACGCTGCCGAAGGTGCGCACGCCCTGCGGCTGGGTCGCGCGCCGGCGGGCGCGGAACTCGGCGAGGCGGGCGGCGATCGTCTCGGGGTCGCCGGGCGCCAGCGCGAAGCCGGCCGCGGCCACGACCTCGCCCGAGGCGACGGCCGAGCGCCGGTAGCCCAGGTCCAGGTCGCCGACGCCCACGCGGCGGCGCCCGTCGGGCCCGCAGATGACGGCCCAGCGCAGCACGTGGGCGAGCTCCCCGGCGTGGGCGCCCGCGTTCATCGCGACGGCGCCGCCGACCGTGCCCGGGATGCTCGCGCCCCACTCCAGGCCCTCGAGCCCGTTCGCCGCGGCGCGCTGCACGGCCCGCGGCAGGGAGGCGCCGCCGCCGCACCACAGGTCCACGCCGCGGACCGAGATCGAGGTCAGTCGGCCGACCAGCCGAAGCGCGAGGCCGCGGAACCCCTCGTCCGAGACCAGCAGGTTCGACCCCTTGCCGATGACGGCCACCGGCACCCCCGCGTCGCGGGCCCAGGCGAGCGCCCGCACCACGTCGCGGAAGGAGGCCGCGCGGCACATCCAGTCGGCGGTCCCGCCCACGCGGATCGTGGTGAGGGGTGCGAGGGGGGCGTCGGTCTCGAGCTCAGGCAGGGCGGTGGCGCGGGTCGCGATCTCCATCACCGGAGAGTCTTTCCAGGCGGGACACCAACTCCTGCCCGAGACCGGTGATGTCGCCCGCCCCCATCGTCAGGACGAGGTCGCCGGGGCGGGCCTCGGCCAGCACCGCGTCGGCCGCCTCGGCCAGGGTCGGGGCGTAGACGGCGCGCGCCGGGGGCGGCACGCGGTCGGCCACCGTGCGGCCGGTGACGGCGGGGTCGGCCGGCTCGCGGGCGAGGTAGACGTCGGTCACCACGGCCACGTCGGCCGCCCCCAGGGCCTCGCCCAGCTCCGGCCCGAGGGCCCGGGTGCGCGAGGGGAGGTGCGGCTGGAAGGCCACGATCACGCGGCCCGGGCCGCGCTCGCGGGCGGCGGCCAGGGTGGCGCGGATCTCGGCCGGGTGGTGGGCGTAGTCGTCCACCACCTCGACGCCGCCCGCGGCGCCCCGCGGCTCCATGCGCCGTCCCACGCCGGTGAACCCGGCGAGGCGCGCGGCGGCCTCCTCCAGGGGGACGCCGCACCAGTCGGCGAGGACGAGGGCGCACGCGGCGTTCTCGGCGTTGTGGAGGCCCGGCAGCGGCAACGGCACGTCCACCCGCCGCCCGTCGGCCAGCGCCAGCGTGAAGCCGAGCGCGCCGCCGGCGCGCTCGACCCGGCAGAACGACCCGGGGGCGTCGCCGACGATCCGCGCCGGGCAGGGCGCCGCGCCGGCGCAGGCCCGCGCGTCCGCGTCCGGGCCGACGACGAGCACGCCGCCGGCCGGCAGCCGGGCGACGAAGGCGCGGAACACCTCGCGTACCTCGTCGAGGGTCGCGTAGGTGGCGTGGTGGTCGTGGTCGACGTTCAGGAGGATCGCGGCCTCGGGCGCCAGGTTGAGCAGCGAGCGATCGCTCTCGTCGGCCTCGGCCACGAACCACGGGCCCGTCCCCCACAGCGCGCCGGTGCCGCGCCCGCCCGGGATCGTGGCGCCGACGCAGGCCGACGCGTCGCCGAGGGCGGCCAGCAGCATGGCGCTCGTCGTGGACTTGCCGTGGGCCCCGGCCACGGCCAGGCCGCGGCGGCCCTCCATCAGCGCCGCGAGCAGCTCGGAGCGGTGGAGCACCGGCAGCCCGCGCCGCCGCGCCTCGACCAGCTCGGGGTTCTCGGCCGCGATGGCCGTGGAGACGACGAGGGCCTCGGCGGCGGCCGGCAGCGCGTCGGCGGCGTGCCCGGCACGGGCGTCGATGCCGGCCGCCCGCAGGGCCTCGAGCATCGGCGAGTCGTCGCGGTCGGTTCCCGACACGCTCCAGCCGGCCTCGGCCGCCAGCAGCGCCAGGCCGCTCATGCCCGCGCCCCCGATGCCCACCATGTGGACGGCCCGGGGCCGGGCGGTCGCCGCGCCGCTCACCCTCCGCGCCGCCACGGGGCCCGCAGCCGCCGGCGGCGGCCTCCCCGGCGCGCGATGGCCACCACCTCGTCGGCCACGCGGTCGGCGGCGTCGGGGCGCCCCACGCTGCGGGCCGACTCGGCCATCGCCTCCAGGCGGCGGCGGTCGGCCAGGAGGGCCCCGACCAGTCCCTGCAGGCGCTCGCCGGTGCAGTCCGCGTCGGGCAGGACGACGGCCGCGCCGGCCTCGGCCAGCCAGCGGGCGTTCGTGGCCTGGTGGTCGGCCGTCGCCTGGGGGTAGGGCACGAGGATCGACGGGCGGCCGATGGCGGCGAGCTCGAACACCGAGCCCCCCGAACGGGAGACGACGAGGTCGGCGGCGGCGATCGCCTCGGGCAGGTTGTCGAGCCAGCCCAGCAGGCGGTAGCGCTCGCCCGGGTTGCGGGCCTCCAGCAGCCGCCGCGCCTCGTCCACCTGGCGTGGGCCGGCGACGTGGAGGACGTCGAACGGCGGGTCGTCGCCGAAGGCCTCGACCGCGGCGATGTTGAGCGTCCGCGCGCCCTGGCTGCCGCCCACCACCAGGATCACCGTGGCGCCGGGGTCGATGCCGAAGACGCGGCGGCCGACGGTGCGCGTGGCCTGGGCCACCGCGCGGCTCACCGGGCGGCCCGTGACGACGTACTTCGCGCCCGAGCGCCCGGGGAGCGGGAAGGCGAGCGTCACGCGCCGGGCGAGCGGGGCGGCGAGGCGGTTGGCGACGCCGAGGTGCGAGTCGGCCTCGGTCAGCAGCAGGGGACGGCGCGTCAGCCACGCCGCGAGGGCGACGGGACCGGCGACGTAGCCGCCGCCCCCGACCACGACGTCGGTGCGCCGGCGCACCAGGATCCCCATGGCGCGCGGCGTCGCGAGCAGGGCCAGCGCGACGGTCCACAGGTTGCGCAGCGAGAGCCGCCGCACGAAGCCGCGAAGCGGGATCAGGTCCTCCGGGTAGCCCGCCCGCGTCACCACGCCCGACGCCCCGGTGCCGCGGGCGCCGACGAAGCGGACCTCAGCGCCCCGGGCGCGGAGCGCGTCGGCCACCGCCAGCGCCGGCATCACGTGGCCGCCCGTCCCCCCGGCGGCGATCGTCACCCGCAGAGGGGCTGACGGCCGCGAGACGTGGCTGTGATCGGCGTCCGATGTTGACAAGTATCCCCGTGCAGGCCAGGAGGATGATCAGGCTGCTGCCGCCGAACGACACGAACGGGAGCGGCACCCCCGTGACGGGCAGGACGCCCACCACGGCCCCGATGTTGATGGCCGCCTGCATCACCACGAGCGTGGTCAGGCCGGCGGCGAGAACCTGCTGGTGGAGGTCGCGGGCCCCCAGCGCGATGCGGAACCCGGCGACGGCGAAGAGCCCGAACGCCACGAGGACCGCCACCACGCCGATGAGACCGAGTTCCTCCCCAACGGTCGCGAGGATCATATCGGTGTGCGCCTCGGGCAGGTAGAACGCCTTCTGGACCCCGTCGCCCAGCCCGACGCCGTGAAGGCCTCCCGAGCCGAGCGCGATCTGGGCCTGGACGCTCTGGAACCCGGCCCCGTTCGGGTCGCTCCAGGGGTCGAGGAACGTGAAGAAGCGCTCGCGCCGGTAGGGCTCGGCGAGCATCGCGACCGTGGCCAGGAAGGCGCCGATCCCGACGATCGTCCCCATGTGCCTCAGGCGGGCGCCGGCCACGACCAGCATCGCGAACGCGATCGCGCTGAAGGTCATCGCGGTGCCCATGTCCGGCTCGATCAGGATCAGGAAGGCGAGCAGGCCGGTCACCACGAGAAACGGGGTGAGCCCCTTCCAGGTGGTGAGCCTGGCCGGCGGCCGCACCACCGCCTGCGCCACCCACAGCGCCAGGGACAGCTTCGCCAGCTCGGCCGGCTGCAGCTGGCCGAGGCCGCCGAGCGAGATCCAGCGCCGCGAGCCGTTGACGCTCATGCCGATCGAGGGCACGAGCACCACCAGCAGCAGGAAGCCGGAGATCGCCAGCGCGGGCGGGCCCAGGCGGCGCATCCCCTCGGGCGACATGCGCGCGAACACCGCGTACGCGCAGAAGCCGGCGGCCGCGTACGCCGCCTGGCGGACGGCCAGGCCCAGCGGGTCTCCGTCGTTGAGCAGGGCCGTGGCGCTCGAGGTGGAGAAGACCATCACCAGGCCGAAGCAGACGAGCGCCAGCACCGTCGCGCTCAGCAGCCGCTCCGGGCTGACGCCGGGCCCGGCCGCGCGGGCCGACTCCCGGGCCCGCGGCGGCGCGGGGCGCGGCGCGCGGGGGGACGGGCGCGGCTCGGGCCGCGCGGCGGATCGGGAGGGTGCCACGGTCCTGGGGTCTTCGCCGGGCGGCGGGCCCTCCCCTGCCCACCCGTTCGGGGGGTCAGGTGTCCGGCAGCCCCTCGACGAGCGCGCGGAACGCGTCGCCGCGCGCGGCGAAGTCGCGGAAGTCGTTTCCGGTCGGCGCGCCGGGCGACAGGAGCACCGCGCCGCCGGGCGGCGCCATCGCGCGGGCGCGGGCCACGGCGTCGGCGAGGTCGGCCGCCAGCTCGGCCCGCACCCCGGTGCCGCCGACGGCCGCGAGGATGTCCGGGCCGTTGGCCGGCATCGCCACCAGGCCGGCCACCGCGCCCTCCCCCTCCAGGTGGCGGACCAGCGGGGCGTAGTCCTGGGCGCGGTCGTGGCCGCCCACGAGCACCACCGTGGGGCGTGGCGCCAGGGCGCGGGCCGCGGCCACGGTCGCCTCGGGGATCGTGGCGATGCTGTCGTTGACGTAGAGCACCCCGCCGCGCTCGGCCACCGGCTCCAGGCGGTGCGCCAGGGGGCGGAAGCCGGCGAGCGCCGGCGCCAGGCCGTCGACGTCCACCCCCGCGGCCTCGAGCGCGGCGAGCGCGGCGCAGACGTTGTCGAGGTTGTGCGCGCCGGCCAGCGCGATCGCCTCGCGGGGCGCGTACGGCGCGCCGGCGCGCGTGACGCCGCCCTCCCCCGCGTCGAACCCGGCCGGGTCGCGGAACCAGACCGGGTTGGGCAGGCCGGCGCCGCGCTCGCGCACGGCCGGGTCGGCCGCGTTCAGCACCGAGCGCATGTCCGGCCGGTGGGCGAACAGGTTGAGCTTGTCGGCCCAGTAGCGGTCCTGGGTCCCGTGCCAGTCGGTGTGCTCGCGGTAGAGGTTGAGCAGCACCCCCACCTGCGGCGACGCGTCGAGGTCGCTGGCCTGGAAGCTCGAGAGCTCCAGCACCCAGAGGTCCACGCCCGCCGGGTCCTCGGCCAGGAGATCGACCAGCGGGCGGCCGATGTTGCCCGCGAGCCGCGCCTCACGGCCCGCCGCGGCGGCCAGGTGGGCGATGAGGGCGCTCGTGGTGCTCTTGCCCTTGGTGCCGGTGACCCCGATCGTCAGCGCGTCCGGGTGCTCGGCGAACCAGAGGTTGGTGCCCGTGGTGAGCGCCACGCCCGCGTCGGCCAGGCGACGCGCCTCGGGCCGGTAGCGGCTGATGCCGGGCGAGCGCACGACCACGTCGCAGGTGAGGAGGGCGGCGGGGTCGGGCAGGACGCCCGGCTCGGCGGCCGCACCCTCGTCGACCAGCACGAGCGGCGTGCCGGGCAGGCGCTCGCGCACCAGGGAGGCGATGGCGCGGCCCTCGCGTCCGAGCCCCCAGACGCCGACCCGCCGCCCCTCAAGCTCCGAGAAGCGCACCGATGGCCCGGTCGTGGCGGTCGGGGATCGCGTCCTCACCGGAGCGCCGCAGCCACGGCGCGACGGCGCCCGCGTCGGCGCCGCCCGCCAGCGGGGCCAGGCGGCCCACCAGGGCGTCGCCCGCCCAGGCGGGCGACGCGGCCACCGCCCGCAGCGCGGCGCGCGCCTCGTCGGCCTCGCCCACGCACTCGAACGGCTTCTCGGCGTCGATGCCGAGGATGGCGCGGAACCCCTCCTCCTGCGCGGGGTCGTCGAGCAGGTCGCGGCCGAAGATCCCGGTCAGCGCGTCGCGGTCGAGGAACGGCGCGAGGGCCAGGAACACGAAGCGGCACTTGGGGCAGTCGCCGCACCACCCCGTGGCGGCCGGCTCGTGGATGCGGAAGTTGGCGTTGCAGCTCATGAAGCTCGCGTGGTGGGTGGGCAGGCCCGCGAAGGCGCGGCTGATGGCGAGCTCCGACCACGGGCGCAGCAGCGAGAAGACGCGCAGGTCGCTCGCGACGTCGCGGGCCACCGCCTCGGCCAGCCCGCGCTCGGCCTCCCAGCTCTTGGAGAACTGGTGGTTGATGACGCCGCCGAACTCCGGCCAGTCGAAGTTGCCGGACGACGCCGAGCGCTCGTTGGACATCACGACCGCGTCGCAGCCCTCGAGCAGCGCCGCCACGATCGCCGCGCAGGAGACGATCGCCGTGATCGGGACGTGGCCGTTGTACGCGCCGCGCCGGTTGAGGTCGATCAGGGCCGGGTCGATCGTGCGCTCGGCGTGGACCATGCGGGCGCCCTCGATGCGGGCGGCGGCGTCGGCCGACGGCTTGCGCCCCACCGAGAACGCCACCAGGTCCTCGCCCGCGGCCGCGAGGGCGGCCAGCGTCACGACCGAGTCCTTGCCGCCGCCGATCGGCACCAGCGAGCGCTCCGGGAGCCCGGCCGGGGCGGCGGGCCGCGGGGCGTCGTCACGCGCCGGGAAGACGATCCCCCGCCCGACGTGCGCCAGCCCGTTGCGCCACGCGAACTCGCCGAGGCCCTGCGTGTAGAGGCGCCCGAGGAACGCGGCCGTCTCCGGCGAGGGGGCCTCGCCCTCGATCACCACGCGCGGCGGCACGGCCGCCTTGAAGTAGCTGACGCCGGCCACCAGGTGGAGCAGGCGCACCCCGCGGTCGAGGGCGGCGCGGCGCTCGGGGCCCGGCGGGGAGGCCGGCGGCGGGAACGCGAACGTCTCGGTGAAGCGGTGGGCGTCGTCGAGCGCGTAGCCGAGCCGCACGAGCCCGGTGCCCCAGTCGGCGGAGCAGCCGGTGAAGCGGAACTCCCGGACCGCCTCCGGGGCGAACCTCACGGGGTCAGCGTCGGGACGTTCTGGAAGTCGCGGAAGAACAGCGTGAAGCCCACCGCCGCGAAGATCGCGGCGATCAGCCAGAAGCGCACGATGATCTTGGTCTCGCTCCACGCGGCCATCTCGAAGTGGTGGTGGACGGGCGTCATCAGGAACACCCGGCGCTTGAAGCGCTTGAACACGATCACCTGGATGATGACCGACAGCGCCTCGGCCACGAAGATCGCGCCGATCACCGCGAGCAGGATCTCGGTCTTGGTCATCACCGCCATCGCCGCGATCGCGCCCCCGAGGGCGTACGAGCCGGTGTCGCCCATGAAGACGGCCGCCGGGAACGAGTTGAACCAGAGGAAGCCGACGCACGCCCCGACGAGGGTGGCGCCGAAGATGGCCAGGTCCTGCTGGTCGCTCACGAACGCGATGGCCGTGTAGGAGAGCAGCACGATCGCGCAGATGCCGGCCGCCAGGCCGTCGAGACCGTCGGTCAGGTTGACCGCGTTGGCCGCGCCCGCCACCACCAGGAAGACGATCACGAAGAAGGCGACGACGCCGATCTCGAAGCTCTCGTCGACCACCGGGATCGTGAGGGTCGTCGGCAGGCCGACGACGTCCACCGCGACCCACACCAGCACCAGGGCGATCACGAACAGGCCGAGCATGCGCAGGCGCCCCGACAGGCCCAGCGACCGCTTCTTGACGATCTTCATGAAGTCGTCGATGAAGCCGATCAGGCCGCAGCCCAGGGTCACGAAGAGCACCAGCATGGCCTCGGTGCTGCGGCTCGACAGGATGATGAACGGCAGCGTGGTGGCCACGAGGATCAGGAGGCCGCCCATCGTGGGCGTGCCCTGCTTCTCGGCGTGCCCCTCGGGGATCAGCCCGGGCGCGCGCACGAACTGGCCCACCTCGTTGGCGCGCAGCCAGGCGATGAACTTCGGCCCGAGGAACATCAGGAGGGTCGCGGCGCAGATCGCGGAGATGAGGACGCGGGGCAACGGACCCCTACCTTTGAGCGATCGCCGCGGCGACCCGCTCGAGGCGCATCGACCGCGAGCCCTTCAGCAGCACGACGTCGCCCTCCCGCAGCAGGCCGGGGACGCGCTCGACGGCCTCCTCCACGGTGGCGATGTGGACGGCCTCCAGGCCGTTCGCCCCGGCGGCGTACTGCGCCGCGCGCTCGCCCACCGCCACCAGCAGGTCGATGCCCGCGGCCGCCGCGGCCTCGCCCACCTCGCGGTGGAAGCGTGCCTCCTCGGGGCCGAGCTCCATCATGTCCGCGAGCACCGCCACCCGGCGCCCCGGGCGGCCCGCGAGGTCCGCCAGCGCCGCGCGCATCGCGACGGGGTTCGCGTTGTAGCAGTCCTCGATCACGGTGCCGCCGACGGCGAGGGGGCGCTCCTGGCCCCGCATCGCCGACAGGGCGACGTCGACCCGCGTGCCCGCGGCGGGGGCCAGGCCGAGCGCCTCGCAGCAGGCGTAGGCGGCCGCGGCGTTCCGCAGCTCCCACGCCTTGCTCAGGCTCAGGTCGAGGTCGACTGTCGGGGCGTCGCCGAAGCGCACGACCCTCACCTCCGGGTCGAGGGCGGCGACGTGCGGATCGAGCAGCGGCTCGTCGACGGGGACGACCGCGACGCCGCCGGGCCGCAGCGCCTGGAGGATCTCGGCCTTCGCGGCGGCGACGGCCTCGACCGTGCCGAGCAGCTCGAGGTGCACCGGACCGATGGCCGTCACGCAGGCGACGTCGGGCGGGGCGAGGGCCGCAAGCTCCGCGATCTGCCCCACACCCCTCATCCCCATCTCGACGACGGCCACCTGCGTGCCCTCGGCGAGGCCGGTGAGGAACAGCGGCACGCCGACCTCGGTGTTGCGGTTGCCCGGGGTCCCCTCCACCGCGACGCCGGCGGCGCGCAGCATGGCGACGACGATGTCCTTGGTCGTGGTCTTGCCGGTGGCGCCGGTGACGCCGACGACCTTCGCGCCGCTGCGCTCGAGGGCGATGCGGCCGGCCGCCTGCAGCACGGCCAGCGGGTCCTTCGCCACCAGCACCGGCTTGCGCACCGCGAGGGCCTCGCCCTCGATCCAGCGCCACGCCGACTCGGTGACCACCGCTGCCGCCGCGCCGTCGCGGAGGGCGTCGATGGCGTGCATGCCCCCGTCGGCCACCTCCCCGCGGATGCCGGCGAACAGGGCGCCGGGCACGGGCTCCTCGCGCGTGTCCACGTAGGCGCCCTCGAACTCGACGTCGGGCGTGCCGACCGGGATGCGCGCGGGCTCGCCGCACTTCAGCAGGTCGTTGACCGTGAGCCTCACGCCGCCGCCCCCGCCAGCTGCTCGCGCGCGACCTCGCGGTCGTCGAACGGCGTCACGACGCCGGCGCGCTCCTGGCCCTGCTCGTGGCCCTTGCCGGCGATGACGACCACGTCGCCCGCGGCCGCCGCGCGCAGGGCGCGGCCGATCGCCGCGCGGCGGTCGACCTCCACCACGAGCTCTGCGGGGCCGCCCGCGGCCCCCTCCAGGATCTCCGCCACGATCGCCTCCGGGTCCTCACTGCGGGGGTTGTCCGACGTGACCACCGCCACGTCGGCGAGCCGTCGTGCCACGTCGCCCATCTGCGGCCGCTTGCCGCGGTCGCGGTCGCCTCCGCAGCCGAAGACCACGATCAGGCGGCCGCCGGAGACGATCTCGCGCGCGGCGCGCAGCACGTTGTCGAGCGAGTCGGGCGTGTGGGCGTAGTCGACGATCACGGGGAAGGGCTGCCCGCCCTCGACGGCCTCGAAGCGCCCGGGCACGCCGGCGACGCCCGCGATGCCCGCCGCCACGGCCTCGTGGGGCAGCCCGAGCAGCTCCCCCACGGCGGCGACGCCCGTGAGGTTGGCGAGGTTGAACCGCCCGCGCAGCGCGCTCGCGATCTCCAGCGGCCCGCGCGGCGTGCGGATGACGGCGCGGATGCCGGTCTCGAGGCCGCTGACCTCGACCGGCCGCACCTCGGCGTCCGCCTCGACCGCGTAGCCCAGCGCGCCGGTCTCGGCGGCCAGCCGGCGCCCGTACTCGTCGTCGAGGTTGGCGGCGCCGGGTGGGTTCTCGCCCTCCCCCGTCGGGCGCGCGAACAGCCCGCGCTTGGCGGCGTAGTAGGTCTCGACGTCGTGGTGGTAGTCGAGGTGGTCGCGCGTGAGGTTGGTGAAGAGCGCCGCGGCGAAGCGGGTGCCGGCCACCCGGCGCTGGTCGAGGGCGTGGGAGGAGACCTCCATCGCGCAGGCCCGGTCGCCGGCGTCGCACATGCGGGCGAACAGGTCCTGCAGCTCGATCGCGTCGGGCGTGGTGTGGGCCATCGGCACGACCCGCCCGCCGATGCGCGCCTCGATCGTGCCGATGAGCCCGCAGGGCCGGCCGGCCGCCTCCAGCACCGAGCGCAGCAGGAAGGCCGAGGTCGTCTTGCCGTTGGTGCCCGTCACGCCGACCACGTCGAGGGCCTCCGACGGGCGCCCGCGCACCTCCGAGGCGGCGATCGCCATCGCCAGGCGGACGTCCTCCACCACGACCTGGGGTACCGGCAGGTCGAGCGGCCGCTCCACCAGCACCGCGCTCGCCCCGCGGGCGACGGCGTCGGCGGCGAAGTCGTGCCCGTCGGCGCGCAGGCCGCGCACCGCGCAGAAGAGCGCGCCCGGGCCGGCGTCCTCGGGCCGCTGCACCACCGCCGTGACCGGGGTGGCGCCCGGGTCGCCGGAGGCGCCGGGGGCCGGGATGACACGCCCGCCGGGCCCTCGCCCGATCAGCTCGTCCAGGGTCATGCGGGGCGGGACTCTACCACAGCGGTCCCGCCGGACTCAGGGGCGGATCTTGAGTCTTTGCAGGGAAAACTCGGTGATGTCCGCGAAGGCCGGGGCCGCGACGTCGCCGCCGTAGTACGACCCGGCGGTCGGCTCGTCCACCACCACCGCCACCAGCAGCTGGGGGTTCTCGGCCGGTGCGTAGCCCACGAACGACGAGGTGTAGAGCGTGTGGTCGTACTTGCCCGTCTCGGGGTCGACCTTCTCCGCCGTGCCGGTCTTGCCGGCCACCGCGTAGCCGCGGACCTCGGCCAGGGTGCCCGTGCCGCGCTCGGACACCACCTTGCGCAGCATCCGGTCGACCTGATGGGCCGTCTTCGCGGTCATCACCCGGCGCGAGGCCCCGCCGTCGCCCTGGCGGAAGTGCGGCGTGACCAGCACCCCGCCGTTGGCGACGGCGGCATAGGCGCGCGCGAGCTGGGCCAGGGTCACCTGCACGCCCTGGCCGATCGGGAAGGTGAAGATGCCCGTGCCGAACCACTTGTCGTCGGCCGGCAGGTAGCCGCCGGCCTCCCCCGGGAAGTCGATGCCGGTGGGCCGGCCGAAGCCCAGTCGCGTCATCCAGGCCTCGAGCCGCTCCTTGCCGACGCGCAGCGAGATCTGCGAGATGCCGATGTTGCTCGACTCCTCGAGGATCTCCGTGGCCGTCAGCCGCTCCGGGCCGTGGTCGTGGGCGTCGCTCAGCGTGAAGTCCTCGTCGGCGTACGGGCGGATCGGGCTCGCCGGCAGGTCGAACGGCATCCGCGGCGTGACCTTGCCGTCCTCGAGGGCGGCGATCATCGGGACGATCTTGAAGGTCGAGCCGGGCTCGAACTGATCGACCACCGGCCGGTTGCGCTCCAGCTCCGGGTTCACCACGCGGCGGTCGTTGGGGTCGAAGCGCGGCACGGTGGCCATCGCGAGGATCGACCCGTCGCGCGGGTTCATCACGATGCCCATGACGCTCTTGGCCCCGTACTGGTCGCGCGTCGCGGCGAGCGTCGACTCCATCTGCGCCTGAATGGCCGGGTCGATGCTCGTGCGCACGTCGCCGCCCTGCACCGCCTCGCGGTCCGAGAGCACCTTGATCGGCCGGCCGAACAGGTCGCGCACCTCCACCCGTCGGCCCGGGACGCCGGTGAGCGCGTCGTCGTACTGCTTCTCCAGGCCCGAGATCCCCTGGCGGGTGTCGCCGGTCAGCCCGACCACCTGCGACGCCTGCATGCCGCCGGGCAGGAAGCGCTTGTAGGTGTCCGAGAAGTAGATGCCGGGAAGGCCGAGCGCGCGGGCCCGGTCGGCGGCGCGCGGGGCCACCGAGCGGGCGACCACGGCGTAGCCGCCGCCACCGGACAGGGTGTTGGCGATCTCGTTGGGGTCGCGCTTCAGGATCGGCGCGAGCTGCTCGGCCGTGCCGCGCGGGTCGGTGATCACCCGCGGGGAGGCCGTCACGTCCACCGCGAGCTGGTCCGTCGCGAGGTCGGTGCCGTCGGCCGCCAGCAAGGAGCCGCGCTGGGCCAGCAGGTCGGTCTCGCTGCGCTGGGCCTGGTGGGCCTTGCTCGCGAGGTCGCCCGCGCGGACCGTGCCGAGGAAGGTCGCGCGCACCCCCATCAGGAGCATCAGCAGCACCGCGACGCCCGTGAGCGCGCGGATGCGCCGGGCGCGGGCGCGCGAGGCCGGACGGGGAGGGCCCGCGGCCGGCCGTCGGGCGGGCGGTCGCCGCGAGGAGCCCGGCGGCATCAGGGCGCGGCGGGCTTCGGGTCGAGGTAGCGGGCCTCGCCGGGGCCGGGCTCGACCATCCCGAGCCGGTCCTGCGCGATGCGCCGCACGGCCGCGTCCTTGCCCTCGAAGACCGCCTTCAGGCGCGCGTTCTCACTCTCCAGGCTGCGCTCGCGCTCGATCACCTGGCCGGTGCGGTTGGTGAGCGACAGCGTGGCGACGTTGATGAAGACGATGCCGCCGAGCAGCAGGGCGATCAGAGGGATGACCACCTTGGCGCTGCGCAGGCGTGCCGCCGGGCGGGCCGCGCGCCGCGGGCGCGGACGGGCGACGGGGCGGGCGGCCGGGCGGCGCGGGCGGGCGTCGGGGGCGGGCGCGGGCCGGCTCCGCGGACGGGCGGGGACGGACTCGGCGGACCGGGCGCGGGCGGTGGCGCGCGTGCTCATGGCGCCTCCACCCGGCGGATGCCGCGCAGCAGGGCCGACCGCGCGCGGGGGTTGCGGTCGAGCTCGGCCTGCTTGGGGCGCTGGGCCTTGGCGGACAGCAGCGCGCCCTCGGCCACACGGCCGCAGCCGCAGACCGGCATCTCGGGCGGGCAGATGCAGCCCTGGCTGCGCGCCCGCATGAAGCGCTTGACCATCCGGTCCTCGAGCGAGTGGAACGAGATCACCGCCAGGCGCCCGCCCGGCGAGAGCATCCCGAAGGCCGCCTCCAGGCCGCGCTCGAGGCTGCCCAGCTCGTCGTTGACCGCGATGCGCAGCGCCTGGAAGACGCGCTTGGCCGGGTGCCCGCCCGCGAACAGGGCCGGCGTCGGGACGGCCGAGCGCACGACCTCGACCAGGTCGCCGGTGGTGGTGATCGGCTCCTGGGCGCGGCGGCGCACGATGGCCCGGGCGATCGGCCGCGCGTAGCGCTCCTCGCCGAACGTCTTCATGATCTCGGCCAGCTCGCGCTCGGAGGCCTCGGCCACCAGGTCGGCGGCCGAGCGCTCCTGCGAGGGGTCCATCCGCATGTCGAGCGGGGCCTGGCGCGAGTAGGAGAAGCCCCGCGCGGTCTGGTCAACCTGCATCGAGGAGATGCCGAGATCCATCAGGATCGCGTCGGCGCGTACGCCCTGGTCGGCGAGGCGCGGGAGGGCCTCGGCGAAGTTGGCGCGGATGAAGCGGGTCTCGCACACGACGTCGTCGGCCAGGTCCGAGAACCACGCCGCGGCCTCGGGGTCCTGGTCGATGGCGATGTAGCGGCCGCCCTCCCCGAGCGCCGGCGCGAGGCGCCGGGCGTGGCCGCCCGCGCCGAAGGTGCAGTCGACGACGGTCTCGCCCGGGCGCAGGGCGAGCATCCGCACGACCTCGTCGGCCATGACGGGCTCGTGGCCGCTGCGCGGCCTACGCGACTCGATCGGCAAGGCGCTTGGCATGGACGGACACCCCCTCTCGACGCAGCCGGGCGAAGCGCTCGGCGAGCTGGCCGGGATCCCACGCCTCCAGGTACTCCCCCACCCCGACGAGCTTGACGGTGCGCTCGCCGATGCCGGCGTACTCGCGCAGCTCGGCGCTCAGGGGGATGCGGCCCTGGCGGTCGAGCTCGTGGTGCATCGCGCTGCCGATGATGAAGCGGTTCATGTCGCGCGCCGAGTCGTCGAAGAGGCTCATCGTCCCGAATGTCCGCTCAACGAGGCCTGACCACTCCAGGCTCGGCACGACGATGAGGCAGTCGTCGATCCACCAGCCGACCGTCGCGCCCGCTGCGAACGGCTCCCGGATGCGTGCCGGAATGGCCAGCCGGAACCGGCTGTCGAGGCTGCACTCATACGTCCCGCTGAGCAGCCGACGTTGCATTTCCCCACGCTACCCCACATCACCCCACATGCCAACCCACTTTCCCCCCCATAAGTACGGGATTCCCCCCGGGACTCCCCCACGCAACGCCGGCCCCCACAGGCCCCGTCGTGCAACGCGTGTCGCACGTGCAGGGGAAACGCGACGCAGGAGAACACTTGTTCGCGTCCGAGGCACGAACTAGAGTTCCCCCCATGCACGCAACCGCCCGCACCCATCAGCCCGCCGAGGTGTCTTCGGCCCCGGCCCGTCCGCGCCTGCGGACCGTCCCCCCGCCCACCCCCCGCCGCCGTCGCCTGCGCCTTCCGCGCGCCGCGAGCGTCGCCCTCTACGCGCTCGGCCTGAGCGCGGGCTTCCTGCTCGCCGCCCTGGCCTCCGCGCCCGGCGGCGGCGCCGTCGTCGCCGGCCAGATGAAGCTCGCCGCCGTCGGCGGCGTCGTGGGCGGCTTCGCCCTCCTGCGCGCCCGTGCCGTGGCGCGCCGCCGCGCCCGTCCGAGGGCGCGGGCCGCATCCGTGTAACAAAGCCGTGAACACGCCGGCGGCCGCGGCCCGCCGCTAGACTCGGCGCGGGGTGGACGTCGCGGATGACATCGAGCATGAGCGGGCGGGCGGACGCTCCGCGCCCATCGCCGCGATCGACGTCGGCACCAACACGACCCGGCTGCTCGTGGCGCGCGCGATCGGCGGCCGCGTGGAGCCGCTCGCGAGCGGCAGCGCGATGACCGCCCTGGGCGCGGGCCTGAAGCCCGGCGGGCGGATCCGCATCGAGGGCCTCGACCTGGTCGAGATGACCGTGCGCCAGATGGCCGAGGAGGCGCGCACGCTCGGCGCCCGGCGGATCGTGGTGGCCTGCACGGCCCCCGGCCGGGTCGCCGGCAACGCCGACGAGCTGCTCGAGCGCCTGGAGCGGGCGTCCGGCGTGACGGCCCGCGTGCTGAGCGGGCCCGAGGAGGCCGAGCTCGCCTTCCGCGGGATGGTGGCGACCGGCGCGCCCGACCCCCTGCTGGCGGTCGACCTCGGCGGCGGCAGCCTGGAGCTGATGGGCGGCGAGGGCGGCGCGCTGCGGTGGGCCACCTCGGTGCCGATCGGCGTCCGCTTACTCACCGAGCGCTTCGCCCCGGGCGACCCGCCCTCCATCGACCTGCTGGAGCCGATGATCGCCGCGGTGCGCGAGATGGTCGACCCGGTGCGAGATCGCCGCCCACGGCGACGAGGCGATCGCGTGCGGCGGCTCGGCCGTCGCGCTCTCGGTGCTGGCCGGCACGGACGTGCTCGACCGCGACGCGCTCGTGCGCGCCGTCGAGCGGCTGGCCGCCGGGTCGGCCGAGGACCTGGCCGAGGAGACCGGCGTGGAGGCCGCGCGCGTTCGGCTGTCGCTGGCCGGCGCCGCAGCGCTCGAGGCCGTGCGCCGCTCGTTCGGCCTGGAGGACCTGCGCGTGAGTCGCGCCGGGCTCCGCGAGGGACTGGTGCTGGAGGCGGTGGCGTGAGCTCCCCCGGGTACCTGGTCCACTGGGGCCTGGCGGAGCCGCCCTTCCAGCTGGAGCCCGACCCCCGCTTCGCGTACGAGCGCTCGGACCATCGCGAGGGCCTCGCCCGGATCCTGTTCGGCATCACGCAGCTCGGCGGCCTGGTGGTCATCACCGGCGAGATCGGCTCGGGCAAGACGCTGCTCGCCCAGACGCTGAAGGGCACCCTCGACGGGGAGGGCTTCCACGTGGCCGAGGTCGCCAACCCGCCGCGCACCGCCGCCGCGCTGCTCGCCGCCACCCTCCCGGCGATGGGCGCGGAGCCGGCCGGCGGGTCGGCCGCCCGCCTCGCCGGCCGCGTGCGCGAGCGCCTTGCCGAGAGCGCGGAGTCCGGCCGGCGCGTGGTGCTCGCCATCGACGAGGCCCAGCGGCTCGACCCGCGCGCCCTCGACGAGATCCGCCTGCTCACCAACCGCGGCCCCCACGGCCCCGGCGCTCCGGTCGTGCTGCTCGGCCAGCCCGAGCTGACCGCGCGCGTGGAGCGCCAGCCCCAGGTGGCCCAGCGCGTCGTGGTGCGGTACCACATGGGCGCGATGAGCCCCGAAGAGGTGGACGCCTACGCGCTCCACCGCACCCGGGTGGCCGGCGCCGAGCGGCGCATCCTCTCCAAGCGCGCGGCCCGGGCGGTGCACGCCGAGACCGGCGGGGTGCCGCGCCTGGTGAACCTGCTGCTGGCCAACGCCCTCTTCGTCGCCGCCGAGCGCGGCGAGCACCAGATCGGCGAGGACACCATCCGCGACCTGGCCGAGGACCGGCGCATCAGCCTCGAGGCCGGGTCGCCCGACGCGGAGGCGGCCGGGACATGAGGCGTGTGAGCTACCAGTCGGTGCTCGAAGCCCCCACGGGCGAGCTCGCCGCCGTCTATGTGCGGCTCGGCGACGCCGCGATCGGCACCAAGCGCAAGGCCGCAGTCAAGGACGTCACGTTCGCCCTCTCCAAGGCCCAGTCGCGCTGGTTGAAGGAGGTGATCGCGCTCTCGGGCCCCGACATCGACGAGGGCGCCGTGCTGCGCGCGCTGGTCGACCTCGGCATGGAGCTCGACATCGACTGGGCCGTTCTGGCCCGTGGCAAGGCCCTGCGGGCGGCCGTGCGCGAGTCGGTGATGGTGCGCCGCCGGGCCGCCGGCGGTTAGTGGCCCGCGCGTGGGATGTCCCCGGGCTGCGGCCCGGGGCCGGCTTCCGCGACGCCGCGGGCCGGGTGATCCTCACCCGCTGGCGGGAGATGATGAGCTACCGCCAGGGCACGCTCGACGGCGAGGACATCGAAGAGCTGCACGCGATGCGCGTCTCCTCGCGCCGGCTGCGCGCGGCGATGGACGCCTTCGAGGGCGCCTTCCCCGCGAAGTCCTTCACGCCCTACCTGAAGCAGGTGAAGGAGATCACCGACGTGCTCGGCGACGCGCGCGACCTCGACGTCGCGGTGGAGCGGCTCACCGGCACCCTCGCGACGATGGGCGAGGACGAGCGGCCGGGCATCGAGGGGCTGATCGCCCGCTACCGGCACGACCGCGCGGCTGAGGACCCGGTCATCGCCGCGCTCTTCGCCCGGCTCGACGAGGAGAAGTTCGAGAAGCGCCTGGTCGCCTACGTCGCCAAGCACACCGGCGTGCGCATGTCCCGCCTCGACCCGAAGCCCCCGAAGGGCTGAGCCGTGGCCAAGCCCCGTCCCGTCCGCGGCCTGGACCCGTCCAAGAAGCTGCGGCCCAACGCCCGGCGGATCCTCGCGGTGCGCATCGACGAGGTCTACTCCTACGACGGCCTGGTGGCCGACCCGGCCAACGTCACCGAGCTGCACGACATGCGCATCGCGTGCAAGCGGCTGCGCTACCTGCTCGAGATCTTCGGCGTGGCCTTCGGCGACGACCTGCGCCCCTTCGTGGAGGAGGTCGCCGGCCTGCAGGACATCCTCGGCGACATCCACGACTGCGACGTGCAGGTCCCGATGCTCGAGGAGCACCTCGCCTGGCTCACCGCCCGCGAGGCCGGCGCCGCCCAGCGCCTGGTGTCCGAGGCCGCCGCCCGGCGCCGCCGCAGCGCCGGCCCGCCGTCTGAGACGGCGTTCCGCGCCTTCCGCAGGCAGCTCGAGGTCGGGCGCCGCGCCGACGAGCGCATCGGCGTCCACGCCCTCATCGGCCGCCGGCGCCGCGAGCGCGACGAGCTCTACGCCCGCTTCCTCGACCGCTGGCGCGTGCTGAAGGCCGAGCGCTTCCGCCCGCGTCTGGAGGCCGCGCTCGGGATCGGCGGCGGTGGCTGAGCGGCTCGCCCTGCTGGGCGACATCCACGCCAACTCCGCCGCCCTCGGCGCCGTGCTCGCCGCCATCCGCGAGGCGGGCCTGGACGACGGCGCCTGCACCGGCGACCTCGTGATGCGCGGCGCAGACCCGGACCCCTGCGTCACCGCCATCCGCACCACAGGCTGGCCGTGCGTGCGGGGCAACACCGACCGCAAGGTCGCCGTCCGCGCCCGCCGCGCCCCCGACCACCCCAAGGCCCAGCGCGTCGGCTCGCGCGCCTGGACCACCAACCAGCTCGGCGAGGAGAACCTCGCCTACCTCGAGGCCCTCCCCCTCGTGGCCACGGTAAGCCTGCGCACGCTGAGCATCGTGCTGATGCACGGCAGCCCGGACGACCCCCGAGACGCGATCGACGCCGAGAGCCCCGAAAAGCACCTCGCGCGCCTCGTCGAGGATCTCGGCAACCCGGACTGCATCGTCAGCGGCCACACCCACCGCGCCCTGGTGCGCAGCGCGGCCGGGTGCCTGTTCGTGAACCCGGGCAGCGTGGGCGAGGCCGTCGAGGGCGACCTGCGCCCGCGCTGGGCGTGGCTCGAGGCCCGGTCCTCGGGGCTCACCGTGCACCTCGAGGTCGTGGACTCCGAGCTGCGGACGGTCCGCCGCCCCTAGCCGGTCCTCAGGCCGAGCCCATCAGGCGCCGGTCGGCCCGCCCGCGCAGCCGCGACACGCCCCAGAGCGCTGCGCCGCCCACGACGAGGAACGGCCCCACCAGCACGAGCGCCCCGAGCAGCCAGGCCGCCGCGTCGGCCAGCCGCCCGCCGGCCCGCGACAACGGCCCGCCGAAGCGCCCGGCGCTCGTCGCCGGGGGCGGCGGGCGCTCGGTGGTCAGCGTGAGGCGCAGCGTCGCCCGATCGACCCGCTCGAGCGTCGCGGCCCGCGCGGCCCGCGCCCGCCCCAGCACCGCCTCGGCGCGGGCGAGGTCGGCCGCGATCGCCGCATCCCCCGGCTGGGCCGCCGCCTTGGCCCGCAGGTCGGCCACCTCGGCCTCGAGGCGCGTCACCGCGTCCGACTGCCTGTCGAGCCGCTCCGTCAGGTCGACGATGTCCGCGCTCTGGCCGGTCACCGTCCCCAGCCGGCCGAACGCGGCCAGCGCGTCCTGCGCCCGGTCGACCGGCACCCGGAAGACCAGCCGGTTCGTCCCCTCGGCGCCGTTCGGGACCGAGTAGTCGGAGCTCGCCGTGAAGCCGCCCAGCGCCCGCACGGTCCGCATCGCGCTCGTGCTCGCCCGCGAGAGCGCCTCGACGTCCTTCACCTGGACCCGCGTCGTCGCCGTGACCTGCTGGGCGCGGCGCGCGTCCGGGCCGGTCGGCGCCGGCGTCGCGAGCCCGGCTGCCCCCGCGGCCGCCGGCGCGACCGGAGCAGCGGCCTTCGCCGAGTCGGACGCCGGCGCCGCCTCGGGCGCCGCCGCGGCGCGCGCCGATCCCCGCGCCGGGGTCGTGGTCGTGCTCGTCGCCTCGGCCGCGTCCCCCGGCGCCGGTGAGGGGTGCCCTCCCCCGTCCAGCGCCGGGATGGCGACGGCCAGCGCGATGATCCCGGCGACCACCGGCGCGCCGACCAGCAGCCCGCGCCGGCCGGAGGCCGACCCGAGCCACGCGCGCGCGGACTCCCACCGCGTCGCACGACGAGGCGGCGGGCCGTCCAGCACCCGTCGCCGCAGCTCCTCCGAGGCGCCGGGCTGGAGGGCCCGCGTCTCCTCCATCAGGACGAGCAGCGCCCGCTCCTCCTCGTCGCGCGGGGCCGCCCCGTTGACGATGTCGCCGAGCCGCTCGGGCCCGATGCCGCCGGGCGTGGTCACGGTCGCGCCACCTCCTGTCGCAGCTTCGTGAGGGCCCGGTGCAGGCCCGTGCCGACGGCCGAGGGCGACATCCCCGCCACGCGCCCCGCCTCGGCGGCGTCCATGCCGAGCACCACCCGCAGCGCGATCAGCTCGCGCTCGGCCCGCGAGAGGCGCCCGAGCGCCGCCCGCAGGTCGCCCGAGAAGCCGCCCGGCTCCTGCGGGCCCGGCATTGCCTCGGGCACCCCCGCGGCGTAGCGCTCCTCACGCGCCCGCCGCCGCCCGTCCTTGCGGAAGTGATCGAGCGCCACCCGCCGCGCCACCTCGATCAGCCAGACTGACGCCCGTCCCCGCTCCGGGTCGAACCGCTTCCAGTCGCGCAGCGCCCGCTCGAAGGTGGCCGAGGTCAGGTCGTCGGCGAGGTGCCGGTCGCCGACCAGGTGGCATAGGTACCGGTGGACGCCGTCGAGGTTCTGCTCGGCGACGTCCGCGAACCGCGGCCGGGCGACGGGCGTCGTCATCTCGTGTCGGAGGGCCGAGGTCGCACTCACGTGGAGTATCCGCCGCCGGGGGCCGTTCCATCACATCGACCGCGCCCGCGCCCCGCCGGCCTCACCAGCCGATCGCCCAGACCGGCGCCAGCACGGCGGGGCGCGGCCGCGGCGGACGGCGCGGTCGCCGCGAGGGCCTCCGGGGCGCCGCCCGGGAGGCGGAGCGCGCGACCGGCGGGCGCGGCGGGCGAAGCACGGCGGCGACATGCCCGACCGGATCCACCGGGGGGCGCCGGTGTGGACGGTGCTCTCGCACGGCGACCAGGGCCAGCATCAGGAGGCCGACGGCCGCGATCGCGCCGACGTAGTCCACGACCGCCGAGCCCGATCGCGGCCTCGTCATCCGATCACCGCGCCCACCTGGCGCGACAACTCGATCACGAGCACCCCGAGCACGAGCAGGAGCACAGCGGGGACCATCACCATCGCCACCACCAGCTGGATCTTCGGTGCGGCCCGCGCCGCCGTCTCGCGCGCGTCCTGCCGGCGCGCCGCCCGCAGCGCCTCGGCCTGCCCCTGCAGGGCCCGCGACAGCGGCGCGCCCAGCTCCTCGGCCTGCAGAAGCGCGCCCACGGTCCGCGTCACCTCGGGGCTGCCGGTCCGCGCGACGAGCGACCGGTAGGCGTCGCGCCGCGGGGCGCCGAGTGACAGGTCGCGAAGCACCGTGGCGACCTCGCCGCCGAGGACGCCCCCGAGCCGCTCCCCCGCCAGCGCCAGGGCGGGGTCGAGCGCCATCCCGGCCTCGACGCAGATGCCCAGCAGGTCCAGCAGGTCGGGCAGCTCACGCATCAGCGCCACCCGGCGCGCCCGGCGGCGCCGGGCGATCCAGCGCCCCGGAGCCATCGCGCCCACGCCGCCGAGCGCCGGTGCCAACAGCGACGCCGCCGGGCTGAGGACGGCGAGCAGGGCCGCCAGCGCGACCCCGGCGAGGGCGCCGCCGGCCCGCATCCGCGCGAGGCCGTCTGCGTCGAGCCGGCCGGCGAGCCCGGCCCGGACGATCTCTGCGCCGTCGCCCTCGCGCGCCAGGACGCGGGCCAGCGCCCGCGGGCACGGCAGCCGCATCGCCAGCAGGGCCGGCCCGGGCAGTGCCTGGCGCGCCCGCTCGCCCGCGCCACGCGCAGCCGCCCGGCGGCCCCGCAGGCCCATCGCGGCGCAGACCAGCCCCGCCGCCCAGAGCGCGAGGGGTCCGCCGAGCGCGCTCACGCCTCGACCCGGCCGATGCGCCGGATCGCGACGACTCCCGCGCCGTAGAGCGCGGTGGCGACGACGAGGAGCAACGGGCCCGGCCCGGCCCCGAGCGCGCCGGCGAGGGTGCCGGGTGCGGCGATCTCGGTCATGACGCCGCCACCCAGGGGGAGCGCCGCAACCATCCACGCGGTCATCCGCGCCTGGGCGGTCGCGCCGCGCAGCTCCCGCGCGAGCTGCGCGCGCTCCTCGAGTCGCCCGGACAACGCCGCGAGCGCCCGCGCGAGGTTCCCGCCCGTGCGGCGCTGGACCAGGATCGCGGTCACCATGATCCGCAGGTCGTGGGCGGGCACGCGGGCCACGAGCGCCTCGAGGGCGGCCTCGAGCCGGGACCCCATCTCGAGCTCCGCCACCGCCCGAGCCAGCTCCTCGCGCGTCGGCTCCGGCGCGTCGCGGGCGGCCCGCGTCAGCGCCTGGCGCAACGACAGGCCGGCCGACAGTGCCGCGGCCAGCTGCTGGGCGACCCCCGGCAGCTGAGCCTCCACGCGCGCCAGGTGCCGGCGGTCGGCCGAGCGCACCAGGGCGGTCGCGGCGCCGGCGACCGCGGCGGCGGCGATCGGCGGCGCCACGGGCGTCCTCAGGACGACGAGGGCGAGCGCCCCCGCGGCGAGCGCCCCCGCCAGCAACGCCGCGAGGAAGGCGTCCGGGCCCAGCGGGACGCCGGCGCGCCGCAGGCGGGCGGCCAGCCGCCGCCCCGCAGGACGGCGCGCCAGGGGCCCCTCCCGCCGCGGGCCCGTCCGGCCCGGGGCGCGGCGACGCCCCTCGGCCATGCGGCCCACGCCGACGACCGCGAGGGCCGCCGAGCAGCCCGCCGCCACGGCGGCCGCCCCCGCGCTCACGCGGCGCCCGCCCGCGCGGCGTCGGCCTCCGCCGCCGCGTGCCAGCCGTCGGCTGCGCCGGTCCACGTGAAGCCGTCGCCGCCGGGGCCGGCGCCCCACCGGACCAGGGTCGCAAGGCGCGGTCCGTCGGGCGACCACTCGACGGCGGCGATCTCCACCACGCGGCGGTTGCCGTCGGCGAGCCGCGCCTGGTGGACGATGACGTCGAGGGCGCTGCCGACCTGGTCGGCGACCGCCCGGTACGGGAGATCGAGGTCGCCCATCAGGGCGAGCGTCTGGACGCGGCGCACGGCGTCGGCCGGCGAGGAGGCGTGAAGGGTCGAGAGCGAGCCCTCGTGGCCCGTCGTCATGGCGGTGAGCATGTCGAGAGCCTCGCCCCCGCGGACCTCCCCGACGACGATCCGGTCGGGGCGCATGCGCAGGGCGTTGCGCACCAGCGCGCGGATCGGGACCGCGCCCGCGCCCTCGAGCGACGGCGGCCGGCTCTCCAGCCGCACCACATGGGGGAGCGGGATGCGCAGCTCGGCCGCGTCCTCGATCGTCACGATGCGCTCCCGCGGCGGGACGAAGGCGGCGAGCGCGGCGAGCGTCGTGGTCTTGCCGCTGCCGGTGCCGCCGCTGACGAGGAGGTTTCTCCGGGCGCGCACCGCCGCTCGCAGGAGGCCGAGGATGGCGGCGTCGACGGTCCCGAGGGCGACGAGGTCCTCCCCCGTGAGCGGCTCGCCGGCGAAGCGGCGGATGGTGAGCGCGGGCCCGTCGAGGGCGAGCGGCGGGATGACCGCGTTGACCCGTGACCCGTCGGGCAGGCGCGCATCGACCATGGGGCTCGCCTCGTTGACCCGTCGCCCCAGCGGGGCGAGGATGCGGTCGATCACGTGCAGGAGGTGCGCGTCGTCGGTGAAGCGGACCTCGGCCGGCGCGATGCGCCCCGCGCGCTCCACAAACACCCGGTCCGGACCGCACACCATCACCTCGGTGATCCGCGGGTCGCGGAGCAGCACCTCGAGGGGCCCGAGCCCGAGCGCCTCGTCGACGACGGCCTCGACGAGCGCCGTCCGGTCGGCGTCGGTCAGGATGCGGCGCTCCTCGTCGAGCAGATCCTCGACGATCTCCGCGAGGTCGCGGCGCTCCATGTCCCGCCGGGCGCGAGCGTCGCGCGCCGCGCGGGCGCGCAGGTGCTCGACGAGGGCCGGGTCGGGGGCCGCCGTGGTCATGCCGCGGCCTCCGCGAGCGCCGCGACGGCCGCCGCCAGTCGGGCCCGGCGCCCGGAGGGCCAGCGGCCCGCCACGAGCCGCGCGGCTTCGCGCGGCTCCCAGGGCAGCTCGCCGAGCACCGGCACCCCGGCCACACGGGCGAGGGCCCGTGCGCCGAGCTCGGCGGCCCCCGGTCCGGCGACCGCGAGGGCGCAGCGGCCGGGGGCGAGAGCCTCGCCGATGCGCCGGGCCCGGCGGGCGCCCGCCAGCATCGGCGGACAGACGACCACCGTGAGGTCGGCGGCGCCCGCGGCGGCGGACGCGCGCGTACCGAGGCCGGCGCCGGCGTCGATCACGGCGCGGCCGCCCGGTCCCGCGGCGGCGCGGGCGGCCGCCACGAGGCGCGCCGTCGCTCCGGGACCCCACTCCCCCGCCGCACCCGGCGCGGCCGGCGCGAGCAGGAGGCGCACGCCGCTGTCGTGATCGTGCGCCGCGCGGGCAAGGTGGCCGGGGTCGAGCTCCTCCGCGACGGCGGCGAGGTCGGCCAGGGTGCGGTCCGGCGCGAGGTCCCAGGCGTCGGCGCGGTCTCCGCGGTCGAGGTCGAGCTCCACGAGCCAGGACGGAGCGCCCGCGCGCGCGTCGTGCAGGGCGAGGGCGCCGGCGACGAGGCTGGCGCCGCAGCCACCCGCGGCGCCGAGGACGACGAGGGCCCGCCCGTCGGCGTCCGGCGACCCGCTCACGGCGCCGCCGCGCGGCGGGGCCCGCTGAAGCCGTCCACCTCGTCGAGCGGCCGCGCCAGGAGACGGACCTCTCGCGCGAAGTTCAGCGCCGCGGTGACCCGCAGCGCCTGCTGCGCCGAGACGCGCAGGAGGGCCTCGCCCGCGACCTCGACCCCGTCGGGGGACGCGGGCTCGGACACCGCGAGGACCTCGGCGTCGGCCACCACGACGGCGGTCGAGCCGGCCAACCCCTCGCCCGTGGAGGCGACGACGTCCACGCGGGCGCCCGGGACGAGACCCGCGCCACCCGCGGCCGACAGGGGGACGGCGACCGCCCGCTCCCCGACGGCGAGCGGTGAGGGCACGGACCCCGGCGCGCCGCCGAGGGCGGCCTGGGAGAGCGGCTCGCCCGCGCCGACCGGCACGGACACGCGGCGGCCGGCGACCTCCGCCGGATCGGCGAAGACCCCGTCGAGGGCGAGGCCCGCGGGGACCGGGACGACGGCGAGCGCCGTCGCGGCCGTGCCGGGATCGAGGAGGAGGCCGGGCGCCAGCGGCTGGCGCGCCACCACGACCCGGCCGCCGGGGGCGTCGTGGGCCGCCGCCCGGAGGCTGATGACGGCGGCCAGCAGGCCGATGGCCCCGGCGACGACGAGCCACATGCCGCCCGGGCGCCGTCCGATGCGCGCGCGCATCACGCCGTCACCGCAAGGCCCGGCGCACCGCAGCGGCCGCAGCGGCCGCCCGTCGGCCCGCCCCCGGCGCAGCGCGGGCAGGCGCGCCACGCGCAGCCGGCCCACCGGGCGAGCGCCCCCGGGCGCAGCACCGGGACCTCGGGCCCGTCGCCCCCGACGCGCCGGCGCGGCAGCCGTGCCCCGGCGGCGCCGGGAGCGCCCGCCAATGCCTCGAGGCGTCGGGCGCGGCCGTCATCGGTGAAGTCGGGATGCAGGGCCACCGCCACCACCCACGCGGCGGCGGCGGCGTGGGCCGGCAGCCGGACGACCCGGTGGCCCAGGAGGCGCGCGAGGCCCGGCAGCGCGATCGCTCCCGGGTCGGCCTCGGCGCCCCGCGCGAGGACGACGGCGTCCGGGCCGGCCGCCTCGAGCGCGTCGGCGACGGCGCCGGCCGGCAGATCGTCCCAGCCCCCGCCCCGCAGCCGGCGGCGGCGGACGACGACCAGTCGCTGCGGTTCGCGCGCCGTGAGCCGCCCCGCCACGCCCTCCTCGGCGACGAGCGCACTCATGCCGCCCTCGGGCCGCCGTCGGCGGCGAGGCCCAGCGGAAGGGACAGCCGGAAGCACGCCCCTGCGCCGACCGGATCGAGCGTCAGGCGCCCGCCGTGGGCCTCGGCGATCTCGCGCGCGATGGCCAGCCCGAGGCCGCGGCCCTCGCCGCGCGGGCTGCTGCCGCGGTCGCCCGCGGCGAAGATCCGCTCGCGGTCGCCCGGCGGGACGCCCTCGCCGTCGTCGCGGATCCGCAGCACCGCGCGCCCGCGCCGCGAGGACAGCGCCAGGTCCACGCGGCCCGGGGTGCCGCAGTGGCGGATCGCGTTGCGCAACAGGTTGTCGATCGCCCGCTCGAGCATTTCGGCCTCGCCCTCGACCCAGACGGGCGCGTGCGCGCCGCGGACCGCGAGCGTCACGCCGCCCGCCAGCGACAGCGCGCTGAAGCGCTCGGCTCCCGCCGCGACGAGGGCCGACAGGTTGACCCGCGCCGGCGCGGAGCGCTCGCCCGCCGCCCGGCCGATCCGCCCGAGGCCCGCCGCGAGGCGGAGCGCCTCGCCGTCGATCAGGCCGATCGCGCGGAGCCGCTCGGGCCGGAGCTCGTCGCGCGCCAGCGCGGCGCAGAGCCCGCGGATGACGGTGAGGGGACCGTGCAGGTCGTGCACGAGCCGCGCGACCGCGTTGACCACGGGGAGGGTCGCGCCGGTGGCCGGGCCGCCCGCCATCTCAGGACTCCTCCGGCAGCAGCCGGTAGCCGATGCCCCAGACGTTCACGACCCACCGCTCTCCCCCGCCCTGTGCCGCGAGCTTGCGGCGCAGGCGGCTCGCGTGGCTGTCGACCGTCCGCGTGCGCGCCGCCGCCCGGTAGCCCCAGACGTCGCGCAGCAGCTCGCCCTTGGTGAGGACCCGGGTCGGGTCCTTCGCGAGCGCCGCGAGCAGCGCGAACTCCTTGGCCGAGAGGTCGAGCGCACGCCCGCCGAGCGTGGCGCGCCGCGAATGCCGGTCGATGGCGAGCGGCCCCACGCGGATCTCCTCGCGGACGGTGGCGCCGCGGGAGCGGCGGATCAGGGCCGCGAGGCGCGCGAGCACCTCCGGGTAGTGGAAGGTTTGGAGTGCTAAGATGTACACGGGAGCGGCCACCTCTTCCCGGTTGGCGAAACGACGACGCGCCGCGGCGCTCGGGGTCGGTTCATCATCCTCCGAGAACATCGGGGGGGCGACGGATCGGTGTCCGACTACCGGATCGACGCTCGGACTCTCCGCGTGCCGACGAGACGGAAGTGGACCCGGGCACTAGCGGCGAGCGTCTTGGCGTCGTCCGGTGGCGCACCTATGCGAAGGTTCCTCGGACGCTGTCGGCACGCCCGCTCTAGCACGTTAGACCGGGGGCTCACCCACGCGCCTGGAGAAAGGACGCCCATGACCGGCGACCGCCTCGCCCGCCTGCCGCGCGCTCGCCGGCCGCGCGGCGTGAGATCCCTCGTCCTGCTCGGCGGGAGCGTCCTCGCCGTCGGACAGCCGCCGTGGTCGGCGGGCTGGCCGCCGGCCGCGCGGCCCCCGGGTACTACGAGACGCTCGACCGGCCCTCGTGGCAGTCCGCCCGGCCGGCGTCTTCGGACCGGTCTGGAGCGTTCTCTACATCTCCATGGCGACATCGGCCTGGCTCGTCGCGCGCGAGGGCCTCGAGCGCAATCGTCGCGTGCGGCTCGCGCTCGGCCTGTTCGGCGCGCAGCTCGTCCTCAACGCGGCGTGGACGCCCATCTTCTTCGGCGCGCAGCGCCCAGGGCCTCGCCGCCGCCGACATCGTCGCCCTCCTCGTTGTGCTGGCGGCGACGGTCGTGGCGTTCTGGCGCGTGCGCGCCGCGGCCGGGGCGCTGATCGGTCCCTTACCTCGCCTGGGTCGCCTTCGCGACCGCCCTCAACCTGGCGATCGCCCTCTGAGATCGCGTTTCGGCCGGGCCCTGACCTGGCGCGGCAGCGGGCGGCCGGGTAGCGCGACCGCTTGCCTTTGCATTGTTTCTGGCCGCATCTGATCCACGTCGTGGGTGGACGCGCTCCTCTGATCAACGGTCAGCCCTTTGAGGACGATCGTTCGACTAGACCGAGAGCGCCGTCGGCCAAAGCGTCACGCGAGCGCTCAAGCGGCTACGGCTTTCCCGCTGCCGTGATTCGCACTGGCGCGCACCCTTCGCGGGCTGGCCCGGATACCGACGGCGATGCCGGCGGAGAGACTCCCTCGAAGCATCGGTACTCGAAGGAGGGAGCTCCATGGGCAGGATGCGCGCACCGCAAGGATTACGCCGCCTACCCACGGCCGCGCTTGTGACCGCCCTCGCGACGATCGTCGCAGCGGTCGTGGCGGCGACCGGAGGCGCGACGCCCTCCGCGGCGACCCCGGAGTTCTCCACCGCGATGAGCGCGGGGAGCAGCCCGTGCGACATCACCGCCGGCCCCGACGGCAACCTCTGGTTCACGGAGGGTGCCGGCATCGCATCGGGCGCATCACCCCGGTCGGCGCGGTGACCGAGTTCTCGTCCGGCATCGGCGCAGGGGGCTTGCCCCACGGGATCACCTCCGGCCCGGACGGCAACCTGTGGTTCACCGAGGCCGAATCGGACTGGATCGGCCGCATCACCCCCTCGGGCGTGGTGACCAAGTTCCGGGCGGGGATCGCCCCGACGAGCGGTCCGCAGTCCATCACGGCCGGCCCCGACGGCAACCTGTGGTTCACCGAGCATCGACCGGCGAACCGGATCGGGCGGCATCACCCCGACCGGCGTGCGTCGACCGAGTTCTCGCGCCGGCATCAGCGCCGACAGCGCGCCCGCCGGCATCACCGCAGGCCCTGACGGCAACCTGTGGTTCACCGAGTCGAGGGCGGCAACCGGATCGGGCGGATCACCCCCGACCGGGCGTCGTGACCGAGTTCTCAGCCGGGCATCAGCGCCACGGAGCCGCCCGACGCGATCACCTCCGGCCCCGACGGCAACCTGTGGTTCACCGAGCAGCGCGGCAACCGGATCGGGCGGATCACCCCCGACCGGGGTCGTGACCGAGTTCTCGGCCGGCATCAGCCGCGGGCGTCCACCCGGCGGCATCACCGCCGGCCCCGACGGCAACCTGTGGTTCACCGAACCCGGAGGGGAACCGGATCGGGCGGATCACCCCGGGCGGCGTGGTGACCGAGTTCTCGGCCGGCATCACCGCCGAGAGCGGCCCGCTCGGGATCACCGCAGGGCCCGACGGCAACCTGTGGTTCACCGAGGCGGACGGGGACCGCATCGGGCGCATCACGCCCGCAGGGCGTGATCAGCGAGTACCCGCCGACCGCCGCGATCGGGGCCGTTGCGCCTGCGGGGGAGCGGAGCGGTCGTCGTGCGGCTGCGCTGCCCGTCCGGCGCGGCACGGGAGTGCCGCGGGACCCTGCGTCTCTTGGTGATCCCAGGACAAGCGCGTCGGCGTGCGCCGCTTCATCGTCGCACCCGGGCGGCGGGCCGAAGTGGTCGTGCCCCTCTGGGCCGCGGGCCGGAGGCAGCTGAGGGCTCAGAGGGGACTCTCGCTCAGGGTCGTCCTCGTCCCGAGCGCGCACAGCCTTGCCGGGTCCGTCGAGCGCGGTGTCGTCTTGAGGTTGCGCCGCCTGCCCGCCGTCGCCGGCTGACCGGGGCCTGACCGTGGCGACCTCCAGGCTCCAGAGCGTGAGCGCCGCGGGCGTTCTCCACGAGGCGTGGGGGGTCTACCGGCGCAACTGGGCGCGCCTCGTCGTCATCGGCGCAGCGGTCGTCGTCGCGGTCGGTCTGGTCGCCGGCATCGCGCTCGAGGTCCTCGGACGGCTCGGGGTCGATGGGTTCGCCTACGCCCTCGCCGGCGCGGCCCTCAGCATCGCCGGCGTCAGCGCCGTGCAGGGCGCCTTCACCGGTGCCGCCGTCGACCTGCGCGATGGTCGGGCAGAGCTCGCGGTCGGTGAGCTCGTCTCCGCGGTTCGGCCTGTGCTGCCGGCACTCGTCGGCGCAGGCCTCCTCGCCGGCCTCGGGATCGGCGTCGGCCTGATCCTCTTCCTCGTCCCGGGCCTGTACCTGCTGACCCGCTGGTCGATGCTCGTGCCGGTGATCGTCCTCGAGAGGCGGCCCGATGCGTTCGCGCGCTCCGGGCAGCTGGTGGCGGGCAACGGGTGGGCGGTGTTCTCACTGCTGATGCCGCTGCTGTTCATCGGGCTCGTCGCGGCGGTCGTCGCCCCGACCATCGGGCAGGCGATCCTGCCGGGCCACTCCCTCGGTGCGTGGATCGGCTCGACGCTCGCGGGCGCGGCGGTGATGCCGTTCGTGGCGATCGCCCTGACGCTCACCTACCTGCGCCTGCGCGACGCCGGACCGCAGGCGGACCAGGGCCGAACCGGTGGAGGGAGACCGGCGCTGCACGCTCGGCTCGCTGGGGTCGCTCGGCCTCGGCGTGATCAGTGGCGCGCTGGTGGTGCTGGCATTCGACATGATCCGCGGCGATGGCACCGGCGTTGGGTCGGTGGCCGCCCGCACCGTCGCCGCAAGCGCGCTCATCTGCGGAGTCCTCGCCATGCTGCTCGGCGCGTCCCTCTTCGCGCTGGCCGAGCGCGGCCGCCCGCCGTCGCGACGCTGGGCGTGCACGGGCGGGCAGAAGTGGACCGCCGCGTTGGGGATGATCCTCGGCTTCGTCTTCATCTGGCCCGCGTTGCTGGTGCTCCTTCTCCCCCCCGACTTCTCGTAGTGACGGAGCGCCGATCTCGACCGTTGGGTCGGGGGAGCGGATCACGACGCCGTACTTTCCTGCAGAAACGGTGGACACGTTCCACGAGGTCCACGAGCGTGGCCGGGCCGTCTCGCGTATCACGGTCCCGAGGCCGCCCCGAGCACCCGCCGTCGCCGGTTGATCGAGCCCGTGTTTCTCCGCAGCCGGCGAGAGGCGCGGCCCCGATACCGGGCGGCAGCCGAGTCGGCGAGGCTGAGGGAGGCGCGATAGCACCTGGAATGCGGGATACCGAAGAGGGCGGCGATGCAAGCAGCACGAGGATCATGTCCACGCCGTGCCACCACCCTTCTGACCGCGCTCCTCGCCGCCCTCATGACCGCGGCACCTCTTGCCCGAGGCGGGGCGGCGTCAGCCGTCACTCCGACGACGTGCTCTGCCGGCGAGGAGCAGATGCTCCCCAGGGACATCACCGCCGGCCCGGACGGAAACGTGTGGTTCACCGAGTTCGCGGAGTTGAGCTGCATCGGCCGCATCACTCCGACCGGCGTCGTTACGGAGTTCCCAGCCAGCCTTGGTGACTGGCTTCCGGGAGTGAGCCTCCCCCTTGCTGACATCACCGCCGGCCCGGACGGCAACCTGTGGTTCCTGGCATTCGAGGGACCGAACGGGAACATCGGGCGGATGACCCCGCAGGGCATCGTCACCCGGTTCCGCTATCGCACCGGGAACGCGTACACCCACCAGCTGTCCATCACGGCGGGCCCCGACGGCAACCTGTGGTTCACCACCAGCACGGCCGGCATCCTGAAGCCCCCGGGCGTCGGGCGCGTCACGCCCGCGGGCGTCGTCACGCTTTTCCCGTTCGAGAGCTTCGCTCCGTACAAGATCACGGCGGGCCCCGACGGCAACCTCTGGGCCACCGGAAGCGGCTACGGCCCGGGCGCTCACCCGCCCCTCGTCGCGCGCATCACGCCCGAGGGGGCCCTCACCACGTTCCGCGCCGGTGGTCGCGACGCAGACCTCCACGGATCACCGCCGGCCCCGACGGCAACCTCTGGTTCATCGAGAGACGCTTCACCTCCGCCGCGCGGGAGGTCAGCCGGATCGGCAGGATCACGCCGGGCGGGCGCGTGACCATGTTCCCCTCCGGAGTCGAGACCGCGAGCGGGATATCCGCGATCACCGCCGGACCCGACGGCAACGTGTGGTTCACGGTCGTTCGGGGGCGATCCTCTCGGGGATGACCGCATAGGGCGGATGACCCCGCAGGGCGCGGTGACGCTCTTCCGGGCGGGCATCACGTCCTACGGCGGCGCCGCCGACATCACCGCCGGGCCGGACGGCAACCTGTGGTTCACGGAGGCGAACGGCGCGCCGGATCGCGCGCATCACACCGACGGGTCTCGTCAGCGAGTTCCCGCCCACACCGGCGATCGACATGGTCCGCCGGCGCGGCACCGGCGCGGTGATAGGTGCGCCTGCGCTGCCCGCGCGGTGCGGCATGGGACTGCCGGGGACCGTCACCCTGACACTGACTGCGCCCCCGGGGGGTCGCCTCGGCGTAAGCAGCTTCCAGGTCGCACCTGGACGGCAGGGCACGGTGTCGGTGCCCCTGTGGGCGGCGGGGAAGAGCCGGCTGAGGTCCCACGGACGGCTCCCCCTCGAGGTCAAAGTACGCCCGCGCTGGCACACCCCGGGTGGCCTCGGCGGGTCCAACTGGCGCTACGTGGCGCTGAGGCTGCCCCAACACCTGAGCGCCCGCCGTCACCGGCTGAGCGACTGAGAGGGCCATCCGATCCCTGTTCCAACACGATCCCGGGGCGGCGCGCGCCGATGGAGGCGGTCGGGACGGCGTGGCGCGTTTGCCGTCTCCCTGATCAGCGCAATCGCTGTGCCCGTTTCCGCATGCGGTGGCGGCACGCCGCCCGCCACCGTTGCGTTGTCTACGTCCGTCCCGCGAGCGAACCACCCCGCAGCAGACGCGTTGGCCGTCGTCAAAGCGATCTACGCGCCATACGCGCGGGCGGATGTGACGACGCCTCTGCTCGGGAACTGCTTCTTCGTCCCGCCGACGGGCAGGCCCTGCGCTGGGCCGGCCCGGGACTACGTTTCGCCGAGGCTGGCAGAGCGCCTGGAGCGGTACGCCAACCAGGGCACCGGCGCCGACCCCGTCGCCTGCGCCCAGAACAGCCCGAGGACGGTTACCTTCGGCCGGCCGCAGGCCAGGGGCTCGGCGGCGACGATCGTGGTCCACGAGCGCTTCTCCGCAGACGCCGATCACCCGGTCACGGTCACGGTCAACCTAGGAGCCTGAAGCTCACCGAGGTCCGGTGTCGCTGAGCAACGCGCGGAGAAGGGAGGCGGGGCCGGTTCCACCTGGAAGTTCGGGACGAGCGTCTTTCGGGTTTCCCACCGGCGCGAATCGCGTCTGCCTCGCCACCGGCGCGGTTCGTCCCGATGCGCCTGGAAGTCGCTGGGAGAAGCGTTCCTGAAGACGCAAGCAGCAGACGTTCGAGGGAGTGTGCATGCGCGGGGTACGACAACGCTCGAGGCGACGCCCCGCGGGGACGCTCATCGCGTTGGCCGTCCTTGTGGCGGTTCTTGCCGCCGGCGGGCTCGCCGGTACGCCTTCCGGCGTCGCCACGGCTCATCCTCGCGTCGTCCAGCAGACGATGCTGGGCCTGACCGCTCCCGGCCCCGACGCAGTCTGGTTCAGCGAGATGCGCGCATACCGGGAAGCGAGGCTGGAGTCCTGGATCGGCCGGATCACGCCCGCCGGCCTGGTCACCGAGTTCCGGGCCCGCCTTCCCTACCCTGCGTCGCTCGGGAATACGCCCGAAGACCCGTCCCTGTCTGACCTGACCGTGGGCCCCGACGGCAGGGTCTGGTTCGTGGCGGGCACCCCCTGGATCGGACGGCTGGCCCCAGACGGGGGGATCACCCGGTTCCCGACACGGATCGCCGGCCCGAGCGGGTGGGGGTCAGCCCTCTCGATCGCCGCGGGCCCCGACGGCAACCTCTGGTTCACCACCGGCGTCTCAAGCGATCGGGCGCATCACGCCGGAGGGCGCGGTCACCCCGTTCCCGCTGCGCCCCGGCCAGGCCGCCGCCGACATCACGAGCGGGCCGGACGGCAACCTCTGGTTCGTCCTCTCGGTCCAGGGACCGAACGGGTGGGTCGAACACCTCGCGAAGATGACGACCGCAGGCGCGATCACGGCCTTCGCCCCCATGACGCCCCCGCTCTACGTCAGCGTTCTCGCGGACCTCACCGCAGGACCGGACGGGAACGTCTGGTTCACAAAGAGGGACCAGATCGGCCGGATCACCCCTGACGGCCGCGTGCGGATGTTCTCCCCGGGCCTCGGAAACGGGGACGAAGTGTTTTCCCTGACCACCGGCCCGGATGGCAACCTCTGGTTCACCGCGTTCAACGAGTTCCGCGAGCGCGATCGACCCATCGGGCAGATGACGCCCGACGGGGCGGTCAGGTTCTTCCGGACCGCCGTCGAGCCCTTCGAGATCACCGCCGGCCCGGACGGGAACCTGTGGTTCACCGAGCCCAACATGGAGCGCATCGGGCGCATCACACCGGCGGGGGTGGTGAGCGAGTTCCCGCCGGCTCCGCGGGTGTCCGCGCTCCGCCAACGTGGCGCTGCCGGCATCGCCGCTCGCCTGCGGTGTCCCGCTGCGGCGCCCATGGTGTGCCGGGGGACGGTCAGCCTCGAGCGGGAGGATGAGCGGGGTAACGCTCGTCGGTACGGGGTGGCCGGCTTCGCCGTCGCGCCTGGGGCGGCGGCGACCGTGCACGTGCCCTTGTGGGAACGAGGCCGAAGACGGCTCGCCGACCGCGGCACGTTCACCCTCAGCGTCGTCACGCGCCCCCGCTCCCTCCGCACCAAGGGCCTGGGCGGGCAGAGCGCGAAGACGGTCGTCCTCCGGCTTCGGAGGCTCCCGCCGGTCACCGGCTGATCGTGCCCGAGCGGCGAGCGCGACCGCTTGGCGACGTAGTCGTCCGCGCCGCGGTCGATGCCGCGGACGACGGCGAACGGCCCGGCGTCGGCGGAGATCAGGAGGATCGGCATCCCGGAGTCCCACCGCGCCTCGGGACCGCCGTCGCGGATGCGGCTCACCAGCTCCAGGCCGCTCATCCCCGGCAGGCCGACGTCGACCACGGCCGCGTCGGGCCGCGCGCCGGCGAGCACCTCCATCGCCTCCTCGGCGGAGCCCGCCGACACCGGCGCGAACCGGTCCGCGATCAGGTTCTCCGCCAGGAACACCCGCGTGGGCCCGTCGTCTTCGACGAGCAGCACGGAGGGCACCACGCTCCCCAGACCAATGGACATCACCGACCTCCCGGCCCCGCGCCCGACGCCCCGGCGGCGTCGCGATCCGCACGGTGATGAGGGCGGCGGAGACACGGAATCACCCCCGGGGCGGTGACAGGTCGACCGCTCGGAGCGGGGTTTTCCCGCACGGGAAGACCCAGGCGGAGGCGGTCGCCCGGCCGCACGGCGGCCAGGATGCCGGCGTGGCACTCCACGACGGCGCGCGCACCCGCGGTCGCCGCCATCCGTCCGCGCGGCAGCGGATCGACGACGCGCAGCACCCGGCCGTCGCCGTCGAGGAAGGCGCACCCGATCGGAGCGCGCAGCCCGACGGCGTGGACGCTCGCGCAAGGCGCTATCCAGAGGGCCTCGCCGGCCGTGAGGTCGGGCGTCGCCAGCAGCCCGATCAGCCGGGCGGGCCAGCGCGAGGCGCGGTGGCAGCGGGCAGCGAGGACGACGCCGTCGCCGGTCCGCAGGACGCCGGGCGGCCCGGTGATGCGGTCGATGCGCAGGCGCCCCATGGGGCGATGCTCGTCCCGCACGGCGCGCGGCGGGCGCGCCGGGTGCGCCGGAATGCGCGCGAGGGCGTGCCGGCCGCCGTCTCCTGCAGGATTGCGCCATGGCCGACGCCGCCCAGGGGCCGGGACTCCCCCCGCTCGCGCGACGGGCCGCCGAGGATGAGCTCGCGGCGGTCCTGGCCCTGCGCTTCGCGGTGTTCTGCGAGGAGCAGGGCGTGCCCGAGGAGCTCGAGCACGACGCCGAGGACGCCACCGCCGTCCACCTCGTGCTCGACGACGCGGGCTCCGTCATCGGCACCTGCCGCCTGCTGGGCTCCGGCCACCGGATGCGCCTCGGGCGGATGGCCATCGTCCGCGAGCGCCGCGGCGAGGGCCTCGGGGCGGCGCTGCTCGCGCACGCGCACGAGGTCGCCCGGGAGGCGGGGGCGCGCGAGGTGGAGCTCCACGCCCAGGTGGCCGTGCGGGGGTTCTACGAGCGGGCCGGCTACGCCGTCGAGGGAGAGGTCTTCGAGGAGGCCGGCATCGCGCACGTGACGATGCGCCGGCCTTTACACCTTCCTTCCAAAGGGGCGGGTAAGGGGCGCTGACCTCCGCTCGTGGTCCATGCGAGCCACGAAAGCGGCGTCCCGCGTCGCCCTACCAGGAGGTGCCCATGCTCAAGCGGTCGAAGGTCCCGGTCGCGATCGGCCTGTCGTGTGCGGCGGGCGCGGTGCTCGCCGGAGGCGCGGTGGCCCACGACGGCGGCGGCCACGGACGCGCGGCGGGCCTCGAGGTCGGGGTGCGGGGGGTCGTCACCGATCTGACCGCCGCGACGCCGACGGCGCCCGGCACGATCACCGTCTCCCCGGGCGGCACCCTGGCGCCCTGGACCTGCACGCTCCCCGACGGCGCCGACACGTCGGCCGTCGTCGTGAACACCACGACCGTGAAGCTGAAGTGCCGCAGCCGCGACGGCGTGCTCGCCGCCAAGCGGGTCCGCGTGAGCGACGACACCGCCGGCCGGGTCGAGGTCGAGGCCACGGGCCTGGTCACCGCCTTCACTCCGACGGGCACACCCACCCCGCCGGCCCCGGCCACGCCGGCCGACCCGGCGGCGCCCGTCACGCCCACGCTGCTCGAGCACCACGGCGGGTCCACCGACCCCGGGGCGGCGGCGGACGTGACCCCCGGCTCGATCACCGTCGACCCCGGCACGGGCCTGCCGACGGTCACCTGCTCCGTCACCGCCCGCACCCGCGTCCGCAGGGCCCCGGTCGCCGGCACGGACGCCGTGAGGATCGAGTGCCGCAGCCGCGACGACGCCCTCGTGGCGAAGAAGATCCGGGTGAAGGGCCGCGCGGGCTGACCGGCACGGGCCGGCGCCCGCCCCGGGGCGCCGGCCCGCCGCGCACTGTCACGGCCGTCAGGGGCCCCCGGCGGGACGTCCGAGGGGCGTTGCTACTCTGGCCGCGATGGGCCTGGGACCGCTCTCCCCCTCGTACTCCAGCGGCCACGATTTCGCCGTCGAGGTGGACGGGGTGCGCTTCCGTTTCAGCGCGGACGACTTCGCCTCGCGCGTCGGGGCGGCGGCCGAGCGGCTCGGCCTGATGGCGCGCCCGGCCCTCCGCGACGACGTGACCGCCGACCTGGTCGCCCTGACCGCCCACGGGCGCATCGCGCAGCCGCGCAGCGGCCTGGCCGCGCACGTCGAGGCCCACCGCGACGTGCTGCTCGACGGGGCCGGCGACCTGGTGCACTGGCTGCGCCGGCTGGTCTTCCGCGGGGCCTGGGTGGACCAGCAGGTGGCCGACGGCACGCTGGTGCCCGAGTTCGACGAGACGCGCGGGTTCCGCTTCCGCAGCGCGGCCACCGGGCAGCCGGCCGCCGAGGGGAGCGCCGTGCCCGACTGGTCGGGCGTCGCCTACGGCGGCGGGGCGTGATGGCGCAGAGCCCTCAGGAGGTGCTCGAGGCGGTCCGCCGTCTGGAGGCCGACCTCGCGAGCATCCGCTCCCGGGCGCGCGAGCGCGAGCGCGACCTCTCCGACCTGCGGGCCGACATCGCCGCCGACGCCGCGCGCGAGCGCCAGGCGCTGGTGGAGGACATGGAGCGCCTGGTGGACCTGATCGGCGCGAGCTGGCGATCGACGCACGACCAGATCAGCGCCTTGGCCCAGGAGGTGCAGGGGCTGCGGCGCTTCGCCGAGGACGCCGTCGGCGGCCTGCGGGAAGCGCGCATGGAGTTCCGCTTCGAGCGGACGAACGGCTCCTAGCCCGTAGGAGCCGCGCCCCCCGGCTCAGTCGCTGGGGCGGAGCGCCCCCTGGAGCGCGGCCATCGACCGCGCGAAGAGCAGGCCCATGGCGTCGGCCGCGTCGTCGGCGGTGGCCTGGGGCTGCAGCGTGCGCATCGCGGCGGACGCCATCACCACGGCCTGCTGGATGATCTGCCAGCGGTCGACCGCGGCGAGCTGGCCGCCGGACTCGGACTGCATCTCCTCGAACGCCTCGCGCTGGGCGCGCATCAGCTCCTTCAGGCGCTCCTTGAAGTCCTCGCCCGCCCCCTCGCCGAACGCGAAGGGGAACGGGAAGTCGGTGTCGTCGCTCATGTGGTGCCTAGGCCTTCCCTGCCGAGCGCGCCTTGCGCGCCTCGGCGTCCTGGGTGAACGTGGCGATCCCGGCGGCCGTCAGCGGGTGCTGGAGCATCTGGTAGAAGACCTTCGGCGGGATCGTGGCGATGTGGGCGCCCATCCGCGCGGCCTCGGTGACGTGCAGCGGGCCGCGGACCGACGCCGTGATGACCTCGGTGTCGTAGCCCGAGGGCTCCAGCGCCTCGACGATCAGCCGCAGGCAGTCGAGCCCGTCGTGGCCGATGTCGTCGAAGCGGCCCACGAACGGGGATACGAAGGACGCGCCCGAGGCCGCCGCGAGCAGCGCCTGGGGCGGCGTGAAGACGAGGGTCATGTTGACGCGGACGTCCTCGGCGGCGAGCGCGTTGGTCGCGGCGAGGCCCTCGGCGGACATCGGCAGCTTGACCACGATGTTCGGGTGGATCGCGGCGAGCCGGCGGCCCTCCTCGACCATCTCGCCCCGGGCATCGGCGACCACCTCGGCGGAGACCGGCCCGTCGACCAGCTCGCAGACGCGGCGGTAGATGTCGTCGGCCTCGCCATCGACCTTCCCCAGCAGGGTCGGGTTGGTGGTGACGCCCGAGAGCACGCCCCACCCGGCGATGGTCTCGATGTCGGCCAGGTCGGCCGTGTCGACGAAGAGCTTCATGCCCTGCCCCTTCTCAGATGATGCGGACGGTGCCCCTCGATCGAGGCTAGCACCGCGCCCCGGGCTACTTCACGACGTCGTGCCAGCGCTCCGCGCGGCCGGTGGCGAGGGCCTCGCCGGTGTCGAGGACCGTGCGGAGGAACTTCACGTTGTGTACCCGGAAGATGGTCGCGCCACGCGCCCGGCACCAGACCACGCCGGCCGCCGTGGGGGCCAGCCGGCTCTTGGCCGGGCGCCCGGTGAGCGCGCCGAGCACCTTCTTGTTGGAGATCGGGACCAGCACCGGGCGGCCGAGGGCGACGACCTCGCCGATCCGGTGCAGCAGGTCGAGGTCCTGCTCCGGAGACTTGCCGAGACCGATGCCCGGGTCGATCACGATGCGCTCGGCCGGGATGCCCGCCCCGGCCGCGTACTCCAGCCGCTCACGGGCCCAGTCGCAGACGGTCGCGGGGACGTCCACGTCGGGGAAGCTCGTCGGGCCGCACCTTGGGGTCGCCGAAGAAGTGGGTCATCACGACGCCCACCCGCCCGGCGGCCGCGACGCGCGCCATGTCGGGGTCGCGCAGGCCGGTGGGGTCGTTGAGGATCGACGCGCCGGCGGCGATCGCCGCCTCGGCCACGGCGGGCTTGAAGGTGTCCACGGCCACCGGCACCCCGGCGTCGCGCGCCAGGCGGGCGATGACCGGCGCGACGCGGGCGATCTCGACCTCTGCGGGCGTGTGCTCGGAGAAGCGCAGCGACTCGCCGCCCACCTCCACGACGTCCGCGCCCTGCGCGGCGAGGCGCAGGCCCTGGGCCACGGCGCGGTCGGTGCCCGCGTGCGCGCCGTCGTCGCTGAACGAGTCGGGGTTGGCGTTCACGATCCCGACCAGCCGCCCCCGCGCGCAGTCGATGACGCCGCCCGCGTGGCGCCACTCCAGCGGCATCGCTACCCGACGGCGCGGGCGAGGCGCAGGCCCGAGCCGCCCGTCCAGCGGGCGCGCACGCCCGCCGCGCTGCGCCGCGACGGGCGCACGGTCGCCGCGAGGCCTGCGTCGGCGAGCGCGGCCTCGGCGCGCGCCGCGAGGGCCGCGGCGTCGTCCTGGCGGGTCCAGAGGAGCATCGAGGGCCCGGAGCCCGAGATCGTGGCGCCGAGGCACTCCTCGCCGTCGACGAGCCCGCGCACGACGTCGATGCCGGGGACGAGCGGCCCGCGGTGCGGCTCGTGGAGGCGGTCGCCGAGCAGGGCGGGGATGTCCTCCAGGCGCCCCTCGCAGAGCGCCAGCGTGAGCCCGATCGCGTTGGCCAGGGTGGCGGCGGCGTCGCCGATCGGGACCTCGGCGGGCAGCGCGCGGCGGGCGTCGTCGGTTGAACGTGCGCGCCTCGGGGATGACGACCACGAAGGCCAGCTCCTCGGGCACCGCGATCAGGCGGCCGCTGGGGCCGGGGCCGACGGCCACCAGGCCGCCGAGCAGGCAGGCCGCGGCGTTGTCGGCATGGCCCTCGATCTCGGCCGCGCGCGCGAGCAGGTCGTCGGGCGTCCAGCGCAGCCCGCCGAGGGCGTTGGCCGCCACCAGGCCGGAGCAGACCGCCGCGGCCGACGAGCCGAGCCCGCGCCCCAGCGGGATGCGGTTGCGGCACTCGACGGCCAGCCCGTCGAGCGAGCCGAGGCCGCTCTCGATGGCCCGGCAGACCAGGTTCGTCGCGTCCTCGGGCACCTCCCCTGCGCCCTCGCCGGTGACGTGCACCTCGAGCGGGCCCGGCCGGCGCGTGATCACGACCGCGTTGCCGAGGTCGAGGGCGACGGCCAGGCAGTCGAAGCCCGGGCCGAGGTTGGCGGAGGTGGCGGGGGCGCTGACGGTGAGCGCCTCGAGGGCCCGCTCGGGCGCGGCCTCAGCCAAAGACGGCTTCCTCGACGGCGGCCAGGTCGGCGGGCAGGCGCCGCACCGGCTCGGAGTTGACGATCGCGGTGTCCGGGTCCTTGAGGCCGTGGCCGGTGAGCACGCAGACGACGGTCTCGCCGGGGGTGAAGTCGCCGGCCTCGGCCCGCGCGATGAGCCCGGCCACCGACGCCGCCGAGGCGGGCTCGCAGAAGACGCCCTCCTCGCGGGCCAGCATCGCGTAGGCGGCGAGGATCTGGGAGTCGGTCACCGCCGCCACGCCGCCGCCGGAGGCGCGCATCGCCTCCATGGCCTGGGCGCCGCGGGCCGGCTTGCCGATGCGGATGGCCGTGGCGACGGTCTCGGGCCGGGCCACCGGCGCGCCGTGCACCAGGGGGGCCGCACCGCTCGCCTGGAAGCCGTAGAGCCGCGGCAGGCGGGTGCTGCGCTCGGCGTCGCGGTAGGCCTGGAAGCCGAGCCAGTAGGCGTTGATGTTGCCGGCGTTGCCGACCGGGATGCAGAGGACGTCGGGCGCGTCGCCGAGCTCGTCGCAGACCTCGAAGGCCGCGGTGCGCTGGCCGTCGATGCGGTACTCGTTGAGCGAGTTGACCAGCGAGATCGGGTGCTTCTCGGCCAGCGCGCGCACCACGTCGAGGGCGTCGTCGAAGCTGCCGTCGAGCGCCAGGACGCGGGCGCCGTGCATCAGCGCCTGGGCCAGCTTGCCCGCGGCGATCTTGCCCTCGGGGATGACCACGGCGGCCGTGATGCCGGCCCGCGCGGCGTAGGCGGCGGCCGAGGCCGAGGTGTTGCCGGTCGAGGCGCAGATCACCGCGGTGGCGCCCTCCTCGACGGCCTTCGAGACCGCCATCGTCATACCGCGGTCCTTGAAGCTCGCCGTGGGGTTCATCCCCTCGAGCTTGGCGTGGATGGCGATGCCGTAGCGCGCGGACAGGCGCGGCAGCGGCAAGAGCGGCGTGTTCCCCTCGCCCAGCGACACGATCGGCGTGTCCGGCCCGACGGGCAGGAACTCGCGGTAGCGCTCGATGAGAGCGGTCATCAGCCTCCACCTTCCCCGGAGCCGAGGACCCGGATCATGACGGGCTCGCCGCGGACGTCGTCCAGGGCGCTCACCCGCGCGAGCGCGTCGGCCATCCGCTGCTCGGGGCCGGCGTGCAGGATCAGGATGAGGCGCGCCTCCTCGCCCGAGCCGCCCTGGACCACGGAGCGGATCGACAGCTCCTCGTCGCCGAAGACCGAGGCGATGCGGGCGAGCACGCCGGGGCGGTCGGCCACGGCCATCCGCAGGTAGAAGGCGCTGGGGACGCCGCCGGGCGGGGCGATCGGGCGGCCGGCGTCGGCGAGGGCGTTGTGCAGGAACGAGCCCTGGTGGGTGCCGAGGATCGAGAGGATGTCCGCGATCACGGCCGAGGCCGTCTCCTGGCCGCCGGCGCCGGGCCCCACCAGCATGATCTCGCGGATGGCCGCCGACTCGATCAGCACGGCGTTGTCCGGCCCGCTGACGGCCGCCAGGCGGTGGCCGCTCGGCACGAGCGCCGGGTATACGCGGACGCTGACCGACCCGTCGATGAGACGGGCGACGCCGAGGAGCTTCACCACGAACCCGAGCTGGGCGGCGTGGGCCATGTCCTCGGCCTCGAGGCGGTCGATGCCCTCGAACGGCACGTCGTCCATCAGCACGCGCGAGTGGAAGGCGATCGAGGCGAGGATCGCCATCTTGGCGGCGGCGTCGGCCCCGCCCACGTCCTCGGTGGGGTCGGCCTCGGCGTAGCCCAGCTCGTGGGCGCGCCCGAGGGCGGCGCCGTAGGAGAGCCCGCCGCGGGCCATCTCCGTGAGGATGAAGTTGGTGGTGCCGTTGACGATGCCCGTGACGGCCGTGATCTCGGCCGCCAGCAGCGACTCGCGCAGCACCTTGATGACCGGGATCGCCGCGCACGCCGACGCCTCGAAGCGCAGCTCCGCGCCGGCCTGCTCGGCCGCCGTGAGGAGCTCGGGGCCGTGGCGGGCGAGCAGCTGCTTGTTGGCCGTCACCACCGAGACCCCGCGCGAGAGCGCCGTGCGCAGGTAGCCGAGCGTCGGGTCGAGGCCGCCCATCACCTCGACGACCACCGAGACCGTGGGGTCCTCGAGCACGCGCGCCGGGTCGGTGGTGAGCAGCGACGGGTCGACGCCCGGGCGCGGACGCGAGGCGTCGCGCACCAGCACGGGGCCGAGCTCCAGCCGGTGGCCCGAGGCGCGCTCGATGGTGGCGCCGCCCTCGCTCAGCATCTTCACGACGGCCTGGCCGACGGTGCCGCAGCCGAGCAGTCCGATGCGGACCGGGCTGCCGTCGGCGGGCGGGACCATCTCAGACGTCCCGGGCCACGAGGTCGGCGTAGGTCTCGCGCCGGGTGACCAACCGCGCGTCGCCGCCGTCCACGAAGACCACGGCGGGGCGGGTCACCCCGTTGTAGTTGGAGGCCATCGACACACCGTAGGCGCCCGTCGCCGGCAGGCACACGAGGTCGCCCGGTCCGACCGGCGGCAGGGCCGCCTCGGACACCAGCACGTCGCCGCTCTCGCAGTGCTTGCCCACCAGGCGCAGGGTGCCCGTCGGCTCGGCCTCGGGGCGGTTGGCGAGGAGCGGCTCGTAGACGGCCCCGTAGAGCATCGGGCGCATCAGGTCGCTCATCCCGCCGTCCACCGAGGCGTAGGTGCGCACGCCGGGGATCGTCTTGGTGCCGCCCACCCGGTAGAGCGTGACCCCGGCGCGGCCGACCATGCTGCGCCCGGGCTCGACAAGGATGCGCGGCATCGGCAGGCCGGCGCGGCCCCACTCGGCGCGGACCGACTCGACCACCGCCTCGGCGTAGTCCTCGATCGCCGCCGGCCGGTCCTCGCGCGTGTAGGCGATGCCGAGGCCGCCGCCCATGTCCATCACGCCCAGGTCGTCGCCGCCGCACCCGGCCGCGAAGGCCGCCACGATGGCGGCCGCGGCCGGGAAGACCGAGAGGTCGAAGAGCTGCGAGCCGATGTGGCAGTGCAGGCCGCGCAGGTCGAGGGCGCCCGCCGCGCGCACGGCCTCCACGGCCTCGCGCGCCGCGCCGCCCTCGATCGAGAAGCCGAACTTCGAGTCGAGCTGGCCCGTGGAGATGTAGGTGTGCGTTGACGGCTTCACGCCGGGCGTGACGCGGACGAGGACGTCCTGGCGCACGCCGCGCGCCGCCGCCTCGCGGTCGAGCAGCGCGACCTCGTCGAGGTTGTCCACGATCACGGTGCCGACCCCGGCATCGAGCGCCTCGCCGATCTCCCGCGCGTCCTTGTTGTTGCCGTGCATGTAGATCCGCTCCGGCGGAAAGCCGGCGTGCAGGGCGGCGAACAGCTCGCCGCCCGAGGCGACGTCCACCGCCAGGCCCTCATCGCGCGCGAGGCGCAGCATCGCCTGGCCGAAGTAGGCCTTGCTGGCGTAGATCACCTCGACGTCCGCGGCCAGCGCCGAGAAGGCCTCGCGGTAGGCGCGGGCGGTCGCGCGCAGGGCGCCCTCGTCGTACACGACGAGCGGGGTGCCGTGCTCCTCGGCGAGCGCCACGAGGTCGCACCCGCCGATCGACAGGTGACCCTCGGGACTGACCGCTGCCGAGGGGGGCAGCACCTGATCGAGCGGCTTCATTGACGGCGAGACGGTACCAGATCGCCCCCGTTATCCTCGTCGCCTGACCCGCCCCGACGCCATCGCCCTGCGCGCCCCCGGCGGGCCCTCCCTGGCCGCCCTGGCGTGGCCCGCCTCGCCCGGCGCCCCGGGCGTCGTGGTGGTGCCCGGCCTGGGCAGCCGCAAGGAGAACCACGCCGACTTCGCCGAGGCCGTGGCGGCCCGCGGAATGGCCGCCCTGATCCTCGACCTCCGGGGCCACGGCGGCAGCCACGGGGTGCTCGACGGCGAGGTGCTGGACGACGTGGCCGCCGCCCTCGCGCTGCTGGCGGCGCGCGGCCACGCGCCGCTCGGGGTGCGCGGCACCTCGATGGGCGGCCTGCTGGCGCTGCACGCGGCGGCACGCGACGAGCGCGTGCGCGCGGTGGTGGCGATCTGCCCGGCGCGGCCGGCCGGCCTGGCCCGGGTGGTCGAGGAGGACTGGCCGCTGGCCCTCGACCCGCGGCCCGCCGTGGCGCGCGCCCGCGCGGCTGTCGGCTACTGGCACGCGACGGGCGACGCCAGCGTTCCGTGGGGCTCCACGCTCGCCCTGGCCGGCGCCACGCCCCACCCCATGCGCCTGCGCGTGGCCCTCGGCGGGAGCCACGGCAGCCTGCAGCACGACCCGGCGGTGATCGCCGAGACGGCCGGCTTCCTGGCCGGGCACCTGAGGGCCGGATGAGCCTCGAGGAGCTCGCCGCCGAGATCGTGCAGTGCCGCCGCTGCCCGCGCCTGGTGGAGTGGCGCGAGGAGGTCGGGCGGGTGAAGCGCCGGTCCTTCGCCGGCGAGGACTACTGGGCGCGTCCGGTGCCCGGCTTCGGCGACCCCGACCCGTGGCTCGTGATCGTCGGCCTCGCCCCCGCGGCGCACGGCGCCAACCGCACCGGGCGCGTCTTCACCGGCGACCGCAGCGGCGACGTGCTGGTGGCCGCCCTCCACCGCGCGGGGCTCGCCAACCAGCCGGTGTCGGTGTCCGCGCACGACGGCCTGCGCCTGGTCGGCTGCCGCATGGCCGCCGCGGTGCGCTGCGCGCCCCCCGCCAACCGCCCGACGCCGCAGGAGCGCGCCGAGTGCCTGCCCTACCTGCGCCGCGAGCTCGACCTCTGCCCCTCCGCGCGCGTGCTGATGGCGCTGGGGGCGATCGGCTGGGACGCCGTGCTGCGCACCCTGGAGCCGCCGCGCCCATGGCCGCGGTTCCGCCACGGGGCCGAGGCGCGGATCGGCGGGATCACACTGATCGGCTCATACCACCCGAGCCAGCAGAACGTGTTCACCGGCCGCCTCACGCCCGCGATGCTGGACGACGTGTTGCGCCGGGCTCGCGAGATCGCGGGGGTCGTGGACGGGGCGTGAGGCGGCGGGTGCGTCATCCCTCTGCCGGGGGACGCCAGTCCGGGCGCGCCGCGCCGATGAAACAGAGGTGAAGCCGCTACGCCTCCTGCCCGTGATCCTGTCTGCGCTGCTGCTCGCCGGGACGGCCGTCGCCACCGTCGCCTCCCTGGACCACGAGCGCGGGAAGGCGCGCGACCGGGCGCGGTCGGAAGCCGACCGCGCAGCCGCGGTCATCGGCTCCGGCATGACCAGCGCGACGCGGTCCCTCGACGGCATGGCCGGGCTCTTCGACGCATCCGACGCGGTCACGGCGGGCGAGTTCGCGCGCCTCGGCCACCGGGTGCTCGGGTACAGCGGCCTGGGCGCGCTGGCGTGGGCCCCGCGCGTCGGGAGCGGTCCGGACGCGCGGTACCCCATCGCCTACTTCGCGTCCGCCGGCGGCGCGCGCAGCCCGATCGGCGTCGACCAGGCCGCCGAGCCCGCCCGGCGCGCCGCCCTCGAGGCCGCCGTCGCCGACGGCAGGCCGGTCATGACGCCGCCGGTGCTCCTGCGCGCCTCCCGGACGCGCGGCATCCTCATCTACCAGCCCGTGTACCGCGGCGGGGGCACGCCGGCGCTCGCGAGCGCGCGGCGGGAGAGGCTCTCCGGCGTCGTGGTCGGGGCCTTCGGCCTGGACGCCCTGCGGCGGCGGGCCGACGCCGTCATCGCGCCCGGCCTGCCGCACGAGGTGCGCGACGGGGACGTCGTGGTCTCCGGGTCGGCCGGCGCCGCTCCGACCGGCGGCGCGCGCGTCCCGATCCAGGTCAACGGCCGCACCTGGACCATCGTGGTCGACGAGCCGCCCGTCTCATGGGGCCTGCCCCTCGTCATCCTGTTCGGCGGGCTCGGCCTGACCGTCTTCGCCCTGGCGTTGACGATCACCCTGTCGCGCCGGGACCGCTTCGCCCGCGAGGCCGTGAAGCGCGCCACCGAGGACCTGCGCGCCAGCCGCCGCGGCCAGCGGGCGCTGGTCGAGAACTCACCGGACATCGTGGCCCGCTACGACGCCGGCCTGCGCTGCCTGTACGCGAACGCCGCCATCGAGCGCGCGACCGGTGACCCGCCGAGCGCCTTCGTCGGGCGCAACCTGGACGAGGTGGGCCTCCCGGACGAGATGGTCACCGTCCTGGCCGGGGCGGTCACGACCGTCGTCGAGACCGGCCAGGAGCAGGACGTGGACTACGACGTCATCGGACCGCAGGGCCTGCGCGCCATGCACGCACGGCTCGCGCCGGAGTTCGCCGAGGACGGCGCCGTGGAGAGCGTGCTGGTGCTCTCCCGCGAGGTCACCGAGCAGCGGACCGCCGAGGCGGCGATGCGCGCCAGCGAGGAGCGCTACCGCACGCTCGTGTCGACGATGTCCGACGGCGTCGTCCTTCAGGCGGCCTCCGGCCTGATCGTGGCGTGCAACCCGGCCGCGGAGCGGATCCTCGGCCTCACGGGCGACCAGCTGACCGGCCGCGCGTCGGTCGACCCGAGCTGGCGGGCCGTGCGCGACGACGGCAGCCCGTTCCCCGGCGAGGAGCACCCGGCCATGGTCACGCTGCACACCGGCCGCCCGCAGCGCGACGTGATCATGGGCGTCCACAGGCCCGACGGCTCGCTCACCTGGATCAGCATCACCACCGAGCCGATCCTCGGCGACGGCGAGGTCTCGGTGGTCTGCTGCTTCAGCGACGTGACGGCCCGCCGCCAGAACGAGCGCGAGCAGGCCGCCCTGCGCCGCATCGCGACGATGGTGGCGGCGCACCAGGACGCGCCGGCGCGGATCTTCGCGCACGTGGCCCAGGAGGCCGCGGACCTTGTCGGCGCCGAGACGGCCGCCGTGGTGCGCTTCGACGCCGGCCGGCTCGAGGGCGCCGTGTTGGGCGTCCACGCGCCGGCCGGCACCGCCCACGCCGCCGGCGGGTCGGCCGAGCTCGACCCGCGGACCGCCACGGGCGCCGTGGCGGAGACGGGCCTCGCGGCGCGCCGGGGCGAGGGACCGTGCGAGCCCGGCCACCCGGAGGCCTCCCGTCCGGCGGGCGGGCCCCGGTCGGCCGCGGCCGCCCCGATCGTCGTGGACGGCCAGGTGTGGGGCGCCCTGTCGGCGGCCACGAGCCGGCCCGAGCCGCTGCACGCGGGCGCGGAGGAGCTGCTCGCGCGGCTGGCGGAGCTGGCGGCCCTCGCGATCATGTCGGCCTCGGCGCGCGACCAGCTCGCGACGCTGGCGGCGACGGACCACCTCACCGGCCTCTGGAACCGCCGCGTCTTCCAGGAGCGGCTGCACGCCGAGATCGAGCGGGCCCGCCGCTACGACCGGCCGATGAGCCTCGTGACGCTCGACATCGACCACTTCAAGCGCATCAACGACGCCCACGGGCACCCCACGGGCGACCGGGTGCTGATCGAGGTGGCGAGCCGCCTGTTCGCGACCGTGCGCGAGGGCGAGATCGTGGCCCGCGTGGGCGGCGAGGAGTTCGCGTGGATCCTCCCCGAGACCGACGGCGCGGGCGCGCAGGACGCCGCCGAGCGGGCCAGGAAGGCGATCGAGGAGCGGCCCTTCGCGGGCGTCGGCACCGTCACGATCTCGCTCGGCGTCTGCGACCTGGACGAGGGCGGGACGGCCGGCGCGCTGGTGCGCATGGCCGACCAGGCGCTCTACGCCGCCAAGGCGCAGGGGCGCAACCGCGTGGCGCGCTACGCGCCTCCGCTCTCGTCGGGCGCCGGGGTCTAGGGCCTAATGGCGGTGGATCGGCTCCGCGTGGGCGATCCATGGCCGCCCGGCGCCACGAGGGCGCCGGGGTGCGCCATGGGATCACGCGGCGGTGCGGGCCTGGGTCTGCAGGGCCGGGTCCACCGCGCGCAGGTGCGGGTAGGGGTCGGTGGCCGCGCCACCGCCCGGGTGGATCTCGAAGTGGCAGTGGGTCGCGCCGTAGCGCGCGTCGCCCGTGTTGCCCACCGTGCCGACCAGCTGGCCGACGGCGACCTTGCTGCCCACGTCGAGGCCGTCGGCGATCTGGGTCATGTGGGCGTAGTAGTACTGGACCCCGTCCGCGCGCTCGAGCCAGAGCGAGATGCCGCCGAGCCCGGTCTCCGTCCGTGAGAGGCGGATCACGGTGGCGTCGTCCACGGCCAGCAGCGGCGTGCCCCGCGCGGCCATGATGTCAACGCCCTCGTGGCGGCCCTGGTGGCGCGGGGCGCCGAAGTCGTCCGTGTAGGTGTGCGTGCCGCCGACCGGGAAGACGGACAGGTAGGGGGAGGCGCCGCGCAGCACGACCGGCGTCGGGGTGGCGGCGGCGACCTTGGCCCGCACGCCGAGGCGCTTCAGGAAGGTCGGGGTGGCCACGCCGGTCGCCCTCAGCCGCATTCGCTTCTGGACGATCTTGACCGCGCGCTTGGTGGCCGGGCCGAACTCGCCGTCGACGGCGACGCGAAGGCCGCGCTTGCGAAGGGCCCGCTGGAGGTCCTCGACCTCGAGCCCGGTGGCGCCGACGCGCAGCATCGTGAGCGTGGAGACGGCCGGCGCGGGCGTCGTCGGCTGGGTGGCCGGCGCCGCGGGGGTGGCCGCCGGGGCGGTGGAGCCGGATGGAGCGGGGGCCGCGCCCGGGGCGGGCGTCGTGGCCGGGGGCGTGGGGATCGGCACGTCCTGCGCGGCGGCGGTCGCCGCGCCGATGAGGAAGGTCATCGCCATCGCGAACAGCCATGCCAACGAATGGGCGGGCCGGCGATGACCATCAGTGGTCCGTCGGACTCTGATCCTTCGGCTCCTTTCCGCCACGGCGGGGGCCGTGACTCGGGCTCGCCGGCCGTGGGCACCTCCGGCGATCCCTGCGAGCTTGCGGGGAACGCGGGCACTCTAGGGGGGCCCGACTGGGGTGGTCAAGGGTCCACGGCGACCGCGGGGGACCGGCGCCCCAGCGATCTGCCAGCGTTTTAGAGCCTTTTCGACCCTCCCTCGCGGCGCTTCCGGATCGCCCGGAGCCCGAAAACCAACAGCAGCAGACCCGTGAGGCCGGCGAGGATGAGCCCGTTCACGAGGGTGCTGGAGCTTCCCCCGCCCGAGGAGGCCTGGAGCGGCGGGCAGTCGCCGTAGCGGGCGACCCACACGTTCTGCCCCGCGGGCGTCTGGTCGGCGTTCGTGCTCCCCGGCCCCCCCGGCAGCTCGAAGCGGTACTGCAGCTCCAGGGCCTCCCGCAGGGAGCGCCCGAACCCGGTGATCGAGTTGCCCGAGCAGGTCTCCTGGCCGATGTCCCCCACCCCGCCCCGCGCGAAGAGGTTGAAGCCCGGGTTGTCGCCGCTGCCGTCGCCCAGTCGGAAGTCGAAGGCGTTCAGCAGGGGGGCCTGCTGGGGCAGATCGGTCAGGGCCGCGAGGTCGGCGGGGTCGGCCGGGATCGCCGTGAGCGGCCGGTCCAGGGACAGGATGTCCTCGAGCTGGGACGTCGAGTCGACGAGGTGCTTCGTCTCGAGCACGAGGTCGCCCGTGCTCTCGTCCCGCGTCGCGGCGATCTGGCCGTCGCTACCGGCCCAGCCGGCGTCCGACAGCAGAGGCGCGAAGCGCTCGGCCGCCGTCGCGGGGTCGGCGTCGACCGGCAGGCCCAGCGCCTCCTGGGCGGCGGGGTCGAGCTGGAGCCGCAGGTTGACGCTGCCGCGCCCCTCGCGGTTGAGGTTGACGTTGACGTCGAAGGCCGCCTGGCAGCCGCTCGCCACGAGCGCGATGAGCACGAGGGCCGCTGCTGCCGCCAGGCGTCGGATCACGGCGGGGACAGCTCGTCGGCGCGGCGCATCAGCTCGACCGCACGCGCGCGCTCGGCGCCGTCCAGCGCCGCGAAGTCGGCGTCCGAGAGGTTGCCGGCGCGGTGGTCCATGTCGATCTCGCGGATGGCCTCTAGAGAGCGCTGGAGATCCTCGTCGATGGCCTGGCGCGCGGCGGCGATCGGGTCGTCGGGCGACTCGTCGGCCTCCTGGGTGACGAGCGGCCACGCGATCACGGCGACCGCCACCAGGGCGACCGCCGCGACGATCAGGACGCCGACGAGCACGCGGGGCGCCTCACGCCGGGGCGCGGCCGTTCGACGCGGGGACGGCGGCGGGCGCCGAGCGGGGCCGCCCGCCGGGCCAGGCGGCGAGGATGCCGCCGGCGGCGATCAGGACGCCGGCGAACCAGATCCAGGCCACCAGGGGGTTGACGAACACCGAGATGCGCGCGATCCCCGAGGTCTCGAGCTGGGTGAGCACCAGGTAGAGGTCGGCGTCCGGCCGGCTGCGGATCGCCACCTGCGAGGCCCGGGTGCCGTCCACGGCGAACTGCTTGACCCCGGGCTCGAGGGTGGCGATGCGGCGCGTGCCCGAGTAGACGCCGACGCGCACGCTGGTGATCGTGCGGTGGGCGTTGGTGTCGGTGGCCGAGCCCTCGTTGACCAGGGTGTAGCCGTTGACCGTCGCCCGCTGGCCCTTGGTGAGGGCGATGTCGGCCTGGGTGGCGAAGCCCTTGGAGCCGGCCAGGCCGACGAACAGGACGACCACCGCCAGGTGGACGATGTAGCCGCCGTAGCGGCGCCGGTTGCGGGCGACCATGCTGGTGAGGGCCCCCGGCCAGGAGACCCCGCCGAGGGCGTGGCGCACCCGGGTGCCGCGCCAGAACTCGCCCGTGATGCAGGCGACCACGAAGACCCCGGCCACCATGATCGCCAGCGCGCGCCAGTTGGAGGCCAGGTCTGTGGCGATGACGAGGACCGGCAGCGAGACGGCCGCCACGACCAACGGCACCACGAAGCGCCGGCGCAGCTGGGCGGCCGAGGCCTTTCGCCAGGCGATCAGGGGCCCGACGCCGGTGAGCACCAGCAGGGCGATCGCGATCGGCGTCGCCACCTGCTCGTAGAAGCCCTGGCCGACGGTGATCCGCTCGCCGCGGGCGGCCTCGGAGAGGATCGGGAACATCGTGCCCCAGAAGACCGCGAAGGCCAGGCCCACCAGGAGCAGGTTGTTGAAGAGGAAGATCGCCTCGCGCGAGAGGTAGCTCTCGAGCGAGTGCTGGGAGCGAAGGAGCGGCAGGCGGGTCACCAGCAGCCCGACCGAGCCGACCAGCACGGCGATGATGAAGACCAGGAAGTAGGGCCCGAGGGTGCTCTCGCCGAAGGCGTGGACCGAGGCGATGATCCCCGAGCGGGTGAGGAAGGTGCCGAACAGGCACAGGGAGAAGGTGAGGATCACCAGCACCATGTTCCAGACCTTCAGCATCCCCCGGCGCTCCTGGACCATCACCGAGTGAAGGAAGGCGGTGGCCACCAGCCAGGGCATGAAGGCGGCGTTCTCGACCGGGTCCCAGGCCCAGTAGCCGCCCCAGCCGAGCGTCTCGTAGGCCCACTTCGCCCCCACCATGATCCCGAGCCCGAGGAAGATCCACGACACGATCGTCCAGCGGCGCACGCTGGTGATCCAGGAGGTGTCGAGCTTGCGGGTGACCAGCGCCGCGATCGCGAAGGCGAAGGGCACCGACAGGCCGACGTAGCCCAGGTAGAGCAGGGGCGGGTGGATCTGCATGTAGACGTTCTGAAGCAGGGGGTTGAGCCCGCGGCCCTCGGCCGGGATCACCGCCAGGGTGTCGAAGGGGCTCGTCACGAACGAGAGCACCGACAGGAAGAAGACCGCGATCCCCATGAGGACGGCCATCACCACCGGCATCAGCTGGCGGTTGCGGTTGCGGTTGAGGTAGACGCACAGGGCCGAGTAGAGCGACAAGAGCCAGGCCCACAGCAGCAGCGAGCCGGCCTGGCTCCCCCACAGGGCGGTGATCTTGTAGCCGGTGCCGAGGGTGGTGGACGAGTAGCCGGCCACGTCGCGCAGCTCGAAGGAGTCGCTGAGAAGGCCCGTCCACATCGTGAGCACGGCCAGCGTGGTGAAGGCGCAGACCCCGTAGACGCCGCGCTCGGCGCTCCTCTCCCAGGCGCGCCGTCCGGGGCGGCGCGAGAGAAGGGCCATCACCACCACGTAGAGGGCGCCCGCCAGCGCGATCAACAGGGCGGTGCGGCCGACGATGCTCACGAGCCGCCCGCCACGATCAGGTGTCCGTGCCCGCCTGCTTGTCCGTGAACTTCGACGGGCAGAGCGTCACGAGCGAGTCCGGGCGGGCGACGAAGGTCCCTGCCTCCAGCCTCCCGGTGACCACCACCTCGCGCCCGACCTTGAACTGATCCGGCACCTGGCCGTGGTAGAGGACCTCGATCGTCTCGGAGGGGGCCGTCTTGTCGGCGACCGTGAAGCGCAGGCCCTGCTCGGTGCCGGCGCGCGCCTGGGGGTCGGCCGGGGCGCCCGGGGCGACCTTGCCGTTCAGGCGGAAGGTCTTTCCGGCCACCACGTCGGCCGGGCCGGCGTAGGTCTCGAGGGTGCCCCCCAGGCTCGTGTAGGCCAGCCAGCCGCCCAGCACCACGGCCAGGCCCAGCGCGATCACGAAGCGGAGGCGGGAGCGCATCGGGGCGATGCTAACACCGTCCCCGCGCGGAGTCTCCGGGACGTTGTTCCCCGATCGGAGGACTATCCTCCGCCGCCCGGAGGGCGTCCACGAGGAGCCGCATGAGCCGTCGCGACCAGGTGCTCGTCTCCACCGACTGGGTGGCGGACCACGCCGCCGACCCGGCGGTGCGGCTGGTCGAGGTCGACGAGGACACGGCCGCCCACGGGCGCGGCCACGTCCCCGGCGCCGTGGCCTGGCACTGGTGGGACGACCTGCACCACCCGGTGCGCCGCGACCTCATCGGCGCCGAGGAGCTGCGGGCGCTGCTCGGCCGTTCGGGAGTGGGCCCGCAGACCGGGGTCGTGCTCTACGGCGGCCACGACAACTGGTTCGCCGCCTACGCCTACTGGGTGCTGCGCGTGCGCGGCTTCGACCGCGTGCGGCTGATGGACGGCGGCCGGCGCAAGTGGGAGCTCGAGGGGCGCCCGCGGGAGGTCGAGCCCCCGGCCCACGCGCCGGCCGACCCGGGCCCGCTCGGCGAGCCCCGTCCCGAGCTGCGCGCCTTCCGCGACGGCGTGCTGGCCGCGCTCGGCGCGCCCGGCGTCACGCTGGTGGACGTGCGCAGCCCGGCCGAGTTCGCGGGCGAGATGCCGGCGCCCGCGCACCTGCCCCGCGAGCACGCGCGCGTGGCGGGCCACATCCCCGGAGCCCTCAACGTGCCGTGGGCGAAGGCGGTCGGCGAGGACGGGGCGTTCCTCCCCGACGCCGCGCTGGCCGCGCTCTACCGCGGGGCCGGCGTGGAGCCCGGCGCGGACGTCGTGACCTACTGCCGCGTGGGCGAGCGGTCCAGCCACACCTGGTTCGTCCTGCACGAGCTGCTCGGCTACGAGCGGGTGCGCAACTACGACGGCTCGTGGACCGAGTGGGGCAGCCTGGTGGGCGTCCCGGTCGAGCGGTCGTGACGGCGCGGTAGGGTCGCAGGGTGAGGCTCCCGCTGGCCCCTCCCATCGAGCCGCAGCTCGCGAAGTCGGCGCGCGAGGTGCCCGTGGGCGAGGGCTGGGCCTACGAGCGCAAGCTGGACGGCTTCCGGGCGATCGTCTTCGTGGACGGCGCCGAGGTCCTGATCCAGTCGCGCGGCGGCAAGCCCCTGGACCGCTACTTCCCGGAGCTCGCCTTCCCGGAGGGCCGCTACGTGCTCGACGGCGAGATCGTGATCGCCAACGGCGCCGGCGGCGAGGACTTCGGCGGCCTGCAGGCGCGCATCCACCCGGCGGCGTCGCGCGTGGCGATGCTCGCCGAGCAGACCCCGGCCGCCTTCCACGCCTTCGACCTGCTCGCCGAGGGCGACGCGAGCATGCTCGAGCGCCCCTTCGCCGAGCGCCGGGCGGCCCTGGAGGCGCGGGCGGGCGACGGGATCGCCCCCGTCGAGTGCGCCTCCGACACCGCCCGCGCGGCCGAGTGGCTGGCCGGGGCCGAGGGCGTCATCGCCAAGCGCCTCGCCGACCCGTACCTGCCGGGCAAGCGCAACGGCATGGTCAAGGTGAAGCGGGTGCGCACCATCGACTGCGTCGTCGTCGGCTGGCGCCCGGGCACCGACGAGGGAACGGTCGGCTCGCTGATCCTCGGCCTCTACGACGGCGACGGCCTGCGCCCGGTGGGTCACTGCGCCGGGTTCACGGCCAGGCGCAAGCGCGAGCTGGTGGCCGAGCTGGAGCCGTACGCCTCGGGCGAACGCGGCAGCGGCGACCCGAGCCGCTGGAGCGGCGGGCGCGACCTGGAGTGGGTCGCCCTGCGCCCCGAGCTGGTAGCCGAGGTGAGCTACGACCACGTGAGCGACGGGCGCATCCGCCACGGCGCGCGGCTGGTGCGCTTCCGCGAGGACCGCGACCCGCGCTCGTGCACCGTGGACCAGCTCGCGCAGTGAGCGCCGTGGGCGCGCAGGCGCTGGCGGCGCGCCAGCGCGCGCAGGGCCTCGGGGTGGTGCGGCCGAGCGACGCCCACGGCGCGGTCCACCAGGCGCTCGCGATCCAGGCGCAGGACGCGCGCTCCTCGCGCCTCGGCGTCCGCGCCCGCAGCGAGGGGCTCACCTCGGCCGACGTCGTGCGGGCGTGCTCCGAGGAGCGGTCGGTGGTGCGCACCTGGGCGATGCGCGGCACGCTCCACATGCTCTGCGCCGAGGACGTGCGCTGGATCACCGCGCTGGTCGGCCCGGTGATCGAGGCCAGGTACGCCAAGCGGCGGGCCGAGCTCGGCGTCACGCCCGCCCTCGCCGACCGCGTCCTGGCGGCGATCCCCGAGATCCTCGCCGGCGGCGGCCCCCTGATGCGCGCCGAGCTGATCGACGCGCTGATCGCGCGCGGCATGCGGATCGACACCACCGACCAGGCGCCCGCCCACATCGTGCTGCTGGCCGCCCTGCGCGGGGTGGCGTGCCGGGGCCCGGACCGGGAGGACGAGGAGCCGACCTACGTCCGCCTCGACGACTGGGTCGCGCCCGCCCCGCCCGTGGACCGCGACGCAGCCCTGGCCGAGCTCTCGCGCCGCTACGCGCGGGCCTACGGGCCGGCCGACGCGCGCGACCTGGCCTACTGGAGCGGCCTCCCCGCGGCCGACGCCAAGCGGGCCTTCGCCCTGGCGCCCCCCGGGGAGCCGGCCGGGGACGACGCCGGGCCGCCGCCCCCGCGCCTGCTGCCCGCCTTCGACGGATACCTGCTCGGCCACCGTGACCGCTCGGCGATCCTGCCGCCCGAGCACGCGCCGAAGCTCTTGTCGGGCTCGTGGATGCTGCCGAGCATCGTGGTGGGCGGGCGCCTGGTGGGCACCTGGAGGCGGACGCGCGAGCGCGACGGCGTCACGGTCACCCTCTCCCCCTTCACCGGCCGCCTGCCGCGCGGCTCGGTGCGCGGCGTGAAGGCCGAGGCCGCCGACGTGGCGCGCTTCCTGGGTGCGCCGGGCCGGGTCGAGATCGCGTCCTGACGGCGCTCAGACGAGGACCGGGAAGAACCGCGCCAGGGCGCTGACCGTGAGGCCGATGGAGGCCTCGCTCTCCGCGGCCGCACGGTGGTCCCGCTCCGGGTCGGGCTCGGGGCCGCGGTCCTCCAGCCAGCCGCGGGCGGGATCCGGGCAGCCGGCCGCGAGGGCGATCTCGCGCCAGCTCTCGGGAACCGGGTCCCCCACGCCGACGCCGGCCATCTCGGCGGCGAGCATCGCCCAGGCGCGCGGCGGGGCGGTGCAGGGCTCGTAGCCTCCGCCCCCGAGCGCCACGAGGCGGCCGTCGCAGGTCTCGTCGGCCAGGTGGGTCAGCGTGCGCCACAGCTCCGGGTACAGCGGCATCGTTGTGAGCAGGTGGCTCAGCGGGTCGGCGTGGTGGTGGTCCACCCCGCACTGGGCCACGATCGCCTCGGGCGCGAAGGCCCGCACCACGGGGACGACCACCCGGGCCATGGCGCGCCGGTAGGCGGTGTCGCCGGCGAAGGGCGGCAGCGCCACGTTCACGCTCGACCCCGGCGCGTCGGCGCCGCCGGTCTCCGCCGGGAAGCCCGAGCCCGGGAACAGGTGGCGGCCGCTCTCGTGGACGGACACCGTGAGCACGCGGGGGTCGTCGTAGTACATCCACTGGGTGCCGTTGCCGTGATGGACGTCGAGGTCGATGTAGGCGACGCGCTCCATACCCGCGTCGAGGAGGGCCTGGATCGCCACGGCGGTCTCGTTGTAGATGCCGAAGCCCCACGCGCGGGAGGCGAGCCCGTGGTGCGCGCCGCCGGCCGGGACGAGGGCCCCGCGGGCGCGCCCGTCGGCGACCGCCGTGGCCGCCACTGCGCAGGCGGCGCAGACGCGCGCCGAGTCCTCGTGCATCCCCTCGTAGGCGTTGTTGTCGCCGCCGATGCCCCACTGGCGCGCCTCGGGCTCGGCGGCCAGCACGGGCTCGCGGCTGTAGCGGCGCACCGCACGGATGAAGGCGGGGGCGAAGACGCGCGCCAGCTCGTCGTCGCCGAGCGGCCCCGGGGCGGTCTCGTAGGCGACCGCGTCGAGGTCGAGGATCCCCGCCTCGCGGCAGAGCGCCACCGCCAGCCGGTGACGGCGCCGGTCCGTCGGGTGGTCGCCGCCGTAGCGCATGCCGAGGTCGTCGTCGTGCACCACGAGCAGGCGCGCGACACCGTTCATCGGATGGGGACCCCGTTCACGACCGGCAGAGGCACTACGGGCCGAAGCGGTCCAGGAACCCGATCGCGTCGAGGACGGCGAGCACCGCGAGCGCCCCGGCGGCGAAGGCGTACCAGACCCACGCGGGATCGCGCCGGCGGGTGGAGAGGGGATCGCTCACGCACCGGATCATCGCAGAGTGCGCACATGCGCGCGGGGCGATGTGCAGGATCCGTGACGACCGGGTAACCCACTCTGCGGCGGCGGGGTGCGCGCGGTGCTCATCCACCCCGAGGGCCGTGACCCCGCGCCCCGCCGCCGTCCGTCTGCCTCGCTGCAGATCCTCGGACGGGCTACTCAGCGGGGCTCGGACGTCAACGCGTCGAGGTCCTCGACGACCTCGACGTGGTCCGCGAGCATCGTCAGGGCCAGCAGCCGGCCGACGACGCCGCCGCTGCCCGCCACGAGGACGAAGCGGCGGCCCTGGCGGCGGGCGCGCGCCTCGCAATCGAGGAGCAGGCGCAGGCCGCTCGAGTCGAGGTGGACCACCTCGCGCAGGTCGAGGGCGGTCACCTCGCCCGGGGAGCCCTCGATGTCGGCCAGGGCGCGGCGAACGCGGCCGATGCCGGAGACGTCCAGCTCGCCGCTGACGGCGACCACCCAGGGGCGGCCGTCCTCGTCGCCGGGATGGATCGAGACGGAGATGAGTGACACCGGGCCGTCCCTACCCCGGCGCCGCGAGGCGCAAACCGCCGCGGCGCCGGTGAGCGGACGCGGGCCGTCAGACGGGGCGGGCCGGCCCCCCGCCCGCGCCGGTCCGCTCGATGGCGGCGGCGATGGCGTCGAGGTCCTCGGCGGTCAGCGTGACCTCGTGGGCGGAGATCCAGCCGTCCACCTGCTCCGCGTTGCGGGCGCCGACGATCGCGCCGGTCACGCCGGGCCAGGCGAGCGTCCACGCCACCGCGACGGCGGCGACCGAGGTGCCGTGTGCCGCCGCGATCGGGGCCATCGCGTCGCGAAGGGCCAGATTGCGCGAGAGGGCCGGCTCGGCGAAGACGCCCGGCATGCCGTGGCGCCAGTCGCTCGGGTCGAGGTTGGCCGCGCGTTCGGCGCTGAACCGCTCGGTGAGCAGGCCGGACATCATCGGGCTGTAGACGATCACCCCGGTGCCGTTGCGCTCGCACCAGGGCAGCAGGCCGGCCCCGGCCTCCCGCTGCACGGCGTTGAAGGGCGGTTGCAGGCTGTCCACGTGGAGGATCGGCTCACAGCGCTCCAGCAGCTCGACCGAGAAGTTGGAGACGCCCGCCCAGCGCACCTTGCCCTGCTGGACGAGGTCGGCCATCACGCCCCACGACTCCTCGACCGGGGTCCCGGTGTTCGGGTCGGGCCAGTGGAACTGGTAGAGGTCGATCGCCTCGACGCCGAGCCGCCGCAGCGAGTCCTCGCACTCGCGGCGGATCTCGTCGGGCTTGAGGTTGGGGCGCGGCACGCCGTCGGCCTGGTCCTGCCAGACCATGCCGCACTTGGTGAACACGAGCGGCCGCTCGGACACGCCCTTCAGGGCGCGCGCCACGACCTCCTCGGAGTGGCCGAGGCCGTAGACCGCGGCGGTGTCGATCCAGCCGATGCCGAGCCCGAGCGCCCGGCGGATGGCGGCCACGGAGTCGGCGTCGTCCTGGGGGCCCCAGCCGTAGGCCCAGTCGCCGCCGCCGATGGCCCAGGCGCCGAAGCCGAGCTCGGTGATGGAGGGCCCGCGGGAGCCCAGCGTTCGCGTGGGGATCGTCGTCGTAGGCATGCGGACCAGACTACCCCCGGTCCGGCACGCTCAGTCCTCACCCCACAGCGTCGCCGTCAGCGTCCGCGGCCCGCCGTGGTCCCGGTGCTCGCAGAGGTAGACCCCCTGCCAGGTGCCGAGGTCGAGGCGCCCGCCGGACACCGGCAGGCTGAGCGACGGGCCGATCAGGACGGCCTTGACGTGGGCGGGCATGTCGTCGGGCCCCTCCAGGGAGTGGTCGTAGGCCGGGTCGCCGTCGGGGATCGCCCGCGACAGCCACCCCTCCAGGTCGGAGCGCACGTCCGGGCTCGCGTTCTCGTTGAGCGCCAGCGAGGCCGAGGTGTGACGGATGAACAGGTGCAGCAGCCCGACGCGCACGCCCGCCATGTCGGGCAGCGCCTCCACCACCTCGCGCGTGACGAGGTGCACGCCGCGCGGCCGGGGCCGCAGGGCGAACGTCGATCGGCTCCACACCTCTAGCGTCCCGAGTCGGAGGTCCGCATGTGGTTCCCGAGCGAATCTCCGGCGATCCGGCCGGCAACTGCCCAGGCTTCTCCGACCCGGGGCACTAGAAGACCCCGCCCGGCGGCGCGTCGGTGGTGGTCGGGATCGTGGTGCGCGGCGGCGGCTCGGTGGTCGCGGGCGGCGCGTCGGTCGTGGTGGGCGGCGGCGGGTCGGAGGTCGTCGCGGGCGGCGGGTCGGCCGGGGGCGCGCTCGTCGTGCCGGGGGCGGGCGCGGGGCCGGCCACCGTCGCCGCGGGCCGCGTGGCGGTCCGCGCGGGGGCCGTCGTGCGGGTGCGCCGGGGCCGGGTCACGACGGGGTCGAGCGCGGGCGGCTCGCCGGGGCGCCCGGCTGTCGTGAGGGGCGCCGCCGCGGGCAGGGCGGCCGGGGCGGCGGTCACGGCGGGTCCCGTCGTGGCGGGCGGCGCGGTCACGGTACGCGGGGTGCTGGTGGTGCCCGCTGCGGTCGTCGCCGGCGCGGCGGCGGCGGGCTCGGGGAGCGGCGAGGGCGGCTCCGATCCGGAGCGCAGCGCCACCAGGGTCGGCGCGCCGAACAGGATCAGCGCGCCCGCGAGGCCCGACGCGACCAGGGCGCCGACCCGCCTCCCGCCCGATGCCGCGGCGCCCGCACGGGCGCCGCGGGCGCCGGCGGCGCGCCGGCCGGAGCCGCCGAAGCGCACCAGGCCGCGCGCCTCGGCCGCCTTGGCGGTGGAGGCGCCGAGCGCGAGCACCGGCAGCGGCAGCCACGCGCGGTAGGAGACGCGGGCCTCCTCGAACGCCGCGCGCGCGGCGCGGCAGGACGGGCACAGCTCCAGGTGCTGGGAGAGCACGTGCGCGCGGTCGGCGTCGAGCTCGCCGTCGATCAGGGCGCCCACGTCGCCGAGCCGCGCCCGGCAACCCGGGTCCATGGCGGCGGTGTCGACCTGCCCGAGCCGCAGCTCGCGGCGCAGCGCCAGGCGGGCCCGCACCAGGAGCGCGGCGACGGCCCCCAGGGTGGTGTCGAGCACGCGCCCGATGTCCTCGTAGGACATGTCCTCCAGCTCGCGCAGCGCCAGGGCGAGGCGGTGGCGCTCCGGCAGGCGGGCGTTTGCGGCGCGCACGTCGGCGCCCTGCGCCGCCACCAGGGCGGACAGGGCGGGGTCGGCGTCCAGCGCCGGGTCGGCGCCCGCGGCCAGGGCGACATCGTCCACCGGCGTCTCGCGGGCGCGCCGGGCCGAGCGGTCGTAGACCAGGTTGCGCGCCGTGCGGTGCAGGTAGGCGGGCAGGTTGACCTCGCGGCCGGCCAGGTCGTCGAGCCGCGCGAAGACGCGCAGGAACGCCTCCTGCGTGATGTCGGCCGCGTCCTCGCTGCTGCCGGTGAGGCGGTGGGCGACGTTGTAGAGCCCGCGCTCGTGGCGGGCGAACAGCGCGGTGAAGGCGTCCCGGTCGCCGGCCAGCGCCGCGCGGCCGAGCCCATCGTCGGTGATGTCGGCGGTGCTCATGGCGCGGGCCGGTGGGGACATGGCTCCTGGGGCGGATCGGCGTCGCTCTGGCGCTGGCGCAGAAAATCGCAGAACGCGGCCTGCCGCGCGAGGTGCGCCTCCAGCCGGCGCAGCCCGACGGCGGCCCAGTCGGCCAGCATCTGGTCGTCGAGCGTCCGCCCGGGGTCGATGGCCGGCTCGCTCATCGGCCGGCGAGGGATCGGGGCACGGGTCTCCCTTCGTGGTGTGCACCCGCTCAACCGGGTGGGGGCCCGCGCACGACGGCCCATTTGTGAGCGATTTGTAAAGAGGCGGCTAGCCGATCGCCACGCGCCCGGGCGCGCCCTCCTCCAGGCGGCCGACGGGGTGGGCCCGCGCGCCCGCGGCCAGCAGGCCGGCCGCCAGCGCGTCGGCGCGGTCCGCCGCCACCGCCATCAGCAGCCCGCCGCTCGTCTGGGGGTCGCTCAACAGGTCCCACTGCGCGTCCGGGACGCCGGACCCGACATCGGCCCACTGCTGGTAGTGGGCGCGGTTGCGCCGGCCGCCGCCGGGCAGGTGGCCGGCCGCCGCCAGCTCCGGGACGCCGGGCAGCGCCACGAGGGCGTCCGGGTCGATGCGCGCCGCGAGCCCCCCGGCTGCCGCCATCTCGTGCAGGTGGCCGAGCAGACCGAAGCCGGTGACGTCCGTGGCGCAGCGCACGCCGTGGGCCAGCGCGACGCGCGACGCCTCCCGGTTGGAGCGCAACATCGACTCCACCGCCGCGTCCAGGGCCGATGCGTCGCCGTGGCGGGCGGCGGTCACCGCGATGCCGACGCCCAGGTCCTTGGTCAGCAGAAGCCGGTCGCCCGCCCGGCCGGCGTCGTTGGTCATCAGGCGGTCCGGGTCGGCCGTGCCCAGCACCGAGAGGCCGTACTTGGGCTCGGGGTCGTCGACCGAGTGGCCGCCGAGCACCGGGCAGCCGTGCTCGGCCGCCACGCGGGCGCCGCCGCGCATCACGCCGCCGAGCGCCTCCGGATCGCCATCCCGCGGGAAGCAGACCACCGCGAGCGCGAAGAGCGGCTCGGCGCCCATCGCGTAGAGGTCGCTCAGCGCGTTGGTGGCGGCGATGGCGCCGAACGTCTCGGGATCGTCCACCATCGGCGTGAAGAAGTCGATCGACGCCACGACGGCGAGGCCGTCGGCGATGCGGTGCACCGCGGCGTCGTCCATCCCCTCGTGCCCGACCAGGATGCCGGCGCGGTCGGGCAGCGGCGGCATGTGCGCGAGCGCGCGCGACAGGAGGTCCGGGGAGAGCTTGCAGCCGCACCCCGCCCCGCGCGCCATGGAGGTGAGGGTCCGGCCGGGCTCGATGGCGCTCATCCGCCCAGGCTAGCCAAACCCCTCAGGACAGGGACGCCACCTGGGCGCGCACCAGATCGGCGAGGGCCGCCGGGTTCTCCAAGTGCGCGAGCGTCCCCGCGCCGGGCACCAGCGCGGTGGCCGCCCCGGCGTGGCGCACCAGCACCCCGGCCGCCTCCCGCCGCTCGGGCCCGGATCGCGCGCCGACCGCCGCAACGACGGGGATGCCGCGCAGCGCCCCGAGCTCGGCGGCCGTCGGCGCGAAGCGTGCGTGCAGCGCCATCTCCTGGCGCACGACCGACGCCGAGCGCCGCGCCTCCGCGCGCCCGTAGGTGCCGATCGAGCCCCAGGTGCGCGGCCCGGCGAGCGCCGCCGCGACCATGTCGGCGCCGACGGCCGGCGACGCGGCGGCCGCGACCGCCCGCGCCAGCCGGGCGCAGAGGGCGTGGACGCCGGGGGCCAGGGGGCCGAGCGCCGGCTCGTGCAGCACGGCGCCGGCGCAGCGGCCGGGGTTGGCCATCGCGAAGGCCGTGAGGATCGTGGCCCCGTCCCCCACCCCGACCGCGCTCGCGCGCTCGATCTCCAGGCGGTCGAGCAGGGCCAGGATGTCGGCCGCGTCGTCCTCGGGGCGCCCGCACCCGGGGCGGGCGGCCGTGCGCCCGTAGCCGCGGCGGTGGACGACGATGACGCGGGCTTGGCCGAGGAGCGCCTCGGCGGTGCCGGCGAACGACGCGGGCCCGAAGGCGACCCCGTGCACCAGCAGGACCGGGTGGCCCCGCCCCACGTCGTCGCACTGCACGGTCCCGGTGGCGGTTCGCATGCGTCGTTACTAACGGGACCGGGCGGGGCGCCGCCATCGCCCGGGGGCGCAAAAGGAGCCCCCCGGGTCCGCCCCGGCGTCACGTGCCGTCCTCCGACTAGGATCCGGCCAGCGTCCGTCCGCCGTCCGGAGGAGGTCTCCGATGGGCTCGAACATCGTGCTGTGGGCCGGCAAGCGCCTGAGCGACGAGGAGGCCGACGCCGCGCGCAGGGCCGTGGACCTGCTGCGCCGGACCGGCGACCCCGACGCGGCCGACGCGTTCGCCCGCTTCCTGCCGGGGGCGGACCACCCCTGGACCCCCGACGAGCTCGAGCAGGGGGCGCACGCAGGCCCCTGGCTCGAGCTCGATGGAGGCCTCGAGGCGTAGCCCCGAGGGTCGCGGCGCCCCGGACGGCGCTACGGCTTGGGCGAGTCGAAGATCTGGATGAGGCCGAGGTCGATGACCGCGGCGAACGGGCCGGGCGAGCCGGCGGGCGTGAGGTAGGTCAGAAGGGCGGTCGCGTGGTAGGCGACGTCGGGGGCCCCGCCGAGGGTCGGCGTGCCGGCCGGGAAGGGCACCGAGGCCGAGAACGACATGCGCTGGTTCGGGTAGACGCCCGTCAGCGTGCCGGTCAGGTAGTTCACGAACACGGGCGGCGCCACCATCTCGACGCCCTGGTTGCCGATCGACTCGAGCGCCACCTGGAGGCGCCAGCGGCCGTCGAGGATGGCGACGACCGGGCCCTCGAGGAACCAGTCGGCGCTGACCGACCAGGCGTCCTCGGTGCGGATGACCGTCGTGGGGTTCCCGCTGCCCGGGTCCTTGACCTGAGCGGTGAAGTCACCGGACGTGATGAGCGGCGACGGGATGGGGAGCTGGATGGAGGCCATGTCACGTTCCTTGTTTCGGAGTTTCAGTGTCGCCTTCGCGGAATTGCGCAAGCGATGGGTGGAACCTAGAAAGCCCCGCTTAGGCAGCGATTACCCGGGGCTTACGGGCACCGCGGACCGGCTCGCCGCGGCCGAGGATGCGGTCACGGGCCGCCCGCGTCTCGGGCCCGGGGTCCACGCCCAGCCGGCGTCGCAGGGCCTCGCGGCAGGCGTCGAACTGGCGCAGCGCGAGGTAGCCGCGACCGTCGGCGGCGTGGATGTCCATGAGCATGCGGTGGACGTCCTCGCGCTCGGGCTCGGCCGCCAGCACCGCCCGCAGAACCTCGACCCCCTCCTCGCGGGCGCCGATGGCGGCGAGCGACTCCCCGAGGCCGGTCAGCACCGCGAGGTGGTCGGCCTCGAGGGCGCGGCGCATCGCCACGATCCAGTCCTCGTAGGGCTCGTCCGCGTAGAGCGGGCCGCCGTAGAGGGCCCGCGCGGCCGAGAGCAGGCGCACGGCCTGGCTGTGGTCGCCCGCCCGCCGGCACTCCGCCCCGCGGCGGGCCAGTCGCTCGAACTCCTCGCGGTCGACCCGGACCTCGACGGCGGGGTCGATCCCGTAGGACTCGTCGCGGAACACGATGACCGGGTGGTCGCCGTAGGCCGCCCGCAGCGCGCGGCGCAGCAGGGTCACGGCCACGTTCAGGCTGTTGCGCGCCGCCGCGGGCGAGGAGCCCGGCCAGAAGGCCTCGAGCAGCACCTCCCGGGGAACCGGGCGGGCGCGGTGGGCCACCAGGTACTGGAGCACCAGGCGCGAGCGGCGCGGCGGGTCGATGGCGCGCCCGCCGGCCCGGACGGCGGTGGCCCCGAGGGCGCGCACCTCCAGCGCCGGCAGCGCGCCGGCGGCCTCACCCGGCGGGGCCGGGCCGGCGAGCAGGGTCTCGACGCGCTCGCGCAGGCGCTCGAGCGCGCGACCGGCCTCGCCGCCGGGCCAGGGGGCCCCGACGCGCTGGAGCAGGTCCTCGCAGGCCCCGCAGATCGTCACCGCGGCGGCGGCCGCCCCGTCGGCGCCCACGTCCCATCGCCCCTCGACCATCGTCCGCCTCCCGCTGAGGATCGCCTGATGGCGGGCAGGCTCTCCGGCGGCCCTCACGGGCGGCTCACGGGCCTCTCACGGCCCCGTGTGACCCGTGCGGTCAAGTGGCGGGGCCTCCGACCGATAGGGGCAGGGCACGTCCCAACGCGAGGGAGACCGCGGAAAGCGTGACGACCTACCTCTTCATCGGGCTGATCCTGCTGCTCGCGGTGTACCTCGTGCGCGCGCGGCGCGCCCGGCCCGCCGCCGGCGCGGACACCCCGGCGCCTCCGAAGCGCCCGTCGCTGCGCAAGCCGAAGGCCCGGGCGGCCGCATCCGCCCCGGCACCGGCGCCCGCCGACGCCCCCCGCGCCGACGCCCCGGCGCCGACGGCCTTCGGGCCCCGCCCGCTGGAGCCCGCCATGGCGTGGGAGCCCGGCGAGACGATCGTCGAGCCGGGCTGGCCCCTTCCCGGCGAGATCGCCGGCACCTGGTCGCCGCCGCTCAGCCCCTCCGGCCCGTCGCCCTTCCCCGAGGCGGCCCCCGAGCCGATGGCCGTGGTCGAGTGGGCCCCCGCCGGCGCGCCGGCCGAGGAGCCCGAGGCCGTCGCCGAGAGCGACCCCTCCGCCGACCTGCCGGCAGCCGAGGACTGGGTCATGCCCGCCCTCGACCCCGCGCCGTCCGCGGCGCCGCCGTGGGTGCCGGGCCAGGACGAGGTCGACGCCCCGGCGGCCCCGTCCGACGACGTGTTCCCCGCCTGGATCGACCCGGCCCCGGCCGAGGTCGCCGCCGCGGTCGACGCCCCGGCCCCGGCCGAGGCACCGGACATGCCGGAGCTGGCCTGGCTCAGCGAGAGCGCGCCCGCCGCGGAGCCCGCCTGGCTCGCCGGCCTGGACGCACCGCAGACCGCGGAGCCCGAGGCCCCGGAGACCGAGCCCGGGATTGCGGACGCCCCCCCGACGATCGCATGGCTCCCCTCCGGTCCCGGGACCCCCGCCGAGCCCGCGGCTGAGGCCGAGGCCGAGCCCTCAGCCGCGCCCGAGGCCGTCGCCGCGCCCGAGGCTCCGGCCGAGGAGCCCATCGCGGAGCCCGAGCCCGAGCGTGAGTCCACGCTCGCGCCCGTCGCCGAGGAGCCGCGGGCCTTCGCCTGGTCCCCGGAGCCCTCCCCCGCCGCCGAGCCCCTCCCGGAGCCGGTCGCCGCCGCGTCGCTCGAGGACCAGTCGGCCGAGGTGGCCGGGCTCGTGGCAGGGCTGGCCGAGGGCCTGGTGCCGTTCGCCCGCATCCCGGACCGCCTCGGCGTGACCCCGCGCATGCTGGCCCTGATGCGCTCGCTGGCCGAGGAGCCGCGCACCGTCACGGACCAGGCCCGCCTGCTGGGCGCGTCGCGCCCCGTGGTCGCCGACCTCTGCTCACGCCTCGTCGTCCTCGGCCTGGCCACCCGCGAGCCCCTGCCGGCCGACCGGCGCCGCGTGCTGGTCACCCTCACCCCCGCCGGCCGCCGCACCGTGGCCGGCGCCGACGCGGCGGCCTCCCCCGCCGACGTGGCCGGGCTCATCTCCGGCCTGCCCGCGACCGAGCGCGACGCGCTGGTCAGCGGCCTGCGGGCCCTGCGCGCCGCGCGCTGAGACCCTCCGGGTCACGCGCCGCCCGTCCGGGGCGGCGCGTGGCCCACGAGGCCTGCCTCAGGCGCGTCCCGACGACTGGCGGCCGCGGCGGGCCGTCGCGTCGATCGTGACGGCCAGGAGCAGCACGGCGCCCGTGACCATGAACTTGACGTCCGAGTCGAGCGCCTTCAGGTCCATCCCGTTGGAGATCGACCCGATGACCAGCGCACCGAGGAGCGCCGACCAGGCGGTGCCGCGGCCCCCGAAGAGGCTGGTGCCGCCGATGACGGCCGCGGCGATGGAGTTGAGGAGCACGTCGCCGCCGCCGGAGGACTGGTTGACCGCGAACAGCCGCGACGCCGCCATGATGCCGCCGATGGCGGCGAGGGTTGAGCACATGATGAAGACGGTGAGCCGGATCCGGTTGAGCGAGATGCCGGCCCGGCGAGCGGCCTCGGCGTTGCCGCCGACCGCGTAGACGTGGCGGCCGAAGGCCGTGTGCCGGGTGATGAAGTCCACGACGATCACGATGCCCACGAAGATGACCGTCGCGAGCGGGACGCCGCGGTCGGCGTTCAGCACGGCCACCGCCACGATCACGCCGGCCACCACCGGGACACCGGCCGCGACCGCGGCGCGGGCCACCGGCACGTGGGCGCGGTTGGGGGCGGCGACGACCACGAGGTCGATGTCGCCGGGGCGGTCCCACAGCGCGTCGGCGCGGTCGACCACCCGCACGCCGGGGTGGTCCGCCTCGGCGGCGGCGCGGCGCTCCGGGTCGCCGGTCACCACCGCGCTCACGCGCATGTCCGGCCGGGCGGCGATCAGCGGTGCGTGGAAGACGCGGCCGGCGAGGCCGTAGCCGACGATCGCGACGCGCAACGGGGCGGCGGGCATGGTGACCTCCACGGAACGGCGAAGACCGCCGAGGCTACCTGCAGGCGGACGCGCAGAGGGCGGCGGGTGGAGGGTGCCCTTCCCCCCACCCGCGCCCCGCGTGCTCAGCGTCGAGCGGTGAAACCCGCGCTCATCGCCGTGGCTGATGATGAATCTGGCGAGTCGAGTCGCGCGCCCGTCGTTCGGAGGTTGGTGACCTGGCCATTGGTATGGTCGTCGAGGCCCGTGACCGGATACGCGGTCCGGCGCCCGGTCCGCACGCGCGCTGGCCCGGCGCGGACGGAACGGCGTAGGAGTCGAACCTACCCTGTAAATGAGGCATAATTTTCGGAGCGGTGTACCCACGGGTATACCCACGCCGGCGACGCGCAGTGCACGTTTCTCGCGGTCACCAAGTCTGCACGCACCCGCCCGTCAGCCGGCGCGCACGTACTGGCCGATGGCCCGGCGGATCGCCTCGGACACACTGATCTTCTCCTCCGCGGCGCGCAGCAGCAGTTCGCGCCGGAGCTCAGGATCCAAACGAACAGACTCCACAGAGGCGGCCGCCGAGCCCATCGGCGGGCGACCGCCCCGGCGACGCCGGATCTCGTTGACGTCGTAACCGCGCTCGGCCTCGTCGGCCATCCGCTCGACCATCTCATCGGTGATGGGCGTACCGTCGGCCGTGGTTCCATGGGTCTTCGGCATAGTCACGATCTCCTGTCCAGCAGCGGCAGATACTTGGCTCTCATCGGCATCGCGTGCATCACCGCGGGCCCCTCGGGCCGGTCCAGCACGACCAGCTCGAGCATGTTGCCGGCCCGGTCAGGACCGAGCACCAGATAGCGAGTCGGGTGGTCGTCGACCTCCTCCACGAGCAGTGCCGCGCGCAGCGCATGCTGGATGTCCTGGTCCTCGACACCGTGGCGAAAGCCGGACCGGAGAACCTCCACGCGCAGTATCGTACTACGAAACCACGCGGGCGCCACCGGCCGGCAGGAATGTCTCGCGGTCGATCTCGCGGCCGATGACGACATGCGTGTAGCGGTTCGCGGTGGTCGCCAGGTCGCGCTGGCCGGCCCACTCGCCGATCTGCGCCCAGGAGCGCCCGTCGCGGTGCCAGAGGGAGATCCGGCGGTGACGCAGATCGTGCGGGCTCCACAGGGGCGTTCCGGTCGCCTTGCAGGCGCGCGCGATCTCCCTTCGCAGGTTGGCCTGCGCCAGCCATCCGAAGACGCGGGCCTCGAGCTCGCGATCCTCGTGGGGCACCAGATCGTCAACCGCGGTGAAGACGTCAACCGGCACCGGTACCCAGCGGCCCCGACGTCCCTTCTCGCGCTGGCGAGCCACCCGCCAGCGACTCTCGCGGGTGTCGAGATCGCCCCAGGTGAGGCTCTCCAGCTCACCGACGCGCATTCCGGTGGCGTCAAGAACTACCAACAGCAGCCTGTAGCGAGGCGCCACGGCCCCGAGGACCGCCTCCACTGCCTCCGCGTCCGGGGCCTCGATCTCCTCGCGAACGTCTCGTGGAAGCCGCACCCGTCGATCGCGGGCCGGGTTCGGGGCGATTCCCTCGTGGTCGAGCACCATCGCCAGAGCGTTGACGATCTTGCGCGTGTAGCCGGGTGTGTACGTGGCGGCCAACGTACCGACCCATTCGGCGACCTCGGCCGGGGTTATCGATCCCGGCTCGCGCGCCCCGAAAGCCTTGAGGACGTGAACCAAGGACTTGCGATGGACGTTGGCGGTGTTCGCGGCGATGTCGATGCGGCTCGCCTGCCAGCGCGCCGCCGCGTCGGCGAGCGCCACTGGCGCCCGATCCCGAAGGCCGCGGACGTCGGGCACCCGCATCGCCGCCAACTCACCCGACACCCAGCGCGCGCGTGCCTCGGCCTCCCGGCGCGTTCTGAAACTCCCGGCGTACCGATGGGTCGTCTCCGCACCGCCGAGCCGAAACCGCACCCGGTAGCGGACCGCACCCGAGGCGAGGGACACCTTCAGGATGTGAACGCTGGCCATTGTCTTGCGAGCCTATGGCCGCACGCGAGAGGCGGCGTAGGTGTGCTCGGCGAGAAGGCGCGCGACGTCCTCGCGCCGGACGAAGACCTTGCGGTGGCCGGGTAGCGCGACTACGGGCAGCCTCCCGAAGACCCAATCGACTGTTGCTCGACCAAAGCCGGTCTCCGCCGCCAGCTGCTTCCGGTCAAGTAGCTCGGGGAGCCGCCCGCTCATCGGTCACGCACCGTTGCCCATGGTGCGGGTGATGGTGGTGTTGACTCCCGTGATCTCGCGCAGAAGGCCTGTCATTCGCTGGCCCGAGCCTTCCTCGCGCTCCGCCGCCCACTCGGCGTGTCCGTCCGGGGCACGGGCGGTACCGGCGGCTCCACCGCCCCGAGCACGGTGATCTCGAGGCGCGGTGGCACGAGCGCGCCGAGGGCACCTCCGAGGGCGTCGGTGATCTTCTGGGCCTCACTGAGCACGTGGCCGACCAGCTCGGGCAGGCGCTCGTCGGGCAGCTCTTTGGTGAAGCCGCCGATCCCGATCGCCGCGACCGCCGTACCCCGGTGATCGCGCACGACCGCGCCGATCGAGCGGCGGGGCCGGTCGAGTTCACCATCCTCGAGGGCCCAACCGCGCTTCCTGGTCAGGGCGAGCTCTGTCTCCAGCTCCGTGTGATCGGTGATCGTCCTCGTGCTCCAGGCATCGAGGACCACCTCGTCGAGAACAGATGCGGGGGCTTCGGCCAGGAGCGCCTTTCCGAGCGCCGTCGCGTGGGCGGGGAAGGCCCGGCCGGCGGCGAGGTCCGGGCCGCGCGTCTGCTCGACGTAGACGACCCGCGATCCCACGAGCTTCGCGACGAGGCCGTGCATGCCGGTCAGCTCTTTCAGCGCCGGCACGCTCGCCCTGAAGGCCTCCCAGTGGCTGAGGGTCGAGAGCGCGCGCTCGGTCAGCTCGGCGAGGCGACGGGCGCCGAGGCGATAGCGCTTGTCGATGAGGCCGGTCTCGACGAGGCCCGCTTCTTGCAGGTGGAGGATCAGCTTGTGGGCGTTCGGGGTTGCCAGGCCGATCCGCTCGGCGATCTCCGGGAGGGCCAGATCGGGGGACTCGGCGAGCACGTCGAGGATGGCGAGCGTCTGCTCGACCGCTTTGACCCGGTAGTGCTCGGAGGAGGCCAGCGGCGGCGGCTGGCGGCGCCTCACCACGAAGGGCCGCCTACTGCTTCTCCTGTCCTCCGTTGCGCACGTAGCGCCCGGATGGATCGGGATCCGAGGAGAGGTACTGCGCGAAGGGCCGAGGCGCTCGTGCGCCACTCCTGCCCCTCCTTCCAGGCGGGAAGACGATCGGCGGCGGCCTCGTGATAGATGGTGTTCGGCTCGACGCGCAGGAACTCGGCGGCCTCCAAGGCCGACAGCTCGATGGGCGACTCGGGGAAGGCGGGGCGGAGGGGCGTCGCCTCGGCCGGCCCCCTGAGCCTCCTGCCCGGCGTCCAGCGCGCGGAGACCGCGTCGGCGAGGAACCTCCACTCCTTGCCCACCCGGCGCGCCGAAAGGCGCCCCTGCCGGGCGGCGCGGTGAACAGAGTTGCGGTGCATGCCGAGCCAGTCGGCGACCTCGTCGATCGTCAGGACTGGCTGAGGTGGTTGCCCGCTCATGGGCAACAGCCTGCCGCAACGAGACGGGGGTGGCGAATGCTCGATCCACTCGCACAGTATGCGCCCGTTTTCAATGGACTGTCCAACCGCCCGGGCGACGCTCAGGCGGTGGCCGGCTCCAGGCTGACCACCAACCGCAGGCCGAGGGCCTCACCGACCCGCTCGAGCGTGGCGATCGACGCGCGGTGCTGACCGCTCTCCAAACGTGAGATCGCCGAGTGACTGGTGCCGATCCGCTCGGCGAGGTCCTTCTGGGTGAGCCCGAGCTCTCCCCGGCGCAGGATCACCTGACGGGCGATCGCCTCGAAGGGATCGAGGCGGGCGCGCTCGCGCTGGTACTCGGCGCTGCGGGCGCGACGCCGTCCACCGTCGCCGACGCGGTCTCCGATGGGGCTCTGGGTCGTGCTGGCGCTCGCGCGGGGCATGTCTCTCCTTGGATCGGCCACGAGCTTACCAGACTTGATAAGTGCTACGGCGCATCCCGACCCGCAGCGCGCGGCGGCCGACGGCGGGGCGCGTCCATGCGCGCGCGAAAGTCCTCGAAGCGCGCCCGGGCGATCGCGATCTCCCGCTCGGGCACCTGGCCGGTGTCCTTTCGGAACACGTGAAGGAGGACGATCAGGTTCCCGGAGCGCCGGTAGAGGACCCGGTAGAGCGACGAGCCGAAGTGGCAGCGCAGCTCGCGAAGCTCGCCTCGATCTGCGAGCTGTGCGGGAAAGGCAGGTGGGGCCGGCTCGGGCCGAGGAGGTTCAGCCGCTCGATCTGCTGGTCGAGCACCGCCTGGGCGCGCGCATCCAGGCTCTCGATGAAGTCATCGACCGGCTGGCTGCCGTCGGCGGCGCGGTAGTAGACGGCCTGGAAGCGGTGGTCGCTCACGATCGACTACCGCTCACGGCCGATATCGCGCTTGGCCGGTCCTTGCGCCGGAGCACGGTCGCGACCGGGCTGGACGCGGACGCTCTCCACGGAAGCCATCCACGGGACAAGCCTGCTCTCGAGCGCGGACAGCTCGACCCCGACCCTCTGCCCGCGCCCCTGAGCGTCTCCGCCCAGAACGGGGCCGAGATGGGCCAGCTCGCCCTGTGCCGCGCGCCCGTCGCTGCGGTATCGCTCGAGGTCTCTGCGCGCCCGCTCGATGTCAGAGCGCAGATGCGCCCGCTCGCCGCGGCGCCACGCGGGGATGCGATCGAGCCGATCCGCAAGGCGCGCCGCGCGGGCTTCGGCGTCCTTCGCTCCCTCCTGCGCTCGCCCCGCGGCCGCGCGAAGCCCGGCCACTCGCGCCAGCTCGTGGTTGGGCACCAACGCCGCGCCGTGCCGCGCCGACTCGCGTGTCGCGCGGAGTTCCTCGATGCGAGCGAGCAGTCTCTCGGGCGTTGCGGCGTCGATGTCGGCCCGAACCGCGTCCATCGCCGATCTCCGATCCGCCGCATCGACCAGGTCGAGCGCGAGCGACTTGGCCTGCGAGCGCGACCAGGCACGGGCGAGGGCCTCCCGGACGTTCTCTGACTCGTGATGGACGACGAACACCTGAAGGTCATGGCGCTGACGTGATCCGGCCACATAGGCCCACTCGGCTCCCCCGCGCTCGGGGCTCGCGAGCACGAAGGTGCGATCGACCGACTCCCCCTGAGAGACATGCCCGGTGAGGGCGTAGCCGTGGCGGGCGTGGGTCAGGTAGTCGGCGGGGATGCGCACGATCTCGCCGTGGTCGGTGAAGAGATCCAAGTGCTCGGCGTGGTGGCCGAGGTTGACCACCGTCCCCTGGGTGCCGTTGCGCACACCAAGGGAGTAGTCGTTGCGGCGGCACACCATCCGATCACCGATTGCCCACTCGGTTCCATGGACCGTGATCCGTCGATCCGAGATGAAGCCCCACTGCTCACGCCACTGCCGCGCGATGCGGTTCATCTCAGCGACGTCGTGGCGATCGTGGGCGAGCATCAGGTTGTCCCCGGGTGAGTCGAGCTCGGCTCGCGCCCATGCGGTGACAAGCGCGATGCGTGCGTCACGGGCATCGTCGAAGAACTGGAGGCGCCCGCTCTCGGCGAGAAGGCGGACGGCCTCGTCTGCGCGGCTCTCGGCCAGGTGCCGTGCGACCTCGCGCTGCAGCTCGCTCTGCTGTCTGCGATTCTCGGTGAGCTCCACCGCACCGAGGCGATCGGCCAGAGCTGCGAAGCCACCGCCGGCCTCGATCGAGGGAAGCTGGGCCCGGTCGCCGACAAGCACCAGGCGCGCCGAGCGCCACGCGGCGGAGTGGGCGAGTCGCTCGAGGGCGCGCGTCGGCATCACCGAGGCCTCGTCCACCACGACGACGGAGTGGCTGGGAATGGCGTCGTCCTCTCCCCTCTCGATCCGGCGCAGAAGGAGGGCGGCGGTCTGGGAGGCGATGCCCGCCTCGCGCTCGAGCACATCGGCGGCCTGGCCCTGCCAGGCGACGCCGATCACCGGGACACCGGATTGCTCGTAGGCCTCGCGCACGGCGGCGAGGGTGAAGGTCTTGCCGGTGCCCGCCCGGGCCTCCATCACCCGCACGCGATCCTCGCCGGTGGTGAGGTGGCGCACCGCGGCCTGCTGGTCGGCGCCAAGGGTGGGACGCGAGGCGATCGTCGTATTGATAGCTCGGGCGTCGGCGACGACGGACCCGTGCGGATCGCGCCCAGTGGCCGCGACGATGAGGCGAACCTCGGCGCGCAGCATGTCGGGGGTGGTGTAGAGCGTCTCGTGGTGGCCGGGGCTCGAGGCGTCACCTGCGCGCGTGAGCGCGACGCAGGTCCGCGCGAGGAAGTCGTCGGCCAGGCGCTCGAGGTGTCCGACACGTGCGCCCTCGGGATGGACCTCGGCGAGCTGCTGGATCACCTCGCGGCGGGTGAAGGCCGAGCTCTGGCGGGTGAGGCCACCCGGTCCGAGCATCTGCGTGGCCTGGGCGCGAAGGCGCGCGGTGTAGTCGGAGGCGGTGACGCCGCGTGCCCGTCCAAGGGCGTGGCGAAGCTCCTGCTTGCCGAAGCCGTGCTCGGCCGCGCGGGCGCGCCAGCCGGCCACCGCCACCTCTCGCGCGATGACCCTCTTTCGGTCGCGCGTCTCGCGCTGGATGGCGGCGATGCCCGCGCGCGAGGTGAGCCCGCGTGCGGTCGCCTCCTCCATGATCTCGGTGTGACGAGCCGAGAAGTGCTCGCGCACATTGGTCGGTACGGCGACGAGTTCTGCGATGCCGTTGGTGACCGGGCCCCACTCGACGCCGAGTGAGCGCCGAAGCTGGTCGCGCATCACCGCGTCGGCGATCGTGCCGGCGGTCTTGGCGTGGGCGTAGACCGGGCGCATGTCGGGGGCGCTCCAACGGCCATCGGCTCCCCTCACCCGGTTGGCGATCACCAGGTGGGCGTGCAGGTGGGGATCGCCCGAGCGGGCCATCTCGTGGACGTAGAGGGCGCCCACGAAGCCTTCGGCCGGAAGTACCGTGACCCCGTGCGCCCGCGGCGCACGAAGCACGCCTGGCGCTCCAGGTAATCGAGCCCCGCTCGGACCCCGGCCGCGTGCGCGTCGAGCACCGCTCTTCGGACGACCCCGCCTCCGACCGCCGCGAGGACGCTGACGCTCTTGGGCGCGGCGAAGGTCAGGTCGAACGCGACGTTACCGCCGGCGCGGCGCGCGGTGCCAACGAGAGGATTGCCGCTTGCCGGATCACGGCCGTCGAGGAGCGTGCCGAGGTCCCCCTCCTCGGGTCCGCCCGACAGACCGAGCGCCTGCGCCCCACCCCCCGCCCAGGCGCCGCGGACATCGCCCCGCTCCGAGTAGTAGTCGTCACGGACGAACTCGGACCGCTCGTAGTAGTCGGGGCCCTTGGCGGCACACAACGTCAACATAATCGTTGGGCATCATATCTGATGCAACTGTGCCCGATACGTCATGGGATGGTCGTCGCCAGCCGCGACCGGCCCACAACACACGCCATCATCTCCTAACCCCGACTTGCTGCAGCTGCGCGCCGACGGTGGAGCCTTCGCAGGGTCGTTATGACAGGCTTCGCGGGTGCCGGAACCACTCGCTCGGGGCGCTCAAGGGCGCGGTCTCTAGAACGCCAGGCGCGTGCACAGGCACGCAGAGACTGGTGTGACGTCCGAACGAGCGCGGCCGCTGGTCGGCGTCTTCGAGCTCCTCCGGTGTTCTTTGTAGTCGGCCTCACGGCCTTTGGCGCGGCGGTCCTGCAGAGCCTCCGGTCAGTGCCGGTCAAGCGAGGATGGCTCCGGCGCGAGGACATCGACGAGGGTCTCGGCCTGGTCCAGCTGTACCCGGGGGCGATGATGGTGGACCTGGTCGCCTACGTCGGTTACCGAACGCGGCGTATCAGGGGTGCGCTCGCCGCGACTGTCGGCTTCGTCACACCCTCGGTGCTGCTGGTACTGGGTCTGTCGTGGGCCTATGTCGAGCACGGTACGGGCGGCGGCGCGCGCGACCTGGTGGTAGGGCTCGACGCGATTGTGGTCGGCGTGGTCACAAGCGTCGCGTGGGGCTTCGGCCGCACCGGGCGGGGGATTCCCGACGCACCGTCCGGGGACGCCCGGATAAACCGTGGACGCATCCGCGCCGACGCGGAGCCGGGCATCTTCGACCTCGGCTTCAAGATCTCCGCCGTCGCGGTGCTCTGGGCGCTCTTCCAGCGGCGCCCCAGGGCCGACCGCCTGGACCTGTAGCGGCCCCGGCTCCGGCTCGGTGAGCCGCGGCCGCCGGGGCGACCGGCGTCCGTGGCCGGGCGCTGAGCGGGGCCGCCGCGCATGAGCGGGCAGGAGCTGGTGTGGATGCTGATACCGGCGGTCGGGACGGCGGTGGGCGCCCTGGTGATCCTGGCCGTCGGCCGGCCCTCCGACCGCACGCTCGGCCTGCTGCTGGGCCTGACGGCGGGTGTCATGCTCGCGGCCACCTCCTTCAGCCTGCTGGAGCCGGCGCTCGAGCGGGGCCCCCTCTGGGAGGTCGCCGTCGGCTTCGTCCTGGGTGGCGCGTCGCTCGCGGCGCTCGACACGTGGCTGCCCCACGCCCACGAGCGCTTCGCCGAGCGCGGGCACGCCCCGGCGGGCCTGGCTCCCCGCAGGCGGGCGCTCATTGATGGGCCTCGACGCGGGACTCAGCTGAGGCGCGGAAGCCCCGTGGGGGGCGGCGGGGCCCCTGCGTGCTGCTAGCGCACGATGACCACGGGGCAGGGCGCGTGCAACGCGCACTGGTGGCTCACCGAGCCCAGGAGCAGGCCCTTGAAGCCCCCCTCCCCGCGCGACCCGACGACGAGTAGGTCGGCCTCACCCGCGGCGGCGAGCAACTCCTCGACCGGCGCGCCCTCGACCGAGACGCCGACGACGTCGAGGCCCGGCCGGCCCTCGGCCGCCTGGGCCGTGAGGCCGTCGAGGATCCTCGTTGACTCCGCCTGGAGGCCCTCGCGGGTCACGGGAGCGTCCTCCCAGCCCGCGAACCCCGGAAGGTCCCACGCGTGCATGACGTGCAGGGACGCGCCCCGCAGAGCGGCCTCGTTGGCCGCCCATCGCACGGCCTCCGCCGCCGCCGGCGAGTCGTTGACGCCGACCAGGATCACGCTCATAACCGCTCCTCGCCCGGGTTTCCACCTCCCCCGCGGGTTCGTCGCCACGGGGTTCAGGGGCGAGGCTATGTGCGCGCGGTACCGGGCCAATCAGGTCCTACCGCCTTCTCTCGTGCGGTCAAACACTGTTCCGGCCCGGGTAGTCATCCGCGACGGAATCTCGGCGGGCCAGGCCACATCCGTCAAGGTGGTGTACGAGAGGCTTCGCGCCATCCTCGTCTGTGAGCCTCAGGCGGCCTGTTCGATGGCCATCACCTCCTCGACCGTCTCGCTCGAGTCGACGTCGATGACGCTCAGGCGGGCCTTGGCCAGAGACTCGGCGCTCATGTAGCGCGGGGCGACGGCCCATTCGTCGTGCTGCTCGGCGAGGATCGCGCCGACGAGGCGGATCACGCTCGCCCGATTCGGGAAGATGCCGACGACGTCGGTGCGGCGGCGGATCTCCTTGTTGAGGCGCTCCTGGGGGTTGTTCGAGCAGATCTGGCGCCAGTGCTCCTTGGGCAGCTGGGCGAAGGCGAGCAGCTCCGGCGCGGCCTCTTCCAGGAGAGCGATCGCCTCGGGGAAGCGACCCTCGAGCTCGGCGACGACCCGGTGGTACTGGTTCCAGGTCGATGTGGTGTCGGGCTGGGCGAAGATCGTGCGCACGAGCGTCGCCACCAGGGCCTGGGAGGATCGGGGCACCCGTCCGAGCAGGTTGCGCATGAAGTGAGTGCGGCACCTCTGCCAGCTCGCGCCCGGCAGCGCGGCCCGCACCGCGCCCACAAGGCCCGGGTGGGCGTCGAAGATGACCAGGCGCACGCCGCCAAGGCCGCGCGCCGTCAGCTCGCGCAGGAAGCTCGTCCAGGCCGCCCCGTCTTCTGTCGTCACCAGATCGAGGCCGAGGGTCTCGCGCAGTCCTCGTCGCCGTTCACGCGTGGGATATCGACGGCGCCACCCGAGCCGGCCTGGCGACGGCCTGGGTCGGTCGCAACGGCCGCCCGTACCCGGGCCACTTCACGCTGGCGGACCACGTCGTGACCGAGGTGTCAGAACTGACCGGGATCCTGGAGGCCCGAAGAACCTGAGGCGCTCCCCGGAATGCGCCGCGGGCGGCACCGTCCGGGCCGATGGTCCGGGCCTCGCCGGGGACCAATCTTCGCCGTCGGTGCGCGAGTATCCGGTAGTGCCGTTCGCAGCCACCCTCCGCTGGGTCGTCGCCTCCAGCGCAACGAGCTATGGCTACACGCTCACCATCTGGGCGACGAGCGCGGTGGTGCTCCACCACCGCGGCATCCCAACGGAGGCGAACGCCCTGGCGTTCGTGCTGGGCGCGATCGGCGCGTTCGCGGTGGTGGGCTTCGTCGCGAACCGGGGCCTTCCCCGCGTGAGCCCACCGCATCCGCGCAGCTTCCGCCTCTGGCAGGCCCTCCACCTCGTGAGCGTCACCGCCGCCATCGGCGGGGCCGCGATCATCACCCGCCTATTCCACTCGTGGATGGCGTGGCCGGCGAGCGGCTTCACCGCGACGGCCGCGTATCTGGTGGTGCTCGCTGCCCAACTCAGCGTCGGAGGTTCCTCGGACGCTCCCTGAAGGAACTCGCCGGGTCGTCAGGCCCGCTGGAGCTCGCCTTCTCTCACGCGGGTGTCTGTTCTCTGGTCTCGTCGATCAGATCGAGCAGCTCAACGAGACTCAGGAACCGCCGAGGTTGCCCGACCACGTTGACCAACCGTAGGCGTCGCCCCTCGGCCTGGAACATCACCTGAGCGTCCAGAACCGCGCGCAGCCCTGATGAGTCGATGAAGACCAAGTCCCGCACGTTGACGCGGAGGTCACCGCTGATTTCGGTGAGCAAGGCCCGTGCCCGCCTCCTGAACGACCCGCTCGCCGATACGTCGAGCTCGCCTTCAAGGTGGTAGGTGGCGCCGGCGTTGACGACCTCAAGCCGACCGATCAGCTCGCCGGACAGGCGTCCTCTGGCGGCGGCGTCATCCGTTGGCTCGAACGACAACAATCGCTCCACGTGTGGGCGAAGCCGGAGCCGATCCCACCCAGGCCCTCCGGGCGTGGACGGCGACGGATTCTACGGTGGAAGACAAGCCTGAGGGCGCTCGTCTGACGAGAGCGGAACGCCGACTCGCACCCCACCCGAACGCTGGCTAGTGTGCTCCCCGCCCGGTGCCGGGCTGCCGCGCGCACGGCGATCGCCCCCCCCGGGGACGGTGGCGCAGCGGGGTCACACCGACCCCTGGAGCCCGCCGTGCAGGAAGCCATCGCCGCAGGTCTGTTCGCCGTCGTCCTCGGCCTCGTGGTCTCGGAGCGGATCCATCGCACGAAGATCGCGCTCGCCGGAGCAGCCGTCGCCGCGCTCGCCGGGCTGATCTCCCAGGAGGAGGCCATTGCGGCCATCGACTGGGGCGTTATCGGGCTGCTCGCCGGAATGATGGTCCTCGTCTGGGGCACCGAGCGCACCGGCATCTTCACCTACCTGGCGATCCGGGTCGGCCAGGCCTCGCACGGGCGCCCGGCCCGCCTCATGTTCGGCCTCACCGGCACGACGGCCTTCGCCTCGGCGTTCCTCGACAACGTCACGACGATCCTGCTGGTCGTGCCGATCACCTTCGTGATCGCCGACGCACTCGAGCTCGACCTGATCCCGCTGATCGTCGCCGAGGTGATCGCGAGCAACCTCGGCGGCGCCGCGACCCTGATCGGCGACCCGCCCAACATCATCATCGCCAGCCAGAGCGGTCTCGGCTTCATCGACTTCCTGGTCCACGTCGGGCCGCCCGCCCTCGTGTCCTACCTGATCGTCACCGCCGGTCTCTACCTGGTCTACCGGCGTGCGCTCACACCATCGCCCGGGCGGATCGAGGAGCTGGGCTTCCTCGAGGCCTCGGCCAGCCTCGGCCCGCGGCGCGAGGTGGCGATCGTGCTCGGTTGCCTCGGCGCCACGATCGTCGGCTTCTTCATCCACGGCGCGCTCGGGCTCGAGCCGGCGACGATCGCGCTCTCGGGTGCCGCCCTCTATCTGCTCATCAGCGGGGTCGAGGTCGAGCAGCCGCTCGTCGCGATCGAGTGGACGACGCTCTTCTTCTTCATCGGCCTGTTCGTCGTCGTGGGAGCCCTCGAGGTCAACGGGGTGCTCGAGCGAATCACCGACTGGCTCGCCGACGCAACGGGGGGCTCGGCCACCACCCAGGCGCTCGGCATCCTCTGGGGCTCGGCGATCGCGAGCGGGATCGTCGACAACATCCCCTTCACGGCCGCGATGGCTCCTGTCGTGGATCAGCTCGGCGGCGGCGACGCCAACTGGTGGGCCCTGTCGATCGGGGCCTGTTACGGGGGCAACTTCACCCTCGTCGCCGCGAGCGCGAACCTCGTCGCCGTGGGCGCGCTCCGAAAGGCGGGCCGCGAGATGTCGTTCATGCGCTTCCTTGCCGTCGGCGTTCCGGCCACACTGGCCTCGATGGCCGTGGCGACCCTGTGGATACTCCTGGTGGAGGTGTAGCGGTGGGCGATGCCCTGGAGCGACTACAGCCCAGGCCCCTGGCCGAGCTCGTGCAGCGGGTCGAGCCCCTGGGAGAGAACGACGACCTCGCCCATGCGGCCAACCGGATCGCGGAGGCCGGCGGCGGCCTGCCGGTGGTCGGCGCGGACGGGCGCCTCGTGGGCTATCTCGCCGAGCGCGACCTGCTCGAGGCCCTCTTTCCCGCCTACCTGCAGCAGTTCCGCAACACCGAGTTCCTCACCCGCGACTTCCCCTCGCTCGTGCGCAGAGCGCGCGATGCGGCGAAGACGACGGTCGCCGATCACATGAGCCGGGACCCGGTCGCCATCGACCTCGACGACTCCGCATCGCACGCGGCCGAGCTCTTCCTGCATCACGGCATCCGCAGCCTTCCGGTCGTGACGGGCGACGGGCGGGTCAGCGGCGTCGTCCGCCTGGCGGACATGGTCCAGAGCCTGCTGCGGGCCTGTGGCGCCTTGCCACCCACGCAGCCTTAGGCGACGAGTTGTCAGCCGCCTCCGCGCGCGCCGCGGCGCGGGGCCCGGCCAAGCCGCACGCTCCCCCGAGAAGGGCCTTGATCGGTCTCAGGTCGGCCAACAGGAAACCGCCATCGGCGAACGAGTGGGTCATGCCCATCGGGAATGGGTCCTCGCACAGGGCGAGCGTGGAGCAGCGCTCTCCTACTCACCGTTCAGGGGCGAAGTTGGCGTTCCGATGACACCGATCGCCGACCGCGGCATATGGCCGTACCCAGCCGGCCTGAGCGCCCCGCGGGCTTCCCCGTCGCGCGGCGACCGACGGGCCAGAGGGCGGCCGCCGGCTCACCCGCGCAGGACCGGATCCAGGTTGGTCGACGTGACCGTCGCGGGCCGGAAGTCGTCGAAGACGAGCCCCTCCGCCAAGGTGGCCGCCAGCGCGTTGGCCCGCCGGACGCCGGCCTGCGCGATGCGCTGGTTCACGAGCAGCTGCGCGCCCGTGAGGTGCACGCCGCGGGTCGATCGGCGCCGGGGGGACGCCACGATCGTTACCGTCGGGGGCGGCTGAGGTCCGGCGGGGCCGGCTGAGGTGATCGACACGCCGGCGGCGAGCCGCGTCGCGTCGATGGCGCCCGGCCTCAGATCGCCCCCGGTGAGCCCCGCGCGGAGCCGGTCGTCGAGGCCATTGGCACGCCGCACGGCGGACTGCGAGATCCGCTGGTTGATCACGAGTTGTGAGGCCGTCGATCTGCGGTCAGGCGCCCTCGGTGCACCCCGAGTACGCCGACCTCCTCGTGCGCGCCGGGATCGACGCGATCTCGGTGAGCGTGGACGCCGTCGAGCGCGCGCGGCGGATGATCGCCTCGGCCGAGGCGCGGCTGATCCTCGAGGCGGCGCGCCGCTCGGGCCGAGACGCGCGCGGCTGAGAGCCCTCGGCCCCGAGAATGACGACCGGGCGGGGACCATGAGCGGCGCGGACGTAATGTTCCGCTGCGCGCTCGAGGGCCTGAGCGTCCGCCACCTGGGCGACCTCGGGCAGCCGGGACTGCGGCCCGATCAGGGGTAGGTTCATGCTCGACGATCGGCGGTTCCGCGGGTAGTGACCCGCGTGGCCTTGAAGGCCGGGGTCGCTGTCGCCCTCTCGCGGCGATGCCATTGATGTCGCCGTCCATGTCTCGCGGCCCTACGGGGCGACTGGGACCCCGGCTCCTCGTGGGAACGATGTGGGAACAACGGCCACAAGACCGGGGTGGCCGAGCTTCCTCGGCGCGACGCGGAAGGCGGTCCCATGCCGGTGCTTTTCAACCCATCCCCACCCGCCGTTACCCGCATCAAATCCGCTCCGGAGCTAGAAATCCGTGTTTCAGTGGCGCCGCCAGCGCCGATGACCGGCCCCCGGTGAGTCGGAGCCGGAAGACCGGAGGGCGCCGATCGGGAACCGTCCTTGCGCTGCCGCACCAGCGAGCCCGGCAAGTCGCCAAGACGGTGTACCCACCGGTGTACCCACGCGAGCGACATTCGCCGCATTGCTCGCACTCGCTGAGATGGCTATTTGCAGGAAATTCGCGCAACCGCCCACCCCCGGACGGAACGGCGTAGGAGTCGAACCTACCGGGCGGGGTCGACCCCGCCCCGCTCGTTTTGAAGACGAGTCGGGCCACCGGGCCCCGGCCGCTCCACGCCGCAGAACGTACCGCGGCCCGGCCCGGGGCGCCCGTGTGAGAGGCTCCGCGGACAGGCGCGGAGGAACCGCGCCGCCGAGAGCGAACAGGCCACGGTATGAAGGTCCTCTTCATCATCATCGGCATCGTCGTGATCTTCGGGCTCCTCATCTCGAGCGGCGGTGTCGCCGGCGGGGTCTGCGTCAAGGGCGTGGGTTGTGTGCGCTCGGAGGCGGGCGGCGTGAAGGTCGACCAGAACGACGGCCCCGTGACGATCCAAGCGGGCGCGCCGTAGTCGTGTGAGCACGATCCCCTTCGGGCCCGACTACAAGGACCCCCCGTGGCGGTGGGGGTCCTATGCCATGGGCATCGTGGGGCTTTGCCTCCTCGTCTGGGTGATGACGCTGTTCTCCCTGCTCCCGCTGGGCTGGGGACGGCTCATCATCCTCACGGTGATCGCCCTCCTCCTGAGCGCCCGGGCCGGCCGCCGGTGGACGCTGGGGCGCGAGCCCGAGCGCTCGTTCGCGCGCAAGGTCCAACCGACGGTGGCGATCGACGGCAAGCCCGGCGCGACCTACGTGCTCATGGAGCCGGCCAAGGCGACGAAGTCCGCGAAGGTCAAGCCGCGCGACTTCGGACCCGTCATGTGGGCCCTCTACAGCGTCGTGGTGCGGGCCCCGATCGCCCTCGGCGACTACCTGCTGACGGTGATCTGGCGGGTCGTGGCCGGGCGCTGGGAGGCGACCGGCATCGGCGGCGCGCGCGACGTCGACAACGAGGACTTCGACTTCGCCAGCGAGCTCCCGCCGCCCGACAGGCAGACCTTCTGAGCGATACGCCAGGATCGCCGAGGCCGGGTGGCCGAACCTGCGCGTGCTTGCGCGGGAAGGGTGGGATGTGACAAGTAGCGGTTTCGTACCTTCCGGACGACGGCGGTGACACGGGCGATGGCGAGGGGCGCGGCATCGGGCGGCGACGCGCCCATCGTCATGGAGCTGGACGGCGAGCTGCGCCACGTCTCGGCCAGCGCGGCCGCGCTGGCCATGGTGGGCCTGCCGGCCGAGGCCCTCATGGGACGCACCTCGGGCGAGGCCGGCCTGCCGGCCCAGGTGGTCGATCCGCTCGAGCGCGAGCTGCGCGCCGCCGTGAGCACCGGCCAGGAGCGCCAGCTCGAGCTGGAGATGCCCACCAGCGAAGGACTCCGCTGGCTGCACCTGCGCCTCGTGCCCGGGGGCGCGGACCAGGGCGACGACACCGGGCGCGTCACCCTGATCGCCACCGACATCACCGCCCGCAAGCATGCCGAGCTGCGCCTCAGCGCCGGCGGCGCGGCCTTCCGCGCCCTGGTGGAGGACTCCCCCGACCCGATCGCGCTGATCGACTCCGAGCTGCGCGTGTCGTTCGTCAACGACGCCCTTGTGCGCGCCACCGGTCGGGACCCCTCCGGGATCCTCGGGCGCACGATCTCCGAGGCCGGCCTGTTCGCCGACATCGCCCCGCGCTGGGAGGAGGCGGTGCGCACCGTGCTGGCCACGGGCGAGCGCCTGGCGATCGACTTCCGCTTCACCACGCCGGACGGCCCGCGCTGGTTCAGCGCCCGGCTGCTGCCCGAGATCGAGGACGATCGGCGCGGCCACGTGATCCTCGCCTGCACCGACGTCACCGACCGCGTCAACCGCGAGGCCGAGCAGGCCGCCCTGCGCCGGGTGGCGACCGTGGTCGCCCGCGAGGCCGACCTGGAGGAGATCGGCCGCGTGGTGGCCCAGGAGGCGGCCCTCCTGCTCAACGCCAGCGGGAGCGCGGTCTACCGCTTCGCGTCCGAGAGCGAGGCCACCTGCATCGCCGCGCACCCACCCGCCGCGCCCGGCACGGCCGTGACCACCGCCGTCGCGCTGACGCCGGCATCGGCGACCGGGATGACGGCCCGCACCGGGGAGGCGACCCGGGTCGAGGATTACCGGAGGGTGAACGACCCGTCCGTGCGCGAGGTGCTGGACGCGGGCCTGCGCAGCGGCATCGCGTCCCCCCTGTGGACCCGCGGGAAGCTGTGGGGTGCGCTGACGGCCGGGTCCTCGCGCCCGTCGGCCTTCGGGCCGGCCGAGGAGCGGCGCCTGGCGGCGTTCGCCGAGCTGGCCGCGATCGCGGTGGCCAACGCCGAGACGCGGGCCGAGCTCGACCGCCTGGCCGACACCGACCCGCTCACGGGCCTCGCCAACCGCCGGGCGCTGACGGCGCGCCTGAACGGCGAGGTGGAGCGCGCGCGCCGCTACGGCCACCCGCTGTCGCTGGCGATCCTCGACCTCGACGACTTCAAGATGGTCAACGACACCCTCGGCCACCAGACCGGCGACGCGGTGCTGGTCGAGGTGGGCCGGCGCCTGGCGGGGACCTGCCGGGCGGGCGAGCTGGTTGCCCGCATGGGCGGGGAGGAGTTCGCCTGGATCCTCCCGATGGTGGACGCCGCCGGCAGCGCCGTGGCGGTCGAGCGGGCGCGGGCGTCGATCGCCCGGATCAACGTCGAGGGCGCCCGTGGCATCACCTGCTCGGCGGGCATCTGCGACCTGTCGGTGGCCGCGGACGTGGACGAGCTGCTGCGCCGCGCCGACCGGGCCCTGTACGTGGCCAAGGGCGCCGGCCGCGACCGGGTGGAGATCGCGGTCTAGAGGATTTCGAGGGCGGGCGCCGACGGGCCGCGTTGTCCGGCCGCGCGGGGCTCGGGTACCCTCCGCGGGATGGCGACCCGACGCCCCCCCGCGCACCCGCGCACCGCGGAGCGCGACGAGCTTCCGCGGCTTCGCGACGACCGGCGCCCGCCGCGCCCGCCGGCGCGGACCCGCGGCCCCTGGCCGAAACGCATCGGGATCGCCCTGGGCGCGCTGGTCTTCGGCTTCCTGAGCGGCTTCGCGCTCCGCGGCTCGGGGCCCCAGATCTCCACCACGGCCCCGCCCCCCGACGCCCACCTCGGGGCCGCCGCGACCGACGACCTGCAGTTCCGCATCGCGTCGGACCTTCCCAGCCTGATGAGCACGGCCTCGCTCGACTACGACGGCGCCGACGTGCTGGACCAGGCCTACGTGGGCGACGGCGAGCTGGTCTACCGGCCCCGCGACCTCAGCCAGGGCACGCACACGCTGAGCTTCTCGATGCACCAGCCGTTCGTTCCGTGGCCGATCCGCCGCTCGTGGACGTTCACGGTGGACACCCTGAAGCCGATCATCACGATCACCGGCCCCGACCGGCCGGCTGTGCGCGGGGCGCCGATCACGCTGACCGGCCGGGTCAACGAGGCGTCGACGCTGACGGTCAACGACGCGCCCGTCAACGTGGCGCAGGACGGCACCTTCTCCATCACCTTCCCCCGCCCGCCGGCCGGCGCCGTGACCGTGCGCGCCGTGGACCGCGCGGGCAACTCGCGCGGCGTGCGCACCGGCATCCCGGTGGCCCCGCGCATCCCGGCCGCGCCGACGCGGGCCGTCCACATGACGGCGATCTCATGGGCCACGCCCTCGCTGCGCGAGCCCGTGCTGGCGATGCTGCGCAGCGGCGCGATCAACACCATCGAGCTCGACCTGAAGGACGAGTCGGGCATCGTGGGCTACGACTCCAAGGTGCCGCTGGCCGAGGAGATCGGCGCGGTGCAGCCGAGCTACCACCTCGAGGAGGCCGTCCGCACCATCCACGATCTGGGCGGCCGGGTGGTGGGCCGCATCGTCGCCTTCCGCGACCCGGTGCTCGCCAGGTGGTCGTGGGACCACGGCGCGCGCGAGCAGGTGATCCAGGCGCCCGACCGCACCCCGTACCAGGGCTACGGCGGCTTCACCAACTTCGCCAATCCGGTGGTGCGCGGCTACAACATCGACATCGCCCACGAGGCGGCGGCGGCCGGCGTGGACGACATCCTCTACGACTACGTGCGCCGGCCCGACGGCCCTCTCGACACGATGGTCTTCCCCGGCATGAAGGGCGGCGCGCAGCAGCAGATCGTGTCGTTCCTCGGCGACGCCCGGGCCAGCCTCGACGACACCGGCGCGTTCCTGGGAGCGTCGCTGTTCGGCATCGCCGCCTTCCGCCCCGAGGACGTGGCCCAGGACGTGCCGCGCATCGCGCGCAACGTCAACTACGTCGCGCCGCTCATCTACCCGTCCCACTGGGCCTCGGGCGCCTTCGACCTCCCCGACCCCGAGTCCGCCCCGGGCCCGGTGGTCAAGGAGTCGCTCAAGCTCTTCAACGAGGAGGTCAAGGGCAGCGGCGCCCGGGTGGTGCCGTGGCTCCAGGACTTCTCGCTGCGCGTCCACTACGGCCCGCGCCAGGTGTGCGCCCAGGTCAACGCGGCCAAGGCCGAGGGAGTGGACGAGTGGATCATGTGGGACGCCAACGTGACCTACACGCGGGCGGCCTGCCTCAAGGGCTGAGCGCCGGGTCGATGCTGAGGATCAGCCGGCAGGGCGTGTTGCGCATGACGTACGAGACCGTGTCCCCGAGGGGCCGCGGCCCGGTGCGCTGCCGCGACGAGGCAGCCATCACGATGGCGTTCGCGCCGACGCTCTGGGCCTCCTCGACGATGGCCTGCCCCGCGCTGCGGCCGCGGACGATGTAGGTGATCACCCGCGCGCCGAAGCGCTCGGCGACGGCCCGCATGCGCTCGAGCAGCTCCAGCGCCGCCTCCTCGGCCTCCGGCTGCGGCGCGTCCAGCGGCAGGTCCATGGGCAGCTCGAGCACCGTGATCGCCTCGATGATCGCGTTGCGGCTGGCGGCGAGACGACCCGCGGTCGCCATCATCCACTCCGCCGTCCCCGCGGACACGGGCACGAGGATCGACGCGTAGGTCTCCTCCGACGCGACCTGCTCCGGACGGGCGGACGGCAGCATGCTCAGTCCACCTGGTAGGGGACGCTGGTGAGCACCGTGGCCGGCTCGAAGATCAGCAGCCGCTTCAGGTAGAGGGCGCGCTGGTTGTGCAGCACGCTGTGGCGGCGGCGCATCATGACCGCCTCCGACATCACGACGTTGCAGAGGGTGCCCGGGCGGGCGGTGACCTCGCGGACCAACTCGAGCAGCGGCGTGCCGAGGTCGCGGTACGGCGACGACACTACCTCGAGGGGTATCGGCAGCGCGGCGTCGCGCCACGCCGCCTGGATCGTCGCCGTCTCGGCCTCCCCGAGCGCGATGTGCACGGCGCGGACCGTGTTAACGGGCAGCGACAGGGCGTAGTCGAGCGCCCGCAGGGTCGGGTCGCCGACGCTCGCGACGGGCACGATCACCTCGATCGACGGCGGCGCCCCGTCCTCCATCCGGCATATCCCGTCGCCCACGACGGGCACGTCGGCGATGGCGATGCCGCGCTCGCGCAGCAGCCGGCGCTTCAGGGAGAACGACGTGTGCCGGCGCAGCGCCTCGACGAGCGACGGCTCCCGGAACGTCTCCGGGATGACGACCGTGGTGAAGCCCTGGTCGCGGCGGGGGCCCATCCGCAGGTAGTCGACGACCGAGTTGACCGGGTCGTCGCTGAAGTGGAGCTGGCGCAGCGGCGTGCCGTGGCTGAACGTCCCCCACCGCCGCGCGACCTCGATCCGGCCCTCGCGGCCCGGGACGTGGAGGGCCTCGAGCTCACCGCCGCTGATGCGCCGGGCGTAGGCGAACGCGACCTGGGTCGCGGGATCGAGATCCTCGACGAACAGAAGCACGCGGCCCGGCCGGTCGCTCGCGATGCGCATCCCGGGGATGCCCGCGACCTTCGCGGCGAACGCCGTGTAGTGGCGACGGACGAGGACGAAGCCCCCCACGATCACGGGGACCGCGATCATCACGATCCACGCGCCCTCGGAGAACTTGGTGGCGATGACGACGACCGCCACGAGGGCCGTCACGCAGGCGCCAACCGCGTTCACCGCGAGCTTCGGGGCGATGGTCCCCCAGGCCTCGCCCCCGGCCCGCCGGCGCATCCAGAATCGCACCATCCCGGCCTGCGACAGCGTGAACGCCGTGAAGACGCCCAGCAGGTAGAGGTGGATGAGCTGGTCGACCTGCGCCTTGTAGATGAGCAGCAGCGCCGCGGCGAGCAGCGACAGCAGCACGATGCCGTTCGAGTAGACGAGGCGGTCGCCCAGGTTCTGGAGCTGGCGGGGGGCGTAGCCGTCCTCGGCGACGATGGCCGACAGGCGCGGGAAGCCCTGGAAGGCGGTGTTCGCGGCCAGCACCAGCACCGCGAAGGTCGTGAACTGGACCAGGTAGAAGCCGACGTCGCCGAACGGCCCGGAGCCGAACGTCGCGCGCGCGACCTCCGACAGGACCGACGCGCTCTCCGACGGCAGCGCCTCGGTCTTCCACGCCAGCACCGAGACGCCGAGGAAGAAGGTCACGGCGATCGCGCCCATGACGAAGAGGGTGTTGGCCGCGTTGCGGTCCTGGGGCCGCTTGAACGCGCTCACGCCGTTCGCGATGGCCTCGACGCCCGTGAGGGCGCTGCTGCCCGACGCGAAGGCCCGCAGCACGACGAGCAGCCCAAGCGACGCCGCGGTGCCCGTCGGCACGGGGTCCGGGACCTCCGCCTGCGGCCATCCCGCGAGCAGCCCGCGCGACAGCCCGACCACGATCAGCAGCGCCATCGACCCGATGAACAGGTAGGTGGGCACCGCGAAGGCGAGGCCCGACTCGCGCAGGCCGCGGAGGTTCGCCAGGAGCAGGGCGGCCAGGAAGGCGAGGGAGAGCTCGAGCAGGTAGGGGCTGAGGGACGGGGCGGCGGACGTGATGGCGAGCGACCCGGCGGCGATCGACACGGCGACCGTGAGCACGTAGTCCACGAGCAGCGACGCGGCCGCCACGAGGCCGGCGGGCGCGCCGAGGTTCTCCCGCGCCACGATGTAGGCGCCCCCGCCGCGTGGGTACGCGTGGATGGTCTGCCGGTAGGACGCGACCACCACCACGAGCAGGAGGGCGATCGCGATCGCGATCGGCATGATCACGGCGCGCGAGGCCAGCGACACGGCCACGATGACCGCGAGTGCGGCCTCGGTCGCGTAAGCGACGCTCGAGAGCGCGTCCGAGGCGAAGATCGGCAGCGCCAGGCGCTTGGGGAGGAGTTCGTCCTCCAGCCGGTCGCTCGACATGATGCGGCCGACGATCGAGCGGCGGATGGCTCCGCGGCTGGGGAGCCGCGGTCCGGGCGCCGCGGCGGGGTCGTCGATCTTCTGGGAGACGGCGCGTCCTCAGGGTGCGGGTCGCGCGGATGATGCCGACTGGAACGCCCCGCCGCATAAAGATCTCGTAAAGAGACCGCCCGGCGCCGGCGCCGGGCAGGCGGCTCAGGACGCCTGGACCGCCTCCCGGGGGCGGA
>CAVYRD010000019.1:0-67015 GCA_963770865.1 uncultured Thermoleophilia bacterium
GACCACCGCGACCGCCGACTCCAGCGTCTCGGAGATCCCGGAGGAGACCGCCGGCCCCTATCCCGGCGACGGCTCCAACGGCGTGAACGTCCTGGCGCAGAGCGGCGTCGTGCGGAGCGACATCACGACGAGCTTCGGCGACGCGTCAGGCGTCGCCGAGGGCGTGCCGCTGACGATCGCGATGACGATTCTCGACGTGCAGGCGGACGGCACGCCGGTGAAGGGCGCGGCCGTCTACGCGTGGCACTGCGACCGCGAGGGACGCTACTCGCTCTACGACTCAGCGATCCAGAACGAGAACTACCTGCGCGGCGTCCAGGAGTCGGACGCCAAGGGCACGGTCACCTTCCAGAGCATCTTCCCGGCCTGCTACTCGGGTCGCTGGCCGCACATCCACTTCGAGGTCTACCCTAGCCTGGCCGAGGCGACCGCCGCCGGTTCGAAGCTCGTCACCTCGCAGATCGCTCTGCCGGAGGACGCCTGCACGAAGGTCTACGCGACCTCGGGGTACGAGCAGAGCGTCGCGAACCTCGGGCAGGTCTCCCTGGCGACCGACATGGTGTTCTCGGACGGCTACTCGACCCAGCTGGGGAAGGTCCGCGGGTCGGTCGGGTCGGGGCTTACGGTGGCGCTCAACGTGGGGGTCTGAACTCTGGAAGCGCTCTGGCCCTGCCCCCGGCAGGACTCCCGGCGCCTCGCCGTACTCGAAGCGGTGCTCCTTCAGCCCAAGCCCGGTCAGCCCTAACAGCGCACCACCGGCTTTCGGCTGCCCTTCGTGAAGCGCACCACTTCTTCGCGTGCCTCAGGTGGGGCTCGTTGTCGTGGATCCACTGCTTCTTCGTGCCTTGGGGCGAGGCGTACCGCCTCGAGAGTCCTGCGGCGCTAGCTGACGCCGGCGCCCTCGCCGGTCTGGACCCGCCACAACGCCGCGTAGAGCCCGCCGGCCAGGACCAGCTCGTCGTGCGTCCCCGCCTCGCGGACCAGGCCCGCCTCGAGGACGTGGATCCGATCCGCGTGGCGGACCGTGCTCAGCCGGTGTGCGATCACGAGCGTCGTCCGTCCCTCGGAGACGTGCTCCAGGGATCTCTGGATCGCCGCCTCGGTCTCGTTGTCCACCGAGCTGGTCGCCTCGTCCAGCACCAGGATCGCCGGGTTTCTCACGATCGCCCGGGCGATCGAAAGCCTTTGCCGCTGGCCCCCGCTCAGCTTCTGTCCCCGCTCGCCCACCAGGGTGTCGTAGCCGTCGGACAGGGCCATGATGAACTCGTGCGCCTCCGCCAGCCGGGCGGCCTCCTCCACGCGCTCGTCGGGGGCGTCCGGATCTCCGTAGGCGATGTTCTCCCGCACGGTGCCGTCGAACAGGAAGACGTCCTGGCTGACGAGTCCGATCGCGCCGCGCAGCTCGGCGAAGGTCAGCTCCCGCACGTCCACGCCGTCCACGGTCACGCGGCCTGAGGTCGGCTCGTACAGCCGCAGGAGCAGCTTCACGATCGTGCTCTTGCCCGCCCCGGTGAGCCCGACGACGGCGTGGGTCTCTCCGGCGGGCACGTCGATGTCCAGGCCGTGGAGCACCTCGGGGCCGCTGGAGTAGGAGAAGCGCACGTCCTCGAAGCGGACGGCGCCGGCGACGGGCTCCTCGAACCGCCGGGGGCCTTCGACGATCTGCGGCGTGATGTCCAGCAGGTCGAGGATCCGCCGCGTGCTCGCCATCGCCCGCTGGTAGAGGTCGAAGGTCTCGCCGAGGCGGGTGAGCGGCCAGAGCAGCCGCTGCGTCATGAAGACGAGGATCGAGAAGAAGCCGACGGCGAGGGTCCCCTCGATGACGTACCAGCCGCCGACCAGCAGCGTCATCGTGAAGCCGAGCATGATCGCGATGCGGATCAGCGGGACGAACGCGCTCGAGAACCGGATGGCGTCCCGGTTGGCGATGCGGTAGGCCTCGCTCTCGCGGCCGACCCGCTCGATCTCGCGGTCCTCGGCCGTGAAGGCCTTGATCGTGGCGATGCCGCCGAGGTTGTTGGAGAGCGTGCCGGAGAGGACGCCGACCTGGGAGCGCACCCCCTGGTAGAGCGGCGCCAGCCGGCGCTGGTAGCGGAACGTCCCCCAGAGGATCACGGGGATCGGGGCGAAGGCGACCAGGAAGAGGAGGGGGCTGGCCACCAGGAAGACCGCGCCGACGAGGATCACGTTGACGACCGTCTGGATGATCGCGACGGCGCCGACGTCGAGGAAGCGCTCCAGCTGATTGACGTCGTCGTTCAGCACGGCCATGAGGCCGCCGGTGGACTGGTCCTCGAAATACCCGAGCTCGAGGCGTTGCAGATGTGCGTAGGCGTCCATCCGCGCCTCGTGCTCGATCGTCTGGCTGAGGTTGCGCCAGAGGACCATGTAGCCCCACTCCGTGACCGACTCGCCGATCCACACGAGGGCGTTGATCACGGCGAGCAGGACGAGCTGGCCCCAGCGGCCGTCGATGCCGCTGTGCTGGGCGACGAAGGACTGGTCGCCCTGCACCATGACGTCCACCGCGAAGCCGATCAGGATCTCCGGGAAGACGTCGAAGACCTTGTTGGCGATCGTGAGGATCGTCGCCCAGATCATCCTTGCCCGGTGGCGGTCGGAATAGCGCCACAGGCGGCGGAGCGGATGGTCGGGCTGCACCGCGGAAGAGTGCCACACGGGGCCGTTCATCCGCCGCGATTGGGCCGGTCGTCCGTGGGGCCCCCTCGGGTTTTCCGCAGATGGCGGCCGGAGGACTACCCGAGTGTTTCCGATTCCTTAACGAAGGGTTGCCCGAGCCCGATGGCCCCCGTAGAAACCCCACGATGAATCCCACCGCACTCACCATCACCATTGCCTACGCCGCGGTCGTCGTGATCGCGGTGGTCGGCATCCTCGTCATCTGGCGCTCGACCCATTCGTTCGAGTCGCCCCGCACGGACACCGTCAACACGGAGAAGCTGGCCCACGGCGAGAAGGGCTGGTTCATCTTCGCGGTGATCACCCTCGGAATCCTCGCCCTCGCCACGCTGGCCTTCATCCCCTACGGCGACAACGCCAAGGCGTCGGGCCAGCAGGATGTGAAGGTGGTCGGCCAGCAGTTCGCCTGGACCGTCGCGCCGAGCACGATCAGGGCCGGTCGGCCGGTCCGCTTCGAGGTCACCTCCAAGGACGTCAACCACGGGTTCGGCGTCTACAACGACGACAACGTCCTCCTCTTCCAGATCCAGGCCGTGCCCGAGAGCACGAGCCACATCGTCTACACCTTCAAAGTCCCCGGCCGGTATCAGGTGGTCTGCCTCGAGTTCTGCGGCGTGAACCACCACAAGATGTTCGGCTCGTTCCAGGTGGTGGCCAAGTGACGACGACCGCGCAGATGGAGTACACGCCGGTCAAGGACGAGGCCCGCAAGGTCGCCCGCTCGCTGACCCTCTGGTACGTCCTCGCCTCCACGGCGATCTTCCTCGTGGCCGGCCTGCTGGGCGCCGTGCTGCGCCAGAGCCAGGCCGACATCGTGCGCCTGGACGACAACGTCTGGTACGCGGTCATGACCGCTCACGGCCTCGGCGCCTTCGTGGGCTGGGCCGCGTTCGCCGTGATGGGCTTCTCCTACTGGGTGCTGGCCGAGGTCGGCTTCCCGATCGGCCGCATCGCCGCGCTGCTCGGCCGCGTCGCCTTCTGGACCATGATCGTCGGCGTCGCCGGCGTCGTGGTCACCACGCTGGTGTTCCACTTCGGCGGCTCATGGGTGTTCCTCTACCCCCTGCCGTTCCACGGCTCCAACGAGTGGGGCGACGTCACCTCGGCCTTCTTCTCGGCCTCGGTGCTGCTCGCCGGCGTCTCGATCATCGCGTGGTGCTGCTCGATCATCGCGGTCGTCACGGGCACGGGCCTCGGCTCGGACAGGGGCGGCGTCAACCGCCTGTTCGCTGCCATGGGCCTCGGCATCCTCTGGCCCAAGAAGTTCCCGAGCGCCAAGCCGGTGCCCTACCCGGTGATCCCGCTGACGGTGATCGCCATCGACATGATCATCGCCACGGTGCCGCTCGCGGTGCTGCTGGTGGAGATGATCTTCCAGTCGTTCTTCTCGATCTCGGTCGATCCGCTGCTGGCGAAGAACGTGCTGTGGTGGTTCGGCCACCCGGTCGTCTACCTGCTGCTCTTCCCGGCGGTCGCGATCTACTACCTGTGCGTGCCGCGCCTGGCGCAGCGCCCGCTGATCGCGGGCAACATCATCGCCGTCGGCTGGACGATCGCCGTCATCGCGAACGTCACCGTCTGGGCGCACCACCTCTACATGGACTACCCGGACGGGATCCAGGCCGCCATCAACACCGGCATGGAGCCGCTGACCTTCGCCCTCACCATCGTGTCGGCGCTGTCGCTCTACAGCCTGTTCCTGACCATCTACAAGTCCCGCTGGACCTGGACCGCCGGCAGCACGGCGCTGTTCCTGGGCCTGGTGAGCTGGCTGCTGGCCGGCCTGTCGGGCGTGGTGAACGCGACCATCGCGTGGGACAGCTTCGTCCACAACACGCTCTGGATCGTCGGCCACTTCCACCACATGGCGCTGCTCAACATCGGCATCGTCATCTTCGGGGCGATCTACCTGTTCCTGCCGGACCTGCTCGGCCGGCCGCTCTACAGCGACCGGATGGGCATGTGGCACGTGTGGCTCACGTTCTTCGCGGCCACCGGCGTCAGCGCGATCTGGATCGTCCAGGGCCTGGAGGGCGCGCCCCGTCGCTTCTCGGTGCTGCCCGGCCAGTACGACCAGCTCACCGACGCGTCCATCCCGCTCGTGGCGGTGCTGGCGATCGCCCAGCTGATCTTCGTCTGGAACATCGTCCAGACGCTGCGCGGCAAGACCAGCACGCAGACCCAGCGGATCGCGCTGGGAGTGGCCAGGCCGAAGCTCACGAGCCCCGCGCTCCAGGGCTTCGTCATCGTCCTCACCGTGGTCGGGCTCTTCGGGCTCGCGGCCGCCGGCTTCGCCATCGGCACGAACAACCAGGACGAGGCGACCGCGTCGTTCCTCCCGCCGGAGCCGGTCACGCAGCCTTCGGGGCGGCGGCGGCGGTGGCGGTGGCGGCCTGGACGCAGCCGGACAGCAGGTGTTCGTCGCGACCGGGTGCGCCGGGTGTCACACCCTGAGCGCCGCCGGGGCCACCGGCACCGTCGGTCCCAACCTGGACCAGACCAAGCCGAGCGAGGCGCTGGTGAAGGACCGCGTCACCAACGGGTTCGGGGCGATGCCGGCCTTCGCCGGGCAGCTCACGCCGGACCAGATCGACGCCGTGGCGTCGTACGTCTCCGACTCGGCAGGGAAGTAACCTGACCCGGTGATCTCCTCCCTGGCCTCCGCCGTCACGTTCCCGCTCGCGATGGGCGGGCACGTGCACGGCGGGGCCGGGATGGACCACTGGACCGAGTTCCACTTCGACCCGCTGGTCCTGCTGGTGCTGGGCGCACTCACCCTCGCCTACGCGGTGGGGTGGTGGCGCCTGCGCAAGCGCGGCGGCCGCGAGTGGGCCACCATCCCGCGCGGCATCAGCTTCCTGCTCGGGGTGAACACACTGGTGCTGGCGCTGGTCTCGCCGCTGCACCACCTGGGCATGGACTACCTGCTGTCGGCCCACATGATCCAGCACATGATGGTCGGCGACATCGCGCCGATCCTCATGTGCCTCGGCGTCTATGGCCCGATGCGGTTCTTCGTCGTGCCCCAGCCGATCCTGCGCTGGGCCGGCGGGCCGCGGATGCGCCCGGTGATCCGCCAGCTGGGACGCCCGCGCACGGCCTTCTGGGCCTGGGTCGCGGCGACGGCGGTCTGGTACATCCCGGCCGTCTACAACGCGGCGCTCGACAGCACGCCGCTGCACTACCTGATGTGGTTCACGATCTTCATCACCGGCGTGGCCGTCTGGTCGCATATCCTGGCGATGGTCCCGCACATGGAGATGAGCCACGCCAAGCGGGCGGGCTACGCGGTGGGCCTGCTGTTCGCCGGGATGCTGGTGTCGGAGTTCCTCTTCCTCAACGACCCGCTCTACCAGGTGTACGTCGACCAGCCCGACCGCCTGTTCGGCCTCACTCCCGAGGCCGACCAGATCCGCGCCTCGCTCACCATGACGGCCGAGCAGATGATCACGCTGCTGATGGCCGCGACGCTGATCATGTGGAATCACGTCGACGGGGCCGTCGCGGACCGCGCGGCCGACGACGCGGTCGCGGCCGCCGCGCCGCCCGATGGGCCGGTCGCTCCGGGAACCGAGCGGTCGCCGTCCGAGGGGTATGCTCGGCGCTGATGCGCCGAACCCTCCTCACCACCGTCATCGCCGGCGCCGCGCTGGCGGCCTCGGCCTCGAGCGCCATGGCGCTCACCCAGTTCGCCACGCCGAGCCGCAACATCGGCTGCCTCGGCGACCGCACCGAGGTCCGCTGCGACATCCGCACGACGACGGCCAAGCCGCCGGTGAAGAAGCCCAAGTCGTGCCAGTTCGACTGGGGCGACGCCTTCTCGGTGCACCCGAAGGGCAAGGGCACGATGGTCTGCCACGGCGACACCGCGCTGCCCGACCCCAACAAGAAGGTCCGCATCCTGAAGTACGGCACCTCGATCCGGTTCGGGACGCTCGTCTGCACCTCGCGCAAGACGGGCCTGACGTGCCACAACGCCGGGGACCACGGGTTCTTCATGTCCCGGGAGAAGCTCCGCATCTTCTGATGCTGCTGTACGACTCGCCCGAGTCGGGCAACTGCTACAAGGTCCGCATCCTGCTCGCGCGTCGCGGCATCCCCTACGAGCGGGTGGAGCTGAGCGTCACGGACCGCTCCGACCGCGAGCGGACGATCGGCCGCGACGCCAACCCGGCGCTGAGGGTGCCGACCCTGCGCCTCGACGACGGCCGGCACCTGGCGGAGTCGAACGCGATCCTCTGGTACCTGGCGGAGGGGACCGAGCTCGTCCCGGACGACCGCTACGAGCGCGCGCGGGTGCTCCAGTGGATGTTCTTCGAGCAGTACGATCACGAGCCCAACATCGCCGTGGCGCGTCACTGGCTGCACCTGGGTGACGCGGCGCCCGACCCCGACGCGCTCGCGGCCAGGCAGGAGGGCGGCCGGCGCGCGCTGTGGGCGATGGAGGGCCACCTGGCGGCGCGCGACTTCCTCGTGGCCGACCGCTTCACGATCGCCGACATCTCCCTCTACGCCTACACGCACGTGGCCGACGAGGCCGGCATCGACCTGGGCCCGTACCCGGCGGTGCGCCGATGGCTGGAGCGGGTCGCCGCCCAGCCGGGGCACGTGCCGATGCACGCCTAGCGGGAGCGAACCTCCGGGGAGGGCTCGGGCGCGGCGGCGCCCGCGTCGGAGTGCGCGAGGCGCGAGGGCCACCAGATGCGCCGGTCGAGCTCCATCACCGTCGCCGGCAGCAGCACCGAGCGCACGATGAAGGTGTCGAGGAGCACGCCGAAGGCCACGAGGAAGCCGATCTCGGTGAGCGTGACCAGCGGCAGCACCGCGAGGACGCTGAACGTGCCGGCCAGGACGATGCCCGCCGAGGTGATGACGGCGCCGGTCACGGCCAGGCCGCGGATCATCCCCTCGTGGGTGCCGTGGCGCACCGACTCCTCGCGCACCCGGGCCATCAGGAAGATGTTGTAGTCCACGCCCAGCGCCACCAGGAAGATGAAGCCGAACAAGGGCAGCGACGGGTCCTCGCCGGGGAAGTCGAAGACGTACTGGAAGATGAGGACGCTGGCGCCGAGCGAGGCCAGGAACGAGACGATGACCGTGCCCACCAGCAGCAGGGGCGCGACGACGGCGCGCAGCAGCAGCCCGATGATCACCAGGATCACCAGGAGCACGATCGGCGGCAGCACCTTCAGGTCGCGCTTCGCGGCCTGGTTCAGGTCGTAGGTCGTCGCGGTGGGTCCGCCGACCAGCGTGTCCTCGCCGCCGGCCTGCTTGGCGGTGTCGCGCATGACCGGCACCAGGTCGAGCGCCTCGTCGCTGTAGGGGTCGGGCTCCAGCGTCGCGGCCAGGCGGGTCCCGGGCGGCCCGCTCTCGAGCGCGCGGACGGAGGTGATCTCCGGCAGGGCGTCGAGCGCCGCGGTGACGGCCGGGACCTTCGCGGGGTCGGGGACGATCACGTCGGTCGGCGCGCTCGCGCCGGCCGGGAAGGAGGCGGCGACCAGCTCCTGGCCCCGCACCGACTCGGTGTCGGCGCGGAAGTCCTCCTGCTGGGTGATGCCGCTGTCGAAGGCGAAGATGCCGAGCGCGAGCACCAGCAGGCCGACGAGCGTCCCGATCCAGATCGGCCGCGGGCGCAGGGCGATGCGGTCGCCGACGCGCCGGTAGGCGCCGCGCTCCTCGGGCGGGGCGCCGCCCCCGGGCTCGTAGCGCGGGATGAACGGCCAGAAGGCGCGCCGGCCGCCCATCGCGAGCAGCGCCGGCAGGACGGTCAGCATCGCCACCATCGCGACGGCCACGCCCATCGCGCCGACCGGCCCGAGGCCGGCGGTGCCGTTGACCTCGGCCAGGGCGAGCACCATCAGGGCGCAGACGTTGGTCACTCCGGAGGCGAGGATGGCCGGCCCCGCGCGGCGCAGGGCGAGGCCCATCGCCTCGTGCTTGTCCTCGTGGCGGCGCAGCTCCTCGCGGTAGCGCGCCACCAGCAGCAGCGCGTAGTCGGTGCCCGCGCCGAACACCAGCACGAGCAGGATGCCCGCGGTCTGGCCGTTCACCACCACCCCGGCGCTCGCCAGGCCGTAGCCGATCGCGCGCACCGTGATCTCGGCGAAGCCCACCGCCAGCAGCGGCAGGAACCAGAAGATCGGGCTGCGGTAGATGAGGATCAGCAGCACGAAGACCAGGCCCGCGGTGGCGAAGAGCAGGGTCGAGTTGATCCCCTCGAAGACCTTGATCGCGTCGGCGGAGAACCCCGCGGGCCCGGTGAGCGCGGCCTCGAGCCCCGCCGGCACCTGATCGAGGCGCCCGCGGATGTCGTCGGCCGCGTCCAGCAGCAGCTGCGACTCGCCCTCGGGCACGGTGACCGGGGCGATCACGAGCGCCGCCTTGCCGTCGTCGGAGTAGGCGATCGGCGCGGGCTCGCCGGTCGCCGGCGGCGGATCGGAGATCAGGCTCTGCCGGAAGTCCTGCACGGCCTGCTTGTCGGCCGGCGTGAGGCCCGTCGCGCGGGAGAAGACGACCACCGCCTCGGCCACGTCGCTCTGGCCGAACTCGTCCAGGACGTCGAGGACCTTGGTCGACTCGGCGTCGCCGGGCAGGAAGCTGGTGGCCTCGTTCTTCTGCGCGTCCTCGAACTTGGCGGCCGACGAGGACACGGCGGCCACCACGACGACCCACACCGCGAAGACGACGAACTTGCCCCAGCGGGTGGACGGGAAGGTCGCGATCCGGCCGAGCATCCGCTCAACCGTACCGAGTAAGGGGCGCACGGCGGCGGGGATCCGCCGGCCGGGTCACGTCGCGGCGGCCTCCCGGCTGGCGCCCTCGATGCGGGCCCGCGAGCGGGCGAGGTGGGCCTCCACGAGGCGGGCGGCGTCGTCGGCGTCGCCGCGCTCGATGGCGCCGAGGATCTCCCGGTGCTCGGCCACGAAGCGGCGCGGCAGCTCGGGGTCGCGCGCCACGGTGACCGCGACCATGCGGCGCTGGCGGTCGCGCAGCGAGTCGGAGATGCGCGACAGGATCGCGTTGCCCGACGCCGCGACGATCGTGTGGTGGAAGGCCCGGTCGGCGGCGACGAAGCCGGCCGCGTCGCCGGCCTCGAGCAGCTCCTCCTGGCGGGCGAGCAGGTCGTGGAGCTCGGCCACGACCCCCGCGGCGTGCGGGCCGCGGCGCGCCAGGAGGTCGGCGGCGTGGCGCTCGATGAGCATCCGCGTCTCCATCACGTCGCGGATCTCGTCGGGCGACACCGGCACCACCAGCGCCCCGCGCTTGGGGTAGAGGCGCATCAGGCCCTCGGCCTCGAGCAGCAGGAAGGCCTCGCGCACCGGCGTGCGCGACACCTCGAGGGCCTCGGCCACCTCGCCCTCGCTGAGCAGCTCGCCGCCCGGATAGGCCCCGTCGAGGATCCGCTCCTTCACGAACGCGTAGGCGCGGTCCTTCGCCGGCGGCGGCTTGGGCGTGTTCGTCCCCATGTCGCATCTCTACCCGCGGGCTTGACCGGCGGCAAGCGCGTCCGATAGAAACACAACATGCATCTAAGACGTACGGGAGCGGTGAGGACGGCGGCGACGGGGCGCGCGTGGTGGACCTGGGGCCTCGCGGCGAGCTTCTACCTGGTGGCGCTCTTCCACCGGATGAGCCTCGGCGTGGCCTCGCTCGACGCGCAGCGCCGGTTCGATCTCTCGGCCGGCACCATCGCGACGCTGTCGGCGCTGCAGCTCGGCCTCTACCTGGCCATGACGATCCCGGCCGGCCTGGCGGCCGACCGCATCGGCCCGCGGCGGGCGCTCGCGATCGGCCTGGCCCTGATGGCCGTCGGCGAGACGGCCTTCGGCCTCGCCACCTCGGCGCCGTCGGCCCTCGGCGGCCGCGCGCTGGTCGGCGTCGGCGACGCCTTCATGTTCCTCTCGGTCCTGCGGATCGCCCAGAACTGGTTCCCGGCCCGGCGCTACGCGCTTCTGGCCGCGCTCACCGGCCTGGCCGGCGCGATCGGCCAGATCGGCACGACGGTCCCGCTCGGGCTGGCGCTCGACGGCGCCGGCTGGACGGCCACGTTCGTCACGAGCGGCGTCCTCACCGCGGCTCTCGCGCTGGTCTGCCTGCGCGGTCTGCGCGACCGCCCCGACGGCGCGCCGGAGCCCGGTCGCGACGGCGCCCCGGCCCACGACCCGATCCTGCCCACCCTGCGCGCGGCGTGGGCGCGCCCGGCCACGCGCCACGCCTTCTGGGCGCACTTCGGGCTGATGGGCCCGTTCGTCGCGATCACCGCTCTCTGGGGCTACCCCTACCTGGTCCGCTCCCAGGACGTCGCGCCGGGCACCGCGCGGGCGTGGCTGCTGGTCTGCGTTGCGTCGTTCGGCGCGGCGGCGCCGGTGCTCGGCGTGGTCGCCGGGCGCTTCCCGGCGCGCCGCGCGTCGCTGCTGCTCGGCACGACGCTGGCCCTCACGGCCGGCTGGGCGGCGACCCTGCTGTGGCCCGGCGGCCGGCCGCCGTCGGCGGTCATCGTCGGCACGCTGGTTGTCACGGGCGTCGCCGGGGCCTGCGCGATGCTGGCCTTCGACGTCGCCCGGGCGGGCAACCCCGCGCACATCGCGGGCGGCGCCACGGGCCTCGCCAACACGGGCGGCTTCAGCGCGGCGGTCGGCGTCCAGCTGATGGCCGGCTTCCTCCTCGGCCACGGCGCGGGGACCATCCACGCCGCCCTGCTGCCGATGCTCGCCCTGCTCGTCGTCGCGTCCGTCCAGAACTGGCGCTTCGCGGCGGCCGCCGCGGGACGTCCCGATCAGGCGCTGCCCAGGGCCACCATGGCGACGCCGACGCCGAGCACGGCCACGCCCACCACCTGACGGCGCACCAGGCGCTCGTGCAGGAGCAGGAAGGCGCCGAGCGCCGCGAGCGCGGAGAACTGCGAGGACATCACCGACGTGATGGCGATGCCGTCGCGGCTCCCCCAGGCGAAGGAGAGGATGCCGAGCACCTCGAAGGCGCCCGCCACCATTGCCAGGCGGCCGAGCGTCGGGGCGACCAGGGGGCGCATCCCGGCGGCGAGCGCCCCGGCGAGGATCGCGACGCCCACCAGGCGCGCGGGCAGGGCGACCCAGCCGATCGGCACCGCCTCGCTGGCGCGCCCGGCGGCGAAGAGGCTGAGGCCGAACAGCGTCGCGGCGCCGGCGGCCAGCACGATCGCCCGGCCCCTCCCCGGGGCGTCGCCGCGCAGGCGCGCCTCGGGGCCGAGCGCGACCATGACCACCCCTGTCAGGAGCGGCACGAAGCCGATCATGGTCAGCGTCGCCGGCCGCTCGCCCGCGGCGATCGCGATGATCGCCGCGATGGCGCCCTCGGTGGAGGCGATGCTCGCGAGCACCCCCACCTGGCCGGTGCGCATCGCGGCGTAGAGCAGGGCCAGGCCGCCCACGTTGCCGCCGCCGGCCAGCGCCAGCCAGCCGAGGGTCGGCGCGTCGAGGCCGTCCGGCCAGCCGGTGGCGGCGGCGATCGGCGCCGACACGACGAACCCGCTCAGCATCACCCACGCGAGCGTGGGGATCCCGCCGATGCGGCGGCTCGAGGAGGCGGCGCAGAGGGTCGCGGTCGCCCAGCTCAGGGCGGCGCCGATCCCCCCGAGGAGGGCGGTCACGCGGCGCCGGGATCCGGGAGGAGGCGGCTCATCGGACGGCAGTATGTCCGCGCCCGCCCGGCGCGGTATCGTCGCGCCGATGGCCGACCCGACGCCCGACCAGCAGGACCGCGAGCGCCTCGTCCGGATGCTGGTCGCCGCGGCCATCGTGGTCGTGCTGATCATCTTCGCGCTGGTCAACCGCGAGCGGGTGACGGTGGACTGGATCCTCTTCGAGCGCCGCTCGCGGCTCATCTACGTGATCATCGGCGCGGCCCTGCTGGGCGCGCTGGCCGACCGCCTGTTCCAGCGACGCCGCCGCCGCAAGGAGTAGGCGCGGCGCGGCAGGGGCTGCCCTGGTGGAGCGGCGCGATCGTGTACCAGATCTACCTGCGCAGCTTCCAATGCTCGGCACCCTGCGCTTCTGGCTCGACCGCGGCGTGGACGGCTTTCGCATCGACGTGGTGCAGGAGCTCGGGAGCGACCCCGACCCGCCGCCCGGCGGCGGCCCGTGGCCGCGCGACCAGGAGTGGCCGGCCGGCCATGCCATCGCGCGGCGCATCCGGGCCGTGCTCGACGAGTACGACGACCGGATGGCGGTGGGCGAGGTCTACGTGCTCGACCAGCGGCGCCCTCGGCCTGGGTCAGGACGAGGCGGTGGTCGTCCGCCTCGCCTGACGCCTCCGGTCACTGCTTGCGGGCGATGGCCCGGGCCAGCTCCTTCTTGGACATGCTCGAGCGCCCGGGGATGCCGAGCTTCTTCGCCCGCTCGTACAGCTGCTCCTTCGTGTTCCCCTCGACGTTGACCCCGCCGTAGGTCTCCTTCGGGTGGTCGCGGGCGGCCGTGCCGTGCTGCTCGGACTGCGGGTCCGAGGGGCCGGGCTCGTCCTTCAGCTCCCAGTGGTCGCCGATCTTCTCCGCAACGTGCTTCACCGAGGCATAGGCCGTGCGGTGGGCGCGCTCCTCGGAGTCGTACTGCTCATGGGCCGAGTCGAGCGTCTTGGCGTAGGTGCGCTGCACCTTCTTCGGCGACCGCTTGATGGTGCCGGGAAGGTCCTCCTTGTTGGTGGGCATGGCCCTCCTCCTGTGTGCGCCTTCCTCTGAGGGGTTCCCCACGCGCCGCGCCGCGAACCAGCGGTGCCCGTAGAGCTCGAGGTCGAGGCGCAGGCCGTCGGCGTCCGTCGGCGCCTCCTCGAGGGCCGCGGCCGCGGGCCCGTGTCGTGCATCGCGTCCTCGGGCATCCCCATCGGCTCGATGAGGAAGGGGACGGCGTCCATCCGGAAGCCGGACAGGCCCTGCTGCCGCCAGAACCGGCGATCTGGGCGATCTCGTCGCGCACCTCGATGTCGCCGCAGCCGGCCCTGCGGCTCATGCCGGCAGTTCCCCGGCCGGGGCCGATCCCAACCGGTCGGCGCCGACGTAGACTCGTTGCATGATCACGCAACGTGGGTTCAGGGCCGCCGTGGCCGCCGCCGCGGCGGGGGCGGTGCTCGCGGGGGCGGCGACGGCGGAGGGGGCCATTGCCCTGCAGCACGGCATCGCCGGCGTGCGGCTGGGGCAGACCGAGGCGAAGGTGCGCGCGGTGAAGGGCCCGCCGGTGCGGGTGGTCACCGGGACGAACGACTTCGGCGGGTTCCGGCGGCTGCTCTACCGCGGGCTGACGGTCACGTTCCAGGGCGGCCGCCGGGTGACGGCGGTGTCGACCCGCTCGCGGGCCGAGCGCACCAACCGGGGCGTCGGGGTGGGCTCGACGAAGGCGGAGCTCCTCGCGGCGCACCCGTCGGTGACGTGCCCGGACGCGTTCCACTGCGTCGTGGGCCGCGAGGAGCCGGGGCGCACCGTCAGCGCCTTCCTCCTGAGGAGGGGAGCGGTGCGCCAGGTGACGATCGGCTACGTCATCGACTGAGGCGCAGGGCCCGGGGGCTTGCCCCCGCCGTCGCGCGCGCCGTACCGTCGTTCGATGACCTGGCGACGCCTCACGGTGGCGGCCTGCGCCGCCGTCCTGCTGGCCCCGGGAACCGCATTGGCCGGATTCAGCTCGCAGGTGCTCGACGTCTCCGGGCCGTCGACCAACGACGTCTTCCCGGCGACGGCCACCGACGTGCGCGGGGAGTCGATCGTCCTGTGGAAGGAGTCGGCGCCCGGCTCGAACCTGCTGCGCTTCCGGCGCGTGCGCCCCGACGGCTCGATGGGATCCGTCACGACCGTCTCCGACGGGAGCCTGATCATCGCCCAGAAGGCCGTGGCGATGGCGCCGGACGGCCGGGCGCTGACGGTGTGGAGCGAGAGCGCAACCGGCACCGCGCCGCTCTCCCTGCGCGCGCGCTGGATCGAGCAGGACGATTCGCTCGGCCCGCAGATCCCGGTGCGCGACGGGGGCGCGACCTCGAGCGTCGACGAGCCCGCCGTCGCCGCCACCAGCGACGGGGACGCCGTGGTGGCGTGGCGCAACAGCCGCAGCACCCCCAACGGCCTGGTCGAGGCGCGCCGCGTGGACGCCTCGGGGGGGCTCGGGACGCTGCTGCAGCCGACCGAGGGGCCGAACGTGGCCGCCACGGTCGACGTCGCGCCGAACGCCGCGGGCGGCGCCCTGCTCGCCTGGGTCGCGCCGCCCGGCATCGTCGCGATGCCGGTCGACGCCGGCGGCGCGCCCGGCACCGTGCGGACGCCGGTGGCGGCCGGCGTCCTCGGGCTGCCGCGGCTGTCGGGCGGGGCGCCCGGTGAATTCCACCTGCTCTGGCTCGCCCAGGGACCGCCGCAGGCGCTCTCGACCCTGACGATCGACGCCGCCGGGCTCGCCACGGGCACGGTCAAGGCGATCGACCCGGACACGAGCGCCGCCGCGAGCTTCCAACTCGCCACGAACGCCACGGGCCGCTCGCTCGCGTTCTCCGGTCACGCCGACGCCGTGGTCGCAGCGCGCCTGTTCGGCCCCGACGGGACGCCGGACGCGGCGAGCTTTACGGCCCCCGCCGACCAGCAGTTCACCGTCGCCGCCGGCGTGCTCGGCGACGGCACGGCGATCGCCCTGTGGAGCCAGGGCCCCTCGGGATCGCCCCGCTCCCTGGTGGCGCGAGTGATCGGCCCCGACGGCTCGGCCGGGGCCCCGCAGGTGCTCTCGCCGCTCGTCGACTCCGCCGACTTCTCGTCCACCGGCTCGGGCATCGGGATCGTCGCGTGGCAGCAGCGCCCGCCGCCCTCGGGCACCGACTTCCGGGTCCGCGCCCGCCAGTACCTGCCGGCCCCGGTGTGCGCCGACGCCGCGGGCACCGTCGTCCAGGGCGGCCCCATCGCGCTCACCCTCTCGTGCACCGGGCTGCAGCTCACGGCACCCCAGGTCGTCAACGGGCCGGCTCACGGGACGCTCGGCCCGGTCGATGCCGCCTCCGGCAGGGTCGTCTACACCCCGGTCCCGGGCTTCGACGGCGCGGACGCCTTCACGTTCCGCGGCGCCAACCCCGGGGGGCTCGGGGCCGTGCAGACGGCGCGCATCCAGGTGGGCCGCGACACGGTCGCCCCGCGCGTGACGCGGTTCGGCCTCAGCGTCCGCACCATCCGCCTGCGGACGTCCTTCAGGCGCCCGCGGGCGAAGCGGCCGGCGTTCGTGGTCGGCGTCTCCGAGGCCTCCCGGGTGCGCATCACCATCCGGCGCAAGATCCGGGGGCGCTTCCGGCCGTTCCGGGTGGTGCGCGTGCCGCGCGTGACGACGACCGTCACGCTCCCCCTCGCCAAGCGCCGGCTCCGGCCCGGGGCGTACCGGGCGACCGTGGTGCTCACGGACCCCGCCGGCAACGCGTCGGCGTCCCGCCGCCTCGGCTTCGTCGTGCGGCGCCGCTGAGGACGCGCGGAGCCCCGCCCCCCGGCGGGGGGCGGGGCCGCGGTGCCGGATCAGGCCGTGGCGCCCTGGGGGAGCGGCGCGTCGATCTCCCGCTCGTGCTCGAGGCGGGGGAGCCAGCGCAGCCAGCTCGGCAGGTACCAGTTGCGGTCGCCCAGCAGGGTCATCGAGGCGGGCAGCAGCACGGCCCGCACGATGGTCGCGTCGATCAGGATGGCGGCCGCCAGGCCGATCCCCATCTCCTTCATGTCGAGGATGGGCAGGAGCGCGAAGACGCTGAAGACGGCCACCATCACGATGGCGGCGCCGCTCACGACCCCGGCCGTCGCGCGGATGCCGTGCTCGACCGCGTCGCGGGTGGACAGGCCCCGGTCGTAGGCCTCGCGCACGCGGCTCAGGATGAACACGTGGTAGTCCATCGAGAGCCCGAACAGGATCACGAACAGGAACATCGGCAGCCACGAGGCGATGCCGCCGGTGCGGTTGAAGTCGAGCAGGTCCTCGCCCCAGCCCCACTGGAAGACGGCGACCAGCAGGCCGTAGGCCGCCGCCACCGACAGCAGGTTGAGGACGATCGCCTTCAGGGCCACCACGACCGAGCGGAAGGCCACCAGCAGCAGCGCGAACGCCAACAGCAGGACGAAGCCGAACACCAGCGGCGCCGAGCGCTTCATCATCGCGGTGAAGTCGTGCGACTCCGCGGTGTTGCCGGTGACGGCGTACTCGGCGCCCGGGACGGTGCCGACGGTGGCCGGCAGGATCTCGTGCCGCAGGGTGGCGAGGGCGTGCTCGGAGACCTTGTCGGTGCCCGTGCCGGCCAGCGGGACGCTGACCTGGTAGGTGGATCCGTCGGCGCTGCGCTCGACGGCGATGGGGTTGCGCATCTCGCCGCTGGCGAGCGCCCGGGCCTTCAGGTCGCGCGATCGCCGCGGCGGCGCCGGCCGGGTCGTCGGAGCGGACGGCCACCACGGCGGCGGTCGCCCCGCCCGGGAAGGACTCCTCCAGCTTGTGGAAGGCCTGCAGCTCCGGCTGGCCCTTGGGCATCGCGTCGAGGCCGCTCTGGGCCGTGTGCAGGTGCAGCGCCGGCAGAGCGAGGACCACCAGGACCGCCGCCGAGGCGACCGTCGCGATCGCCGGGTGCCGCAGCACCGGGCGCAGGATGGCGCCCCAGAAGCGGCTGCCCTCGGCGCCGGCGCGACGACGGCGCCGCCCGAGGAACGGGATGCGGCCCTTCTCGATGCGGTCGCCGAGCGCCGACAGGACGGCCGGCAGCACGGTGAGCGAGCCGATCATCGCGACGAAGACGACCAGCATCGCGCCGATGGCGAAGGACATGAACGTCTTGTCGCCCGAGAAGAACATCCCGGCCATGGCGATCATGACCGTGATGCCCGAGATCAGCACCGCGCGGCCGGAGGTGGCGGCGGCCGCCGCCAGGGAGGCGTCGGCGCTGCGCCCGGCCCGGCGCTCGTCGCGCTCGCGGCGCATGTAGAAGAGCGCGTAATCGACGCCGACGGCGAGCCCGACCAGCAGGATCACCTCGCTGATCTGAGCGTCCATCGGGACGATCTGGCTCGGCAGTGAAACGAGGCCGAGGGTCGCGAAGACGGAGGTCAGGCCGAGCATGACGGGCACGAGGGCGCCCATCAGCGAGCCGGTGACCAGCAGCAGGATGAAGAGCGTGAGCGGGATGGCGATGAGGCCGGCCCGCGCGAGCTGCGAGTCGAACAGCGCGTCGAGCTTCTTGTCCGTCGAGGTGCCGGCCGACGCGACGTAGAAGTCCGGGTGCGCCTCCTGCACGGCGTCCACGCGGGCGACGATCGTGTCGATGTAGGCCTTGGCCTCGTCGTAGGTGCCGCGCGGGGTATAAGAGACCATCACCGCGTGGCGGTCGGGCGAGATCTGCCCCTCGTTGCCGGCGGCCAGGGGGGAGTGGAGGTCCTCAACCTGGGGGAACGCCGACAGCTCGTGGATGGTCTCGGCGATGGTGGCGCGGAACGCCGGGTCGTCGACCGTCCGCGCGTCGGAGCGGATCAGGACGAACTCGCCCTGACCGGTCGCGTCGAGGTCGAAGCCCTGGTCGATGAGGGCGTTGGCGCGGCCCGCCTCCCCGACGGCCGCGTCCTTCTGGTCGATGACGTGCATCGGCGACGCGATGCCGATGGCGAATGCGACCACCACGAAGGCGAGCCATCCGAAGATGGCGGCCTTGCGGTGGGCGGCGCTCCAGCGGCCCATGCGGGCGGCGAGGTTGCGGGAGTGCTTGAGCGGGGTCATGGCTCTCTCCTTGGTCCGTGTGCCCGGGGCCCGTGGTGGGCCCCGGCTGCGGATCGAGCCTGTCCCCGGCCCGCCCGGGGCGTCAGCCGGGTGACCCGTGGACACGGGGGGCGGTTTTCTGGTGGCCGCGCGGGCGGCGCCCCGCCCGGCGCCGGACGCGCCGGAGCCCCGCGCGGCGGCGGGGCTCCGGGGGCGGTGCGCCGGCGAGGGCGGGCTACGCGGGCGCGCGCGCCCGGCGGCCGGGTCGCGATCGGCCGGCGAGCATGAGGGCGGTGCCCGCGCCCGCCAGCGAGACGCCGGCCAGGAGGGCGCCGGCGCCGAGCCACAGCACCACGTTGGTGGCCACGGCGACGCGCGTCGTGGCCCGCACGCCGGCCGAGCCGTCGGCGTTCATCACGACGGCCGACCAGTCGCCCTTCTGGACGGGCCAGACGACGGTCTGCGTCCCCGTCCCCGCCGCCGCCTGCTCCCAGAAGCCCTGGGAGGCCGGTGGCGCGGGCGCGCCCGCGCCACCCACCACGCTCGCGGCGGCAGGCCCGCCGTCGAAGTCGGCGAGCGCGTGCGGCACGCCGGCCAGGTAGGCGTTGACGTCGGCGCGGCGCGCGATCCCCACGAACACGGGTCCGTCGCGCGCCCCGGTCGCGGCCACCCGCACCCGGCCCAGCCGGCCCTCGGCCAGCAGCCAGTCCGGGCCCGCGTCGCCCACGTCGAGGTCGCGGGACACCAGCGCCCGCGTGGGCGTGCCGAGCGTGCTCGTCTCGGCGTCGTAGAACCCCGCCGCGTCGCGCTGCGTCTCGTGGACGGCCACCAGCCCGGCGCCGCCCGCGAGCGCGCCGGCGCCGAGGGCGGCCGTGAGGGCCCCCGCGACCACCAGGCCGCGCCGGCGGGGGCGGGCGGGGACGGCGGCGGTGGGCGGCGTGCCGCTGATGGAGCCGCCGTCGGGGTCGGTCTGGATCACCTTGGTCTTCATGTCGCGCCTCCTCGGATCGGTTTGTCGCGTGATCCGAGGCTGTCGCGCGACGGCTGCGCCGGACAGACGGCGCACCGGCCGGAGAGGGGGCGGTTTTCTGGTGTTCCTACGCCCGGAGGTAGAGCAGCACCGCGAGCACCCGGCGCGAGTCGCTGCCCGTGGACGGCAGGCCGAGCTTGGTGAAGATGCTCGAGACGTACTTCTCGGCGGCGCGCAGCGTGATGACCAGGCGGTCGGCGATGCCCTGGTTGGAGCGGCCCTCGGCCATCAGGGTCAGCACCTCGCGCTCGCGCGGGGTGAGCTCGGCGATCGGGTCGTCGTCGCGGCGCCGCCCGAGCAGCGTCGACACGATCACCGGGTCGATCGCCGATCCCCCGGCGCCGACCCGCCGGACGGCGCCCACGAACTCGGCGACGTCGCTGACGCGGTCCTTCAGGAGGTAGCCGGCGCCCTCGGCCGACTCGGCGAGCAGCTTCATCGCGAGCCCCACCTCGACGTACTGCGAGAGCACGAGCACGCCGACGCCGGGGTGGTCCTCGCGGATCCGGATCGCCGCGCGCAGGCCCTCGTCGGTGTGCGTCGGCGGCATCCGGATGTCGGTGACGACGACGTCGGGCGCGTAGCTGCGCACCTTCAGCAGCAGGTCGTCGGCGTCGTCGCAGCGGCCCACCACCTCGAGGCCCGCGTCCTCCAGGATCCGGGCGATCCCCTCGCGAAGCAGGACGCTGTCCTCGGCGATCACGACGCGCACGGGATCTCCGCCGTCACCCGCGTGCCGCCGCCGACCGGGCTCCACACCCTCAGGCGCCCGCCGAGCGCCTCGACCCGGTCGGCCAGGCCGCGCAGCCCCGAGCCGCGCTCGGTGTCGGCCCCGCCGACGCCGTCGTCGGAGACCTCGACCCGCACGACGCCGTCGCCGCGCAGCACCTGGACGCGCGCCGACGACGCGGCCGCGTGCTTGCCCATGTTCGCCAGGCTCTCGGAGACGAGGTAGTAGGCGGCCACCTCCAGCGGCTCCGGCAGGCGCCCCTGCATCCGAACGACCAGCTCGACCGGCACCGGCGCCAGCGCGACGAGCTGCTCGAGCGCGACCTCGAGTCCGTGGTCGCTCACGACGGCCGGATGCAGGCCCTGGGCGATCTCGCGCAGCTCGGCCAGCGAGCGGGCGATCTCGGCCCGCGCCTGGTCCACCCGCGCGCGGCCCGGCCCGGCGTCGCCCAGCTCGCGGCCGAGCTGCGCGAGCTCCATCGAGAGCGCCACCAGCCGCTGCTGCGCCCCGTCGTGGAGGTTGCGCTCCAGGCGCTTGCGCTCCTCCTGGGCCACCTCGACGATCCGCGCGCGGGAGCCGCGCAGCTCCTCGAGGCGCGCCCGCAGCTCCACCTGCAGGCGGGCGTTCTCCAGGGCGATGCCCGCGGCGGCGGTCACGGCGTCGAGCAGCTCGCGCTCGTCCGACAGCGAGGGGTCGTGGATCAGCGCCGCGATCCGCTCGCCGTCGCGGTCGATCGGCGTCATGGACCGCCGGCCGCCGTCACCGGGCGGCGACACCTCGCGGCCGTCGACGTCGGCGTAGCAGCCGAACTCGGGCAGCCAGTAGACGAGCTCCAGCGACGGGTCGCGCAGCGCCCGGGCGAGCGCCGGCCCGAGCTCCGAGGGGCCGGGGTTGGCGCGCAGGGCGATCACCAGGTCGCCGACACCCGAGCGCGCGAGCCGCGCGTCGAGCAGGCCCAGCAGGAAGGCGATCGGGCTGAGCCCGACCACGGCGAGGGTCGCGCGCTGGATCGGGACGAACGCCGGCCCGTGGAGCGCCGCCGTCATGTAGAGCGCCGCGAGCATCACCAGGCCGGCGGCGAAGCACTCGGGGAGCATGGCGACCCACCCCCGGCGCGGGCGCCCCGCGTCGCGCCGGCGCAGCGCCAGCAGCACGACCGCCGTGAGGCAGAACGCCGACACGGCGATCAGCTGCACGCGCTCGACGGTCTCCGCCGCGTCGGGGTGGGAGGAGACCGCGAGCAGGTTGTCCGGCCCGAAGCCGCCGAGCATCATCTTGGCGACCTGCGGGCCGACCGACACCGCGTAGGTGGCGGCCACCAGCGCGACCTCGGACCGCGAGCGCAGGCGCCCCGAGGGGTACGCCAGCGTGACGTGCAGGAAGATCGCCGCCGCGAGTATGTCGAAGAGGTCCCCGATCGTCTGGAGCACGTCGTTCTCGGCGAACTGCAGGCACAGGAGCCCGGTGGCGAAGCCGCCGACGACCATCAGGGGGCCGAGGCGGCTGGCCGGGCGGCGCGCCCAGGCGATCAGCCCGGCGGCGATGTAGGGGATGCTGATCCACTGCAGCAGCAGGATCTGGATGCCGGGGACGCCCTCGCGCCGGGCCAGGGCGACCGACAGCACGGCCAGGCCGCAGGCCGCGGCGGCGAGCGCGGCGAGCACGTACGGGTGCGGCGCGCGGGACGTGCGTGCGCGCGGCCTCTCCGGGGTCTCCGCGACGGTCTGCATCGGTCCGGTGGGACGTGGCGCCCCGGCGCGACCCTATCCCTGTCGCGGCCGGAGGGGTATCCCTCCCTGGACCGATGCCCCGCGCCCCCCGCCCCTCGCTGGCGACCGTGCTCACGATCTGCGTGGTCGTGAACGTCTCCGCGATCTACCTCGCCCAGCCGCTGCTGCCGTTCATCGGCGAGACGCTCGGCGCGGGGACGGGCGCGATGTCCGCCGTCCAGGCGCTCCTGCAGCTGGCGTTCGGCACCGGGCTGGTGGTGTTCGGGGTCCTGGCCGACACCCGCGACCGGCGGGGCCTGATGACCGCGATGGCCTGCGGCCTGGCGGCGGCGGCGGCCGTCGCGGCGGCGGCGCCGGGGTACGCGGTGTTCCTGGCCGCCTCGCTCGTGATGGGCGCGTGCGCCGCCGTGCTGCCGGTGGTGATCGCCACGGCGGCCGCGGCGGGGGACCGGCGCGCCCTGGTGGCGGTCTTCAGCGCGGCGCCGCTCGGCGTGGTGGTGGGCCGCACCCTCGCGGGGCTGCTCGGACAGGTGGACTGGCGGCTGGCCTTCGCGCTCGCGGCCCTCTCCGCCGCGGGCGTCGTGCTGCTGCTCCGCACGAGCCTGCCGGTCCAGCCGGTGCCCGACGTGCGACCCGGCCTCGCCCGTGCCGTCGGCGAGATGGCCGCCCTGCTGCGCCTGCCGGGCAACCTCGTGGTCAACCTCTCCAACTCGATCCCCTTCGTCGGCTGGTCGGCCGTCTGGACGATCCTCGCCTTCCTGCTGAAGGGCGAGCCGTTCGCGATGAACGCGCTGCAGATCGGGCTCGTGGGGCTCGTCGCGCTCGGCGGGGTCGTCGCGGGCCCGGTGGGCGCGCGGCTCGACGCGCGGCTCGGCGAGGCCACGGCGGCGCGGACCTGCCTCGTCGTGACGGTCGCCGCCGGGCTCGCGCTGGCCGCCGCATCGCAGACGCTGTGGCTGCTGCTCGTCGCCCTCTTCGCCCACAACGCGGGTATCTGGGTGCTCCAGGCGGTCAACATCCCCGCCGTCGCCCGGCGGGCCGGGGCCGAGCGCGCCGCGCGCGGGACGGCGCTGGTCTACCTCACGAACTTCCTCGCCACGGCCCTGGGCGCGGTGCTCGGCGCCGCCGTCTGGGGCGCCGCGGGCTGGGAGGGCGTCGGCCTGCTGGCGGCCGGGAGCTGCCTGGTCGCGCTGGCCCTCGATCTGGCCGGCCGCGCGGCGGCGACCCGGGGCGCGGAGCCCCGGGTCGCCCGTGACACCCGCTAGTAGCGGTAGTGGTCCGGCTTGTACGGGCCCTCGACCGGCACGCCGATGTAGTCGGCCTGCTCCTCGCTGAGGGTCGTCAGCTTCACGCCGAGCGCGTCCAGGTGCAGGCGCGCGACCTTCTCGTCGAGGTGCTTCGGCAGGACGTAGACCTGCTTCTCGTAGTCGTCGTTCTTCGTGAACAGCTCGATCTGGGCGATCGTCTGGTTGCTGAACGAGTTCGACATCACGAACGACGGGTGGCCGGTCGCGTTGCCCAGGTTCAGCAGGCGGCCCTCGGAGAGCACGATGATCGCGTGGCCGTCGGAGAAGACCCACTCGTCGACCTGCGGCTTGATGTTCACCTTGCGCACGCCGTCGAGCTTCGACAGGCCGGCCATGTCGATCTCGTTGTCGAAGTGGCCGATGTTGCCCACGATCGCCTGGTGCTTCATCCGCTTCATGTGGTCGGCGGTGATGATGTTCTTGTTGCCGGTGGCGGTGATGAAGATGTCCGCCGTCTCGACGACGTCCTCGAGCGGGGCCACCTGGTAGCCCTGCATGGCGGCCTGGAGCGCGCAGATCGGGTCGATCTCGGTGACGATGACGCGGGCGCCCTGGGCGCGAAGCGCCTCCGAGCAGCCCTTGCCGACGTCGCCGAAGCCGCAGACCACGGCCACCTTGCCGCCGATCATCACGTCGGTGGCGCGGTTGATGCCGTCGATCAGCGAGTGGCGGCAGCCGTAGAGGTTGTCGAACTTCGACTTGGTCACCGAGTCGTTGACGTTGATCGCCGGGAAGAGCAGCTCGCCCTTCTCCGCCAGCTGGTAGAGCCGGTGGACGCCGGTCGTGGTCTCCTCGGTGACGCCCTTGATGCCCTGGCCGATGGCGGTCCAGCGGTTCGGGTCCTCGCGCAGCGAGCGGCGCAGCAGGGCGAGGATGACCTTCTCCTCGTCCGAGCCGGCCGTGCCGTCGTCGGGCACGGCGCCCTTGGCCTCGAACTCGGTGCCCATGTGCACGAGCAGCGTGGCGTCGCCGCCGTCGTCGAGGATCATGTTCGGGCCGCCGCCGTCGGGCCACAGCAGGACCTGCTCCGTGCACCACCAGTACTCCTCGAGGGTCTCGCCCTTCCAGGCGTAGACCGGCACGCCGGCCGGGGCGTCGCGCGTCCCGTCGGGGCCGACCGCGATGGCGGCCGCGGCGTGGTCCTGGGTCGAGAAGATGTTGCACGAGCACCAGCGCACCTCGGCGCCGAGCGCCGTGAGGGTCTCGATGAGCACGGCGGTCTGGACCGTCATGTGCAGGGAGCCCGTGATGCGCGCGCCCTTCAGGGGCTGGGCGTCCGCGTACTCGGCGCGGATGCTCATGAGCCCCGGCATCTCGTGCTCGGCGAGCCGGATCTCCTTGCGCCCGAAGTCGGCGAGCGAGAGATCGGCGACCTTGAAATCGGTCGCGGAGGGCGGGGCGGACGTCGTCATGCGGTCTCCATCAGGTCGTCGGTGAGGGGGAGGCCAGGCCGAGCAGGCGCATGTGCTTCGCCTGCTCGCGCTTGAGCCAGTCGGCGGCGCTCGTGCCGTCGGGGCGGACGGGTCGCGCCTGCAGCCAGGCGTCGACGGCGTCGGAGAGGTCCTCGTCGGTGCGCAGGCGAAGGGCGAAGCCCACCTCGCCGAGCGCCACGTCGTGGTCGCGCAGGAGCTCGCGCAGGGTGCGCAGGCGCTGCAGCTCGGCGGCGCCGAACAGCCGGTAGCCGGCCGGCGAGCGCGCGGGCACGACGAGGCCGATGCTCTCGATGTAGCGGAGCATCCGCGGCGACCACCCCGTGGTCTCCGCCGCCTCGTTGATCGTCAGGGTCTCCGTGGCCACGCCGGCCGACCTTATCATGGTCGTGTCAACCTTTTGACCCTCCGGACCGTGACCGATGTCCGTGCCGGTCCCGCACCGGCTTCTGTAGCGTCGCGGCCGTGGACATCGGCGCGATCCTCAGCGAGGCGTGGGGCCTCTACACCCGGTTCTTCGCCCGCTTCGTGATCGTCGCGGGGGTCGTCTACCTCGCCCTCGGCGCGATCTCCACGATCATCGAGGAGAGCGCGCCGAGCGGCGAGGGCGGCGCCGCGCTCGCGGCCCTGGTCGCCGCGGTCGTGAGCTTCGTCGGCTACTTCTGGATCCAGGGCGTGCTGGTCGTCCTGACCGCGGACGTGCGCGACGGCGTGGCCGACGACTCGTTCGCCCAGCTCTTCGCGCGGGTGCGGCCGCGGCTCGGAAGCCTGATCCTGGCGGGTATCCTCGCCGGCCTGGGCATCGTCGTGGGCCTGCTCCTGCTGATCGTGCCGGGCCTCTACCTGCTCACGCGCTGGGCGATGATCGGGCCGGCGATCATCCTCGAGCGCCTGTCGGCCGGCGCGTCGTTCACGCGCTCCCACGAGCTGGTGCGCGGCCGGGCCTGGCCGGTCTTCGGGATGCTCCTGGTGCTGTTCCTGATCAACGTGATCGTCGGGGGCGTGATCGTCGGCGTCGTCGGGGGGATGGGCGGCGGCTACGTCGGCAACTGGATCGGGACCGCGCTCGCCAGCACGCTGGTGGCCCCCTTCATCGCCATCGCGACGACCCTCGTCTACTTCCGCCTCTCCGCCGACCGGCCCGCGCAGGCGCACCCCGCCGACCCGGCCCCCACCTTCTGACCCGGCCGGTGGGCGCCGCCGCCGCCCCGCGCCCGCTCAGCACGCTGCGGCTCGTCCTGCTGGCGGCGATCGCCGTGCTGACGGTTCTCACTGGGGCGCTGCACTTCGCGGGAGCCTCGGACCCGGTGGTCTTCGTCCTCGGCGCCATGGCGCTGGCGGGGCTGGCGTGGATCGTCTCCATCGCGACCGAGGCGGTCGGCGAGCGCTTCGGCCCCGCCGTCACCGGCGTGCTGCAGTCGACGCTGGGAAACCTGCCGGAGCTGTTCGTCGTGCTCTTCGCCCTCGGCGCGGGCGAGGTGGTCGTGGCCCAGACCTCGATCCTGGGCTCGCTGTTCGCCAACGCACTGCTCGTGCTCGGCCTGACCCTGGTGGTCGGCGCGCGCCGGGCGCCCGACCGGGTGATGCGCTTCGGCCAGCGGCTGCCCAACGACACGGCGACCCTGCTGCTGCTGGCCGTCTTCATCATCGTGATCCTCGGCGTGTCCGATCAGATCGGCGACCAGGCCAGCGAGCACGCCGTCGCCATCTCGGTGATCGGCGCCATCGTGCTGCTTGCGGTCTACGCCGCGTGGCTCAGCTCCTACCTGCGCTCGGGCGGCGGAGAGCCGGCGGTCGACGAGGGCGGCACCGCCGGACACCTGCCGTTCGGCCTGGCCGTCGGCCTGCTCGCCGTGGCCGGTATCGGGGCCGCGCTGGTCTCGGACTGGTTCGTCGGCGCCATCGACGGCACGGCGGAGGAGCTCGGCCTGTCCAAGGTCTTCATCGGGCTCGTCGTCGTCGCCATCGCGGGAAACGCGGTCGAGAACGTCGTCGGCCTGGTCCTCGCGGCCAAGGGCAAGTCCGAGCTGGCCGTCTCCGTGGTGAAGAACTCGGTCGCCCAGATCGCCGCGTTCCTGTACCCGGCCCTGGTGCTGCTGTCGCTCTTCTTCGACACGCGCCTGACCTTCGTGGCCTCTCCCGTGTACGTCGGCGCGCTCGCTCTGACCGCCATCGCGGTCTGGCAGATCACCGGCGACGGGGAGGCGACCGAGTTCGAGGGCGCGGCCCTCGTCGGCCTCTACGTCGTCCTCGCCACGCTCGCCTTCTACGAATAGCCGTTTCTGCTCGAATACAGGGCAGAGCACACCCACCGGACGAAGGGCACCACCATGCACCACCACGTGTTCGACATGCGCGAGACCGCGACCCACGGGCTGGTAGCCCGCCAGCTCCGCGACCTGGCGAGCCAGTTCGAGGCCGGCTCGGTCGAGCTCGCCTACGACGAGTCCCATGCCCCTACCCACGTCGTGGACCCGGTGGACGTCGTCCTCGACCTCACCCAGAACAAGAACCGCGTCGAGCTCGTGATCCGGCTGTCGTGGCACACCACGTGAGTCGAGGCATCCCGATGTAGATCGGGGCGCGCCGCCCACGCCGCGAGCCGAACCGTGTAAGGGACATAAAGCGCAACGCAATCTCGCGATGCGCAACCCCCGGCGCCCCTGAGGGCCCTAGGGGCATGTGTTCATTGACACGAAAACTTGCCCGAGACTAACTTCGCGCCGCGGACCCGCGACCCCGCGCGGCGGCCCGCCAACGTCCTTCTCGAGATTAGGGGGTGGGGGCATGACATTGCGTTCATGGGCCGTACGCGCGATCGCCGGCGTCGCGGTCCTCGGTCTGGGCCTCGGGCTCGCCGCCTGCGGCAGCAGCAGCAGCAGCGGCGCGGCGGGCGGGAGCACGAGCGGCGGCTCCGCCGGCACGCAGACGCTCAACATCGGTTATGTGACGACACCGCAGCACCCGTACGGCCTGGCGCTCCAGGCCTTCGCCGACGAGATCTCCAAGGCCTCGGGCGGCTCGCTCAAGATCAACCTGCTGCCGACCTACGGCGGCGGCAACGACCTGACCCTCCTCGACGACTGCTCGGGCGGCACGGTCAACGGCTGCTCCGTCTCGTCGGCCGTCTGGGACGGTAAGGGCGTCACCTCGTTCGAGACGCTCCAGCTCCCGTTCCTCATCACCAACTACGCGGTGGAGTCGGCCGTGCTCAACAGCCCGACGGCCGCCGACATGCTCACGGGCACCGACAAGGTCGGCATCCACGGCCTCGCGATCCACGAGGGTGGTCTGCGCAAGCCGCTGTCGACGAAGGCCTGCCTCAAGAACCCGGCCGACTTCAAGGGCGTGAAGCTCCGCTCCGTCGAGTCGCCGGTCCTCGTCGACGGCCTCAAGGCCCTCGGCGCGAACCCGACCCCGCTCCCGCTGAGCGACGTGTACCTCGCGCTCAAGCAGGGCACGGTCAACGGGATGGAGGCCAACCTGGGCCTGATCTACACCCAGAAGTTCTACGAGGTCACCAACTGCGTCACCGGCAACGTCAACCTGTGGCCGTTCCCGACGGTCCTCGGCATCAACCAGTCCAAGTGGGACTCGCTGAGCGCGGAGAACCAGAAGTTCCTGACGGACGCCGCGGCGAAGATCGACGACACGTCGATCTCGATCCTGACGGACCCGACCAGCACGCTGGTGGCGGACCTCTGCAAGACCGGCCTGAAGTTCGGTACGGCGACCAAGGACGACGCCGCCGCGCTGGCCACCGCGGAGCAGTCGGTGTACGACAAGTACACCGCCTCCGAGCCCAACAAGACGTACTACGAGGCGATCAAGAAGATCAAGGCCGAGACTCCGCTGCCTCCGGCCCCGAAGCCCTACCCCGCTGGGTGCGCGGAGTAGCAGCTTCGTTCACCGTTCCGACGACCCCGCCGGCGGCTGCCGGCGGGGTTCGTCGGATACGGTGCTGAGGTGGCAGAGGCAGTCGTCTCCGAGCTCACCGGCCCCCCCGCGGAGGAACCTGAGGGGGGGCCGCTCGCGGGCATCGCCCGCGTCACCGGGGCCGTGTCGTGGGCGGCCGCCGCGCTCGCCGCGACCGGGATCGTCCTGGCGGGAAGCGCCCTGGTCGGCGCGATCGCGGTCAACATCGTCCGGCGCGAGCTCACCGACCAGTCGATCTACGGCGCCTACGAGTTCGCCCGCTTCGCGTTCCTGTGGGTCATCTGGCTCGGCGTCTCGCTCGCCGTGCGCCGGGGCGCCGTCACGGTCATCACCCTGTTCACCGAGCGCGGGCCCTGGTGGTGGCGGGCCTCCCTCCACGGCCTGGCCGGCGGGGCGCTCGCCGTGCTCCTCGTCTACGCCTGCTTCCGGTCGTACCAGTACGCCACCGCGCCGGTGGCGACCGAGTCGGTCAGCGCCGCGCTGCGCTGGCCGATGTGGATCCCGATCGCCTCGATGACGGTCGGCTACTTCCTGATCACCATCCACTACTTCCACGCGCTGGTGGTCTCGTCCGGCAGGGTGATCCGCTCGGGGCCGGGCAGCTACCGCACGGTGGCGGTGGGCGCGGTGGGCGGCGCGGTGCTCGCCGTGGTCATGTGGGCCGTCACCTACGCGCTGCTGCAGGCCGGCGTGACCCCGCTCATCCCGCTGGCGATCATCTTCGTCGCGCTCACCCTGGCGGGGATGCCGATCGTCTTCATGCTGTCGTTCGTCGGCATCCTGGGAGCGGCCGCGATCCTGGGACTGGTCTTCTTCCCGTTCGGCTCCAACGACCCGCTCTTCCCGTTCCGCACCACCCAGACGGCCATGGGCCTGTCGTCCGGTGGCGAGCTGCTCGTCATCTTCGAGTTCCTGCTGGTGGCCGAGCTGATGAACACGACGGGCCTGTCGGCCCGGCTCATCCGCCTGGCGGCGTCGCTGGTGGGCCACTTCCGCGGCGGCATGGCGTACGTCTGCCAGCTGACGTCGGCGCTGCTCTCGGGGATCTCGGGCTCCGCCCAGGCCGACGCCGCCGTGATGACGCCGCTGCTCGTGCCCGCGATGGAGCGCGAGGGCTACCGCAAGGACGTCGCGGCCGCGGTCGTGGCGGGGTCGTCGATCAAGGGCCCGGTCGGGCCGATCTCGATCATGTACATCGCGTACGGCTTCATCGTCTCGGGCATCGGCGCCGCGGCGATCGACCAGATGCTCATCACGGGCGTCGTCATGGTCGCCTACCTGCTGCTCCTGCAGGGGCTGGTCGTGTCCTGGGTGGTGCGGCGCATCGGCATGGAGTCGCCGCACGGCTTCCTCGGCTGGTCCGAGGTCGGCCGCTCGTTCCTCGCCGGCGGTCCCGTGCTGCTGATCCCGATCGTCATCCTCGGCGGCATCCTGAAGGGGACGTTCACGCCGACCGAGGCGGCCGCCGTCGCCGTCGTCGTGACGCTGGTCCTGGGCGCCTGCTACGGCAAGCTGTCTCCGCGGGCGCTGCTGCGCGGCATCGTGCTCGCGGGCGTGGAGACCGGCGTGGTCATGCTCCTGCTCGGCGACTCGGCGATCCTCGCCAAGCTGCTCGAGGTGGACGGCTTCGGCCTGTCCCTGCAGGAGTGGATCACCGGGGTCACGACCAACCCGCACGTCTTCCTGCTGATCGTGATCGGGCTGCTGCTCGCCGTGGGGATGTTCGTCGAGCCCCTGCCGGCGCTCTTCATCCTGGCCCCGTTCCTCGCCCCCGTGGCCGTCGGCGTCTACGGCATCGATCCGGTCCAGTTCGGCGTGGTCGTGGTGATGGCCCTCGTGCTCGGGCTCATCCACCCGCCGGTCGGCCTCGTCCTGTTCCTCGTCTCGAGCATCTCCAAGGTCTCGTTCGAGCGCCTCTCGCTCACGATGGTCCCGTGGCTCGCGATCAGCCTGATCCTGCTGGTCCTCGTCGCGATGCTGCCAGCAGAGTTCGTCCTCTGGCTCTCCAACTGGACGTCCTGACCTCTTAGAGGACTCCTATGCGGCTCTGGCCCCCGTCCCAGGTGGGCCGCCGATCCTGATCCCGCGCCCGCTTCCCGGGCGAGACGCGAAACCGATCAGGGAGAACCCAGTGACCGACGAACGACGCCCCGCCCGCATGAGGAGCGCCGCCGCAGTGGCCGCCCTCGCCATCGGCCTCGGCGCCGGTGGGTACGGCATCGCATCGGCGGCCTCCGGCGGCTCGGGGTCCGCGACCACGGGCACCGCCGCCACCGCACCCGCCGCTCCGCAGGGCTACGGCGCCCCGAGCGGCGCGCCGCCGCAGGGTCAGGCGCCCCACGGCTGGGGCGGCCAGCGCAGCGACGAGACTCCTCTCACCGGCGACGCGCTCGCCAAGGTCACCGCCGCCGCCAAGGCGAAGGTGCCCGGCGCCACCGTCGTCCGCGTCGAGACCGACGCCGACGGCAACGCCAAGTACGAGGCCCACATGACGAAGTCCGACGGCTCGCTGGTAACGGTCTACGTGGACGCCTCCTACAACGTGGTCAGCGTCCAGACCCGCTGATCGCCGCGACCGAAGGGAGACGGACGTGACCGAGGAACCGCGCCCCGCGCGCGTGAGGAGCGCCGCCGCCGTGGCGGCCCTCGTCGTCGGCCTCGCGGTCGGCGGGTACGGGATCGCCGCGGCCGCCTCCGGCGGCTCGGGGACCACGGGCTCCGCCGGCTCCGCGGCGGCGCCCGCCGCGCAGCAGGGCTACGAGGCCCCGGCCCAGGGCCAGGCGCCGGGGGACTGCCCCGGCGGCGGCGGCGGGCCGGGCAGGGGGGGCGGGCCCTCGGGCTCCGCTCCGCAGGGCTCCGCTCCGCAGGGCTCGGCCCCGCAGGACTCAACGCCCCAGGGCTACACCCCGACCACCGAGCAGTAGGCCCCTACCCGAGGCGCGTGCGGTCCACGTCCTCGATGTAGGTGGTCGTCACCGGCACCGTCTGGCGGCGCACCGAGCGCCGCCCGGCGGCGTCGGTGCGCAGGATGATCCGCTCGCCGGTGAGCCGGTTGGTGCTCGTCTCGACGATCACCCCGGTGAGCCGGTCGGTGGTGCGCACGTCCACGCCGATCAGGCGCACGTGCAGCGCGCCCTCGGCGCGGAAGCGCATGCGCTGGAAGGTGAGCACTCGCGACTCGGACTCCTGCTCGGCGATCACGACCTCGTCGCGCACCACCACGCGCACGGGAGTGCGCGCCGTGCCGAAGAACGCCCCGCCACAGCGCGTGCACAGCAGCACGCGGCGGCCCTCGCCGATCTGGACGAAGCCGCCGTCCGAGCGGGCCTTCAGCACCACCAGGCGCCGGGCGAGGGGCGGGGGGTCCTGCGCCGGGGCGCCCGCGGGCGGGCGGCGCACGAGCACCATCACCGCGTCCGTGTGGCGGTCGCCGCCGATGCTCGTCGAGATGCGCTTCTCGATGCGGAAGCCCTCCGGAACGAAGGCCGACGGCGGCGGCCCTGCGGCGATCGCGGCGGCCGGCGCCGCGAGCAGCGCGGCGGCGGCGAGGGGGAGGGCGAGGCGGCGCACGTGCGGCAGGCTACGCGGCGGAGGCGGCCACGCGTCCGGGCGTCCCGAGGGCGAACGCCTCGGCGATGAGCTCGTAGGAGCGCCGACGCGCGCCGTGGTCGTGGGTGATCGTGACCACCAGGACCTCGTCCGCGCCGTAGTCGGCGGCGACGCCCTCGAGCCCCGCCCGCACCGTCTCGGGCGTGCCGACCACCATCCGGCGCGGCCCGCGGCGCGTGGGGACCGACGCGCCCTGGGCGCGCCGGGCCCGCTCGTCGTCGAGGAAGCGGCGGGCGACGTCGGGCGGCGGTACCGGGATCGGGCGCCCGCGGCGCAGCATCCGCATCGCCATCGTGACGCTGGTGGCGAGCAGCTCGGCCTCCTCGGCCGTCTCGGCGCAGATGGCCGACACGGCCGCGATCACCCGCGGCTCGGGGTGCTCGGGCGAGGGCGCGTAGTGGGCCCGGTAGTGGGCGGCGTACTCGGCGCCCTCCGGGTTGATGAAGTCGGCGAAGGCGTACGGCACGCCGAGCTCGGCGGCCCAGATCGCGCTCTGGGCGGAGGAGCCGAGCAGCCAGAGCTCGGGCGCCTCGGGTCGCCCGGGCAGCGCGGTCAGCCGGCGGAACGGGTGGTCGTCCGGCATCTCGTCGCGCAGGTAGGCCATGAGCTCGGCGAGCTGCTGGGGGAAGTCGTCGGGCGACGCGGCGCTGCGGTCCCGCTGCAGCGCGAAGGTCGTCGTGGGGTCGGTGCCCGCAGCGCGTCCGATGCCGAGGTCGATGCGCCCGGGGTAGAGCGCCGCGAGCACGCTGAAGCTCTCGGCCACCTTGAGCGGGCTGTAGTGCGGCAGCATCACGCCGCCGCTGCCGACGCGCATGCCGCTGGTGGCCGACGCGATCGGCCCGATGAGCGCCTCGGGGCTCGCGCCCGCCAGCAGCGGCCCGCCGTGGTGCTCGGCCACCCAGTAGCGGCTGTAGCCGAGCGACTCGGCGTGGCGGGCCAGGTCGATGGTGTTGCGCAGGGCCTGCGCGCCGCTCGACCCCTCGGGGACCGGCGACTGGTCGAGCACCCCGAGGGGGGGCGAGGAAGGGCTCGGGCTCACCGCCCCATCGTACGAGCGCGAGCCCTCTCCCGCCCTACCGGTACTCCGGGTTCGGGTGGTCGAAGCGGGTGCCCGCGTTCCACGCGGAGACCTGGTTGCCGTGCGCCGGGATGCCCCCGGCAGCCTTCAGCATCGAGGCCATGTGCATCAGGTTCCACGTCATGAAGGTGGTGTTGCGGCGGGTGAACTCGTTCTCGGGGCCGCCGCTTCCCGGGTCGGCGTAGCTCGGCCCGGGGCCGGCCTCGCCGATCCAGCCGCAGTCGGCCTGCGGGGGGATCGTGTAGCCGAGGTGCTGCAGCGAGTACAGGACGTTCATGGCGACGTGCTTGATGCCGTCCTCGTTGCCGGTCACGACGACCCCGCCGACGCGCCCGTAGTACGCCCACTGGCCCTTCTCGTTGAGCCGGCCCGAGTAGCCGTAGAGGCGCTCGATGACGTGGGTGCAGACGCTGCTCTTGTCGCCCAGCCAGATCGGCGTGGCCACGATCAGGATGTCCGCGTCCATCACGCGGGCCTGGATGGCCGGCCAGTCGTCGCGGTCGAAGCCGTGCTCGGTCATGTCGGTCTCGACGCCCGGCGGGATGTCGTGGTCCACGGCGCGCACCTCGTCCACGGTCACGCCGTGCGCGCGCATGATGGCCACGGCGTTCTGGGCCAGCGCGTCGGTGTTGGATGGTTGGGGCGACGCGCTTCAGCGTGCAGTTGATGACGATCGCGCGCAGGTGGGAGAAGTCGGGATCGGGCACGGGAGGGGTCCTTTCGACGGGGCCGGGCGCGGTTGCGCGCGCCGTATCGACTGCCGTCCATCAGAGTCCCCGGACGTTTCACCCGCAACCCCGGGCCGCCCGCAGGGGCCGCCGGGCTTTCGATTACATCCGGTGGTCCTATCGACCCTCGAGCCAGCCCTCGCGCTCGGAGACCGCCCGGGCCGCCTCCACCGCCCGCGCGATGCCCGGCGCCCCGGCGCCGCTGGCCCAGACCACGCTCAGCCCCATGCGCGCGTCGTGGTCATCGATCGGGATCGTCGTGACGCCCTTCCAGGAGATGTTCGCCATCGACACGGGGCCCACGAAGATGTGCTCGGGGTGGCGGCTGAGGTGCGCGAGCAGGGGCTCGCGGTTGTCCGGGGCCGCGGGCGCGATCCCGCTGGGCTCGAACCCCTCGCGCCGACACAGGCCGACGACCAGGTCGTGGAACCCGGGGGCGAGCTGGTGGGGCACGAGCACGAACGTCTCGCCCGCGAGGTCGCGGATGCTGACGTGCGGCCGCTCGGCGAAGGGGTGGCGGACGCTCGCGATCACGGCGAGCGGCTCGAGGCGGATGGTCTCGCCCACGATGCCGCGGGTCTGCCGGAACTCCCGCACCAGGCCGAGGTCCACCTCCCCGGAGCGGATCCCCTCCAGGACGTGGGTGCTCCACGTGCGGTTGGCGCTCACGGTGACGTCGGGGTGGACGGCCTCGAGCTCGTCGAGGATCAGCGGCAGCGCGTGATAGCCGACGCTGGCCGTGTACGCCATGCGCAGGGTGCCCGACGCGGTCTCGGCGACGCGGCGCGCCCGCGTGCGCGCCTCCTCCAGTCCCTCGAGCACGCGCCGCGTGTCCTCCAGCATCGCGTGGCCGGCCTCGGTCAGCTCCACCCGGCGCGTGGTCCGGCGCAGCAGCTCGACGCCGACGTCGCGCTCCAGCGCGCGCACCTGGGCGCTCAGCGACGGCTGGGAGACGTGCAGGCGCGCGGCGGCCCGGGTGAAGTTCAGCTCGTCCGCGACGGCCACGAAGTAACGTAGCCTCTGAAGCGTTGTATCCATCAGCCCAGACTATCAATAAACCGCGGAATCGGTCTTGGACCTGGGGGGTACGTAAGCACTACGGTGGGTCGTCAGCCCACGAACAACCCTCACTCGGAGATTCCCGAATGGCAACCAGCACCGGTTCCACCGCTCCACCGCTCCGCCTCTCGAGCCGCACCTCGCACTTCGTCCTGCCCAAGCAGTGGGCCTCCATGCGCAAGGCCGAGGCGCTCGAGCGCGAGACGGGAAAGCGCGTCATCCACTTCGAGAAGGGCGACTTCCAGGGTGATGAGTTCCGCCCGGCGCCCCACATCATGGAGGCCTGCGCCAAGGCCATCGCTGATGGCCACGTGCGCTACGTGCCGGGCCCGGGCCTTCCCGAGCTGCGCGACGCGATCGCCGAGGAGGCCACCAAGCGCGGCCGCCCGACGGTGCGCGAGGAGGTCCTGGTCACGATGGGCGCCAAGCACGCGCTCACCCAGTCGCTGCTCACGATCGTGGACCAGGGCGACGAGGTGATCTTCCCCAACCCCGGCTACCCGCCGGACGAGTTCTGGATCACCTACGCCGGCGGCACGGTGATCTACGCGCCCCTGGTCGAGCCGGACTTCCACTTCGACCTGGACTCGCTCGAGAGCCTGATCACGCCCAAGACCAAGATGCTGATCATCAACTCCCCCCAGCGGCCCAACGGCATGACCGTCGGCCAGCTGCCGGAGATCGCGGCGCTGTGCGCCGAGCACAACGTGATCGCGCTCACCGACGAGATCTTCAGCCACATGGTCTACTCCGGCGCCGAGCACCGCACGATCGCCGCCGTCGAGGGGATGGCCGACCGCTCGGTCCTGGTCAACACCTTCTCCAAGACCTACATCATGACCGGCTTTCGGATCGGCTGGTGCGTGGCCAACAAGGACCTGATCACCACGATGGACATCTTCCAGCAGAACTCGGTCACCAACGTGCCCGCGTTCGTGCAGCTGGCCGCGCTTGCGGCGATCACCGGCCCCCAGGACCACGTCGAGGTGATCACCAAGAGGCTCGAGGGCAAGCGCGACCGCACCGTCGCGGCCCTCAACACGATGCCCGGCGTCGAGTGCCCGACCCCCGACGGCTCCTTCTACGTCTTCCCCGACATCCGCGGCACCGGCATGACCGCCCAGCAGTTCGCCGACTACATGATCGAGAACTACCAGGTGGGCGTCGTGGCGGGCTCGGCCTTCGGCGACCGCGGCGAGGGCCACATCCGGCTCACCTACGCCTGCCCGGACGACGTCCTCGAGGAGGGCCTGGACCGCATCCGCCAGGGGCTCGAGAACCTGTAGGAGCTCCCGCTCCACAGCGGTACGGCAGTTCGCGACGGCGGCCCCGCGGGGCCGCCGCCGTCGTTCTCAGGCCTTGCCGTAGACCGGCAGCGCCGCCCCGGTGACGACGCTCGCCTCCTCGGAGCAGAGGAAGGCGATGACCGCGCCGATCTCGTCCGGGCTCACCCACTTCGCCGGGTCGGCGTCCGGCTGGGCGGCCCGGTTGGCCGGCGTGTCGATCACGCTCGGCAGGACCGCGTTGACGCAGACGCCCGACGCCTTGACCTCCTCCGAGGCCGCCGCCACCAGGGCGAGCACCGCGGCCTTCGAGGCCGCGTAGGCGCTCGCGCCCGCGAAGGGGCGCAGCGCGGCGCGCGTGCCGACCGCGACCAGGCGCCCGCCGCCGCGCTCCACCATCCCCGGCAGCACGGCGCGCATGGCCAGCGCGGCCGAGCGGGCGTTGAGGGCGAACTGGCGGTCCCAGCCCTCCATGTCCATCCCGGCGACGGGCGCGCCGTCGAGGTAGCCGCCCACCAGGTGGACGAAGGCCCAGACCCCGTCCGGCTCGCACCCGGCCACGAGCGCCGCGAGGCTCTCCTCCGACATAACGTCGGCGCTCTCCAGGCGCACCCGCTCGCGCAGGTCGGCGGGGAAGCGCTTGAGCTCGCGCTCGACGATCCACGTCACCACCACGTCGTGCCCCGCGTCGGCCAGCGCCCGCACCACTCCGAGGCCGAGCCCCCCGGTGCCGCCGGTGACGATGGTCGCGCCCGTCCCTGCACCCATCCGCCCGCCTCCTGTCGTGGTGCGGTCCAGCCTCTCAGGGAGCGCGCGCACGGGCTACCCTCGCGTCATGGGCCGGCCCCCCGAGTTCGGCGGCTTCTCCGACGTGGACGCCACCGGCGGCGCGCCGGACTACGCCGGCTACCTCGACGCGGTGCGGGGCGTGGGGCCGGTGGCCGAGTGGAAGGAGCGCAGCTTCGCGCTGCTCGAGCCGCGGCCCGGGGCGGTCCTGCTCGACGTCGGCTGCGGCGCCGGCGACGATGTCCGGGCGCTGGCGGTCCGCGTCGCGCCGGGCGGCCGGGCGATCGGGATCGATGCCAGTGCGGCGATGGTCGCGGAGGCGCGCGGGCGCGGTGAGGGGGACGGCGTCGCGTTCCACGTCGCCGAGGCCGCCCGGCTCGGGCTGCCCGGCGCCTCGGTCAACGGCGCGCGCTGCGAGCGCCTGCTGCAGCACCTGGACCGCCCGGCCGGCGCGGTGGCGGAGCTCGCGCGCGTGGTGCGCCCGGGGGGCCGGGTGGTGGTGGCCGAGCCCGACTGGGCCACGCTCGTCGTCAACCCCGGCGACCCGGCTGTGACGCGCGAGGTGGCCGCCGCCGCCGCTGAGCGCGTTCGCTCGGGGACCGTGGGGCGGCGCCTGCGCGGGATGCTGATGGCGGCCGGGCTGGCCGAGGTGGACGTGACGGCCCGCGTGCTCATGGTCGACGGGCGCGAGCGCGCGCGGCTGCTGTTCGACATCGACGGCGCGCTCGATGCCGCCGTCGCCGCGGGCCGGGTGACGCCCGACGCCGCGGCGGCCTGGCGCGCGGAGGGCGCGCGGGCCGACGCGGAGGGCCGCCACCTGGCCGCGATGACCGCCTTCATGGCCTGGGGGCGGGCATGAACGGGCGGCGGGGCGCCTGCGCGGGTACGCTCGCGCCATATGAGGTGAACCGGATCAGGGGGTGAGCGATGGGCATGGACTGGAACGCGTGGAACAAGGGCGTCATCGAGGAGTTCCGCGCCAACGGCGGCAGGGTCGGCCAGCAGTTCGAGGGCAAGCCGATGGCCGTGATAACCACGACGGGCGCCAAGACCGGCGCGAAGCGGGAGAACCCGCTCGTGCGGCTCGACGACGGCGGCAAGGTCTACGTGATCGCCTCGAAGGGCGGCGCGCCGGGCCACCCGGACTGGTACTTCAACATGCTGGCCAACCCGGAGGTCACCGTCGAGACCGGCATCGAGACGTTCGAGGCCCGGGCGAAGCCGGTCGAGGACGAGGCCGAGCGCCGTCGCCTCTACGACAAGATGATCGCTCAGTTCGACAGCTTCGCCGAGTACGAGAAGAGCACGAGCCGGCGCATCCCGGTCGTCGAGCTGCAGCGCATCTAGGCGCCCGCTAGCCCTTCCCCGCGACGCAGAAGTCGCTGATCCCGAGCGGCTGCGGCGTGTAGCCGCGGCCGCGATAGGGCCACACCCGCCAGACGTAGCAGGCGCCGGGGGTGAGGGCCGTGCCGGCCGGCAGCGCGTAGCGCGTGCCGCTCGGGAACGCCGAGCCGACCTTCACCAGCCGTTCGCCGGCGCCGACGCGGAAGATCTGCAGGTTGTAGAGCCCGGTGCCCGTGGGCCCGGCGCGCCAGCGCAGGACGGGACGCACGGTGGCGATGCGCGCGCCGGGCGCCGGGCGCAGGGCCCGCGCGTTGCGGCGCAGCAGGTTCATGCGTCCTGCGACGCCCGACGCCGCGAGGGCCGTGCCGGCCTTCGGGGTCGCGGCCGGTGAGATGGAGAAGGGCTCCGAGCCCCAGGGGCCGACGTTGCCCGCGGCGTCCGTGAGCCGCACCTCGAAGACGTACGCGCCGGGCGGCAGCGGCCGGGGCGCGACACCGGTGAGCGTGGTGTCCGACGGCCCGGCCACGACGGCGCCGCGCGCGCCGCGCACGCGCCAGGTGGCGACCGCGCCCGGGTCGGGGTTGCGCCAGCTGAACGCCGGGGTCGTGGAGCGCGCCGCGCCGGCCATCGGAGAGGGCGCCGGCGGCGGCGTCGCGTCAACCGCGAAGGCCCGCGCGGTCCACTCGCCGTCGAGGCCGGCCGAGTTGGTCTGCGCGACGCGGAAGACGTACGCGCCGTCGGGCAGGGGGGCGAGGTCGGCGTGGCCGCTCCCCGAGGGGGAGCCGCCTGACTGCAGCGGGGCGCCCGCGCTGTCGAGCAGGACCCAGTGCGACGACGTGCGGGTGCCCGACCACGAGAAGCCGGGCGCGCTCGCGGCCGTCACCCCCGCGGGGCCGTCGGTGAGCGACGGCGCGGCCGGGGGCGTCGCCACCTGCACCTGGGTCCGCTCGGCCACCGGCGTGCTCGCCGTCCCGCCCAGCGTGTTCACCATGCGCACGAACCAGCGGTAGCGGCCGTCGTCGGGCAGGTCGGAGGTCGCGGTCGCGCTCAGCGTCCCGGCGGGCGCCTCGGCCACCTTCACCGCGCCGCCGGGCGCCTCGACGAACACCTCGTAGCGTGTGATCGGCACGCCGGAGGACCCCGCGCTCCACGCGAAGGTCGGGCGGAGTGTGCCCACGACGGCCCCGTCGGCGGGCAGTTGGGGGAGCGCGGCGTCGCCGAGCGCCGGGCCGGCCGCGGCGAGCGCGGCGACGGCGGCCACCGGCACGGCGGCGGCCAGGACGCGGCGGCGGCGGGCGGCGGTGCGGATCGCGGACATCGGTGACCCCCTGGGCTCGGGCGGTGGATGGCGCGGCCACTCCACCACCGGCCTCTCACGGGGCCGTCACAGGACGATCACAGCGGGCCGGGGGCCCCGCCGCTCCAGCGGGGTCGGGGTCTTCCGCTCGGGCGGACTAAACGTTTAGCATTGACGCCCAGCCCCTCTTCCCGGTTCCGAGGAGAAGCCATGGCCCCGCTCTCCGCGCCCCAGATGGTCGTCAACAGCCGCATGCTCTACACGAGCTGGATGCCCGCGGACCCCGAGGCCGCGGCGGCGCTCCTTCCCCCGGGCGGCCCGCGCCCGGCCGGGCCGGTCTACATGAACCAGTACGTCGTCGACTCGGATGAGCAGACGTCCGGCTTCGGGGCGTACTCGCTGACGTACCTCGGCCTCGACATCGCCGGGATGATGGACCCGCAGGGGATGATCCCGGCGCGCTACATGCTCTTCTACTTCAACTCGTCGGAGCTGATGCGCGAGTACACGGTGCGCGAGTACGACCTGCCGGCGACCCCTGGAGCGACGAGCCTGGAGGCGGGCGACGGCCGCGTGGTCGCCACGACCTCTTTGGACGGCACGCCCGTCATCCGCACCGAGGCGGCGATCGGCTCCGACATCCTGATGGTCGCGACCGGCCAGCTCACCTACGTCCGTCAGATGGCGGGCCGGTTCATGGCCGGCAATTTCCCGTTCATCGCGGACCTCGTTCAACGGCTTCGAGGTGCGCTCGATCGAGTTCCTCGACCCGAGCCACCCCGTCTACGCCCTGCGGCCGGCGGACCCGCTCCAGGTGGTGGCGGAGGGGTCGTTCTACTCGCCGAAGGACTCCTTCGTGTACCCCGGCGGGGTCTACGAGGTCAGCTTCTGACGGTGGCGGCCGCGGGCTGCCCCTATGGCGCCGGCGGCGCGGACGTGCCGCGGATGGTCAGCGAGGTCGGCATGAGGCCCGGCTCCGGCGCCTCGCCGTGCTGCATCAGGGTCGCGAGCATCGCGCCGGCCAGCTCGCCCATCGGGCGGTAGGGGACGAAGACCGACGTCAGGCCGAGGGCGGCGCTCTCGGGCAGGTCGTCGATGCCGACCACGGAGATGTCCCCGGGCACGCGCAGGCCCATCCAGCGCACCGCCTCGAGCGCGCCGATGGCGAGGGCGTCGCTGAGCGCGAGGATGGCCGTCGCCCGCGGCTCGCGGCCGGCCACCACGCGGGCGGCCTCCACGCCGTCGCCCCGCACCGGGCCCACGGCGCGGTCATCCTGCGCGCGCCCGGCCGGGCGGCCGTGGAGCCCCGCGGGGGTGCCGGCCACCAGCACCTCGACCGGGCCGGCGGCGCCCCAGCCACGCCGCGCCCCTTCGAGGCGCTCCCCCGCCCCGGGCCACGAGAGGATGGCGAGCCGCCGGTGCCCGAGCGCCGCGAGGTGGCGGGCGGCCTCCTCGGCCCCGGCGCCGACGTCGGCGCCGACGGCGCTGACCCCCTCGCGCGGCGGCGCGTCGACCGCGACCACGGGACCCTTGAGCGCGGCCGCGAGCCCGGCGTCGCGCAGCACGACCCAGCCGTCCACCGCCGCCCCGTCGCCGCGGCCGGTCAGCAGCACCGAGACCCCGGCCCGGTCGCACGCGTGCAGCAGGCCGCGCGCCACCAGCGCGGCCGAGGGGTCGGCCAGCAGCGGCTCGGCCGCGCCGGCCGCCACCAGGGCCACGACGCCCGTGCGCCCGGAGGCGAGCGAGCGGGCCAGCGGGTTGGGGCCCGCGTAGCCGAGCGACGCCGCCGCCGTGAGCACGCGCTCACGGGTGTTGGAGGCGACCCTCTCCGGGTGGCTGAAGGCGTTCGACACCGTCCACAGGGACACCGACGCGAGCGCCGCGACGTCCTTCATGGTGGGGCCGCCCCGCGGTGAGCGCTGTCGGGCCATGGTCGGCCCGCATTCTCACCGATTACGCGAGTACGTCGAGCGTCCCCACGGTCGCGAGGAGGGCCTGCGAGGAGGCCGCCTGGGTCACGGCCTGCGCCCCGGAGGCGGCCGGGTCGGGCCGGGCCGCCTGGAGCACCTTCGCCAGCAACGCGATCTGCACGGCGGCGGGCGCGGCGGAAGTCGGGGAGACGCTCACAGGGGAAGGATCGGCGTCCATGGCGGGCCGCTTGAGCCGCAGCGGAGGGCGCAACCGGCGCGACCCCGTGCGGTGATCTCGCCCGTTACGGCTACGGTATGGGTATTCACGGCGGCAGAGGGGCGCACGAAGGCGCCCGGCGAGCACCACGCGTCCCGCCTCCACGATAAGGACCCACGAACTGACCAGCTTCGATTTCACCCACCTCGGCGTGGCGCCGGGGATCGCCGATGCGCTCGCCGAGCGCGGCATCGCCACACCGTTCCCCGTGCAGGAGAGCACCATCCCCCTCGGGCTCGAGGGGGCCGACATCTGGGTCAAGGCCCCGACCGGGTCGGGCAAGACGCTCGCCTTCGGCATCCCGCTCGTGCAGCGCGCGGAGCCGGGAGTCCCGTGGCAGGCCCTCGTCCTGTCGCCCACCCGCGAGCTGGCCCGCCAGATCGGCGCCGAGCTCGAGCCGCTGGCCGAGGCGCGCGGGCTCAGCCTGGTCGTCGCGTACGGCGGCGAGGACCTGGAGCGCCAGTCTCGGATCGCCAAGACCGCCGAGGTGCTCGTCGCCACGCCGGGGCGCCTGCTCGATCTGATGGCGCGGCGCTCGGTGTCGCTGAAGGAGCTGCGCTCGCTCGTGCTCGACGAGGCCGACCGCATGCTCGACATGGGCTTCATGCCCCAGGTGGAGCGCATCGTGGCCCGCTGCCCGAAGGACCGCCAGACGATGCTCTTCTCCGCCACGCTGGACGGCGAGATCCGCACCCTGGCCGAGAGCCTCACCCGGCACGCGGTGAGGGTCGAGACCGCCGGCCAGACCGACGAGCACTCGGACGACTCGAAGGTGACGCACACCTTCGTCCCGTGTCCGCGGGGCGAGCGCGAGGACCGCGTGGCAGACCTGATCGCCGAGACGGACGGCCGCGTCCTGGTCTTCTGCGAGATGCGCGTCGGCACCGAGCGGCTGTTCGAGCGCCTGGTGAAGCGCGGCATCGCGGCCCACCGGATCCACGGCGAGATGACCCAGGGCGCGCGGCAGAAGGCGCTCGCGGCGTTCACGAAGTCGCCCGACGGCGTGCTGGTGGCCACCGACGTGGCGGCCCGCGGCATCGACGTGGCCGACCTCGCCCTGGTGGTGAACGCCGACCCGCCGACCGACCCCGACGCCTACACGCACCGCGCGGGCCGCACCGGCCGCGCCGGCGCCGACGGCCGGGTGGTCACGCTCGTGCCGCCGGAGGACGTGCCGGACCTCTCGCGCCTGGCCGTGGCGGTGGGCCGCGAGGAGGAGTTCCGCGCCGCCGGGCTCATCGTCGCGCCCGCCCGCACGCTCTACGCGCGCCGGCGCGGGGTGCTCTCGCACGCGCCCCGGCGCAGCCGCACGGTGGCCCGTCCGGAGAACGCCCCGCCGCCCACCAACCGCGTCAAGCGGGGCAGCGTGCGCGCCGCCGCCGCCCCGGTGCCCGAGCCGGCCGCCGAGACCGCCCAGGCGGCGGCCGCGACGACGGCCGGGAGCGAGGAGACGGCCGCGCCGTCACGGCCCCGCAACCGGATCAAGCGGGGCACGGTCCGCCCCTCGGCCTGATCGCCGCTCGCGGCGCCGTGGCCCCTGGTCCGCGGCGCCGCGAGCGCATACGATTCGCGACCAGGACAGTACGACGGTGGGGGCGGGCCATGATGATGGGCGGCTACTTCGACCGGATCGAGCTCTCGAGCATCCTGCTCGCCGAGCGTGCCCAGGTGAGCGACGGCAAGCTCTACGTGATGGGCGGCGGGTTCGACTGCGTGCGCCACACGCTGCCGGTGGGCCTCGACGCGAGCCTCGCGCTGATCCTCGAGGTGCCCTGGGGCCTGCTGGAGAGGCCCTACCGCGTCCAGCTCGAGCTGGCCGACGCCGACGGCGCCGTGGCCGGCTTCCGTAAGGTCTTCGAGCTGGCCAGCAGCCCGCCCGAGCGCTGGCGCCGGGGGGTGCCGCTGACCGTCCCGCTGGTGTTCCCGGTGCGCGCCGAGCTGGACGAGCCCGGCCGCTACGCGGTCCGCTGCCTCATCGAGGGTGAGGAGCGGGGCCGCGTAGCGTTCGAGGTCGAGCAGATCGCCGCCTAGAGCAGGGCGAGCGCCGAGTCGGAGTTGCGGAGCCGCTCGATCGCGAGCGCCTCGATCTGCCGGATGCGCTCGCGCGTGACGCCGTGGCGCTTGCCGAGGACGTCCAGCGTGACCGGGTCCTCGCCGCCCAGGCCGTAGCGCGACACGATCACACCGCGCTCGCGCTCGGTGAGCTCGCCGAGCAGCGTCATGAGCGCCTCCTCGCGGAGGGTCTGGCCGGCCTCGTGCTCCGGGTCCGGCGCGTGCTCGTCGGTGAGCAGCGCGCCGAACTCGGTCTCGCTGTCGCCGACCGGCGAGTTGAGCGAGGCGGACGCGGCGGGCAGCTCGCGCAGCTCCTCGACCTCCTCGGCGCTCATGCCGAGGGCCTCGCCGAGCTCCTCGACCGTGGGCTCGCGGCCGAGCGAGCCGACCAGCGCGCGCTCGGCGCGGGCCAGCTTCGAGATCTTCTCGACGACGTGCACCGGGATGCGGATGGTGCGCCCGTCGTTGGCCAGGCCGCGCTGGATGGCCTGGCGGATCCACCAGGTGGCGTAGGTCGAGAACTTGAAGCCGCGGCGCCAGTCGAACTTCTCGACGGCGCGCACCAGGCCGAGGGTGCCCTCCTGGATCAGGTCCAGGAACGGCAGGCCGCGGTTGCGGTAGTTCTTCGCGATCGAGACGACCAGCCGCAGGTTGGCGGCGATCATGTGGTCGCGCGCGGCGGCGTCGCCCTTCTCCACGCGCTTGGCGAGGCGCATCTCGTCGGCGGCGGTGAGCAGCGGCACCTTGCCGATCTCGCGGAGGTAGAGCGCCAGGCTGTCGCCGAGCATGGGCATCTGCGGCGACATCCTCAGGGCGGGCGGCGCCTGCGCGGCCAGCCTGCGGCGGGACTCCGCCTCATCGACCAGCTCGATGCCGGCCTCCTCCAGCTCGGACATGGCCGCCTCGACGGCCTCCGGTCCGTGACCGGCCTCCTCCAGGATCTCGGCGACCTCCTCGAGGGAGAGGAAGCCCAGCTCCTCGCCCCGCGCCAGGAGCTCCGGCGACACGATCTCTGAGCCCACGGTGCCAACGATGGAAATGACGGTCCTCCTCGCTCGGGAACGACCGACGAGGATAGGGAACCTGAGCGCAGGATGTCGGGCGCCGGGGGTCTGGCCTCGCGGATGGGCCGGTCGTAGGGTCGTCTCCAGGTCACTCATCGCTCGGCAGAGGAAGGAGGCACGGCGATGGGAGGGTGGTCGGATTGGGACTGGAGCGGCGACGACGACCGGCCCGAATGGGACCGGATGTGGGTGGGCCTCCGCGACGGGCAGGCCTTCCTCGGCGATGAGGACGGCGTCCGCAAGCGCGGCCTGGTGAGCATCAACTCCGGCTGGCTCGCCCGCGGCGGCCTGCTGCGCGTCTACCGCGACCGGCTGGAGTTCGAGCCGAACCCGCTCGAGCGGCTGCTGGCCGCTCGCAAGCGGACGCTGCCGTACGCGGAGATCGTGCGCATCGAGCGGCGCCCCGCGAGGGTGGAGGACGTCTCGCCCGTCGGCGAGGCGAAGCGCATGCGGCTCCACATGCGCGCCGGCGGGACGCTGGACGTGCTGCCGCCGGGCGACACGCTCGACGAGTGGATGGTGGCGGTCATGGAGCCGTGGACGTGGTGGCGCCGGGCCAACATCCGCGACGAGGACGAGGACGACTGAAGAACCTGTTCCAGATGGCAAGCCGCGGCCGTCTGCTGCAGGCCGGGCTCGGTCCATTCTGGAACAGGTTCTAGGGCGCCTCGGGATCGATGACCTCGACCGCGCCGAGCGGCATCTGCAGGAAGCGGCTCCCGAGGCGGCGGAACGCCTCGGGGTCGCCGCTGCAGGCGAACCGCCGGGAGCCCTCGGGTCCGGGCGGGCGCAGCGCTCCCCGGCGGCTCAGGGTGTCGGACACCTCGCGGGCGATCTCGGAGCGCCCGTCGATGAGCGTCACGCCGGGCAGCGAGCGGCGCAGCAGGCGGGAGATCATCGGGAAATGGGTGCAGCCCAGGATCACCGTGTCCACGGCGGCCTCGGCGAGCGGGGCGGTGTAGCGGTGCACGAGCGCGAGCGCCTCCTCGTCGACCTCCGCGCCGCTCTGGATGACCGGCGCGAGGCCCGGGCAGGCGACGCTCGTGATCTGCACGCCGGCGTCGTGGGCGTGGACCATCCGCGGGTAGGAGCCCGAGCGGACCGTGGCCTCCGTCGCCATCAGCCCCACGTGGCGGTTGTGCGTGGCGCGCACGGCGGCGCGCACCTCGGGCTCGATGACGCCGATCACCGGGACGTCGAGGCTGCGCTGCAGGTCGGCCAGCGCGACCGCCGTGGCCGTGTTGCAGGCGACGACGATCAGCTTCACGCCCTGCGCCGCGAGCCAGCCGCCGATGGCCAGCGAGCGGCGGCGCACCGCGTCGGCATCGCGGTCGCCGTACGGGAAGAAGCCGGTGTCGCCGAAGTAGACGACGTCCTCGGCGGGCAGCGCGGCCATGCACTCGTCGAGGATCGTGAGGCCGCCGACGCCCGAGTCGAAGACGCCGATCGGCTGGGACGCCGCGGGGGGCACTGGTGCCACGATAGCCCCGCGCGGCGCCCGTCCGCTCCGGGGTTTCCCGCATCCGCGTCGCGCGCATCCCGGACGACCCCGCGCCCCGCGCGCGCGACCCTGGGACCATGCAAGCCCGGTTCAAGAGCCGGCCCGCGCGAGCCGGCGCCGGCGTCGTCCTCCGCCCCGGGCGTCCCGAGGACGCGGCCGCGATCACCGACCTCATCCGGCGCGAGAACCACCGCCCCGCCGACGAGGAGTCGATCGCCGCGAGCCTCGCGAGCGTGCCGAGCGTCGTGGCCGAGGACCGTGGGGCGCTCGTCGCCTTCTTCTACGGCCGTCCGTTCGCCCCCGAGATCGTCGAGATGCAGAACATGCTGATCGCGGACAGCCACCGCCGGCGCGGCCTCGGGCGGTTGATGGTGGCGCGGATCGAGGACGACCTGCGCGCCGCGGGCTTCCGCGCGGCGATCGGCGCCAACTCGGTGCTGCACCCGGGCACGACCCCCGAGCGTTGCATGGCCGCGCGCGCGTTCTGGGTGCGGATGGGCTGGCGCATCGTGCTGTCGACCGGCGGGTCGGTGGTGCTCGTGCGCTGGCTCGGCACGCCCCACAACCCCTCGCGGGAGGGCGCGGCCGCGGGCTGAGCCCCGGCCGCCTCCGCGTGCGCGTACGGCCCGGCGCGGCCGGGGTCGCCCTGCTCGGCCTGGCGCTGGCGGCCAGCGCGCTGATGTGGGTCGTCCAGCCGCTGTCGTCGGGGTACTCCTACGGCCTCGGCGTCCAGGCCACGGCGATCCTGCTCGCGGTGTGGGTGGGCTGGTGGATGCGCCCGTCGCCCGCCCACCTGCGCGTGGCACTGCCGGCCGTGGCGGTCGTGGGGACCGCCGTGGGCGTCGCGCGGCTGCGCGGGCTCGACCCCGGCGCGGAGGTCGTGCGCACCTACCACTCGGTGTTCGAGGCGCTCGCGGCCGGGCGCAACCCCTACACCTGCGGGTGCATCGTGCACGAGACGCCGTACGGCGACCGGCTGGGCGACTTCAACTACCCGCCGGGGGAGATCTGGCCGTACCAGGCGGTCCACGCCATCGTCGGGAACTGGGACGCCGTGGTCCTGGCGACGACGGCCGCGGCCCTGAACGCCCTGGCCTTCGTCCTGCTGCTCTCCGTGACCCCGCCGGGGCGCCGCCTGCGGGCGCTGGCGTTGCTGCCTGTCGTCGTGCTCTGGGAGCTGCGCACGACGGTCGGCATGACGGTGCTCGTCACCGCGGCGATCGTCGCCGTGCTGGTGCTCCAGGAGCGCGCGCCGCGCGGGTGGCACCGGCCGGCCCTCTGGGTCCTCTTCGGCGTTGGCCTGCTGACGAAGTTCGCGGTGATCCCGCTGTTCGCCGTCTGGTGGTGGTGGACCGCCGTGCGCCGGGCGCGCGCCGCGCCCCCTGAGGCCGGCGCCGTCGGGCGGCTGCGGGCCCTGGCGCCGTCGGCGCCCGACGCGCTCGTGCCGGTCGCCATCGCGCTGGCGCTGTGCCTGCCCGTCGGCGTGGTGAACGTCGTCCGCAGCACGCTGCTGTTCAACGTCGAGCTCGACCGGCGCGCCGAGCTCACGACCTTCTACCCAAACGGCCTGTCCGGGCTCGCCACCTGGGCCGGCGCCCAGGCGCTCTACTCGCTCCTGGCCGTGGCGGTGCTCGGCGCGGCCGTCCTGGTGGCGGCCCGCGTGCCGCTGCTCGCCGGGATGCTGATGGTGACGACCGTGTTCCTGCTCGTCTCCCCGACGCCCGAGCCGCAGTACGTCCCGCTTGTCTCCCTCCTGCTGCTGGCGGCGCTGGCCGAGCGCGAGGGGCTGCACGCGGCCGTGGCGGCGGGCGGGGCCGCGCCCGCCGGCAGGGCCGCCGTGTTAGAAATGCGCCGTGCCGGCCAGCGTCCGCGAATGAGCCCGTGAGCGCCAGGCGCGGACGCCGCAGGGCGGCCGGCGCGGTCGGGGCGGCCCTCGCCGGCCTGGTCGCGTACGACCTGGCGCAGCGCAAGCACGCCATCCTGCGCAACTTCCCGATCGTGGGGCACCTGCGCTACGTGCTGGAGGCCTTCGGGCCCGAGCTGCGCCAGTACATCGTCACGGGCAACGACGACGAGCGCCCCTTCTCGCGCAACGAGCGCCGCTGGATCTACGCGACCTCCAAGCGCCAGGACCCGTACTTCGGCTTCGGGTCGGACGTTGACTGGTCGCGCCAGCCCGGGCACATCGTGATCAAGCAGACGACCTTCCCGTACCCGCCGCCGCTCGAGGGGGAGGCCGAGGGCTGGCCCCTCCCCTGCGCCAAGGTGCTGGGGGCTGCCAACGGCCGTCGCCACGCCTTCCGGCCGGCCTCGGTGGTCAACGTCTCGGGCATGAGCTTCGGGGCCCTCGGCGGGCGGGCGGTGGAGGCCATGAACCGCGGGTGCCTGCGCGCCGGCTGCCTCCAGAACACCGGCGAGGGCGGGCTCAGCAGGCACCACCGGCACGGCGGCGGCCTCGTCTTCCAGATCGGCACGGCCTACTTCGGCTGCCGCGACGCGGACGGGCGCTTCAGCCTGCCCGCGCTGGTCGAGCTCGTGGCGCGCAACCCGGTGAGGGCGATCGAGATCAAGCTCAGCCAGGGCGCCAAGCCCGGCGTGGGGGGGATGCTGCCCGCGGCGAAGGTGACCCCGGAGATCGCCGAGGCGCGCGGCGTCCCGGTGGGGCGCAACTGCGAGAGCCCGCCCTCCCACTCGGCCTTCGTCGGCGTCGCGGAGCTGGTCGAGTTCGTCGAGCGCATCGCCGACGCCACCGGCCTGCCCGTGGGCATCAAGTCGGCGGTCGGGGAGCTCGGGTTCTGGCAGGCCCTCGCCCAGCGCGTCGACCGCGAGGGCGGCGGACCGGACTTCATCACGATCGACGGTGGCGAGGGCGGCACCGGGGCGGGGCCTCTGGTCTTCACCGACCACGTCGCCCTCCCGTGGCGGCTGGCCTTCTCGCGCGTCTACCGGCTCTTCGCCGGGGCGGGGGTCGCCGACCGCACCGTCTTCATCGGCTCCGGCAAGCTCGGCCTGCCCGCCAACGCCCTCCTCGGGTTCGCCATGGGCGCCGACATGGTCAACGTCGGGCGCGAGGCGATGCTCTCGGTCGGATGCATCCAGGCACAGCGCTGCCACACCGGCCGCTGCCCGACCGGCATCACCACCCACTCACCGTGGCTCCAGAGCGGCCTGGACGTCGAGTGGGCGTCGGAGAGGCTCGCCAACTACGTCGCCGGCCTGCGCGCCGAGCTGTCGCGGCTCGCGCGGACCTGCGGCGTCCCTCACCCGGCACTGGTCAACCTCGAGCAGATCGAGCTCCTGGACGGCGAGCGGTCGCTGCCGGCGGTGGAGCGGTTCGGCTACCAGGCGGGCTGGGGGCTCCCGGGCGAGGACGACATGGCCGAGCTCGTGCGGCTCATGGAGCAGCAGGCGCGGGAGCGCCCCGAGGCGCAGGAGCGCGAGATCCCGACCGGGCCCGGCTCCCCTCCGCCGATCCCCTAGCGGAGGATCGCGCCGGCCTGGATGGAGCCGGCGGTGCCGGGGGCGGCCGGCGCGAGGAGGACCGAGACCGCGGCGCGCCGAGCCGCAGGGTCACCGTCCCCCGGCAGTCCCGCGCCGCGCCGGCCGGGCAGCGCAGCCGCACGACGACCGCGCGCGTGCCCCGCGAGCGGATTCCGAGGATGGCGGCCGTCGGCGGGAACTCGCCGACGACGCCGCCGTCGTGATGCGCGCGATGCGGCGCGCGTCGAACTCGGTGAACCAGAGGTTGCCGTCGGGCCCGGCGGTGATGCCGGCCGGGGAGCTGCCGGCCTTGATGCCGGCCCGGAACTCGGTCACGGCCCCATAGGGTGTGATCCGCCGATCCGATCGCGCGATTCGGTGATCGCCTGCGGGTGGCTCCCGCCGCTCAGCCCCGGGGAGGGCCCGGCTGCGCCGGCGGGGGCGGCGAGCGCGCACGCCGCGGGCACGGCGCCGGCGAGGCGCCGGGGGAGCGCCATCATCCCTCAGCCGCGCGCCGCGGGAGCGTCCGTCAGGGCGCGCAGGACGTCGAGCGTCGAGAGCATCCCGACCGGCCGGCCCGACCCCCGGGCGACGACGACCAGGTGGTGGGCGCGCGACTCGTGCATCTGGTGGACGGCCTCGGTCAGTGGGGCGTCGGCCGCGACGCTCTCGACCGGCGCGTCGGCCAGCTCGGCGACCGTCCCGGCCGCGGCGGGCCCGTCGAGCGCCTTCACCAGGTCGAGGTCGGAGAGCACGCCGACGAAGCGGTCGGCCTGTGCGGGGTCCTCGGGCACCTCGACGACGGCAAGGCAGTGGATGCGCTCGGCGGCCATCAGCCCGGCGGCATCCAGCAGGGGCAGATCCGGCGCGCAGGTGCGGATCGGCGAGGTCATGACGTCGAGGACGCGCCACGCGGCAACGGCCTCTCGCGGGTCGATGATCATGCGTCGAGCCTCGCGCGCGCGCGCCGGGGGGGCATCCGGGTGCACGCGGATGGCCGGTGCGGGTCAGACCCCGGTCTCGCCCCGGCTTGACTCGAGCTCGGCGCCCGTCGGCTCGCTCTCCTCGCCGCCGCGGGCGGCCAGGGCGTCGGCGAACTCGGCCAGGCGGTCGCGCACCGCGGCGTCGATGTCCGCGATCGGGGCGTCGAGCGCGGCCTCGAGCGCCTCCTCCACGGCGCGTACGGCCAGAACGTGGAAGCGGCCCTCCGCGACGTCGTCGACGAGCGCGCGCGGGAGCATGAGGTCCTCGACGTTCTGCGCCGGGAGGATGACGCCGTGCGAGCCGTCGAGGCCCGCGTCGGAGCAGAGCGCGTGGAACGCCCGCACCTTCTCGTTGACGCCGCCGACCGGCTGCACCTCGCCGTGCTGGTTGATGGAGCCGGTGATCGCGACGGCCTGGTCGACCGGCAGGCCCGACAGCTCGGACGCCAGGGCGACGACCTCGGCGATCGAGGCCGAGTCGCCGTCCACGCCCGCATAGCTCTGCTCGAAGGACAGGCTGGCGGTCAGCGAGAGCGGCCCGAGGTCCGCGTAGCGGCGCCGCAGGAAGCCGCCGATCGTGAGGACGCCCTTGTCGTAGACGCCTCCCGACAGGCGCGCCTCCCGCTCGATGTTGATGATCCCCGCGCGGCCCGGCGCGGCGGACGCCGTGATGCGCGTCGGCTTGCCGAACGCCTGGTAGCCGAGGTCGTAGACGGACAGGCCGTTGACCTGGCCGAGCGACCGGCCCGAGGTCAACACCATCAGCAGGCCCTCGGCGAGCAGCTCCCGCAGCCGGTCGGGCACCTCGCCCGCGCGGTACTCGCGCCGTCGCACGGCCTCGGCGACGTCCTCGCGGTCGACCGCGTCGGCGCCGCGCCGCCGGGCCACGAAGGCCGACTCGCGCAGCAGGTCGGCGGTCCTCCCGAGCTCGGCCGAGACGCGGTTGCGCCGTCCCGCGGCCGCGACCCCCTCCTCCACGAGGGCGCCGACGCCCTCCGCGGTGACCGGCGGAAGCCCCTCCGCGTGGCACAGGGTGGCGACGACCGCGCCGTACCGGGCCGCGGCGTCGTCGCGGAGCGGCATGTCCGCGCTGAAGTCGGCGCGCACGCCGAAGAGCTTGCGGAAGTCGGGGTCGGCCGCGTGCAGCAGGTCGTAGACCCAGCGCTCCCCCACGATCACGACCTTCACGTCCACGGGCACCGGGTCGGGGCGCAGGCTGCGCGGGAAGCCGAACACGCCGTACCCGGCGCCCCCGAGATCGAGCTGCCCGTTCTTCAGCGTCCGCTTCAGGACGTCCCACGCCCCGGGCTCGCCGAGCAGGTCGAGCGCGTGCAGGACGAGGAACCCGCCGTCGGCCTCGAGGAGGCTGCCGCCCCTGATGGTGGTCGCGTCGGCCCGCCACGCCAGGGGGCCGTCCTGGACGCGCTCGACCGACCCGGCGAGGTTCTGGCGGGTCGGGAAGCTCTCGTGCCGGACGGTCGCGCCCTCGGCCGCGCCGCGGTCCACCAGCAGGTTGACCCGGTAGCGGTCGATGCGGCGCAGGAAGCCCTCCAGGGTCCCGGGTCCGGGGCCCACCGCCTCCACCACGGCCTCGGCGGCGTCGCGCCGCACGTCCTCGAGGAACTCCGCCAGGCCCTCGCCGGGCGCCGCGCCGCCGGCCCCGGGGAGGGCCTCCTCGACCAGCGCGACCGCCGCCTCGCGCACGAGCTCGCGCAGCTCGGCCTCGAAGGCCCGCTCGCTGCGGCGGTGCTCGCGCAGGTGGTCGCGCACGCGCTGCTGGTGCCCCTCGAGCCGCGCGCGGAGGTCGTCGAGCTCGGCGGGCGGCATGTCCTGGGCGGCCTCCTCGAAGGGGATCGGCTGGCCGTCGCGCAGGGGGGCCACCTCGGGCACGACGAGCCCGCCGCCGGCGGCCACCGGGACCAGCGCGAACCCGTCCGCGTGCATCGTCTCCGCGAGCGCGGCCATCGCCTCCTCGTCGCGGCGGGCGTACCGGAGGCGGATCGCCTCGCGGCGCCGGTCGAGCTCCGGGTCCTCGGCGAGCACCGGGACGCGCGAGCGCAGCGCCGCGCGCAGGTCGTCCATCCGCCGGGCGAGCGCCCGGCCCGTCCCGGCCGGCAGCGTGAGCAGCCGCGGGCGGTCGAGGTCGTCCAGGCGGTGCACGAAGGCGCGGTCCGGCGGCGTGGGCATGCCCGGGGCGAGCCGCTCGAGCATCGTCGTGACCGTCGTCGTGCGGCACGTCCCGACGGGTCCGGCCACGTAGACGTGGTATCCGGGGCTGCGGAGCTCGAAGCCCATCTCGAGGGCCTCCAGTGCGCGCTCCTGGCCGATCGTCTCCTCCAGCGGCGTGAGCTCGGCCGTGCTCGCGAACGCGAAGCGCGCGGCGTCCCATGTCAGGCGGAGGTCGCCAGGGGCGACGGCGAGTTCCGGGCGGCGCTCGCTCAGGCGTCGGGACTCCGTCGGCGTCATCGTCCCCAGCCTAGTCCGCCCGCCCGCCCGGCGGCTCCGCGGAAACCCGCACCTCCGGGGCCGGGGCCCACCGGATGACCGGAACCGCCGCGGGGGTCCAGTCTGGGTCCTCGGCCAGGCGCACGGAGGGCGGCGATGCGTGGCGATCACACACCGGTGCGCGCGGCGGGCGATGTCTGATGGTGTCCGTCGCCCTGGCGTTCGCCATCCTCGCGGCCGTCGCGTTCAACGTGACCAGCGGGTTCCACGACGTGGCCGAGATCTCCGCCCCGGCGGTCGTCACCCGGGCGATCCGGCCGGCGGGCGCCCTGACGCTCTTCGCGATCATGGTCTTCGCCGGTCCCTTCCTCGCGGGCACGGCCGTCGCGGACACGATCAGCGGCATCGTCAACCTCTCGGGCCTGGATCCCGCGCACGCGCTCGGCATCGTCGCCGCCGGCATCGCCGGCGCGGCCGTCTGGAACGCGGCGACGTGGCGCCTCGGCATACCGTCCTCGTCGACGCACGCGCTCGTGGGCGGCCTGGCGGGGGTGGTGGTCGTGGGCGCCGGGCCCGATGACGTGAACTGGGGCGTGGCGGCCCTGGCCGACGGGCGGCTCGAGGGCGTCATGAAGGTGCTTGTCGCGCTCCTCGTCTCCCCGCTCGCCGGCGCCCTGGCGGGGTTCCTCGTCTTCCGGGCGGGCCGTTTCGCGCTGCGGCGCGCCACGCGCGGCGCCAACCGGCCGCTGCGGCGCGCCCTCGTGGGCGGCACCGCGTTCCTCGCCTTCGCGCACGGCGGCAACGACGCGCAGAAGGGCATGGGCGTCATCGCGCTCGCGCTGGTGCTGGCCGGGCGGCTCTCGTCGTTCGCCGTCCCCACCTGGGTCGTGCTGCTGTCGGCGGGCACGCTCGTGGCGGGCGGGCTGACCGGGGGGTGGGGGATCGGGCGGACGCTGGGATACGGCATCTACCGCCTGGAGCCCCTGCACGCGGCGGGCGCCCAGGCCGGCGCGGCGGCCGTCATCTACGGCGCCGCGCTCGTCGGCGGGCCGGTCTCGACCACCCAGGTCACAGGTTCGGCGATCACCGGCGTGGGGGCCGCCGAGCGGCCGCGCGCCGTGCGCTGGGGCACGGGCAAGACCATGGTCCTCGCCTGGCTCGTGACCATCCCGGCCGCCGCCGCCGCCGGGCTCGCCATCTACCTGCCCGGCGCGGCCGTGGCCTCGCTCGGTGGCTGAGCGGACGTCCATGGGGGCGCTGCGGCGCCGGTGCGAGGCGCTGGTGTCCCGGGCCTCGCGGACGATGTTCCCGCGCACCGCCGACTTCGCGGCCCTGCTCGGCGAGCAGGCCCGGGTCGCGGTGGAGGCGCTCGGGGCCCTGACCGACTACGCCGCCACCGGCGACGAGGAACTGGTCGAGCGGGTCGCGGCCATCGAGAAGGCCGGCGACCGCCTGCGCGAGCGGAACCTCGCGACCCTCAACCGCGTCTTCGCCACGAGCTTCGACCGCGACCTCACGGCCGTGGCGATCCGGCGGATCGACGACGTGGCGAACTACGCGAAGACCACCGTGCGGGAGATGGGCCTGCTCTCGATGAAGCCCGACGCCACCGTGCACGCCATGGCCGAGCAGCTCCGCGCCGGGGCGGTCGAGCTGCAGGCCGCGGTCGCCCTGCTCGGCCGGGATCCGCGGCTGGTGGAGGAGCGCGTCGCGCGGGTCCACAAGGCCGAGCGGCGCGTGGAGAAGATCTACCGCGCCGCCCTGGTCGACCTCTTCGGCCCGGGGGCGCGGGAGCGGTGGCGATCCGACGGCGACCCGATCGACGAGCTCCTCGACGCGCTGCGCCGGCGCGAGGTGTACCGGCACCTCTCCAACACCGCCGACCGATTGGAGTCGGCGGGCCGGGTGATCGTGGACATCGCCGTGGCCACGACCTGAGGCCGGCGGGCGGAGGCGGGAGCCCCTCCGCCCGCCGGCGCGAGCGCGCTCAGCGCGCCATCTCGCGGTCGATCGGGTGGTTCGCCCGGATGCGGAAGGCCGGGTCGAACCTCCGCCGCAGCTCGCGCAGCCGCGCGAGCGTCCCGTCGTCGTGGAAGGCGCCCGCCGAGGCCTGCTCCTCCACGAAGTTGCGGTAGAGGCGCCCATGCCCGAACTCCTCCAGGCCGCCCTCGACGGTCTTCACGGCCTGGTGGAGCGCCGCGCCCATCTCCGGGGTCATCGGGACGCCGATCACGAACACGGCGCCCTCGCCGTCGAGGTGCGACAGCGCGCCCCCGCCCGGCGCCGGCCGGCCCGCGGCGCCGCCCAGGTGGCGCATCTCGGCCGACAGGAACGGCGAGCCGGAGCCGGGGCCGGTGAGGGCGACGAAGCGGCGGATCGCCTCGGGGGTGACGCGGTCGACCATCACGTGCCCGCCGATCCCCGGCATGGGCGGCTCGGGGTCCTGGTGCAGCCTCACCATGTCCGGCGCCGGCATCTCGGCCACGGTGTCCATCTCGGGGCCGAGCGCGCGCAGCGGGCGCATCAGCTCCTCGCCCACGGCGAGGTCGTCGCCGGTGTAGGCGACCTCGACCACCGCGAGGTTGCGGCCGCGGAAGGGCTCGGGCACGAAGGGCGCGTCGGGGAGCTGGAAGATGCGGCCCACCGAGGTCATGTCGTCAGGCACCGTCTCGGTCCACTCCGCCCAGCGGGTGAGCACCTCCTCGGAGCGCTCCCAGGGCCAGATCAGCCACCCGGCGTACGCCGTGCGCAGCGGGTAGAGGCGGAACTCCATCGCGGTGACGACGCCGTAGTCGCCGCCGCCGCCGCGCAGCGCCCAGAAGAGGTCGGGTTCGCGCTCGGCGTCGGCTCGGATGATCTCGCCGGCCGCGGTCACGATCTCGATGGCCGTCACCGAGTTGGCGGCGAGGCCCTTGCTGCGGGCCAGCCAGCCGATCCCGCCGCCCAGGGAGTACCCCACCACGCCCACGTTCGGGGACGAGCCGTGGAGGGCGATCAGGCCGTGCTCGCCCGCGGGGGCGGTCACCTCCTCCCAGAGCACGCCGGCCCCGACCCGGGCGATCCGCGCGAGCGGGTCGATGAGGACATCGCGCATCCGCTCGGTGCGCAGCAGGATCGCGTCGGAGAGGTCGGAGAGCGGCATGGCGTTGTGGCCGGTGCCCTGCGGAGCCACCCGGAGGCCGTGGTGGCGGGCGACGGCGAGCGTCGCGGCCACCTCGCCCGCGTCGCGGGGGAGCGCCACGGCCACGGGGCGCTGGTCAACGATCAGGTTCCAGGCCTCGCGGGCGCGGTCCCAGTCGGCGTCGCCCGGGGCGACGACCTCTCCGACGCGCTCGCGGAGCGCGGCGACGGCATCAAGGGCGATGGGTCGGGTGGTTGAACATCCTCTTCCTCCGGTTCCAGGGGGTGCAGTGGGGGCCCGCTCGGCGACAGCAGGGCGTCCAGGACGCAGATGAGCCCGAGCCAGCCGCAGAACTCGCGGCGCGCGCCGTCGTCGCCGTACGCGACGCCGGCCGGCGGGCCGTCCTCGGTGCGGAGCTCGAGGCTCACGCGTCGTGTGGTGCGGTCCATGGATCGCACCCTCGCCGCCCGGGCGCGGCGCGCCATCGTGGGAGCACCCCAAGGTCGACCCCAGGATTTCGGGGCCGGCGGACCCCCGCCCCCTAATGGCGCTGGATCGGCCTCGTAGGGGAGGCTGATCCTCCGAGCGGCCGGCAGGTGAGCACTTCAGTCTCCCGGGTCAGAGAACCCCAGGCCTAGAGCGTGCCCCTGCCGGCCGGCGAGGAGCCAGACGGCTGGTGGGATGGCGTGCCGGTTGAGCACTGATCCATTAGATCGCCGCGGACCCCTCGGGCTCGGGATCGGGTCGTCGTCCGGAGGCAGGTGCGCGGGATCTTCGTGGGCGTCGACTGGGCCGAGGCCCACAACGACGTGCTGGTGATGGACGAGGGCGGGGTGGTCCTGGGTCGGGGCCGCTTCGGAGTGGGCGTGTCGGGGCTCGCCGGTCTGCACGGCCTGGTGGCCGATCACGTCGAGGACCCGGCCGGGGTGGTGGTCGGCATCGAGATCGACCACGGCCTGCTGGTCGATTCGCTGGTGGGCGCCGGCTATTGCGTCTACGCGACCAACCCCCTGGCGGCGAGCCGCTACCGCGACACGCGGGCAGGGATGGAGGTGCTCACGGCCACCAACGGGGCGGATGCCCTCGAGCTGATCCGGGCGGAGGGGCCGGACGTCTGCGTGCTCGACGTCGGCATGCCGCGCATCGGCGGCTTCGACCTGACGCGGATGGTGCGCTGCGACGAGCGCACCGCCGCGATCCCGGTGGTGCTGCTCACCGCGGCCGCGCGCGTCACCGACGAGGCGGAGGGGCTCGCCGCGGGCGCCGACGCGTACCCCACCAAGCCGTTCAGCCCGACCGCCCTGGTGGCCCGCGTGCGGGAGCTGCTCGCCCAGCCCGTCTAGCGTGTTCCATCCCGGAGTAGAGGCGACACTCGGGGCTCTCTGAGCCCGGCGAGTCGCGCCGCTCCCCGAGCAAGCGGCGAGGCTCGCCGGGCGCGGGCCTCTCGAGGTCCACCGCCGGGATCGCCGAGCGCTCCGAGCGGCTGCCCTGATCGCGCCCGTCCGGGCGCCGCGCGTGATTGAGTGCCGCGAGCGAGGGCGTCCACCGACGACGAGGGGGTACGGATGCGAGCGCTGGCCAGGCGGGTGACCCCGTCGATGATCATCGCGATCATCGCGCTCGGGGTGGCCCTCGGCGGGTCGTCGGTGGCGGCGAACGTGACCCAGGCGATCCGCGGGACGCAGGTGGCGAAGAACTCGCTGCCGGGCAACCGGGTGCAGCGCGGGACGCTCCCGGCCGACCGGCTGCGGCCCGGCTCGGTCACCGGCCGCCAGGTCAACGAGGGCCGCCTCGGCAAGGTGCCGCGGGCGCGCATCGCCGACACGGCGACGACCGCGGCCAACGCCACGGCGCTCGGGGCCAAGCCGGCGGCTGCGTACCGCACCTTCTCGGGCCAGGTGATCCCGTCGGGGACCACCGTGACCGGCGCCTTCGGCTTCTCGGCGAACGTGAGCGGGGGGACGGCCACCGAGCTGAAGGAGGTCGTTAGCCTGCCCGGCCTCGCCGGCAACGACCTCACCGACGAGGCCGTCAACTTCGGCAACGCGGTCGCGGTCGGCGATCCCGACCCGGCCTGCGCCGGCCGCGCGCTGGCGCCGACGGCGCCCGCCGGGCGGGTCTGCATCTACCTCTCGGCGTCGGTCGGCGTCGGCACGGTGGTGACCGGCGAGGCCATCCCGCTGCTCAGCGGCAGCCGCGCCGGGTTCGTGGTGCACGCCATCAAGGCGGACGCGGCCACGGGCGTCTTCGGAACGTGGGCCTACACGGCCCCCTGAGCCTCGGACCCCCGGTGGACGTGACGTCCACCGGGGGTCTGCCTCGCTAGCCCTTCCGCAGGAGGGTCACCCGGATGGTCGCCTTGGCGGAGCCCCCGCCGCCGGCCTGACGCGTGACGGTGAACCTCCACACGCCCGCCTTCGGGTTCGTGACCTTCAGGGAACGGAACGTGCGGGCCTTCTGGAGCTTCACGCCGCGCGCGTTCTTGCGGATCTCCTTCGTGGTCCCCGGCTTGCGGATGCTGATGCCGAAGGTGCCGCCGTTCCAGGTCGCGGAGAACGTCGCGAGCTTCTGGCCCTTCGGGATCGTGACGGCGAACGACCGCGACTGACGTGCGCGGAAGGACAGCGTCTTGCGCAGGACCGTCTTCGTCACGTCCGGGCGGCCGAGGATCACGCGCGGCGCGCTGCCGGGCGGGTCGATGAAGATCTTGGCCGGGGCGCTGCGCAGCCCGCGGGAGTCCTCGGCGATGACCGTGAACGTGTCCGCGACCGGGGCGCCCGAGGAGTCGTAGGAGACGGCTCCGCCCGGCGTGACGCTGACCGAGCCGTGGGTCGGCTGCGCGGCCACCGAGTAGCGCACGGTGGAGGTTGCGGGCGCCGCATCCGATCCGTTGGCCGGCGACGCGGCCGTGATGCGCCGGCCGCGGACCTGTGGCTCGCGGACCTGCGCCGACAGCTGCAGCGACGCCTTGCCGCCCGCGGTCAGGATCGCGGCCTTGGAGTCGGCGACCACGCCCGGCACGTCGAGTGGCCGCAGGTCGGTGTCGTTGCCCGTCGAGCTCTGGGCGATGACGCCGCCCGGATCGACCCGGGCGCGGAAGGTGCCCTCGCCCGGCGCGGCGCCGGCGATCTCGAAGTAGGCCGAATTGGCCGAGTTCAGATCGATGACGTCCTGCCAACCCGTGCTGATGCCGGCGACGAAGGTGCTGGCCGAGGCATCGAGGTTCGCGCAGTTGGCGGTGCTGGTCACGGCCGACCCGTCGATCGGCGTCCCGGCGGGCGCGAACGCCGACGGGCCCGCGGGGGGCGCGCCGGCCTCGTTGAAGACGGCGTTGTCCTCCCGGCAGGTGGGGGCGAGCGCGCTGTCGATGGCCGCTCCGGTGGCGGGCGTGAGGGTGTACTTCGCGAGGCCCTCGATGCCCCATCCGTAGGCCCCGCCGCCGAACGGGCTGCCCACGAGGCGCACCGGCGGGCCGATGGGGGACGTCGGGCCTCCCTCGACGGTCTGGACCGCGGCGGCGACCGGGGCCTCCGGGGGGCCGCTGGCGGCGCCTGAGGTGATCCGGAGCGGGCCCGCCCCGATGTTCGCCACCTGGGTCGGGAAGTGGTACTTGGCCGAGTAGACGCCGCCATCGACCGACGTGTCCACGTACCAGCGCGACTGCGCGAGCGCCCCCTCGCTCGGGACGAACGGGATGAGGTCCGGCGGCGCCGCGGCGGCGGTGGCCGCCGGCGCGAGCACGGCGACGCCCGCCAGTCCCAGCGCCAGGCGCCGGCGGCGCGTCGGCGCGCCCGGTATGGGCCCTACTGTGGTGCCTCGCGGTCCGGTCATGCGGCCCCCTCCTGCCGTCGGAAACGGAACTGACTGTACTCAGCCGGGCCGGCCGCCCCGCGCAACCCGGGTGCCCCTGACGAAGTCCTTACAGAAACTCCATCGACTCAGGGGGCGACCCCGATCTCCTCGTCGGTGAGGTGGCAGCCGGGGTCCGACCCCTCGAGGCCGGCGCCCGAGGCGAGCGCGCGCGACGCCAGCCCGCCGCCGCAGAGCGCCAGGAAGCGGCACGACGCGCAGCGGCCAGTGAGGTTGTCCGAGCGCTCGCGCAGCCGGATCAGCTGCTCGGGCGGGTCGCTCCAGATCGCCGACAGCGGCCGCTCGCGCACCGAGCCCAGGTACGGCCCGCCCCAGAACTGGTCGGGCTTCACGCGGCCCTCCCAGTCGACGGCGGCCAGGCCGCGCCCGCTGGCGTTGCGCGCGCCGCCGTTCCACGACAGCCGCTCGTGGATGCGCCCGGCCGCCCGCGGGTCGCGCCCGATCTGCCGCAGGTAGAGCGCGGGGCCGTCGGCGTAGTTGTCGACCGTGAGCACCTCGACCGGCGCGTCGCGCTCCACGAGGCTCTCCGCCCAGCCGAAGATCGACTCGACGGCCTCGCGCACGCCGGGCGGCGCGACGGCCTCCTGGCTCACGCCGCGGCCGGCCGGCACGAGGTGGTAGAAGCACGCCCGGTCGATCCGCTCGCGCTCGACCATCGCGAAGATGTCCGGCAGGACGGCGATCGAGGTCGCGGTGAGGGTGACCCGCACGCCCACGCGCACGCCCTCCTCCTTGAGCGCGGCGATGCCGGCCAGCGAGCGCCGGTAGGCGCCCCGGCGCCCGCGGAAGTCGTCGTGCTCGGCCTCGTTGCCGTCGATGCTGATGCCCACGTAGCGCACTCCGGCGGCCGCCACGGCGCGTGCGCGCGCGGGGGTGACCATCGTGCCGTTGCTGGAGATGGTCACCGGCAGGCCGCGGCCCCGCGCCTCGCCCAGCACCTCGAGCAGGTCGGGCCGCATGAACGGCTCGCCGCCGGACAGCAGGAGGGCGGGGGAGCCGAAGGAGGCGATGTCGTCGAGGAAGTCCATCGCCTCGTCCGTGCTGAGCTGGTCGTAGCGGTGGGCCGTCGAGTCGGAGTAGCAGTGGCGGCACGCCAGGTTGCAGCTGCGGGTGCAGTTCCACACCACCACCGGGCGCCGCTCGGCGCCGGAGCGCAGGCGGCTCCCATGGCCGTAGCGCAGGTCGTCGGTGGCGCTCGGTCGCCCCAGCAGGGCGGTCACGTTCAGCACGGCTCCTCCGGTCGGTGGATGCAGGTGGGGTCCTCCCCCAGCGGGTCGCCCCCGAGGGCGTAGGCCCGCGCGCGGCTGCCGCCGCAGACGGCGCTCCAGGCGCACTCGGCGCAGCGGCCGTGCAGGCGCGCGGGGTCCCGGAGGTCACGGAACAGCGGGGCGTTGCGGTAGACGTCGACCGGCGAGTCGCGGCGCACGTTGCCCGCCGACAGCGGCAGGAAGCCGCTCGGGCAGACCTCGCCGTCGTGGGAGATGAACATGAAGCCCTTGGCGTCGTTGGCCTGGCCGGCGGCGGCGCCGGCGTCGCGGCCCATCTGCTCCAGCACGCGGCGGAACGGCGGCGCGGCGGTCACCTTGATGCGGAAGGGCGTCTCGCCCCACATGCGCGCCAGCCGCCGCCAGGCGCGCTCGTGCGCGTGGGGCGCGAGCATGTCGCGCCGGGCGCCGCGGCCGGTGGGGACCAGGAAGAAGACGCTCCACACCGCGGCGCCCGAGGCGGCCACGAGCCCGGCCATCGCGTCGATCTGAGCCACGTTGCGGCGGGTGATGGTCGTGTTCACCTGCAGGGGAAAGCCGAGGCCGCGGGCACGCTCCAGGATCCGCATGGTGCGCGCGAACGACCCCGGCAGGGCGCGCAGCCCGTCGTGGCTCGCGGCGTCGGCGCCGTCCACGGAGATGGCGACCTGCGACACGCCGGCCGCGCGCAGCGCGGCGAGCCGCTCGCTCGTGACCCGCGGGGTGGCCGCCGGCGTGAGCGCGACCCTCAGCCCGCGCGAGCGCGCCCGCGAGACGATCTCCTCCAGGTCGGGCCGCAGCAGCGGGTCGCCCCCGGTGAGCACCAGGATCGACCCGGCGAAGGGCTCCAGCCGGTCCACCAGGTCGAGCGCCTCGGCGGCGTCGAGCTGGCCGGGCTGCGGCAGCGGCCGGGCGTCGGCGCGGCAGTGGGCGCAGCGATAGGGGCACGCCCGGGTCGTCTCCCAGGCGATGACGATCGGCTGGCGGCCGAGGTCAGAGGGCATCCGGGGCGGCGAGGGGCGGGCGGCGGTCGTGGCCAGCGCGGCCTCCTGGGGGGGCGGGAGAAGGGTTGACCCGCCGACCCTGCCGCAGCGCCCCCGCGGCCTCATCGGGCGATCCCCCCACCCGCCCCTGCGGGGAAGTACGGGGACCCGCGCAGGCCCCAAGCCGGTGCGGGCCGCCCCTCATCGGGTGGTGGCTGCTCGGCATCCCGCAGTGCGAGATCGCCGGCCTGCCGGCCGGCGGGTGGGGCGTCCACCCGGTCGGTTCCGGCGCGCCCACGGTGCCGCGGGGCGCCGCCCCGGTCTGAGGGGTTGCAGAGGGCTCGTGCCGGTCGGCCGACGGGGCCGAGTCCCCGTCGGCCCTCAGTGGTCGGCCCGCACCTCGAAGGCGATGACCAGGTCGCCCTCCTCGAGCACCAGCCCGGCGGCTCGGGTGATCTCGACGATCGTGGCGGGCGGCACGCCGCGCAGGACGGCCATCCGCACCGCGCCGTGGAGGTCGGCCCGCGCGCGGGCGAGCGCCCGCTGGAACTGGGCGGTGCGCCCGGCGGGCATCTCGCCGCCCAGGCCGCGGGCCTCGTCGACCAGCACCTCCTCGACCTCGGCCGACCGCGCGGAGGCGGCCGCCACGCGGCCCATCGCCTCGAACCGCGCCCGGGCGTCCGACGTCGCCAGCGCGGCGGCGCTGATGCCGGCCAGCGACTGGCCGCGCGAGAGCGCGCCGACCGCCACGTCCTCGAGGCGCGCGCGCACCGCCGCCGCCTCGTCGCTCACCCGCCGGCGCGCCGGGCCGTCGGCCTCCACCAGCGCCCTGCGCTCCCATTCGCGCAGCTCGCGGGCGAGCGCGCCGAGGCCCGGGGGCTCCTCCGGGCTCGCCCCGCCCGGCGGCGCGGAAGAGCCGCCCGCGCCCTGTCCGAAGATCGTGGCCATCGCATCCTCCCTCCTCGCGTCCACTGTGCGACGGGCCCGGGGGCCGGGCAAGCGCGCCGACCCCGATGCCGCTTGCGGCCAACCCGCGGGTCAGCGCGAGCGGCGCAGCAGGGCGCGGAGCGTCGAGCCGTTCGCGTAGCCCACCCGGTGCGCGATCTGGTCCACGCCCTCGTCGGTGGTCCGCAGCAGGTGCTCGGCCCGCTCCACGCGCAGGCGCTGCACCAGGGCGACCGGCGAGAGCCCCAGTACGCGCGCCGTGCGGCGCTCGAGGGTGCGGCGGCTGGTGCCGATGGCGCGCGCCGCGGTGCCGACGTCGATCGGCGCGCCGAGGTTGGCGCGGGCGTGCTCCTCGAACGCCCGCACCAGCGGGTCGTCGTGCTCCAGGTGCCCGAGCGCCAGGAACGCGCTCTGCGAGGGCCGGTCGTCGATGAGCAGCATGCGGCTGACCAGATCCGCGAGGGCCGGGCTCGAGCGGCGCACCAGGGCGAGGGCGAGGTCGATGTGGGCGAACGCGGCGCCGGCCGTTGTCGCGCGCGGGTCGGACACCACCATCGCCCCGAGGTCGAGCTCGACCGCCGGGTAACGCGCGCGGAAGGCCGGGCCCAGCCACCAGCTCGTCGTGGCCCGCCCGCCGTCCAGCAGCCCCGCCTCGGCCAGCGCGAACGAGCCGGTGCAGGCGGCCGCGAGGGCGCGGCCGGGCTCCAGGCCGCCCAGTGCGCCGACCAGCGAGCGCACCTCGCGCGAGCCGAGCGCCGCGAGCGTGTCCTCGGCGCTCAGCGTGCCGAGCGCCCCGACGACCGCGAGATCGAACCCGCCGAGGTCCGCGAGCCCGGCCGTGGCCGGGACGATCACGCCGCCGCTCGTGCGTACGCGCCGCCGGGCCCCGACGACCTCCACCGCGATCGGCGGGATGGAGGGGTTGACCTCGGGCCGCAGCGCGTCGGCGGTCCGCAGCAGGTCGAGCATCGAGACGACGCCCGCGCCGAAGCACCCGTCCACCGCCACGAGCCCGATGCGCATGGCGCGAATGATACCGAGAACGTCGTATGCGCCACTCGACGTCCTGCCCTCCCCGATCATACGTTGGGTGAAGGAATCCGTAACCCGCCCGAGGAGGACACGATGGTGAGCGTCGGACTGGTCGTGAAGATGGTCGCAAGGCCCGAGACCGCCGAGGAGGTGAAGGGCTTTCTGACCGACGCCCTCGCCCTCGCGAACGAGGAGGCCGGCACGCCGGTCTGGATGTCACTGCGCACCGACGACACGACGTTCTGGATCGTCGACGCCTTCCCCGGCGACGCAGAGCGCCAGGCCCATCTGAACGGGCCGATCGCAGCGGCCCTGATGGCCAACGCCGACCGCCTGCTCGCGGAGGCGCCGGAGATCAACCCGGCCGAGGTGCTGGCCATCAAGTAGCGAACGGCCGGGGGCGGGCGCCGCGTGGCACGGCCGGGGCGCCCGCTACAGTCCGGCCGTGCCCTCCGATCGCGACCAGACCGTCGTCTGGATGACCACGCCGCCGCGGCGCCAGAGCTTCCTGGCCTGGCTCGTGGTGACGGTCGGGATCAACGTGCTGGCGCTCATCGTGGTGGACGGCCTGTTCGACGACGTGTCGATCGACCGCTGGTGGCCGCTCATCCTGGGCGCCACCGTGCTCGGCCTGGGCAACGCCTTCCTCAAGCCGGTGCTGGCGCTGCTGACGCTGCCGCTCATCGTCGTCACGTTCGGGCTGGCGTACTTCTTCCTGAACGTCCTGATGCTCGTGATCGCGGAGTGGATCGCGCCGGACTTCACGATCGACGGCTTCTGGACCTACGTGGGCGCCACGATCGTGATCTGGATCGTCAACGTGATCGTCCAGGGCCTCATCGGCGCCGTGCAGGGCCGCGCCGCGCAGCCCGGCCGCCCCTAGACCGTATGGAGCGCCGGGATCCGTGCCGGCGCCCCGCTCATGCGTGATCGTGGGTTGCCGTCGGGGATGAGCCCGGCGGTAGAGCCACAGTCATGGGAGGCGCCGGCATGGGTAACGGTACGTTCGTCGGCCTGGATGTGCACGCCAGAAGCGTGGTCGCCGGGCTGATCGATGAGCGATCGGGTGAGGTGCGGGTGAAGCGGGTCGCCCACCGCACCGAGGATCTTGTGAGTTGGCTGGGTGATCTGGAGGGGCCGGTGCGGGTGGCCTATGAGGCGGGCCCCACCGGCTTCGGGCTGGCGCGTGCGTGCGAGGCGGCCGGGATCGCCTGCCTGGTGGCCGCGCCCAGCCTGATCGCGCGCTCGCCGGCGGGGCGCAACCGAAAGAACGACGCCTCTGATGCAGAGCAGCTGGCGCGCCTGCTGCGCGCCGGCGAGCTCACGGCGGTGAGGATCCCGATCCGCTCGATGAGGCCGCCCGCGATCTGGTGCGTGCCCGCGAGGACGCCCGCGCCGATCTGATGCGGACCCGCCACCGGCTCTCCAAGCTCCTTCTGCGCCATGGGCTGGTGTACGAGTCCGGGCGCGCCTGGACCGCAGCACACCAGGCCTGGCTGCGGCGCCAGCGCCTGGAGCATCCGGGCACCCGGGCGGCCTTCGACGACTACTACGCCGCCGTCCTCACGGCGGGCCTTCGCCGCGAGCGGCTCGATGAGCAGATCGCCCAGATGGCCGCCGAGGAGCGTTTTGCCCCGGTCATCGGGCGCTTGTCGTGCCTGCGCGGGGTCGGCACGCTCACCGCCTTCGCGCTGGCGGTCGAGATCGGGGACTTCCATCGCCTTTCGGGTGCCACGATCGGCGCCTACCTGGGCCTCGTCCCGAGCGAGAGCCAATCAGGCTCACGTCACAACCGCGGCCCGATCACCAAGGCCGGCAACTCCCACGCCCGGCGCCTTCTGGTGGAGGCGGCCTGGCACCACCGGCCCGCGGTGCGCACGAGCGCCGTGATCGAGCGCCGGCGCGCCGGACAACGCCCTGAGGTGCGCGAGCGCGCCGAGCGGGCGGGGCTGCGCCTTCACCACCGCTGGCATCAGCTCGAGCGCCGTCGCGGCCTTCGCTCGACCGTCGTCGCCACCGCCGTCGCCCGCGAGCTGGCGGGCTGGTGCTGGAGCCTTGCGGTGATGGAGTAACCGCAGGCGCGCATCCTGGGCGAGAGAGAGCGCGCCGGTCGGCCGGCCAAGGACGCCGCGAGGGGCGATGCGCGACGCAGCTATGAGCAGCCCTGATCCACCGGGCCACGCTCGATCCTAGAGAGCGCCCCGCCCCCGCCGGACACCCGGTCATGCGGTAGCCAACCCGCGCATATCAGCCTGACCGCGACCGTCGCGAGCCACCCCGGCGCGCTCTTCACACCCATGAAGAAGGCCCGCTCACGCGGGCCTTATCGCCGTACCTCTTGACAGCAGGTCACTCCATATCAG
>CAVYRD010000020.1:0-53845 GCA_963770865.1 uncultured Thermoleophilia bacterium
CTGCTGGTCTACTGGTTCCGTTCAGGTATTGCTCTGGTTCCTCTCCAGCTTCTTCGGGAACTACCTCTCCGGCTTCATCGGGTCCTACTACGGCCGCCTCCCGCGCGACGGGTTCTTCCTCCTGCTGGCGGCGCTCGGCGCCGGCGCGGGGCTCGCGATCTTCGCCTTCAACCGGCCCCTGAAGCGGGCGCTGGACGAGCGCGGATAGCCCTACGGCGTCCGCACCCGGACATCGACCAGGTGTTCCCGAACACGCTGTCCTCCCACCAGACGCGGCCGCTCGCGTCGACCGAGACGTTCGCCTTCGCGGAGTTGTGGAAGGTGAGCTGCTGGAGCGAGCTGTCCACCAGGTTGAACAGGTAGATACCTGATCGCCGCCCGGCGATCCTCCGTCCACGTAGGCGACCCAGTTGCCCGCGAGCGAGTACGAGGCGCCGTCGAGCCCCTGGGCCAGGACGACGATCTCGTGATCGTCGGCCGTGTTGAAGAGCCCGTCGGTCCCGGCCTCGACCACCAGCAGCCCCGGGTTGGAGGGGTTCGCGATGAGCCGATTCCCCGAGACCTTGACGTGCTGGCCGGGCAGGACGGTCCCCGGAGCGCCGGCGCGGCGTCCTGAGGGTGGAGGAGGACCTGCTCCGCAGGCGCGTCCGCGTCGCGGAACAGCCCCGTCGAGCCCTTCCCCTTCACGCAGATTCTGGTAGCCCGTCCGCCCGCAGAAGTAGACCGCCTGCCTCGGCGTCAGGCCGAGGCCGTAGGGGTACATGATGCCGTTCGAGAGCGCGACCGCCGTCGCGCCGGAGGCGGCGGCGAGGGTCGAGCCGACGACGGCCGGCTCAGGGCCCACACCCGGGTGGTCCAGGTCGAGTACGGCTGGTTGCCGACGACCACCGCCTCGCCGGCCACCTCCGGCGTGGAGCACGAAGCCGGAGTAGGGCGAGTCCTGGCCCGTCGTGAAGAGGGACCGGGTCGTCGCCGTGCCGGTGAAGAAGCAGCCGGAGGGCGTCGTCCCCCCCGTGTCGCGCGTGTGGAGGGTGACCCCGGACCCCGCCGAGACGACGTAGCCCCCGTCGCCCGAGAACCAGCGCGGGATGGTCCCGCTCGTCGTGTCGCGCCCCGATGGGCAGCGTGCCGTGAGGGCCATCGCGCTCGCGTAGAACGGGTCCTGCCCACCGAAGAGGACCTCGAGCCCGACGCGTTGGCGACGACGGCGCCGGGGTGCTCGAACCCGGCGGGGACGTCCTCCCAGCGGACGCTGGAGAGATCGAGCGCGAAGACGTCGCTGTTCTCTCCGTAGACGAGCATCCCGGAGGAGAGCGAGAAGGTAGTCGCGCTTCTGCTTCGACGGTTTGAGCGTCCCGACGACGTCGTCCGCGGCCGTATCGTCGCGGCTGGCGAACTTCCCGTCCTGCCCGGCGTCCCAGTGGACGAAGGCGCCGCCGGTCTGGTCGGAGAGGACCACGTGCGTCCCGTCGACCGCGATCGAGTCCGGGGCCGAGAAGCCGGAGGGGGAGCGCCTGCCAGACCGTGGCGTCGCTCGCGCCGTACCGGCCGCTCGTCGGGTACCGGACCCGAATCCGCCCGACGTCACGTAGGCGAGCCTGTTGCCGTCCGGCGAGAGCGCGGCGACGGGCACGGCGCCCATGGTCAGCCCGTCGTAGGTCGTCACGCCCGAGGCGAAGCCGCCCGGCGCCGAGAAGATGCGGTGCACCATGCCGCCGGTCGTCGGCCCGGAGGTGTCGGCGAGCAGGAAGTTGCCCGCGAGCTGCAGCTCCCAGTTCGCGGTGTACGTGCCGGTCAGCTGCGTCGTGACGTCGCCGGCGTCTCCGACCGTGGCGTTGCCCCCGGACTCGCCGGACGAAGGAGTAGTAGCTCCCCGCCACGTTCTGGCTCCAGGCGAGCCGCTCGCCGGAGGCGGCGAGCAGCAGCGGGTTCGGGTTGATTCCGAGCGGCGTGGTGACGTCCGCCCCGCAAACGAGCCCCCGGCGGCGGGGCGCCGGAGGACGTGTCGCCGGTCGAGCTGTTCACGTACGCGAGCAGCGACCTGGAAGCGAGGACGCCCTTCCACGCGCTGGCCGGTACCGAGCAGGTGACGTCGGTCGCGTCGACCCGGCGGTTGGTGCCGAGGTCGAGGAGCACCTGGGAGTAGGCGGGCGAGCGGGCGTGGTAGGTGATCAGGTTCCCGGAGATGTGCGTCCAGTACGTGAGGGCGTCCGAGGCCTCGACCACGCCGGCGGTGGTCTCCGAGGCGATCTCCTGCGAGAGGCCGTTGCCGGAGTTTCCGGCCAGGTCGACCGCCCGGACGGCGACGAAGTTGCGGCTCGCGGTGGCGAGCGGGATCGGAGCCCGTAGAACGCCGTGCCGTCGCAGCGAAGCTTCTTGTCGCCGCAGTTGCAGCCCGCCGCGCACGGATTGTAGGACTCGTTCGGGTGGCACGCCGCCGCCGGGCAGAGCGGCTGGTAGCCCGCGCCGCTGTCCACCTCGATCGAGGCGACCCCCTTCCACGACGGGCCCCACGCGGCGTCCGTGGGCGCCTTGGCGAGGAACAGGTCCACCCACTCGGCGCGGACGGTCACCGCGGTGGGATCGAAGCTCGGGCGGAACTCCGGCGGCGACGGCGCCGCGGCGTCGCTCACGATCGAGGTCGAGGCGACGCCGCTGGTGCGCCCCGCCTTGTCGACCGCGCGCGCCCAGAGGCAGGTCCGCTGGCTCGCGCCGAGCAGCACCGGGTAGCTCTGGGGGACCGGCGCGAAGGCGCACGTCGGCGCGGCGACGCAGGCGGCGGTGGAGGCGACGGGGGACGTGCAGGCCTCGTAGCGGAGGAAGCTGGGGTCCGCGTCCGAGCCGCTGAAGGTCACCGTCGCGGTGGCGTCTGGGAGCACCGCACCCGCCGTCGTGAGGGTCGGCTTCGCCGGCGGGAGCGAGTCCTGCACCACGACGACGCTCGCGGCGGGGCCGGCGTTCCCGATCCAGTCCACGGCGCGCACCCAGACCGTGTTGGCCGCGTTCGGGACGAGACCGGGCGCGGTGAGTCGGTCGGGGGGACCGGCGCGACGGGGACGACGGAGTCCGGATCCCAGGCTGGGACCGCGCCCACCACCACCTGGTAGCCCCGCAGGTTCGACACGGGCGAGGTCTCGTCCGCGGCCGCCTGCGCAATCGGGAGGGTGACCGTCGTGCCGCTCACCCAGCCGGACGCGCCGCCGTCGGTCGGGAGGGGCGCGCCGAGCCCCACCGGGCCGGGGGCGATCGCGTCGGTGCAGCGACGCGAGCCCGCGTCGGTGGGCAGGCCCGGCGCCACCACCTCCGCCGTCGACGCCTCGCAGCTCCGGCCGGACGAGGTCACCACGATGTCGTAGGTGCCCGGCGGCAGCGCCGCGAAGGACCACACCCCGGAGGCAGGCGTCGTGAAGGGGGCCGGCGTCCACGCGACGCCGTTGAACGCGGTGCCGGCGATGGCGACCTGGGCGTTCGCCGCCGAGGGGTTCGCGCCGCCGCCGCCGACCGCGTCCCAGAGCACGACGTCTCCGACAGCGTCCCGGCCTGCAGGCTCAGCGTGAGGTCGTTCCCCGGCAGCGTCGCGCCCGGCAGCGGGATCACCTCGATGGGCGCGCCCGTGAAGTACGGGCGCCGGGCCTCGACGGCGTAGGTCGGCCCTGCCAAAGGAAGGGAGGGCACGTCCGAGAACCGGTACGCCCCCGTGACGTCGGTCACGGTGGACTCGACCTGCGCCGCGCCGTCGAGGAGCGTCACGACGGTTCCCGACCGATCGGCGATCGCGCCGAACCCCGGGACCGTGGAGACGTCCAGCGCGACGGTCCCCGCGATGCCGCCGCGCGAGACGGAGAGCGTGAGGCTGCCGAGGTCGGCCGCCTGGCCTGTCGAGACCGAGACGCCCACCGGCGGCGGCGTGTCGTAGCCGGTCCGGACGAACGCGAGCTGGTAGGAGCCGGCGACGAGGCCGGTGAACGCGAAGTCCCCTGCGACGGTGGTCGGGCTCGTGGAGGCGCTGACGCCCTCGCCGCGGAAGTCGGTCCCGTTGAGGCTCACCGAGACGGTCCGCGATCCGCGCCGCGCTCCAGCAGGGCGGCACCGACGACGGAGGAGGTCGCGACCGGGAAGAGCCTGAAGGGCGAGCCGGCCAGCGTCGCCGTGGCGTTGGCCAGCACGTCCACGTCGGACGCCGGCGTCCCCTGCCAGTCCGGATCCTTGCCGACCGCGACCGCGTACCGGCCGACCGGGATCCCCGAGAAGGTGACCCGCCCGTCGGCCCCGCTCACGGCCGACCAGCTCCCGTGAACGCCACTCAGCGTCACCACCGCCCCCGCGCTGCTCGTCGACCGGTCGAGGAGCACCACCCCCGTCGCGCCTCCGGTCAGCCGGACGAGCGCCGCGTCCGCGAGCGCCGTCTCGGCCCCCGGTGCCACCGCCACCGTGCTGGAGACCGGAGCGTGGTCCACGAGGTGGTACGAGAATCTCGTAGCTCCCCGGCGGGAGCGACCAGGAGAGGAACTCCCCGATCCCGGAGGCGAGCGGCAGGGAGAGCGTGTCCTCCCACGGCGTGCCGCCCACCGTCGTCCCCCTCGCGCGGACGGTGACGATGGTGTCGTCCGGCATCCCCGCCACGAGGACCCTCCCGGAGAGGATCGCGGGGTGGGTGTCGAGCTGCACCGGGTCGACCAGGAAGACTCCGCCCACCCAGGTCACGGTGATCGTCGTCGGCAGGTACCCGTACTTCGACGCCGTGAGCGTGTAGCTCCCGAGCGGCACGTCAGGGATCACGAACGCGCCGTCCCCGTCCGTCAGCGCCGCACCCGCGGCCGCGGTCGTCACCGCGCTCTTCGACGCTCCCGCCGGGGCGGCGGCCCCCGCCACCCCCCCCTCCGGCGCGATCGTCACCGCCGCCCCGCCGGTGCTCTCCACCGACGGGTTGGCGGCGCCCGGATCCGACGCGGCCGGGAGGTTGAGCTGCACCGTCCCCTCGAGGTTCGCGCGGACGCGCCGCAGCGACAGGTCGGGGACCCGCACCGCCTTGCCGCCCGTGTCGAGCGTCGCCGTCATCGCCACCATCGCAGGCTCGTAGTCGGGCGCCGTCGCCTGGACGTCGTACGTGCCGACCGGCACGTCGCGGAGGGTGTAGACGCCGTCCGTTCCGACCGAGGCCGCGAAGCTCTCTCCCGCCAGGCTCACCTGGACCTGGTCGAAGCCCGGCGCGACGCCCCCCACGGGCTCGAGCGCCACGGTCCCCGTGAACGTCGTCCGCGCCTGGTCCGCCGGCGGCGTCTGCGGGTCGAACGGATTCTCGTGGGCGAGCTCGCCGCAGGCGGAGACGAGCGTGGCGACGACAAGCACGGAGATCCGGCGCATGGGGGGCCCCTTCAATCGATTGACCGAAGAAGGATAGGCTGTGCGCCACCGGGTGCGACAGCCCCGGCCGACGGAGGTCGATTCCCATGCGGGCTGCCCAGCGGTTGGCCATCGCGAGCGTGATCCTCGCCACAGCTTCGGCGGGCCGCGCCGAGGACCTCTCGTCAGCCTCGAGAAAGGCGGCCGACGCGCTCGCGACCGCCCTCACGCTGAGCCCCGACGCCGCCTCGATCCAGCAGGTCGCGGTCCTGCCATTCGCAGAGGGGCCGGGGGCTTCCGGACAGGGGCGCGCCGCGGCGGACGTGATCGGCGCGCGCTTCGCCGAGGCCTCGCGCCTCGGCGTCGTCGATGACACCGCCTTCCGGTCGGCCGTCGGCGAGCAGAAGCTGCAGGCGATGATCGGCACCGGCAAGGTGGACGACCCGTCGATTGCCACCAAGGCGGGAACCCAAGCGGTCATTACCGGCAGTGTCAATCTGGACGGTTCGCGCCTCCGGATCACCGCGCGGCTCACGCTCGTCGCCACCGGCAAGATCCTCGGCACGGCGCAGGCCACGGCCGACGCGGGGCCGAAGGGTGGCGCGGCCGACTCCGGGAGCATCGAGGTCGCGATGCGACGCCTCTCCGACGGGCTCGCGGGCGGCTTCGCCAGGCTCCCGGGAAACGCCCGCTACCGGCGGCTCGCAGTCCTCACGTTCAGTGAAGTGGGAGAGCGGACGCAGCAGAAGAAGCTCGGGACCATCGTGACCGCCGAGGTCGCGACCAATCTGAAGCGGGACCACGGCCTCTTCCTCGTCGAGCGGGCGCGGCTGGGCGAGGTGCTCTCCGAGATGAAGATCCAGGAGATGACCTCGCCCGACCCGGCCCAGGCGAGCCGGATTCGGCATCGCGTCGTCGGCGTCGGCGGCGCGGGCTGCAACGCGGTCAACCGCATGATCGAGGCCGGGCTGCGCGGCGTCGAGTTCGTCGCCGTCAACACCGACCGCCAGGCGCTCGAGGAGAGCGAGGCGGACGTCCGCATCCCGGTGGGCATGGAGCTCACCCGCGGCCTCGGCACGGGCGGCGACCCGCTCCTGGGCGAGCAGGCGGTCAAGGAGAGCGAGGACCACGTGCGGCGCGCCTTGCGCGGCAGCGATCTCGTGTTCATCGCCGCCGGCGAGGGCGGGGGCACCGGCACCGGCGGCGCGCCGATCGTCGCGAAGATCGCCCGCGAGCTGGGCGCCCTGACCGTCGCCGTCGTCACCCGGCCGTTCGCCTTCGAGGGCAACAAGCGCACGAAGGCGGCCGACGAGGGCCTCTCGCGGCTGCAGTCCGCCGCGGACACCGTCATCGTGATCCCGAACGACCGCCTGATGTCGGTCCTCGAGCGCGGCACCAGCATGGTCGAGGCCTTCAAGGTGGCCGACGACCTGCTGCGCCAGGGCGTGCAGGGCATCTGCGACATGATCACGCTGCCCGGCCTGATCAACCTCGACTTCGCGGACGTGCGCACGATCATCCGCGGAGCGGGCACCGCGCTCCTCGGCATCGGCTACGCCGGCGGGGGCAACCGCGCCACCGAGGCCGCGATGGCCGCCATCGCGTCGCCGCTGCTCGAGACCCCGATCGACGGCGCCAAGGGCATCCTGCTCGGCGTGACCGGCGGTCCCGACCTGTCGCTGGTCGAGGTCAGCGAGGCCGCGCGCGTCGTCGCCGACGCCGCCGACCCGGACGCCAACATCATCTTCGGCGCCACCATCGACCCCGACCTCCAGGGCCAGGTGTGGGTCACCGTGGTCGCTGCCAACTTCAGCGGCGTGCGCGCCGCCCCGCCGCCGCCCCCCGAGCCCGAGCCGGCGTCGGCCGCCCCGGCTCGCCCCGAGCGCGGCGCCGCCGCCCCGCGGCCGCGGCGCGTGACCCGCTTCGACGTGCCCTACCCGACCCGGGCCCGGCCCTCCGGGGAGGACGCCCCGGGCGACGCCCCGCGCGTGTTCGACGTGGACGCCCCGAGCCCGCCCGCCCCGGAGCCGCCGCGCGCCGACCCCGACGCGACCACGCTGATGCGCCGTCCGGACCTCGGCCCGGACGAGCCGGAGGACGCGGCGTAGCGACCTCGCGCGCCGACGCGCCGGTCGGCGTGGTGGCGGCCGGACACCCCCTCAGCGCGCGGGCGGGGGCGCAGGCCCTGGCACGGGGGGGAGGGGCGGTCAACGCCGTCTGCGCCGCGGCCTTCGCGGCGGCGGTCGCCGAGAGCCCGCTCACCGGGCCGGGCGCGGGCGGCTTCCTGCTCGTGCGATCGCCCGGGGGCGAGACGGCGCTGCTCGACTTCTTCGTGGCGGTTCCGGGCCTCGGCCCGGGCGGCCGGCGCCTCGACCCGGCCGACCTCGACTCGTTCACCGTCCCCTTCGGCGGCGCCGACCAGGTCTTCCACATCGGCCCGGCGTCGGTCGCCGTGCCCGGGATGATCGCCGGCCTCGGCGAGGCGATGCGCCGCTTCGGGCGGCTCTCGCCGGCCGACGTCGTCGCCCCGGCCGTCGCCCTCGCGCGGGAGGGGGTCGTGCTGACCCGCGAGACGGCCTACCTGCACGCCATCCTCACCGACATGCTGACCTTCACCCCGGCGGCCGCGGACGTCTACGCGCCCGGCGGCCGGCTGCTCGGTGAGGGGGAGCGCGTGCGCTTCCCCGACCTGGCCGAGGCCCTGCGCCACCTGGGCGATGCCGGCGCCGGCAGCATGCGCGACGGGCCGCTGGCCGCCGCGATCACCGAGCACCTCGCCGCGACGGGCGGGCTGGTGACGCCGACCGACCTGAGGGAGTACCGGGTCGTCGAGCGCGCCCCCCTCGAGATCGGCTACCGCGACGTGACCCTGCTCATCAACCCGCCGCCCTCCTCGGGCGGGGCCCTGATCGCCGCCGCGCTGCGGGACATGGAGGCCGCCGGCGTCCCCGCCGACGAAGTGGCCCACTACCGCGCGGTGGCCCGCGCCGGCGCCGCGGCCAACGCCCTGCGCGACGACGGCTTCGCCGCCGACCTCCACGAGGAGGACTGCATGGAGCGGCTCTGGGCCCGCTGGGACGACGGCGCCCCCGGGGAGGGCGCGCCGCCCTCGCGCAAGCCGACCGGCTCGACGACCCACGTCAGCGCGATCGACGCCGACGGCGGCATGGCGAGCCTGTCGAGCTCCAACGGCTCGAGCTCCGGCGTCGTGGTCCCCGGCACGGGGATCATGCTGAACAACATGCTGGGTGAGGAGGACCTCAACCCGGGAGGCTTCGGCGCCGCGGCGCCCGGCACGCGCATGACGTCGATGATGGCCCCGACGCTGATGCTGCGCGGCGGCGAGCCCGTCGTCGCCCTCGGATCGGCCGGCTCCAACCGGCTGCGGTCGGCCATCCTGCAGACCGTGGTCAGTATCGTGGACGGGCGCATGACGGCGGCCGACGCCGTCCGTCGCCCGCGGGTCCATCCCGAGGGGGACGGCGTGGACATCGAGGGGGGCGTTCCGGAGGACGTGGCCGCGGCGCTCGCCGCCGACGGGCACGGCATCCGGCGCTGGGGCGAGATGAATCTGTTCTTCGGCGGTGTGAGCGTCGCCGGACGGGGTGCGGGCGGTCTCGAGGGCGCCGGCGATCCCCGCCGCGGGGGCGCCGCGGCCGCCGTCACACGCGCGGGAGAGGTGATCGACCTACCATGACTCAGCATCGACTGGAGGTTGAGGGTCGCGAGTTCACGCTCGAGCCCCAACCCATTCGCACCTCGCTCACGGACGGCCCGGCCATGCTGTGGGGCTTCGAGGTCCGCGTGCTCCACGACGGGCGCGAGGTGGGCGTCAAGACCTGCTTCGTGGGCCGCGTCAGCGTCCAGTTCAAGGACGCCTCCGCCCCGGACGCGCCGATCGAGACGCTCCTGCCGGTCCTCCACGAGCTCGCCTTCGAGAAGATCGCCACGCGCCTCCGCGAGGGCGAGTACGGCGACGAGATCATCTTCGCGTGATCCGCGGCGTTTCCCGGCTGCGTCCCGCGGCGCGTGAACGCTCGCGGACGACCCCGACAGCGGCCGCGGTCTATGCCGCGGTGGAGTGGCCGCCCAGGACCTCGGCGACCCCGGTGGGGCCGGCCCGCAGGATCTGGGCCGCCCGGCGGGCGCCCCGAGCCCGCTCGTGGGCCGCGCGGGCGCTGACCGTGTCTCCGGCGCGCCGGGCGTCGGCCAGCTCGCGCTCGGCGGCTTCGGCGATGCGGTCGAGCTCCCGGGCCTTGCGCTCGGCGCGCGACGGCCGCTGCGTGCGGCCCGGCGCCGGCGGCCGTGGGTCCGCGCCGGGGAAGAGGATGAGCTGGCCCTGCCGGTGGATCGAACGCATGTTCGTATGATGACAGCCCCCCAGGACGTCACGCCCTGCCGTCCGAGACGGGTATGAGGATTCCCGTGAGCGCCGCGCCGCGCCGCTCACGTTGCCGCAGGGGACTGCCGATACGCCGCGCGTCTGCGCGCGCACACAGGAGGAGGTTCGTATGAGCGAGGTCCACGCCATGAGCATCGAGGACGACGACGGGGACGACATCATCTTCGTCTGCCGCGAGGAGGACTGCGGCCGGCGGGTGATGATGCGCCGCAGCGGGGGGTTCGTCGTGCTCCAGCGGGGCGACTTCTTCGCGCGGCACTCGGGCAGCAACGTCGGGGCGGCGATCTCGATGGACCTGCGGGAGTAGGGCCGCCCGCCCGCGGCGGGCGCTAAGAGCCGGCGAGGGACAGGGCGGGCCTCGCGGAGCCGTCGGGTCCGGGCGACAGGCGGATGCGCGCCTGGACGCGGTGCACGCCCGGCGGCAGGTCCGCGGGAGCCGTCCGCAGCACGAGTGGATGCGCGTTGTCGCCGGAGCCGGACAGGCGGCCGAGCGTCTCCGGGGTGCCGGAGCCGAGCGGCCGGGCCGTGATCTCGGCGTCGTAGTCGAAGCGCGTGACGCCCTGGCCCGCGAGCCCCGCCGTGTCGATCCGGAGCTCGATCGAGCGCGCCCTGCCGCCGGCCAGGTGACCGGCGTCGAGCAGCGCGTCGCCGGAGCCCCCGGGCGCGGGCTGTGAGCGAGCCGGAGCGCCCTCCTCCGCCGCCCCGATCTGCCGCGCGAGGAACGCGACCAGGCCCTCCCCGTCCCAGCCGGTCCAGGCCTGGTGGCTCTGGTCGCGGACGTTGCGGACGGTGGTCCGCAGCGGCCGCCCCTCGGGAGCGACGTGCACGGTGACCACGAAGGCCTCGCGCCGCGGCGCGTCGGGCTCCGGCGCGGCCGCGGGCGCCGCCGCCTCGGACGCCAGCCTGATCCATTCGCGCACGCGCGCCTCCGGCAGGCCGCGGACGCCGAGCCGCCGGCGCAGGTCGGCCGCGTCGGCGGCGGCCAGGTCCGCGATGCTGGTGATTCCCACGTCGCGGAGCCGGCTCTCGATGTAGGTCCCGATCCCCGGAAGGTCCCGGGGTGACGTGCCGATGACGGTCATGCGTGGCCTCCCTGGTGCCTCCCCCGCCGCGGGCCGGGACCCGCGGCAGGGTGAGCGCGACCGCTATGCGTGGGTCTCCATCCGGATGATCGGCCCCTCGCTGAAGCCCGAAAGGTCGTACGGGCCGGGCACCGTGCTGTTCAGGAAGACCGACCCGATCAGCTTGTAGAGGCCCGAGACGCCGGGCGCGTCCTCGGGGAGGGTTCCGCCCGGCACCGTCAGCGTGGCCGTGAAGGTGGTGACGCCGGCCACCGTGGTGCCGGAGGCCTTCGGCACGAGGGTCGAGGCGATCTCGACCTCCGGGCCCGGGCCCACCGACTCGGCGTATGCGTTCACCACCCAGTTGGCGGCGCCGACCGCCAGCAGGGCGCCGACGAGGCTGCCGCTGAGCGACCAGGTCACGTCGATCGTGAAGGGGAGCCCCGGCTCGAGCACGTGGTTCGGGTCGCCGTCGGGGTCCTTCACGACGATGTCGGCCATCTTGCCTTCGATCGTGAAGATGCCCGACAGGTCCTCGGGGTCGAAGTTGAGAGACATCTATCGCTCCTCGCTCGTTGGTGGTCCGGACCGGGCCGGACCCTTTCCCCATTGGGCCCCGACCGTAGGCCGGGCCCCTGAGCGCGCGCGGTGGATTTCGCTGAGCGCGGGACGCCCGGGCGCGGCGCTCAGCGGCCGCTCAGGGCTTGGCGGCGAGCGTGCGGCTGCGCCGCCCGGTCAGATCGCGCATCAGCGCTGTCGTCTCGGCCGAGGGCTCGCAGCCGAGCGTCGTCCGGAGCCGGCGACGGCAGAGCTCGTGCTGGTGGAGGATCGCCTGGGCGCGGCCCTGGAGGGCGTAGCACCGCATCAGAAGTCGGTGGGCGTCCTCGCGACAGGGGTCCTGCTCGAGGATGCGCTGCGCCACGCCCACGCACTCCGTCACCCGGTTCTGCCCGAGCAGCAGGGCGGCCATGCGTCGAGCCCGTCGAGGTACGCGCTGTGCAGCGCCTCGCGCGGCATCACCGTCCAGTCCTCGTAGAGGTCGTCGTCGAGGAAGTCGCCGCGGTAGAGCGCCAGCGCGCCGGCGTACGCCTCGATGGCCTCCTCGGCCGAGCCCTCGCGCTCGCCCCGACGGGCCCGGGCGAGCAGCCCTTCGAAGGCGTCAACGTCGAGGTCGAGCCGCACCGCCGGGTTGATCCGGTACGACCCCTCGTGGAACTCGACGACGCTCGCCCCCGCCGCGTCGCGCAGGCTGCGCCGGAGGGCGCTCAGCGCGACGTGGAGCCTGTTGCGGGCCCGCCCGGGCTCGATCTCCGGCCAGAACGCGTCGATCAGGACGTCACGCGGGCAGGATCGGCCGCGCCGCGCGAGCAGGTACTTGAGGAGCATCTGACCCCGCTGCCCGTGCCACGCCTCGATGCGACGGCCGCCGAGGGAGACCTCGAAGCTGCCGAGCATCCGCACGCGCAAGACGGCCGGCCCGTCGGCGACGGCGCCCTCGGCCGCCCTGGGCTCGGCGGCGGGGTCCCCGAGCGGCGGCCCCCCGCCCCCGGCGATCAGGGCCGGCACGAGCGGCGCCCGGTCCGTGCCCGTGGTCCGTCCCGGAGACGGTGCCGCACCCGGGGTCGCCGGTATCACCACCGACACCGACGCTTGGAGCGCGCGACTCAGCGACGGCGCCCATCGGGGGCTCAGCCACGACCATCCCCGCTCGAGCGCGACCAGCCAGGGACGCGCCGCCACGGGCTCGTCGCGCTCGGGCGGGGCGTAGCCGGTCGCGACGGCCTGCCGGAGCGTCTCCAGGAGGGTCGGCCCCCGGCGGGCGATCAGGAGCTCCGTGAGCCGATCGGCGAGGTGGCGCGCCCGGGGGGCGCGCTCGAGGGCGTCCGCGACGTCCTGCGCGCCCCCGGCCCGCGCCACCTCGAGGACGTCGAGGGACAGCGCCGGCGCCTCCCGGGCCAGGGACGTGAGCCGCCCGAGCGCCTCGGGCGCGAGGCCGGTGTCGGCACGATCGGTGGCGGCCGCGATCAGGCCGCTCGTGGCCGCCGCCGGGCTCATCGTGCGCACGGCGATGCGGCGCAGCCAGCGGGCGGGCCGCCGATGGCTCAGGACCAGGGTCGGCGGCCGGCTCCCGGCCGCGGCCTCGCCGAGCAGTGCGCCCAGCGCCCCCCTGCGGCCGATCGGCTCGGCGGCCTCGACCACGAGCACCGCCGACGTCTCGCGCGGGTGGAGTCGCTCGGCGGCCGCGTCGAGCGAGCACGCCAGGTGGTCGCCCCGTACGTCGAAGGGCGAGGGCCGAAGCCACAGGGCTCGCCTCAGCAGTCCCTGCTCGTCGAGGCTCCGCGCGACTCCGTCCGACGCGACGCCGCCGCGGTCGTAGACCAGGGTGATGCCCCGCGCCGGCCCGCCCACCAACGAGAGGTCCATGGCCGGCAGGGCTCCCGGAAGCGGGGGCAGAACCCGAGCGCTCAGCACATCCCCTCCTTGCGTTACTCGTATCTAACGCAAGCCCTCGAAGGGGCGTCAACGCGCAGGCATGCGTGTCTCATCAGGTGATCCCCGTGGGCGCCGCGTCTGTCGGCGCCCCGCCGCGTCAGGTCTGGCGCGGCTCCCCGGGTGCGAGCGGGTCCGGGCCCGGCCCCGCGTCGCGCACCACCACGGGCGCGCCGTCGTGCGGCACGTGCACCACGACGTGCCGGGCGTTGTTCGGCAGCTCGAAGCGGAACGCCCAGTCGGCGGCCGTCCATCCGGCCACGCGCAGGGCCGCGGAGGCCGTGTCGGTCGTCTGGGCCAGGGCGCGCGTGGCCTGCTCCAGGGCGGCCGATCCCAGCGGCCCGAGGAGCCCGGTCAGCGAGGCCCGCCCGGGGTCGCTCATGAGGCGGGGAAGGGGAGCTCGACGACCCGGGCCGGCGCGTCCGACCCCTCGACCCGCACCTCGGCGCCCGGCGCGACCTCGTGGCGGAGGATGGCGAGGCCGATCGGGCCGAGGTCGGGCGCGGTTCCCGCGCTCGTGACGCGGCCCACCTCGCGCCCGTCGGCGAGCACGGCGGCGCCGGGCTCCGCCGGAGCGCCGAGGGCGATCCCGCGCAGGATCCGGTTGACCCGGCCGCGGTAGGCGATCCGCGCGACGGTCTCCTGGCCGAGGTAGCAGCCCTTGGTGAAGGAGACCGCCGCCTCCTCCAGGCCGGCCTCCTGCACGAGGGTCGTCGGCCCGGTGTCGACGCCCACGCGCGGCACGCCCGCGGCGATGCGCGCCAGCTCGAGCGCCTCTGCGGGCGCCTCCTCGGCGCCCAGTGCGGCGATGGCGGCCGCCGCGTCGTCCACCACCAGCTCGCGCGAGCCGGGCAGCGGGCCGGGCACCGCGATCTGGGCCAGGCCCCCGGGCACCGCGACGTCGCCGGTCACGGTCACGACGTCCACGGCCTCCGGGCCGAGGATGTCCAGGTCCTCGGAGAAGTGGTACCGGTCGAGCAGGGCGGCCACGCCGTCGGCCGCGGCGGCGTCGACGAGCAGCGTGTAGGCCCCGTCGCCGTCCGAGCGCACCCGCAGCGCGGCCTGGACGTGCCCCTTGGCGTCGAGCAGCAGGGCCTCGCAGGCCGCGCCCGGCGTCAGCGCCGCGACGTCGTTGGTCAGCAGGCCGTGCAGGAAGCCGCCGGCGTCCGGGCCCTCCACCCAGATCAGCGCCGCCCGCCCGCGCACCGCCGCGGGCGCGCCCGCGCGCAGCCGCGCGTAGCCCTCGGCCGTGCCGGTGGGCGCCGCCGCCGGCCGGCTCACGGGGTCGACACCTTCCCGTTGCTGCTCGCCCGCTGCGCCGCCACCTTCGCGTGCTCCATCTGGCGCTCCACCGCCTGCAGCAGCCCGGCCAGCATCGTGAGGCGCTCGCCCTCGTCGCGGCTCTCGAGCAGGCGCTGCTTGGCGTCGGAGGGCAGCGCGAAGGCGCCGGCGACGGCGTAGGAGAGCGGCGTGCCCTCGGGCGCCTCGGGCATGGCGGCGTCTCCGAGGCCCGCCAGGCCGCGGAAGCGGGCGAGCACGTCGGCCGCAAGCTCGGGCGGCGCCGGGGCCGGGTCGTCGGCGAGCGGCTCGACCAGGGCGGAGAAGTAGAGGCGCCCGTCGGTCTCCTCGATCAGACGCACCGGCTCGACGCCCTGCACCACGACGTTGAGCCGCCCGTCGTCGTAGCGGCGCACCAACGTCGCGAAGCGCGCGGAGCAGCCGATCTCGGCCGTGCCGGTCTCGCCCGCGTGGACGATCACGAAGGGCCGGTCCTCGAGCGTGCAGTCGGCGTAGAGCTGGCGGTAGCGCGGCTCGAACAGGTGCAGCGGCGCCCGCTCGCCGGGCAGCAGCACGAGGTCGAGGGGGAAGAGGCCGAGGTCGAGGCTGCCGCTCACTCCGTCGAGTCTAGTCGCCCTCCGGCCCCGGGCGCCGCCCGCGCGCCCGGGACCGCTCCGCGCGCCGCTAGACCGCCACCGCCGTGTCCGCGGTCTCGCGGTAGAGCGCCACCAGCGCGCCGATGTGCCCCTCCACCGTGAAGGCGTGGCGGCGCTCGGCCACCCGCTCGCGCAGGGCCTCCAGCCGGCCGCCCGCCAGCGCCGCGGCCAGGTCGCCCGGCCGCTCGACGACGACGCCCACGCCGTGGTCGGCCAGGAGGCGCTCCAGCGCCCGGTGCGGGCCGACCGCGAGAGGCAGGCCCGAGGCGAGGTACTCGAAGGCCTTGTTCGGCAGCGCGGTGTCGAGGTGCGCGCCGTTCAGGCCGGCGTTGAACGCCGCCCAGCCGACGTCGTAGGCCGGCAGCGCGCGCAGCAGGGCGGCGGGCTCCAGCGTCTCCATGATCCGCAGGCCGGGCGTGCGGCCGGCCAGCTCCCGGTACTCCGGGACCTCCCGGTTCGGGAAGACGTCGATCGGCAGGCCGGCCTCGGCGATCGCCACGAACTGCCCGCGCAGGTCGTAGTGCGACCCGTTGGCCGAGAGGCTCCCCTGGTAGACGACGCGCGGCGGGCCGCCCGTCTCGAACCGCGCCGGGGCGGGAGGGGCCAGGTCGCGCGCCAGGGCGTAGTTGGCGAACAGCAGGCGCCGCGACGGCGCCGAGTGCCGGACCTCGATCTCGTCGAGCATCTCCTGCGACACGGCCACCAGCGCGGCGCAGCCCTCGACCGCGGCGGACTCGAGCTCGGCCGGGTCGAGCGGGTCGTCGAAGCCGTCCTCGTACGGCGTGCGCCGCAGGCTCTGGAGGTCGTGGACGTCGTGGATCACCGGGATCTCGTCGCCCAGCGTCTCCAGGGCGAGCACCGTGAGCGCGTCGGGCAGGTTGTGGGAGTGGATGAGCGTGGGGCCGAACTCCGCAACCGCCTCGGCCAGCGCGGAGGCCGGGTCCTCGACCGGCAGCTCCCACCAGCCCTCGAACAGCTCGTCGCCGGTGCCGTACCAGCCGGTCAGCGTGCGCCCCTGGTAGGCGAAGCCGAGCGCGATCTCCGGGTGCCGGGCGCGCAGCCCGATGGCGTACTTCATCGCCCGGATGCAGGGCTGGCGCTGGAGGAACAGGACCCTCATGAGCCGGCCTTCCGGTCGCGGATGACCTTCGCCGGGTTGCCCACCGCGATCGAGAAGTCGGGCAGGTCCTTGGCCACGACACTGCCGGCGCCGATCACGCAGCCCTCGCCGATCGTGACGCCCGGGAGGATGCTCACGCCCATCCCGATCCAGCAGTCCGGGCCGACGATCACGTGGCCGCTGGTCCAGCCCTGGTCGAGGATCGGCGCGCCGAGGTCCATCTCGTGGTTGGCCGTGTGGACCATGGTGTACGGGCCGAAGATCGAGCGGTCGCCGATCGTCAGGCCGCCGAAGCCGTTCACGTAGCAGCCGTAGTTGAAGCCGACCCGGTCGCCCATCGTGATCCGGTCGCCGTTCAGCCAGACGATCATGTCGAGGTAGAAGCACCCCTCGCCCACGGAGGCGGCGTCGGCGGGGCGGAACGGTATGACGCTCTTCGACCGCTCGGTGATCATCATCGTGGGGGTTCACCTCCGGGAGGGAAGAAGCCGGAGGGCACATACCCCGACCACCCCCCTTCGAGTCAACTAGCATCGGCGCCCGTGAGCACCGACCCGCAGACCGCGCCGGCCGCCGCGCTCCCTCCGGGCCTGGTGCGGCCTGCGCTGGCGGGGGTTGACGCGTACGAGCCGGGGCGCCCGATCGAGGACGTCCGTCGCGAGCTCGGCGTCGAGTCGGTCATCAAGCTGGCCTCCAACGAGGGCCCGTTCCCGCCGATGCCGGGGGCGATCGCGGCGATCCGCGAGGCGGCGCCGGGCGTGCGCCTCTACCCGGACCCCGGCTCATGGGCCCTGCGCGACGCGCTGGCCGAGCGGCTCGGGCTCGACCCCTCCCAGGTGCTGCCGGGCGCGGGCGTCGACGGCCTCATCAAGAGCATGTGCCTCGCGCTGCTGGAGCCCGGCGACGAGGTGGCGATGGCCTGGCCCTCGTTCCTCTCCTGGCGCCTGGGTGCGCAGATCCAAGGGGCGACGGTGCGCTTGGCCGCCCTGCGGGCCGACGGCGCCTATGACCTCGACGCCCTCGCCGAGCAGGTCACGGACCGGACCAAGATCGTCGTCGTCGTGAGCCCCAACAACCCGACCGGCGCCGCCGTCGGCGCCGACGAGCTGCGCGCCTTCCTGGACGCGCTGCCGGGCCACGTCCTGCCGGTGGTCAACGAGGCCTACTTCGAGTACCTGCCCCCGGGGGGCCACGACGCGGCCGCGCTCGTCGCCGAGGGGCGGCCGATGGCCTGCATGCGCACCTTCAGCAAGGCCTACGGCCTGGCGGGGCTGCGCGTGGGCTACATGCTCGCGCCGCGCGCGCTGGTGTCCGCCCTGGGCGTGGTCCGCAACGTGTTCGACGTGACCGGGCCCGCGCAGGCGGCGGCGGTCGCCAGCCTGGCGGAGGCCGACGCGCACCTGCCCGAGCGCGTCTCGCTGAACGCCTCCGAGCGCGGGCTGATGGCGGCCGGCCTGCGCGCGCTCGGCCTCGCCCCGCTGCCGAGCACGGCCAACTTCCTGCTGTTCGACCTCGGCTCGGCCGAGCGCGCGGCGGCGGTCAACGCCGCCCTGCTGCGGCGCGGCGTCATCGTGCGGCCGACGCGCGCCTTCGGCGCCCCGACCTGCATCCGGGTCACCGTCGGGTGGCCCGAGGAGAACGCGCGCTTCCTCGCCGCCGCGGCCGAGGCGCTCGCCGAGAGCGGATGACGGTCGACGAGGTGATCGCGGGCGTCGATGCCGGCGAGCGCCGGGCCATCGGCCGGGCGATCAGCCTCGTCGAGCGGCTCGGTCCCGAGGGACGCGAGCTGGCGGCGCGCCTGCACCCGCGCACCGGGGGCGCCTGGCGGGTGGGGGTCACCGGCGCCCCGGGGGTCGGAAAGAGCACGCTGATCGGCGCCCTCATCCGCCACCTTCGCGCGGCGGACCGCCGGGTCGCCGTGGTGAGCGTTCGACCCGAGCAGCCCCTTCACCCGGGGCGCCGTGCTCGGCGACCGCATCCGCCTGGCCGACCACTTCCTCGACCCCGGGGTGTTCATCCGCTCGATGGGCAGCCGGGGCCACCTGGGCGGCCTGGCCGAGGCGACGGCCGACGCCGTGCTGGTGCTCGACGCCGCCGGCTTCGACGTGGTGCTGGTGGAGACCGTCGGCTCGGGTCAGAACGAGGTCGAGGTGCAGGCGCTCACCGAGACCGTGGTGCTCGCCCTGATGCCGGGCAGCGGCGACGGCGTGCAGGCGATCAAGGCCGGCCTCATGGAGATCCCCGACGTGATCGCCGTCGCCAAGGCCGACCGGCCGGGCGCCGACGCGCTGGTCTCGGATCTCGCCAACGCCCTCAGCCTGGTCCCCGCCGGCCCCTGGGAGCCGCCGATCGTGCGCGTGCGGGCCCTCGAGGAGGGCGGCGTGGAGGACCTCTGGGCGGGCGTCGAGCGCCACCGCGCCTTCCTCGGGGAGGAGGGGCGCCTGGAGGCGCGTCGGCGCGACGGCATGGCGCGCCAGGTCCGGGCCCTCGCGCTCGACCGCCTCAACCGCCGCATCTCGGCGGCGGCGGCCGACGAGGCCCTCGCCGAGTTGGTTGACGAGGTCCTCGACCGCCGCATCGACCCGTCCGGGGCGGTGGACCGCCTCCTTGAGCGCGCGGGCTTGGGCTAGTGGCGCAGGGTCGCCGCGACGAGGCGGCCCAGCCAGCGCGCCGGCCGCGCGGAGACCGCCCCGGGGATCCGCCTCTCCTCGGCCCCGGCCTTCGCCGCCGCGGCGGCGCGCACCACCCGCTCCCGGGCCGCCTCCTGGTGGAGCTCCGCGGCCCGCGCCGCCGCGAGCTCCCGTCCGATCTGAGCTGATGTCACCGCCCCGTCTCCTCGCTCCGCAGTTCGCCGTACCGTCTTTATCGACAACATATCGGCATAGAGCGATTTCCTGATATAGTTATCCAACTATGCCACTGGACACGGAGTTCCCCGCCGCGGCGCCGGCCGCCATCGCGACGGCCTCGGCCGTCGTCGAGCTGGCCTCGCTTATCTGCACGTGCTCCAACACCAAGCCCCCGCGGGTGGAGATCCCCCCTGCGCTGGTCGACCGGATGACCGGCTTCTGGGGCGACGGCTACCCCGCCCTCGGCGAGGTCGTCGTGCTGGCCCACGCCACCGGCTCGCTCGAGGACGCCGAGATCGACGGCTTCCTCGAGCGGCTGCGCGACCCGGCACCCTTCGACCTGCACCCGCCGCTCGAGACCGAGACCCCCGACGAGCGCGACGCGATCCACCGGCGCATGGAGCGCTTCATGGCCGACCGCCGGCTGCGCAGGCGCTACGTCGCCCTGATCGGCGATCTGTGGGACGTGTTCGCCCCGCGCTGGACCGCGGGCGGCCGGGCGCAGGCCGAGGCCGCGGCTGCGGCGTGGTCGGCGCGGCTCGCGGCGGGCGCCGACGCGCTCGACCTGATGCCGGAGCAGCACATCGCCCGCCGCGAGCCGTTCCCGGCGATGGTGCGCCGGGCGCAGCGCCGCGGCGAGCTGCGGCTGTCGCCCACCGTCGCCGGCCACGGGCACATCGTCGCGCTGCCCGGCGCGCTGTCGGTCGCCGCCGGATCGGCCGACCCCGACCCGACCGTGGCGCGGCGCCGCGGTGCGGACGAGATCGCCGAGCTCCTGCGGGTCCTGTCCGACCCGACCCGGCTCACCATCCTCGCCCAGCTCGCGCAGTCCCCGCTCGGGGTGAGCGAGCTGGCGCGGACGCTCCACATCGCCCAGCCCACCGCCTCGGTCCACCTGCGCCGGCTGAAGGAGGCCGGGCTCGTGAGCGCCGAGCGCTTCGGCGCCCGCAGCGTCTACTCGGCGCGCCCCGCGGCGGTCGAGGAGCTGATGGCCGAGGTCACCGGACGCCTCACCCGCGCCATGGAGGGCTGACGCCCGCTCAGCGGATCAGAAGCCATACGGCCACGCCGACGCCGAGGGCGATGACCGCGACGCGCAGGACGTCGTCCGGCAGGCGCCGGGCGAAGCGGGCGCCCACCGCGCCGCCGATCAGGGTGGCGGGGGCGAGGACGGCGACCGAGGGCCAGTTCGACCGGCGCGACCAGGATCAGGGCCGGCACCGCGATGGCGTTGGCGATCAGCACGATGTAGCGGTTCAGGGCGTTGAGCCGCTGGAGCCGGTCCGAGATGCCCACGGCCATGATCGCCAGCAGCAGCACCCCCGCGGCGGCGCCGAAGTAGGAGGCGTACGCGGCCCCCGCCGCGACGGCGAGGACGAGCGGGACCGACAGGCCGGTGCGTTCCTCGTTGCGCGCCTGCAGGGCGGCCTTGAGCCGCGGCTGGACGGCGAGCAGGACGCAGGCGCCCAGGATGAGCCAGGGGACGACGATCTCGAACGTGCTGTCGCCGCCGAGCGCGAGCAGTGCGACCCCGACGAGCGCCCCGATCAGGGCGGGGACGGTCAGGACGCGGATGCGCGGGCCCTGGCCGCGCAGGTCCGGCCGGTAGCCCTCGACGATCGACAGGTAGCCCGGGAGCTGGGCGACCGTGTTGGTGACGTTGGCCGACAGCGGCGAGAGGCCGGTCGCCACCAGCACGGGGAACGAGAGCAGCGACCCGCCCCCCGCGACCGCGTTGACCGCCCCCGCCACGACCCCCGTCAGGAAGAGGAGGACGAGGTCGATCAGCGGTCCCCGAGCAGCAGGGGGAAGACGATCAGCAGCAGGATCACCGTCGCGACCAGGGCGATCACGAGCCAGGCCCGGCGGGCCGCCTCGACGGTCTGGCGGCCGCCGTGCTCCTCGCGGTCCTCGCGCAGGTAACGGGTGAGGTCCACGCCGATCTTCACGACCACGCCGACGACGAGGGCCGCGAAGCCGATGAGGATGACCCAGGCCACGGGTCTAGGCGGGGGTCGCCAGCCGCTCGGCCACCGCGAGGATCATGCGCACGCCGAAGCCCGTGCCCTTGCCGCCGATCATCCCCGTGCCGGCGATGTTGACGTGGCACCACGGCAGGCCGTCGGTGAACTCGCGCAGGAACTGGGCGGCGTAGACCGCCCCGGCCTGGCGCTTGTTCGAGGAGTTCGAAAGGTCGGCCACCTTGCTCTCGATGAGCGGCGCGTAGCCCTTGTGCAGCGGCATCGGCCAGGCCAGGTCGCCCGACTCCTCGCCGGCCTCGCGCACGAGCGCGGTCCAGTCGTCGTCGGAGCCGAAGAGCCCGGCGTAGACCTCGCCGAGCGCGACCACGATCGCGCCGGTCAGCGTCGCGAAGTCCACCATCCGGGTGGCGCCCTGGCGCGCGCAGTAGGTGAGGGCGTCGGCGAGGATCAGGCGCCCCTCGGCGTCGGTGTTGATGACCTCGATCGTGCGGCCGTTCATGGCCGTGACCACGTCGCCCGGCTTGATCGCGGAGCCGCTCGGCATGTTCTCCGTGGACGGGATCACGGCGATCATCTCGACGGGGAGGCCGAGCGAGGCGACCAGCGCCGCGCCCTCGAGCACCGCCGCGCCGCCGCCCATGTCGAGCTTCATGTCCTCCATGTTCGACGAGGGCTTGATCGAGATGCCGCCGGAGTCGAACGTGACGGCCTTGCCGACGAGGCCGAGCACCTCGCCCGGGCGGACGACGTCGGGCGGCGAGTAGCGCAGCACGATCATCTTGGGCGGCTCCTGGGAGCCCTGGGCCACGCCGAGGAGCGCCCCGGCGCCGAGCTTCTCCAGGCGCGCGCGGCCGAGGACCGTGCAGGTGAGCCCCGGGGTCGCGTCGGCCAGTTCCTTGGCCCGCTCGGCCAGGAGCGTCGGCGTCAGGTGGTTTCCCGGCGTGTTCGCGAGGTCGCGGGCGGCGTTGACCGCGGCGACGACGCGGTCGGCGCGGCCGAGGTCCGCGGCGCGGACGGCGGGGGAATGGACGGCCACGCGCTCCGGGGCGGCCTTCGTCGCCTCGTCGTTCTTCGTGCGGAAGCGGTCGAAGCGGTACGCGCCGGTCCCGTAGCCCTCGAGGAAGGCCGCGACGTCGGCCGCGCCGGCGTCGTCGGGCGGCACGAACGCCACCGACCTGGTCGCGGCCCGCGCGGCGACGCCCGCCACGCCCGAGCCCGCCGAGCGCCAGTCCTCCGCCGACCCCTCGCCGGCGCCCACCACCACGACCCGCGGCGCCGGCAGCCGGCCGCCGGTGTGGAAGCGCGTGACCGATCCGGCCTTGCCGTCGATCTCCCTGTCCTTCACGGCGGCGGCGACCAGGCCGCCCAGGGCGGCGTCGACCGCGGCGGCGGCGCCGGCAAGGCGGCCGGGAGGGGAGGGGACCGCGACCACGAGCAGGTCGGCCTTGGCGGAGGCGACGTCCGTGGACTTCCTCACCGTGCTGCGCATCGCTTCCTCCGGGGCTCGGGAACCTGCGGAACAATACGCGGGGAGCCGCCGCGGACCCCTTCGCTGTGGGATACTGCTGCCCGCTCCCGACCCGGAGGACCCACCACCGTGGACCGCCCGATCCGCGTCGTCATCGCCAAGCCCGGACTCGACGGCCACGACCGCGGGGCCAAGATCATCGCCCGCAGCCTCCGCGACGCCGGCATGGAGATCATCTACACCGGCCTGCACCAGACGCCCGAGCAGATCGCGGCGACGGTCGTCCAGGAGGACGCCGACGCCGTCGGCCTGTCGATCCTCTCCGGCGCCCACATGACCCTCGTGCCGCGGGTCGTGGACCTGCTGAAGGCAGAGGGCGCGGGCGACGTGCTGGTGATGGTGGGCGGCACCATCCCGCGCGACGACATCCCGGCGCTCAAGGAGCTGGGCGTGGCCGAGGTCTTCACGCCGGGCGCCCCGATCCAGGGCATGGTCGAGTTCATCACCTCCCACGTGCGCGGCGAAGGCTGACCAGGCCGGGTGTCGGTCGATCTGGAGCGCCGCGGCCGCGTCGCCATCCTCACCCTCAACCGGCCCGACGCGCTGAACGCGCTGTCGGTGTCGATGCTCGACGCGCTCGACGCCCACCTGAACAGCCTCGAGAACGACCCCGAGATCCGCGCCCTGGTGCTGACCGGCGCCGGCGACCGCGCCTTCACGGCCGGGGCCGACATCAACCACATGCGCGAGGCCACCCCGCTCGAGGCGCGCGACTACGCCCGCCGCGGCCACGCCGTCACCAACCGCCTGGAGAGCTTCCAGAAGCCGGTCATCGCGGCCGTCAACGGCTACGCATTGGGCGGCGGCTGCGAGCTGGCGCTGGCGTGCGACATCCGCCTCGCGTCCGAGAAGGCGCAGTTCGGCCTGCCGGAGGTGAACATCGGGATCCTGCCCGGCTGGGGCGGCACCCAGCGCATGGCCCGCGCCACCTCGCCGGGCTTCGCCAAGGAGCTGATCTTCACCGGCCGCCGGGTGACCGCCGACGAGGCGCGCGCCACCGGCCTCGCCAACCACGTGTACCCGCACGGGGAGCTGATGGACCGGGCCGTCGCCCTCGCCGAGGAGATCGCCACCAAGCCGCCGTGGGCCATCGCCGCGGCCAAGGAGGTGGTGAACCTCGCGCTCGAGGGCGACCTCCAGGGGCACCTCGCGCGCGAGCTCGACGCCTTCGCCCTGGCGTTCACCACCGAGGACCAGCGCGAGGGCATGGCGGCGTTCTTCGAGAAGCGCACGCCGGAGTTCCGCGGGCGCTGACGGGCGTCCCGATGTCGGCGGTGCGCCGCCCTCGGCGGTTCGCAGCAGTTAGAGTCATCTGCCGTCTCGGTGAAAAACCTCAGCAGGGGGGCTGAATGAAGATCGCGGTCTGTGTCAAAGAGGTGCCGGATCCCGGCCCCAACCGGCGGATCGATCCGGGGACCCTCCGGATGGACCGCTCGGGCGACCGCTCGCTCAACGCCTACGACCTGAACGCGGTCGAGGAGGCCATCCGCCTCCGCGACGCGGCGGGCGACGGCGAGGTGGTCCTGGTCTCCCTCGGGCAGAGCAAGGCCCTCGACTCCATCCGCAAGGGTCTGGCCATGGGCGCCGACCGCGCCGTGCTCGTCTCGGACGAGGCCGCCGCCGGCTCCGACCTCGTGGCGACCAGCCACATCCTCGCGGCCGCCCTGCAGGCCGAGTCGCCCGACGTGGTGCTCTTCGGCCAGCAGGCCTCCGACGCCGACGGTGCCGTGCTGTGGGCCGCGGTGGCCGATCGCCTGAAGATGCCGGTCGTGTCGCAGATCTCCGAGCTCGAGGTGGAGGGCGGCACCATCACCGCCAAGCGCCAGACCGAGTTTGGCTACGACCGCATCCGCGCCGGCCTGCCGGCGGTGCTCGCGGTGGCCGACTCGCTCAACGAGCCGCGCTACCCCTCGCTCAAGGGCATCATGGGCGCCAAGAAGAAGCCCCAGGAGGTCAAGTCGCTGGCGGACGTCGGCGTGGACGCCTCCGCCGCCGGCGAGGCCGGCTCGCGCACCACGGTCATCTCGCTGAGCCCGCCCGAGTCGCGCGGCGACAGCCAGAAGATCGAGGACGACGGCACCGCGGCGCAGAAGATCCTGGACTTCCTCGTGGAAAGGAAGCTCGTATGAGCACCCTCGTCTTCCTCGAGCACCACGGCTCGGCGATCCAGAAGGGGTCCCTCGGGGTGCTCTCCAAGGCCGTCGCGCTCGACCCCGACACCGACGCCGTGATCATCGGCTCGGGCGTCGCGGGCCTGGCCGACGCGGCCGGCAAGTACGGCGCCAAGCGCGTCTTCATCGCCGACAGCGAGTCCCTCGCGGCCCCGCTGCCGCAGCCGCGCGTGGACGTCATCGCCGGCCTCGTGAAGGACCAGGGCCACGCGAACGTCCTGTTCGCCGCCTCGGTGCTGGCCAGCGACATCGCCGGCGGCCTGTCCGCCCGGCTCGACGCGGGCCTCAACTGGGACCTGAACGGCCTCGAGGTCCAGGACGGCGCCCTCGTCGGCAAGCGCTCCGCGCTCGGCGACACGATCCGCGCCGACGTCGGCTGGAGCTCCGAGCCGCGCCTCGGCCTCATCCGCGCCGGCTCCTTCGAGCCGGTCGAGAGCGGCGGCAGCGCGAGCGTCGAGCAGCTCTCGCCGCAGCTCGAGGACTTCTCCTCGAAGGCCGTCATGGTCGATCAGGCCCACGAGGAGCAGAGCGGCCCCTCGATCGAGGACGCCGACATCCTGGTGACCGGCGGCCGCGGCCTCGGCTCGCCCGAGGCCTTCTCGCTGATGGAGGACCTCGCGTCCGCCCTCGGCGGCGCCGTCGCCTCGACCCGCGCGGTCGTGGACTCCGGCTGGTACCCCTACTCGACGCAGGTCGGGCAGACCGGCAAGGTCGTCTCGCCGAAGCTCTACATCGGCGCCGGCGTGTCGGGCGCGATCCAGCACAAGGTCGGCATGCAGACCTCGCAGGTGATCGTGTCCATCAACAAGGACCCGAACGCGCCGATCTTCGACTTCAGCGACCTCGGCGTCGTCGGCGACCTGCAGGCGATCGTCCCCCAGCTCACCGCGCTGGTGAAGGAGCGCAAGGGGTCCTAGCGACTCCGCGGGACCCCGGGCCGGCCGGCGCCGGCCCGGGGTCCCGTCCTGCCGTGCTTGCACGGTCGTCTAAGCTGGATCTCACGTACCGGGCCGCCCGTCGGCGGCCCTCCGATCCGACACGAGGTCACCATGAAGGCGGACATCCACCCGAATTACGTCGTTTCGCACGTCCGCTGCACGTGTGGCAACGAGTTCGAGACGCGCTCCACCAAGCCGGAGATCCGCGTCGAGGTGTGCAGCAACTGCCACCCGTTCTACACGGGCAAGCAGAAGCTCATCGACACCGGCGGCCGGGTCGAGCGCTTCCAGCGCAAGCTGGCCCAGAGCCAGCGCTCCGGCTCCTGAAGGCGCGCCGAGCGCGACAATGAGCACCGGGGCGCGGTCGCTGGTCGATCAGATCGTCCGCACGCGCGCCGAGCTCTCGGAGGCCCTCGCCGACCCCGATCTCAGCGCCGACAGGGCGCGCTACGCCGACGTCAACCGGCGCTGGTCGCACCTGACCGAGGCGTTCTCCCTGGCCGACCGCTGGGAGGACGCCGCGGGCCGGGCCGAGGAGGCCCGCGAGCTGCTGGCCGACGGGGACGACGATGACATCCGCTCGCTCCTGGTCGAGGCCGAGGGCGAGCTCGAGGCGCTGGAGCCCCTCATCCGCGAGGCGCTCGTCGAGCCCGACCCGGACGACGACCGCGACACCCTGGTCGAGATCCGCGCCGCGGCCGGCGGCGAGGAGGCGGCGCTGTTCGCGCGCGACCTGCTCGACGTCTACACCCGCTACGCCGAGTCGCGCGGGCTGAAGGTGGAGCTGATGTCGGCCGCCGAGGCCGACGCCGGCGGCCTGCGCGAGGCGACCATCGCCGTGAAGGGCGGCGGGGCCTTCGCCGTGTTCAAGCACGAGGCCGGGGTCCACCGGGTGCAGCGCGTTCCGGCCACCGAGAGCCAGGGCCGGATCCATACGTCCACGGCGACGGTCGCCGTGCTGCCCGAGGTCGAGGACGTGGACGTCACGATCGACCGCAACGACGTCAAGCGCGACGTCTACCGCTCGAGCGGGCCCGGCGGCCAGAGCGTCAACACCACCGACTCCGCGGTGCGGCTCACCCACCTGCCCACCGGCATCGTGGTGTCGATGCAGGACGAGAAGAGCCAGCTCCAGAACTACGAGCGCGCCATGCGCGTCCTGCGCGCCCGCCTCTACGAGCGGGCCCGCGAGGAGCGCGCCCAGGAGATGAGCGACGCGCGCAAGTCGTCGATCGGCTCGGGCGACCGCTCCGAGAAGGTGCGCACCTACAACTATCCCCAGAACCGCGTGACGGACCACCGCGTGAACCTCACCGTCCCCCTGCGCGAGCAGGTGCTGGCGGGAAACCTCAACGCCCTCACGGATGCGCTCGCCGCCCAGGAGCGGCAGCAGCGCCTGGAGGAGCAGAGCGAGGCGGCCTCGGTATGACGCTCAACCCCGACCTGCTGCGCATCGAGTTCCTGGGCGTGACCCTGCGCCACGACGACGTGGCGCTGCCGCGCGAGGACCTCGCGATCTTCTTCGCCTCCGTCGGCGAGAGGTACGGCCTGACGCGCATGGAGTTCCACCCGGACGCGGGCGCGACGTTCTCGGGCCCCGACGGCGCCGAGTGCGTGCTGCGCCCGGCCCAGATGGCGTCGTGCGGCGTCACCGGCATGGGCTACCGCGAGGGGCTGGAGCGGGTCGTCGGCCTGGTGGGCGAGGCGGCCGAGCGCTACCGCATCGGCGAGCTGTGGATCGAGGACGTCACCCTGGTCGCGGTGTGGGACGCGGGCGACGCCGAGGCGGCGCGCGAGCTGCTGGTGGAGGGGGTCCTCCAGATGGAGGAGGACCGCCTCGAGCTGCTGGCGGGCGACGAGGTGTCGCTGGGCCTGCGCATCTGGCGGCGCTCGGGCGACGCGTCGGTCGAGATCGCCGTCGAGCCGATGCACTCGGAGCCGTCCAAGGTCTACCTGCGCCTGGTCCACACGCAGGGCGACTCGGTGGCCGACGCGGCCGCGCTGCGCGAGGTGACCGACTCCGTGCACGAGTTCCTCACCGGGCCGCTCACCGCCTTCCTCACCACGCGCGCCCGCCGCTGACGCCGGGGCGCCTGGCGGGATGAGCGGCGCCCTCACCATCGGCGAGGTCCTGCGCCGCAGCACGGCATACCTGCGCGAGAAGGGCTCCGCCTCGCCGCGCCTGGACGCCGACCTGCTGCTGGCCCACGCCCTCGGGGTCGAGCGCCTGCAGCTCTACACCGACTCCGAGCGCCCGCTCACGCCGCCCGAGCTGGCGCGCGCCCGCGAGCTGCTGGGCCGCCGCGCGCGCCGCGAGCCGGTGGCCTACGTGCTGGGCGAGCGGGCCTTCCGGCGCCTGCGCCTGGGCGTCGGGCCCGAGGTGCTGGTGCCCCGGCCCGAGACGGAGATCCTCGTCGAGTGGGCGCTCGCCGTCGCCCTGGAGGGCGGGTCGGCGCTCGACTGGGGCACCGGCAGCGGCGCGATCGCGCTGGCGCTGGCCGACGAGGGGCCCGGCCTGCGCGTGACGGCGCTCGACCGCTCGGCCGAGGCGCTCGAGCGGGCGCGGGCCAACGGGGTGCGCTGCGGGGCCGAGGTCGAGTGGCTGCTGTCGGACGGCTTCGCGGCCGTCGCCGGCCGCCGCTTCGACGTGATCGCCGCCAACCCGCCCTACCTCTCCGAGGCCGACCTGGCCGAGGCGCCGGCCGAGCTGCGCTACGAGCCCGAGGGGGCGCTGGTGGCCGGGCCCACCGGGCTCGAGGCCGTCGCGCGCATCGCCCGCGAGGCGCCGGCCCACGTGGAGCCCGGCGGCTGGGTGCTGGTGGAGGTCGGCGCCGGCCAGGGGCCGGCCGCCGAGGGCCTGCTCGCGGCGGCGGGCCTCGTCGAACGTCGGCCACCGCGGCGACCTGGCCGGGGTGGCGCGGGTGGTGGGCGGACGGCGGGCGTGACGACGGCCGCCGAGCTGCGGGACGCCCTCCTCGGCGGGGCGGTGGCGCTGGTGCCGACGGACACGGTCTACGGCCTGGCGGCCGCGCTCGACGTGCCCGACGGCGTCGCGGCGCTCTACGCGCTGAAGGGGCGCCCGCGCAGCCAGCCGTGCCAGGTGCTCCTGCTCGGGCCGGGGCTGCTGGAGGAGGCACTGGCGGCCCTCGACGCCCCGACCCGGGCCGCGGCCGGGGCGCTCCTGCCGGGGCCCGTCACCTGCATCGTCCCCGACCCGGCCGGCCGCTACGCGGCGGCGGCCGGCGACTCCCCGGGCAGCGTCGGCCTGCGCGCGCCGCGCATGGAGGGGGAGGCGGCGCGGCTCGGCATCCCGCTGGTCGCCACGAGTGCGAACCACCCCGGGGGGCCCGACCCGGCGCGCGTGGAGGACGTCCCGGAGGACCTGCGCGCCGGGGCGCAGGCGCTGGACGCCGGGCCCCTGCCGGGGACCGCCTCCGCGGTGGTGGACCTGCGACGCGTCGCCGCCGGGGGGGGCGCGGAGCTGCTGCGCCCGGGGCCGGATCCGGACGCCGTGGAACGCGCGCTGGCCGCCGTCGGCGCGCGCGTCATCCGTCCTGGGTAGGGGTGTACCCTCGACCCTCCGCACACCACCCCGGGGGACGAGCCGCGTGAGCTTCATCGACGACGACAGCTACCTGTCGCAGGACATCTCGGAGGCCGATCCGGCCATCGCCCGCCTGATCGGCGCGGAGCTCGATCGCCAGAGCGACACGCTCGAGATGATCGCGAGCGAGAACTTCACGAGCCAGGCGGTCCTGCAGGCCGTCGGGTCGGTGCTCACCAACAAGTACGCCGAGGGCCTGCCGGGGCGCCGCTATTACGGCGGGTGCGAGGTCGTGGACGAGGTCGAGCAGCTCGCGATCGACCGGGCCATCGAGCTGTTCGGTGCTGACCACGTGAACGTCCAGCCGCACTCCGGCTCCACGGCCAACGAGGCCGCCTACGCCGCGACGCTTCAGCCGGGCGACCGGGTGCTGGCGATGGCGCTCTCCCACGGCGGCCACCTCTCGCACGGGCTCAAGGTCAACTTCTCGGGGAAGCTCTACGAGTTCCACCACTACGGCGTGCGCCGCGAGGACGGGCGCATCGACATGGACCAGGTGCGCGACACGGCGCGCCAGGTGCGGCCCGCGCTGATCGTCGCCGGCGCCTCGGCCTACCCGCGGATCATCGACTTCCCGGCCTTCCGGGAGATCGCCGACGAGGTGGGCGCGCGCTTCATGGTCAACATGGCCCACATCGCCGGCCTCGTGGCCGCGGGCGTCCACCCGTCGCCGGTCGGGATCGCTGACGTGGTGACCACCACGATCCACAAGACCCTCGGGGGTCCGCGCGCCGGCATGGTGCTGTGCAACGAGGACCTCGCCGCGAAGGTCAACAAGGCCGTCTTCCCGGGCCTTCAGGGCGGCCCGCTGATGCACGTCATCGCCGGCAAGGCCGTGGCGTTCGCCCAGGCGCTGACGCCGGAGTTCCGTACGCGCCAGCAGGCGATCGTCAACAACTGCCAGGCGCTCGCCGGGGAGCTCCTCGCGGGCGGCCTCGACCTGGTGAGCGGCGGCACCGACAACCACCTCGTGCTGGTCGATCTCTCGGCCACGCCGCTCACCGGCCAGGAGGGCGAGCACCGGCTCGACAAGGCCGGCATCACCGTCAACAAGAACGGCGTGCCCTTCGACGAGCGCCCGCCGACGGTCACCTCCGGCCTGCGCATCGGCACCCCCGCCCTCACCACCCGCGGCCTGCGCGTGGCGGAGATGCGCGAGATCGGCCAGATCATCGTCGCCGCGCTGCGGCCCGAGGCCGGCGACGCCGACCTCGAGGCGCTGCGCGCCCGCTCGCGGGCGGTCGGCGACCGCTTCCCGCTCTACCCCCGGCTGCACGCGGGCACGGCCGTGTGAGCGCCGCGGCCTCCTACCGGGAGCGCCCCACCCCAGCCGCCCTCGCGGCGTGGGTGGAGTGCTCCTGGGAGCTGGAGGCCCACGAGGACCTGGCGCACCGCGTCGTCCCCGACGGGTGCATCGACCTGGTCTGGACGCCGGACGGCGGCCTGCGGGTGGCCGGACCGAACACGACCGCCTTCACCGCGCGCATCCCGCGCGGCGGGGCGGCCGCCGGCGTGCGGATGCGCCCCGGTGGCGCCCCGGCGCTGCTAGGGCTCGACGCCGCCGGGCTGCGCGACGCGAGCCCGCGGGCGGCCGACGCGCTCGGCCCGGGCCTCGCTCCGCTCGCCGAGGCCGTCGAGGCCGCGGCCGGCCCGCGCGAGCGGGGCGCGCTGATGCTGGGGTGGCTGGCCGCCCGGCGCGCCGGCGGCGCGGAGCCCGACCCGCTCGTGGCCGCCGTGGCCGGCCGCCTCGGCGGCGACCCGCGCCTGGCCCTTGGCGCCCTCTGCCGCGACCTCGGCGTGGGGGAGCGCCATCTGCGCCGCCGCGTGGTCGCCGGCGTCGGCTACGGGCCGCGCCGCCTGGCGCGGGTCCTGCGCCTGCGCCGCGCCCTGGCGCTCGCGGACCGCGAGCCGGACCTCGGCTGGGCCGCCGTCGCCGCCCGCTGCGGCTACGTCGACCAGGCCCACCTGGCGCGGGACTGTTCCGACATCGCCGGGAGGCCGCCCACCCGGCTGTAGTCCGTTTCGTCCAAGACGCCGGCCGGCGCCGGGCGCGAGGATGGGCGCAGGCAACGGAAGGAGGCGCCATGGGCGAGCGCGGACGGCTGGGCTGGGTGATCGTGTACGTGGACGACGTGGCGGCCGCGGTGGACCTGTACGAGCGCGCCTTCGGGCTGGAGCGCGCGTTCATCGACCCGAGCGGCACCTACGGGCAGATGGCCACCGGGGAGACGGCGCTGGCCTTCGCCGAGCGGCGGCTCGCGGCGTCGAACCTGCCCGACGGCTACCGGGCGCCGGACCTCGCCGAGCCGCCGTTCAACGTCGAGCTGGCCCTGGTCTACGACGACGTCGCGGCGGCCTACGCGCGGGCGCTGGCCGAGGGCTGCACCGCCCTCGCGCCGCCCTCGGTGAAGCCGCACGGTCAGACCGTCGCGTACGTGCGCGACCCCTTCGGCACCCTGGTGGAGGTCGCCTCGCCGGTGGCCTAACGCGGCGGGGGGTTGCGGCTTTCCCCGGGGCGGGGTCCCTTACGACGCGCTTACGCGACGACCGCCACGTCTACCAGCTGGGGCTGCTGTTCGTGCCCTTCGGGCTGGCGCACGCGGAGGACATCGTGCGCCCGCGCCGGCGCCAGCTGCACGGGGGCATCGACTACGTCGAGAGCGCGATCGAGCGCGTCGAGACCGCGCGCGGCACGCTGGTGCTCGCCGACGGGCGCGAGGTGCCCTACGACGTCCTGATCGTCGCGACCGGGGCGATGCCGGCCCCGCACGAGACCGAGGGCCTCACCGGTCCGGGCTGGGGGACCAGCGCCTTCACGTTCTACGACCTGGAGGGCGCTGGCCACCCACTTCATGGGCAAGCGGATGGAGGAGCTCGACACCCCGCCGATCCCGGAGTTCATCGCGATGATCGGCGACACCGGCGCGGGGCTCTACGCGTGCAAGGCCTCCGTGGACACGTTCGGCCTGAGCGCGGAGGACTTCGTCCCGCAGGTCATGGACGTCATCACGGTCGGCGACTTCTACGCGATGGCCGCGGGCGGCCAGATCATCTTCACCTAGACGGCGGTACCAACCGCTGCGCCGATGGCGTAGGTGAGCGCCATCGCCACGGCGCCCCAGGCGGCCACCCGCACGGCGGCCCGCACCAGCGGCGCGCCGCCCAGGCGGGCCCCGACGGCGCCGAGGCCGGCGAGGGCCAGCAGCGTGATCCCGACGGTGACGGTGATGCGGGCCGCGTCCGGCGTCAGCGTGATGGCCAGCAGCGGCACGACGGCGCCGAGCGAGAACGAGACGGCCGACGACCACGCGGCCTGCACGGGACGGGCCATGGTCTCCTCGTCGAAGCCGAGCTCGTCGCGCGCGTGGACCGCCAGGCGGTCGCCCGCCGACAGCTCCTCGGCCACCCTCTGCGCCAGCTCGGGGCTCAGCCCGCGGTCCCGGTAGATGTCGGCCAGCTCGCGCAGCTCGCCCTCGGGGTCCTGGTCGAGCTCATGGCGCTCCAGCGCCAGGTCGGCCACCTCGACGTCGCGCTGGGAGCTGACCGAGACGAACTCGCCCGCGGCCATCGAGAGGGCCCCCGCCACGAGGCCGGCGATGCCGGCCGTCGCGATCGCGCTCGTCGAGGCGTTGGCCGCCGCGACGCCGAGCACGAGGCCCGCCGTGGAGAGGATGCCGTCGTTGGCGCCGAGCACCGCGGCGCGCAGCCAGCCGCCGCGGTGGCTGAGGTGGCCTTCGGAACGAGGTGGCACACCGGCAGCGTAGCCACGCGCCGCATCGATAGGCTGGCGGCGTGCCCGCCCGTCCACCCGTCTCGCTGAGCGGCGCCGTCGCCGGGCACCACCTGGCCCGGCTGCGCGACCGCCTCACGCCCTCGGCCGACTTCCGCCGGTCCTCCAGCGTCCTCGCCTCGCTCGTCGTGGCCGAGGCCCTGCGCGACCTCGAGGTGCGCCACGACGTGGTGGCCACGCCGCTCGCGCCGGCCGGCGTCACGCTGCCCGCCCGCCGGGTCACGCTCGTCCCGATCCTGCGCGCCGGCCTCTCGATGCTGCAGCCGGCCCTGGACCTGCTGCCCGACGACACCCGGGTCGGCTTCCTCGGCATGGCGCGCGACGAGCGGACCGCCCTGCCGCTGACCTACCTCGAGAGCCTGCCCGGGGACCTCGGCGACGACGAGGTGGTGGTGCTCGACCCGATGATCGCGACCGGCGGCTCGGGCGCGGCCGCCCTCTCGTTCCTGCGCGACGCGGGCGCCACGCGCCTGCACCTGCTGGGCCTGATCGCGGCGCCCGAGGGGTTGGCCCGGGTGGGGGAGGCCCACCCGGACGTGCGGATCGCGGTGGCGGTGGTCGACGAGGGCCTGAACGAACGCCACTTCATCGTGCCCGGCCTCGGTGACGCCGGGGACCGGCTCTACTCCGAGTCGGGCTGATGGCCCGGGGTCCCGCCCTCGTGACCGGGGCCTCCTCGGGCATCGGGCGCGCCTTCGCCGAGAGCCTGGCCCGGCGCGGTCACCCGCTGATCCTGGTGGCCCGCCGCGGCGACCGGCTCCACGAGCTGGCGGCGTGGGCGCGCGCGGAGCACGGGGTGGAGAGCGACGTCGTGGTGGCGGACCTCGCCACCGAGGAGGGCCTCGCCCTGTGCCGGGCGGCGGTCAACCGGGCCGTGGAGCCTCCCGAGGTGGCGGTCCTCAACGCGGGCTTCGGCACGCGCGGGCCCCTCTGGGCGCTCGACCGCGCCCGCGAGGCGGACATGGTGCGCCTCAACTGCGTCGCCGTCACCGACCTGGCGGCTCACGTGCTGCCCGGGATGGTCGAGCGCGGCCGCGGCGCGCTCGTCGTGATGAGCTCGGCCGCCGCCTGGCAGCCGGTGCCCTTCATGGCGACCTACGCCGCGACGAAGGCCTTCGAGCTGCACTTCACCGAGGCGCTGGCCGAGGAGCTGCGGGGCACGGGGGTGCGGGCCGTGGCCGTCTGCCCCGGGCCCACCCGCACCGAGTTCACGCTCTCGGCGGGCGGCTCGACGGTGCCGAAGGCCGTGCCGTTCGACAGCGTCAACCTGGTGGTCCGCGCCACCTGGCGCGCGCTGGCCGCCGGCCGGCCCCGCGCGGCGACCGGCCTCGTGTCGCGCGCGAGCCTGCTCGGCTCCCGCCTGCTGCCGCGGCGGCTGGTGACCCGGCTGGCCGCCCTGACGCACCGCAACGCGGAGCGCGCGTTGAAGGGCTCCGAGGCCCGCACCTAGAATGACTCAGGACCCTCCCGGGTCCGACTCTCCGTGACGACCACACTGATCCCCATCATCTGCGCGATCGTCGCGGCACTGGTCGTGCTGGCGACGACGCCGTTGACGGCACGGCTCGCCCGCCTCACGGGGGGCGTGGACCATCCCTCGGACCGGCGCATCCACCGCGAGCCGACGCCCCGCCTGGGCGGCCTCGCGATCCTGCTGGGCTTCCTCGCCCCGGTCCTCTACTTCCTGCCCGACGACCCCGCGACCCGGGCCGTCGTGGCCGGCGCGGTGCTGATCGCGTGCCTCGGAATGGTCGACGACGTCTGGGGGCTGAGCCCGGCGGTCAAGCTCGTGGGCCAGGTGGCCTGCGCGTCGATCCCGGTCTCGGCGGGCCTCACGATCGACCACATCACGCTGCCGTTCGTGGGCGTCGGCGACCTCGGCCCGGCCCAGTACCCGCTGACGGTGCTCTGGTTCGTGGCGATCGTGAACATGATCAACTTCAGCGACGGCATGGACGGCCTCGCGGCCGGCATCACGGGCATCGGCGCGACCACCTTCGCCATCCTCGCCGCGTCGCTCGGCCGCGCCGACCCGGCCATCATGGCCGCCGCCCTCGCGGGCGCCTGCGCCGCCTTCCTGGTCTTCAACTTCCACCCGGCCCGCGTCTTCATGGGCGACGGCGGCTCGATGCTGCTGGGCTTCGTGATCGCGGGCGTCGCCATCAACGGGGTGATGAAGACCACCGCGGCGATCGCCGTCGTGGCGCCGCTGTTCGTGCTCGCGATCCCGATCCTCGACACGAGCTTCGTGATCATGAAGCGGATCAAGCACGGCCTGCCGGTCTACTCGGCCGACCGCAGCCACTTCCACCACCGCTTCTTCACGATCGGGTGGGGGCAGCGCAAGACCGTGCTCGCCCTCTACGCGTGGTGCGTGCTCATGGGCCTCGTGGCGATCGTGCTGCGCTTCGTGCCCTACCGCGACGCCGACGGGGTGCGGGTGCTCGGCGCGCTCACGCTCGCGGGCGTCGGCCTGCTGGCCGTGCTCGCGTCGGTCTACATGGTCTACGTGCTGGAGATCCTCAAGTGGCGCAGCACGCCCGTCGTGACCATCGTGCGCCAGAGCCGCCTGGCGCGCGCCCGCCGCGGCGAGGTCGTCGAGCGCTGACCCCGGCTGTGCCGCCGCGAAGTTCCCGCGGAGCGAGGACGCAGGGAGGGGGCGGTGCTGGTGGCACCGCCCCGACCGAGGACGCCGCATCCGCGATGATCTGCAGCGAGCAGCGCGGCTACGGGCGGGGGATGATCACGAGGACGGGCGTCCCCGGGGCCTGACCCGGCCGCACGAGCGGCACCGCGAGGCGCCATCCGGAGGGGTCGGCGACCACCCGGCGCACGACGGCGGCCCCGGCGCCCGCGGAGTGGAGCCACGTGACGATGTCCGGCTCGCCGCCCAGCGCCCGCCCGAGGGCCGTGCCGTCGATGACCAGCCGCATCGTCAGCGGCCCGGGGGCGGTGGGGGTGAACTCCATGCGGGCCGCGGCGTCGCCGCCCACCGCGGCGTCCACCGAGACGCCCGGCCCGCGCACCTCGACGCGGGCCTGCGCCGCGGTCCAGAACGCCTCGGGCGAGACGCCCAGGCCGGCGGCCAGGCCGAGGGGGTCCGCGTCGAGCTGCAGGGTGAGCTGGGCGGGGTCGCCGGCCGTGAGCGGCGGGGTGACGAGGCCGCCGTCGGGGATCGCCAGGCCGGTGCCCTCCGTCCGAACCGCGTCCGCCAGGGCGCGCGCGCCCGCCAGCCCGAGCTGGGGCGCGCCGGTGCAGCCGGTGACGGGCACCTTGGACACGGCCGTGACCGGCAGCGTCCGGCGGAACTCGGCCACGAAGGCGTCCACCGAGCCGCCGAGGCGGTAGCCGCCGACGCCGAAGCCGAGCACGGCGCAGGCGCTGCCGGTGCGCCCGAGCGCCCAGGCCGAGGCCTGGTCGCCGGCGCCGAAGGCCACGTGCGCGCGGGCCGGCGACTCGTCGGCCGACCGCCAGAGCGCCTCGGCCTCGGCCGGCCACGCCAGCCACTCGGCCGCGGTCCACGCCGCGCGGGCGCCGGGGCTCTTCAGCCAGAGCCCGGCGCCGCGGCCCACGGCCAGCCGCGCGTCGCCCCACTCCGGGTCGGCCAGAAGCGTCGCCGGGTCGGAGGTGTAGAAGTGCACGCGCCGCGAGATTCCGGTCGAGGCCCACGACGGCCGGCGGCCGGAGAGGATCTGCATCGCCTCGGCGAGGTCGGCGCCGTCGGGCCCGGCGAAGGCGGGGCCCAGCTCGTCAACGAATACGCGGTGGCCGCCGGCGGCCTCGGCGCGCTCGGCGAGAAGGTCGGCCATTCCGATCGGCCCGCGGCCCACGAGGCTCGGGGCGCCGCCCGTCGCCGCGCCCCCCGAGACGCGGGCGAACTGGCGGTCCTCCGAGAGGACGGACGGGGAGGAGGGGAGCTGGAAGAGGGTGTCGTCCAGGCGGATGCCCGGGCCGCCGTCCGGGCGCGGCGCGATCGCGCGGGCGATCGTGGCCGCGTCGCCGTCGAGCACCGTGACGCGCGCGTCGGCCGAGGAGGCGCCCCATCCCAGGGCGGCGCCCGCCAGCGCGAGCGCGCCGAGGCCGGCGGAGAGGGTCCTGGGCCGCGTCATCGCACCGATCCTTCCCCCCGCACCGGCGTCGGGCAACTGGCCGAAAGGCGGGGAGATGACGTGTCGTGCCGGCCGCGGGACATCACGTCGGTGATTTCGCCGGATTCTCCCGATTCCCTCGGAGGACCCGCCGGCGCCGGGGCCCGGCTCCGGCGGGACGAACGTCCTGCCGCGCGGCCGGATCGTTGCTCCGCCTTTTCCCGCGCCGGTATACTCCCGCCGCTTCGCCGGTCCCGTGCTGCCCTCGTCTGCGGCCCGGCGCGACCACATACCCCCGGAGAGTCTGCATCCCAACACTGTGCAATGGTCGGTGCCCGAAGGACGGTCGATGACGGCCGTGGCCACCTCCCCCTCTCCGGACATCCCCCGCGTCGCGACCTTCATCGCGTCGGGAGCCGGGCTGATCGCGGCGGTCCTGACCCTCCCCGTGGTCCTGCTGCTCGGCGGGCCCCTCAACGGGTGGGTGCTCGGGATGATCCTGTGGTCCGTCAACTGGTACCTGCAGCTGCTCACCGGCAAGCTCGCGCTGAACGCCACGCCGACCGCCGCGGTCGGCCTCTCCGGCATCTCCTTCATCTCCCGCGCCTGGCTGACGGCGATCGTCCTGTTCGTCATCGCCCTGAAGTACGACCGGGTGATCGGCCTCGTGGCCGCGGGGGTGTTCATGGTCGCGTTCACGTGCGACCTCGCGGGGCGCACCGCGCTCTTCGCCATCAACAACCGCGCGACGAAGGACACGCCCCGATGAGCCTACGCCGACTCTGCGGCACCGCGACGGCCTTCGCCCTGGCGCTCATGCTGGCGGCTCCGGCGCTCGCGGCCGCGGCCGAGTCGGACAAGTTCGACCCCTCGGTCGAGTTCAAGACCACGCCGTACGTCTCGATCCACATCGGCCCGCTCGACATGTCGATCAACAAGGCGGTCATCTACCTGCTGATCGCCGCGACCATCTGCATCGGCGTCGGCATCTTCGTCATCCGGGGCGGCCTGAAGATGCGGCCCACGGGCGCGCAGAACGTGGTGGAGCTCGCCTACGAGTTCGCCGAGCAGTCGATCGCGCGGCCGACGCTCGGCGAAAAGGCCATCTTCGTCAAGTACTTCCCGTACATCGCCACGCTCTTCATGTTCATCGCGGTGAGCAACCTGATCAGCTTCATCCCGCTGCCCGTCGGGCACGAGAGCAGCCTTCCGGGCGGGCTGCCCGACTTCGCGCTCTACGCGGCGACGGCGAACATCAACGTCACGCTTGCGCTGACCCTCGTGACCTTCATCGTCTACAACTACGAGGGCATCAAGGCCCACGGCCCCGTGGGCTACCTGAAGACGCTGATCCCGGACGCGCCGAAGGCGATCAAGCCCTTCATCTTCGCCCTCGAGCTCCTGTCGCAGCTCCTGCGGCTGGTCAGCCTCTCGGTGCGTCTTTTCGCCAACCTTCTCGCCGGCCACCTGCTCATCATCATGTGCGCCGGGTTCGTGGTCCTGCTCGGCAACTACGCCGGGCTGATCGCCATCCCCGTCGGAGTCTTCTTCTACATCTTCGAATGGGTCCTCATCGCCGGACTGCAGGCGTTCATCTTCGCCATGCTCAGCGGCATCTACATCGGCTTCGCGGTGGAGTCGTCTCACTAAGCAACTTGGGGGAATCACGTGGCACTTGACGGCAACGTAGAGAACGCAGCAAAGATCCTCGCCCTCGGCCTGGCGACCGGGTTCGGCGCCATCGGCCCGGGCGCGGGCGTGGGTTATCTGATGGGCAAGACGGTCGAGGCCGTGGCCCGCCAGCCCGAGCTCCGCGGCGAGATCATGTCGCTGATGTTCCTGGGCCTGGCCCTGACGGAGGCGATCGTCTTCTACGCCCTCCTCATGGGCTTCGTGGCCTTCTTCATCGGCTAGCCGGCGACGCTGATGGGCACCCTCACCTCCGTCGCGCTCCCCGCGGCCAGCAGCGACAACCCCCTGCTCAAGGCGAGCCCGGGGCTGATGATCTGGACGCTGGTGATCTTCGGGATCACGCTCTTCATCCTGAAGAGGTACGTGTTCGGCCCCGTCGGGGCCGCCATCGAGAAGCGGCGCGCCGACATCGCACAGAGCATCGAGGAGGCCGAGCGCAGCCGCGACGAGGCGACCACGCTGCTCGAGGACTACCGCACCCGCCTCGCCGAGGCCCGCAAGGAGGCCGACGCGCTGCGCGAGCAGGGCCGCAAGGACGGCGAGCGCCAGGGGGCCGAGCTGGTCACCGCGGCGCAGGGGCAGCGCGACCGCGTGCTGGCCGACGCCGAGGTCCAGCTCGAGGCGCAGACCCGCGCGGCGGCCGGAGGCATCCGCGACGACGTCGTGTCGCTGGCCCTCCTGGCGGCCGAGAAGGTCTCGCGCCGCACGCTCAGCGAGGCCGACCACCGCAAGCTGATCGAGGATGCGCTCGAGGAGGCGGACCTGTCCGCCGTCGCGTCGAACGGAAGCTCAACGGCCTCGTGAGCGTCGCGACCACCTATGCGGAGGCGCTCTACGAGGCGGCCGCCGACGCGGACGCCGTCGCGCCCGTCGCGGCGGACGTCGCCTCGTTCGCCGAGCTCATCGAGGGCTCCGCGGAGCTCCGCGCGGTGCTCGAGGACCCCGAGGTGCACGCCGAGCAGAAGAAGCGCGCCGTCGTGGCCCTCGCCCAGGGCTCGAGCCCTCTGGTGGTCAACTTCCTCCAGGTGCTCCTCGACCGGGGGCGCATCGAGGACTTCCCCGAGATCGCCCGCGCCTTCCAGGAGCGCGTCCACCGGGCGGAGGGCCGGCTCGACGTGCACGCCATCACGGCCGTGCCCCTCCCGGCCGACCTGCGCGAGCAGATCGTCAAGCGCATCGAGGAGAAGACCGGGAAGGCCGTCGACCTGACCGAGTCGGTCGACCCCGACACCGTCGGCGGCCTCGTGCTCCACATCGGCGGCGTCGTCGTGGACGGCTCGGTCCGCCGCCGGATCGACGAGCTCCGCGACGCCCTGCGCCACACCTCGGTCGACGCGGCCACCGCGGCGTCCTGACCGTCAGCACCACACGCATTCGACCTGAGCAGAGAAAGGTGACCACCCCCAGATGAAGCTCCGACCCGACGAGATCACCAAGGTCCTCCGGGGCCAGATCGAGCAGTACTCGGGCACCGTGGAGGTCGAGGAGGTCGGCACCGTCCTCCAGGTCGGTGACGGCATCGCCCGCATCCACGGCCTCGAGTCCTGCGTGTCCCTCGAGATGCTCGATTTCCCCCACGGGGTCACCGGCCTCGCCCTGAACCTCGAGGAGGACAACGTCGGCGTCGTGCTGCTGGGCGACGACATTCTCATCAAGGAGGGCGACCAGGTCCGGCGGACGGGCAAGGTCATCCAGGTCCCCGTCGGCGAGGCCCTCCTCGGGCGCGTCGTGGACCCCCTCGGCAACCCGCTGGACGACCGCGGCCCGATCGACACCGAGCACTTCCGCCCGGTCGAGTTCAAGGCGCCGGGCGTCGTCCAGCGCCAGCCGGTGAAGGAGCCGCTGCAGACCGGCATCAAGGCAATCGACGCCCTGATCCCGATCGGCCGCGGCCAGCGCGAGCTGATCATCGGCGACCGCCAGACCGGCAAGACCACGATCGCCGTGGACGCGATCATCAACCAGCGCGGCCAGGGCGTGCAGTGCTTCTACGTCGCCATCGGCCAGAAGGCGTCCACCGTCGCCACGGTGGTCGAGCGGCTGCGCGCCGCCGGCGCGATGGAGTACACGACGGTCATCGCCGCCACGGCCTCCCAGTCGGCCCCGCTGAAGTACCTGGCGCCCTACTCGGCCGCGGCCATGGCCGAGTACTTCCTGTACGGCGGCCAGCACGCCCTCTGCGTCTACGACGACCTCTCCAAGCAGGCCGACGCCTACCGCCAGATGTCGCTGCTGCTCCGCCGCCCGCCGGGCCGCGAGGCGTTCCCGGGCGACGTCTTCTACCTGCACTCCCGCCTGCTCGAGCGCGCCTGCAAGCTGAGCGACGACCTCGGCGGCGGCTCGCTGACGGCCCTGCCGATCATCGAGACCCAGGCCGGTGACGTGTCGGCGTACATCCCGACCAACGTCATCTCGATCACCGACGGGCAGATCTTCCTCGAGACCAAGCTCTTCTTCTCGGGTGTCCGCCCGGCCCTGAACGTCGGCATCTCGGTGAGCCGCGTGGGTGGCTCCGCCCAGATCAAGGCCATGCGCAAGGTGGCCGGCAAGCTGAAGCTCGAGCTCGCCCAGTACCGCGACCTCGAGGCCTTCTCCCAGTTCGGCTCCGAGCTCGACGCCGCCACCCAGCGCACGCTGGCCCGCGGCGCGCGCTTCGTCGCCGCCCTCAACCAGCCGGCCTACGCGCCGTGGCCGGTCGAGGAGCAGGTCGCGATCCTCTACGGCGCCAACCAGGGCCACCTCGACAAGATCGACGTCGCCGAGGTCCCGAACGTCAACGACGCCATCCGCCGCGAGCTGCGGGAGAAGGGCGCCGACCTGCTGGCCGACATCCGCGACTCCAAGGACCTCTCGGACGAGACGGCCGCGAAGATCGACGCGATCGTGGCCTCCGTGGTCGGGCAGTTCGCCCCGGCCGAGGAGCCGGCGAAGCCGGCGGCCGAGGAGCCCGCGGAGACCGAGGCGGAGGCGGCGGAGCCCGCTCCGGCCGCGGCCTAGCCCGAACACCCTTGGCGACCACCCGAGACATCAAGCGGCGGATCGACTCCGTCCGCAACACCCGCAAGATCACCCGCGCGATGGAGCTCGTGGCCTCGGCGAAGATGCGTCGCGCCCAGGACAACATCGAGTCCCTGCGGCCCTACGCCACCGCGATGCGGCGGCTGATGGCGCAGGCGGCCCGCCAGAGCGGCGGCGCCAAGGGCCTCGCCCTGCTCGAGGAGCGCCCCTCCGAGGGCACGGCCGTCGTGGTCGCCATCACGGGCGACCGCGGCCTGGCCGGCGCGTTCAACGTCAACATCGTCCGCCAGGCCTTCATCGTGGCGGAGGAGCTGCGGGCCGAGGGCTTCTCCGACGTCGAGTTCACGACCGTCGGCAAGAAGGGCGCGGGCACGATCGCGTTCCGCGGGATGACCATCGACCGCTCCTTCCAGGGCTTCTCGGTCGAGCCGACCTACGCCGACGCGCAGCAAGTGACGGAGCACCTCGTGCGGCGCTTCGTCGAACAAGGAGGTCAACCGCGTCGTCATCGTCTTCAACGCCTTCAAGTCGGTGCTGGAGCAGGCGGTCTCGACCGAGCAGCTCCTGCCGGTCGAGCGGGTTCTGATGCTGGACGAGGACGACGACGGCCAGGAGGACGCTCCGCCGGACCCCAGCCGCGGCCTCGCGCTCTTCGAGCCGGACCCGGTCGACTTCCTGCTCAAGCTCCTGCCGACCTTCCTCGACACCACGATCTACCGCGCACTGCTGGAGAGCGCGGCCGCCGAGCTCGCGGCCCGCCGCACGGCCATGCGCAACGCCACCGACAACGCCGGCGCGCTCATCGACTCGTACACGCTGGCCATGAACCGTGCCCGCCAGGCGGCCATCACCCAGGAGATCCTGGAAGTGGTCGCGGGCGCCGACGCCCTCCAATGACGCCCAGCCCCCGAGGAGAGACCTCAAGAATGTCCGACGACGCCCGCAGCACCGGCACGATCATCGAGATCAAGGGCGTGGTGGTCGACGCCCACTTCCCCAACGGGCTGCCGAGCATCTACAACGCCATCGAGATCGACCGCGGCTCGGACGCCCCGCCGCTCATCGCCGAGGTGCAGCAGCACCTGGGTGACGACCGGGTGCGCGCCGTCGCCTTCGACACCACCGACGGCCTGGCGCGCGGCACCGCGGTGACCGACACCGGCGCGCCGATCTCGGTCCCCGTCGGCGAGCGGACCCTCGGGCGAATCTTCAACGTGCTCGGCGACACGATCGACGAGGGCGCGGACGTGGCCGCGGGCGAGCGCTGGCCGATCCACCGCAAGGCGCCGGCCTTCGACCAGCTCAACCCCACCGAGGAGATCTTCGAGACCGGCATCAAGGTCGTCGACCTCCTCGCCCCGTACGTGAAGGGCGGAAAGATCGGCCTCTTCGGCGGCGCCGGCGTGGGCAAGACGGTGCTCATCCAGGAGCTGATCAACAACATCGCCCAGGAGCACGGCGGCCTGTCGGTGTTCGCCGGCGTCGGCGAGCGCACCCGCGAGGGCAACGACCTCTGGATCGAGATGAAGGAGAGCGGGGTCATCGACAAGACCGCGCTCGTCTACGGCCAGATGAACGAGCCGCCGGGCGCCCGCCTGCGCGTCGCCCTGTCCGGCCTCACCATGGCCGAGTACTTCCGCGATCAGGGCGGCCAGGACGTGCTGCTGTTCGTGGACAACATCTTCCGGTTCGTGCAGGCCGGCTCCGAGGTGTCTGCCCTCCTCGGCCGCATGCCGTCCGCCGTGGGTTACCAGCCCACCCTCCAGAGCGAGATGGGCGACCTGCAGGAGCGGATCACCTCGACCCGGTCCGGCTCGGTCACCTCGGTGCAGGCCATCTACGTCCCCGCCGACGACCTCACCGACCCGGCGCCCGCGGCGTCCTTCGCCCACCTCGACGCGACGACGGTGCTCAGCCGGTCCATCGCCGAGAAGGGCATCTACCCGGCTGTGGACCCGCTCGACTCGACCAGCCGCATCCTGTCCAAGGACGGCGTCGGCGCCGAGCACTACGAGGTCGCGACCAAGGTGCAGGAGATCCTCCAGCAGTACAAGGACCTCCAGGACATCATCGCCATCCTCGGCGTGGACGAGCTCACCGACGAGCAGAAGCTCGCCGTGTCGCGCGCCCGCCGCATCGAGCGCTTCCTCTCCCAGCCGTTCCACGTGGCCGAGGCCTTCACCGGCACGCCGGGCAAGTACGTGCCCCTCACCGAGACGGTGCGCGGCTTCAAGGAGATCGTGGAGGGCCGTCACGACGAGCTCCCCGAGGAGGCGTTCTTCCTCGTCGGCGGCATCGACGAGGCCGTCGAGAAGGCCGCGACCCTGAAGAGCCGGTAAGCGCGGTGTCAACCCAGGTCGGACAGGAGCGCAAACGACTCGGCGTGCGGCTCCTCACGCCGGAAGGCGCCGTCTTCGAGGACTTCGCCTACATGGTCATCGCCCCGAGCATCCAGGGCGAGGTCGGCATCCTGCCGCGCCACACCCCCTTCATCGCGTTCCTGAAGATGGGGGAGACGCGCCTGAAGCTGCTCGACGACACCGAGGTCATCTACGCCACCTCCGAGGGCTACCTCTCGGTGGAGGAGGACCGGGTGCTGGTGCTCGTGGAGCAGGCCGAGCGCGCCGACGAGATCGACGCGGAGCGCGCCCGGGTCGCCCTGGAGCGCGCCGAGCAGGCCCTTGCCGACGCCGGCGACGACGAGGTCGCGCGGGTCGCGGCCGAGAGCGCGCGCCGCCGGGCCGAGAACCGGCTGAGGGTCGCGGACAGATAAGCGCGTCCGCCCGGCCCCGCACGCGCGGGGCCGGGCACGGATATCGTGCCGCGCGATGCGGCCCCACGTTGCGCGCCGGCTCACGCCGGTCCTCGGACTCCTGGTCCTGGCCGCCCTCGCACTCGGGTGGCACGCCCCGCGGGCCGCTGCCGTCCCGGTCGCCTCCGCCACCGGCGCCACGCCGCCCGAGACCGCGCTGGCGGCGAGGTATGCGCCGATCGTGCGGCTGCGGATCCAGGACTCGTGCGAGGGCTCCACCGCCCCGTACGAGCCGATCGACGTCGATGTGCTCATGGGCAACGACGAGGTCGCCCTGCGCGGGCCGTGGGACCGCAGCAACCTCGTGGCCGTCGGGCCGACGGCCGCCGACCTCGCCCGCGGCCTCTGGGAGTACCACCTCGACTTCCCCGGCGACGCCCTCGACCCGGGCTGCACCTACGAGGAGTGGTCCGCGCGCCTGCAGGCGCAGGCGCCGCCGACGGCCTATGCGCGGGTCGTGACCGAGGCGGCGTACCCCGGCAAGCTCGCGCTCCAGTACTGGTTCTACTACGTCTACAACGACTGGAAGAACAAGCACGAGGGCGACTGGGAGATGATCCAGATCGTCTTCGACGCCGCCACGCCGCGGCAGGCGCTCGGCCGGACGCCGGTCGAGGTGGGCTACAGCCAGCACTCGAGCGCCGAGCGTGCGGACTGGGGCGACGACAAGCTCCAGCTGGTGGGCGGCACCCACCCGGTCGTCTACCCGGCCGAGGGATCGCAGGCCAACTTCTACGAGTCGCGCCTCTACCTGATGCGCAGCTCGGCCGAAGGCGTCGGCTGCGACGACACCCAGGGGCCCTCGCGCGAGATCCGCCCGCAGATCGCGGTCGTGCCGACGGCGCGGGACGACTACCTGCGCTCCTATCCGTGGCTCGGCTTCGAGGGGCGCTGGGGCGAGCGCCAGCGCGGCGTCTTCAACGGCCCCACCGGACCGAACGACAAGCTCCAGTGGACCGAGCCGGTCACGTGGTCGCAGACGAGCTGGCGTGACAAGAGCTTCGACGTCCCGGCGGGCGGCGCGCTCGGCACGTCGGCCACCGACCTCTTCTGCGGGGCCATCGCGACGGGCTCGGAGGCCCTGCGCCAGATCAAGCTCCACCCCGGCCCATCGGCCGCGGTCATCGGCGGCCTCGCGGTCCTGCTGCTGTGGGCCGTCTCGCGCACGCGCTGGGTACCGTCCACCCCTCTGCGGGTCGCGCGCCGGCGGGCCTGGGGCCAGATGCTGGCGGCGTCCGAGAGGATGATGCGGGGGCACCCACGCGTGTTCCTCGGCATCGGGCTGCTGTTCATCCCGCTCGGGATCATCATCACGTTCGTCCAGTGGCTCCTGTTCCAGGTAACGGCCCTCGCGCCGCTCGTCGACGAGGCCGGCAAGCGCAACGCGTTCGTCGACGCCCTCGCCTTCGGCCTCGGCCTGACGTTCACGCTCCTCGGCTTCGCCCTGGTCCAGGCCGCGACGGCGCGCGCGCTGGTCGAGATCGACGCCGGCCGGCCCGTGACCGCGATCTCCGCCTACCGGGCCGTGCTGCCGCGGCTGCGGGCGCTGGTGCCGGCCCTGCTGATCCTGGTCGTGGTCCAGGTCGTGCTCGACCTGACGGTCGTGCTCCTGCCGGTGGCCGTCTTCCTGCTCGTGCGCTGGTCGCTGATCGGGTCGGTCGCCGCCATCGAGGGCGGCACGCCCGTCGGCCTCCTACGGCGCAGCGCGGCGCTGGCGCGCGGCCACTGGTGGCGCGTCGCGAGCATCGCGCTCGGGGTGACCGCCGTCGCGCTGCTCCTCGGCCCGGCGATCGGGGTGCTGGTGCTGCTCGCGAGCGGCGCGGCGTTCGACCTCGTGAACCTTATCGCCGCCCTGGTCTACGTCGCCGCGCTGCCGTTCGCCGCCACGGCCTCGGCCTACCTCTACTTCGACCTGCGCGTGCGCCACGCGACCGACCCCCCGCCCGAGGCCCGCGGCGAGGAGCTGCCCCCCGAGCTGCCCGCGACGGCCTAGGCCAGGGCTCGCGCGGCCTGCCCGAGCACGACGTCGCGGATCCGCTCCGGCGCCACGTCCCGCTCGCGCAGGCTGCGGTAGAGGTCGCCGGCCAGCGGCGCGAGGATCGCCTCGGCCAGCACCTCCGCGTCGGCGTCGGGGCGCGCCTCGCGCACCAGCACGGCCACGTGCGCGCGCCAGGCCGCGTGCAGCCCGCTGCGGTAGCGCGCCCCGGGCGCCGCCGTCTCGGAGCAGACGATCAGCTCGGTGTGCTCCTCCAGCAGGCCGAGGAGCGCCGTGAGGAAGGCGCCGAGCCGCTCGGCCGGCGGCGCGCCCGGCCCGAGCGGGGGAGGCCCGCGCAGGATCAGGCCCTGCAGGTCGCGCTCGGCGTCCTCCAGCAGCGCCAGGGCGAGGCCCGCCCGGTCGCCGAAGCGGCGGAACAGCGTCCCCTTGCCGACGCCGGCCGCTGCGGCGATCTCGTCCATCGTGACCGCCTCGACGCCGCGCTCGGCGAACAGTCGCCCGGCGGCCTCGAGGATCCGGGCGCGGTTGCGGGCGGCGTCGGCCCTCTCGGTGGGTCGCGGGGTGGTCGGCATTGACGATGCGGACTGTAGTCCGCTACGGTGCCGCAAACAAGCGGACCACAGTCCGATTACGAGCCCGGGAGGGGATCATGCACGGCACCATCACGCGCGACGAGCTGCGGCGGGAGATCGAGGACGGCGGCGTCACCGTCGTCGAGGCGCTCCCGCCCATGTACTTCGAGGAGCGCCACCTGCCCGGCGCGATCAACGTCCCGCACGACCGGGTGCGCGAGCTCGCGCCGGCCCTGCTGCCGGACCGCGACGCGCGGATCGTCACCTACTGCGCCAACACGCCGTGCCGGAACTCGGGCATCGCGGCGGCGACGCTCGTCGCGATGGGCTACACGGACGTGCGCGAGTACGTGGAGGGCAAGCAGGACTGGGTCGAGGCCGGCCTGCCGGTCGACAGCGGAGCCCCGGCAGCCGTCTGAGCCGCGGTCATGGACGGAGGGCGTTCACGCCCTCCGTCCACGCCGCGTCGAGGTCGGCGCCCGCGGGGAAGCGGTCAGTCAGCTCGAGCATCGCCATCCCGTGGGCGAAGGCCCACGTCGCCCGGGCGCGGTCCGGGTCTCCGCCCGCCGCGGCGATGAGCGGCGCGGCCGCCCGGGCCTCGAGCCCCGCGGGCAGGCGATCTCGCGGCAGCGGGCGGTCGTTCATCAGCCGGTAGAGGTGGGGGTGGGCGAGGGCGAAGGCGCGATACGCGCGCGCCAGGGCGGCGAGCGGCTCACCCGCTCCCGCGACCGCCTCCTCGCAGCGCTCGGCGAACTCCCGCAGGCCGTCGGCGACGAGGGCGACCTCCAGCTCCTGCTTGTCGGCGAGGTGCTTGTAAATGGAGGGGGCCCGGATGCCGACGCGCTCGGCGAGCCGGCGCATCGAGAGCGCCTCCGGCCCGCCCTCCTCCAGCAGCCCCCTGGCGGCGGCCACGATCTCGCGGCCGCGGGCGCTGAGCTCAGGAGCGCTGGAAGCCATCGCGCGTCCGCAAGCCGTAGCCGGCGGCCCGGTCCATGGCGATGTGGAAGCCCCACGCCAGCGCGGCCGCGCCGGGACCGGCGCCGACCACGCCGGCGGCGGCGAGGGCGCCGAGCGCGAGCGGGCCGGCCGGGTGGTGGAGGGCGTTGTAGAGCGGCACGGCCCGGGGGTGGAGCCGCCCGGGGGCGAGGCCCCGGCCGACGCCGAGCAACAGCGCGACGTCGGGGGCCATCACGGTGGCGGCGACCCAGCCCCACGACGCGGACGTCGCGGCGACGGCGCCGACCGCGCTGCCGAGCAGCGCGACCGACAGCGCCCCCCACGCGACGCGGGCGAGCGGGCTGCGGACTGGTGCGAGGGCGGTCACGCTCGTCTCCTCCCGATGTGGCGAACACTGTTAGCAGCACTGTAGCTAACGACGTTAGCCGCCGTCAAGCAACGGACTACGTGCTGGCACCGATCCCCTCGGGGCGCGTTGGTGGGATGATCGCGCCGTGCGCTGGCCCCTCGTCGTCGCGTGGTCGTGCGCGGCGCTCGCCGCGGCCGCCACGGCGGGCGCGCTCGTCCTGCGGGCGGTCAACGAGGCCCCGTCGCGCTCGTCCGCCGCCGCGCTCGCCGCCGCGGCGTTCTCGGTGCCCGCGCTGGCGGCGGGGGTGGCGATCGCGCGTCGGCGGCCCGGGAACCCGGTCGGCGCGATCGTCGCCGGCCTCGGGCTGGTGCCGGCGCTGGACGAGGGGCTCAGCGCGTGGGCGGACGCCGCGATGCACGGCCACGTCGGCGGGGCCGGGTGGGCGGCGCTGCTCTTCAACGCCGACTGGATCCCCGTCTTCGCCCTGCTCTCCCTGTTGCTGATGCTCTTCCCGGACGGCCGGCCCGTGGGCCCGCGCTGGCGCCCGGGCGTCGCCGTGGCCCTCGTCGCGCCGTTCGCGGCGCTCCTCGCGACCGCCGTGCGCGACGAGCGCTTCGACGCGCCCTACCGCGACGTGGCGCGCCCGCTGCCCACCGCGCCGGCGGGGGTCTCCGGCGTCCTCACGGCCGTCGCGCTCGCCGGGCTGCTGGCGTCGGTGGCGCTGGGCGCGGCCGCGATCCTGGTGCGGGCCCGCCGCGCGCGGGGGGCGGAGCGGGTGCAGGTCAAGTGGCTCGCCGCCGCGTCGATCCTCCTGCCCGTCGCGCTGGTCGCGGGCATCCTCGAGGGGCTCGTCCGCGAGGGCAGCGGCCCGATCACGTTCGTCACCTTCCTCGCCGCCTACCTCGCGCTCGTCGGCGCCGTGGCGGTGGCGATGCTCCGGCACGGGCTCTACGACGTGGACCGGGTCATCAGCCGGACGATCGCGTGGCTCGCCATCTCGGTGCTCCTGGCCGGGGGCGCCGTCGCGATCGCGCTCGTCGTGGCCGTGCCGCTCGGGGGCGGCTCGACGGCCGCGGCGGCGGCCGCGGCGGTGGCGGCCGCCCTGGCGTTCGACCCGCTGCGCCGCCGCCTTCAGCGCGTGGTCGACCGCCGCTTCGACCGCGACCGGGCCCGCGCGGTCGGCTCGGTCGAGGCGTTCGCCGCCCGCCTGCGCGACGGCACCGCGGCGCCCGAGGACATCGAGCCGGTGCTCCGCGACGCCCTGGGCGACCCCGGCCTGCGCCTGCTGGTGTGGCTGCCGGAGCACCGCGTCCATGCGGACCTCGCCGGGGTGGCGCACGTCCCGTCGCCGGGCGAGGGGGAGGCGGTGACCGCGATCGGGCGCGGCGCGGCGCCGCTCGGGGTCGTGGTCCACGCGCGTCGGCTGCTGGAGCGCCGCGGGCGGCTCGACGACGTCCTGCGCGCGGCGGCGCTCCCCGTGGAGGTCGCGCGCCTGCGCTGCGAGCTGCGGCGGCGGCTCGAGGAGGTCGAGGAGAGCCGGGCGAGGATCGTCCTGGCCGGCGACGACGAGCGCCGCCGCCTGCAGCGCGACCTGCACGACGGCGCCCAGCAGCGGCTCGTGGCCCTGGGCATGGCGCTGCGCCGGGTGCAGCGGCGGCCCGGCGCGGATCCGGAGGTCGTGCGGGCACTCGACGGGGCGGTCGACCAGGTCGCGGACGCCGTCGCGGGGCTGCGCGAGATCGCGCACGGGCTGCGGCCCTCGCCGCTCGACGACGGTCTGGGCGCGGCGCTGGACGACCTCGCGCGGCGGACGCCCCTGCCGGTGGGGATGGAGGGGCCGCCGGAGGGCGTGCCGCCCGAGATCGAGACCGCCGCCTACTACGTGGTCTGCGAGGCCCTGGCCAACGCGGTCAAGCACGCCGGCGCCACCCGGGTCGAGGTCCGCGCCGAGCGCGAGGACGGGAGCCTCGTGCTCACGGTCGCCGACGACGGCCGGGGCGGGGCGCTCGCGACGGCCGGCGGCGGCCTCGCCGGGCTCGAGGACCGCGTCGCCGCGCACGGCGGCACGCTGCGCGTGGACAGCCCGGCGGGCGCGGGCACGCGGCTGGAGGCGCGCCTGCCGTGCGGGTGGTGATCGGCGAGGACTCGGCCCTCTTCCGCGAGGGCCTCGTACTGCTGCTGCGCGACGCGGGGCACGACGTGGTCGCCGCCGTCGGCGACGCCGTCGCGCTGGCCGAGGCGGTGGAGCGCGAGCTGCCGGACGTCGCGGTGGTCGACATCCGGATGCCGCCCCTCATGGAGGACGACGGCGCGCGGGCCGCGGCCGCCATCCGGCGGGACCATCCCGGCGTCGGGGTGATGCTGCTCTCGCAGCATGTCGAGACGCGCCACTCGCTCGACCTGGTCGCGGCCGGAGGCTTCGGCTACCTGCTGAAGGACCGGGTGCTCGACGTCAACGACTTCCTCGACGCCCTGCGCCGGGTGGCGGACGGCGGCTCCGCCCTCGACCCGGAGGTCGTCGCCGCGCTGGTCGGAAGCCGCCGCGACGACCCGCTGGCGTCGCTCACGCCGCGCGAGCGGGAGGTGCTCGGGCTGATGGCCGAGGGGCGCACCAACGCGGGCATCGCGCGGCGGCTGTGGCTCACGGAGCGGACCATCGAGACCCACGTGCGCAGCATCCTGGGCAAGCTCGGCCTGCCGGCGGGCGACGAGGACCACCGCCGGGTGCTGGCCGTGCTGGCGCACCTGCGCGCCGCGTCGGGCCGCTGATCTCCGCGCTGGCACGCAGTCCGGTCACGCGCTGGCGTCGATGCCCGCCGCAGGCTCCGCACGGAGGATCGGGGCAACCCCACCCGATCCCGGAGGAGCCATGAGCACCAGCACCCGCAGCATCGACGTCGCACCGCGGCGGCTCGGCGCCGCCCACCTCGCCCTCGCCCTCGCCGTCCTGTCCCTGCCCGGCAGCCTGCTGCCGTGGGACTGGTTCACCGGCGGAGGGCTCGTCTTCGGCGTGCCGCTCGCGGCCGCCGCGATCGTCCTCGCCGTGCGCGCGCGGCGCTCCCCCGCCGCCGGCTCCGCCGAGCGGGGCGTCGCGACGGGCGCCATCGTCCTGGCCGTCGCCGTCCTCCTCATCCCCGTGGTCTGGCTGGCCGTGTCCGCGGCGACCTGAGCGGCGGCGCGGGGGCGGCGCCCGCGATACTCCGCGGATGCGCCTGGTCCCCGACGTCCTCCGCGTGCGGTCGTTCCGCGACATCTGGCTCGCGAGCCTGGCGTCCAACGCCGGCTCGTGGCTCCAAATCGTCGCGAGCGGCTGGCTCATCCTGAAGGCCACCGGCAGCCCGGCGGCCGTCGGCGCCCTCGCCCTCGTGACGCGGGCGCCGGCGATCGCCCTCTCGGCCTACGCCGGCCGGCTGGCGGACCGCCACGACCGGCGCCGGGTGGGCATCTGGACCTTCCTGCTCCAGGGGGCGGCGGCCGCGATGCTGGCGCTCATCACGCTGCTCCACGGGGTCAGCGTCCCCGCGATCTACGTCCTCACCTTCGCGGTGGGGGTGGGGTTCGCCCTCGGGCTGCCCGCGATGCTCGCCCTCATTCCGTCGCTGGTGCCCCGCCCGCAGCTCTCCCAGGCGGTGAGCCTGAACGCGGCGGGCATCAACGTCGCCCGCCTGCTCGGGCCGGCCATCGGCGGGCTCACGCTGGCCCTGTTCGGCGCGACGGTCTGCTTTGCGGTGAACGCGGTGTCGTTCCTCGCGCTGGTCGTGGCGCTGCTGGTGGCGCCGGCCCGGCCTCCGGCGGCCCGCGAGGGCGGGGTGCGGATGCGCGAGGCGTTCGGCGTCGCGGCCCGGGACCCGGCGCTGCGGCGCCTGCTGGTCGGGATGTCGCTGTTCACGGCGCTCGCCTCGCCGATGCAGGAGCTCGCGCCGGTCGTCGCCGACCGCCTCGACGCCGGCGCGGGGGGCCTCGGCCTGCTGCTGGGCGCGATGGGCGGCGGGGCCCTGGTGGGCGCGTGGCTGCTGGAGCGGCTCACCTCCGAGGGGCTCCCGCGCCACCGCGCCCTGCCGATAGCGACTCTCGCCTTCTCGGCCGGCCTCGCGGTGGTGGCGCTCACACCGTGGTTCGTCCTCGGCCTGGCGGGCATGGCCTTCGGCGGCGCCTTCTGGATCTGGATGTTCGCCGCCACCAACACGGCGGTGCAGCTGCTGTCGCCGCCGCCCCTGCTCGGGCGGATGCTCGGCCTCTACCAGCTCTCGGTGATCGGGCCGATCGCGATCGGCTCCACGTTGGCGGGCGCGGTCGCCGACGTCGTGGGGATCATGGCGACGCTCGCCGGGTGCGCGGCGCTGCTGGCGCTCTGGGGCGCCTGGAGCCTGCGGTACCCGGTCGCCGCCATCGACGCGCCCGGGCCGCATGCGCGGTGGCCCTCAGCGGACGAACGCCGCGACCGCGTCGAGAAGGCGGGAGGGGACCCGGCCCTCGACGTCTAGGAAGTGGTTGGCGCCGGGCACCAGGAGCATCCGCGTGGCCAGGCCGGCGCCGCGACGTGCTGACGCGAGGAGGGCGGCGTCGAGTCCCGCGAGCCGTCCGAGGAGCCGCCCGGCCCCGGCGGTGACGCGCGGCAGCCGCCCGAGCGCCCGGCCGGGCGCGGCCAGCGTCACGATCCGCGTCGCCGGCGCCGCGCGGGCCACCTCGAGCGCGGGGTCGCCGCCCTGGCTGTGGCCGACCAGCGCGACGCGGGACGCATCGACGCCGGGCAGCGCCGCGAGCGCCTGCGCGGCGGCCGCGGCGTCGCGGGCCAGCGGGCGGGCGTCGAGCCAGCTGAGCGCCGGCCCGGCGGACCCGCCGAGGCCCCGCTTGTCGTAGCGCAGCACCGCGACGCCGCGGCGCGCGAGCTCCAGGGCGAGGGCGCGGTACGGTCCGCCCGGGCCCCGGGAGCCGAACGATCCGTCGCGGTCCGCCGGGCCGAAGCCCGCCACCAGGAGGGCCGCGGGGTGCGGGGCCGGCCCGGCCGGCACCGTCAGGGTGGCGGCGACCCCACCCCGTCCGCGCCGGGGACGGCCAGCGGGCGCTCGGCGGGCGCGCCCCCCGCGGGCGCCAGCAGGACCAGGGCGCTGAGCAGGCCGGCGAGCACTCCACCGAGCGTAGGGCGGTC
>CAVYRD010000021.1:0-35613 GCA_963770865.1 uncultured Thermoleophilia bacterium
GGTGGCGCACGGTCGTCTCCCGGTCTGAAGAGGGCTCAGTCCTCGTCGCTGCGCAGGCCCAGGCCGTGCGCGGCGAGGTTCTCCTTGACCTCTTCGATGCTCTTCTTGCCGAAGTTCGGGATGGCCGACAGCTCGGCCTCCGTCTTCGAGATCAGGTCGCCGATCGTCTCGACGCCCACCCGCTTGAGGCAGTTGTAGGAGCGGACTCCCAGCTCCAGCTCCTCGATCATGATGTCGTGCATGCCGCCGCCGGCGGGCGGCTCCTCGATGACCGGCTCGCCGAGGAGCTTCGAGCTCTCCGGGTCGGCGAAGATCGCCAGGCGGCCGATCAGGGTCTCGGCGGCCTCCGACATCGCGGCCCGCGGGTCCACGCTGCCGTCGGTCTGGATCTCCAGGGTGAGCTTGTCGTAATCCGTGCGCTGGCCCACGCGGGCGGCGCTGATCTCGTAGCGCACGCGCAGGACGGGCGAGAAGTTGGAGTTGACCGGGATGACTCCGATCGTGGTGCCCGGGCCCTTGTTCTGCTCGGCCGGCACGTAGCCGCGGCCGCGGGCGATCATGAGCACCATGTCGAGCCGGTGGCCGGCCTCGAGGTTCCCGATCTCGAGCTCCGGGTTGAGGATCTCGAGGTCCGCCGGGGCGGAGATGTCCGCCGCGGTGACCACGCCCGGGCCGACCTTCGACAGCTCGACCTCGATCTCGCCCACCTCGCCGTGGAGGCGGCAGACGAGCTCGCGCAGGTTGAGGATGACGTCGGTGACGTCCTCGCGCAGGCCCGGGATCGTGGTGAACTCGTGCTGCACGCCCTCGATGCGCACCGAGGTGACGGCGGCGCCCTCGAGCGACGACAGCAGCACGCGGCGCAGGCTGTTGCCGAAGGTGTGGCCGAAGCCGCGGTCGAGCGGCTCGACCTCGAAGCGGCCCACCAGGTCGTTGATGGGCTCGTAGGTCATGCGGGGAGACTGGATGTCGAGCACGTGATACCTCTTCTCCGGCCGGTGCCGGATCGTGATGACGCGGTCCTGGGCGTCGCATCGGCGTGTCCCCCGCGCGTCACGGGCGATGCCATCGCGAACGGCCCGGGCCGTCCTTACTTCGAGTAGAGCTCCACGATGAGCTGCTCGCTCACGGGGGTGTCGATCTCCGAGCGCTCGGGGGCCTTGAGGACCTTCCCGTTGAGCGCGTCGTAGTCGGCCTGGAGCCAGGGCGCCACGGCGGCGACCAGCTCGGTCGCGGCGCGGACGACGCCCTCGGCGTTGGAGCCCTGCTTCAGGGTGATGATGTCGTCGGGCTTCACCTGGTAGCTCGGGATGTCCACCTTCTTGCCGTTCACCCGGAAGTGCCCGTGGTTGACGAGCTGGCGCGACTGGCGGCGGGTGGCCGCGAAGCCGAGGCGGTAGACGACGTTGTCGAGGCGCATCTCGAGCATCCGCAGCAGGTTCTCGCCGGTGATGCCCGGCTGGCGGTTGGCCTTCTCGTAGTAGCGGCGGAACTGCTTCTCGAGGACGCCGTAGAAGCGGCGGGTCTTCTGCTTCTCGCGCAGCTGCAGCAGGTACTCGCTCTGGCGGATGCGGCCGCGGCCGTGCTCGCCGGGCGGGTACGGGCGGCGGTCGAGGTACTTCTGCGCCTTGTCCGTGAGGGCGACGCCCTCACGGCGCGACTGCTTGACCTGGGGTCCGGTGTAGCGCGCCACGGCTAGACCCTCCGCCGCTTGCGGGGGCGGCAGCCGTTGTGCGGGACCGGCGAGACGTCGGTCACCGAGGAGACCTCGATGCCGGCGGCCTGCAGCGAGCGGATGGCCGTCTCACGGCCGGAGCCGGGGCCCTTCACGAAGACGTCGACCTTCTGGAGCCCGTGCTCCATCCCCTTGCGCGCGGCCGAGTCGGCGGTGACCTGGGCGGCGAACGGGGTGCTCTTGCGCGAGCCCTTGAAGCCCGCGGAGCCCGCCGTCTCCCATGCGATCACGTTGCCCTGCTTGTCGGTCAGCGTGACGATCGTGTTGTTGAACGACGTCTTGATGTGGGCGTTCCCCACGGGGATGTTCTTCCGCGTGCGCCGTCTCGTGCGGCCGCGGGTCACCTTCTGGCGTGCCAACGCGCTCCTCGGTCCTGTCTGGGGTTCTCGGCCCTTAGCCCTTGCGCTGCTTGCTGACGGTGCGCTTGGGACCCTTGCGCGTGCGCGCGTTGGTCCTCGTGCGCTGGCCGCGCACCGGCAGGCCGCGCCGGTGGCGCAGGCCGCGGTAGCAGCCGATCTCCATCAGGCGCTTCATGTCGTTGGAGCGCTCACGGCGGAGGTCGCCCTCGACGATCAGCGTCTTCTCGATGATGTCGCGGAGACGGCCGACCTCTTCCTCGGTCAGGTCCCGGACGTAGGTGTCGCGGTCGATGCCCGTCTGCTCGAGGATCTTGTTGGCCGTCGGACGGCCGATGCCGTACACGTAGGTCAGGCCGATCTCGATCCGCTTCTCGCGGGGGATGTTGACGCCGGCGATGCGCGCCATCAGCCCTGGACCTGCTTGTGGCGGGCGTTCTGGCAGATGACGAGCAGCTTGCCGTGCCGCTTGATGACACGGCACTTCTCGCAGATCGGCTTCACGGACGCACGGACCTTCACGACTCATCCCCTGGAACCTGTCGACCGGAGGTGTCCGGTACGACGTTGGGCGCGGGCAGGCTCCGAGCGTCGCTCGCGAGCGGTCCGGAAGGATAGCACGGCCACTGCTCACGCGAGGGGCGCCCACCGGGGCCCTACGCGGCCAGCGTGAGGATCCTCGGGCCATCCGCGGTGACGGCCACGGTGTGCTCCCAGTGGGCCGAGAGCGATCCGTCCTTGGTGGTGATCGTCCAGCCGTCCTCGCCGAGGATCACCTCGTGGCGGCCGGCGTTGACCATCGGCTCGATGGCGATCACGAGGCCCTCGATCAGGTCCGGGCCCGTCCCGGGCCGTCCGAAGTTCGGCACCTGGGGCTCCTCGTGCATCGAGCGCCCGACGCCGTGCCCCACCAGGCTCTGCACCACCGAGAACCCGGCGGCCTCGACCTCGGCCTGCACCGCGTGGCCGATGTCGCCGACGTGGCCCCCGAGCTGCGCCGCGGCGATCCCGCGCTCGAGCGAGACGCGCGTCACCTCGATCAGCCTCTCCGCGATGGGCGAGACCGACCCGATCGCATGCGTGCGCGCGCCGTCGGAGACCCAGCCGTCGAGGATCACGCCGACGTCGATCGCCAGCACGTCGCCCTCGCGCAGCGCATAGCCGTCGGGGATCCCGTGCACGACCGCGTCGTTCACCGACGCGCAGATGGAGGCCGGGTAGGGCGTCGGGCCCGGATAGCCGAGGAAGGCCGGGACGCCGCCCCGGCTACGGATCAGCTCCTCGGCGAGCGCGTCGAGGTGCGCCGTGGTGACCCCGGCGCCGACCTCGGAGGCCAGCAGGTCGTGGCACGCGGCGAGCACGGCCCCCGACGCGGCCATCGCGTCGATCTCGGCCGGGGTCTTGGGGATCGGGCCCCGCGGGCGTCCGGAGGAGGCCGTGGCCTTCCTAGCCGGTCGGCGTCGTCGGGAGGTACGCGACGATCTGGGCATAGACCTCGTCCGGGGTGCGCTCGCCGTCCACCTCGCGCAGCAGCTGCCGCGCGCGGTAGTAGTCGATCAGGGGGGCGGTCTGCTCCTCGTACACCGCGAGGCGGTTGCTCACCGTCTCGGGCCGGTCGTCCTCGCGCTGGTAGAGGTCGCACCGGCCGCCGCCCGCCGGGCACGGGTCGCCGGGATACGGGTTGAAGACCTCGTGGAAGGAGCGGCCGCAACGGCGGCAGATCCAGCGGCCGGCCAGCCGGCGCACCAGCTCATCGCGCGATACGGCGATCGAGATCACGGCGTCGAGCGGCAGGCCGAGCTCGGTGAGCATGGCGTCCAGGGCGTCCGCCTGCGGGGCCGAGCGGGGGAAGCCGTCGAGCAGGAACGACGGGCTCGTCCCGCCGGCGAGCTTCTCGCGGATCATCCCGACGACCACGGCGTCGGGCACCAGCTCTCCGGCGTCCATGTAGCGCTTGGCCTCGCGGCCGAGGTCCGTGCCCTCGGCGACGGCGGCGCGCAGCAGGTCGCCGGTCGAGAGGTGGAGCAGTTCGTGCTCGGCACCGAGGCGCTCGGCCTGGGTGCCCTTCCCGGCGCCGGGGGGGCCGAGGAGGATGAGGCGGGCTATTTCAGGAACCCCTCGTACGAGCGCATCATGAGCTGGGCCTCCATCTGGCGCATGGTGTCGAGTGCGACGCCGACCACGATGAGGATCGACGTGCCGCCCAGCACCCCGAAGAACACGTTGGAGTCCGGCAGGTAGCGGAACACGATGTTCGGGAGCTCGGCGATCAGCGCGAGGTAGATCGCGCCCGGCAGCGTCAGGCGCGTCAGGACGCGGTCCAGGTAGACCGCCGTCGGGCGGCCCGGGCGGACGCCCGGGATGAACCCGCCGTACTTCTTCAGGTTGTCCGCCTGCTCCACCGGGTTGAACTGCACCGCGGTGTAGAAGTAGGTGAACAGGATGATGAGCGCGGCCTCGAAGATGATGTAGTACCAGGACCCCGGCGCCAGGAAGTCGGAGACGTTCTGGAAGAAGGAGTTCTGGCCCCCGAGCTCGGCCAGGGTCGGCGGCAGGATGACCACCGACGAGGCGAAGATGACGGGGATCACGCCGGCCATGTTCACGCGCAGCGGCATGTAGGTGGTGCCGCCCGAGGTCTGGCGACGGCCCACCACGCGCTTGGCGTACTGGATCGGGATGCGGCGCTGGCCCTCGTTGATGAAGACCACGCCCACGACCACCGCCGAGCGCGATGGCCAGGATCAGCACCTGCGAGACCGGCGGCAGCGTCGAGCCAGCCCCGCGCGGCGTCGGGGACCGACGACACGATGCTCGCGAAGATCAGGAGCGAGATGCCGTTGCCCACGCCGCGCTGCGTGATGAGCTCGCCGAGCCACATCAGCAGAACGGTGCCCGCCGTCACCGAGATGACGATCAGGTAGAAGCGGCCGGGCGTGAAGTCGGGGAGCGCGTCCTGCGAGCGGAAGTACAGGACGTAGGCCATCGACTGCAGCAGCGCCAGCACCACGGTGAAGTACCGCGTGTACTGGGTGATCTTCTGCTGGCCGCTCTCGCCCTCCTTCTGGAGCTTCTCGAGGGCGGGGATCACCACGGTCATCAGCTGCAGGATGATGCTCGCGGTGATGTACGGCATGATGCCGAGCGCGAAGACGGCGAACCGCGTCAGCGCGCCGCCGGCGAACAGGTTCAGGAAGTCGAGCAGGCGGCTGCCGCGCTGATCCAGCGCGGCCTGGAGGGCGTCGAGGTTGATGCCCGGCACCGGCACGTACGAGCCGAAGCGGTAGACCGCGAGGATGAACGCCGTGAACAGGAGCTTCTTGCGGAGCTCGGGCGAGCGGAACGACGTGAGGATGGTCTTGAGCATCCTCCCCCCTTAGTCGGTCGTGCCGGCCCCGCCGATGATCTCGACGCTACCGCCGGCGGCCTCGATCTTCGCGACCGCCGCGGCGGAGGCCGCGTGGACCCGCACGGTGAGCGCGCGGTCGATCTCGCCCTGGGCCAGCAGCTTCACCGGCCAGTCGCGGTTGGCGTTGTTCTTCACGAGGCCCTTGGAGGCCAGCGCGTCGACGTCCACCGTCGCGCCCGCGTCGAAGACGTCGAGGCGGCCGACGTTGACCGGCACCGAGTGGGTCCGGAACGGGCCCATCGGCATCGACATCTTGCGGTTGGAGCCGCGCAGCTTGCCCTGCTGCATGTAGATCGGCATCTGGCCGCCCTGGTAGCCGGGGCGGACGCCGCCGCCGGTGCGGGCGCCGAGGCCCTTCTGGCCGCGGCCGGACGTCTTGCCCGTGCCGGAGCCGATGCCGCGGCCGATCCGCTTGCGCGGGCGCTTCGAGCCGGGGCGCGGGGCCAGCTTGTCGAGCCGGATGTCCTCCGCCGGGGTCTCCGGGACGTCAGCCATTCGCGGCCTCCTTCACGTCGACGAGGCGGGACGACCATGCGCAGCATGCCCTGGAGCTGAGGCGAGTCCTCGTGCTCCACGGTGTCGCCGATCCTGCGCAGGCCGAGGGCGCGCAGCGTGCCGCGGTGGCGCTGCTGCGTGCCGATCTTCGACCGGACCTGGGTGATGACGAGCTTGCTCACTCGGCCACCGCACCCGCGCCGACGGCCTCGGTGGCCGGGGCGCCCGAACCGGTGCTCGCGGTGCCGAAGAGCACCTCCGAGACGGACTTCTCGCGCAGCGCGGCGACCTCCTCGGGGCGGCGCAGGGACTTCAGCCCCGCGACCGTGGCCGCGACGAGGTTCACCGGGTTGCTGGTGCCGAGCGACTTGGTGAGGATGTCGCGGATCCCGGCCAGCTCGAGCACGGCGCGCACGCCGCCGCCCGCGATGACCCCGGTGCCCTCGGAGGCCGGCTTCATGAACACCCGGCCGGCGCCGGAGCGTCCCAGCGTCTGGTGGGTGATCGTGGTCCGGTACTTGGGCACGCGGAACAGGTTCTTCTTGGCGTCCTCGACGGCCTTCTGGATGGCCACCGGGACCTCCTTGGCCTTGCCGTGCCCGACGCCGACGGTGTCGACCTCGTTCCCCACCACGACCAGCGCGGAGAAGGAGAAGCGCCGGCCGCCCTTGACGACCTTCGCCACGCGGTTGACCTGGACGACCCGCTCGTTGAGCTCGAGCCCGTCCGGATTGATCTTTGCCCCTCGGCGTACCTCAGCCACGCGCGCTCACCCTCTGCCTAGAACTCGAGCCCGCCCTCGCGGGCCCCGTCTGCGAGCGACTTGACGCGCCCGTGGTACTTGTAGCCGCCGCGGTCGAAGACGACCTTCTCGACACCGGCCTCCTTCGCCCGCTCGGCCAGCAGCTTGCCGACCTCCGCCGCCGCCGGGCCCTTGGCCAGGCCGCGCAGGGCGGCCTCGTGGGAGCCCGCCGCCGCCAGCGTGTGGCCGCGGTCGTCGTCGATGATCTGGGCGTAGATGCGCTTGTTGGAGCGCGAGACCGCGAGGCGCGGCCGCTCGGCCGAGCCGACGACGCTGCCGCGGATGCGGCGGTGGCGGCGCTGGCGCGCCTCGAGTGTGGTGATGCTCATGCTCTCTTACCGACCTTGCGACGAACGGCTTCGCCCGCGTAGCGGACGCCCTTGCCCTTGTACGGCTCCGGCGGCCGCACCGAGCGGATCTTGGCGGCGATCTCGCCGACCGCCTGCTTGTCGATGCCGCGGACGACCACCTGGGTCGGGGCCGGCACCTCGAACGAGATCCCCTCGGGGGGCTCGATGGTAACAGGGTGCGAGTAGCCGACCGCCATCTCGAGGGCCGTGCCCTTGAGCTGCGCGCGGTAGCCGACGCCGACGATCTCGAGCTGGCGCTCGAAGCCGTTGCTGACGCCCTCGACCATGTTGGCGACCAGGGTCCGCGAGAGCCCGTGCAGGGCGCGGTGCGGGCCGCGGTCGGTGGGCCGGGTGACCACCAGGGCGCCGTCCTCGCCGCGGTTCACGCGGATCGGCTCGACCACCGTGTGGCGCAGCTCGCCCTTGGGCCCGCTGACCACGACGTTCTGACCCGTGATGTCGACCGTCACCCCGTCGGGGATCGGGATCGGCGCGCGTCCGATTCTGCTCATCTCGTCCGGTCCCCTCTCACCAGACCGAGCAGATGACCTCGCCGCCGATACCCCGGCGGCGGGCCTCGTGCCCGGTGATGACGCCCTGCGACGTCGAGATGACCGAGATGCCCATGCCGCCGAGGACGCGCGGGATGTTCGTGCGGTCCACGTACACGCGACGGCCCGGCTTGGAGATGCGCTCGATGCCGCTGATGACGCGGCGCCGGTCACGGCTGTACTTGAGCTTGACGACCAGGTCCTGGCCGACGCGCCCCTCGCGGAGCTCGTAGTCGGTGATGTAGCCCTGCTCCTTCAGGACGCCGGCGACGGCGGCCTTCATGGTGCTGCCGGGCATCTCCACGGCGTCGTGCAGGGCGGTGTTCGCGTTGCGGATGCGCGTGAGCATGTCCGCGATGGGGTCGGTCATCATCGGCGGACCCCTACCAGCTGCTCTTGGTCATGCCCGGGATGACCCCGGCGTGGGCGGACTGGCGCAGGCAGATCCGGCACAGGCCGAACTTGCGGAAGACCGCGCGGGAGCGACCGCAGCTGTGGCAGCGGGTGTACTGCTGGGTCCGGTACTTCGGCGTGCGCGACGCCTTCACCCGAAGGCTGGTCTTGGCCACGATTCTCCTCTAACGACGGCCGCGACCGCGGCCGAACTTCTTCTGCTTGCGCCGGCGGCGGGCAGCCCGCTCCTCGGCCGAGTAACCCTCCGCGCGGAACGGCAGCCCGAGGTGGCGGAGCAGAGCCCGGCCCTCCTCGTCGGTTCCGGCGGTGGTCGTGATCGTCACGTTGAGGCCGCGCACGGCGTCCACGTTGTCGTAGTCGATCTCCGGGAAGATGGTCTGCTCGCGCAGGCCGAGGTTGTAGTTGCCGCGGCCGTCGAAGCCGTCCGGGTTGATGCCCCGGAAGTCACGGATGCGCGGGAGGGCGACCGACTGGAGCCGGTCGAGGAACTCCCACATGCGGTTGCCGCGCAGGGTCACCTTGCAGCCGATGGCCATGCCCTCGCGCAGCTTGAACTGGGCGATCGACTTGCGGGCGCGGGTGATCGAGGGCCGCTGGCCGGCGATGATCGCCATCTGCTCCACGGCCTCGTCGAGCGCCTTGCTGTTGGTCTTCGCCTCGCCGACGCCCATGCTCAGGGTGATCTTCTCGAGCTTGGGGTGCTGCATCGGGGACCGGTAGCCGAACTCCTCCTGGAGCTTCGGCCGGATCTCCTGCTCGTAGGTCACCTTGAGGCGCGCGGGGGCGCCCGGGCGCGTTGCCCGCCGGCGGCGCGTCGGCCACGGCGGTCTGCTCGTTCTCGTCGGCCATCAGTCCAGCTTCTCCCCCGAGCGCGCCGCGACGCGCACCCTCTTGCCGTCGATCTCCTGGATCCTCACCCGGGTCGGGCGCTTGTCCTTCGGGTCGATCAGCGACACGTTGGACAGGTGGATCGGCGCCGGGCGCTCGATCACGCCGCCCGGCTCGTTCGGCGGGCGGGGCTTGGTGTGGCGCTTCATCAGGTTCAGGCCCTCGACCAGCACGCGCTGCTCGTCGGGGCGCACCTCGAGGACGATGCCGGACTTGCCCTTGTCCTTGCCGGACAGGAGCACGACGCGGTCGCCCTTGCGGATACGGGCCGGCATCTAGAGGACCTCCGGCGCCAGGCTGATGATCTTCATGAAGTTCTTCTCGCGCAGCTCACGTGCGACGGGGCCGAAGATGCGGGTGCCGCGCGGGTTCTGGGCGTTGTCGATGATGACGGCGGCGTTCTCGTCGAAGGCGATGAACGTGCCGTCGCCGCGCCCGTGCTCCTTCTTGGTGCGCACGATCACCGCGCGCACGACGTCGCCCTTCTTGATGGCGCCGTTCGGGACCGCCTGCTTGACGGTGCCGACGATGACGTCGCCGACCGTCGCGGACCGGCGGCGCGAGCCGCCCATGATCCGGATGCAGAGGATCTCGCGGGCGCCGGTGTTGTCGGCGACGCGCAGACGTGTCTCGACCTGGACCACTAGCGGGCCTTCTCGATGATCTCGACCAGGCGCCAGCGCTTCTGGCGCGACAGCGGCCGGCACTCGACGACGCGCACGAGGTCGCCGTCGGAGGCCTCGTTGCGCTCGTCGTGGGCGTGCAGCTTGGACGAGGTGCGGACCGTCTTGCCGTACACGGGGTGCGGGCGCGAGGTCTCGAGGCGGACCGTGATGGTCTTGTCGCGGGCGGAGGACACCACGTAGCCCTGACGGGTCTTGCGCGGGGCCACCGACTCCTGCGGGGTGCGGACGGCGCGGCTCACGAGCCCTGCTCCCTCTCACGGGCGATGGTCAGGATGCGGGCGATCTCACGCCGGCGGGCGTTCAGCTCGGACGTGCGCTCGAGGGCGCCGGAGGCGTGCTGGAAGCGCAGGTTGAAGTGCGCCTCGCGCGCCGTCTCCAGGGTCCGCGCCAGCTCGTCGTCCGAGAGGTCTCTCAACTCGTTCGCCTTCACCTCACCCATCCTCACGCGTGACGAATTTGCAGCGGATCGGGAGCTTGTTCGCCGCGAGGCGCATGGCGTCGCGGGCGAGCGGCTCCGGCACCCCGGCCAGCTCGAACATGATCCGGCCCGGCTTCACGACCGCCACCCAGCCCTCGGGAGAGCCCTTGCCCGAGCCCATGCGGGTCTCGGCGGCCTTCTTGGTGAAGGGCAGCTGCGGGAAGATGTTGATCCAGACCTTGCCGCCACGCTTGATGCGGCGGGTCATGGCGATACGGGCCGCCTCGATCTGGCGGTTCGTGATCGCGGCCGGCTCGAGCGCCTTCAGGCCGTACTCGCCGAAGTGCAGCACGTGGTTGCCCTTCGACAGGCCCTCGCGGCGACCGCGGTGGTGCTTGCGGTGCTTGGTGCGCTTGGGCATCAGCATCAGGCGGCCCCCCCTGCGCTCGGCGCGGACTCGGTCGAGCCGCCGCGGTCCTGGCGCGGGCGCCGCTCGCCGTCGCCGCCGGGGCGGCGGTCGCGGCGCGGGCGGCGCGGCGGCGGGGCCGCGTCCATGTCGGTGCGGCCGCGGCTGTCCGTGACGCCCTCGGGCAGCACCTCGCCCTTGTTGATCCACACCTTCACGCCGATGCGGCCGAAGGTCGTCTTGGCCTCGTGGAAGCCGTAGTCGATGTCGGCGCGCAGCGTGTGCAGCGGGACGCGCCCGTCCGAGTAGTGCTCGGAGCGGGACATCTCCGTGCCGCCCAGCCGGCCGCCGCACTGGACCTTCACGCCCTGGGCGCCGGAGCGCATGGCGGAGGTCAGCGCGCGCTTCATGGCGCGGCGGAAGCTGACGCGGTTCTCGAGCTGCTCGGCGATCGACTGCGCGACCAGCTTCGCGTCGAGCTCCGGGCGCTTGATCTCGTTGATGTTCACCTGGATCTGCTTGCCGGTGAGCCGGTTCAGCTCGCGGCGCAGCGCGTCGACCTCGGACCCGCTCTTGCCGATCACGATGCCCGGGCGGGCCGTGAAGATGTTGACGGTGAGCTTGGTCTGGTCCTTCTTGAGGTGGATCGACGACAGGCCGGCGTGGCTCAGCTTGCGCGTGATGTGGTTGCGCACCACGCGGTCCTCGTCCAGGTACTTGGCGAAGTCGCGCTCGGTGAACCAGTTGCTGCGCCACCCGTTGAGGACGCCGAGGCGAAAGCCCGTGGGGTTGATCTTCTGTCCCATGTTCCTAGCGTCCCGTCTCGGCGAGTCCGATGGTGATGTGGCACGTGCGCTTCATGATCGACGTCGCGCGGCCCTGGGCGCGCGGGCGGAACCGCTTGATCGTCGGGCCCTCGTCCACCGTCACCTTCACGAGCCGCAGCTCGCGCGGGTCGAGCCCGTGGTTGTGGTCCGCGTTGGCGATCGCCGACTCCAGCACCTTGCGGATCGGCGTGGCCGCCGCGCGGGTGCTGAAGGCCAGGATGGCCTGCGCGTCCGCGACGGACTTGCCGCGCACGAGGTCCGCCACCAGGCGGCCCTTGCGGGCGGAGGTGCGCACGTACTTGGCGGTCGCCTCGACCACCTGCGGGGCCTGCGTGTCGGTGCTCATCGGCGCATCGAGGAGGTCCGGTCGGAGCCCCCGTGGCCCCGATAGGTGCGGGTCGGCGCGAACTCGCCGAGCTTGTGGCCCACCATGCTCTCGCTGATGAAGACCGGCACGTGCTTGCGGCCGTCGTGGATCGCGATCGTGTGGCCGACCATCTCCGGGAAGACGGTCGACGAGCGCGACCAGGTGCGGACGATCCGCTTCTCGTTGGCGGTGTTCATGTCGCCGATCCGCTTCATCAGGCGGTCATCGACGAACGGCCCCTTCTTCAGGCTGCGACCCATGTGCTGCTACCGGCCTTCCGTGTGCTTGCCGCGCTTGCGGCCCCGGACGATGTACTTGCTGCTCGGCTTGCCCGTGACGCGGGTGCGGTAGCCGTTGGTCGGCTTGCCCCACGGGGTCACCGGGTGGCGGCCGGAGTTGCTCTTGCCCTCGCCGCCGCCGTGCGGGTGGTCGACCGGGTTCATGGCGGAGCCGCGCACCTTGGGGCGCTTGCCCTTCCAGCGGCTGCGGCCGGCCTTGCCGATCGTGATGTTCTCGTGCGTGACGTTGCCGATCTGGCCGATGGTCGCGCGGCAGTCCAGGTGGACGAGGCGCATCTCGGTGGAGGGCAGGCGCAGGGTGCCGTACTCGCCCTCCTTGGCCATCAGCTGCGCGCCGGTGCCGGCCGAGCGGCAGAGCTGGCCGCCGCGGCCGATCTGGAGCTCGATGTTGTGGACGATCGTGCCGGTCGGGATGTCGCGCAGCGGGAGCGAGTTGCCCGGCTTGATGTCGGCCTTGGGGCCGCTCATCACGGTGTCGCCCACGCGCAGGCGCAGCGGCGCGAGGATGTAGCGCTTCTCGCCGTCGGCGTAGTGCAGCAGGGCGATGCGGGCCGACCGGTTGGGGTCGTACTCGACCGCGGCCACGCGGGCCGGGATGTCGTCCTTGCGGCGCTTGAAGTCGATGATGCGGTAGCGGCGCTTGTGGCCTCCGCCGATGTGGCGGCTGGTGACGCGGCCGTTGTTGTTGCGCCCACCGGTCTTGCTGATCTTGTCGAGCAGCGACTTCTCGGGCTCGGTCTTGGTGACCTCCTCGAAGTCCGAGCCGGTCATGAAGCGCCGGCTGGGAGAGGTGGGCTTGTACTTCCTCACGCCCATGTCAGGCCCCCTCGAAGAGCTCGATCTTGTCGCCGGGCTTCAGCTCGACGATGGCCTTCTTCCAGCCCGGGCGGCGGCCGCGCGTGGCGCCGCGCCGCTTGGGCTTGCTCTGCACGGTCACGGTGCGCACGTCGGTCACCGTCACGTCGAAGAGGTCCTCGACGGCCTGGCGGATCTCGGTCTTGTGCGCCCCGTCGAGCACGCGGAACGTGTACTGGTTGTGCGCCTGGACGAGCTGGAAGCTCTTCTCGGAGATGACCGGGCGCACGATGGCGCGCCGGATGTCGTCACGAAGGGCGGTCACGACTTCTCGTCCTCGTCCGCGGTGGTCTCGGTCTCGTCGGCCTCGGCCTCCTCGGCGGCGGCCTCGGCCTCGGGGGCCTCCTCGGGGGCCTCCGTCTCGGTCTCCGGCGCCTCGGCGGCCGGGGCCTCGAGCTCGGCGCCCTCGGCCTCCAGGGCCTCGGTCTCCGGCGCCTCGGCCTCGGCCTCGGCGGCCGGCGCGGCCTTCTTGGCGCGGGTGCGCTTGGGCTTCTCGGCCACCGGCTCCGGGTCGGCGACGACGTTGGCCGGCGCGGGCGGCGCGGCCTTCTTCACGGCCGGCTTCTTCTTGGGCGCCGGCGACACGGCCTCGACCTCGGCCGGCTCGCGCGTCAGGCGCTCCCAGACGGAGCGCTCGACGAGCAGGGACCGGGCGGCGACGACGTCCACCGTCTCCAACTCGGCGCCCGCGAGGATGTAGACGCCCTCGATGTTGCGCAGCGAGCGCGCCACGACCGAGTGGACGTCCTCCAACACGACGAGGAGCGGACGGGCCGCGAGGGCGTCGGGTGCCTGGCGCAGGTACTCGAGCCCGCGCCTGGTGGACGGGGCGTCCCAGCCGGTCGGCTCCATGATCGCGGCGGAGCCGCGCTCGACCTGGGCGCGCAGGGCCGCGCGGAACGCCTGCTGGCGCACCTTGCGGTTGACCTTGCCGCCGTAGGAGCGGGGCGACGGGCCGAAGACGATGCCGCCGCCGGTCCAGTGGGGCGCGCGGATCGAGCCCTGGCGGGCGCGGCCGGTGCCCTTCTGGCGCCACGGCTTGGCGCCGCCGCCGCGGACCTTGCCGCGGGTGAGCGTCGAGTGCGTGCCGGCGCGCCGCGCGGCGAGCTCGGCCACGACGGTCTCGTGGATGAGGTGCTGCTTGATCGGCTGCTCGGCGATGGCCGCGGCGAGCGCCGCGCTGCCGGCCGCAAGGCCGTCGGCATCGAGGACGGGGAGGTTCGCCATCACTCGGGCCTCACGATCACGATGCCGTTCACGCCGCCGGGGACGGCGCCGCGCACGAGGAGCAGGTTCCGGTCCGGGTCGCGGTCCACGATCTGGAGGCCGCGTTGCGTGACGGTGGCGTCGCCCATGTGGCCGCTCATCCGCAGGCCCTTGAACACGCGCGCGGGATAGGCGGCGGCGCCGATCGAGCCCGGGGCGCGGACGTTGTGCGAGCCGTGGCTCACGGGGCCGCGGCTGAAGTTGTGCCGCTTGATGGTGCCGGCGTAGCCCTTGCCCTTGGAGGTGCCGGTGACCCGGACCATCTGGCCCGGCTCGAAGGGCTCCACGGTGACGATGTCGCCGACCGCGACCTCGGCGCCCAGCTCCTCGGGCGAGAACTCGACCAGGTGGCGCACGGGCGGGGCCGACGCCTTCTTCAGGTGGCCGAGCTCGGGCTTGGTGAGGCCCTTGGGCTTGGTCGCGCCGAAGCCGAGCTGGATGGCGTCGTAGCCGTCCGTGTCCTTGGTCTTGACCTGGGTCACGTGGCAGGGGCCGGCCTCGATCACGGTGAGGGGCACGCGCGCGCCGTCCTCGCCGAAGATCTGGGTCATGCCGACCTTGCGTCCGATGATCGCGGGCATCGCGCTTACGCCTTGATCTCGATGTCGACGCCGGCGGGCAGGTCGAGGCGCATGAGCGAGTCGACCGTCTTGGGCGTCGGCGAGTAGATGTCGATGAGGCGCTTGTGGGTCCGGATCTCGAAGTGCTCGCGCGAGTCCTTGTCCTTGAACGGACCGCGGATCACGCAGTACACGTTGCGCTCGGTCGGGAGCGGGACCGGCCCGGAGATCGTCGCCCCGCTGCGCTGGGCCGTCTCCACGATGGATGCCGCAGACTTGTCGATCAGCTCGTGATCGTAGGCCTTGAGGCGAATCCTGATCTTGTTCTGCTGCACTCGTGAAGCGCCTTTGCGTCGGGAAAGAAAACCCCGCCGCCTCCGGTGGGAGACGACGGGGTCGGGGACGTGCCCTGTTACTCGGTGATGCTCTCGACCACTCCGGCGCCGACGGTGCGGCCCCCCTCGCGGATGGCGAAGCGGAGGCCCTCCTCCATGGCGATCGGCTGGATCAGCTCGACGTCCATGGTGGCGTTGTCGCCCGGCATGACCATCTCGACGCCCTCCTGGAGGGTGACGACGCCGGTCACGTCGGTGGTGCGGAAGTAGAACTGCGGACGGTAGCCCTGGAAGAACGGCGTGTGGCGGCCGCCCTCGTCCTTGGAGAGGACGTAGACCTGGGCCTTGAACTTGGTGTGCGGGGTGATCGACTTCGGCGCGGCGATGACCTGGCCGCGCTGGATGTCCTCGCGCTTGACGCCGCGGAGGAGCAGCCCGACGTTGTCGCCGGCGCGGCCCTCGTCGAGCAGCTTGCGGAACATCTCGACGCCGGTGCAGACCGTGCTCTCGATCTTGTCGGTCATGCCGATGATCTCGACGGTCTCGCCGACCTTGACCACGCCGCGCTCGACGCGGCCGGTGGCGACGGTGCCGCGGCCCGTGATGGTGAAGACGTCCTCCACCGGCATCAGGAACGGCTTGTCGACCGCGCGCTCGGGGACCTCGATGTAGTCGTCGACCGCCGCCATCAGGGCGAGGATGTCCTCGGCCGCCGCGGGGTCGCCGTTCAGGGCGTTGAGCGCCGAGCCCTTGATGATCGGGATGTCGTCGCCGGGGAACTCGTACGCGGACAGCAGCTCGCGCACCTCGAGCTCGACGAGCTCGAGCAGCTCCTCGTCGTCGACCATGTCGGCCTTGTTGAGGAACACCACGATCGACGGCACGCCGACCTGGCGGGCGAGCAGGATGTGCTCGCGCGTCTGCGGCATCGGGCCGTCCGCGGCGGAGACCACGAGGATCGCGCCGTCCATCTGCGCGGCGCCCGTGATCATGTTCTTGATGTAGTCGGCGTGGCCCGGGCAGTCGACGTGGGCGTAGTGCCGGTTCTCGGTCTCGTACTCCACGTGCGCGGTCGCGATCGTGATGCCGCGCTCGCGCTCCTCGGGGGCCTTGTCGATGGCGTCGAACGCGACGGCCTGGGTGCCACCGCCGATCTTCTCGGAGAGCACCTTGGTGATGGCAGCCGTCAGGGTCGTCTTGCCATGGTCGACGTGGCCGATGGTGCCCACGTTCACATGGGGCTTGGACCTGTCGAACTTCTCTTTCGCCATCGATCGCTCCCTCTGAGCACTCAGCGCGACGACCCCGCGGCGGTCGCGCTCATCGTCATAAAGACCCCCGGCGCAAAACGCGCGGCCCGTGGGCCGCGCGCAGGAAAAAACCGGGCGCTCCGTAGAGCCGGGGTAGATTAGCAAAGACCCCCCGGCCCGCAAGGCACGTGACGGGCTGGCACGGCGGGTTCCGCGGCAGCCCAGGGAGACCGTAGCATCACCCCGATGACCGCGTCCCCACTGGTCGCGCAGCTGCGGCGCTCCACGGGCGGCGAGGTGCGCGACGACCCCGCCACGCGGGAGCTCTACGCCTGCGATGCGAGCATCTACCGGCGCCTCCCCGAGGCCGCCCTGCGGGCCCGCGACGCCGACGACCTGGACGCCGCCGTGGCGGCCTGCCGCGAGCACGGGACGCCCCTCACGATGCGCGGCGCCGGCACCAGCCTGGCGGGGCAGGCGGTGGGCCGCGGGCTGGTGGTCGACTGCTCCGCCCTGGCCGCCGTGGAGATCGACCCCGACGCGCGCGTCGCCCGGGTGGGGCCGGGGGTCGTGCTCGACGACCTCAACCGGGCGGCCGGCGCGCACGGCCTCGCCTTCGGGCCCGACGTCGCCACCGCGAGCCGGGCGACCCTCGGCGGCATGATCGCCAACAACTCGGCCGGGGCGCGCTCGGTGCTGCACGGCCTCACCGCCGACCACGTGCTGGCGCTCGACGTGACGCTCGCCGACGGCACCCGCGCCACCCTGCGCCGCGGCGCCCCGGCGCCGCCCGCGCTCGAGGGCGCCCGCGTCCTCGGCGACGCCGCACGCCCACCCGACCTCGTGCGCCGCGTCTCGGGTTACGCGCTCGACGCCCTGCGCGGCGCCGAGCCCGACTGGCCGCGCCTGCTCTGCGGGTCGGAGGGCACGCTGGCCGTCACCCGCTCCGCCGAGCTGCGGCTCGTCGCCCCTCCCCGCCGCCCGCGGGCTGGCGCTGGTCCCCTACCCCTCGCTCGACGCGGCGCTCGAGGCGGTGGTCGGCCTGCTCGAGGCCGGGCCGTCGGCCATCGAGCTGATGGACCGCGCGCTGCTCGACCCGGCCAACCGCCCGCCGGCCGTGCGCGCGGTGATGGGCTTCGCGGCCGACGCCCCCGCCCTGCTGGTGGTGGAGCACAGCGGCGACCCGGACGGCGTGCGCGAGCGCCTCGCCGCGGTCGCGGGCGCGCGCGTCGTGCTCGACCCGGCCGAGCAGGCGGCCGTGTGGGCGGTGCGGCGCTCGGGCATCGCGCGGGCGCTGCGATCGCGGCGCCGGCGCCGCGGGAGACCCCCGGCCGCTGCCGTTCATCGAGGACCCGGCCGTGCCGCCCGCCCACCTCGCCGGCTTCGCGCGCGCGGTGCGCGGGGTGCTGGCCCGCGAGGGGGTCCCGGCCGTCTGGTACGGGCACGCCAGCGTGGGGTGCCTGCACATCCGCCCGCTGGTCGACCTGCGCCTGCCCGGCGCGCCGGCGGTCGTGCGACGCATCGCCGAGGAGGTCGCCGACCTCGTCGCCGCCAACGGCGGCTCGCTCTCGGGCGAGCACGGCGACGGGCGCCTGCGGAGCGAACTGCTGCCGCGCATGTACCCGCCCGAGAGCATCGCCGCCTTCGCGGAGCTCAAGCGCCGCCTCGACCCGGAGGGGATCCTCAACCCCGGGGTGCTCACCGACCCGGAGCCGCTCGACCAGGGCCTGCGCCTGCTGGCCTCCCCGCCGCGCGCCGCCCGGCGGACCGCGATGGACTTCGCCGCCGAGGGCGGCCTCGCGCGCGCCGGCGAGGCGTGCAACGGCAACGGCGCGTGCCGCGCGGGCGCGGGCGCCATGTGCCCGAGCTTCCAGGCACTGGGCGACGAGCGGCATTCCACCCGCGGCCGCGCGGTGATCCTGCGCGCCGCCCTCGAAGGTAATCTCGCCGCCGGTCTGGCCGATGACGGCCTCCATGAGGCCCTGGAGCTCTGTCTCGCCTGCAAGGCGTGCGCATCCGAGTGCCCCGCCCAGGTCGACATGGCGCGGCTCAAGGTGGAGGCGCTCGCCCACCGCCACCGCGCCCGCGGCGTCCCCCTCGCGTCCCGCGTCGCGGGCCACGCGCACGAGCTGCTCGCCGCCGGCTCGCGGGCCCCGCGCCTCGCGACGCTCGGCGCCCGCGTCGCGGAGCGCGCCCTGGGCGCCCGCCCGCCCGTCCCGGTCCGCGGCTGGGCCGCGGCGCGCCGCGGCCGCGCCGGCCGGCCGATCGGCCCCGCCGGCGGACCCGAGCTCGCCCTGATGGCCGACACCTTCACGCGCTACCTGCACCCGGGCATCGGCCAGGCCGCCCTGCGCGTGCTGGGCGCCGGCGGCGCGCGCGTGACCGTCGTCGACCCCGGCTGCTGCGGGCGGCCGCTCCTGTCGCAGGGCCTCGTGGACGCCGCCCGCCGGCGCGCCGTCCGCGCCCTGTCGCGCCTGGCGCCGCACGTCCTCGCGGGCCGGCCGGTCGTGGTCCTGGAGCCGTCGTGCTGGTCCATGCTCGTTCGACGACCTGCCGCGGCTGGTGCCGGGCGACCCGCGCGCGCGGTGGGTGGCCGACGCCGCCGTGACCTTCGAGCGCGCGGTGGCCGGCCTCCGCCTGCCGGGGCTGCGCAGCGCCGACGGCGAGGCCGTCGTGCACGAGCACTGCCACGCCAAGGCTCTCGGCGGCGGGCGCGAGGGCGCGGCCGCGCTGGCCGGCGTCCCGGGTCTCGCCCTCCGCGACTCCGGGGCCGGGTGCTGCGGCATGGCGGGCGCGTTCGGCTACCGTCATCCCGACATGTCGCGGCGCATCGCAGGGGACCGCCTCGTGCCGGCGCTCCACGGCGCCGCGCTGGCGGTCGCCGCGGGGACGTCGTGCCGCGAGCAGATCGGCCGGACCACCGGCTGCGCGGTGCTGCACCCCGCGGAGCTCCTCGCGGCGAGGCTCCCGTGAGGGGGCTTCGCGTCGCGGCGGCGGCCGTCGCGCTGACGGGCGCGCTCGCGCTGGCCGGCCCGGCCGCGGCGAAGCGGCCCGGCTACGTGATCAGCCCCTACGCCTTCCCCGGCGACGTCACCTCGGCGCGGGCCATCCTCGGCCAGGCCCGCCAGGAGGCGGCGCCCGGCACGACCACGCGGCGCGACATCGACTACGTCCTGCGCCTCGGGGCCCGCATGATGCGCATGACCCAGCCGGCCGGCCGGCGGGCCACCGCCGCGCTCACCCTGCGGGTCAACGCCTGGTGGTACGAGCGGCGCACCGCGCCGTCGAGCCGCGTCATCGCCCGCACGCCCGACGGCCTGCTGGCCACCTACTGGGCCGGCCGGGGCTTCGCGATCAACCCGGTGGCGACGGCCGGCCGCTGGCAGGACCTGAACGCCCACGTCTCCCCCGAGCGCCTGGCCGAGGCGCTGCTGCCCCTGGGCGTCGTGCGCCACGCCGGGCGCAAGGTCTTCCTGCTGTGGGAGTACTACGACGTCCCCGACCGGCCGGGCGTCATCAAGCCCGGCGCCTCGGGGATGGCCCAGGGGCGGATGGCGCAGCTCATGGCGCGCGCCTACCACCGCACCGGCGACGCCCGCTTCGCAGACGCCGCCCGCGGCGCGCTCGCCGCCTTCACCGTCCCCGTGGACAAGGGCGGCGTGGTGAGCGAGGTGGCCGAGCCCGTCGGCGTGCCGGCGATGCCCTGGTACGTCGAGCGCGCCTACCCGGGGGCCAACCCCTGGAAGGGCGCCGCCCTCAACGGCTTCATGGTGACGCTGCTCAACCTGCACGCCACCGGCCCGCTCCTGCGCGGGCGGCCGCTGGGCCGCGGCTCGGTGGCCGAGGTCTCGCACACCCGCACCCCGGCGGCCGGATCGGCGGAGGCCGGCGACCTCGCGCTCGACCTGATGCGCACCGGCGAGCAGACCCTGGTCGAGTACCTGCCGCTGCACGACACCGGCAGCTGGAGCCTCTACGGCCTGCTCACCCCGGGCCGGCCGTGGCGTTCGTACCTCGCCGACGACGGCTACCACTGCTACCACGTCGTCCTGCTGCGCAAGCTGGCGAAGGTCTCGCCCGGGCTCGGGTTCGACGTCGTCGCCGACCGCTGGAACGACTACGCGCTGGCCGCCGGCGTCAGCTGCGAGCCCGGCTCCCTGCCGCCTCCGAGCAGGCCCCCGGTCGGCGCGCTGGACGACCCCGGCGAGGCGCTGACCTCGCACTGACCCCACGCCGGCCCGGGGGCCGGCGTGGGGTCGCGCGGATCAGTGCGAGGCGGCCCCGCTCTTGGCGCGGATCTCCTCGGCGATGGACTGCGGCACTTCCTGGTACGAGTGGAACTGCATCGTGAAGGTCGCGCGGCCCTGGGTGGCGGAGCGCACCGAGGTGGCGTAGCCGAACATCTGCGACAGCGGCACCTGGGCGTTGACGACCTCGGCCGTCGACCCGCGGGTGTCCATGCCGCCGATGCGGCCGCGGCGCGAGGTGAGGTCGCCGACCACCGTGCCGACGAACTCCTTCGGCACGACGACCTCGACGGCCATCATCGGCTCGAGCAGCGTCGGGGAGGCGCGCTTGACGGCCTCCTTGACGGCCATCGAGCCGGCGATCTTGAAGGCGACCTCCGAGGAGTCGACCTCGTGGTAGGAGCCGTCCACGAGCTGGACCTTGACGTCCACCATCGGGAAGCCGGCGATGACGCCGCCCTCGAGGGCCTCGCGGATGCCCGCGTCGACGGCCGGGATGTACTCCTTGGGGATCGCGCCGCCGACGATCTTGCTCTCGAACAGGTAGCCGGCGCCCGGCTCGTTGGGCTGGACCGAGACGTACACGTGGCCGAACTGGCCGCGGCCGCCGGTCTGGCGGACGAAGCGGCCCTCGACCTTGTCGACCGCCTTGCGGATGGTCTCGCGGTAGGCGACCTGCGGCTGGCCGACGTTGGCGTCCACGCCGAACTCGCGCATGAGCCGGTCCACGATGATCTCGAGGTGCAGCTCGCCCATGCCGGCGATCAGGGTCTGGGCCGTCTCCTCGTCCGTGTGGACGCGGAAGGTCGGGTCCTCGTCGGACAGGCGCTGCAGGGCTGTCGGACAGCTTCTCCTGGTCCTGCTTGGTCTTCGGCTCGATCGCGATCTCGATGACCGGCTCGGGGAAGGTCATCCGCTCGAGGATCACCGGGTCGGCCGCGTCGGTCAGCGTGTCGCCCGTGGTGGTGGACTTCAGGCCGACGGCCGCGACGATGTCGCCGGCCGAGACGCCGTCCACGTCCTCGCGGTGGTTTGCGTGCATCATCAGCAGGCGCCCGAGCCGCTCCTTGCGGTCCTTGGTCGCGTTGATGATGTTGGAGCCGGTGGCGATCGAGCCCGAGTAGACGCGCAGGTAGGTGAGGCGACCGACGAACGGGTCGCTCATCACCTTGAACGCCAGCGCGGCGAACGGGGCCGAGGGGTCGGCCTCGCGGGTGATCTCCTCGTCCGTGCCGGGGACGGTGCCCACGGCGGGCAGCACGTCGAGCGGCGACGGGAGCAGGTCGATGACCGCGTCGAGCAGCGGCTGCACGCCCTTGTTCTTGAAGGACGAGCCGCAGAGCACCGGCGTGATCTCGATGGCGAGCACGGCGGCCCGGATCGCGGCGATGAGCCGGTCCCGGTCGATCTCCTGCCCGTCGAGGTAGGCCTCGGCGAGCTCGTCGTCGTGATCGGCGACGGCCTCGATCAGCTTCTCGCGGGCGGCCTCGGCCTCGTCGACCAGCTCGGCCGGGATGTCGATGATGTCGATCTCGGTGCCGAGGTCGTCCTTGTAGATCGTCGCCTTCATCGTGAGCAGGTCGACGATGCCGCGGAAGTCGGCCTCCGCGCCGATCGGCAGCTGGATCGGCACCGCGTTGGCGCCGAGGCGGTCGATCATCGTCTGGACCGCGGCGTCGAAGTTCGCGCCGAGGCGGTCCATCTTGTTGACGTAGGCGATGCGCGGCACGCCGTAGCGGTCGGCCTGGCGCCACACGGTCTCGCTCTGGGGCTCCACGCCGGCGACCGAGTCGAACACCGCGACGGCGCCGTCGAGCACGCGCAGGCTGCGCTCCACCTCGATGGTGAAGTCGACGTGGCCCGGGGTGTCGATGATGTTGATGCGGTGGTCGCGCCAGAAGCACGTGGTCGCGGCGCTCGTGATCGTGATGCCGCGCTCCTGCTCCTGCGCCATCCAGTCCATGGTCGCCGCGCCGTCGTGCACCTCACCGATCCGGTGGGTGCGGCCCGTGTAGTAGAGGATCCGCTCGGTCGTCGTCGTCTTGCCGGCGTCGATGTGCGCCATGATCCCGATGTTGCGGGTCTTCTCGAGGGAGACCTTCCTGGCCGTCGTCGTCATTGAAGATCACCTCATCGCAGTCATGGCGCCGGCCGGAAGGCCCGGCCGGGCGCGGAAATCAACGTCCCTTACGGTGCCCCCGCGCGTGGCGAGGGGCGTGCTTACCAGCGGTAGTGCGCGAAGGCCTTGTTGGCCTGGGCCATGCGGTAGAGGTCGTCCTTCCGCTTGAAGGCGCCCCCCTGCGACCCGAGCGCGTCCAGCAGCTCGTTGGCGAGCCGCTCGCTCATCTGCTTCTCGCGCCGCTCTCGGGCGTAGCGCACCAGCCAGCGGATGGCCAGCGTGCGGCCGCGGCGGGCCGGGACCTCGATCGGCACCTGGTAGGTGGCGCCGCCGACGCGGCGGGACTTCACCTCGAGGGCGGGGGTGACGTTGCGGACGGCCTCCTCCATCACCGCGACGGGGTCGCGGCCGGTGCGGTCGCGGATGCGCTCCAGCGCCCCGTAGACGACACCCTCGGAGGTTGACTTCTTCCCGTCCTTGAGCACCTTGTTCACCAGCTGGGTGACGAGCGGGCTCTGGTAGACGGGGTCCGGGTCGAGCGGACGGCGTGTGATGACGGCGCGGCGCGGCATTACTTCGGCTTCTTCGCGCCGTACTTCGACCGGCCCTTGCGCCGGTCCGAGACGCCGGCGGCGTCGAGCGCCGCGCGGATCACCTTGTAGCGCACGCCCGGCAGGTCGCGGACGCGGCCACCACGGACCAGGACCACCGAGTGCTCCTGGAGGTTGTGCCCCTCACCGGGGATGTACGACGAGATCTCCATGCCGTTGGTGAGGCGCACGCGGGCCACCTTCCGGAGCGCCGAGTTCGGCTTCTTCGGGGTGGTGGTGTAGACGCGGGTGCACACACCGCGCTTCTGCGGCGCGCCGCGCAGGGCCGGCGTCGTCACTCGGGAGAACTTGGGGCTGCGGCCCTTGCGGACCAGCTGATTGATCGTGGGCACGTCGGCCTTTTTTCGAGCGCAACAGGACATTGCCGGGCGAGCGGCCCGGGAAAGGTAGCACGCCCGGCGGGACCCCTCTAGACCAGCGCTCCCGGGTCAGACGGCCGGCGTCGTGCTCTCGATCGTCAGGTCGGCGCGGGTCCGCAGGCTGACGACGCCGGAGATCCTCATGTCGATGCTCCAGCGCAGCGGCAGCGCGAGCGCCGGGGACCACCAGAGGGTGTCGATGCGCCGGCCGTGGTGGATGCCGCCGGTGTCCACCACGGTGCGGATCACGCGCACCGGCAGGCGGCGGCCGCCGACCTCCACGACGTCGGCCCGCAGCACGGTGGAGCGGGCCGTCATGGGCAGCTGGGCGGCCGCGTAGCGCGCGCTCCAGGCGGCGCCGACCGGCAGTTGCCGGGGCATCCGCAGCGGCGCCGGGCGCAGGACGCGCCGGTCGTCGCGGCCCACGCCGAGGAAGGTCACCTTCGAGCGCCGCGACACCTGGCGCGCGCCGTCCTCGCCCACCCGCAGGCGCTGGCCCTCGATGTGCTCCTCGCTGATGTCGAGCTCCTCCGCGTAGCCGCCCGGGGCGGGCGTCACGACGTAGAGGGCCTGGTCCGGCAGCCCGCGCGAGATGTGGACCGGGCCCACGCCCCCGCGCTCGGATCCGGCCTGGCGGAAGCGGTACACGCCGGACCGCGGCACACCGGGGCGGGCCGCCGCATCGGCGCCCCCGGCCGCGCGGACGTCGGCCAGCGCCGCCGCCTCGTCGGCCGGCGTGCTCTGCCCCGCCCGGTCCCACAGCCAGAGCCCCGCGCCCACCGCGACGAGCAGCGCGAGGATGACGAGCGCCCGGATCGGGCGGGCGAGGAGCCCGGGGAACACGCCCCCAGGGTATCCCGTCCCGCGGGGCGTCCCCGCGGCCACCGGGCGGCGCGAATCGACAACGCGCATTGCAGGGGGAACACGCGATCGGTGTTACCGTCGGCGCGATGCACGGACCGCGCAGCCATCGCCGTGAGCGCCGTGAGGCGCTCCACTGCTGCCCCGCGTGCGCCGCGTCGGTCCTCGGCCGGCCGCGCCGGCGGCGGCTCGCCTCGGGCGTCCCCTGGGCGTGGCTCGGGTTGCTGGCGCTGGTCGCAGCCCTCGTCCCGCTCGCCGCGCTCGAGGCGGGCGACGGACCGGGGACGGCCTTCGGCGCCCCGGTCGCCGTGATCGAGGACGGCCCCGCGGTGGTGCCGGTGCCCTCGACGCCCGAGATCGTCCCGGATCAGCCGCCCTCCGAGCGGCCCCCGCTCCCGAAGGAACCGAAGGTCACCTGGCGCGACAGCGTCGCGGTCGGCACGCCGAACGCCGGCAGCCTGGTGAACGGCGTGCGCCTGCCCTCCGCCGGCGTCGGCTACTACACGTACAACCCGGCCACCCAGCGGCCGCCGGGCGGCGTGGACCGGACGTGGGGCACCGCACGGCTCGTCCACGAGGTCCTCGATCTCGGCGCCTGGTGGGCGAGGAGCCACCCCGAGCAGCCGCGCCTGGGCATCGGCGACCTGTCGCGCGAGACCGGCGGCCCGTTCACCGGCCCGGTCGTCGGCCACGTCTCGCACCAGAACGGCCTGGACGTGGACATCCGCCTGCCCCGCCGCGACGGCGCCGAGGCGGGGGCGAGCGCCGCGACCTACGACCGGGCGCTGACCCAGGCGGTGGTGGACCGGCTCGTCGCGCAGGGCGCCAGCCTGGTCCTCGTCGGCCCGAGCCTGAGCATCCACGGCCCCTCCGGCATCGTGATGACCTGGCCCAACCACGACGACCACATCCACGCGAGGTTCCCCGGCTGACGACGGGCCCGCGCGGCGGGCGAGCACGACCACCGCGCCGACGATGAGCGCCGCCCCCGCGAGCTGGAGCGGGGCGAGGCGTCTGGCCGAAGGCGAGCGCCGCGAGCAGCACCGTCGTCAGCGGCTCGGCGGTGGAGAGGATCGAGGCGGTCGTCGGGCCGACGCGCGACAGGCCGGCGAAGAAGAGGGCCACCGCGGCGACGGTCGAGACGACCGCGATGGCCACGAGCCACCCCAGCCCGCGGGCGCTGACCGCCCCCGGGCGCAGGTCGCCGGCGAGCGCCGCCGCCGCGGTCAGCGGCCGCCCTGCGCGTCGCGCTGCCCGCGATGCAGGCGCTGGCGCGGGACGCGCCCGGCCTGCGGTGCGAGCTGATCGAGGCCGAGCCCGAGGTCTCGCTGCCCGCGCTCGCGCTCGGAGAGATCGACCTGGTGCTGGCCGACGAGTGGCAGCACCTCGCCCACCCGCGGCCGGCGGGCGTCGAGCGCCACGAGCTGCACCGCGAGCCGGTGCGCGTCGTCCTCGCCGCGGACCACCCCGCCGCCCGGCGCCACCCCGTCGCGGTGCCGCTGCGCGAGCTGGACGGGGAGGTCTGGACCACCGGCCACACGGGGACCGCCTGGCGGGAGATGACGATCCGGGCCTGCCGGGAGCTCGGCGGCTTCGACCCGCTCGTCCTCCACCAGACCAACGACAGCGTCCTCAGCCTCGGCCTCGTCGCCGAGGGCATGGCGGTGACGCTCCTGCCCGACCTCGTCATGCCCACCGCGCGCCCGGGCGTGGTGGTGCGCGATGTGGCGGAGGGACCGCTGCGGCGCGCGATCGTGGCCGCCACACGCACGGCCGACGCCGCGCGACCCTCGGTGCGGGCGCTGCTCGCCGCCGTCCGCGGGGCGGGCGCGACCTCGGCTGGTGAGGACGGTTCGCAGCCCGGGCCGGCGGCCCCGGAAACGCGTCAGGGCCGGCGGATGCCGGCCCTGACGGTCACTCCACGCGCGTGGTGCGGGACTACTCCTCGGGGTCGAGCTCCGGCCCGAAGGAGTAGGTCTGCCCGTCGCCGTCGCCGAGGCCCAGGAGGGCGTCGTCGTCGGCGTCCGAGAACGGCTCGTCGAGGTCGAACTCCAGGAGGGCCGGCGCGCGCCGGACCGCCTCGATCTCGAGCTGCCGGTAGCGCTTGAGCCCCGTGGCCGCCGGGATGAGCTTCCCGATGATGACGTTCTCCTTGAGGCCGCGCAGGCGGTCGACCTTGCCCTCGAGCGCCGCGTCGGTGAGGACCTTCGTCGTCTCCTGGAAGGAGGCCGCCGACAGGAACGACTCGGTGGCCAGCGAGGCCTTCGTGATCCCGAGGATGAGCGGCTCGACGACCGCCTGCACCCCGCCGACCGCGCGGGTGATCTCGCTGTCCTCGCCGGTGAACTCGCCGCTCTCGCGCTTCTCGAGCAGCTGCTCCTTGATGCGCTCGGCGGCCCGGGTGTTCTCCCGGTAGAGCACCGGCTTGTCGACCATCTGGCCGTGCAGGAAGTGCGTGCCGCCCGGGTCGTCCACGCGCACCTTGCGGAGCATCTGACGCACGATCAGCTCGATGTGCTTGTCGTTGATGTCCACGCCCTGCGAGCGGTAGACGTTCTGGACCTCGCTGACGAGGTACAGCTCGGTCTTGGTGGACCGGTCGCGCGAGCCCTCCTGCGTGTAGAACCGCTGGCCCGTGACGACCTGGTCGCCGACCTCGATGACCGGGCGCGGGCGGTCCGCCGGCAGCCGCAGCCACCGCTGGGAGATGCCCGCCTCGGTCTCGACGTCCACCCGCAGCCAGCCCTTGCCCTCGTCCTTGACGCCGGTGACGACGCCCTGGACGCCGAGCGCGACGCCCGGCTTCGAGCCGAGGATGTCGGCCGGGAAGGCCGATCCGTTGCTGAGGAGGTCGCCGGCCTCGACCCACTGGCCGTCGTCCACCGTGATCTGCGTGCGGCGCATGACCGGGAACGGGTGCTCGCGCACCGGGGCCCGGGTCGCGCCCGTGCCCGCGTCGTCCATCTCGACGTACTCCGGCTCGACCACCGTGAGGTGGGCCGACCCGGGGCGCGTCTCGTCGTCCGTGATGCGGATCCATCCGTCCACGGGGGCGATGAGCGCCTGCGCCTTCGGCTTGCGGGCCTCGAACAGCTCGACGACGCGCGGCAGGCCGTGCGTGATGTCGGCGCCGGCGACGCCGCCGGTGTGGAACGTGCGCATGGTCAGCTGCGTGCCGGGCTCGCCGATCGACTGCGCGGCGATGATGCCCACCGCGTCGCCGGGCTCGGTGAGCCGGCCCGAGGCCGGGTTGCGGCCGTAGCAGCGGGCGCAGATGCCGACCTCGCTGCGGCACTTCAGCGGCGAGCGCACCGAGGCGATCGCGTTCTTGCGGGCTGCCGTCGTCGTTGCGCAGCTCGCGGTTGAGCCGCTGCCCGTCGAGCGTGGAGATGAGCTGCCCGCGGTGGGCGTCGATCGCCGCGTCGTCGGCGTCGGCCGGCAGGTCGGGCCGCAGGTCGAGGAGCACCTCGCCCGTGATCCGGTCCACGATCGGGCCCTGGAGCACGCGGCCCGGCAGGCTCGGGTTGAGGATGTTGTCGTCCCGGAAGACCGGGATCTCGATGCCCTCGTCGGTGCCGCAGTCGAGCTCGCGGACGATGACGTCCTGGGAGACGTCGACCAGGCGCCGGGTGAGGTAGCCCGAGTCGGCGGTCTTCAGGGCGGTGTCGGCGAGGCCCTTGCGGGCGCCGTGGGTCGAGATGAAGTACTCGAGCACCGAGAGCCCCTCGAAGAAGTTGCTCTTGATCGGGCGCTCGATCGTCTCGCCCTTCGGGTTGTTCATGCAGCCGCGCATGCCGGCGAGCTGACGGATCTGCTTGAAGGATCCGCGCGCGCCGCTGTGGGCCATCATGTAGATCGGGTTCATCCGGAACAGGTGCCGCTGCATCGCCTCGGCGACCTCGTCCGTGGCCTGCTCCCAGAGCTTCACGACCTCCTCGTGGCGCTCCTCGGGGCTCATCTCGCCCAGGCCGAAGAAGCCCTCGACCTCGTCGACCTTCTCGTCGTACTTGGCGATGATCTCGTCCTTCGTCGGCGGCACGACGATGTCGTTCTTCGACACCGTGAGCCCCGAGTCGGTCGCGTGGCGGAAGCCCAGCTCCTTGAACGCGTCGAGCACCATCGACACCGCGGTGGCCCCGTAGAGGTTCACGAGGTCCTCGATGAAGTCGGCGGTCTGCCGCTTGGTGAGGGTCTTGTGCAGCTCCGGGTACGGGGTCTCGACGAGCTCCTCCGCGCCCACGACGAACTCGAGCGCCTCCCGGACCTCGTGGTTGAAGACCACGCGGCCGGGGGTGGTGATGCGGCGCACGCCCTCCGGGTCGGAGGGGCGCATCTCGATGATGTCGTGGATCGCGATGGCGCGCTGCTCGAGCGCCGTGATGACGCTCTCCGCGTCGCGGAAGGCCCGCGGCGGGGTGAGCTTCAGGACGTCGAACGGCTTGGTCGACCAGTCGGTGCCGTCGGACTTCGCCTCGTGGCCCTTCGGGAGCTCCCACTTGCGGCTCTCGGGGTTCCACAGCTCGGTCAGCTCGCGCTCGAAGCCCTCGCCCTCGTCGCCCTTCTTGCGCAGGTCGAGGACCGGCCCGTGCGTGAGGTAGTAGAGGCCGAGGATCATCTCCTGGCTGGGCACCGTGATCGGGCGCCCGTTGGCCGGCGAGAGGATGTTGTTGGCCGAGAGCATCAGGATGCGGGCCTCGGACTGCGCCTCCACCGACAGGGGGAGGTGGACGGCCATCTGGTCGCCGTCGAAGTCGGCGTTGAACGCCGTGCAGACGAGCGGGTGGATCTGGATGGCCTTGCCCTCGACGAGCACCGGCTCGAAGGCCTGGATGCCGAGGCGGTGCAGGGTCGGCGCGCGGTTGAGCAGCACCGGGTGCTCCCCGATGACCTCCTCGAGCACGTCCCAGACCTCGGGCACCATCGCGTCGACCAGCTTCTTGGCCGCCTTGATGTTCTGGACCTGCTTGCGCTCGACGAGCCGGCTCATGATGAACGGCTTGAAGAGCTCGAGCGCCATCAGCTTCGGCAGCCCGCACTGGTGCAGGCGCAGCTCGGGGCCGGCCACGATGACCGAGCGGCCCGAGTAGTCCACGCGCTTGCCGAGCAGGTTCTGGCGGAAGCGGCCCTGCTTGCCCTTCAGCATGTCCGAGAGGGACTTGAGCGGGCGGTTGCCGGGGCCCGTGACAGCGCGGCCGCGGCGGCCGTTGTCGAACAGGGCGTCGACCGCCTCCTGCAGCATCCGCTTCTCGTTGTTCACGATGATCTCGGGCGCGCCGAGGTCGAGGAGCCGCTTGAGGCGGTTGTTGCGGTTGATGACGCGGCGGTAGAGGTCGTTCAGGTCGCTCGTGGCGAAGCGGCCGCCGTCGAGCTGGACCATCGGGCGCAGCTCCGGCGGGATGACCGGGATCGCCTCGAGGACCATCCACTCCGGGCGGTTGGTGCTGCGGCGGAACGCGGAGGCCACCTTCAGGCGCTTCAGGGCGCGCGCCTGGCGCTGGCCCTTCGAGGTCTGGATCGTCTCGCGCAGCGACTCGGCCTCGGCGTCGAGGTCGATCTGGCCGAGCAGCTCGCGGATGGCCGCGGCGCCCATGCCGCCCTTGAACAGGTCGCAGAAGCCGTACGGCGAGCCGAACCGCTCCTTCATCTCGCGGAACAGTTGCTCGTCGGACTCGATCTGGCGGGGCTTGAGGTCCTTGAAGGTGAGCCAGGCGCGGGTGAGGCGGTCGATCGCCTCCTCCGTGTAGCGCTCGATGTCCTTGAGCGCGACGTCGGTCTCCTTGCGGAGGTCGGCCTCGGCCTGCTTGCGGTCGGCGTCGGTCAGCTCGCGGCGCGCCTCGGGGTCCTCGTTGGTGCGGTCGCGCTTGAGGTCGTCGATCCAGTACTCGTCCTCGTCGGTGAGGCCGGGGGCCTCGCCCTCTCGGAGCCACTGGACGCGGCGGTCGAGGCGCTCGCTCAGCTCGAGCAGGCGCTCCTCCTTGTCCACCCCGAACTGCTCGATGGCGGCGTTGACCTCGTCCTGCAGGCGGTCGAGCTCGCCGGCGCGGCCCTCCTCGTCGACCTCGGTGACGATCGAGGCGGCGAAGTAGAGGACCTTCTCCAGCTCCTTCGGGGCGATGTCCAGCATGTAGCCGATGCGGCTCGGAACGCCCTTGAAGAACCAGATGTGGCTGACCGGCGCGGCGAGGTCGATGTGGCCCATGCGCTCGCGGCGCACCTTGGCCCGCGTGACCTCGACACCGCAGCGCTCGCAGATGATGCCCTTGTAGCGGACGCGCTTGTACTTACCGCAGTAGCACTCCCAGTCCTTGGTCGGACCGAAGATCTTCTCGCAGAAGAGCCCATCCTTCTCGGGCTTCAGCGTGCGGTAGTTGATGGTCTCGGGCTTGGTGACCTCGCCCGAGCTCCACTGCCGGATCTGCTTCGAGGAGGCCAGGCCGATGGAGATGGAGTCGAAGTTGTTGATGTCGATCACGTAGCCGCGCCTTTCTTCGTGTGCCGAGCCGCAGCGCCGTCGCGCCGCACCCCGGCTAACCCCCGTCCCTGTTCACGGCGCCCCCGGCGCCGGCCCCCGTGGGGACCCGCGCCGGGGGGCCGGCCCCCTCAGCCCTCCGTCGCGTCGGCGCCGGCCGTCTCCGCCGACGACGCCACGACCTCGGCGTCGTCCTGCGGTGCGGCCTCGGCCCCGTCGCCCTCCTGGGTCTCCTCCTCCTGCTGGGCCGCCCCGAGGCCGCCCGACAGGTCGATGCCGAGCTCCTCGGCGGCGCGCAGCAGGTCGTCGTCCTCATCCCGCGCGAGGAACTCCGGTCCCGCCTCGCCCTGCACCTTCACGTCGAGGCCCAGGCTCTGCATCTCCTTCAGCAGCACCTTGAAGCTCTCCGGGATGGACGGCTCCTGGATGTTCTCGCCCTTGACGATCGCCTCGTAGGCCTTCACGCGGCCCACGGTGTCGTCGCTCTTGATGGTGAGCATCTCCTGGAGGGTGTAGGCGGCCCCGTACGCCTCGAGCGCCCACACCTCCATCTCGCCGAAGCGCTGGCCGCCGAACTGCGCCTTGCCGCCCAGCGGCTGCTGGGTGACGAGCGAGTACGGGCCGGTGGAGCGCGCGTGGATCTTGTCGTCCACCAGGTGGAGCAGCTTCAGCATGTACATGTAGCCGACGGTGACCTTGCCCTCGTAGGGCTCGCCCGTACGGCCGTTGTAGAGCTTCATGCGGCCCGAGGCCTGGCGGCCGGCGCGGTCGGACTCGTCCACGCCGAGCTGGATCGGGTTGCCGGGGTGGCTCGCCGACCAGTCCTTGAGCACGCGGTCAACGTCCTCGACCGTCGCGCCGTCGAACACCGGCGTCGCGACGAAGGTGCGGGACGGCGGCTCGTGGCCGTTGATGCCGCCCGCCTCGTAGGCGCCGTCGACCCAGCCGCGCGCGGCGGCCCAGCCGAGGTGCGTCTCGAGGATCTGCCCGATGTTCATGCGCGACGGCACGCCCAGCGGGTTCAGGATCATGTCGATCGGCGTGCCGTCCTCGAGGAACGGCATGTCCTCCTCGGGGACGATCTTGGAGATGACGCCCTTGTTGCCGTGGCGGCCGGCGAGCTTGTCGCCCTCGGCGATCTTGCGCCGCTTGGCGACGAAGACGCGCACGAGCTGGTTGACGCCCGGCGACAGGTCGTCGCCGTTCTCGCGGTCGAAGACCTTGACGTCGATGACCTTGCCGCCCTCGCCGTGCGGGACCTTGAGGGAGGTGTCGCGGACCTCGCCGGCCTTCTCCTTGAAGATGGCGCGGATCAGCTTCTCCTCGGCCGTCAGCTCGGTCTCGCCCTTCGGCGTGACCTTGCCGACCAGCAGGTCGCCCGACATGACCTCGGCGCCGATGCGGACGATGCCGCGCTCGTCGAGGTCCTTGAGGGACTCCTCGGAGCGGTTCGGGATGTCGCGCGTGATCTCCTCGGCGCCCAGCTTGGTGGCGCGGGCGTCGACCTCGTACTCCTCGATGTGGATCGAGGAGAGCACGTCGTCCTTGACGAGGCGCTCCGAGATGATGATCGCGTCCTCGAAGTTGTAGCCCTCCCAGGACATGAAGGCGACGAGCATGTTGCTGCCGAGCGCCAGCTCGCCGTTGTCCGTGGAGCTGCCGTCGGCGAGCACGTCGCCCGTCTCGATCGGCTGGCCCTTGCGGACGATCGGCTTCTGGTGGATGAGGGTGCCCTGGTTGGAGCGGGTGAACTTGTGGAGCTCGTAGTGCTCCAGCTCGCCCTGCGGGTCCTCGACGATCACGTGGTCGGCGTCGACCGTCGCGACGGTGCCGCCGGTGCGGCTGACGACGACGTCGCCGGTGTCCACGGCCGCGCGGCGCTCGATGCCGGTGCCCACGAGCGGGGCCTCGGTGATCATGAGCGGGACGGCCTGGCGCTGCATGTTGGCGCCCATCAGCGCGCGGTTGGCGTCGTTGTGCTCGAGGAACGGGATGAGCGCGGTGGCCACCGACACGATCTGCTGGGGCGAGACGTCCATGTACTCGACGTCGGCCGGGTCGGCCAGGATCGGCTCGCCGCCCTTGCGGCAGAGGACCGGCCCCACGAGCTTGCCCTTGGGGTCGATCTCGGCGTTCGCCTGGGCGATCGTCTTGTGCTCCTCCTGCGTGGCGTCGAGGCGCTCGACCTCGGCCGTGACGACCCCGCCCTTCACCCGCCGGTACGGCGTCTGGATGAAGCCGAACTCGTTAAGGGTGGCGAAGGACCCGAGCGAGCCGATCAGGCCGATGTTCGGGCCCTCCGGGGTCTCGATCGGGCACATGCGCCCGTAGTGGGTCTGGTGGACGTCGCGCACCTCGATGGGGGCGCGCTCGCGGGTGAGGCCGCCGGCGCCGAGCGCCGACAGGCGGCGCCGGTGCGTGAGCCCGGCCAGCGAGTTGGTCTGGTCCATGAACTGCGAGAGCTGCGACGAGCCGAAGAACTCCTTCAGCGCGGCCACGACCGGACGGATGTTGATGATCGTCTGCGGCGTGATCGTGTCAACGTCCTCGGTGCTCATCCGCTCGCGGACGACGCGCTCCATCCGGTAGAGGCCGATGCGGAAGGCCTCCTGGATGAGCTCGCCGACGGTCCGCAGGCGGCGATTCCCGAAGTGCTCGTACTCGTCGAGGTCGCCCGCGATCTCGTCGCGCGGCGTCGCCGCCGCGTCGGCGGCGAAGTCCTTCGACTCCTCGGGCAGCCCGATCTTGATCGGCAGGGCCACCAGGCGGCGGATCAGCTCGACCAGGTCGTCGGTGGTGCCGGACACACGCGCGGTGAAGCGCGGGTTGGTCAGCGTGCGCACGCTCGAGCCGAGCTCGAGGCCCAGGCGGGCGTCGAGCTTGTAGCGCCCGACCTTGGTGAGGTCGTAGCGCTTCGGGTCGAAGAAGAGCGACTTCACGAGGGCGCGCGAGTTGTCCACCGTCGGCGGCTCGCCCGGGCGCTGCTTCTTGAAGACCTCGATCAGGGCGTGCTGCATGATGTCGCCCGAGCGGGCGTCCATCTTCTTCTCGAGCTTCTCGATCTCGGCCTCGACGCCGGCCCGCTCCTCGGCGCTCGTGTCCTCGATCCCCTGCGCCAGCCCGTGGATCTCCTCCGCGATCGCGTAGAGCTCCTCGAGGCTCGTGCGGTCGCCGGTCTGCGGGTTGCCCTCGGTCGCGTCCTTGTCGAGGGTCGCCTGGATGAACGGGTTCACGCGGTCCGGGTCGTCCGGGTGGCGGAACAGGTTCGCCACGTCGTCGCGCGTGTAGCCGAGCGCGAACAGCAGCGTGGTGACCGGCAGCTTGCGCTTGCGGTCGATGCGGACGTGGACCAGGCCCTTCTTGTCGATCTCGAGCTCGACCCAGGAGCCGCGCGACGGCATCAGGTTCGCGATGAAGACCTGCTTCTCGCGGTCCTTGGGCTCCATCACGTAGGCGCCCGGGGAGCGCACGAGCTGGGTCACCACGACGCGCTCGGTGCCGTTGATGATGTAGGTGCCCCACTCGGTCATCAGGGGCAGGTCGCCCATGAAGACCTTCTGCTCGCGGATCTCACCGGTCTCCCGGTTGATGAACGCGACCTCCATCGTCAGCGGGGCCGCGTAGGTGATGTCCTTCTCGCGGCAGTCCTTGATGGAGTCGTTCGGCTGGATGTGGTCGAAGGGCATGCCGGGCTCCCAGCCGCCCAGCGTGTACTTGCCGAACTGCACGGCGAGGGTGCCCGTGAAGTCTTCGATCGGGGAGATGTCGTCGATGGTCTCCCGGAGGCCCTCGTTGATGAACCACTCAAATGAGGACCGCTGGATGTCGATGAGGTTGGGAACCTCGAGGACCTTCTCCAGCTTGGAGAAGTTGTGGCGGACGCGGGCAGCGGGGCGGGTGCTCAAGTCGCGAGGCCTCCTGACGAGAGCGGGCGGGGGACGGCGAGGAGCCGGCGGTTCGGCTCAGGCGCAACGGCAGACGATAGCACCGACGGGTATCGGTGAGCAATGGCACTGCCCGAATGAGGTCGGGCGGCCAGGGGCGGCTGCGCTCGGAGAGCGGCCGTCAATAGAACCCATCGGCCAAGGCCGACGATCCTAGCACCCCGATCGGGGCCCGGGCCCTCGGCCCGTCGCGAAGTGATGCATACTGGCTCGATGACCACGTCCTCCCTACCGGCATACGCGGACGGCGCGCCCGACGACGGGATGGACGGGCGGCTGCGCGGACTGCTCGAGGCGACGCACCGGCAGTGGAACTCGCCGGACGAGCGCCGGCGAATGCGCGCCTTCGGCTTCCGCCCGGCGGTGGAGCCCGGGGTGCTGAAGCGCGACTGGCACGGCCTGGCGGTGCGCGTCTCCGCCGGCGGCGTCCGCGCCGCCCGCCCCGGCTCGGGCGAGCTGGCCTGGCTGGCGGAGCCGCGGACCCTGCTCCTGAACGGCGAGCCCTACCCCGGCGGCGGCGCAGGCATCGACCTGATCGAGAACCTCCTCGACCTGATCTCGGCCTACGAGCGCTGGGTCGAGGCGCGCGAGGGCCGCGAGGGCCGGATGCAGCGCGGCCGCAGCGGCCCCCCGGACCGCCGCCCGGTCAACGCCCTGGCGGAGACGCGGAGGCTGCAGCGATTGCTCCAGGCACCGCGGCGCAGGGGTTAGCGAGGCAGCGAGGCTCACCCCGG
>CAVYRD010000022.1:0-109846 GCA_963770865.1 uncultured Thermoleophilia bacterium
GCGAGGGGCGCGTCGGCCAGGACCTGATCGTCAAGCTCAAGTACAGCCGTGACCGGCGCCGCGTCATCAGCGGCATCGAGCGCATCTCCAAGCCGGGCCGTCGCGTGTACGTGGACCGCACGAACATCCCGCGCGTCCTCGGCGGCATGGGCATCTCGGTCATCTCGACGTCACAGGGCGTCATCACCGGGCACGAGGCCCGCCGCCGGGGTATCGGCGGCGAGGTCATCTGCTCGGTCTGGTGAGAGGGGACCGGACGAGATGAGCAGAATCGGACGCGCGCCGATCACGATCCCCGACGGGGTGACGGTCAACATCACGGGTCAGAACGTCGTGGTCAGCGGGCCCAAGGGCCAGCTGCGCCACACGGTGGTCGAGCCGATCCGCGTGAACCGCGGCGAGGACGGCGCCCTGGTGGTCACCCGGCCCACCGACCGCGGCCCGCACCGCGCCCTGCACGGGCTCTCGCGGACCCTGGTCGCCAACATGGTCGAGGGCGTCAGCAACGGCTTCGAGCGCCAGCTCGAGATCGTCGGCGTCGGCTACCGCGCGCAGCTCAAGGGCACGGCCCTCGAGATGGCGGTCGGCTATTCGCACCCTGTTACCATCGAGCCCCCCGAGGGGATCTCGTTCGAGGTGCCGACCCCGACCCAGGTGGTCGTCCGCGGCATCGACAAGCAGGCGGTCGGCGAGATCGCCGCCAAGATCCGCTCGGTGCGGCCGCCGGAGCCGTACAAGGGCAAGGGCGTCCGCTACGCGGGCGAAGCCGTTCGTCGCAAGGTCGGTAAGAGAGCATGAGCATCACCACACTCGAGGCGCGCCAGCGCCGCCACCGCCGCATCCGCGGCAGCGTCGTCGGCTCGGCCGAGCGGCCGCGCCTCGCGGTCTCGCGCTCGAACAAGCGCATCTACGCCCAGATCATCGACGACGACCGCGGCCACACGCTGGCGGCGGCGGGCTCCCACGAGGCCGCCCTGCGCGGCCTGGCCAAGGGCCCGGCGGCGGCGGAGGTCGGCAAGCTGCTGGCCGAGCGGGCGAAGGAGGCCGGTGTCGAGAAGGTCGTCTTCGACCGCGGCGGCTACAAGTACCACGGGCGCGTCAAGTCGCTCGCAGACGGGGCCCGCGAGGGCGGGCTCGAGTTCTAGGCAGAGGGTGAGCGCGCGTGGCTGAGGTACGCCGAGGGGCAAAGATCAATCCGGACGGGCTCGAGCTCAACGAGCGGGTCGTCCAGGTCAACCGTGTGGCGAAGGTCGTCAAGGGCGGCCGGCGCTTCTCCTTCTCCGCGCTGGTCGTGGTGGGGAACGAGGTTGACACCGTCGGCGTCGGGCACGGCAAGGCCAAGGAGGTCCCGGTGGCCATCCAGAAGGCCGTCGAGGACGCCAAGAAGAACCTGTTCCGCGTGCCCAAGTACCGGACCACGATCACCCACCAGACGCTGGGACGCTCCGGCGCCGGCCGGGTGTTCATGAAGCCGGCGTCCGAGGGCACCGGGGTCATCGCGGGCGGCGGCGTGCGCGCCGTGCTCGAGCTGGCCGGGATCCGCGACATCCTCACCAAGTCGCTCGGCACCTCCAACCCGGTGAACCTCGTCGCGGCCACGGTCGCGGGGCTGAAGTCCCTGCGCCGCCCCGAGGAGGTCGCCGCGCTGCGCGAGAAGTCCGTCTCGGAGGTGCTCTTCGGCACCGCGAGCACCGGTTCGGGCGCCCCGGCCACGGAGGCCGTCGGCGCGGGTGCGGTGGCCGAGTGAGCAAGCTCGTCATCACCCAGGTCCGGTCGAAGATCGGCACGCAGCAGCGCCACCGCGGCACGCTGCGCGCCCTCGGCCTGCGCAGGATCGGTGACACCGTGGAGCACGAGGACTCTCCTCAGCTCCAGGGCATGCTGCGCATGGTGTCCCGCCTCGTGCAACGTGAAGGAGGCCGCGAATGGCTGACGTCCCGGAGACCCCGGCGGAGGACGTCCGGCTCGACAAGCTGGCCCCGCGCCCCGGCTCGAAGCGGCCGCGCAAGCGGATCGGCCGCGGCATCGGCTCCGGCACGGGCAAGACGTCCGGCCGCGGGCAGAAGGGCCTCGGCGCCCGCACGGGCGGCGGCGTCCGCCCCGGCTACCAGGGCGGCCAGATGCCGATCCACATGCAGCAAGGCAAGCTGCGCGGCTCCAACCGCAAGATGTCCATGCCGATGGGCCCGTTCCGGACGCACTCGGTGCCGGTCAACGTCGGCCGCCTCGACGTCTTCGACGCGGGCACGACGGTGGACGTCGACGCGCTGGCCTCCAAGGGCCTCGTGAAGAACAACGCCAACCGCGACTGGCCGGTGAAGCTGCTGGCCCAGGGCGAGATCGACCGCGCGCTCACGGTGCGCGTCCATGCGGCCTCCGCTGCGGCGGTCGCGAAGATCGAGGCCGCCGGCGGTAGCGTCGAGATCATCGGCGGGGCCGGCACGACCGAGTAAGGGGGGAGGATGCTCAAGACCATCCTCACGTCGTTCCGCTCGCCCGAGCTGCGCAAGAAGCTCGCGTTCACGGCGTTCATCCTCGCGGTCTACCGCTTCGGCTCGTACGTGCCGGTGCCGGGCATCAACCTCGACGCCCTCCAGGCCGCGCTGGATCAGCGCGGCAGCCGCCTGCTCGACTTCCTGAACCTGTTCGCCGGCGGCGCGTTGACGCGGTTCGCCGTCTTCGCGCTCGGCATCATGCCGTACATCACCGCGAGCATCATCCTGCAGCTGATGACCGTGGTGATCCCCGCCCTCGAGAAGCTCCAGAAGGAGGGCGAGAGCGGCCAGCAGAAGATCACCCAGTACACGCGGTACTTCACCGTGGTGCTGGCCCTGCTGCAGTCGATGGCCTACGTCCTCTACTTCAAGTCGCAGGACGCGCTCCCCGACTTCACGCCCGGCCGCTTCTACCTGATCGTCATCTCGGTGACGGCGGGCACCGTTCTGCTGATGTGGCTCGGCGAGCTCATCACCCAGCGCGGCGTGGGCAACGGCATCTCGCTCCTGATCTTCGCGAGCATCGTGTCGTCGGTCCCCGACGCCGCGCGTGGCTGGGTTGACCTGCCGCCGGTCTCGCAGGTGCTGATCCTGGCCATCGCCTTGGGGGTGGTCGTCGGCGTGGTCTTCATCAACGAGGGCCAGCGCCGCATCCCGATCCAGTACGCCAAGCGCGTGGTGGGCCGGCGCCAGACCTCGGGCGGCACCACCTACATGCCGCTGCGCGTGAACATGGCGGGCGTGATCCCCGTCATTTTCGCCTCGTCGGTGGTGATCCTGCCGCCGACCCTGGCCGAGCTCGGGGGCCAGAACTCCTTCTTCCAGAACGTCTCGGACTTCCTGGCGCCGGGGTCCTGGTACTACATCATCTTCGAGGCCGCGCTCATCATCCTGTTCACCTACTTCTACACCGCGGTGCAGTTCAACCCGGTGGAGCAGGCGGACAACCTGAAGAAGTACGGCGGGTTCATCCCGGGCGTCCGCCCGGGCCGCCCGACGGCGGTCTACCTGGACCGCGTCCTGACGCGCCTGACGCTGCCCGGCGCGATCTACCTCGCGCTGATCGCCGAGCTCCCGAACATCGTGTTCCGCTACCTGCCGGACTCCAACGTGTTCTTCGGGGTGCTGGGCGGCACGTCGATCCTCATCGTGGTCGGCGTCGCACTCGACACCATGCGCCAGATGGAGGCCCAGCTCATGATGCGCTCGTACGAGGGGTTCCTGAAATAGCCCGCCTCATCCTCCTCGGCCCCCCGGGCGCCGGGAAGGGCACCCAGGCCGAGCGCCTCGGTGCCGAGCACGAACTGCTCCACCTCTCGACCGGCGACCTGCTGCGCGCCGCCGTCGCCGAGGGCACCGACCTCGGCCGCGAGGCCAAGCGCTACATGGACGCCGGCGAGCTCGTGCCGGACGCCGTCGTCGTCGGGATGATCCGCGAGAGGCTGGCGAACGGCGCGGCCCCCGCGTTCCTGCTCGACGGCTTCCCGCGGTCGGCCCCGCAGGCCGACGCCCTCGACGCCATGCTCACCGACCTCGGCCTGCCGCTGGACGCCGTGATCTCGATCGCCGTCTCGCGCGACGAGTTGGTCCGCCGCCTGGCCGGCCGCTGGATCTGCCGCCGCTGCGGCCGCTCCTTCCACGAGGTCTTCAACCCGTACCCGGGCGACCCGTGCCCGGCCGGCGGCGGCACGTGCGACCTCTACCAGCGCGAGGACGACCGGCCCGAGACGGTGAGCAACCGCCTCGCGGTCTACGAGGAGCAGACCGCCCCCCTGATCGACTACTACCGCGCGCGCCAGCTGTTGCGGGAGGTGGACGGCGAGCGCACCCCGGACGAGGTCTATGGCCAGATCGTCGCGTACCTCCCGACGGCGCCGACCGGCTAGGAAGGCCACGGCCTCCTCCGGACGCCCGCGGGGCCCGATCCCCAAGACCCCGGCCGAGATCGACGCGATGGCCGCGTCGGGGGCCGTCCTCGCCGAGTGCCACGACCTGCTGGCCTCCGAGGTCGGGCCCGGGGTCACCACCGCGCACCTCGACGCCCTGGCCGAGGAGCTGATCCGCAGCCGCGGCGGCGTCCCGGCCTTCCTCGGCTACCCGGGCCCGACGCCGTACCCCGCCTCGATCTGCGCGTCGGTGAACGACGCCGTCGTGCACGGCATCCCCGACGGCTACGCGCTCCGCGAGGGCGACGTGCTGGCGATCGACGTCGGCGTCATCCTCGACGGATGGGTCTCCGACGGCGCGCGCACGCACGGGATCGGCACGGTGTCGCCCATCGCGGAGAGGCTCATCGAGGTGACCCGCGTCTCGCTCGAGCACGGGATCGCGGCGTGCCTGCTCGGCGGGCATGTGGGCGACATCGGCCACGCGGTGCAGACCGAGGTCGAGGCCGCCGGCTTCTCGGTGGTGCAGAGCCTGGTGGGGCACGGCGTCGGGCGCTCGATGCACGAGGAGCCGCAGGTGCCGAACTTCGGCCGCCCGGGGACCGGCCCCGAGCTGATCGAGGGCCTCGTGATCGCCATCGAGCCGATGGTCAACGCCGGCCGCCACGAGGTGATCCTCGGCGAGGACGGCTGGACGATCACCACCAAGGACGGGTCGCTGTCGGCCCACTGGGAGCACACCGTCGCCGTCACGGCGGACGGCCCGCGCATCCTGACGCTCGCCGCGTAGGGCCCCGGTGGGCGCCCCTCGCGTGAGCAGTGGCCGTGCTATCCTTCCGGACCGCTCGCGAGCGACGCTCGCGAGCCTGCCCGCGCCCAACGTCGCACCGGACGCATCCGGTCGACAGGTTCCAGGGGATGAGTCGTGAAGGTCCGTGCATCCGTGAAGCCGATCTGCGAGAAGTGCCGCGTCATCAAGCGGCACGGCAAGCTCCTCGTCATCTGCCAGAACGCCCGCCACAAGCAGGTCCAGGGCTGATGGCCCGCATCGCCGGCGTCAACATCCCCCGCGAGAAGCGGATCGAGATCGGCCTGACCTACGTGTACGGCATCGGCCGTCCCACGGCCAACAAGATCCTCGAGCAGACGGGCATCGACCGCGACACCTACGTCCGGGACCTGACCGAGGAAGAGGTCGGCCGTCTCCGCGACATCATCGAGAAGACGCTGATCGTCGAGGGCGACCTCCGCCGTGAGCGCTCCAACGACATGAAGCGCCTGATGGAGATCGGCTGCTACCGCGGCCTGCGCCACCGGCGCGGCCTGCCGGTGCGCGGCCAGCGCACGAGGACCAACGCGCGCACGCGCAAGGGCCCGAAGCGCACGGTCAGCAAGCAGCGCAAGGGCTAAGGGCCGAGAACCCCAGACAGGACCGAGGAGCGCGTTGGCACGCCAGAAGGTGACCCGCGGCCGCACGAGACGGCGCACGCGGAAGAACATCCCCGTGGGCAACGCCCACATCAAGACGTCGTTCAACAACACGATCGTCACGCTGACCGACAAGCAGGGCAACGTGATCGCATGGGAGACGGCGGGCTCCGCGGGCTTCAAGGGCTCGCGCAAGAGCACCCCGTTCGCCGCCCAGGTCACCGCCGACTCGGCCGCGCGCAAGGGGATGGAGCACGGGCTCCAGAAGGTCAACGTGTTCGTGAAGGGCCCCGGCTCCGGCCGCGAGACGGCCATCCGCTCGCTGCAGGCCGCCGGCATCGAGGTCTCCTCGGTGACCGACGTGTCGCCGGTCCCGCACAACGGCTGCCGCCCCCGCAAGCGGCGGAGGGTCTAGCCGTGGCGCGCTACACCGGACCCCAGGTCAAGCAGTCGCGCCGCGAAGGCGTCGCCCTCACGGACAAGGCGCAGAAGTACCTCGACCGCCGCCCGTACCCGCCCGGCGAGCACGGCCGCGGCCGCATCCGCCAGAGCGAGTACCTGCTGCAGCTGCGCGAGAAGCAGAAGACCCGCCGCTTCTACGGCGTCCTCGAGAAGCAGTTCCGCCGCTACTACGAGAAGGCCAACCGCCAGCAGGGCATCACCGGCGAGAACCTCCTGCGGATGCTCGAGATGCGCCTCGACAACGTCGTCTACCGCCTCGGCTTCGCGGCCACCCGCCGCCAGTCGCGCCAGCTCGTCACCCACGGGCACTTCCGGGTGAACGGCAAGAAGGTGGACATCCCCAGCTACCAGGTGAAGCCCGACGACATCATCACCCTGAAGCAGGGCTCCAGCGCCGAGGGCGTCGTCCGCGCCGCCACCGAGCTGGTCGCCAACGTGGCGCCCTGGCTGCAGGCGGACTACGACGCGCTCAACGGGAAGGTCCTCAAGGCCCCCGAGCGCTCGGAGATCGACACTCCCGTGAGCGAGCAGCTCATCGTGGAGCTCTACTCGAAGTAAGGACGGCCCGGGCCGTTCGCGATGGCATCGCCCGTGACGCGCGGGCGACACGCCGATGCGACGCCCGAGACCGCGTCATCACGATCCGGCCCCGGCCGGAGAAGAGGTATCACGTGCTCGACATCCAGTCCCCCCGCATGACCTACGAGCCCATCAACGACATGGTGGGCCGCTTCGAGGTCGAGCCGCTCGACCGCGGCTTCGGCCACACGTTCGGCAACAGCCTGCGCCGCGTGCTGTTGTCGTCCCTCGAGGGCGCCGCCGTCACCTCGGTGCGCATCGAGGGCGTGCAGCACGAGTTCACCACGATCCCGGGCCTGCGCGAGGACGTCACCGACGTCATCCTCAACCTGCGCGAGCTCGTCTGCCGCCTCCACGGCGAGGTCGGCGAGATCGAGGTCGAGCTGTCGAAGGTCGGCCCCGGCGTGGTCACGGCGGCGGACATCTCCGCTCCGGCGGACCTCGAGATCCTCAACCCGGAGCTCGAGATCGGGAACCTCGAGGCCGGCCACCGGCTCGACATGGTGCTCATGATCGCCCGCGGCCGCGGCTACGTCCCGGCCGAGCAGAACAAGGGCCCGGGCACCACGATCGGCGTCATCCCGGTCGACTCCAACTTCTCGCCGGTGCTGCGCGTGCGCTACGAGATCAGCGCCGCCCGCGTGGGCCAGCGCACGGACTACGACAAGCTCACCCTGGAGATCCAGACCGACGGCAGCGTCGACCCGCGGGCCGCGATGTCGGAGGCCGCGGAGACCCTGATCGGCCGCCTGGCGATCTTCGCCGACCCGGAGAGCACCAAGCTCCTCGGCGACCCGGTCATCGAGGAGCCGCCGGCCGGCGGCGGCATGCACGACATCATGATCGAGGAGCTGGAGCTGGGAGTCCGCTCCTACAACTGCCTCAAGCGGGTGGGCGTCGAGACGATCGGCGACCTGATCTCGAAGACGGAGGCCGAGCTGTCGGCCATCCCGAACTTCGGCAAGAAGAGCATCGAAGAGGTCAAGGAGAACCTCGCCGCGCACGGCCTCGGCCTGCGCAGCGACGAGGACTGAGCCCTCTTCAGACCGGGAGACGACCGTGCGCCACCGCAATCAAGGACCCAAGCTCAGCCGCAGCCCCTCGCACCGCAAGGCGCTGGCGTCCAACCTCGCCACGGCGCTGCTGACGCACGGCCGCATCCAGACGACCGAGGCCAAGGCCCGGCTCGCCCGGGGCGTCGCCGAGAAGGCGATCACCCTGGCCAAGGAGAACACGCTCCACTCCCGGCGCCAGGCCGTCGCGCTCCTGCGCAACAAGGACGTCACGTATCGCCTGTTCGACGTGATCGGCCCGGCCTTCAGCGACGTCCAGGGTGGCTACACCCGCGTCCTGAAGCTCGGCCCGCGGCAGGGCGACGCTGCGCCGATGGTGCTGCTCGAGCTCTCCAAGGACGTCGGCCCGGCCTGACGCACCGCTCGTGCGCCGCGTCCTCCGGCTCGACCTGGAGTACGACGGCGTGGGCTTCTCCGGCTGGGCCGCCCAGCCGGGGCTGAGGACCGTCGAGGGCACGCTCTCGGCGGTCCTCGCCGTTCTGCTGCGCGACGCGCCCGAGATCGCGGTCGCCGGGCGCACGGACGCCGGCGTCCACGCCTCGGGGCAGGTGGCGAGCGTGGTCACCGGCAGCGACCTTCCGGCCGGTCGCATCCTGCGCGCGCTGGCGGGGATGCTGCCGCCCGACATCTCCGTGCGCGCCGTGGCCGACGCCCCGCCCGGCTTCGACGCCCGCCGGGACGCGCGCGCCCGCCGCTACGAGTACCGCGTGCTCTGCGGTCCCCCGTCGGCGCTGCGCCGCGACCGCGTGCTGCACCACGCCGCCCCGCTCGACGCGGCCGCGATGAACGCCGCCTCGGCGCTCCTGCTGGGCCGCCACGACCTGCGCGCGTTCACGCCCACGCGCACCGAGCACGTCTTCTTCGAGCGCACCGTGACGCGGTGCGACTGGGAGGGGCGCGGCGACGAGCTGGTGCTCGTGATCGAGGCCGACGCCTTCCTGCGCCACATGGTGCGCGTGGTGGTCGGCACGATGCTGCTCGTGGGGCGGGGGCGCTGGTCGCCCGAGCGCGTGCGGCCGCTGCTGGAGGGCGCCCCGCGCGGGGCGGCGGGCCCGACCACCCCGGCGCACCCCCTGACCCTGGTCGCCGTCCGCTACGACGAGGCGCTCGGGGCCGCCACCCCGAAGGGCGCCGGGATCCCGTGCTGATGGTCCGAGGCGCCGATGACCACGTCGCGGCCGGTTCGCGAGGCCCGCTGCCCGGCCTCCTGCATCATCCCCTCGGTCTCGGCGCTCGGGTCGGCCTCGTTGCGCCAGAGGATCATCAGCCGGGGCTGCGCCCAGGTCCAGTTCATGCTCTCGAGCAGGCCGGGGGTCTCGCCGCCGCCCGTCAGCTGATTCCATCCGGGGCCGCCTGAGTCGAAGCCCTCGAACATCCGCCCGTTGAGGTAGCGGGCCGTCCCGGGGCTCGGGGTGTTGTTGGCGACGAGGTAGACCCTCGGGCCGACCGCCTCCCGGATCGCGGCGCTGGCCTCGGTCACGCCCTGGTCCCAGGCGCTGTCGCGGCCGCCGATGCCGAGGCTCCAGACCCGGTCCCCCCAGACGTCGAGGAACACGCCGTTGAAGAGCCGCCCGTCGCCGATCACGTCCCGGGCGATGAAGCGCGACACGTAGCCCGCCCAGGTCCCCGTGTAGCCCCGGTAGGTGGCGACGGGCGACCCCTTGTGCAGGTCGAGCAGCCGAGTGTCCGGCCAGTTGGAAAGGCCGCCCGGGTAGAGCCAGGCCTTCGGGAAGTCGCCGCCGTAGAGCTGCTCCTCGAGCGGCCCCAGGCCGCGGAGGGGGTAGTCCACCGCGTTGACGTACGCGAGGACGATCGCGCCCTGGCGCCGCCACCGGAGGATCCGCTCGGGGTCGCGGAGGCGCAGGTCCATGGTGACCACGATGACGTCGCCCGGCCGCGCGTAGGCGTCGACCGCGGGGTCGGGCGTCGCCGAGTAGGAGACGACCGCCGAGGGGACCGCCTGTGGCGGCCCGGCCTCGCCGCCGCCGCAGCCGGCGATCGCTGCAGCCGCCGCGATCAGGAGCAGCAGCCGCCATCGCCACGTCGTCAACACGGCGGCGAGGTTACTCCGGCCCGCGTCCCACGCGAAACGGGGTCGGTTCAGCGACCTGTGCGGCTGGTGGCGAACGGCGCCGGGATGCCGCGCTGGTGGTCGGACGCGCCGACGGCGATGTCACGGCCGGTCCGGGTGGCCCGCAGGGCCGCGTCGTTCAGCATCTTCTTGGTCGCGGCGCTCGGGGACGACTCGTTGCGCCAGAGGATCATCAGGCGCGGCCCGAACCAGTTCCAGCGCATCGTCCCGAGCAGGCCGGGCGTCTCGCCCCCGCCGGTGAGCTGGTTCCAGCCCCCGCCCCGCGAGTCGAAGCTCTCGAACATGCGCCCGTTGAGGTACCGGGCGGCGGCCGGGCTCGGGGTGCTGTTGGCGACCAGGTACACGTCGGAGCCCACCTGGTCCCGGATCGCCTTGCTCGCCGCCGTGACGCCCCGGTCCCACGCGGTGCCGCGCCCGCCGATGCCGAGGCTCCACACCCGATCGCCCCAGACGTCGAGGAACACGCCGTTGAAGAGCCGCCCGTCGCCGATCACCTGGCGCTTGATGAAGCGCGCCGCGTAGCCGCCCCAGGTGCCGGTGTACCCGCGGTAGGTGGCGCGCGGCGCGCCCTGGCGCATGTCGAGCAGTCGCGTGCCCGGCCAGTTCGAGGGGCCGCCGGGGTAGAGCCATCGGCGCGGGAAGGAGCCGCCGTAGAGGCGGTCCTCGAGCGGGCCCAGCGACCGCTCCGGGTAGTCGATCGCGTTGACGTAGGCCAGGACGATCGCCCCCTTGGCGCGCCAGCGCAGGACGCGGGCCGGGTCGCGCAGGCGCATGTCCATCGTGACCACGATGACGTTGCCCGGCCGCGCGTATGCGTCCACCCGGGGGTCGGGCGTGGGCGCGTAGGAGACGATCGCCGCGGGCACGGCGCCGGCGGACGGGACCGCCCAGGCCGCGACGGCACCGAGGAGCACGGCGGCCATGAGCCACGCGCGCCGGAGCGCAGTGAAGGGCACGGCGGCGAGGTTACCCCGGCCCGCGCCCCTCGCGAAACCCCGTGGGTCGGAGCCGGGCCGCCGCCCCGCGGGCCCGCACGGCGCCGGCCCGGACCCGCCCGCGGGCGTGCAGCAGCGCCGGGCGCGCGCGCCACAGGCGCAGGGCGGCGGCGCCCCGCGCGCCGCGCGGCACGGCGGCCGTGGCGAGCCGGACGGCCGGCACGCTCGCCAGCACGCGCTTGTAGGGCCAGTCGAACTTGCCGAAGTCGATCTCCTCCACGCCGGCCTCGACGAGGTGGTCGAGGGCCGCCAGCATCGACATCCAGCCGGCGCCCGAGACGCCGGAGCCCGGGTCCCAGTTGCCGCGGAACATGACCGCGGTGGGCCCCTCGCGCAGCGCGAGGTCGAACGCGGCCAGCCGCCCTTTGGCGCGCACCCGTGCGAGGAGGACCTCGCCCGGCTCCAGGGCGGTCACGGCCTCCCTGACGTAGCGGCGGCCCGCCGCGTGGGTCACCTCGGACGCGTCGCCCCGCGGCCGCCACACGCGCTCGGTGAGGTCGAACGCCTCGTCGAGCCCCGCGACGATGGCGGCCGGGTCGTCGTCGAGCGAGATCTCCACCGGCCGGCCCGCCCGCTCGGCCGCGCGCACGCGGTTGCGCGTGTCCTTGCGCCGGGCGCCGAGCGGGGGCGGGTCGAGGGTGCGGTAGCGGTGCCGGCTCTCGCCCTGGGGCACGACCAGCACCTCGGGGATGGCGGCCGCGAGCGCGTCCAGGGTCGGGCTGCCCTCGGCCAGGTCCTCGAGCACGAGCAGGTCGCAGGGGATCGCGGCGATGGCCCGCGCCAGCTCCATCCGGGCCTCGGGGACCGCGGGGTCGATGAGGAAGTCGGGGTCGAACCAGTGCGAGCTGTTGCCCAGGTGGCGAAGGACGACGGCGCCCCCGGGGAACCGCTCCAGCATCAGCGGGGCGGCGCCGACGACGTGCTCGCCGGACATCGCGAGCAGGATCCGGTCCTCGCGCCGCCCCCGCGGGGCGCCGAAGGCGCGCCACCACGCGGTGAGCCAGCTCGCGCGGCGCAGGGGGTCGGGGCGCTCCTGCAGGGCGGCGATCTCGTCCCAGCGGCCGGCCAGCGGCCCCAGGGCGTCGATCGTGATGGACTCGACGCGCAGGGTCAGGACCCCCGCCGGACGAGGCGCCGCCCGAGTATGGCCGCCTCGACGAGCGGCACGCCCAGCGCCGGCGCGCGCCGCGCCCGCGGCGAGACGGCGATCACGGTGAGCTCGGCGTCGAACCGCGTGGTCCAGACGAGCTTCGCCGGCAGGACGGTGTGCAGGAGGTGGACCTCGGTCGTGTCGTCGGCGAAGGCCTGCTCGGCCAGGAGGTAGTCCAGCAGCATGCCCGGGCTCTGTCGCGCCCATCGGGTCGAGCGGTCCGCGGCCACGAGCAGCGACAGGTCACGCGTGCCCTGGCGCAGCACGAGCTGCAGGGCCAGCGGGTGCTCATCGACCCACAGCCCGGCCACGCGCGCGCCGTCGGGGTCGAGCGCGTCCCGCAGCCGCCGCAGGCACTCGCGGTAGGCCGCGTCCTCGAGCCAGTTGCCCGCGCCCCAGCGGCGCCGGTAGAGCGCGATCAGGTCCTCCAGCGCGGCGGCGCCCTCCCGCCCCGTGAGGCCCGGCTCGAAGCGCACCGCGCCCATCCGCTCCAGCCCCCGCCGCTTGCGCGGCAGCGTGCGCACCGTGCGACCCAGGCCGCGGCGGAAGGCCTCCCAGTCGCCGTCGGTCTCCATCACCATCGCCGTGCGCGCGCGGGAGGCCAGCGGCCACCCCCGGGCCTCCATCAGGCCGAGCGCCGCGGCGAAGGTGCGCCCGGAGGCCGCGACGTTGCCGAGGTAGAGGGTGTCCCAGGCGTCGGCGGCGGCGTCGAGCGCGTCCACCGTCGCGGTCGCCAGGGGGATCTCCTCGCCGGGGGCCACCTGCACGTCGGCGACGTCGGTCATCGGCGGCCGGCGCGAACCGGCGAGGGAGATCTGGCGCCCGCCGTCCCGGCGGGGCAGGTCGCGGCTCACCAGGGGGACCACGCCCACCAGCCGTCCGTCGCGGCGCGCGGCCACGACGTGGGGCCGGTGGCCGCGCCCCACGGTGTCGAGCCACGCCTCGAGGAAGCCGGGCCCCGTGACCGGGGAGGGCGCCGCCGCGGGGTGCGGGAGCGCCCGCCACTCGGGGGCGAGCGCGCGGACGCCGTCACGGCTGTCAACGATCGCGACGTCGAGCCCCGCGGCCCCGGACGAACCCGGGCTCACGCGGGGCCGCGGCGGGCGCGGGGGTCCGTCATCGCCTCTCCTGACATCGTGCGTCCCCACCCAGGCGAGGGGGACGGTGAGGGTCCTGTCTATACACGAGGGGTGCGCACGAACTCTTTCATTCACATAATCTGGCGCTCAAATGGGAAGTTCCACCGTCGAGGCGCCGGTTCTGCGCGCCCGCACGTTCGACCACTGGGGGATCTGATGGCACATGTGCTCGGAGCACGACGGCGCTGGAGAGGAGCGCTCGTGGCGCTGGCCCTGGCCGCAGTCGCGACGTTCGCCGCCGGGCAGGCCTCCGCGGCATCCGGGACCCAGACCTGGACGGGCGGGGCCGCCGGGCAGACGCCCGACATCCAGCGGGACGGCTTCAGCCTGATCGCGGCCGACAACTCGACGATCACGAACAACGGCATCGCCGGGACGCTGAACTTCACGCTGGACGGCACCGCGTACGTGGGCTACTGCACGGACACGAGCCGCATCTTCTCGACCGGCTCCGAGCCCGTCGAGATCACGGTGCAGGACCCGCCGGCCACGGCCACCGACCGCGCGCTCGCGTGGATCCTCCTCAACCGGGTCCCCACTGGGGCGCCCGCTCCCGACAAGGAGCAGGCCGCCGCCGCGGCGCAGGTCGCCGTGTGGCTGCTCGTCGATGACCAGATCAACAAGATCACGCCCACCGGCGACACCGCCCTGAACGACGCCGCCAAGGCGCTCGTGCAGGAGGCGCTGGCCGCGACCGCCTCGCCGGCCTCGATCGGCGTCTCCGCCACGGTCCCCGCGGCCGGCGCGACCACCTCGACCGTGACGGTCGTGGGCCGCCCCGGCTCGACCGTGAACCTGGTGGCCACCGGCCCGGCCACGCTGTCGGCGGGCTCGGTCGTCATCGGCGCCGGCGGCTCCGCCACGGTCACCCTGACGGCCACCGGCGTGGGCTCGGTCGGCATCTCGGCCACGACGCCCGGCGACGGGCGCCTGATCGGGATCAACCCGACCAACCCCGAGACCACCCCGCAGTCGACGGCCGCGGCCGAGGCGACGACGCTCTCCGCCGCGACCCAGGTCGCCTTCCAGGCCGCCCCCGTCACGCCGGTGACGCCGGTCGTGCCGGTGGCGAACGTCAAGCCGACCGTCTCGATCACGAAGTCCGGCCCCGCCCGGGCGAAGGTGCTCTCGAAGGTCAGCTACCGGATCACCGTCAAGAACACCGGCAAGGTCACGCTCCGCAACGTGGTCCTCCGCGACCGCCTGCCGCGCGGCCTCTCCTTCGTGAGCGCCTCGCGCACCAACACGCTGACGAGCGCCAACGCGACCTTCCAGATCGGGAGCCTGGCCCCGGGCGCATCGCGCACCGTGGTCGTGACCCTGATGGCCAACGCGTCGGTCCGCGGCTCGCGCACCAACGTGGCGACGGTCTCCGCGTCCAACGTCCGTCCCAAGAGCGCGCAGGCCGTCACGGTCTTCCGCGCCCTGGTCCGCCGGGTCCAGCCCGCCGTCACCGGGTAGTTCGCTCCGCGAGGGGGGCCGGCGCGCCGCCGGCCCCCCTCGTGTCGCGTTTCGCCTGATTACCGCCCCTTGGCGGTGCAATACTGAACGGACGGGTGGGTCTCCGCGGCCCGTTCACCGTCCGCGTCCGCATAGAATCGCGCGACCGTGTGGTCCCGAAGCCTGAACAGGCGCACCCTCGTCCTCTGCATGGCCGTCGTCGCCCTGGCCGCCCTCGCGCTCGCGGTGACCGGGCTGGCGCTGTCGCCGCCGAGCGTCACGATGTCCCCGTCGAGCCCGAGCGCGGCCACCAGGTGGACGTTCACGTTCTCCGCGAGCGCGGACGCCGGTGCGACGATCAAGGGATACGAGGGCGGTGTGGTGCCCGCGGGCGCCGCCGATCCGGCCGGCCCCGTCTCCTCGCCCGTGGTCGACAGCGGCCGCGGGGAGGGGAGGTGGTCGTTCCGCGTGCGGGCCGTGCAGGCGGACGGCCTCGGCGTCGAGACGCGCAGCGCGTACGCGAGCCGGGACTTCACGATCGACCGCACCGCGCCGGCGCCGCCGACCCCGCGGTTCGACCCGGCCCAGCCGAACGGGACCAACGGCTGGTGGCGCTCGCTGACGATCCGCTGGAGCTGCTCGGACAACCTCACCGGGGCGGCCTGCCCCGACCAGCCGATCACCGCCGCGAAGAGGGGGATGGTGGCGACGCAACGCGCCACGGACGGGGCCGGCAACGTCAGCGGCCCGGCTTCGACCGCTCCCTTCAACTTCGACAACGGGGCGTCCCAGCCGGCCATCTCGAGCCCGTCCAACGGCGCCCTCGTCGTCGGCGAGCCGACGTACCGGTGGACGAGGATCAACGACCCGACCTCCGGGAACGACCACTTCGAGGTGTGGGCGCGCTGGAGCGGCGGGTCGTACCAGAAGATCGTCCAGGCGCCGGGCAACGCGACGAGGGCCACGCGCAACGTGCGACCCCAGCCGCTCCCCGAGGCCGTCGCCGTGACGTGGTTCGTGCGCTTCTACGACGTCGCCGGCAACTACCGCGACTCGGCGGCCCGCACCTTCACCATCGACCCGACGCCGCCGTCGGCCGCGCCGGTCATCACGGGCGGGCCCGACGGGCCGACGCGGGTAGCCGCCCCGACGTTCACCTGGAGCGGCGACGAGCCCAAGTTCCAGTGGTCGGTCACCCGCGCCGGCGACGACGCGCCCCTGCAACAGAAGACGGGCGTCACGGACAAGCAGGCGACGCTCGGCGCCCTTCCGGACGGCGACTACACGTTCAGCGTCTCGCAGGTGACGGCGCTGAACGCCGTCGGCCCCGAGGCGACCCAGGACTTCACGGTCGACACCGTGCGGCCCGCGCCCCCGGTCATCACTGCCCGCCCGGCGGCGCCCACCGCGGTGCCCGCCGGGTTCGCCTGGACCACCGAGTCGGGGGCGTCGTCTCGCTGGCGGGTGCTCGACGCCGCCGGAGCCGTCGTGAAGGGCCCCTCGGACACGCCCAACCCGGCGGTCAACGTCGGCGTGCTGGCGTCGGGCGCCTACACCTTCAGCGTCACGCAGATCGACGTCGCGGGCAACGTCTCCGACCCGACCTCCGAGTCGTTCAGCGTCCAGCTGCCGCCGGGCGCCGCCACCGCCAGACGGACCCTGCGCATCGCGCTGCCGAAGCAGAACGCCGGGCGCCTGACGCCGCGCGCGGGCAAGCGCATCGCCACGCTGCGGCCGGTCTTCCGCTGGAAGAAGGGCCCGGCCGGCACGACGCTCTACAACCTCCAGCTCTTCCGGGTCGTGAGGCGCGACGCGGGCAAGGCGCCCACGATCAAGAAGATCGTCTCGGTGTTCCCCCGCGGCCTGCGCTGGAAGATGACCTCGCGGGTGAAGCCCGGCCAGTGCTACGTCTGGCGCGTGTGGCCGTACACCGGCACGGCGTTCACGCCGAAGCCGCTCGGCATCAGCAACTTCTGCGTCATGAGCGCCAAGGCGCTCAAGCGGTCGAAGGCGCGCGCCAAGGCGCGCCATCAGGCCGCCGCGTCGCGCGTCGGCTAGACTCCCGCTCCGTGGCGACGACGATCTCCTTTGCGCGCGGTGCCCCGTGCCCCGAGGCCCTCTCCGGTGATCTGATCGCCGAATGCACCCGCAAGGCGCTCGACGCCGACGCGGTGCGGATCCTCTCCTACGGGACCGGCCAGGGCTACCCGCCGCTGCGCGAGACGCTGGCCGCGACCCACGGCGCGACCCCCGACCAGGTGCTCGTCACCAACGGCTCGCTGCAGGGCTTCGTCTTCCTGCTGGAGACGATGCTGTCGCCGGGCGACCTCGTCGCCGTCGAGAGCCCCACCTACGACCGGGCCCTCCTGCAGCTGCGGCTGCACGGGATGGACGTCCTGCCGGTCCCGGTGGACGACGACGGCATGGTGGTGGACGCGCTCGCCGAGCAGTGCGCCGCCGGTCGCGTGCCCAAGCTGATCTACACGATCCCCAACTTCCAGAACCCCTCGGGCGCCACGCTCACGGCCGAGCGCCGGCGGGCCCTCGTGGAGGTCTGCGACCGCCACGACATCCTCATCCTCGAGGACGACCCGTACGGCAAGCTTCGCTTCGAGGGCGACCCGATCCCCGGCATCTGGGAGACGGCCGAGCCGGGCCGCGTGATCTTCACGTCGTCCTTCTCGAAGACCGTCGCCCCGGGCCTGCGCGTCGGCTACCTGGTGTCGCCGCCCGCGATCGCCGGCACGCTGGCCGCGGCGGCCTCGCGCACCTACATCTCGCCCGCCCTCCTGGCCGAGGCCGCGGTCGACCGCCTGATCCGCGACGGCCTGCTCGAGGGCAACATCGCCCACGTCACCGCCCTGATGCGCGAGCGGCGCGACGCGATGATCCGGGGAATGCGCCACATGCCCCAGGGCACGCGCTGCGTGCCGCCGATGGGCGGGTTCTTCTGCTGGCTCACGCTGCCCGAGGGGCTGTCGGCCGACGCGCTCTTCGACGACGCGGCCGCGGCGGGCATCGCCTACGTCAAGGGCAGCGACTGCGTGCTGGAGGGCGGTGAGCGGACGCTGCGCCTGGCCTACAGCGGCGTCAGCCCGACGGAGATCGAGGAGGGCATGGAGCGGCTCGGCGCGGTCTTCCGCGCCGCCGCCGTCGCGGCACGGTAGGGGTCTGGCGGTGGCGCCGGGCGACGGCCCCGATCACGGCGGGCTCGACGAGCGCCAGGTGCGCCAGATCGCCCTCGTGGGCGGTCTCATCCTGGTGGGCTGCATCGTGCTGCTCTTCATCGTGGAGAACAGCCACGACGTGCACGTGTCGTTCGTGTTCTTCTCGGCCACGATCTCCCTGATCTGGGTGATCATCCTGTCGGCCGTGGGCGGCGCGATCGCCGGCCTGGTCGCCGCCCGGCTCATCCGCACACGCTTCTTCGGGCGGGAGCGGTGACGCACATCCTGGTCACCAACGACGACGGGGTCTCCTCGCTCGGGCTGCAGGCGCTGAAGACGGCGCTCGAGCCCTACGGCCGGGTCAGCGTGGTGGCGCCCGACTCCAACCGCAGCGCCATCGGGCGCGGCATCACCATCCACAACCCCCTCCACGTGGAGGAGGTACGCCTGGACGACGGCTCGCCGGCCTTCGCCACCGACGGCACCCCGGTCGACTGCGTGCGGCTGGCGATGCTCGGCCTGGTGGGCGACCCGCCGGACGTGATCGTCAGCGGGATCAACCTGGGCATGAACCTCGGAGACGACGTCACCTACTCGGGCACCGTCGCCGCGGCCCTCGAGGGTGTGCTGCTCGGCCGCCCGGCGATCGCGGTCTCGGCGCAGGCGATCGACCTCGAGGCCGACCAGTGGGACGGGCGCGCGTACGACTTCCGCGGCGCGGCCGAGTTCGCCGCCCGGCTCGTGCCGCGCGTGATGCAGGCCGACTTCCCGCCGCGCGTGATCCTGAACGTCAACGCGCCAGGGCTGCCGCCGGGGGGGCTGCGCGGCGCGCGCGTCACGCGGCTCGGGCGGCGCGTCTACAACGACGAGCTCACGCTCGTGCACCGCGAGGGCGCCCGGCGCCGCTTCACGATCTACGGCCGCGAGGCGACCTACCGCAACGAGGAGGGCACCGATTTCGCCGCGGTCGAAGCCGGCGCCGTCTCGGTGACGCCGATGCACTTCGACCTCACCGACATCGCCGGCATGGATCACCTGGAGCGCATGTCGCTCGGCGACCTCGTCGGGGTGCTGCCGTGACCGGCTTCGACCCCATCCTGCTCGACCTGGACGGCACCGTGATCGACTCGGTGGCGCTGATCCGCGAGTCGCACCGGCACGCCGTGCGCACCGTCCTCGGTGAGGACTGGCCCGACGAGCGCCTGGTGCAGAACGTCGGCCGGCCGCTGCTGGAGCAGATGGCCGCCTTCTCGCCCGACCGCGCCGAGGAGCTCTACCGCGTGTACCGGGTGTGGAACCACGCGCACACCGCCGACCTGCTGCTCGCCTACGAGGGCATCGAGCAGATGCTCGTGGCCCTGCGCTCGGCCGGCCGGCGCCTCGGCATCGTCACCTCCAAGAGCCACGACGCGGTCGACCTCGCGTGGGGTGTCCTGCCATGGCTCGGCGGGCTCTTCGACGTCGTGATCGCGGCCGAGGACAGCGTGCGGCACAAGCCCGAGCCGGACCCGATCCTCGAGGGCCTCGCGCGCCTGGGCGCAGGGCCGGGGGGCGCCTGCTATGTGGGCGACGCGCCGTTCGACATCCGGGCCGGACGCGCCGCGGGCGTGACCACGATCGCCGTGCCCTGGGGCTTCTTCTCCCGGGACGTCCTCGCCGCGGAGGGCCCCGACGTCTTCGCCGAGACCCCGGCCGACCTCGCGCGGATGTGCCTCGAGGGGCAGTGAGCCGATGAGCGCCCCCGCCGAGCGCGCGGCGGAGCTGCGCGAGCTGATCGACGCGGCGAACCACGCCTACTACGTCCTCGACCAGCCGACGGTCGACGACAGCGTCTACGACGACTGGATGCGCGAGCTGGAGGCGCTCGAGACGGCCGACCCCTCCCTGCGCACCCCCGACTCCCCGACCCAGCGCGTCGGCGCGCCCCCGTCCACGCGCTTCGCGCCGGTCACGCACCGGCGCCCCATGCTGAGCCTCGCCAACGCGCGCGGCGCCGAGGAGCTCGAGGCCTGGTACCGGAGGGCGCGGACGGTGATGGAGCAGGAGGGCCTCGGCGACCGCGAGGTCGGGTTCGTGGTCGAGCCGAAGATCGACGGCCTCGCGATCGCGCTCACCTACGAGGACGGCCTCTTCACGCAGGGCGCCACCCGCGGCGACGGGGTGATCGGCGAGGACGTCACGGCCAACCTGCGCACGATCCGCGCCATCCCGCAGCGCCTTCGCATGCCCGACGGCGCGGCGCCCCCGCCGGTCGTGGAGGTGCGCGGCGAGGTCTACCTGCCCCTCGCGGCCTTCGCCGAGCTCAACGAGGCCCGTGCCGAGACCGGGCTGCCGACCTTCGCCAACCCCCGCAACTCGGCGGCGGGCAGCCTGCGCCAGCTCGACCCGGCGGCCACCGCCGAGCGGCCGCTGTCGATCTGGTGCTACGGCGTCGGGTACGCCGAGGGCCTGTCGATCGCCTCCCAGACCGAGGGCCTCGACTGGCTCCGCTCGGTCGGGATGCGCGTCAACCCGGACATCCGGGTGGTGTCGGGGCTCGACGACGTGCGGGCCGAGTGCGAGGCGTGGGAGGCGCGGCGGGGGACCGTGGACTACGACATCGACGGCGCGGTGGTGAAGATCGACGCGGTCGACGTGCAGGACCGCCTCGGCGTGGTCGGCCGCGCTCCGCGCTGGGCGATCGCCTACAAGTTCGCGCCCACCACGGCCACCACGCGCCTCAACGACATCATGGTGAGCGTCGGGCGCACCGGCGCCCTCGTGCCGTTCGCCGAGCTCGAGCCGGTCTCGGTCGGCGGCGCGACGGTCCGGCTCGCGACCCTGCACAACCAGGAGGACGTGGCCCGCAAGGGGCTGATGATCGGCGACACGGTGATCGTCCAGCGGGCGGGCGACGTCATCCCGCAGGTGGTGGGGCCGCTGACCCAGGAGCGCACCGGCGACGAACGGCCCTTCGTCATGCCCGAGCGCTGCCCGGCGTGCGACACGCCGGTCGTGCAGCCGCCCGGCGAGGTGCAGATGCGCTGCCCCAACCGGTCCTGCCCGGCCCAGATCCAGCAGGGCCTCTTCCACTTCGCCTCGCGCGGGGCGATGGACATCGAGGGGCTGGGGGAGAAGACGATCCGCCGCTTCTACGAGGAGGGCCTCGTGCGGAGCTTCGCCGACATCTACGAGCTGCGCGAGCACCGCGAGCGCCTGGTCGCGATGGAGGGCTTCAAGGACGTCTCGGTGGACAACCTGCTCGCGGCGGTCGAGCGCTCCAAGGAGCGGCCCTGGTCGCGGGTGCTCTACGGCCTGGGCATCCGCCACGTGGGCGACGTCACCGCCGAGGCCATCGTGGCCGTGGCGCCCTCGCTCGACGCGCTGCTCCGGGCCGACGCCGAGTCGCTCGCCCAGGCCGAGGGCGTCGGCCCGGTGGTGGCCGAGTCGATCCGCGAGTTCCTCACCTCGGAGGACAACCGCGACCTGCTGGAGCGCCTGCGCGCGGCCGGGCTGACGATGGAGGCCGACGTGACGGCCGTGCCTGCCGACGGCCCGCTGACCGGGCGCACCGTGGTCGTCACCGGCGGCCTCGAGGCCTACTCGCGCGACGACGCCAAGCGGGCCATCGCGGCGGCCGGCGGCAAGGTCACCGGCTCCGTCAGCCGGGCGACCTCGTTCGTGGTCGCCGGCGCCGACCCCGGGTCGAAGCTGGAGAAGGCGACGACCCTCGGCGTGCCGGTGGTGGACGAGGAGGCCTTCCTCGCGATCCTGGCCGGCGAGCGGCCGCCGCCCGAGCGCGAGTGAGGGCCGCCGCCGCGACGATCGCCGCCGTCCTCGGCGTCGTCGTCGCGCTGGCCGCCGCGGTGCTGTGGACCGCGGGTCGCGACACGCTCGACGAGGACCGCTTCGCGACCCACGCAGTGGCCTCCCTGGTCTCGACCCCCGGCCGCGAGGCGCTGACGGTGACCCTCGCGCGGGAGCTGCAGGACCCCGCGACGAGCGGTCCCGTGCCCTCGGAGGTCTACGCCGTCGCGCGGGAGGCCGTGGACGCGATCGCCTCGGCGCGCGTGTTCTCGGACGCGCTGTCGGCATCCCTGGCCGCCGCGTACCGCGGGCTCGTCGACCACCCGGGGGACACCGTGGTCATCGACCTGGGCGCGCTGCGGGACCGGCTCGCGGCGGAGCTGGAGGACATCGACCCGGCGATCGCGGCCCGGCTGCCCCCGGCCTCGGAGCTCGACGGCGTGACGGTGACGACGGGCCTCACGGTGCCCCGCCTGCCGCTGCGCCGCCTGGTGGGGCACGTCCCCCTGCTGGTCGGCCTGCTGGCGCTGGCGGCGGCCGCCCTGATCGCGGTCGCGCTCGCGCTGAGCGCCCGCCCCGGCCGGACGGCCCGCCTGCTGGCGTCGGCCCTCGTCGTCTGCGCGGTCGTGCCTGCCGCCATCGGGCTCGCGGTGCCCCGCATCGCCGAGAACGCGGTGGCCGCGCCCGCCGACCAGCTCGCCCGCGACCTCGCCGAGCGGCTCCTCGGCCAATGGCTGCCCGCCACGTCTGCGCTCGCCGTGGCCGCCGCGGCGCTCTTCGCCCTCGGGACGCTCAGGGGCGGGGAGGGTCCTCGGATCCCGCGGCGAGCAGGTTGACCACGCGCTCCTGGGTGGTCCGCGCGCCCAGGATGTCGTTGCTGTTCATGATCAGCGCGAAGGCGTAGTGCTCGCCGCCGCGGCTGACGACGCGCCCGGCCATCGCGCTGACGCCGTTCAGGTAGCCGGTCTTGGCGCGCACGCGCCGGGTGGCGGGGCCGGTGAGGAAGCGGTGGATGAGGGTGCCCTGCCCGCCCTGCGCGAGCGAGGAGATGAGCGCCGTGCCCCAGGTGGGGTCGTCGTCGGCGTCGGCGATCAGGCGCACGAAGGTCGAGGCGGCGACGCGGTTCTCCCGTGAGAGGCCCGACCCGTCCACCAGCCGGTCGGCGGGGCCGACGATGCCGCGCTGCTCCAGGAGCGCCCGGGTGCGCGCGACGCCGGCGGCCGTGGTGCCGGTGCCCGTGCCGTAGGCGCCGACGTCCTTGGCGAGGGTCTCGGCGATGAAGTTGTCGCTGGCGAGGTTCATCGCCCGCAGGATCACGGGCAGCGGTGGCGAGACCGCGGAGCCGATCGCCCGCGCGCCGGCGGGGGTGACGCCGCTCGTCAGGCCGCCGCGCAGCCTCACGCCCACGCCGCGCAGGGCCGCCCGCACGCGCTGGGCGGCGGCGAGGGTCGGGCTCGAGACGTACGCCGCCTGGCCGTCGCCGGCGAAGTTCTGGTTGGTGACGAGCGCCGACAGCGGCGAGGCGTAGGCCCGGTAGTACGAGGGCCAGCCCGGGCCCATCCGCTTGTGGTCGAAGAGGTGCTCGTCGGCGATCAGCGGCCCCTTGATGAGCCGCACGCCCCGCGCCCGGATGGGGCGCACGAGGTCGGTGAGCACGGTGGCGCGCCCCGAGAGGTAGCGCTGCGCGTAGGAGCGCGTGGAGAGGACCGGGTCGCCGGCGCCCCGCAGGTAGACCCGGCCGGTGAGCGTCGTGCCCGCCACGGAGGCGTCGCCCGCCGCCAGCAGGCGGGTGGTGAACCGGAAGGTCGGCCCGAGCTGCAGCAGCGCCCCGGAGCTCGTGATGAGCTTCATCGTGGACGCGGGGATGCGGGGCGCGTCCTGGCGGAAGCCGGCCACGAAGACCGGCGGCCCCTCGTCCTCGAGGCGCCAGACCAGCGCCGAGGTGGCCGGGTTGGACGCCGACCAGGAGGTGATCGCCCTCTGCACCGCGCCCGGCGCCGCGACGGCCGGGGACGCGAGGGCGGCCAGCGCGGCGGCGGCGAGCGCGCCCGCCGCCGCGCGCCGATGCCTCGCCCCTACACCGCGGCGAGGAGCAGTTGCTCCGCCTCCTCGTCCAAGCGGTGGCCCGCCGCCGTCACGGATCTCACGAACAGGACCTTGTCGATCCGACCGTTGTAGATCGGCACCGAGGTCTCGATGCAGAGGCGCACGACCTGCTTGCGGGCGAGGCCGAGCGCCTCGGACAGCTCGTCCGGGGTGAGGTGATTGGCCACGATGACCTCCTCGATGGGTTGACGACCCGCTCACTCGCCAGCCGAAGGGACCATGGCTGGGGACGGGTCACGGCGAACCGGGACTTCAGGCCGTGGGGCCGAGGATTCGCGCGTCCATGTAACGGGTGTTATCGACCCAGCGGGCATCGTTGTCAACCACGCTATCCGCTCCGTGCGGACGTCACCCGCGGACCGGGTGACGCCGGCCGCGCCCCGCCCTACCGGGTCCGGCGGATCCGCGCCTGGGCCGGCTGGAAGCTGCCGCGCGCCGACATCCACGCCCACACGGCGATGAAGCCGATCGCCACGACCAGGCCGCCCGCGAGGGAGTCGAGGACGTAGTGGTTGGCCGTCCCCGTGATCGTGAAGAAGACCAGCACCGGGTAGGCGACGGCGAGCAGCCGCAGCGGCCATGAGCGCAGAAGCACGAGGCCCACCATGCCGATCATCACCGCGTATCCGAAGTGCATCGACGGCACGGCGGCGTGCGGGTTGAACCAGCCCGAGAGCATGCCTCCGTGCAGGTCCACGTTGCTGACCTTGCTGAGGGTGTCCACGAGGCCGTCGCTGGCCCCGGCGAGCCGCGGGGGCGCGACCGGGTAGACCGTGAAGACCACCAGGGCGATCCCGTTGGCCACCAGGAAGGCGTTGCGCACGTAGGGGTACACGCGCTGGCGGCGCTTGTAGAGCCAGATGAAGAAGAGCGGCGTGATGGTCCAGTGGCCGTAGAGGTAGAACCAGTTCAGCGCCTCGGTCAGCTGGATGTGGCTGAGCACCCACTGCTGGATGGTCGGCTCGACGAACAGGCCCGAGCCCTTCTCCCAGTCGATGATGCCCGCCGCGTTCTCGAAGGCCGTCGAGGGCTTGCCCACGACCAGCGCGCGCGACAGCTGGTAGACGAGCAGCGCCGTCGCGAAGATGAGCACCTCGATCGCCCACGGGTGGCGCCGGAACGGCCCGGCGACCGCATCGGCCGCGGAGCGCAGGCGTCCCGGAGGCGCCCCGACCGCGTCCGCGCGAACGACGACCTCGCCCTGTGCGGGCGTCTCGTCGGCGGGGTGGTCGGTCACGGTTTCGGGCATGTCATCCGTCCTCCCCATGGTGGGAAGCATGCCCACAAACGTATCTCGTGTGACGACGATGGAACAACCCCCGCACGGGGGGCGTTACCGGGAATTGGTCGAAGCCGCCGGACGACGCCGGCGGCTTCGATTCCCACGCAATCGGGGTGCCCGGATTTGAACCGGGGACCTCTCCGACCCGAACGGAGCGCGCTACCAAGCTGCGCCACACCCCGCCATCACGGCGTCGAAGCATCGTACCGGATTTGCGATCACGCACGGACGGCCCTCTTAGCGGGGCCGTCCGGGCGACAAAACAGCCCCTGGCCGGGGCTGTTTTGACAACGGCGGCACCGCCTTCGGCGGGGCGGGCCGCCGAAACGCCGCTCGTGGCCTTCGGCCACTCGCATCCTCGGTTCCCGACGCGCTGAAGCGCGCGGGCGTCCTGTGTCCTCCGGCAGCGCTTGGGACAGACGCCGGGGGCCCGGGGAGCGCCGGCGCGCGAAGCGCCGTCCGGAACTCGGATGCGAGGCCCCGAAGGGGCCGCTCGCGACCTTCGGTCGCTCGCATCCTCGGGTTCCTGACGCGCTGAAGCGCGCAGGGCCTCCCCGGGCCCTCAGACTTTCCCCGGCGCGCCCTACCGTGGTCGAGGTGCGCCGGCGCGCGAAGCGCCGTCCGGAACGTCAGATGCGAGTGGCCGAAGGCCACGAGCGGCAGTTTCGGCGGCCGTGCCCGGCCGAAGGCCGTGCCGCCGTGTGCAAATCGGCCCGGCCAGGACCGATTTGCCGCCCTGGTCGCCCCGCCAAGAGGGCGACCAGGGCGTGATGCAATTCACACCGTGATGACGCCTTCCACCTCGGGGATGTTGCGGCGCAGCTCGGCCTCGATGCCGAGGGTCAGGGTCGCGGTTGACATGGGGCAGCCGCCGCACGAGCCCATCATCGAGAGGTGGACGAAGCCCTCCTCGTCGAACTCGACCAGCTCGACGTCGCCGCCGTCCGCGTGCAGCGCGGGCCTGATCTGCTCCAGCACGTCCTCGATCTGCGACATGATCTCCGCCGACATGAACCCCCCTGAAAGTCGCTCGGCCGGGCCCGATGGTAGCGCGCTGCGGGCCGCCGTCGTCCAGATGACCAGCACGGCCGACCGCGAGCGCAACATCGCGACCGCCGGGGAGCTGGTGGCGCGCGCCGCCGAGGCCGGAGCGCGGCTCGTCGTGCTCCCCGAGAAGTGGCCCTACATCCACGGCCCGCGCACGCTCGAGGGGGCCGAGCCGCTCGACGGCCCGGCGGTGGCCGCGGCCCGCTACTGGGCGCGGGAGCTGGACGTGGCCGTGCTGGCCGGGAGCCTCATCGAGGCCCGCGACGAGGGGCTGCCGCGCAACACCAGCGTCCTGGTGGCGCCGGGCGGCGAGGTGGTCGCGACCTACCGCAAGCTGCACATGTTCGACGTGGACGTGGGCGGCGTCTCGTACCGCGAGTCGGCCGCCACGGCGCCGGGCTCGGAGGTCGTGGTCGCCTCGGTGCTCGGCCGCAGCGTGGGGATGTCGGTCTGCTACGACCTGCGCTTCCCGGAGCTGTACCGCCGCCTGATGCTGGGCGGCGCGGAGATCATCGCGGTGCCGTCCGCCTTCACGTCGGCCACAGGCCGCGACCACTGGGAGCCGCTGCTGCGCGCACGGGCCATCGAGAACCAGGCCTTCGTGCTCGCGGCCGGCCAGTGGGGCACGCACGACGACGGCACCGTGTCGCACGGGCGCAGCATGATCGTGGACCCGTGGGGCGTGGTGCTGGCCCAGGCGCCCGATTGCGAGGGGATCGCGGTGGCCGACCTCGACTTCGCGCGGATGGCCGACATCCGGCGCCGCCTGCCGGCCCTCCGCCACCGCCGCGGCGACATCTACTAGACGGCCTCTCCGGGCCCCGGGACGTCGAAGGGCAGCGCCGGCCCGGCGAAGGCCACGCGGCCGCCGACCAGGGTGAGGCGGGGCGCCAGGCCCTCGTCGAGTACGACCAGGTCGGCGGGGCCGCCCACGGCGAGGCCCGGAGGCAGACCGAGCAACCGCCGCGGCGCCTCGGTGGCGGCGGCGAGCGCGGCGGCGCGTCCGAAGCCGGCGGCGAGGAGGGTGGCGGGGCCGCGGTCGAGCCCGGCGGCGCTGCCGGCGAGGCGCCCCTCCCACAGGACCCGGGAGCCGTCGGAGGTCACCGTGCGCCCGGCGAGGGGGTACGCGCCCGGCGGCGCGCCGGCGGCCGCCACGGCGTCGCTCACGAGCACCAGGCGCCGTCCGGCGGCCCGAGCGAGCACCGCGGCCACGGCGGGGTTGACGTGGACGCCGTCGGCGATCAGGCTCACGCGCGCCCGCCGGTCGGCGAGGAACGCGACGAGCGCCGACGGCGCGCGGCTCTCGATGCCGCGCATCGCGTTCATCGCGTGCGTCAACAGTCGCGCGCCGGCGGCGATGGCCGCGTGCCCGGTCTGCGCGTCGGCTTCGGTGTGACCGGCCGCGGCCACGGCGCCGGCGCGGGCGATGCGCCGCACCGCGGCGAGGGCGCCGGGCAGCTCGGGGGCCAGCGTCACGACGGCGGGCGCGAACGCGGCGAGCAGGCGGTCCACCGCCTCGGGTGAGGGCTCGCGCAGCGCGCCGGGGTCGTGGACCCCGGCGCGCGCAGGCGATAGGAACGGCCCCTCCAGGTGGACGCCGAGCGGGCGCGCCGCGTGGGTCGCCACCGGGGCGGCGGCCAGGGCGGCCGCCGCGCGCCGGTAGCCGTCGCCGGGGCGGCTGACGAGGGTTGGGCAGAAGGCCGTCACGCCGGCCGCGGGGAGCGCGGCGGCGACGGCCGCCAGCGCCTCCGGGTCGTCGCCCACCTCAGCGCCGCCGAAGCCGTTGACCTGGATGTTGACGAACCCCGGGCAGACGATCCACCCCTCGGGGAGCGCGCGGGCCGTGGCCGCGCCGCCCTCCGTCACGCGGCCCCCGGCGATGCGCACCCCGCCGCGGGCGATCGCCCGGCCCCGCAGCACGCCGCCCTCCAGGCGCAGCGCCATCAGGCCGGCCTCTCGGCGGCCTCCGCCGCAATCAGCCCGGCGTCGAGGCCCGGCTGGCCCAGCTCCTGGGCGAGCGTCTCGGCGTCGAGGTCGCCGCCTTCCAGCCAGAGCTCGCGCAGGAACCGTGCGGCGGCGGCGTCGGCGAACCAGCGGGCGCCGTAGGTGTCGCGCAGGTGGGCGCGGGAGGGCGGCGGCCAGCATGCGGCCGCGCAGCTCGTCCACCGGGGCGATGTCGCCGAGCCCGGCGGTCGCCGACAGCTCTCGGGCCGGCCAGTCGAGGCCGATGGCGCGCGACAGGGCGTCAGCCGACCCCCCGGGGCCGGGGGGCGGGGCGCTCGCCGCGGCGGCCCGAGCGGCGAGCAGCCGCACGGCGGCGGCGGCGTCGGCGACCGGATCGGGGTCCGCGGCGCCGAGGGCGCGGCGCAGCCACTCGGGATCGGAGACGAGGCCCTTGAGCAGGTACGCGTGGGCCTGCACCAGGGCGGGGTCGCCGAGCCGGCGCGCCTCGACCGGCAGCCGCGGGGAGACGCCCTCGCGAGCGAGCGCCGCCCCCGTCACCAGGAGGGCCCGCGCCGCCCCGGCGATGCCCTCGACCGTGGACCCGGGCGGCGCCGACGGGGCGCCGCCGAGCGCCTCGCGGGTGCGCGCCACGGCGCCCGCGACGCCGCGCGGCGGCAGGTCCTCCTTGAGGTGCGGGGCCCGCACGAGGCGGGGCAGGTCGCCGGCGCGAGGCGGGCGGCCGGCACACCGAGGCCGCGGGCGAGCCGGTCGAGGCCGCGGGCGGCGATGTCGTCGGTCGCCGCCAGCAGGTGCTGGCGTCGGCCGCGGCGCGGTCGAGGTCGACCCCGGCGGCCCGCGCGACCAGATCCGCGGCGACGGCGCGCCGAGCGCTCGCGCGGCCTCGGCCCGGCGCTGGGCGGCGTCGGAGAGCAGGCCCGCGAGGTACGAGTTGACGGCCCGCAGGCGCGCCGCGTGCAGCTCGCGCCGCCGCGCGGCGTCCGGCTCGGCGGCCAGGAGCCCGTCCACGTCCCGCAGCGCCACGCGGTCGCCCCCGCCGCCCACCAGGGGCTCGCGCACCGAGGCGCTCGACGTCGGCCATCTCCGCCGCGCTCGCCCGCCGCAGATGCCCTTCGGCGGCGAAGGCGTGAGCGGCGGACGCGCCCCCGGTCGCCGCCGCCGGAGGACTCCAGGCCCGCCACGGCCTCGGCCGAGAACAGGGCGTCGAGCGTCCCGTCGTCCGCCGCCCCGGGTCGTCCAGGTACCGGCCGGCGTCGGAGCGGTACCGATGAGGTCCGGTAGCGGCCGGGCCAACCGACATAGTAGGTCGACGGACCGTCCGCGCCGCGACGACCTCCTCGAGCTCGAGGTCCACGACCTCGCCTTCGGCGGCGGCGGGGTCGCCGGCACGACGGCTACGTCGTCTTCTGCCGCGACAGCGCCCCCGGCGACCGCGTGCGCGCGCCGGGTCGTGAAGGCGCGCCGGCGCTTCGCCGAGGCCGACCTGGTCGAGGTCCTGCGCCCCGGCCCGGGGCGGGTGGAGGCGCCGTGCCCGTACGTGCCCGCGGTGCGGCGGGTGCCGTCTGCAGCACGTCGAGTACGCCCTTGCCCTGGCGGCCAAGCGCGACCAGGTGGCCGAGCACCTCGCCCGCATCGGGCACCTCGAGGGCGTGGACGTGCGCGAGCCCGACGCGGCCATCGAGCCCTTCCGCTACCGCAACAAGATGGAGTATCGGCGCGCCCGGGCGCGGCGGCGGTGCCGGCCATCGGCTTCCACGTGCGCGGGCGCTGGGACGAGATCGTTGACGTCGGCCGACTGCCTGCTGGCGAGCCCGCTCGGCAACGCGGTGCGCGAGAGCGGTCCGCCTGGGCCGCGGCGGAGGGCGTGCCGCCCTACGACCAGCGCGCGCACACCGGCGTGCTGCGCCACGTGCTGGTGCGCGAGGGCGTCGCGACCGGGCAGGTGCTGGTCAGCGTCGTCACCAGCCCGGGCGCCGAGGAGGCCGTGACCGCCTGGCCGAGCCCTGTGGGCGGCCCACCCCGAGGTCGTCGGGCTGGTCCACTCGGTGAACGACGGCGTGGCCGAGGTGACCTCCGGACTGGCGGGCGCGTGTCCACGGTCGCGACTGGATCGAGGAGCGGGTCGCCGGCGTCACCCTCCGCCTGTCCGCGGCGGCGTTCTTCCAGACGCACCCGGATGACGGAGCACGCTCTACGCGCGTCGCGGAGGCGGCGGGCCTCGAAGGGGCCAGGCTGCTCTACGACCTGTTCGCCGGCGCCGGCAGCATCGGCGTCGCGCTCGCCGCGGCGGCGAAGGAGGTCGTGGCGGTCGAGATGGTCGAGGAGGCCGTCGCCGACGCCAGGCGCAACGCCGCGACAACGGCGTCGCCGAACGACGTCGCGATCTGCGGCGACGTCGGTGCGCTGCTGCGCGAGCGCAAGGGGGAGCTGCCGCCGCCGGACGTCGCGATCGTCGACCCGCCCCGCGGCGGCCTCGCCGGACGCGGCCATCCGCCGCATCCTCGAGCTCGCCCCGCCAATCCTGCGTCTACGTGTCTGCCCGCTCGCGACTTCGCCGACAACGCCGGCGAAGTTCGTGGAGGGGGCTACGGCTGAGTCGGTTCGCCGGTCGACATGTTCCGGAGACGCCCCACATCGAGGCCGTGGCCGCTTCACGCGCGTTCACCACGGAGAGTCACCGTCGAGACCACGTCGGCTAGCTGCCGCAGACGGGCACCCGCGAGGCCTGGTCCACATGACCCTTCACACCCTCCGCCCGAGCTCGACGATCGTCTGACTAGCGGCCTCGATGCAGTCGTTCCACAGCCAGCCGTCGCGCCGTCGCGTCGTGGACCTGGACTCGCGCTGGAGCACGTCGCAGTATTCGGCCCGACGCTCGGGCAGTGGCCGACGATGGACGTGATGCGAGCCTGCTCCCGCCAGGCACCAGGCCGCCGACACTGTTCGGCGACAGTCCTGCGCGCACGTCGCTGGGCGCCGTCGGCACGATCTGCGAGCAGCACGCTGATCCACGACCTCACCAGGCGAGAGATCGTGGAGATGATGGCCTCCTCTATCCCACCCGCGCGACGTGGACGAGGTACTGGCGCTCGCGGCCTCAGGACATCGCCGACCGGCGCACCCAGAGCTGTGGCGGCGGCGCGGCGCGTGCGCTTCGCCATGGCCCAGGTGCTCAACCCAACCTGCTGGTGATCCGGGCCCCCGTGGCGATCAACGTCGAGACCGCCACGGCTCTTCGAGATCGTCGTCGGCCTGGCGGCCGCCGGCGCGATCATGTTCGAGACGCTGTTCCTGGAGAAGGCAGAACACTGTGGCGGCGATCGTCCTCATGGCCAGACGCCGCGTCTTGGCCGACGCCGAGGCCGCCGGAGTAAGGCGGGCGTCGGATCGCTGGATCCAGGCAGACCTACAGCGACCGGGCGCACCCTCGCGCGCCTGACGGCTCGCCGCAGACGACGCCGCGTCGCCGTCGTACTAGTCGCCCGCGCAGCGCGTCCGTACGCTGCTCGCGATCCGACCGATCCCCAGCGGCGTGATCACGGCGTTGAGCCGAAGGCTCAGTAGGCGGCTGCGCCTGGTGCCAGTCGCCGATGGCGCGGAAGGCGTCCCAGTAGGCGGCGCTTCGCCCTGCTCGTCCAGCGAGGCGTCGATGTCGGGGACGTAGAGGGCGTCGATGGTCGGGGTGGCCAGCGTTGGACGACGCCCAGGGCTCGGCCTTCAGCTGGCTCGCTCAGGGGGTGGCGAGCGTCGCGAGCGCCTCGACGACGCGCTCGCCCATCGGCACGATCAGCTTCGGCTGCACGATGTCGACCTCGCGGTCGAGCCACGGCATGCACGAGCTCCGGCCTCTCCGTCTCCAGAGGTTGTGCATCACGCAGAGCGTCCCGTCAGAGCTGCAGCGGGTCGATACCGAGGCGTTCGCACGCTCTTGAGGATCGCCGTGCCGACGCGGCCGAAGAACGCGACGCCCTCCTGGCGCTCCGAGAGGCTTGGCTCCACTTGATCATCATGGTCGGCCTGCGGCGACCGGAGCCTTCATCAGCGGCAGCTCTACGTCGGAGCTGCAGCCACTCGCAGCGCGGTGATCTGTCGTTGAGGGCCGCGATCTTTCCGGCGATCGCCCGGCGCTCGTAGACGTCCTCGATGTCCTTAGGGACTCGCCGGCGATGGCGGGGTGGCGGAGCGGCGGACGGCGCGGCCGGCGTGGCGCGCGGCGAGGGGGGCTCTCTGGGTCATAGTGCGACGACGAGTACTTGCGGGGTTCCTCACTACTCCTGGCAACCCTCGTTTCAGGACTTCGGCGTTCGGTGGCGGCACCACCGAACGCGGCTCGTGCGCCGCGCCGCGGCCGACGTTGGCGCGGCTCCACGTCGTCCAGCGCGGCCAGCAGGCCGGCCGGCCCCGTCGAACGACGGCGGGTCGGTGACGGCGTCCCCACCTCGCGCGGCCGCGTGGCCCCGCTCCCCGCGCACACCCGCAGCCCGAGGCGGCGGAGCGCCTGCGCGCCCGCGTCGGCGGCATCGTCGGCGCCGCTGAGTATCTGGAGGCAGTTGATCGCGCCGGCGAGGCGGCGCAGGGCCTCGGGCGAGGGCGCCCCGGAGTCCGGGCGGGACGATCACCAGGCTGCCGCGCGCGACCGCCGCCGCCGCGTCCTCGGGCACGAGGCCGGTCGCGACGGGGTGGCTCAGGAACAGCCCGATCAGGTCGCCGTTGGTGGTCGCGATCTCCTGGCCGACGATCACCGGAGCGAGGCGGGCGCGGCGGACGCGACCGCGCGCGCCGGCCCGAGGCCCTCGGGCGCCGCGACGCAGACGATGCTGATGCCCCGCTCGGCGCAGGCGGCGACGATCTGGTCGGTGAGCTCGCGGCCGGGGCGCACGTGCAGGTCGGCGAGCACGCGCGTCGGGCCGGCCCGCTGGTCGTGCGCGGCCGCATCGAGGGCGCCGAGGTAGAGGCCCTCGAGGTCGGCCGCGACGTTGCCCCAGACCGCGCGGCCCGCGCCAGGGCACCTGCACCGCAACGCGGCCCGCCGCGCGGGATCGTTGATCAGTTCGTCGACCGCCCGGCTCCAGGGCTCGGCGTGAACCGGGGCAGGACATGGCGTCGATGCTGTGCGCCACGCTCTCCTCCACCGCCGCGAAGCGGGAAACGAGCACCGCGCAGCCGGAGGCGATCGCCTCGCGCAGCACCGGCCCCATCGCGTCCTCGGGGGCGGCCATCTCAACGGCGATGCCGGCCGGCGGACAATGTACCCGCCCGCGATGCGGGCCCCGGCGTCGGGCACGACCTTGATGTGGTCGCGCAGCGCCTCGGGCATGTGCCCGCGTGCGCCAGGGCGCGTCGGGCGGGCCGAGCAGCGTCACCGGGCCGATCCGGTCGAGGTCGAGGCCCCGCAGCACGCCGAGGGCGAAGTCTATCTCGACGCGGTCGCGGCCCCGCGGCGCGACCAGAACCAGGCCCGCGGCGTGCGGTCCTCGGCGGGGTGGAACATCTCCACGCTCCACGCCGCGGGGATCATGGTAGCCGCCGGGCAGGAGCTCTGAGAGGGCCTCGCGCGCGGCCTCGGTGGTCGCGATGCGCAGGTCGGCACGGGCGAGGGCGCGATCGATCAGGGGCCGCAGGAAGGCGACCCCCACCAGCGGCTCGCCCGGTGGAAGGTCGCCGCCGTGACCCGGGCGCTGCGCAGCGCCGCGAGCGCGGGGCTGGCGCGAGGGGCTCTGGAGGTGGACCACGTCGAAGGGCACCCGCGACAGCACCGTCTCGAGCGTGGCCGACAGGTCGAACGGCTCGCCCACGCGCCGGCCCGGACCGGCGGGGAGCGCCCGTCTCGACGGCCACCTCGCGCACCTCGCCGGGCGCGGGCTGAGGGCGTCGGCGTCGTCCGCCTGGGCGCTCGCAGCGCGGCCCGCCCGGCGACGATGAGGTCCCGGCGGGTGGCCGGCGCCAGGATCGTCACGCGGTGGCCCCGGCGGGCGAGGGCGCGGGCCTCGGCCGCCACCTGGTGGGCCACGTCGTCGCGCGGCGGCCAGGCGTGGGGCGAGATCAGGGCGATCCGCAGCGCCGTCATGGGCACGCGCTCCTACTCACCGCGGCCGTCCGAGGCGCTCCAGACGAGCGCGATGCGGTGGCCCGCGGTGATCAGGCTGAGGCCCGCGAGGACCATGATCAGCACCGGCATCACGTCGCCCACGCCGCCGAGGAAGAGGGCGGCCCCGACGATCACCAGCCGCTCCGGGCGCCCCATCAGGCCGCCGCTCGAGCCGGCGATGCCGAGCCCCTCGGCCCGCGCGCGGGCGTAGGAGACGATGAACGAGGCGGTGAGCGCGACGAAGCAGGCGCCGAGGGCCCAGTCGAGGCCGTCCTGGGCCAGCGTGATGCCGATGGCGCCGAGGATCACGCCCTCCGCCAAGCGGTCGAGGGTCGAGTCGAGGAAGGCGCCGAAGCTGGTCACCCGCCCCTGGTGGCGGGCGACCAGGCCGTCGAGCGAGTGGACGAGGCCGGAGACGATGAAGACCAGGGCGGCGATGACCCAGAAGCGCTCCAGGGTCAGGATGGCCGCGGCGCAGATGCCGAGGAAGCCGGCGATCGTGACGCCGTTGGGCGTGATGCGGCTCGCGTCAACGATCCGCCAGACGGCGGCGGCGCCCCCGGGCGGACGGGGCTCGAGCTCGTGGGCCTCGGTGCTGATGGCGATCGCTCCTCGATCCGGTACGAGGGGAGCGCCGGGGGGACCGGCCTCCCGGATGCCGACTAGGACAGCGGCGCATGCGCCTGTGCACGTTCTTCGACGCCGGCCGGACGCGCCTCGGATCGGTGCGCGGCGACGCGGTGCAGCCGCTCGAGGGGCGCGACGCCCGCGACGCCCTGTCCGGCGTCCCGGCGGAGGCCGGCGATCCGGTGCCGCTCGAGGGCCTGCGGCTCGCGCCGCCGCTCGTGCCCGGCAAGCTCCTCGGCATCGGCCTGAACTTCCGCGACCACGCCGCCGAGACCGGGGCGGAGCTGCCGCGCGAGCCGCTCGTCTTCTCCAAGCTGATCACCTCGGTGACGGGGCCGCGCGCGACGTGGTCCGGCCCGCCTACACCTCCGAGCTCGACTACGAGGGCGAGCTGGCGGTGGTGATCGGCCGCCGCGCGCGCGACGTCGCCGAGGCCGACGCCCTGGCGCACGTCTTCGGATACGCGGTCATGAACGACGTGAGCGCCCGCGACCGCCAGCGCGAGGAGCCCCAGTGGACCCGGGCCAAGGGCGGCGACGGCTTCGGCCCGTTCGGCCCGTGGGTGACGACGGCCGACGAGGTGCCCGACCCGCAGGACCTTACGGTCCGCACCTGGGTGAACGGCGACCTGCGCCAGGACGCGAGCACCGCCGAGATGGTCTTCTCCGTCTCGGCGCTGGTGGCTTGGTGCTCGGCCAGCTTCACTCTGGAGCCGGGGGACGTCATCACGACCGGCACGCCGGCGGGCGTCGGCGTGGCCCGCACGCCGCAGGCGTTCCTGGTGCCCGGGGACGTGGTGCGCGTGGAGATCGACGGCCTCGGCGCCCTGGAGAACACCGTCCGGTGACGTCCGAGGATGCTCTCCTGCGCGTGCTCGCCATCACGGGGCTGAGCCTGCCGCGCGGCGTGCTCGGCCCGGAGACGTGGGCGCTCGCTCGCGCCCTCTCCGACGACGCCGAGCCGGGCGGCGATCCGGCCGAGCTCGCGGGGGCGGCCTCGGCGGCCCACTGGCCCGGGCTGCGCGGCCCGATGGAGGCCGCGCTGCAGCACGCCCGCGCGCGGGCCGACGAGGAGGACGTGCCGGCGTTCGACGTCGTCCTCGCCTGGGCGGCCGACGACGACCCCGACTCCCCGCTGGCGCGCGCCCTCGCCGTGCGGGCGGCCACCGAGCTGGCCGCCGCGGGCGACCGCTCGCGCGCCCGGCTGCGGGCCGCCGAGGAGGTCGTGGCCGAGGGCGGGCCCGAGGCGGCCGTCGCGGCGGCGACCGCGGCCGGCGCCATCGCGGCCGACCTGCTCGACCTCGACCCCGAGGACTTCGCGCCCGAGATCGCGGCCTACGTGACCGGCGGCAGCCGAACCGAGGACATCGCGGAGCTGGCGCGCAGCACCGGCGACCCGGAGATCCGCGACTGGGCCCGCTCCGCGGTCGCGGCCACGGACGAGCCCGACGCCCCGTACGCGTCCGAGGCGATCGCCGTGCTTGCCGCGGGGCCGCCGCCCGACGACCCGGCCGAGGACCTCGTGTGGGTGCCGACGGTCCTCGCGTTGACGGAGGAGGCCGTCGAGCGGTCGCTGGCGGACGAGGCGTCCACCTCGCCCGGCGCCGAGGAGGGGTGAGCGACCGCCCGCCGCGCCCCGGCACACGGGCGCACCTGCTGGAGATCGTGCGCCGTCTGGCCGAGGCCTACGGCCCGCTGCCCTGGGAGCGGCGCCACCCGCCGGTGAGCGAGCTGGTGACGACGCTCCTCAGCCACAGCACGACCGACGCCAACCAGGAGCGCGCTTTCCGGGAGCTGCGGGCGCGGTTCCCGACGTGGGACGAGGTGCGGCGCGCGCCCGTGGAGGAGGTCGAGGACGCCGTCCGCGTCGCGGGCCTCGCCAACCAGAAGGCACCGCGCATCCAGGAGACGCTCGACCGCATCGCCGACGACCCGCGCGGCCGCGATCTCGAGTGGCTCGGCGGCGTGCCGCTGGAGGAGGCGATGGCCTTCCTCACCTCGTTCACCGGCGTGGGGCCGAAGACGGCCGCCTGCGTCATGTGCTTCTCGTTCGACGCCCACATCGTCCCGGCCGACACGCACGTGCACCGCATCGCGCTGCGCACGGGCATCGTCCCGAAGGGCGCGACGGCGGTCGCGGCGCAGGAGCGCCTCACCCGGTGGACGCCCGTGGGGCAGGCCTTCGCGACCCACATGCGCCTGATCGCGCACGGGCGCACAGTGTGCCTGGCACGGGCGCCGCGGTGCGAGGGCTGCGTGCTCCTCGACCTCTGCCCGGAGGGCCGCCGGCGCACGCGCTGAGGGCGCCGCCCGCATCTCAGGATCTCAGTCTGATCGACTTAGATCAGACTTGACATGACCTGACTTAGATCTACCATCCTCCCCAGACTCTTTCGCACCCGTCACCCGGGCGAACCCGGATCGAGGAGGCAGCAAGCACATGGGCAAGACGATCGGCATCGACCTCGGCACGACCAACTCGGCGGTCGCCGTCCTCACCGGCGGTGAGCCCGAGGTCCTCCCCAACGCCGAGGGCGGCCGGACCACGCCATCGGTCGTCGGCTTCTCCAAGTCCGGCGAGCGCCTGGTCGGCACCGTCGCCAAGCGCCAGGCGGTCACCAACCCCGAGAACACGATCTTCAGCGTCAAGCGGTTCATGGGCCGCAAGTACGCCGAGGTGGACGAGGAGATGAAGATCGTCCCCTACGAGGTCGTCCGCGGCGCCAACGGCGACGCGCGCATCAAGGTGGACGACAAGGAGTTCAGCCCGCAGGAGATCAGCGCGATGATCCTGCAGAAGCTGAAGACCGACGCCGAGGCGTTCCTCGGCGAGCCCGTCACCGACGCCGTCGTGACCGTGCCCGCCTACTTCAACGACGCCCAGCGCCAGGCGACCAAGGACGCCGGCAAGATCGCCGGCCTCGACGTCAAGCGCATCATCAACGAGCCCACCGCGGCCGCGCTGGCCTACGGCCTCGACAAGGAGACCGACCAGACGATCCTCGTCTTCGACCTCGGCGGCGGCACGTTCGACGTGTCCGTGCTCGAGATCGGCGACGGCGTCTTCGAGGTCAAGTCCACCGCCGGCGACAACCACCTCGGCGGCGACAACTTCGACAAGGCGATCGTCGACTGGATGGCCGCCGAGTTCAAGAAGGCCCAGGGCATCGACCTGAGCAACGACAAGATGGCCCTGCAGCGTCTCTACGAGGCCGCGGAGAAGGCCAAGATCGAGCTCTCGACGACCACGTCGTCGCAGATCAACCTGCCGTTCATCACGGCGGACCAGAGCGGCCCGAAGCACCTCGACCTGCAGCTCACGCGCGCGCAAGCTCGAGGAGCTGACCCACGACCTGCTCGAGCGCCTCGTGGGCCCGACCAAGCAGGCCATCGACCGACTCCGGCGTGGGCGACAAGATCGACCACGTGGTGCTGGTCGGCGGCATGACCCGCATGCCGGCCGTGCAGGAGCGCGTGAAGGAGCTGACCGGCCGCGAGCCCGCACAAGGGCGTCAACCCGGACGAGGTCGTCGCCGTCGGCGCGGCCATCCAGGCCGGCGTGCTCTCGGGCGACGTGAAGGACGTGCTCCTGCTCGACGTGACCCCGCTGTCGCTGGGCATCGAGACCAAGGGCGGCGTGTTCACCAAGCTCATCGAGCGCAACACGACGATCCCGACCAAGAAGAGCGAGGTCTTCTCCACCGCGGACGACAACCAGAACCAGGTGGAGATCCACGTCCTCCAGGGCGAGCGCGAGATGGCGGCCTACAACCGCACGCTCGGCAAGTTCAACCTGGTCGGCATCCCGCCGGCGCCCCGCGGCGTGCCGCAGATCGAGGTCACCTTCGACATCGACGCGAACGGCATCGTCCACGTCGGCGCCAAGGACCTCGGCACCGGCATCGAGCAGAAGATCGAGATCAAGGCCTCGAGCGGCCTGAGCGGACGACGAGATCACCAAGCATGGTCCGCGACGCCGAGTCGCACGCCGACGAGGACAAGCGCCTGCGCCGCGTCGCCGACGCGCGCAACGCCGCCGAGGCCCGCGTGCACGAGGCCGAGCGCCAGCTCAAGGACAACGGCGACAAGGTGGACGAGTCGGTCCGCCGCGACCTCGAGGGCGCCATCGAGGCGGCCAAGAGCGCGGCCGCCGGCGAGGACGCCGACGACATCGAGGCCAAGACGGCCAGCCTCACCGACGTGCTGCACCGGCTCTCCGAGCAGGTCTACCAGCGCGCCGCGGCCCAGCAGGAGGCCGGCTCCGCCAACGGCGGCGCGGCCGACGACACGGTCGAGGACGCCGAGTACGAGGTCATCGACGAGGACACCACGAAGGCGTCGTGACCCACGAGCCCACCGACCCGGCCACCGACCCGGCCCACGCGGCCGGGCCGGCGGCCGACGGCGTGGCGGATGACGGTCCGCGGAGCGGGATGCGGAGGCGCCCGACGGCGCCGCAGCGGAGATCGAGCGCCTCACCGCGGAGCGCGACCAGTACCTCGACGCCCTCCAGCGGATGAAGGCCGAGTTCGACAACTTCCGCAAGCGCAACGACCGCGATCGCCAGACCATCGCGCTGGGCGCCACCCGCGAGGTGGTTCGCGACCTGCTCCCGGTGATGGACAACCTGGAGCGGGCCGTTCAGGTCCTCGTGGACCAGGGCGAGCCCGCCGCCCCCGGCGGCGCGGGCATCGTGGCGGGCCTCGAGATGGTGCGCGGCCAGCTGGCCGGGCTCCTCACGGGGCACGGCGTGGAGGAGATCCCGGCGCACGGGGTCGCCTTCGACCCGACCGTCCACGAGGCGATCGCGTCGGTGCCGTCGCCGGACCACGCCGAGGGCACCGTCATCGAGGTGGTCGAGAAGGGCTACCGCCACTCCGAGCACGTCCTGCGGCCCACCCGCGTGGTCATCGCCGGCAGCGGCTCGGCCCCCCGCGAGGGATAGAGGAGGACGAGCAGACACCAGTGGACGACCTCTACGCCACGCTCGGCGTCTCGCGCACCGCGAGCGCCGACGAGATCAAGAAGGCGTACCGCAAGCTGGCGCGGGTGCACCACCCCGACGCCAACCCGGACGACCCCAAGGCGGAGGAGCGCTTCAAGGAGATCTCCCACGCCCACGACGTCCTGTCCGACCCGCAGAAGCGCCAGGAGTACGACGCCCAGCTCGCCTTCGGCGGGCGGCGCCCGCCCAACGGCGGGCCGGCGGGCGGCGGCGGCGCGGGCGCCGGGTTCGGCGACTTCGCGGACATCTTCTCGAGCATCTTCCGCGGCGCGGGGCGCGCGGGCGGCGGCACGGCCGGCGGCGGCCCGGTGGCCCAGAAGGGCGCCGACGTCGAGGTCGAGGTCAACCTCTCGTTCGACCAGGCGATGGCCGGCGCGCAGGTGCCGGTGTCCGTCGAGACCCCGGTGGCGTGCGCGGACTGCGGCGGCAGCGGGGCCAAGCCGGGCACCAACCCGCGCCTGTGCCCCGAGTGCAAGGGCCGGGGCGTCCGCGGCCGCGACGTCGGCTCGTTCGCGTTCTCGGAGCCGTGCCCGCGGTGCGGCGGCAACGGCACCGTGATCGACGACCCCTGCCCGACCTGCAAGGGCTCGGGCACCACGTCCACGCGCTCGCAGATCAAGGTCAAGATCCCGGCCGGCGTGAAGGACGGCACGCGCATCCGGGTCAAGGGCCGCGGACAGGCCGGCACGCGCGGCGGGCCGCCGGGCGACCTCTACGTGGTCACCCGCGTCTCCCCGAGCCGCCTGTTCACGCGCAAGGGCGACGACCTGGTCATCAACGTCCCGGTGACGTTCGCCGAGGCGGCGCTCGGCGCGCAGGTCGAGGTGCCGACGCTCGACGGGCGGGTCAAGCTGACCGTCCCCGCCGGCAGCGCCGACGGCCGCGCGCTGCGCATCGCCGGCAAGGGCGCGCCGCGGCTGAAGGGCGGCGGGCGCGGCGACCTCATCGCCACGCTGCGCCTGGACGTGCCGCGCGAGCTGTCGGCCAAGCAGCGCGACGCGCTGGAGAAGTTCGCCGAGCTCGACGAGCGGAACCCGCGGGAGACGCTGTTCTCATGAGCACCAGCCGGGCGAGCGAGCGCGTCTTCCTGATCGGCATCGCCGCCGAGCTGGCGGGGATGCACCCCCAGACGCTGCGGGTCTACGAGCGCCGCGGGCTCATCACGCCCCGGCGCACCGCCCGCAACACCCGGGTCTACTCCGAGGCCGACGTGGCGCTGCTGCGCCGCATCCAGGAGCTGTCGGAGGAGGGCCTGAACCTGGCCGGCATCGAGCGCGTGCTCCGCCTGGAGCAGCGGCTCGAGCGGGCCGAGCGCCGCGCGCGGGACCTGCGCGCGGAGATTGACCGGATGATCGAGGACCACCGCGCCGCGCTGGCCGACGCCCGCGCCGCCCGCGGGCAGATCGTGCTCGCCGGGCGCAAGGGCACCGCGCTGGTGCCCCGCTACCAGCCCGTCGTGGCGCGCAACCAGACGAGGAGGACCACCTGATGGCCGTCGACAAGCCCACCGAGCGCGCGCAGGAGGCGATCGCCGCCTCCGCCAGGATCGCGGGCGACCGGGGCAACCCCGTCGTCGAGCCCGATCACCTGCTCGCCGCCCTGCTCGAGGCCCGCGAGGGCGTCGTCGAGCCCGTGCTCCAGCGCGCGGGCGCCGACCTGACCGCCCTGCGCGCCGCCACCGAGGCCGCCATCGGCCGCCGCCCGCAGGTGAGCGGCTCGGCCACCGGCGCGCAGCTCTCCAACCCCTACCGCGGCGTGCTGCGCCGCGCGGGCAAGGAGGCGGAGGCCCTCAACGACGAGTACATCTCGACCGAGCACATCCTGCTCGGGCTCATCGAGGAGCCCTCGCCGGCGCGCGAGGCGCTCACGTCGAGCGGCGTGACGCGCGACGGCCTGATGAACGCGCTGCGCCAGGTGCGCGGCTCGGCCCGGGTCACCGACCCGAACCCCGAGGACAAGTACCAGGCCCTCGAGCAGTACGGGCGCGACCTCACCGAGGCGGCCGAGCGCGGCGCCCTCGACCCGGTCATCGGGCGCGACGAGGAGGTGCGCCGGGTGATCCAGGTGCTCTCGCGGCGCACGAAGAACAACCCGGTGCTGATCGGCGAGCCGGGCACCGGCAAGACGGCCATCGTCGAGGGCCTCGCCCAGCGCATCGTGGCGGGCGACATCCCCGAGGGGCTCGCCGGCAAGCGCGTCGTCGCGCTCGACGTCGGCTCCCTCCTGGCCGGCGCCAAGTACCGGGGCGAGTTCGAGGACCGGCTGAAGGCCGTCCTCAAGGAGATCGAGGACGCGGCCGGCGAGGTCATCCTCTTCATCGACGAGCTGCACACGATCGTCGGCGCCGGCGCGGCCGAGGGCGCGGTGGACGCCGCCAACCTCCTGAAGCCGATGCTCGCGCGCGGCGCGCTGCGCGCCGTGGGCGCGACCACGCTCGACGAGTACCGCAAGTACGTCGAGAAGGACGCGGCCCTGGAGCGGCGCTTCCAGCCGGTCATGGTCGGCGAGCCGTCGGTGGAGGACACCGTCGCCATCCTGCGCGGCCTGAAGGAGCGCTACGAGGTGCACCACGGCGTGCGCATCCAGGACGGCGCGCTGGTGGCCGCCGCCCGCCTGTCGGACCGCTACATCACCTCCCGCTTCCTGCCCGACAAGGCCATCGACCTGATGGACGAGGCGGCCAGCCACCTGCGCATCGAGATCGACTCGGTGCCGGCCGAGCTCGACGTGGTCCAGCGGCGCATCATGCAGCTGGAGATCGAGCACCAGGCCCTGGAGATCGAGACCGACCCGGGCTCGGTGGCCCGCCGCGACGCGATCACCGAGGAGCTGGCCTCGCTGCGCGAGGAGGCCGACGCGATGCGCGCCCACTGGGAGCAGGAGAAGGCGACCATCGAGCGCATCCGCGACATCAAGGGCCAGATCGAGACGGCCCGCAACGAGCTGGAGCGCGCCGAGCGCGAGGCCGACCTCGAGGGGGCGGCCCGGCTGCGCTACGGCACGCTGCCCGAGCTCGAGCGGGCGCTGGTCGCCGCCAACGACGCGCTCGCCGAGCAGCAGGCGAGCCGCCGGATGCTCAAGGAGGAGGTCGACGAGGAGGACGTGGCCGAGGTGGTCGCGGCCTGGACCGGCATCCCGCTCGCCCGCCTGCTCGAGGGCGAGGTGGAGAAGCTCCTGCACATGGAGGAGCGCCTGCACGACCGCGTGGTGGGGCAGGACGAGGCCGTCACCGCCGTCGCCAACGCCCTGCGCCGCTCGCGCGCGGGCCTGTCGGACCCCGACCGGCCGATCGGCTCGTTCATCTTCCTCGGCCCGACGGGCGTCGGTAAGACCGAGCTGGCCCGGGCGCTCGCGGAGTTCATGTTCGACGACGAGCGCGCGATGGTCCGCATCGACATGAGCGAGTACATGGAGCGCCACTCGGTGGCGCGCCTGATCGGCGCCCCGCCGGGCTATGTCGGGTTCGAGGAGGGCGGCCAGCTCACCGAGGCCGTGCGCCGGCGCCCCTACGCGGTGCTGCTGCTCGACGAGGTCGAGAAGGCCCACTCCGACGTCTTCAACGTGCTGCTGCAGCTGCTCGACGACGGCCGGCTCACGGACGGCCAGGGCCGCGTCGTGGACTTCACCAACGCCGTCGTGATCATGACCAGCAACATCGGCAGCCAGTTCCTGACCGACGGCATCGTCGAGGAGATCGCCGAGGAGCGGGTGATGGGCGCGCTGCGCGACCACTTCCGCCCGGAGTTCCTCAACCGCGTGGACGAGATCGTGGTGTTCAGTCGCCTCGACCGCGAGCAGCTCGGCCGGATCGTGGAGCTGCAGGCCGCCCGGCTGCGCGCGCGCCTCGCCGACCGCGGCGTTGAGCTCGAGATCACCGAGGCCGCCCGCGACCTGCTCGGCCGCGAGGGGTACGACCCGGCCTACGGGGCGCGCCCGCTCAAGCGGCTGGTGCAGCGGCGCATCGAGAACCCGCTGGCGCAGCGGATGCTGGCCGGCGAGGTCCGCGACGGCGACCGCGTGGTGGTCGACGCGGTGGGCGACGAGGTGACCTTCACCGTCCCGGAGCACGCGACGGTCTAGAGCCGGGTCGCCACCTGGCCGAGGCCGCTGAGGATGCCGCCCACCGCGGCGGCCACGGCCAGGTAGAGCCCGATCTCGCGGGAGAGGAACTCGGCGGGCTCGGGCATCACGATCAGCCGGTAGCCGACGACCACGAGGGCGATGGCGGCCGCTCCCATCACGATCCAGCCGAGCGCGTCGCCCTGGCGGCGCTGGAGCGCGATCAGCCCCCGCTCCTCCAGCAGCGCCGTGGCCGCGGCCCCGAACAGCACGAGCCCCATCACGGCCGCCACGCGGGCCAGGTCGGTCGAGTCCCAGCCGCTGGCGCTGGTGGCCGAGAAGGGGGGCCCGAGGTTGGTCGCGTACCAGGGCAGGAAGACCGCGACGACGAGGACCAGGCCGGCCACCACGCCGACGATCGGCGCGCCGGAGCCGCCGGGGTCCGGCATGCGGACCTGGGGGCGGCGGCGGGACGTTCGGCGCGAGGCGGGCACGGCGCCCAACGGTACCGCCCCGTGGGCGCGGGCGCGCCGGTGCTAGTCTCGCGCGCCGTGAGCCGACGGCCCGACTTCTTCATCCTCGGTGCGCCCAAGTGTGGCACCACGGCGCTCAGCGAGTACCTGCGGCAGCACCCGCGGGTCTTCGTGTCGACGCCGAAGGAGCCGCACTACTTCTGCGACGACTTCGACTACTACTACGCGCCGGGGCAGCGCACCGAGGAGCACTACCTGCGCCTGTTCGACGGCGCGGCCGACGACGATCTGGCCGTGGGCGAGGCGTCGGTCTGGTACCTCTACTCGGTCACCGCGGCGCGCAACATCATGGAGTTCGACCCCGCCGCCCGGGTGATCGTGATGGTGCGCAACCCGGTCGAGCTGGTGCCCTCGCTCCACTCGCAACTGCGGTACATGCTCGACGAGAGCGAGCCCGACCCGGAGGCGGCGTGGGACATGCAGGAGGCGCGCCGGCGCGGCGAGCACCTGCCCTCGACGGTGCGGGTGCCGGAGTTCCTGCAGTACGGCGAGGCCGCGAAGCTCGGCGCCCAGGTGCGGCGCGTGCTCGAGGTGGTGCCGCGCGAGCAGGTGAAGGTGCTCGTCATGGACGATCTGCGCGCCGACGCCGGCGCGGTCTACCGCGACGCGCTCGCCTTCCTCGGCGTGCCCGACGACGGGCGCACCGAGTTCCCGCGCGTGAACGAGAACAAGGTCCACCAGTCGGCCGCCGTGGCGCGCTTCACGCAGAGACCGCCGTCGGCCCTGGTGAGCGTCGCGCGCGGCGTGAAGCGCGTGACCGGCGTCGAGCGCCTCGGGGTGCTCGACCGGGTGCGCCGCGGCAACCGCCAGGTGACCCGGCGCGAGGAGATCTCGCCGGAGTTCGCGCAGCGCCTGCGCGACCACTTCCGCGACGACGTCGCCGAGCTCGGCGAGCTGATCGGCCGCGACCTCGGCGCCTGGACGCGGTAGGTGCTCGGCCTGCCGGTCTGGGCGGGCGTCGTGGTGCTGCTGGTCGCGCTGACGGTGGTCGAGCTGGCGGTGTGGCGCCTCGTGCTGCTGCCGCGGGTGCGCGCCCGGGTCAACGAGGCGCGCAACGACGCGACGCTCGCCCTGGGGGGCGACATCGTGCTGGGCGGCACGGCCACCTCCCTCGGCGTGGAGAGCGCGGGCCGGCGCCGGCTGCGGGGCACGGGCTACCTGGCCGTCGGCCGCGACGACGTCGTCTTCGTCATGGCCGCGCCGCACCGGGTCACGCGGATCGCGCGGGAGCGCATCACGGCGGTGGACACGCCGCGCCGGCACCTCGGCCGCTCCACCGGGCGCCCGCTGCTGCGCGTCGCCTTCACCGACGAGGACGGGGCGCCGGACGCCGTCGCGTTCGACGTCGGCGGGGCGACCGCGCCCTGGCAGGAGGTCCTCGCGATCGGCTGACGCGGGCCAGGTGGTACGCTCGGACCACCCGTTTTCAGAGGCTCCGAAGGAGTTCAGCAACGTGCCGACCTACATCCTGCTCAGCACGCTCAGCCCCCACGGGGTGGGGACGCTCAAGGCGAACCCGCAGCGTGTGCTGGAGGTGAACGCCGAGGTCGAGCAGATGGGCGCGAAGGTCATCCAGCAGTGGGCCGTGCTCGGCCCGTACGACTTCGTGAACATCGTGGAGGCTCCGGACGAGAAGGTCATCGCCCGGGTGTCGGTGGAGCTGGCAGCGCGCGGCACGGCGCACTTCCAGACCCTCACGGCGATCCCCGTCGACGAGTTCCTCTCGCTGCTGAAGTGAACGAGGGGAGCCGCCGCGGACGCTGGATCGTCGCCGGCGGCATCCTCGGGCTGGCGCTGTCGCCCGGGGCGCGGCGTGTCGGCATCGGCGTCCGCGCCCGCATCACGCGCCTGGTGAACGGCGCCGGCGACCCGGAGGCGCCCTTCCGCCAGGCGCCCTGCTACGAGCACGACCGCACCGCTGCGGGCGGTCCCGCGCGCACGGAGGCCGCCCGATAGCCACGTGGACCGTGGAGGTGCTGGTGCCGACGCATCGCATCGTCTTCGCGCTCCGCAACGGCGAGGTCATCGAGCTGCGCGGCCCCTCGACCGCGACGACCTTCGGCGCCTACCGCGACCTGCCCGACGCCGTGCACGGGATGATCGCGTGGCCCAACACGGTCCTGCTGACCGGGCCGGAGGCCGTCGTCGTGGACCCCGGCTACGCCACGCAGGGCGACGTGCTCGAGCACGCCCTCCAGGCTCGCGGCATCGCGGTCGATGACGTCCACACGGTGCTGATGACCCACATGCACTCCGACCACCTGTCGGCGCTCCCGCAGCTCGGCGAGGTGGACCTGCACGCCCACGAGATCGAGCTGGCGACGCCGCACGCGCACGCCCAGCGGGGCGTGCTCGACCGCGCCCGGCCGCGCCCCATGACGGGCGACCGCGGCGAGGTGCTGCCGGGGGTCCGCTGGCTCCACACGCCCGGCCACACGGACGGGCACGTGGCGTTCCTGGTCGATTCGGACGAGGGGCTGGTGGCGATCGCCGGCGACACCCCGGGGCCCGACCCGGAGTGGTTCGCGCGCACCGACCTGCCCGCGGGGTTCCCCAACCGCGAGCAGCACCTGGCGGCCTTCCGCGCCATCCGCGCCGAGGGCCCGCGCATCCTGATCCCGGGCCACAACCCGCCCGTCGTGCTCGATGACGACTGACCCCGGCGGCAGGGGAGCCCGCGCGGCGCGTCGAAACCCCAGGCGCCCCCATCCGCACGAACGGAGTGTGACCACGTGAACTCGCTGACCCGCGAGCAGAGGATCTACGGCGCCGCGGGCGCCTCGATCCTCTTCATCATCAGCCTCTTCTTCAACTGGTTCGGCCAGGACTTCGGCGACATCTCCGTCAACATCAGCGGCAAGGACGCGGTGCCGTCCTGGTGGGTGCTGCTGATCTTCGCCGCCGCCGCCGCCGTCATCCTCATCGCCGACGCCATGAACTACGAGCTGCCCTCGATCGTGCAGCCCGCGTCGTGGGCCGCCTACCTGACCAGCGTCTGCTTCATCGTGACCCTCATGATCTTCATGGAGGGCGACAGCCGGAAGTTCGGGATCTTCCTCGCCCTCCTCTTCTCGCTGGTCGCGACCGTGCTGGCCGTGATGCACTGGAGGGAGGAGGCCAGGTAGGCTCGCCCTTCGTTTCCCCGACACGGAGGGGCATCGTCATGGGGCTGGTCAACAAGGCCAAGGAGGCCGCCAAGCGTGCGGCGGACGTCGCCCAGAAGGGCGCCGAGGAGGCGCGGGACAAGGCTCAGGAGATGAGCCTGAAACGCCGCCAGAATGCGCTGGCCGAGGAGCTCGGGCACGTCGTCGTGCGTCAGCACGACGGCGAGGCCGGCCTCGACGGCGAGGTGGAGCGGCTCGTCCAGGAGATCCGGGCCGTCAAGGCCGAGATCGCCGGGCTGGACGACGAGGACTGAGGTTCGCGGCTAGGGCGCCGGGTTGTCGTACCCGGCGCCGGACGTAGGCGCCGTCGGACAGGCGCGGGCGCTTCGGGGTCGAGCCTCACGGCGGCCGCGCCGGGCGCCGAAGAAGGCGCGCGTCAGCGCGTTGCGGATCCTGCGAGACTGGCGCCGTGCCGATCGCCCTCGTCGTGGTGACGCTCCTCGCGCTGGCGGCGGCCGCGTTGCTCGCCGTCGTCGTGCGGCGTGCCCGCGCGGAGGCGCACGCCGCCGAGGTCGCGGCAGACGAGGCGCGCGGGCTCGCCGGCGACGCCGAGCGGCGCCGCGCCGAGGTGCTGGGCATGCTGCCCTTCGTCGCCCTGCGGTTCGACGGCACCGGTCGGCTGATGGAGGCCAACCGCGAGGCGCTGGAGCGCTTCCCCTTCCTGGTGCCGGGCCTGACCGCGCTCGAGGCCTTCAGCGAGCACCAGCTCGCCGAGCGGGTCGATGCCGCGCTGGGGACCCTCGAGCCCGAGCGCTTCGAGGTGCGCCTGTTCGCCGACGGCCGGCGCACCTACGCCGTCACCCTGGAGCCGTACGAGGTGGGCGGGTCCCGCGAGATCCTCGTGCTCCTCGCGGACGCGAGCGAGGCGGCCGACTACCGCGAGCTGCGCTCGCAGTTCGTCGCCAACGTCTCCCACGAGCTGCGCACGCCGCTCACCGGCCTGCGCGGCCTGCTGGAGGCGCTCGACGACCCGTCCATGGACCCGGCGGTGCGGCGGGACTTCGTCCGCCGGGCGACCAGCGAGACGCTGCGGCTGGAGGCGCTCGTCACCGACATCCTGTTCCTGTCGGAGCTCGAGTCGGCCAGCGCGCCGCCGCCGGGCTCGCGCACGGACCTCTCCGCCGTGGCGCTCGCGACGGCGGACGAGCTGCGGGAGACGGCCGCCGAGCACGGCGCGCGCGTCAGCGTCGACGCGCCGGCGCCGGCCTGGGTGCCGCTCACCGACCGCATGGCGCAGGTCATCGTGCGCAACCTGATGGAGAACGCGATCAAGTACGCCGGGCCGGGCGCGTCCGCCCGCGCCACGGTCCGCGCGGAGGCCGGGGAGGTCGTCCTCACCGTGTCCGACGACGGGGCGGGCATCCCCGAGCGCCACCTGCCCCACGTCTTCGAGCGCTTCTACCGCGCCGACCCCTCGCGCTCGAAGCGCCTCGGCGGCACGGGCCTCGGGCTGTCGATCGTCAAGCACATCGCCGAGCGCTTCGGCGGCGAGGCGGTGGCCTCCTCGCGGGAGGGGTTCGGCACGACGATAACCGTCACCATCCCCACGGCGGGGCCGTGATAGCGTCCCGCGCCGCCACCATGGCCGTGCCCCTCATGGACATCCAGGCCCAGTACGGGCCCCTGCGCGCCGAGATCGACGCCGCGATCGGCGGCGTGCTCGACAGCGGCCGCTTCATCCTCGGCCCCGAGGGCCGGGCGCTGGAGGACGCCGTGTCCGAGCGCCTCGGCGGGAGGCCCTGCGTGGGCGTGGCCAACGGCACCGACGCCCTCGTGATCGCGCTCCACGCGCTCGACGTCGGCCGCGGCGACGAGGTCATCACGACCCCGTACACCTTCTACGCCACGGCCGAGGCCATCGCGCGGGTCGGCGCCACGCCGGTGTTCTGCGACATCGACCCGGTCACCTACTGCCTCGACCCGGCGGGGGTGCGGGCGCGCATCGGGGCGGCGACCAAGGCGATCCTGCCGGTGCACATCTTCGGCCACCCGGCCCCGATGGCGCCGATCATGGAGATCGCCCGCGAGCACGGGCTGTCGGTGGTGGAGGACTCCGCGCAGGCCTTCGGCGCCCGCGCGCCCGAGGGCGAGATCGGCACCTTCGGGGACGCGGCCACGATCAGCTTCTTCCCGACCAAGAACTTCCCGGGCATGGGGGACGGCGGCATGGTCGTCTGCCGCGACGAGGAGCTGGCCGAGCGCGTGCGCCGGCTGCGCTTCCACGGCTCCAAGGACAAGGTCGTGTTCGAGGAGGTGGGCTACAACTCGCGCCTCGACGACCTGCAGGCCGCGATCATCCGCGTCTTCTACCCCCACCTCGACGACTGGAACGCCCGCCGCGCGCAGGCCGCGGCCTGGTACGAGGAGGAGGGCCTCGGCGAGCTGATGACCACGCCCGGCGTCGCCCCCGGCGCCACCCACATCTACCACCTCTACATGGCCCGCCACCCGCGCCGCGCCGACGTCCAGGCGGCGCTGAAGGACGCGGGCGTGGCGAGCGCCGTCTACTACGGCATCCCGATGCACCGCCAGCCGGTGTTCGTCCACCTGGGCTACGCCGAGGGCGACCTGCCGGTGGCCGAGGAGTGCGCCGCGACGGCCCTCGCCCTGCCGATGCACCCCAACCTGACCCGGCGCGACGTCGCGGACGTCGTGGCCGCCGTCCGGGTCGGGGTCGAGGCGCTCGTCTGAGGGTCCTCGACGGAGGGAGGGGGACCGCGTGAGGGTGTGGGTGGACATCACCAACTCGCCGCACGTGGTCATCTTCCGGCCCCTCATCGCGCGGATGCGCGCGCAGGGGCACGAGGTGACGGTCACGGCGCGCGAATTCGCCCAGACCATCGGGCTGCTGGAGCGCTTCGGCATCGATCACGTGAGCGTCGGCGCCCACGGCGGGGGCTCGAGGGCGGGCAAGGCGCGTGCGATGGCCGGGCGGTCGGCGGCGCTGGTTCGGCTGGCCCGGCGCGAGCGCTTCGACCTCGCCGTGGCCCACGGCAGCACGGACCAGCCGTTGGCGGCGCGCCTGGCGGGCACACCCCAGGTCACGATGTTCGACTACGAGTACGCCACGGTGATGCACCACTGGAACGGGCGCCTCGCGACCCGCGTGCTGGTGCCCTCCGCGATCCCCGAGGCGGCGCTCGCGCCCTACGGGATGCGCCCGCCCAAGCTGATCCGCTACCCCGGGCTGAAGGAGGAGTACTACCTCGCCGACCACGCGATCGACGAGGGCGTGCCCGCCGAGCTGGGGCTCGACCCGACGCGGCTGATCGCGGTCGTGCGCCCGCCGCCGGAGGTGACGCTCTACCACCGCGGCGCGAAGACCGACCTGTTCGCCGCGACCCTCGCGCGCCTGCTGGACGCGGCGCCGGAGGTCCAGACCGTCGTGCTGCCGCGCACCGACGCCCAGCGCGCGGCCCTGGCGGGCGGGGCGGCGGTCGTTCCCGAGCAGGCGATCGACGGCCCGAGCCTGGTGGCCGCCGCCGACCTCGTGGTGAGCGCCGGCGGCACGATGAACCGCGAGGCCGCCGCGCTCGGCGTGCCGGCCTACACCCCCTTCGCCGCGCGCCTCGGCGCGGTCGACCGGCGGCTCATCGAGGAGGGCCGGCTGCGCCGCCTGGAGCGGCCGGAGGACGTCGTCCTGGAGCGCCGCGAGCGCGACGCGCGGCCGCCGCTGCGGGACCCCGAGGTACTACTGGCCCTGATCTTCGGGGCCGCGCGGTCTACACTGCCCGACTTGTGAGGCGCGCTCCGATCAACTGGAGCCCCCGGGCCTTCGTCCACCGCGGTGGGCAGATCGCCGTTGACGCGGGGCTCGTGGCCGCCGCCTGGTGGCTCTCTTTCTACTTCCGCTTCGACGGCGACGTGCCCGGTCGCTACGAGCGGCTGTTCGCCGGCACGGTGCTGATCGTCGTCGCGATCAAGCTCCTCACCTTCGTCGCGATGCGCTTCTACACCAAGTGGTGGCGCTTCACGAGCCTGCGCGACCTGCAGGCGATCGTGCTCGCGGTGGCCGCGTCGAGCCTGCTGATCAGCGCGATCCTCTCCTACTGGCGGCCCGACGACCTCGTGTCGGTCCCGCGCGGCGTCCTGGTCTTCGACCTCGTCCTGACGCTCACCCTGGTCGGCGGCGCCCGCTTCGCGGTGCGCAGCGTCATCGAGCGCCCGCCCACCTCCGAGCTGGTCTCGAAGGGCCGCGAGGTGCTCATCTGCGGCGCCGGCGACGCCGGCAACACGCTGCTGCGCGAGATGAAGCGCAACCGCGAGCTGGGCTACACGCCCGTCGGCCTGATCGACGACGACCCGCGCAAGCGGCGCCTGCGCGTGCAGGGCACGCGGGTGCGCGGCACGCGCGCCGACCTGCCGCGCATCCTGCGCGAGATCGACGTGGACGAGGTCATCATCGCCATGCCCTCGGCCCCCGGCCTGGTGCGCCAGGAGATCGTGGAGGCCTGTCGCAAGGCCGGCGTCCCGTGCACCACTCTGCCGGGCCTGCCCGAGCTGATCACCGGCGACGTCACGGTCAGCCTGCTGCGCGAGGTGCGCGTCGAGGACGTCCTCGGCCGCGCGCCGGTGGAGATCGACTTCGCCCGCGTGGCCCGCTACCTCAACGGCCGCGCCGTGATGGTGACCGGAGCCGGCGGCTCGATCGGCCGCGAGCTCTGCCGCCAGGTGGCGGCCATCGGCGCGCGCCGCCTGATCATGGTGGACCACGCCGAGAACAACCTGTTCGAGATCGACATGGAGCTGCGCGAGCGCGGCCACGCCGGCCTGCTGGTGCCGGTGATCGCCGACTGCAAGGACGTCGCGTCCATGCAGCGCGTCTTCGAGGGCGAGCGGCCGGAGATCGTCTTCCACGCCGCCGCCTACAAGCACGTGCCGATGATGGAGCTGAACCCGCTCCAGGCCGTCGCCAACAACGCGATCGGCACCCAGGTGATGGCCGACCTCGCCGAGCGCCACGGGGTCGACCGCTTCTGCCTGGTGTCCACGGACAAGGCCGTCGAGCCGAAGACCGTGATGGGCGGATCGAAGGCCCTGGCCGAGCGCGTCGTGGAGGCGCACGGCGCGACGTCGGACACCCGCTTCGCGGCGGTGCGCTTCGGCAACGTGCTCGGCAGCTCCGGCTCGGTGCTCCCGATCTTCAAGCGGCAGATCGAGCGCGGCGGTCCCGTCACGGTGACCCACGCCGAGATGACCCGCTTCTTCATGACCATCCCCGAGGCGGTGCAGCTGGTCATCGAGGCCACCGGCATCGCGGAGGGGGGCGACATCTTCGTGCTCAACATGGGCGAGCCGGTGAAGATCATCGATCTCGCCCGCCGCATGATCGAGCTCTCGGGCCACGAGCCCGGAGTGGACATCGCGATCGAGGTCGTCGGCATCCGTCCCGGCGAGAAGCTCCACGAGGAGCTCTTCAACGTGGACGAGGAGGTCCGGCCGACCCGGTACGGGAAGATCATGCGCGCCACCCGGCCCGAGATCGACCCGGTGCGCCTGCGCCGCAGCATGGAAACGCTGTCGCGGCTCGTCGCGGACGGCCGCCCGGACCCGGTCGCCTCCGCCCTCTGGGACGCGCTCAGCAGCGCGGGCCACGGCAGGGGCGGCGACGGCGACGGCGAAGGCCACGGAGCACGTCCCTCAACCACCCACGGGGAGCGTCAATGACCGTCATCACCCGCACTCAGGCCGAGCGCACCCTACCCGTCGGAGCGCTGCCGGTGGCCGAATGGGGCCTGCTCTCGCGCGTCGAGCGCCCGTGCCCGGATCACGGCGGCGAGTGCGCATGCGTCGCGCGCGACGCCGACGCCGGCTGCCTGGTGTTCTGGTGCGAGCGCGGGGATCACCACTTCAAGAACCGCTAGGGGATGAGCCTGGGGCCCTCGGACGTCGTCGCGGGCCGCTACGAGCTGACTCGGGCCCTCGGCGGCGGCGCGTCGGGCCGGGTCTTCCTGGCCCGTGACCGCCACCTCTCCCGCCAGGTGGTGCTCAGGGTGGTGGAGCCGGGCCACCCCGAGGAGGCCGCGGCGCTGCTGGACGAGGGGCGCCTGATGACCTCGGCGCAGTTCGACAGCCTCCAGGCGATCCCCGTGCTGGTGGACGGCGCGCTGCCCGACGGCGGCGCCTACGTCGTGAGCGAGCTGGTGGAGGGCGTCCCGCTCGAGGAGGTCGTGCGCCGGCGCGCCCCGCTGCCCATCCGCGACGCCCGGCGGCTGGCGCTGGAGCTGATCGACGCGGGCCTGGCCGTGCGCCGCCGCGAGCGCGGACGCGGCGACGTGGTGGTGGCCTCGGCGCTCGTGCAGCCCGACGGCCACCTGCGGGTCACGCGCTTCTCCCGGGCCGAGGGGCCGGCGCCGGGCGGAGGGGACCCCGCGGTGGTCGCCGTGGGCGAGGCGCTCGACGCGATGCTCTCGGGCGGCGACCTGCCCGCGCGGCTGGACGACACGATCGCCGACGCCCGCGCCGGGCGCATCGCGTCGGCCGAGGACCTGCGCCGGCGCCTGCTGGCCGGCGCCGAGGCGGACGACCTGCCCGCCGTCCCCACGCCGGCGGAGCCCCCGACCTTCGCCGCGTGGCAGTGGATCGTCGTGGTGGTGATGCTGCTCCTGGTCGTGGCGGTGGTGCTGCTCGTCCTGGCGCTCTGAGTCGTCAGTAGTGCTCGAAGGGCAGCTTCACGTGGTGGGCCGTGTCGGCCTCGATGAGGAAGGCGACGGTGTTCGGGCTGCGCCACGGGAAGTCGGCGCCGGTGTACTTGACCGAGAGGCGGTCGGCGACCGCGTGGGCCGCCTCGCCGTCGATGCGCCCGACCACCCGGCCGCGTAGGTCCACCTGGCGGTAGGGGTCGTCCTGGTCGGTCGCCGAGATCGCGACGCGGGCGTCGCGGGCGATGTTGCGGGCCTTGCGGCTGCCGGTCTGGGTGAAGAACACCAGGCGGTCGTCCGGCTCCACGCCGATCCACACGGGCACCGAGTGGGGCGCGCCGTCGGGCAGGGTCGTGGCGATGTGGGCGAACGCGCGGCCGGCCAGCACGGCACGCACGTCGTCGGGCAGCGGGCTCATGCGGTCCTCCTGTCCGGGGGGTCGGCGGGCTCCCAGGCGGCGACCCACGCCTCGATCTCGCGCACCACGCGCGAGAGGGCCTGGCCCTTCTCCGTGAGCCGGTACTCCACCGCGCCGCCGCCGATCTCGCGGCGCTCCATCAGGCCGGCGCCCTCCAGCTCGCGCAGCCGCTCGGCCAGCAGGCGGGCGGACAGCCCGTCCACCGACCCGCGGATCTCGGTGAACCGGGCGGGGCCCTCCATGGCCGCCCGGATCACCGCCGCGCTCCAGCGGCGGCCGAGGAGCTCGGCCGCGCGCTGGTAGCGGTTGCAGACCGGCGGGAGGTGGCGACAGCCGTCCATCGCAGTGAAGGCTACGCCGCCGGTTACGCCGCGAGGGACTCCGTCCGGTCGCGGGCCGGCTCCAGGGCGATGTCGAGCACCTCCTGGACCGTCAGCACCGGGTGGACCGTCACCTGCTCCAGGATCGGGGCGGGCACGTCGTCCAGGTCGCGCCGGTTCCGCTCCGGGATGACCACCTCGGTCAGCCCGGCCCGGTGGGCGGCCAGGATCTTCTGCTTGAGCCCGCCGATCGGGAGCACCCGGCCCTGCAGGGTGACCTCGCCGGTCATGCCGACGTTCGGCCGCACCGGCCGTCCGGAGGCGAGCGACGCCAGGGCGGTCACCATCGTGACGCCCGCCGAGGGCCCGTCCTTGGGGATGGCGCCGGCCGGCACGTGCAGGTGGATCTCGCGGTTGGCGAGGTCGGCGGGGTGGATGCCCACCTCGCTGCCGTGCGCCCGTGTCCACGAGAGCGCGATCCGCGCCGACTCGCGCATGACGTCGCCGAGCTGGCCGGTCAGCACGAGCCGCTCGCCCGGGCCGTCGGCCGGCATGGCGCTCGCCTCGACGAACAGGACGTCGCCGCCCGTGCCCGTCACCGCGAGGCCGGTCGCCACGCCCGGGGTCGCCGTGCGCTCGGCCGCCTCGTGGTGGAAGCGCGGGCGCCCGAGGGCGTCGGCCAGGTCGTCGGGGCCGATCGTGATCGGGCCCTCGCCGCCCTCGCCCTCGGCGACGCGCCGGGCGTTCTTGCGCAGCAGCTTGCCCAGCTCGCGCTCGAGGCCGCGGACGCCCGCCTCGCGGGTGTAGTCGCCGACCACGGCGCGCAGCGCCTCGTCGCTGACCGCGATCTCGTCCTCGCGCAGGCCGTTGCGCTCGATCTGCCGCGGCAGCAGGTAGCCGCGCGCGATGGCGACCTTCTCGTCCTCGGTGTAGCCGTCGAGGGAGATGACCTCCATGCGGTCGAGCAGCGGGCCGGGGATCGTGTCGACCATGTTCGCGGTCGCGATGAACAGGACCTCGGACAGGTCGAGCTCCACGTCCAGGTAGTGGTCGCGGAACGAGTGGTTCTGGGCGGGGTCGAGCACCTCGAGCAGCGCCGAGGACGGGTCGCCGCGCCAGTCGGAGCCGACCTTGTCGATCTCGTCCAGCATGATGACCGGGTTCAGGGTGCCGGCCTCGCGCAGGGCGCGGACCAGCCGGCCCGGCAGGGCGCCGACGTAGGTGCGCCGGTGGCCGCGGATCTCGGCCTCGTCGCGGATGCCGCCCAGGCTGATGCGGGCGAACTCGCGCCCGAGCGCCTTCGCGACCGACTGGCCGAGGCTGGTCTTGCCGGTGCCGGGAGGGCCGGCCAGCGTGAGGATGACGCCCGAGCGCCCCTCGTCCATGCCGCGCTCGCGGCGCAGGCGGCGGACGGCCAGGTACTCCAGGATCCGCTCCTTGACCTCCTCCAGGCCGGCGTGGTCGGCGTCGAGCACCTCGCGCGCGGCGGCCACGTCGAGCACCTCCTCCGAGCGCGTGTTCCACGGCAGCGAGACCATCCACTCCAGGTAGGTGCGGATCATCCCGGCCTCGGCCCCGTCGGGCTGGCGCTCCAGGCGGGCGAGCTCGCGCTCGGCCTCCTTGCGGGCCGCCTCGGGCAGGCCGGCCTCCTCGAGGCGCGCGGCCCAGTCGTCGCCGGCCTCGTCGTCCTCGCCGAGCTCCTTGCGGATCGCGGCGAGCTGGCGGCGCAGGAGCATCTCCCGCTGCGTGCGGTCGAGCCCCTCGGTCACGTCCTCGCGGATGCGCCGGCGCAGGCCGGCGTCGGCCAGCCGCTCGCGCTGCGCCTCGATGGCGAGGCGCAGGCGCGCCACGACGTCGGGCGTCTCGAGCAGGCGGATCTTGGTGGCGAGCGGGATCTCCGGGGCGTAGCCGGCCGTGTCGGCCAGGCGGCCCGGGTGGGCGATGCCGGCGAGGAAGTGCGCGACGCGCACGCGCTCGCCGCGCAGCTCGGCGACCTCCTCCACGACGGCGCGGTACTCGCGCGCCAGCGCGGCGGCCTCGGGGCCGGGGTCGGCGGGGTCGGGGAGCTCGGTGGCGGTGACGCGCAGGCCGGCCTCGGCGCCGATGGCGGCCGGGCCGAGCTCGGCGCGGTGCAGCGCCTCGACGGCGACTCCGCGGGTGCCGTCGGGCAGGCCGACCTCTCCGACCACCTCGGCAACGACGCCGTAGGAGCCGAAGCGCCCCTCGACGCGCGGCACGAGGAGGATGCGGCCCTCGACCGCGCCCGCGAGGGCCTCGGCCTGCTCCTCGGTGGCGACCGGGAAGGTGACGCTGGTGCCGGGCAGCACCACGGCGTCGTCGAGTGGGAGGACCGGGAGGACGGTGGTGCGCTCGTCGTGGTTCATCGGGTCTCCTGACGGAAAGTACGGTTACCTCGCGTAACCAGATGAGCAGGTTACCTCTCGTAACCTGAGCGCGCAAGCATTCCCTGGCCGGGACACCCCGCCCCGCTAGGATCGCCCGATGGACCTGCGCCACCTGCACACGCTCCGGACCGTCGTGGACAAGGGATCCTTCTCCCAGGCCGCGGAGGAGCTGGAGGTCTCGCAGCCCGCCGTGTCGTTCCAGATCCGCGCGCTGGAGGAGCGGCTGGGGCACCGGCTGCTCGACCGCAGCGGCCGTCGGGTGACCGTCACCGAGGCCGGCGAGGTGGTCTACCGCTACGCCAAGCGCATGATCGGCCTCGAGGCCGAGCTCGAGCGCGAGATGGGGGAGATCGGCACGCGCATCGCCGGGCCGCTGGTGCTCGGCTCCTCGACCGGCCCGGGCGAGCTGCTGCTGCCGCGCCTTCTCGGCGCCTTCCACGAGGCCAACCCCGACGTGCGCGTGAGCCTGGTCGTGAGCGACACCCAGAGCGTCTGCGAGCGGGTGCTCGACGACGAGCTGGAGCTCGGCGTGGTGGGCGCGGCCCGGCCCCAGCGCGGCCTGGTCTTCGAGCCGTTCGTGCGCGACGAGCTGGTGGCCATCGTGCCGCCCGGCCACGCGCTGGCGGCGCGGCCGTCGGTGACGCTGGAGGAGCTGGTGGCCGAGCCGATGCTGCTGCAGCAGGAGGGCTCGGGCGTGCGCTCGGTGGTCGAGGCGGCGATGCGCGAGGAGGGCCTGCGCGACCGCGACCTGCACGTCGCGATGGAGCTCGGGCTGCAGCAGTCGGTCAAGGCGGCGGTCCTGGACGGTTTCGGCATCACGGTCATCTCCAGCCTGGCCGTCGAGCGCGAGGTGGCCGAGGGGAGCCTCGTCGCGCTGCGGCTGGAGGGGCGGGGCCTGGAGCGGCACTTCTTCGCGGTGCGCCACGCCGGGCGCACGCCCAAGCGGGTGACCTCGGCGTTCCTCGACTTCGCCCGCGCGGAGCTCGGGGACCTCGGGGCCGCGCCCGCTCCCTCATAAACCCCGCTTATTGGAAGCATCGGGGGCCGAGGAGTAGCATCGCGGCGTGTCGAGCCCACCGGATGCGCGTGCCGACGTGCTCGTCGTCGGATCGGGCGGTGCGGGCATGTCGGCGGCGATCAGCGCGGCCGAGGCGGGCGCCTCGGTGATCGTGGCCACCAAGTCGGCCCTCGGCGCCGGCAACACCGGCCGGGCCCAGGGCGGCATCCAGGCCGCGATGGGCGAGGACGACTCGACCGAGTCGCACTACGAGGACACCTTCGCCGCCGGCCACCGCGCCGCGCGGCCCGAGCTGGTGCGCCAGCTCACCGAGGGCGGTCCGGACGCGATCGCCTGGCTCGACCGCCTCGGGGTGGGCTTCACCCGCGACGACGGCCGCCTGCGCCTGCTGCGCTGCGGCGGCGCCACCCGCAAGCGCCTGCTGCAGGCCGGTGAGCGCACGGGGGCCGAGATGGTGAAGGCGCTGCGCGGCGGCGTGCGCGCGAGCGGCGCCGACGTGTGGGAGTCCACGGCGCTGGTCGACCTGGCGCCCGAGGGCGACGGCTGGCGCGCGACGCTCGCGCCCGGGGGCAACGGCGTGCGGCGCACCGTGTCCGCGCGCGCCGTGGTGCTCGCGGCCGGCGGCGGCCTGCGCGGCGAGGCCGAGGCGCTCGGCCTGGGCAGCACGAACCACCCCGACGCGACCCCCGAGGTGCTGCGGCTGGCCCTGGAGCTCGGCGCCGAGGGGCGTGAGCTCGACTCCTGGCAGCGTCACCCGACCGGATCGGTCTGGCCGGAGAGCCTGGCGGGCTATGCCCTGCCCGAGACGACCCGCGCCTACGGCGCGACGCTGCACGACGCCGACGGCGAGCGCTTCGTGGACGAGCTCGCCCCCCGCGACGTGGTGGCCCAGGCGATCATCGACGCCGTCGACGCCGGGCGGGGCGTGGCCGCGCCGGACGGCACGCAGGCCGTCTGGCTCGACACCACCGCCATCGACCGCGAGAACGGCGAGGGCTTCACCGCCGCCCGCCTCGCGTACGTCCACAACCGCTACCTGAAGGCCGGAATGGACATCACCCGCGAGCGCGTGCTCGTCTACCCCGTCCTGCACTACCGCAACGGCGGCCTGGCGATCGACCGCGACGCCGCGACGACCCTGCCGGGCGTCTTCGCCGCGGGCGAGATCGCCGGCGGCGTCCACGGCTCCAACCGGCTGATGGGCAACTCGCTCCTCGATACCGTCGTCTACGGCCGAATCGCCGGCCGCCGCGCCGCGGAGGTGGCCCGATGAGCATCCAGACACCGTCCGCGCCGTCCACCGGCGCCGACTTCCTCTCGCTGCCCGGGCGGCCGCCCAAGCCGCGTCAGCGCGGCATCACGCACGTGATGGACAAGGGGCTGACGCTCAACCAGGTCGACGGGATGCTCGACTCCTGCGCCGACTCGATCGACATCGTGAAGCTCGGCTGGGGCACCTCGTACGTCACGCGCAACCTGCGCGAGAAGCTGGCGCTCTACGAGAGCGCCGGCATCCCGGTGGTGCTCGGCGGCACATTCTGGGAGATCTGCCTGGCCCAGCAGAAGCTCGACGACTGGAAGCGCTGGATCACGGAGCTCGGCCTGCACCACGTCGAGGTCTCCGACGGCACCGTGACCGTCCCCCACGAGACCAAGCTCGAGCACATCGCCGCGCTGGCCCAGGACTTCATCGTGCTCAGCGAGGTCGGCTCCAAGGACGTCCAGACCGTGATCGCGCCCTACCGCTGGGTGGAGCTGATCGAGGCGGAGCTGCGCGCGGGCGCCTGGAAGGTCATCACCGAGGCCCGGGAGACCGGCACCGCCGGCATCTTCCGCGGCGACGGCGAGGTCCGCATGGGCCTCATCGACGAGATCGTGCACGCCATCGACCCGAACCGCCTGCTCTTCGAGGCCCCCCAGAAGGCCCAGCAGGTCTGGTTCATCCGAAAGTTCGGTCCCAACGTGAACCTTGGGAACATTCCACACGACGAGGTGATCCCCCTGGAAACCCTGCGGCTCGGCCTTCGCGCCGACACCCTCCTCAGCTCGAACGCGCTCGGCAACGTGGACGGAGCGGGCATTTGAGCGCCTCCACGCCCGGCCCCATCGCCCCCCACGGCGGCGTGCTCGTCGATCGCCTCGACGATTCCCTGGACGAGGGCGGCAACCGCCCCCGCGTCACCCTCTCGGCCCGCCAGCAGGCCGACCTCGACCTGATCGCCGTCGGCGCCATGTCGCCCCTCGACGGCTTCATGGGCCGCGAGGCCTACGAGTCGGTCATCACCGACATGCGCCTGCCCTCGGGTCTCGCGTGGTCGGTGCCGGTCACGCTGGCCGTGCAGCCCGACGAGCTGGAGCACATCGGCTCCGCGTCGGAGGTCGAGCTCGTCGACGAGGCCGGCCGCTTCCTCGGCGTGATGGAGGTGACCGACCGCTACGAGACCGACCAGCGCCGCGAGGCCGCCCTGGTCTACGGCACCGAGGAGGACGCCCACCCGGGCGTCGCGTCGCTCTACTCCCACGGCACCACCTGCCTGGCCGGCCCGGTCCGCGTCGCGTCGCGCCTGCCGCTCGACCCCGGCGCCGCGCCCTTCCTGCTCGACCCGCGCGCCTCGCGCGCCGCGTTCGACTCCCGCGGCTGGAAGACCGTCGTGGGCTTCCAGACCCGCAACCCGATCCACCGGGCGCACGAGTACATCACCAAGGTCGCGCTCGAGACGGTCGACGGCCTCTTCCTGCACCCGCTGGTCGGCGAGACCAAGAGCGACGACATCCCCGCCGACGTGCGGATGCGCTGCTACGAGGTCCTGATCGAGGGCTACTACCCCAGGGAGCGGGTGGTGCTCGGCGTGCTGCCGGCCGCCATGCGCTACGCCGGCCCGCGCGAGGCGGTCCTGCACGCCATCCTGCGCCAGAACTACGGCTGCACCCACTTCATCGTGGGCCGCGACCACGCGGGCGTCGGGAACTACTACGGCACCTACGACGCGCACCGGATCTTCGACGAGATCACGCGCGAGGAGCTGGCGATCCAGCCGACGTTCTTCGAGCACTCGTTCTGGTGCAACCTGACGGGCGGCATGGCGACCACCAAGACGTCGCCCTCGACGCCGGAGCAGCGCGTCTTCCTGTCGGGCACCAAGGTGCGCGAGATGCTCGATCGCGGTGAGATCCCGCCGGTCGAGTTCACGCGTCCCGAGGTCGCGGAGATCCTCATCGAGGCCTACCGCACCACGCCGGCGTAGCGGGTCACGACCCCGGCGGTTTGAGGGGCATGGGCGGGCTGGGCATGATGGGCCCGCCCGTGCCCCGCCTCCGCCCCCACGCCGTCCTGCTGGCATCGATCGCGATCGCCGCAGGGTGGGCCGCCGGACCCGCGCGGGCGGCCGACCGCCCGGCCGGCACCGCCAGCACCTGGGGGCACGAGCTGAACCAGGACGAGCTGCCGGGCTGGTACCCGGCGCGCGCCCCACTCGTCCCGCCGGGGCGCTGGTTCCGCACGATCGACGGCATCCTCCGGGAGTCCGGCGCCAACGGGCTCTGGTTCAGCGGGCCGAGCGCGCTGCCGTTCCCGCCCCTGCCGCTCAGCCCGAAGGAGCCGGTCGGCTGGCGCACGCCGCGCCGGTTCGCCGCCGCCTTCCGCGCGACGGGCCTGAAGTGGGACGTGGCCTACGAGGTGTGGGCGGCCCGCAAGGCGCTGCGGGCCGGCGCGACCGTGGCCGACCCCACGGCCGACCCGACGGCCTACACCCGGCGCCTGTCGCTGCTCGACCCGGCCTACCGGCGCGCGGCGCTCCGCGAGATCCGCCGCATCGTCCCGACGCTGCGCGGGCGGCCCTACGTGAACCTCTACACCGGCAGCGACGAGCCGGTGGCGATCCTGCCGCGCGGGCGCGCCCGGACGACGCCCTTCGGGCGCCGCCTGGCGCGCGACTTCCGCCGCGCGAGCGGCCTGGCGCTGCCCGACCCGGCGGCCCGGCCAACGGCGAGCGCCCGCGAGGGCCTGCGCTGGCTGGCGTGGACGCGCTTCTCGGGCGACCGCTTCTTCGCGATGAAGGCCGAGCAGGCCGCGCTCATCCGCCGCCTCGACCCGGGCGCCCGCGTCGACCCGGACGACTTCGGCTTCATCGACGGCTTCATCCCGTGGGACTACACCCGCCTGGCCTCCTTCGCGGACGTGGTCGAGGCCGACCCCTACGTCTCCTACCCCGAGCGCGACCGGGCCGGCCGGGGCCGCTACAACCCGGGCTTCGGCGCCAAGCTGCTCTCCGACCTGACGGGGAAGCGCACCCGCATCGTGGTGCAGGCCTTCGACTACTCGCGCTACCGGCCGGTGCCCGGCGACCTCTGGACCTGGAGCGCCCAGGCGCTGCGGGCGGGGGCGACGGACATCAGCTTCTTCGGCTCCGACGACCCGCGCTTCACCAACCGCCGCCTCTACGACGCGATGCTCGCGGTGGCGCGGTCGATGCGCGCGGCGCGACTGCCGGCGGCCCCGGTCGACCCCTCACAGCTCGTCCTCTACGCGACCGCGAGCGAGGGCCAGGCCCAGCCGGGGCGCGCCGGGGGCGTCCGCTACCGCACGAGCGGGGACGCGATCTACACCACCTACGCCCTGCTCGGCGAGCTCGAGGGGGCCGACTTCAGCTTCGACGCCGACACGCGCCTGCTCGCCGAGCCGGCCCGCCTCGCGGCGGCGCGGACGATCTGGATGCCGCGCGGCGACACACTCGACGCCGCCTTCGCCGGCCGCCTGGCCGACTGGGTGCGCGCGGGCGGCACGCTGGTCGTGACCGACCCGGCCGCCCTCACCCGCGCGCCCGACGGGTCGTCGCTCGCCGCGGTGCGCGACGCGCTGATCGGCGCGCCGCTGGGCCCGCCGAGGCGCGGGTCGGTGCTCGTGGTCGAGCCGGGGGCGCTCGGCGCCGGGGCGCCCGACGACCTGCTCACGCTGCCGATCGACACGCCGCGCCCGCGCGCCTTCGCGGCGGTGCCGGCCGGCGCGCGCGTCGTGGCCCGCTTCCTCGACGGCGCCCCCGCCGCGATCCTCAACCCGGTGGGCGCCGGCCGCGTGGTCGCGTTCTCCGCGGACCTGATGACGCCGGGGGCCCTCGACGAGCCGCTCGACCTGGCGCGGTTCGCCGGCGCCGTCCACCGCTGGGCCGGCGGGGCCCTCGGCGACCCGGCGTGGGACTACCGCCTGCCCGGCGACCCCGATCCGGACCGCCCGCCCTGGGAGGATGCGGTGCCGCCCGCGGCGGCGCGCGCCGGCCTCCCCTGATGTCGCCCCGACCCCGACGACCGGAGAGCACGTGAGATCGGCCCGGAACATGGTGATCGGACTGACCGTCGTCGCGCTCGCGGTGGTGGCCGTGGTGGGCGCGGTGATGCTGTCCGGGGGCGAGCAGTCCGCGCCGATCGGCGCCGTCGCCGCGGTGCAGGACGACCACCTGTGCCACCGAGCCGATCGAGACCATCCCGGCGCGGCTCGACCTGCTCGCCGACACCGGCGCCACCACGACCCGGGTGGACGTCTTCTGGAACTCGGTCGCCGCGCGGCGACCGGCGAACCCGACCGACCCCGCCGACCCCGCCTACGACTTCAGCCACATCGACACGATCATGTCGGGCCTCGCGCGCCGCGACATCACCCCGATCGTCTCGGTCTACAGCGCCCCCGCGTGGGCGACGGGCGGGACGGTGGACAGGCCGGGCGACCCGATCAACCGACTGGCGCCCGACCCGAAGGACTTCGGCGACTTCATGGCCGCCGTGGCCGCGCGCTACGACGGCACCTTCGCCTCACCGGGCGGCGAGACCCTTCCGGAGGTGCGCTTCATCGAGGTCTGGAACGAGCCCAACCTCTCGGGCTTCCTCATCCCGAAGGACCAGGAGCCGGCCACCCGGCTCGACACCTACGCGGCCATGGACCGCGCGGCGTTCGCGGCCATCCGCGCCGCGAACCCCGACGCCAAGGTGATCGTCGGCGTCGGCGGGCCGCGCAGCAGCACGAGCCCCACCGGCATCGGCGCGATCGACTGGCTGACGGGCCTGCGCGACCGGGACATCCCGCTCGACGGCTACTCCCAGCACGTCTACCCGGCCGCCGCGCCGACGGCCGACACCACCGTGGTGCCGAGCTGGAGCAGCATCGGCCGCGTGCTGGACGAGCTCGACGCGTGGCGCTCGCAGCCGCCGATCCCGCTCTACATCACCGAGGCCGGCTACACCACGTCGGTCACCCCCTATCGCGACACGGCCGTGACCGAGGCGCAGCAGGCCGAGTACCTCACCCAGATCTTCTCGCTGCCCCAGCTGCGCACCGACCGGATCAAGGCCGTCGTGTGGTTCAACCTGCAGGACAACGCGTCGTGGCCCGCCGGGCTGCTGCGCGAGGACCTGACCAAGAAGCCGAGCTACGACGCCTTCACCCAGGTCGTGAAGGACCAGGACGGGGCGCGCGTGGGCTGACCCGCGCGCGCCGGGCGACGGCGGCGAGGAGGGCGAAGCCGAGCAGGGCGGCCACCACCGACCCGCCGAGCACCCCGATCTTCGACGCGTCCACAAGGTCCGGGTCGGAGTAGGCCAGCCCGGTGATGAACAGCGAGACCGTGAACCCGATGCCCGCCAGCGCGCCCACGCCGACGACATGGCTCCAGCGCACGCCGTCGGGCAGGGCGCTCAGGCCGAGGCCGACGGCCAGCGCCGCGCCGAGCGTCAGCCCCACCGTCTTGCCGACCACCAGGCCGAGGCCGGTGGCGAGCGCGACCGGGGTCTGCGTGGCGGCCTCGAGGGAGTCGGCGTCGAGGACGATGCCGGCGTTGGCCAGCGCGAAGAGCGGCAGCACGACGTAGCTCGACCACCTGTGGAGGCGGCCCTCGACGCGGTCGAGCGGCGCGACCGCGTCCGGGCCGTGGTTTGCGCCGGGCGGGAAGGGGTGCACGGGAGTCAGCAGGCCGAGCACGACGCCGGCGATGGTCGCGTGGACGCCCGACTCGAAGGTCGCGAACCAGACCACCAGGCCGAGCGCGACGTAGGGCCACAGGGACGTCATCCGCGCGCGCTGGAGCACCAGGATCGCCGCCACCCCGCCGAGCGCCAGGGCGAGCCAGCCGAGGTGGATCACCTCGGTGTAGTAGAGGGCCACGACCAGGATCGCGCCGATGTCGTCGATCACGGCCACCCCGAGCAGGAAGGCGACGAGCGCGGCCGGGGCCCGCGAGCCCACGGCGACCAGCGCCGCGAGGGCGAAGGCGACGTCGGTCGCCATCGGGATGCCCCAGCCGTTCGCGCCCTCCCCGCCCGCGGTGACGGCCAGGAAGATCAGCACCGGCAGCACCATGCCCCCGGCCGCGGCGAAGGCCGGGAGCAGCGCGGCCTGGCGGGTCGAGAGCTCACCCACCACCAGCTCGCGCTTCACCTCGAGCCCCACGACGAGGAAGAAGATCGTCATGAGGCCGTCGTTGACGATGGCCTGGAGGTCCTCGACCTCCGAGAAGGAGCCGAGCCGCAGCGTGACCTCGTGGCTCCAGAGGTCGTTGTAGCCCTGGGGATCGAGGTTCGCCCAGACGAGCGCGACGACCGTCGCCGCCAGCAGCACCAGCCCGGCCGACGCCTCGAGGCGCGCGAACTCCTGCAGGGGGCGGACCACCAGCCGCTGCGCGCGCGAGGCCGGCGGGGTGCGGTCCGGGCCGATCACCCGGGGGAGGTTAGCCGCCCCGGCGCTCCACCTCGGCCTCCACCTGCGCGCCCAGCAGGATCGCGGCGCCCGTCAGCCAGAGCCAGGTCAGCATCACGATGACCGCCGACAGCGAGCCCCACGCCGCGCCGTAGTCCGAGAACCGGGAGACGTAGACCCCGAACAGCGCCGACGCCACCACCCAGATCAGCACGGCCACCCCGGCGCCGGCCGCCTCCGCGCGGCCGCTGCAGTGGGCGCGCGCCGGGCCGATGCGCAGGATGCCGGCCACCGCCACGAAGAGCGCGGCGGCCAGGATGGGCCACTGGGCGCCCCACCAGAGCCAGCCGACCAGGGTGGTGGCGTCGAACGCCTCGCCGATCGCCTCCGAGATGGGCGCGCCCAGCACGAGCAGGACGAACGAGACGACGACGGCGAGCAGGCTCCACGCGAGGAGCCCCACCGCCGTGCCCCGCTGGCGGGCGAAGGAGCGCGTCTCCTCGACGCCGTGCACCCGGTTGAGGCCGCGCATCAGCGCCGACATCGCGCCGCTCGAGGTCCAGATCGCGAGCACGAGCCCGACGATCGCCAGGCCCGCGCCGCTGCCCGAGCTCTGCGTGACCCGCGTGAGCGTGTCGTCGATGAGCGAGAGCGCGTCGTCGGGCACGACCCCGTCGAGCCGGTCGAGCAGGCTCTGGACCGTGCCGGGGCCGGCGAACACCCCGAAGGCGCCGACGGCCACCAGGAGCGTGGCCGGGATCGCCAGGAACGCGTAGTAGGCGAGCGAGGCCGCGACGTCGGTGACGTTGCCCGCACGCGCCGCCGCGACGGCGGCGCGCAGGACGCCGACCGCCCCCCGAAGGCCGCGGGAGGCGGCGGGCGCGGCCGGCGCCGGGGGCGCCGTCGGGGCGGCGGTGGAGGGGGCCCGCGGGGCGGGAGCGGGGCGCGCCGGGCGCCCGCGCCAGGGGATCGCGAGCGCCGCGACCAGGCCGAGGCCGAGGACGGTCCGCCGGCGCACGCGGATCAGCGCGTCGGCGCGCCGGCCCCGATCCGCAGCCGCAGCACCTCGTCGCCCGTGTCCAGGGAGTCCACGCTCCAGTCGTCGACGAGCCGCTCCAGCACCGGCCCGATGCCGGGGAGCGCGCTGTCGGCCACGATCCGCGCGCCGGAACCCGCGTTGAGCGGGCCGACCACCATGTCGAGCGCCGCGCCGTCGGTGCCGAACTCGACGCCCAGGGCGTCGTCGGCCGAGTGCGCCAGCGCGGCGCGCACGAGGGCGGAGCTCACGATCTGGGCGTCCGAGAGGCGGTCGAGGGGCAGGTCGGCGCGGGCCGCGATGGCCCCCACCACGCGCTCCAGGACGGGCCCCCCGAGGTCCCCGCGTCGCAGCCGCAGCCGAGCTGCGCGATGGGTCACGGATCCGACCGGCGCGAGCCGGGGGAGAAGACCATCCGCACCTCGGTGACGCCGTCCTCGCTGTGGAACGACACGTCGTCGCCGATGGCGAGCATCAGGGGCAGGCCGAGCCCGAGGCCGGCCGCCGGCGAGGTGACCGTGGGGGTGATGCCGCGGCCGCGGTCGCGCACGGACACGACGAGCTGCTCGCCCTCGGCCCACGCGAACACCTCGTACTCGCCCTCCTCGCCGTCGGGATAGGCGTGCAGCACGGCGTTGGTGCAGGCCTCGGTGACCGCGATCGAGATGTCGGTGCGCGCCTCGTCGCTCCAGCCGAGCGCGTCGATCACGCCGCGCACCATCTGCCGGGCCACCGCGACGCTGTCGGGCTCCGCGGGCAGCAGCAGCTCGATGTCGGGATGGGCGGTGCTCACGAGCGGAAGCATTGCGGATCCGGGCATGTTTCGGCGGTTCCCTGGCGCGCGCGGTGCGAAACACGCCCGGTCACGACGCCGGCCCCTCGGGGTCGGGGCCGGCGGACGCCTCGCGCAGCGCCTCCAGGGCGCGGCGGATGAGCCGTGAGACGTGCATCTGCGACACGCCCACGCGCTCGGCGATCTGGCTCTGGGTGAGGCCCTCCTCGAAGCGGAGGTGCAGGATCACGCGCTCGCGGGCGGGCAGCGACGCCAGGCCGGCGTCGAGCGTCACGCGGGCCTCCGCCTGCTCGTAGCCCTGCTCCTCGACCCCGACGACCGCGCCCGCGTCCTCCTCGCCCTCGGAGCCCGGCGAGGCGAGCGGCCCGGGGCGCTGGGCGCTGCCGGCCGCCAGGGCGTCGAGGACGTCGTCCATCGACAGGCCGGTCGACTCGGCGATCTCGCGGACGCTGGGGCTGCGGCCGTTCTCCGCCGACAGCTGCGTGACGGCGTGGGAGATCTGGGCCCGGGCCTCCTGCAGCCCGCGCGGGACGCGAATCGTCCACGAGCGGTCGCGGAAGTGGCGGCGGATCTCTCCGAGGATGGTCGGCGTCGCGAAGCTGGCGAGCTTGAAGCCGCGCTCGGGCTCGAAGCGGTCGATCGCCTTGATCAGGCCGATGGTCCCGACCTGGACGAGATCGTCCAGCGGCTCGCCTCGGTCGGCGTAGCGGCGCGCGAGCCCCCGGACCAGCGGGAGATGCTCCACGATGAGCCGCTCGCGCTCGGCGGCGTCGATTGTCCGTCCTGCGGGTATGGGCGACCTCGATCGGATCGGCGCGGCGACGGCGCCGGACGAGACTATGCCCGATCACCGTCCGGTCAAACCGCGCGCCGCCCCCTGCTACTCTCGCGCGGAATGAGCGACGACTCCGCGATCACCTTCCGCGCACGCGCCGACGAGCGCCCCGGCGCGGTCGTCGTCACCGCGGAGGGCGAGCTGGACCTGGTCGGCGCCCCCCGCCTGCTCGAGGCGATGCCGAGCGACGGCACCTCCCCGGTCGTGCTCGACCTCGGCGGCGTCGGCTTCATGGACTCCTCCGGCCTGCGCTCCCTGCTGGAGGCCCGCCAGGCGTGCATCGACGCCGGGCGCTCGTTCGCGATCGCCCGGCCGTCCGAGCCGGTGCGCCGCGTGCTGGAGCTGGTCGACCTGGCCCGCGAGTTCGCGGTGGTTGACCTCCCCGTCAGCTGATCGTCCCCGAGGCGGCGAGCGCGATCACGATCGTGCCGAGCACGACCCGGTAGACGACGAAGACCAGCGTCGAGTGCGACGCCAGGTAGCGCAGCAGGAAGGCGATCGAGACGAAGCCGACGACGAACGCGGCGGCCGTCGAGATGACGAGCGCCCCGGCGCCGACGTCCCCGTTGCCGTTGGCCAGCTCGGTGAGGCCGAAGAGGCCGCTCAGCACGACGGCGGGGATCGAGAGCAGGAACGAGAAGCGGGCCGCCGCCTCGCGCTTCATGTTCAGGAAGAGGCCCGCCGTGATCGTCGAGCCGGAGCGCGAGACCCCCGGCACCAGGGCGAGGGCCTGGGCCAGGCCGATCCAGATCGCGTCCCAGCGGCCCACCTCGGTGAGGTCGCGCGTGCGCCGCCCGACGGCCTCGGCCGCCAGCAGCACCAGCCCCAGCACGATCAGCGTCGTGCCGATCAGGTAGAGGTTGCGCGCCCCGTTCTCGATCTGGTGCCGGAAGGCCAGGCCGAAGACGCCGATCGGGATCGTCGCGACGATGACGTACCAGCCCATGCGCGCGTCGAGCTCGCCGCGCAGCTCCGGCCGGCGCAGGCTGAGCAGCCAGGTGCGCACGATGCGGATGAGGTCGCGCCAGAAGTAGATGACGACCGCCAGCATCGTCCCGAGCTGGATGACGGCGGTGAAGAGGGCCCCGGGGTCGTCCCAGCCGGCGAAGGCGGGGACGATGCGAAGGTGCCCGGTGCTCGAGATGGGCAGGAACTCGGTGAGCCCCTGCACGATCCCGAGGATGACGGCCTCGAACTGATCCACGGCGGAGAACCATAGGGCACGCCCGGGTGCCCGCAGCTGGCCGTTCGGCTAGCGGATCTCGATCCGTCGCGTGATCGCCAGGGAGCCCGATCCGGGCTCGCTGGCGCGCACCTCGAGGCGGTAGGCACCGGGCCGCAGGCCGCGCACCGGGAGGGCCAGGCGGAAGCCGGATGCGCCGCCCGCGGCGCTCGCGCTGCGCGCGACCGGGCCGAGGGGCGCGGGCGCGAACGACGCCGCCAGTCCGCGGCCGGCGGTCTGGGCCGCGGCGCGCAGGGGGCGCAGCGTGGCGCGCAGGCGCGCCGGGCGCACCAGCCGCCCGCGCACGGCGAGCGCCAAGGCGCGGTGCGAGGCCACCGCCGGCACGGTCAGGCCGCGCACCGCGCCCGCGGCCCGCGGGATGAAGGAGCGCACGGCGAAGCTCTCGTTGCCCGCGGCGTCGCGGGCGGTCAGCACCACCCAGCGCCGCCGGGCCTCGGCGAAGCGGCGGGTCACCTTCGCGCCGCGGGCCGTGTCGCCGTCGCCGAAGCTCCAGCGCACCGAGTCGCGGCGCACGCCGCTGCCCGCGTCGGACACCCGGGCGCGGAAGCGCGCGGCGGTGCCCGAGCGCGACCAGCCGATGGCGACCCGCGGGCGGGTGCGGTTGACCGTCACCGCGTGGCGGGCGGGGGTGGGGTCGGCGGCGCCGGCGGCGTCGATGGCCTGGGCCTCGACCACGTGGCGGCCCTCGGGGAGGGTCAGCGAGAGGGAGAGGGCGGTCGTCGGGGCGCTCCACTCGCCGCCGTCCACCCGGGTGCGCACGGTGACGCCGCCGCCGGCCAGGGCGACCGCGTAGTCGAGGCGCGCGGCGTTGGTGGTCGCGGGCGGGGTCGAGGTGAAGCGGGTGTCCGGCACCGGGCCGGTGGCGGCCTCGACGGCGCGCAGGGCGTCGACCCGACCCATGCCCGAGGCCGGGTCCGCGCCGGCGGCGCCGACGTCCACGGCCGTGCCGCGCAGGATGTCGGCGACGGCGGCCGGGGTGAGGGCGGGGTTGGCCTGGCGCACGAGGGCGGCGACGCCGGCGACGTGCGGGGCGGCCATCGAGGAGCCCGAGTAGGACAGGTAGCCCGTCCCGACGCTGGAAACCACGCCCACGCCCGGGGCGGCGAGGTCGGGCTTCGGGAGCACGGTGCCGGCCGCGGGCCCGAGGCCGTCGGGGTTCTGCCACACGATGGGGCCGCGGCTCGAGAACGACGGGACGCTGTCGTCGGTGTCGAGCGCGCCCACGGCGATCGCCTCCGGGTAGCCCGCGGGGCTGCCGATGCTGCCAGCGCCGGGGCCGTTGTTGCCGGCCGCGAAGACCGGGACGATGCCGAGCTCCAGCCAGCGGCGGATCATCGGGCGGAACCAGGTGTCGTTGGCCGTCGAGGCCGACCAGGAGTTGTTGACCACCGAGGGCTGGTCGGCCGTGGCCGGGTTGCCGTCGGGGTCGGTCATCCACTCGGCGGCGGCGAGCAGGGCGCTGCCGCTGCCGACGCCGTTGGCGCCCATCGCGCGCGCCACGATCAGCTTCGCGTCGGGCGCGACGCCGATCGGGGCGCCGCCGGCCGAGCCGCCGGCGATGGTGCCGGCCGTGTGCGTGCCGTGGCCGTTCTCGTCGACCGGCGTCGGGCTCGAGGCGACGAAGTCGCGCCAGGCGGCGACCTTGCCGGCCAGGTCCGGGGCGGCCGGGTTGACGCCGGTGTCGATGCTGCCCACCCGCACGCCGTCGCCGCGCAGGCCGAAGCCGCTCCAGACGGCCGGGGCGTGGATCGCGGCGAGGCCCCAGTCGCCGGAGCCGGCGTCGGGGAAGGGGGTGGACGCGGCGGTCTCGGCGTCGGCGATCGCGACCGGGGCGTCGAGGCCGACGCTCGCGACGGCCGGGTCGCCCGCCACGGCGCGTATCTCGTCGGGCGTGCCCGAGAAGGCGACCGCGTTGATCAGCCAGAAGCGCCGTGACCGGCGCGTTGACCTCGTCGGTGACGGCGTCCTGGGTGGCGTCGGCGCGACGCTGCAGGGCGCGCAGGAGGGCCTCGGGACGGCCGGCGTAGCGCTCGCCGTCGACCTGGCTGCGCAGCGTGGCGATGACGGGGATCCGCGCGGACGGGGAGGCGGACGCGAGCCGGTCCTGGAGGGCCGGGGTGGGGGCCGCGGCCGCGGGGGCGGCGAGGGCCGCCAGGCCGGCGGCGGAGGTGAGCGCGACGAGGGCCTCGGCGATGCGGCGTCCATGCCGGCCCCTCGGGCGGAACCTGCCCGAGAACATTCGAATCCATTCCGTTGGATCGCGTGCTGCAGCCCCTTATTCGGCATGCGCCGGGGGTGTCTTGACCGGCGCGGGCGCACCGCGACGGGCTCGCTACGATGGGTGCGTGCCCGTCTTCCTCTGTCCCCGCTGCGCCTACCGCGAGAGCAGCAGCGAGCGCAACGTCCGCCACCAGCCGCGGGGCTGCTCGCGCTGCGGCTTCGGCTTCTCGTTCGAGCTTCTCGAGGACTACTACGCGAGCCCCAAGACGGCGCTGATCGTGTGCGACAAGGAGCGCCGCATCCTGGTGGCCGGCCACTCCGCGTTCGCGGTCACCGGCTACGACGAGGGCGACCTGATCGGCGCCGACGTCATGGAGCGCCTGGGCCTCGGCGGCTTCTCCGACGGCGACCCGGCGGAACGGAGCCTGGAGTGGGGCGTGCGCGTCCTGAACGTCCCCTGCACCTACCGCTTCAACGGGTCCGACGAGGACATCGCGGCGACGGCCGACTTCTTCCCGGCCTACGACGAGGACGGAGGCCTGCTCGTGGCGCTCACCCCCAAGACGGCGGTTCCGTCCGGGTAGTGTCCTGAGTCGCACGGCGGTTCAGCGACGAGGGGGTCCGATGGAGCGGCGGCGACTGGGCGGGACGGATCTCGAGCTCTCGGTCATCGGGCTCGGCACGTGGGTGTTCGGCGGCCGCTGGGGCGGGGCGGACGACGCCTCCTCGCTGGCGGCCTGCCACGCGGCGCTCGACGCCGGCGTCAACTGGATCGACACGGCCGACATCTACGGCCAGGGCCGCGCCGAGCGCATCGTGGGCCGGGCGGTCCGCGAGCGCCGCGACGAGGTGATCGTCGCCTCCAAGGGCGGCGTCGCCTGGGAGACGGGCCCGCCGCTCAAGATCTGGCGCGAGGCGTCGGCCGACTACCTGAAGATGGCCTGTGACCGCAGCCTCCAGGCGCTCGGCCTCGACCACATCGACCTCTACCAGGTCCACTGGCCGGTGGGCGGCGTCTCCGCCGAGGAGACGATGGGCGCGATGCTCGAGCTGCGCGACGCGGGCAAGATCCGCGCGATCGGCGTCTCCAACTACCATCTCGCCGACCTCGAGGCCGCCGGCGCCGTGACCCAGATCGACTCGTACCAGCCGGGGTACCACCTGATGCGCCGCGACATCGAGGAGGGTGAGCTGCCCTGGTGCGCGGCCCACGGCACCGGCGTCATCGCCTACGGCCCGCTGGCCCACGGCCTGCTCACGGGCAAGATGACCGAGGAGACCACCTTCGGCGCCGACGACTGGCGCGCCACGAGCGAGCTGTTCGCCGACGACGCCTTCGCCGAGCGCATCGCCGTGGTGCGCGAGCTGGAGGAGGTCGCCCACGAGTCGGGCCGCCGCGGCGGCGTGGCCGAGCTGGCCGTGGCCTGGGTGCTGCGCCGGCCGGAGGTCACGTCCGCGATCGTCGGCGCGCGCTCGCCCGAGCAGGCGGTGCGCAACGCGGCCCTCGCCGGGCCGCCGCTGTCGGCCGACGAGGCCGCCGCCATCGACGCCGCGCTGGCCCGCCACCCCGCCGCGGCGCGCCCCTACGGCCACGGCGAGCCGCCCGACCCGTCCGCGGATGTCTGAGGTCACCGGCTAAGGTGGCCCATGGCGACGGATCCCCAGCGCCGGCGAAGCGACGCCCGCCGTCCCCAGGCGCGGCCCTTCGGCCCGACGCCGGGGGGCCTCGGCCCGCCCGACCCGGCGGGCGTGTTGCGCTCGCTGGAGCACGCCGTCGGCTCGGCCCGGCGGATGCGCCGCCCGGTCACGCTGGTCGTGCTGCAGCTGCCCTCGCCGGTGGACGAGCCGGCGCTCGCGCGGGTGGCCGACCTGGTGCGGCGCACGGTGCGCGACACGGACGGGATCTGGCGCGACGGGCCGGGCGGCCTGGCGCTGGTGCTGATGGACGCCGACGGGCCCAACTGCGAGCCGGTGCTCGCCCGGCTGCGGCTGCGGTTGCGCTCGGACGGCCTGGGAGCCGTGCTGATGGGCCGCGCGGCCGCAGCGCCGGGCATCGGCGCGGCGGACCTGCTGGACCTGGCGCACGAGGATCGGCGCGCGATCTCCCACGGCGCGTGAGCGGGCCCGCGTGAGGGTCGTCATCGCGGGCGCCGCCGGCCTGATCGGCCGGGCGCTGGCCGCCGCCCTCGTCGCCCGCGGCGACGCGGTCGTGGCGCTCTCGCGCTCGGGCGAGTCCGGCATCGCCGGTGCCGACGACATGCGCTGGGATCCGGCCGAGGGCCCGCCGCCGCGGGCCGCCCTCGACGGGGCCGACGCCGTCGTCAACCTGGCCGGGGCGCCGATCGGCGGCAAGCGCTGGACGGCGGAGCGCAAGCGCGAGGTGCGCGAGAGCCGCACGCTGACCACCCGGCTGATCGTGGACGCCCTGGCCGCCGAGGGCGCGCCGCGGGTGCTCGTCAACGGGAGTGCCGTCGGCTACTACGGGCCCACCGAGGAGACGGTCGACGAGACCAGCCCGCCCGGCTCCGACTTCCTGGCCGACACCTGCGTGGCGTGGGAGCGCGAGGCCGAGCGCGCCGAGGAGCACGGCGTGCGCGTGGTGCGCGCGCGCACGGGCATCGTCCTGGCGCGCGACGGCGGGGCGCTGCCGCAGATGGCCCTGCCGGTGAAGCTCTTCGCCGGGGGCCCGATCGGCGGCGGACGCCAGTGGATCCCCTGGATCCACCTCGACGACGAGGTGGGCCTGCTGATGCTCGCCCTCGACGACCCCGCCCTGCGCGGCCCGATGAACCTCACCGCGCCCGAGCCGGCGCGCCAGCGCGACTTCGTCTCCGCGCTCGGCAAGGCCCTCGGCCGGCCGACGATCCTGCCGACGCCCGCCTTCCCCCTCCGCATCGCGATGGGCGAGATGGCGACGCTCGCGCTCGACGGCCAGCGCGCGGTCCCGGCCGTCGCCCTCGCGGCCGACTACACGTTCCGCCACATAGACATCGAGGAGACGCTGGCGGCGGTCTACGTCTGAGCCATGACCGACACCGTCAACACCACCCTGGCGGCGCTCGCGATCGTCGCCCAGATCGCGGCCGCCCTGATCGCGATCGGCCTGATCGCCGGAGCCCTCAGCCCGCGCGTGCGCGCGGCGTTCGCGGGGTCCTGGAGCGCGCTGTCCCACCAGGCCGTCTGGCTCGCCTGGTTCACCGCCGCCGTGGCTACCGGCGGGAGCCTCTTCTTCTCCCAGGTCGCGCACTTCCCGCCGTGCCAGTACTGCTGGTACCAGCGGATCTGCATGTACCCGCTGTCGATCATCCTGCTGGTCGGCGCGCTCCTGCGCGATCGGCGCGTGCCGCTCTACGCCGCCGTCTTCCCGCTGGTGGGAGCCGTCATCTCGATCTACCACATCTACATCGAGGTGAACCCCGACAAGGAGAGCGCCTCCTGCAAGGCCGGCATCCCCTGCTCGACGCGGTGGATCGACAAGTTCGGCTACGTGACCATCCCGGTCATGGCGCTGAGCGCCTTCGCGCTGATCGCCGTGCTGCTGGTCGTCGCGTGGGTCGCGGGGCGCCGCGGCGCGGACGAGGACGGCGCCCCGGCCGCCTGAGCCGCCGGAGCGGCCCGCTCAGTCCTGCGGGAAGAGCACCGAGAGCTCGGCCTGCACCTTGAGCCAGTTCTCGCGCACGAAGGTCTGCGACACCATGTACCGCGCGCCGGGCAGCGATCGCGCCACGCGCAGGGTGTCCTCGTCGGCCCGCTCCTCGAGCTTCTCCACCAGGTCCTTGTACTCGCCGAGGGTCTGCGCCATCTCGTAGTGCTTCATCGCGATCTCGTCGAGCAAGCGGTAGACGGGGGCGAACGGATCGCCCGAGGAGGACGTGCTCACGGTGCGCCTTCCGGTCGGGGGCCGGGCGCGCCGATGCTACCGTAGGCACCTATTCCGGGGGATTAGCTCAGCTGGGAGAGCGCCGCCTTTGCAAGGCGGAGGTCGTCGGTTCGATCCCGTCATCCTCCATCGGCTGATCGTCGGTGAAGGCACCGTGCGCCGGGCTCTTCGCGTTCCGCTGCGGGGCCATCGCCTGCTGGTCGCCACAGGCCGGCGGCCGCGGGTCGGCGGGATCGTCTCGAGACCGTCGGCGTCGCGGCCGACGCGAACGGGTCCGGTTCGACGCGCACATGCGCGCGGGCGAGCGCCTGTGGGCGGTCGGGGACGTGACCGGGATCTGGCCGCCTCAGCGAGCCGCGGGAGGCCTGCTTCGAGGCCGTGCCGCGCGTGGTCTACACCGACCCGCAGGCGGCCTCGGTCGGCGCCGCAGAGACCCGTTCAGCGCGACCGTCCCGCCGTCGGAGGCGCGCGGACCGCCACCTACGGGCGCCCGGCGGTGAGGCCAAGATGGGGTCCTGACCCCATGTGACGGGCCGCCGCGGCCCGCCACCATGGGTGGCAGTGAGGAGGATCGACGCGACCACGAGTGCGGCTCACCCGGGCCGCCCGTGCGTCCGGGTCCGCAGGGCCGCCTCCCGCTCCCGCCGGATCTCCTCGGCGAAGGGGTCGTGGGTCGCCCACAGGGCGAGCATCGCCGCGGCCAGCTGCAGCGCGCCCGGGCCGATCCATGACGCCCCGACGCCGACGGGCCCGGCGATGCTGGCGGCCGACAGCAGCCCGCAGGCGATCGCGGGGCGCCGGAGCGCCACGAGCGCGCCCGCCACGGCGACGAGCCCGGCGATCAGGGCGGCCGGGTCCGGGCCCGCCGCGAGGCCCCACGCCCCGCCGGCCAGGCCGGCCGCCGCTGCGGCCCCCCGCCGCCACCGCTCGGCGGTTCCCGTCCGCGTGCCTGTCGGCGTCCCGTCCACCCGGACGATGCTCCCGGTGTCGCCGCGGGGCGGGAATCGGGGCGCGACCCCATCCTGGGGCCCGGCGCGGCCCCAGCCGCCACCGCGGGGGCGCCCGTGACGACCCAGGCCCAAGCCCGCAGGCCCTGGTCGCGCTCGGACCGCCCGGTCCCCCGCGTCGTGGTCCGGCCGCTGCGCGAGTTCCTGCGCTGGGAGGCGTCCGGCGGCCTCGTGCTGCTCGTCGCCACGGCGGCGGCGCTCGCCTGGGCGAACGTCGCCGCGGCCTCCTACGAGGGGCTCTGGGCGGAGCGGCTGCGCCTGGAGATCGGCGGGATGGCGTTCGACCAGGACCTTCGGCACGTGGTCAACGACGGGCTGATGACCCTCTTCTTCCTGGTGATCGGCCTGGAGGTGAAGCGGGAGCTCGCCGTCGGCCGGCTGCGCACGCGTCGCGCGGCCCTGCTACCGGCGTTCGCCGCCGCCGGCGGGATCGTCGTGCCCGCGCTCGTCTACCTCGCCGCCACCGCGGGCGGCGAGGGCGCCGCGGGCTGGGGCATCCCGATGGCCACCGACACCGCGTTCGCGCTGGGCGTCCTGGCACTGCTCGGGCGCCGGGCGCCGCCGGTGCTCACGGCCGTGCTGCTGACGATCGCCGTGATCGACGACCTCGGCGCCATGACCGTGATGGCGGTCTTCTACTCGGAGGGCCCCGACCCGGCGTGGCTCGCCGCGGCGGTCGCCTGCCTGGCGGGCGGGGCCGTCCTCAACCGCCTGCACGTGCGCCACATCCTCCCGTACCTGGCCCTCGGGGCCCTGGCGTGGGTGGCGACGGCCGCCGCGGGCGTCCACCCGACCGTGATCGGCGTCGCCCTGGGGCTGCTGACCCCGGCGCGCCCGTTCCAGCCCCAGGTCGCCGTGGCCGAGGCGGCCGGGCGGGCGGCCGACGGCGTCGAGACCTCCCCGGCCTCGCCCGACGCCAACGCCGCGCAGTGGCGCCGCCTGGCGTTCCTCAGCCGCGAGGCGATCTCGCCGGTGACCCGGATCGAGCACGCGCTGCACCCGTGGACCAGCATGCTCGTGGTTCCCGTGTTCGCCCTGGCCAACGCCGGCATCGTGCTCGGCGGGGACGCGCTGTCGGCGGCCGCGGGCAGCCCGGTCACCCTCGGCGTCGTGCTCGGCCTCGTGATCGGCAAGCCGGCGGGCCTCGTCGGTGGCGCGTGGCTCGCGGTGCGGCTCGGCCTGGCTGACCGCCCCCGCGGCGTCGGCTGGCGCCACATGGCCGGCCTCGGCGGCATCGCCGGCATCGGTTTCACCATCTCGCTCTTCGTCACGGGGCTCGCGTTCGAGGACGCCGCGACGCTGGGGGCCGCGAAGGTCGGCATCCTGGCCGGCTCGATCGCCTCGGCCACCGCGGGGGTGGCCCTGCTGCTGGCGGCGGGCCGCCGCCGGGGGAGGCCCACGCCGCGTTGACGCGCCCCCGCCGGCGTGTGAGCGTGGCCGCCGTGCCCCTCTTCTGGCGCGTCTACCTCGCCGCCGCCGCGGTCCTGGTCCTCGCGGCCGTCGCGCTCGTCGTCCTGCCGGTGACGGTCAGCGAGCGCACCCTCCCGGCGGAGATCGCGGTCGTCGCGGCGGGGCTCGCGCTGCTGCTGGGCGTCAGCGTCCTGCTGGTGCGGCGCAGCCTGGCCCCCCTCGACGAGCTCGTGGCCCTGGCCAAGGGGGTCGACCCGCTGCGGCCGGGCGAGCGCCTGGCGCCGCCCTTCCGCGGCGAGGTCACCGAGGTGACGGAGGTGGTGGAGGCGTTCAACGGGATGCTCGACCGGCTCGAGGCCGAGCGCGCGGAGAGCGCCCGGCGGACCCTCACCGCGCAGGAGGACGAGCGGCTGCGCATCGCCCACGAGCTGCACGACGAGGTGGGGCAGACGCTGACCGCGGTGCTGCTGCAGCTGAAGCGCGCCGCCGAGACGGCCCCGCCGGAGATCCGGGAGCGCCTCGCCGCGGCCCAGGAGGCCGCGCGGGCCGGGCTGGACGAGGTCGGGCGCATCGTGCGCCGGCTGCGGCCCGAGGCGCTCGACGACCTGGGGCTGCCGAGCGCCCTGACCGCCCTCGCGGCGGCGGTCTCGCGTCAGGCGGGCATCCCGGTCCACCGGGTGATCGGTCCCGGCCTGCCGCCGCTGTCGCCCGAGGCGGAGCTGGTCGTCTACCGCGTGGCCCAGGAGGCGCTCACCAACGCGGTGCGTCACGCCGGCGCCGCGCAGGTGTGGCTCACGCTGGAGCCGGCCGCCGGCGACGGCGTCGTGCTGGAGGTCGAGGACGACGGCCGCGGGCTCGCCGGGGCGGGGGAGGGCGCGGGCGGGATCCGCGGGATGCGCGAGCGCGCGCTGCTCGTGCGCGGCGCGATCGAGATCGGGGACGGGCCGCGCGGCGGCGCCCGGGTACGGCTGGCGATCCCCCCGTCGGAGCGGGTCGCCGCGTGAGGACCCGCGTGATGCTCGCCGACGACCACGCGATGGTCCGCCGCGGCCTGCGGCTCGTGATCGAGGAGGAGGCCGACTTCACCGTCGTCGCCGAGGCGGGCGACGGGCTCGTGGCGGTCCGCCTGGGGAGCGCCCCGGACGTCGACCTCGCCGTGCTCGACGTCGCGATGCCGCGGATGACCGGCCTGCAGGCGGCGCGCGAGCTGTCGCGGCGGCGTCCCGGGCTGCCGATCGTGATGCTCTCGATGCACGACAACGAGCAGTACTTCTTCGAGGCCCTGAAGGCCGGCGCCTCGGGCTACGTCCTGAAGTCCATGGCCGACGAGGACCTGATGTCCGCGTGCCGCGCCGCCGTCCGCGGCGAGCCCTTCCTCTATCCGGCGGCGGCGTCGGCGCTGATCCGCGACCACCTGGCCCGCGCGGCCGAGGACGGCGCGCTCTCGGGCGACCCCCTGACGCCGCGCGAGATCGACGTGCTCAAGCTGATCGCCGAGGCGCACACGTCGCGCCAGATCGCCGAGATGCTGTCCGTGAGCGTGAAGACCGTCGAGAGCCACCGGGCGAACATCCTGAGAAAGCTCGGGATGCGTGACCGGGTGGAGCTCACCCGCTACGCCATCCGCCGGGGGCTGGTGGAGCCCTAGCCCCGGGGTGGGCCCGCGCGCGTCAGCGAAAGGTAGAGCGCGGGCGAGTCGGCAGCTGCCGACGTCTTGGTCGCGGCGACCTCGACGCGGAACACCCCGCCGGTCTTCGGCACGGTCACCTTCGCTTTGCCGGCCGCCGTGATGGCCTGAAGTCGGCGCGCATGGCGCGCGAGGTAGAGCTCCTCCGCTGCTCGTGGAGGGCGCCGAGGAGGAGGGGGAGGAGGCGCGGTTCCCGCGCCAGGACGACCCGGTGGACGCCCCCCACCCGGGCGCGCGGGCATGAGCGCGCGCCGGAGGGTCGGCCTACGGGGTCGCGCCGAGCTTGATCTTCTCGAGCGCCGCGATCAGCGCGGCGGCCGTCCGGCCCAGGCGCGTCTCCGCGCCGAGGGCGACGGTCCGCTTCAGCTGCACGTCCGCCACGGCGGCGCGCCCGCGGTAGATCGCGACCCACGCCTGGTTGAAGCGGACGATCTGCTCCATCGGGTGAGACGCCGCCAGCGCGGCCAGCCGCCGGTCGGCCTCGGCGAGGCCGGCCGCTCCCTCGCCGCCCCGGATCACCGCGAGGCCGACCTGCGCGCTCAGGTTGCCGGGGTCGAACTTCAGCGCCGACTGGTACGAGAACTGCGCGCTCGCCGGGTCGCCGACCACCTGCAGGACCGAGCCGAGCTCGACGAACCGCACGGGGTCCTTGCTCGTCATCGCCATGATCCGCAGCTCCTGCGCCTGGCGGGCCGGCGGGAGGCCGGAGAGCTTGGCCGGCAGCGGGTGGTCGAGGACCATCGCGAAGGGCGGCAGCTCGGCGGTGTTCGCGTCGGCCGTCGCCACCGGCCCCGGGGCCGCAGGCTGGGCCTCGTCGCGGGCGCTCTGGCCGGCCGGCGTGTCGAGCGCGTTGGCGATCAGGAGCGCCCCTCCCGCCAGCGCGATCCAGGCGCCGACGAGGATCACCAGGCGGCGAAGCGGCGGGCGGCCGGCGGGCGATCGGAGGGTCTGGAGCATCTGGTTCACGGCACGGGTGATCCTACTCGCCGGCCCCAAAGGGGGGCGGCGCGCCCGAGCCGCCCCGCGGACGGGCCCCCGCCCGAGCAGCGCCGGGACCGGCGCCGCATCGCCGGCGTGGTCGTCGTCGGCGCCCTGCAGGCGCTGGGCCCCTGATGCGAACCTGGCCGCCGCCCGGATCTCCGCGGGGATCACTCCCGGCCCCGTGTGGCCGCTACGGCGCTCGGGTGCGGGTCCACGACGAGCGTCCGGGGGGGATTACCCGCACCCAGGTTGGGCGCGGGCGCGGATTCAGTCGCACCCTCGCGGACCGAATCTTGTCTCCGACAGTCCCGTATTCCCCCCGAACGGGACGTTTTCGGAGGAGAGGTCCCATGACCGGACATCCCAGGCGTCGCTTGATCGCATGGATCGGCGGCATCGCCGCATGTGTCGTGCTCATCGCCGCGGGTATCGCGTACGTCGTGGTCGGAGTCAACGGCCGTGACGAGGTCCAGAACAACGTCGCTCGTGAGCAGATCGTCGGCACCCCCGACATGACCCCGACCGCCATCCGCGAGGAGATCGCGGCGGCCGGCCTGAAGAACGTCCAGGACGTCCCGACGTGCTCGGTCGCCAACGTGACGATCGACAACGGCGACAAGGCCAAGTGCTTCGCCAGCTACATGCGCATCCACGCCCTCGAGGCGAGCGGTGGCAAGACCTACGCCCAGCTCGACCGCTACCTCGACAAGTCCGGCAACCCCACCAGCGACCAGAAGGCCGCCGCGGTCGATCCCAAGTCGGGCCAGCCCGTGGAGAACCCTGTCCGCGCGACGTGGGTCACCGAGACCGCCCTCAGCACCGGCCTGAACATGGCCTTCTTCGCCGAGCAGGTCTCGATCTTCGGCATCGTGATGGGCATCTGCATGATCGTGATCGGCATCGGCCTCGGCGTCCTCACCGTCTTCGCCATCGGCCTCGCGCCGTGGAAGGCGACGGAGTCCGAGAAGGCCGCACCGGAGCCCGCCGCCACCACCTGATCGGACCCCCGCCGCGGCTCGTCTCGCGGCGTCATCCCCGGAAGGATCGTCGCGGCCCCCCTGGTCATCGCCAGGGGGGCCGCCGGTGTGTCCGGGGGCCCCCACCCGCCGGGCCGGACCAGCCCCGCCTCGTAGGCCGCGACGACCGCCTGGGTGCGGTCCCGCAGGCGAGCTTGGCAGGATGCTCGCGACGTGGGTCTTGACCGTGTGCTCGCTCACCACGAGGTCTCCGGCGATCTCGTGATTCGAGAGCCCGCGGGCCACGAGCCGCAGGACGTCCGCCTCCCGGGCCGTGAGCGCGTCGAGCGCCGGCGGCGGGCGCCGGCCGGCGCGCGGGCCTCGTTGATCGCGCGCGCGATCGTGAGCTGGGTGAGGGCTTGGTGACGTGCACGTCGGCGCGGCCGGTGCCCGACGCGTGCACGGTCTCCGCGAGGCGGGCGCCGCCGCGCAGCCGAGCGCGAGGGTCAGCGCCGCCGCGGTGCGCACGGGCCGGTGGATCCTGGTCATGGCCGTCTCCGATCGTCGATGTCGCGAGCCCGCCGGTGCGGGCCCCGCATCAACTAGGCGCCGGGGCGCCCGGTGCATCCCGGGGCGCGCGGATCCTCAGCGCGCCAGACGCAGGCGGTAGTGCCCGGCGGCGGGGGAGCTGACGAAGCGCTCGACCTCGTAGCGGGACTGCGCGCCGCCGGTGTCGTCGTCGAACAGGCGCTCGCCGGCGCCGAGCAGCTTCGGCACGACGTGCACCTCGATCTCGTCGAGCAGCCCGGCCCGCATGTACTGGCGCGCCGCGCTCGCGCCGCCACCGAGGGACACGTCCCGGCCGCCGGCCGCGTCCATCGCCCGCTCGAGCGCGGCCTCGATGCCGTCGGTCACGAAGTGGAACGTGGTGCCGCCCTGCATCTCGAGCGGCTCTCGCGGGTGGTGCGTGAGAACGAAGACGGGAGAGTGGTAGGGCGGGTCCTCGCCCCACCAGCCGCGCCACGACCCGTCTCCCCAGCCGCCGGGTCCGCCGCCGAACATGTTCCGGCCCATCACGACCGCGCCGAAGCCCTGCTGCGCCTCGGTGAGGACGTCGTCGTCGAGGCCGGCCTCGCCGCCCTCCCGACCGGTCATCGCGTGGAAGGCGCGCGTCGCGAACGCCCACTCGTGGAGCGCGAGGCCGCCGACCCCGAGGGGGTTCTCCGGCCCCTGGTCCGGCCCGGCCACGAAGCCGTCGAGCGACATGGTGATCTGGAGCCGAAGGCGTGCCACGGGGATCTCCTTCGTCGGTCGGTCAGCCGGCCTTGCCCGGGCTCTCGGCGCCGTGGGCGAAGCCCTCCAGAGAATGACGCACCGGCAGGGCGACCGGCGGGACGGGCATGTCGCCGCGCCGCCCCGGCGGGCCGCGCGAGATGCCTACGCCCCGTCGACCGCCCAGGTCACGCCGGTGACGAAGCTCGCCTCGTCGCTCGCCAGGAAGAGGTGGACGTTCGCGATCTCCACCGTCGCGCGGCGCACGCCGTCGGCCGGGGCCACGCCGATGCCGGCCCCGCGCCGGTCACGATCGCGACCTTCCCGTCCGGGCGTCCCACGGCCCCTCCGCCGTTCGCGGCGGTCAACTTGGAGGTTCCCCGGGGGCGCGGCCGGGTAACCCTGACCCCGTGCCTGCGGACGCCCCGACCATCGCCCCCATGCGGCCCGAGGACTGGGACCGCGTCGCCGAGATCTACGCCCAGGGCATCGCGACGGGCGACTCGACGTTCGAGACCGAGGTGCCGAGCTGGGAGCGCTGGGACGCCGACCACCTGCCGGGGCTGCGCCTCGTGGCGCGGCTCGACGGGCGCATCGTGGGGTGGGCCGCCGCGTCGCGGGTGTCCGTGCGCGACGTTTACCGGGGGGTGGCCGAGGTGTCGGTCTACGTGGCCGACGAGGCGCGCGGCTCCGGCGTCGGCGAGCCCCTCCTGCGCGCGCTGATCGACGCGAGCGAGGACGCCGGCGTCTGGACGCTCGAGGCCGTGATCTTCGTCGAGAACCGGGCCAGCCGGGCGATGGTCGAGGCGTGCGGGTTCCGCCTGGTGGGCCGCCGCGAGCGCCTCGGTCGTCGCGAGGGGCGCTGGCGCGACGTGTGGCTCATGGAGCGCCGCCGGGCCGGCTGAGCCGGCGGCCCGTCTCCCGCTACCCTCGGTGGGTGCCCGACGCCGCGCCGCTCACCGCGAACGAGCGTCGCCTGCGCCGCGTCGTCGTCGCCCTCGCGGTGCTCACGGCCCTGATGGTGATCGTGGTGGGCGCCGTGATCGCCTACTGGGTGCGCTTCGTGCTGCCGACCGAGCCCGACCCGTTCACCCGGGGGCCGTACGTGGTGCAGGTGGGCACGACCACGGCGACCCTGCGGTGGCGGGTGGAGGGCGACGCGCCGGTCCGGATCGTCGCGACCACGCCCGACGGCCGGACGGTGACGAGCGACGACGGCCGCCTCAGCGGGCTGACACCCGGTGCGCGCCAGGGCTGGGTGGCGGTGGTCAACGGCCGGGCGCGGGCGTCGGGGACGATCACCACGGCGCCCACCGACCCGGACGCGACCGTCCGCTTCACCGCGTTCGGCGACTACGGCGCGGGCGGCGAGGACGAGTGGGCCGTCGGGCGGGTCGCGGCCGCGCAGGACCCCGCGTTCACCGTCGTCCCGGGCGACAACAGCTACCTCGCCGCCGCGCCGCCGCTCTTCGACCGCAACATCTTCGCCCCGATGCGCGCGCTGCTGGCCCAGGGCCCCTTCATCGCCACGCTGGGCGAGCACGACGTCGCCTGGTTCGGCGGGCGCGACGTGGCCCGGGCGCTCGGCCTGCCCGGCGACGGCCAGCGCTACGTCGCCGACTACGGCCCGCTGCGGTTCGTGGTGCTGGGCGTCCAGGCCGACGAGGGCGACGTCCCGGTGCTGCGCGAGGCCCTCGCGCGCCCGGGGGCGCGCCACGTCTACATCGTCGTCCACCGGCCTCCCGCGGCGGGCAACCCGGTGCTCGCCGTCGCCCGCGGCCGGGTCACGGCCGTCATCGCCGGCCACAACCACCGCTACGAGCGGCGCGTGGTGGACGGCGTGCCGATGCTCACGGTGGGCACCGGCGGCGCGTCGCGGAGCGCGGACGAGCGGCTCACCCCGCGCTCGGCCGACGCCGTCGCGTCGCTGGCCGAGTTCGGGGTGCTGCGCGTGGACGACGGGCCGCGCCGGGTGACGATGGCCTTCATCGACTCCACCGGCCGCGTCCGCGACCGGGTGAGCCTGCCCTGATGCGCGTCGCCGGGGCGATCCTGGCGCTGGCGGGCCTGGTGGGCGCCGCCGCCCTGCCCCTGCTGGGGCGCCCCGGGGCGTTCCCGCTCCTGCTGCTGGCGGCGCTTGTGCTGTGGCTGGTCGGCGCGGCCACGGCAGCCGCCTGCCTCGCGCCGCCCCGCCGGGTGCCCGGCCTCGCGGCGCTCGGCGCCGGGCTGCTCGGCTGGCCGCTCCTCCTGCTCTACGGGCTCTCGCCCCTGTGGGGCGTGCTGGCCGCCGCCTGCGGCGTGGTCGTGGCGGCTCAGGCCGTGAGGTAGGGCGCCAGGCGTTGCTCGAGGGCCGGCGCCGGCATCGCGCCCACGATGCGGTCGACCTCGCGGCCGTCGCGCAGCACCACCAGCAGCGGGATGCTCATCGCCTGGTACTCGGAGGCGAGGCGCGGGTTCTCGTCGACGTTCACCCGCACCAGCTTCAGCCGGCCGGCGTGCTTGGCGGCGAGGCCCTCCAGCACCGGCGCGATCTGGCGGCACGGGCCGCACCAGGGCGCCCAGAGGTCGACGACCACCGGGACCGCCGCGCGGGCCTCGGCGTCGAAGCCCGCCTCGTCGGCCTCGACCGACCAGGGCAGGGGCCGGTGGCAGTTGCCGCACTTCGGCACCGCGAGCGCGTTGGGGCGCACGCGGCTGCGGCGCCCGCAGTTGGTGCACGCGACGACGGTGGCGGGTGGTTCGCCCGACATGTCAGCCCTCCGTTCGGGATCGGCGCGCGGCGTCGCGCGAGATGGTGGTGATCGCGGCCCCGAGGCCGCCGGCGGCGGTCAGCAGCAGGCCGACCTCCAGGGCGGGGGGCAGCAGGAGGTAGGCCGCGTAGGCCCAGCGGTTCGGCCGACGGGGCCACAGCGGCCCCTCGCGGAACAGCGCGAGGCCCGCGCCGCAGGCCACGAGCAGGGCCGCGAGGCCGAGCAGGGCGAGCGGCAGGCCGACGCCGGTGATCGCGAGCAGGCCGAGCAGCGGGAGCGCGATGGCGACGGCCACCACCCCCACCGCCAGCGCCCGCCCGGGTCGGCCCTCCCATCCGGCCGACCAGCGCTCGAAGGCCGCGGTGCGGGGGAGGGTGGCGGCGATGGCGCTGACCGCCGCCCAGACCGCGATCCGGTAGACGAGCAGGGCGGCCAGCAGCACGAGCCCGGCGACCCACCCCGGGCCCGGTATCCAGGAGACGAGCCCGCTGCCGACCACGTACTGCGAGCCCTCGACCCGCGCGCCCGGGTCGGCGTGGACGTCGCCGAAGACGGCGATCAGGTCGCCGGTCACGCGCGCGTGGGGGCCGAGGGCGACGTCGCCGCCGACCACGACGACCCGCTCTACGGTGCGGTCAACCGTCACGTCGTGGCCGATCTCCAGCACGGTGGGGTCCGGCCGCCCGCCGTCGGCGCCGAGCGCCAGCGGCGCGGCCACGAGCAGGGCGAGCACGGCGAGGGCCGCGGCGAGCAGGCGGCTCACGGGCGCCCCGCGATCGCGCGGGAGACGAGCCACCCCAGCCAGCCGAGGGTGACGACGGCGCCGGCCCAGAAGAGCGGGTTGTCGGCGGCGGCGCCGACGGCCTCGCCGAGGCCGGCCAGCGCCAGCGCGAAAGCGGCGTCGAACGCGGGGCGCGCCAGCAGCACGAGCACGGCGGGCACGGCGAGCACCAGCGCGGAGATGGCGAGCGCCGCGACGACGAGGGGCAGGCGGCGCTCGTGGCGCGCCACCTCGCCCATCACGCGGTCGACGAAGTCGTCCGGCGGCGGGCCGGTCACGGCCGCTCCCCCAGGGCCTCGCGCAGCAGGGCCCGCCCCGCGCTGAGGCGCGAGCGCACCGTGCCCACCGGCACGTCGAGGGCGGCGGCGACCTCCTCGTAGCTCAGCCCGCGCAGCTCGCGCAGCACCACGGCCTGCTGGAGCGCCTCGGGCAGGGCGACGATGGCCGTCACCAGCCGCTCGCGGTCGATGGTTCGCGCGACCCCCGCCTCGGTGGCGTCGGCCGCGCCCGCGGCGGGCTCCTCCTCGAGGGCCACGATCGTCACCGAGGGCCGCGCCCGCAGGCGGTCGAGGCAGTGGTTGCGGCAGATGCGCAGCAGCCAGGAGCGCAGCGGGGCGTCGCCGCGGAAGGCGCCGAGGCGCCGGTAGGCGCGCAGGAAGGCCTCCTGGGCGGCGTCCTCGGCCTCGTGCGGGTCGCCGAGGATGCCCGCCGCGTAGGCGCGCACGACGGCCTGGTGGCGCCCCACGAGCTCGCGGAACGCCTGCTCGTCGCGTCGTCGCAGGCGGGCGAGCAGCGCGCGGTCGACGTCATCGCCGGTGTCCGTCACGCGTCATCCCGTGGCGCCTCGTCGGGGGATCCGCACCGGCCCATCTTGCACCCTCACCGGGTGCCGCGCGCGACCGAACTTTTCCGCGCCGGCCCTCGTCCCCACCTGAGGGCGCCCGGCCGGGGCCCGGAACCGAACGCGAGGAGCGCCATGAGCCCGAGCAGCAGCCGCGCGCTCGGCATCGCCGCCGCCGTACTGGGCGTGGTGATGCTGGTCGTGGCCGTCATCTACTGGGTGGAGCCCGCGAGCTCCCTGCCCGGCTTCTTCCCGGGGCACGAGGCCGGCTCCGATCACCACCACGTCAAGCACGGCATCGCCGCGGTCGTCGTCGCGCTCGGGCTCTTCGCCTTCGCGTGGTTCCGCACGGCCCCGGCCCGGCCGCGCCCGTGATCGGCTACGGGCAGGCGATCATCCTGGGGCTCCTGCAGGGGTTCTCGGAGCTCTTCCCCATCTCGAGCCTGGGCCACAGCGTCATCCTGCCGAGCCTGCTGGGCTGGGACATCCACCAGAACGACGACTTCTTCATCACGTTCCTGGTCGCGACGCACCTGGCCACCGCCCTCGTGCTGCTCGGGTTCTTCTGGAAGGACTGGGTCCGCATCGTGAAGGGCCTCGCGCGCAGCCTGCGCGAGCGCCGCATCGACCCCGAGGACCCCGACGCGGTCCTCGGCTGGCTGCTCGTGGTCGGCACGATCCCGGCGGGCATCCTCGGTCTGCTGCTGGAGCACCCGCTGCGCGACCTGTTCGCCTCGCCGACGTCGGCGGCCTTCTTCCTCATGGTGAACGGGCTGCTGCTGTTCGGCGCCGAGAGGCTGCGCAAGCGGGCGCCGGTGCACGAGGTGGGCGACCCGGACGGGCGCATCGCCGAGCGTCTCTCCTTCCGGAGCGCCGTCGGCGTCGGCACCGCCCAGGCCCTCGCGCTGATCCCGGGCATCTCGCGCTCGGGCGTCACGATGGGCGCCGGCCTGGTGGCCGGCCTCTCCAACGAGGACGCCGCGCGCTACGCCTTCCTCCTGGCCACGCCGATCATCGGCGCGGCCGCCCTCCTGAAGCTGCCCGACCTCTTCGGGTCGCAGGGCGACGGCGTGCGGGGGCCGGCGCTCGTCGCCGCGCTCTGCGCCGCGCTCACGGCCTACCTGTCGGTGCGCTTCCTCATGAAGTACTTCGAGACGCAGCGCCTCACGCCGTTCGCGTGGTACTGCCTGGTCGCCGGCGCCGCCGCGTCGGTCTACCTGGCGGTGAACTGAGCGTCGCCGTCAGCGCCCCGGCGTCGTCGCGGGCGGCCGCGCGCGGAGCGCCGGCGGGCGGCCGTCGCGCAGCGCGAGGCTCGCGGCCAGGGTCAGGAGCGCGGCGCCCCAGGTGAGGTCGAGCGGCCCGCCGGGGGCCCGCGCCACTACCCTTGCGAGGCCGTGGAGCTGCCCCGCCCCCTTCCCGCGCCGCTCGTCGAGGCGATCGCCGACCGCTTCCGGGTGCTCTCCGATCCGATGCGCATCCGCATCCTCGACGCGCTGCGCGACGGGCCGGCGACGGTGGGCGAGCTCGCCGAGGCGCTCGGCACGAGCCAGCAGAACGTCTCCAAGCACCTCGGGGTCCTGGCCCAAACGGGCATGGTGGCCCGCGAGAAGGAGGGCAACAGCGTGCGCTGCCGCATCGCCGATCCGTCGGTGCTCGCGCTCTGCGAGCAGGTGTGCGGCGGCCTGCGGCGCCGGGTGGCCGAGCTGCAGGCCCTGCTGGAGCCGGCCGGCTCCTAGCGCGAGCGGCGCTCCAGGGCGAGCGCGAGCTTCGGGCACATCGTGACGGCTCGCTTGGCGTCGCGCTCCAGCGAGGCGGGGACGGCCGCGCCGCGGCGGTCGACCACCGGGAAGCCCCAGCGGTCGAGCCCGATCAGCTCCGGGAGCAGCTCGTGGCAGTTGCCGTGCCCGTCGCAGGCGATCGGGTCGAGGCGCAGGTGGGTCGTCATCGCCACTCCTCCGTGGTTGCCTGCGGGACCGGCAGGACCGGGTCGTGGTACGGAGCCGTGCAGCGTCCCTGCAGGTGCAGGTGCACCTCGTGGGGGAACGCGGCCAGAGCGCTGCGCGCGAGGCGGGCCGCGCCGTCCGGGTGCGCGCAGGCGCCGCGCCCCTCGATCTCGTCCGGCAGCTCCTGCATCTCCTGCAGCGCCTCGATGGCGTTGCGGCCGCCGGCCAGCGCCGCGGACGCGTCGGCCAGCGCGCGCAGCCCGAACACGCAGGGCCCGCACTGGCCGGCGCTCTCGCGCGCCAGGTAGCGCGAGACACGCGCCGTCTCGGCCAGCCCGCAGGCCGACCGGGGCAGCACGACGACGGTACCGGCTCCGACCGACCCCCCGACCGGTCGGAGCCCGGCCGCGCTGAAGAGGACCCCCAGAGGGTCGTCCGTCCGCAGCCACGTGCCGAAGTACCCGCCCACCAGCAGCCCGGCGACGCCGTCGACCGGCCCCCCGGCGAGGGCGAGCACGTCGCCCATGCGCGTGCCGATCTCGATCTCGTGGACGCCGGGCGCGTGGACCGCGCCGCCGATCGTCACGAGCATCGAGCCGGGCTCCTCGTCGGTGCCGAGCCGGCAGAACCAGTCGGCGCCGTGGCGGGCGATGAGGGCGATCTGCGCCATCGTCTCGGCGTTCTGGACGAGCGTCGGTCGGCCGTCCACACCGCGTTCGGACGGGCGCGGCGGGGTGAGCGTCGGCTTGGCCGGACCGCCGTTCAGCCAGTGGACCAGCGCGCTCTCCTCCCCGACGACGAAGCGCTCGGGGGTGCCGGCCACGGAGAGGCGGACCGGCAGGGCCATCGGGGCGCGCCGGCGCACAGCCTCGGTGACCCGGGCCAACGCGGAGCCGGAGGCCCGCGAGACGGCCATGATGACCTCGCCCGCGCCGACGGCGCCGGCGGCGGCGAGGGCGCCGTCGATGACCAGGTCGGGGTCGCGCGCCAGCAGGACGGCGTCCTTGCGGCTCGCCGGCTCGCCCTCGGTGCCGTTGACCACGACGACCTTGCGGCCGCGGGCCTCCGCCACCACGGAGAGCTTCAGCGAGGTGGGGAAGCCGGCCCCGCCGCGCCCGCGCAGGCCGCTGCGCTCGACCTCGTCGATGAGGGCGTCTCCGCGCACGCGCAGCGGCTCGCCGGGCTCGCGGGCGGCCAGCAGCCGGGGCAGGCCGCGTGGCGTGATCGAGGGCAACGGCGGGAGGACCGCGGTCCCCATCACCGCACCGTCGCGGGAGAGGGATCGTCCGAGGGCTGCAGGATGCGCCATGCGATGCTTCCTCCGATCAGGGCGACGCAGCCGATCGCGACGGCGCGGAGCCAGAGGGTCGAGGTGTCCGTGCCGATGCCGAGGGCGTGGATGAGCGCCACGGGCCAGGCGGCGTAGGCGGCCCAGTGGATCGTCCGCCAGGTGCGGAAGCCGATGCGGCCGCGCAGGAAGCCGGTGACCGTCAGGGCGATCACCAGGTCCACCGCGATCGCGCCGAGGCCCACGAAGAGCGGCTTCCAGCTCGCCGCGAAGGGCACGATCACGTCGATCAGGCGCACCGCGGTGTACGGGTCGATCACCGCCGTCGCCACGTGGATGGCGATGAAGCTCACCGCCAGCAGCGAGATGCTGCGGTGCAGCGCCATGGTGGCGAACCGCGGCAGCGAGCCGAGGCGGACGCCGCCGTAGGTCGCCACCCCGAGGGCCATGACGCCCGTGAAGAGCAGCAGCGAGACCACGCCGGTGCCGCGCATCAGGAACCACACGGCGTTGCTCGATGCGATGCCGTTCACCGGCCCTCCTCCGGCCAGCCGGCGACGCGGGTGACCGCGCCGACGGGGGTCACGAGGCGGGCGGGGAGCCCGAGGGATGCGAGCCACTGGGGCGCGTCGGCGCCGCGCACGATGGAGGCGGTGCTCGCGATGTTCGCGTCCACGCACGATCCGGCGGCGACGCTCACGGTCCGCCACACCTCGTCCGCCGGCGCGCTGCGCCGCGGGTCGAGGATGTGATGGCGCGCCTCGCCCGCGGCGCCCCAGCGGCGCACCGTGGTGCTCGACGTGGCCAGGCCGCCGTCGCGCAGGCTGATCGTCTGGCCCTCGCCGTCGATGGCGCGGTGGTCGTCGGTCACGCGCACCGGCCAGCCGTCGGCCGACGCCTCGCCGCACAGGGCGATGTCGCCGCCCAGGCTGACGAGAGCGGCCGCCTCGGTGGCCGCGTGGACCGCGCGCGCGGCGCGGTCGGCGGCGAGCGCCTTGGCGGTGGCGCCGAGGTCGAGGCTCACGCCGCGGGGCAGCGCGATCGTGCCGCGTGCGGGGTCGACGCGGACCGTGCGCCAGCCGGCGACGGGGGTGATGCGGACGCGCACGCCGGGCCGGGGGCCGGTCACGAGGCTGAAGTCGCGGTCGTAGCCGATCTCTCCCATGGCCCGGCCGACGGTCGGATCGACGTCGCCGCCGGTCAGCTCCGCGGCGCGCAGCGCGACGGCGACCGCCTCGAGCAGCAGCGGGGACGCCGGCGTCTCGGTGCTGTCGGCGCGGTTCAGCGCGCTCAGCTCCGAGTCGTCGCGGAAGCGGCTGCACGCCGCGTCGATGGCGTCGAGCTCCGCGCGCAGCACCTCCTCGGCCGTCCCGAGGAGGTCCGGGGGGTCGAGGGCGACGATCGCCGTGGTGCCCAGCGCCCGGAACGACGCCGTGCGAGCCGCGGCCGGCACTCAGGAGCCGCCCGAGGAGGCGATGGGCGGCTGGGGCGTGTAGGTCGGCGCGCTCGGCGCGGCGGAGAAGTCCTGCGACGGCGACGCCGGCACGTAGGTCTGGCCGCCGTCGTCGTCGGAGTAGTAGTAGGTGGAGCCGTCATCCGGAGACGCGTACGGGTCGGACGGGATCGGCGACAGGTCGGTCGTGGGCGCGGACGCGCCACCCGGGGCGGGCGCCGTCGCCGTCTTCGGGGAGGCGCCGGCCGGAGCCGACGTGGCCCCCGTGGCTGCGAGGCCACCGAAGGCGGCGGTGCCGAGCACGGCCACGGCGGCGACGGTCTTGGTGGCGCGCGAGACGGAGCGCACCTCCGAGTCGCGCCGGCGCGAGCGGCTCGGGGGGCGGTCGCGGGGGCTCTGATCCATGCACCCAGGGTAGGCCGGGGCCGGTAAGGGATCGTCCAAGAAGACCTAAGAGTTAGCTGTGACTTCCCTGTCCCCGCCAGGTCAGGTTCTGGCGGTTGGGCAGCCCGGGGGCAGGTAAGCCCGGGCGGCGGGCGTCGTGGTGCGGGGGGAACGGACCCCACCGGGAGGCACCAGATGAGACGGACCGACAGGGCCGCCGTGGCGCTCATCACCGGCGTCGCCGCGCTGGCGGGATCCATGGGGCTCGCGCGCACGATGAGCCTCGGGCCCTACCACCACCCCCCTCAGACCCACGATCCCGCCCTCGCCCGCCGGGCGGCCTCGCTCGACGATCTCGACGCCGGCCTGCGGCGGGCCGTGACGAGCCCGATGCCGCCGCTCCCGGCGCTGCCGCCGGCCCGCCGCGCCGCGCCGGCGCCCGGCTCCGGCGCGCCCGCCCGGGCCCTTCCCGGCCCGGTGTCGCGCTCCTCGACGCCGGCGCCGCCGCCCTCCGCCACGCCCACGCCGGCCGTCCGCCGCCGCGCAGAGCCCGCGCCCGTGGCGCCCGCGACCACCGCTCCCGAGCCGGCGACGACCGCGCCGCGGCGCGCGAGCGCCCCGGCTCCGCCTCCCGCGGGCCCGCCCGCCCCGCGGGGCGCGGGCCCGTCGCGCACCCCCGCCGACCCGGCGCCGGAGGCCACCGCGCCGCCGGAGGGCCGGCAGCCGACCCACCGCAGGCCGTCGGCGGAGGCGCCCGCCGCCGGGGGCACGACGACCGTGCCGGCGCCCGAACCGGGGGACGAGCATGAAGGGCAGTGACACCGCGCGCCTGTACGCGCTCGCGCTCGCGCTGCTCGTCTTCTTCGTCGCCTGGGCGAGCATCGCCGCGCATCCGTGGACCGGCCCGGATCCGGTGGCCCGCGCCGACCCGCGCGCGGCCGCCGTCGCGGCCCGGGAGGCGCACCTCCTGCACCGCAGCCGCGTCGCACGGCGCGTCCTGGTGGCGCGGTGGAACCGCTACCAGCGCCGGCTGGCCTACCGCGTCGCGGCGATCGAGCGGGCCGGCCGGCGCGTGGACGCCGACGACCTCGTCGCGCCGGCGCCCCCGGTCGTCGTCTGGGCCGGCGGGCGGGCGCCCGTCACGCGCACCGGGAGCTCGTGATGCCGCTGCACGAGAAGATCGCCCCCACCTTCTGGATCATCGGCCGCTCGGGCGGCGTGGTCGCGTACCTGCTGGTCAGCGCGGCCATCGTCCTCGGGCTGCTGGTGAAGACGCGGCTGCTCGCGCGCGTGCGCCCGGCGGTGGTCGTCGACCTCCACCGGTTCGTGTCGCTGCTGGCGCTCGGCGCGGTCGGCATCCACGTCGGCGGCCTCCTCCTGGACGCCAACAGGCCCTCGACCGTCGCGTCGTACGTCGTGCCCGGCCTCATGGACTACCGCCCCGTCTGGACCGGCACCGGCGTGATCGCGGCCGAGCTGATGGTCGTCATCCACCTCTCGTTCCGCTACCGCTCGCGCATCGGCGCGCGCAACTGGCGGCGCCTGCACCGGGCCACGTTCCTGGTCTTCGTCGGCGCCACGACCCACGGCCTGGCCAGCGGCAGCGACAGCGCCCTGCCCTGGGCCCAGGCCATGTACGGCGCCGCGCCGGCGCTGGTCGCCGGCCTGACCGCCTGGAGGGCGCTCGGCCCCGCCGCCGCGTCCCGTCCGCGCGCGGCGCCGGCCCACGCGCACGCGCCGCGCGCCCCATCCGTGCCCCGCACCACCGGAGAAGGAGCGTCATGAGCACCCACCGCATCAGCATCGAGCGCGACCTCTGCAGCGGCTTCGGCGCCTGCGCCGACCTCGACCCCGAGAGCTTCGCCGTCGGGGCGGACGGGGTGGCGGTCGCCGTGGTCGAGGCCACCGACCGGGAGGCCGCCGTCGCCGCGGCCCGCGGGTGCCCGATGGGGGCGATCCGCGTCCTCGACGACGCCGGACGGGCGGTCGTCTGAGCATGGACCGAATCGGCACCCTGATCGTCGGGGCCGGCCTCGCCGGGGCGCGCTGCGCCGAGGCGCTGCGCGCGGGCGGCCACGACGGGACGATCCTCCTGGCGGGCGACGAGCCCCACGCGCCCTACGAGCGGCCCGCCCTCTCGAAGGACCTCCTGCTCGGCCGCCGCACCGCGGCGTCGCTCGCCCAGCGGCCGGACGGCTTCTGGGAGGAGCACGGGATCGCCACCGCCTGGGGGGCGCCGGTCGAGGGCATCGACCTGCACGCCCGCCGCGCCCGCATCGGCGGGCGCGAGCTGGGCTGGGAGCGCCTGGTGATCGCCACGGGTGCCCGCGCCCGCCGCCTGCCGGGCCTGGAGCCCCTCGCCGGCGTGCACCACCTGCGCTCGCTCGACGACGCCCTGGAGCTCGCCGGCGAGATGTCGCCACGCGCCCGGCTCGCCGTGATCGGGGCGGGGTTCATCGGCGGCGAGGTGGCCTCGAGCGCCCGGCAGCTCGGCCTGGACGTCGCGATGATCGAGGAGGCAGAGGTCCCGCTCGCGCGCGTGCTCGGCCCGGAGGTCGGCCGGCGCATGGCCGGGCGCATGCGCGAGGCCGGCGTGGACCTGCGCACCGGCACCCGCCTGCGCCGCATCGTCGGCCGCGGCGGACGGGTGCGGCGCATCGAGCTGGACGACGGCGAGGCCCTCGCGTGCGACCTGGTCCTGGTCGGCGTCGGCGCGGTCCCCAACGCGGACCTGCCCCTGGCCGGCGCGCTGGCGCGGGCCGAGGACGGGGGGCTCGCCACCGACGCCCGGGGCCGCACGGCCCACCCGGACGTGTTCGCCTGCGGCGACGTGGCCAGCGCGTGGCGCCCCGAGATCGGCCGCCACGCGCGCCGCGAGCACTGGACGGCGGCATCGGCCGGCGCCCGCGCGGTGGCCGCCGCCATCCTCGGTGCGCCGCCCGGGCCGGCCGCCGAGTGCTTCTTCTGGTCCGACCAGTTCGGCTGGCGGCTCCAGACCGTCGGGGCCTCCGGGCCGCACCTGCGCGCCGAGATCGCCGACGAGGCGGAGGACGGCTTCGTCGTCCGCTACCGCGACCGGCCCGGCGCCCTGTGCGGTGCGCTGACCGTGAACCGTCCCGAGGGCCTCGCGTCGCTGCGACGAGAGATGGCAGCCGCCGCGGAGGGGGTAAGGAATGTGTGATTCGTGCGTCACGCGCGGGCCCGGCCTGGAAGGGTCCGCCCCGATGAGCGGGGGTGGAGCCGGGGTGGGTCCGTCCGAGGGGGCCGGGCCGCCCGTTGAACGGGGCGTGGGAGCACCGCGAGGAGCTCGTCCGCTATGTGCGCCGCCTGCTCGGCGCCCAGGCCGAGGTGGCCGAGGACGTGGTGCAGGAGGCCTACCTGCGCCTTCACCAGCGCGCCGCCGAGGGCAGCCCCGTGCGCGATGCGCGCCCGTGGCTCTTCCGCGTGGCCCGCAACCTGGCGCTCGACGAGCGCCGCCGCTCGCGCCGGGGCGACGCCGCCCTGTCGTCGCTCGGCGTCATGACCGCGCCGCCGCGCGGGCCGCTCGAGGTGCTGCAGGGCCGCGAGGAGGCGCGCGAGGCCCTGCGCGGCATCGAGTCGCTGCCGCCCAACGAGCGGCGCACGATGATCCTGGACCAGGCCGGCCTGGCGCCGGCCGCCATCGCGCGGCGCGTCGGGACGACGACCAACGCCGTCCACCAGTCGCTCTTCCGCGCGCGCCGTCGCTTGCGCGACGCGCGGGCCGCGGCCTGGGGCCTGCTGCCCGTCCCGTTGGTGCGGCTCGTGCTTCGCGCCGCGGGGTCGCCCGCGCTCGAGGGGCTCCCGGCCCTGGCGCCGGGCTCGGGCGGCCGCATGGCCGGCGGCGCGGGCCTCGTGGGCCTGGTCGCCGCGACCCTCATCGGCGGCGCCGTGGTGGCGGAGCAGCGCATCGTCCCGCACCACCCGCCCGCGCGCGCGGAGGCCCGCGCGTCCACGCCCTCGCCGAGCGCCGGGGACCCGGCGCCGGCTGCCACGGCCGCCGCGACGGGGACGGTCCTCGCGGAGCGCTCCCCGTCGCCGCGGTCCACCGCCCGCGTCGCCCCCGCCGCGACGCACGCCGCGCGGCGCGCGCGGCGGGACGACGCGGGCGAGCCCGGGACCGGCGGCGCCGTCCCGGGCGACGACCTGGCCGACGTCTCCGTCGCCCGCGGCCGCGAGGCGCCCGAGGCCCGCGACGACGGCCGCGAGGACGAGTTCCCGCGCCCGACCGGGTCGTCGCCCGGGTCGACCGAGACCCGCAACGACCATAGCGAGGGTGGCGACAGCCCTGCGGCAACCGTGGCCTCCGCGCCCGCGGAGCCGGCGGCCGAGCCCGAGGACGGCCACCACGCCCCCGCGCCGGAGCACACGGTCGCCGCCCCCTCGCCGCCGACGACCACGACGGAGCCGTCGTCCGAGCCGGCGGAGCGGGAGTAGGCCGCCGGACGTAAGGGGGACGGCCCTCCGGCGTGGTGACGGGTGTACGCATCCGAACCCCGGAGAGTTGTCCCATGAGACCCGCCCACCGCATCACCGTCGCCGTCGCGGTCGCCGTGGCCGCCGCCGCCGGCACGGCGGCCGCCACGCAGACCGCCCACCTGGGCGCCGACGTCACGCACCCGGCCCCGGTGCCGGCCGCCGCCATCGCGGCGCAGAGGGCCAAGCCCGCCGCCGCCGACCGCTCGATCGACCGCGCCCTGGCGGCCCGCCCGCCGGGCCTGCCCGAGGTCCCCGACTTCGCGCCGCCGCCCGAGCCGACCGCCCCGCCGGTGGTCGTCACCCGTGTGGCGTCGGTCGCGGCGGCCGCCCCCGCCGGGGACTTCCCGGAGCCGGAGCACGCCGCGCCCGCCGCGCCCGACCCGGCCGCCGCGGCCGACCCCGCGCCCGCGGCCCCGCCGGTCCACGCCGACGACGACGGCGAGGACCACCACGCCGCCGCGGGCGACGACGACGACCAGGGCGAGGACCACGCCGATCAGGGCGAGGATCACGGCGACCACGGCTCCGGCTCGGAGGACTCCGGGTCCGAGGGCCGCGACGACTAGGGCGGGGCGGCGGTGACGATCGCGCTCGGGCGCGTCTACGCGGTCGCCGGGGAGCTGGTGGTGCTGTTCCTGGGGTGGGTCGCCGTCGCGGCCCACCCGTGGGACGCCGCGCCGGCCGATCCCCGGCTCGCGGCCCTGGAGGCGCGGTGCGCCCAGGTGACCGCGAGCGGGTCGTCGTGATCCGCCGCCGCCGCTTCCGGGCCATGGGCACGGACGTCGAGATCCTGCTCGAGAGCGACTCCGACGCCGGGTCGGCGGCGGGCATCGCCGCGGCCGAGCGGGAGGTGCGCCGCCTGGAGGGCATGCTCTCGCGCTTCCGGGAGGGCTCCGAGCTCAGTCGCCTCAACCGCCTTGGCGCGATCGCGGCGAGCCCGGAGCTGGCCGAGCTGGTCGACCTGGCCCTGACCGGGCGCGAGAGCACCGGCGGTCGCTTCGACCCCACGGTCCACGACGCCGTGGTCGCTGCCGGCTACGACCGCTCGTTCGAGCTCGTCGGGGACGGCGAGGGGGAGCCGGCGCCCGCGCTCCCGGCGCGCTGCGGCGGGGGCGTCCACCTCGACCGCGCGAGCGGCCTCGTCTCGCTGGACCCGGGCGTGCGCCTGGACCTCGGCGGCATCGCCAAGGGCTGGTGCGCCGACCGGGTCGGCGCGGGGCTGGCCGACTGGGGCGCGTGCCTGGTCAACGTCGGCGGCGACCTCGCCACGCAGGGCGTGCCCGCCGACGGCGCCTGGGCGGTGGGCGTGGAGGCGCCGGAGGGGACGCTCAGCCTCGCCCTGGAGCGCGGCGCGATCGCGACCTCGGGCCGGGACCGGCGCCGCTGGCGGCGCGGCGGGACGGAGATCCACCACGTCATCGACCCCGGCACGGCGCGACCGGCGGCGACCGACCTGCTGCGCGCCACCGTCGTCGCCGGCACGGCGGCGTGGGCCGAGGTGCTCGCCACCTCGTTCCTGGTGGCCGGCGCCGACGCCGCCGCGCGCGAGGCCGACGCCCTCGGCGTGCCCTGCGTGCTGGTGCCCGCCACCGGGCCGGCGCTGCGGGCGGGCGGCCTCTGATGCGCCACGACCCGACGTTCTGGATCGTCGCCCGCGCCACGGGGCTCCTGGCGCTCGCGCTCGTGACGGCCAATGTCACCGGCGGCCTCACCGCCTGGCGGGCCACCGCGGCGCCGCGCAGGTCAGTCGCGGTCGCCCCCGCCGCCGGCCGGAAGGCCGCCCTCGGCGCGCGCGAGGGTGCGCTCGTTCCACACGGCCTTCGCGCCGACGTGGCCGGTGCGGATCACCCATACCGTCGTGAGCCCGGCCGTGAGCAGCAGGGCGATGCTCACGGCGATGCCGGCGGCGCGGGGGGAGAGCAGGGCGCCGGCGCGGTCGGCCAGGCGCAGGCGCAGCCCGCCCCGCCACTCGCGCAGCACGAACGCCACGGCCGCGAGGAACATGAGGATCGCGAACGTGCGGGTGCCCTCGCCGAGGTCGGCGTGCTGGTGCACGATTGAGCCCTCGTCAACCCGCTCCTCCAGCGACTCGCCGCTCCAGACGGCGAACTGCGCGGTGACCATGCTGATCGTCGCGCACCCGAGCACCACGAGGCTGAGCACCTTCCGGCGCCTGGCCCACGCCACGGCGCCGATCGCCCCGATCAGGGTGAGCGGGATGAAGACGACCGGCACGTGCACCAGCAGCGGGTGCGCCGGCACGCCGAACACGTTGTCCAGCATGCGGTTCCTCTCGACGGGGTGGGAGGCCCTCCGAGGGCCGCCGGGATGATCGGCGCCGCCGGGTAAGGGCTCCACCCACGACGGGTAAGGGAATGGACAGGAGCCCGCCCTCGGCGGGCGCCGGGGGCGGTCGTCAGCGCGCGGTGGCGGGCACCCGGGCCGGGAGCGCGACCACCACGCGCAGGCCGCCGCCGGGCGCCTCCTCCAGGGCCACCGTGCCCCCGTCGGCCTCGACCAGGCTCTTCACGATGGCGAGGCCGAGGCCGGAGCCCCGCGGGTCCTCGCGCCCGCGCCAGAAGCGGTCGAAGGCGTGCTCGCGCGCGGCAGGCCCCATGCCGGGCCCGTGGTCGGACACCTCGACGGTGACGCCGTCGCCGTCGCGGCGGGCCGTCAGCCGCACGGCCGTGTCGCGCGGGGCGGCGTCGAGCGCGTTGGCGATCAGGTTGTCGAGCACCTGCTCGAGCGCCCCCGGCGCGAGCGACGCGACCAGGCCGCCGGGCGCCTCGGCGGCGATCTCCACGCCACGCTCGGCCGCCGCGAAGCGCCACGCCTCGGCGCGCTCGCCCACGAGGGCGCCGACGTCCTGGCGGCTGCGCGTGGGGGCCCGCCGGTCGGCCCGGGCGAGCGTCAGCAGGCCGTTCACGAGGCGCGAGAGCCGGTCGACCTCGCCGATCGCGCTCTCCAGCTCGTCCTCCACCTCCGGGCTCACCTCGTGCTGCAGGTTCTCGATGCGCAGGCGCAGGGCGGTCAAGGGGCTGCGCAGCTGATGCGAGGCGTCGGCCACGAACTGCTCCTGGGTGCCGACCACCATGTCGAGGCGCGAGACCATGTCGTTGAAGGCGCTCGCCAGCTCGCGCACCTCGGCGGGGCCCTCGTCGTCCTCGGCCCGTACGGTCAGGTCGCCCGCCTCGGCCCGCCGGGTGGCGTCGCGCAGGTGGGTCAGCGGGCGGCTCACCCAGAGCGCGAGCCAGCGGCCGGCCACCGCCACCGCGGCGAGCACGATCAGCGCCACCGCGGCGAGCACGAGCCAGTAGCGGACCACGAGCGAGTCGAGCCGCGAGGTCGGGACGCTGGCGCGCACCGCGCCGTGCACCACGCCGCCCGAGGCGACCGGCACGGCGACGTAGAGCAGCGACGTGCCGAGCGTGTCGGAGTGCCGGGTGCCCGTGGCGATCGTGCCGCCCAGGGCGCTCGCGATCTCGGGCCGCGTCGAGAAGTCGCGCCCCAGCCCGAGCGAGGAGTCCGAGTCGGCCAGCAGGCGCCCGCCCCGGCCCACCACCACGACCCGCGCGCCGGTCGACGCCGTGTAGCGGTCGACCACCGCGGTCAGCGCGGGGTCGCCCGGCGTCGTCCCATTCTGCAGGTCGTCCTCTACCAGCGCCGCGATCGAGACGGCGTCGCGCTCCACGCGCTGCTGGAGGTCGCGGCGCTGGCTGCGCTCGTAGACGATGCCCAGCGGGATCTCCAGCGCGACCAGGACCACGGCCGCGAGGATCAGGTAGGTCGCGACCAGCCGGCGGGTCACGGCGGGCGCAGGCGGAAGCCCATGCCGCGGACGGTCTCGATCCATGCCGGGTCGCCGAGCTTGCGCCGCAGCGACGAGATGTGGACGTCGATCGTCTTCGACGGGCCGTACCAGCGGGTGCCCCAGACCTTCTCCAGGATCGTGCGCCGGTCGCACGCGGCGCCCGGGTCCTCGGCGAGCAGCTCGAGCAGGGCGAACTCCTTGGGCGTCAGCGCCACCTCGACGCCGTCCAGGCGCACCTCGTGCCGGCGCCGGTCCACCTCGAGCGCGCCGACCACCAGCACCGGCTCGGGCTCGGGCGCGCCGTTCTCCGAGACCCGCCGCATGACGGCGTTGATGCGCGCGACCAGCTCGCGCATGCCGAAGGGCTTCACGACGTAGTCGTCCGCCCCGAGCTCGAGGCCGATCACGCGGTCGACCTCCTCGCCCTTGGCCGTGACCATGATGATCGGAACCCGTGAGCGGGCGCGCATCTCGCGGGCGACGCTGTAGCCGTCCATGTCGGGCAGGCGCAGGTCGAGCAGCACGAGGTCGGGCTCGGGCGCGGCGAGCGCCGACGCGCCGTCGGCCACCCGCTCGACGTCGAACCCCTCGCGTCGCAGCCCGGCCACCATCGGCTGGGCGATTCCGTCGTCGTCCTCGACCACCAGGAGCCTCATGGGGCGGATCATGACCCGCCGCGCGGGCGGCAGGTAGGGGCCTTCCGTTCCTTTACCGATCTCTGCCGCACTCAGAAGGCCGGTTCGCGTGCGCCTTCGGCACCGAGCCGTCAGACTCGTGGGGATGGCGAGCACCCCGGAAACGTCGCGCGCACGCGTGGCCGCATGAGCGCCGAGCGCGGGTGGCGCCGCTGGCGGACCCCGGTCGGCGTTGCCGTGGCCGTTGTCGCCATCGCGGTGGCGGCGGCCCTCGCCAACGTCGCCCTGCTGGGCTCGACCGGCGAGGAGCGGATCGGCCGGCTGAGCCCGGTGAGCGCCTCGGAGACGCCGGCCGTCACCGTCCCGGCGACGACCGACTCCGAGCCGCCCGGCGCGACCACGACCGACGGTGACGACCGCGGCGGCGCCGGCGCCGGGAGTGGTGGGGGTCGAGGCCGCGATCACGATCAGGACGACTAGGCGCCGCCGCGGCTCCGGGAGCGAGCCGTCGGTGCGGGCCGCCATCGCCCGCTTCGCGGTCGCGGGGCTCGTCGCGCTGGCGGTCCTCGCCGTGGGCGGCGCACTGGTGCTGCGCAACGTGTCGGAGGACCAGGCGGTCGACGACGCCCGCGGCATCGCCACCCTCGCCGGGCGCGGCGTGGTGGAGCCGGCCTTCACCGACGCGGCGCTCACGGGCGACCCGGTGGCGCTCCGCCGGCTCGACGACGTGGTGCAGGAGCGGGTCCTCAGCGACGACATCGTGCGCGTCAAGATCTGGGCGCCCGACGGGCGCATCGCCTACTCCGACGAGAAGCGCCTCATCGGCCGGACCTACCCGCTGGGCGCCGACGAGCGCGAGGCGCTCGAGGCGGGTGTCACCGACGCCGAGCTCAGCGACCTGTCCAAGCCGGAGAACATCTACGAGCGCGACAACGGCTCGCTGCTCGAGGTGTACCTGCCGATCCGCACCGAGCAGGGGCGCCAGGCGCTGTTCGAGCTCTACCAGCGCCAGAGCGCGGTCGACGCGAGCGGCCGGCGCATCCTGAGGGCCGTGGCGCCGGTCGTCATCGGCTCGCTGCTGCTGCTCTGGCTCATCCAGCTGCCGATCGCCTGGCGCACCGCGCGGCGCCTGCGCGACGGCCTGCGCGACCGCGAGCGGCTGCTCGAGGCGGCGCTCGAGTCGTCGTCGGTGGAGCGGCGCCGCGTGGCGGCCGACCTCCACGACGGCCCGGTGCAGGGCCTCGCCGGTCTCTCCTACTCGCTGGCGGCGGCGGCCGAGCGGGCCCCCGAGGGGACCGACCCCGCCACCGTGCAAGCGCTGCGCGACGGCGCCGACGCCGCGCGCGAGGGCATCCGCGAACTGCGCGCCGCGGTGGTCGAGATCAACCCGGGCCGCCTGCACGACGCCGGCCTGGCGGCGGCCGTCGAGGACCTTGCGGCCGGGGTGCGGGCGCAGGGCACCGCGGTGGACGTCGACGTGCCGGCCAACCTCGCCATCGCCCCCGCGTCCCAGGAGCTCCTTTACCGCGCGGCTGCCGAGGCCCTGCGCAACGTCGCCGCCCACGCCGGCGCCGCGTCGGTCGCCGTGCGCGTGACCGGTGACGACGGCCGCGCGCGACTCACGGTGCGCGACGATGGCCGCGGCTTCGACGCGGGCACCCGCGCGCGCCGCCGCGAGGAGGGCCACCTGGGCCTCGCCCTGGTCGAGGATCTCGCGGCCCACCTGGGCGGTCACGCCGAGGTGCGCTCGTCGCCGGGGGCGGGGACCACGGTCGAGGTCGAGGTGCCCGCGTGAACGGCCTCCCCGACGTGCGATCCTCCCGCCCGTGATCCGCATCGTCCTCTGCGACGACCACGCCGTCGTGCGCGCCGGCCTCGCCAGCCTCATCGCCACCTTCGACGGCGTCGAGGTCGTCGCCAGCGCCGGCGGTGCCGACGAGGCCGTGGCCGCGATCGACGAGCACGGCGCCGACGTCGTGCTGATGGACCTGGAGATGCCCGGGCCCGACGGCATCGCCGCGACGCGGCGCATCCGCGAGGGCCACCCGGGCACGGCCGTGGTGATCCTCACCTCGTTCTCGGACCGCGCCCGCATCCTCGAGGCCCTGGAGGCCGGCGCGGTCGGCTACATGCTGAAGGACGCGACGCCGGCCGAGCTGGAGAGCGGCATCCGCGCCGCCGCCCGGGGCGAGTCGCCCCTGCACCCGCGGGCCGCCCGCGCCCTGCTCGCCGGCACGGTGCGCCCCGCCCCGGCGGCCGGCCTGTCCGCCCGCGAGCGCGAGGTGCTGGCGCTGGTGGCCGAGGGCCTGCCCAACAAGCTCATCGCGCGGCGGCTGGGCATCAGCGAGAAGACCGTGAAGACGCACCTGACCAGCGTCTTCCGCACGATCGGCGTTGACGACCGCACCCAGGCTGCGATGTGGGCGGTGCGCAACGGCATCGGCCCGCAGGGGTCCTAGGACCGAAGTCGCATTGCCCGCCCGGGCGCCGGGCGCGACCCTGTCGGGGATGCCGAGAGCCGTCCCGCGGCGGCCCGCCGCCGCCCTCCTCGCGCTGGCCGCGTCCGCGGCGATCTGGTCCGCCGCGCCGTCCGCCGAGGCGCGCGACGGGGGTGAGCGCACCGAGGTCCGCGTCTCGGGCCTCTGCGGCAGGGCGAGCACCGACCGCCTGCGGCTGCGCGGCGACGGCTCCGACATCCGCGTGGACACGGAGATCCGCACCCGGCGGACCGGCGTCTGGCGCATCACCGTGCTGCACGAGCGGCGCATCGTGGCACGCGCGCGGGTGCGCGCCACCCGCGCGGCGGGCGGCTTCCAGCACCGCGTCTTCGTGCCCGACTTCGCCGGCGCCGACGCCGTCAGCGTGCGCGCGGTCGCGCGCGGCGGCGAGACCTGCTCCGCGTCGGCCGTGCTGCCCGACGCCGCGGCGGGTCGTACGACCGATGTCCGATTGTGACCGGGACCGGACGTCGAGCAGCCTGGTGGTCGGACGGCGCCACCCGGGCGCCGAGATCACGAGGAGCTGTCATGTACCGAGGAACACTGGCGATGATGGGCACCGCCCTGGCCGCCGGCGTGCTGGTGACCGCGCCGGTCGCCCTCGCCAAGCACGGCGCCGATGATCCCCCCGCCCAGGTCGCGGCGGACGACAGCACGGCCCGCGCCCCCGCGCCGGGCGACGACGCCGCCCTCTCGCGCGGGGGCGGCAACCGCACCGCGGTGCGCGTGGCCGGCACCTGCACCGACGCCAGCCGCGCGAAGCTGAAGCTGAAGCCCGACGACGGCCGCGTCGAGGTCGAGTTCGAGGTGGACGAGAACCGCAACGGCTCGCGGTGGGGCGTCACCCTGAAGCGCAACGGCACCCGCGTGCTGAGCCGCCCGGCCGTGACCCGCGCCCCCAGCGGCTCGTTCACGGTCGAGACCCGCATCGCCCCGGGCTCGCCGCGCACCACGGTCACCGCCGTGGCCCGCCGCGCCGCCACGGGCGAGGTCTGCCGGGCGACCGCCACCCTCTGATGCCGGACCGGGGGACGGGGCGGCGACGCCCCGTCCCCCGGGCGCGTTCCTACGCCCCCACCCTCCCGGCGACCGGCTCGGGGCGCGGGCGCCGTACGCCGTGCCAGGCGGTCGCGGCGACGCCGATCAGGGCGACCACCAGCGACACCGCCACGGCGGGCCGGTAGCCGTCGAGCAGCGACTGCGGATCGCCGCCCTCGCCCGTCGCGGCGGCGTTGACCGCCGTGACGACGGCCAGCACGAGCGCCCCGCCGAACTGGAACGAGGTGTTCACCAGCCCGCCGGCCAGCCCCTGCTCCTCCGGCGCGATGCCGTTGGTGGCCGCGATGTTGAGCGGGCCGAAGGCCAGCGCGAAGCCGAGGCCGGCCAGCAGCATCGTGGGCAGGATGCCCGTCAGGTAGGGCGAGTCGATGCCGATCGGCAGGAACAGCGCGTAGGCGCCCACCGTCGAGAGGAGGCCGAGCGCCGCCAGCCGCGGCGCGCCCAGCCGCCCCACCAGAGGGCCGATGCGCGGCGCGACGAGCGCGACCAGGACGCCGGCGGGGAAGATCGCCAGGCCGGTCTCGATCGGCGACCAGCCGCGGGCCTGCTGCATGTACAGCGTCGCGATGAACTGGAAGCCGACCCAGCCGCCGAACAGCGACATGGCCCCCAGGTTGGCGCGCACGAGCGAGCCCGAGCGCAGGATGCCGAGCCGCACCAGCGGGTGCGCGGTGCGCCTCTCGAGGACGGTGAAGCCGGCCAGGAGCACGGCGACGCCGGCCAGCGAGGCGAGGGTGCGCGGCGATGCCCACCCGGCCTCCGGGGCCCGGACCACGGTGAAGACGGCGAGCAGCATCGCGCCGGTGATCGTCGCGGCGCCGGCCACGTCGAAGGAGCGGCGCGGGCCCTCGGCGCGGCCCGCGTCGGGGACCAGGCGGATCGCGGCGAGCAGCGTCACCAGGGCGATCGGCACGGGCAGCAGGAACACCCAGCGCCAGCCGATCTCGGTGAGCGCGCCGCCGATCACCAGCCCCAGTGAGAAGCCGGTGGCGCCGGTCGCGGTGTAGATCGAGATGGCCCGGTTGCGGGCCGGCCCCTCGGCGAAGCTGGTGGTGATGATCGACAGGCCCGCCGGCGCGGTGAACGCGGCGCTCACGCCCTTCACGAAGCGGGTGGCGATGAGCAGGGATCCGTCGTCCACGAAGGCGCCGAGGCCCGACGCCACCATGAAGACGGCCAGGGAGATCAGGAACATCCGCCGCCGCCCGAGCAGGTCGGCCGCACGGCCTCCCAGCAGGAGGAACCCGCCGTAGCCGAGCACGTACGCGCTCACGACCCACTGCAGGCCGCCGGTGGAGATGTGGAGGTCCGACTGGATCGACGGCAGGGCGACGCCGACCATCGAGACGTCGAGCGCGTCGAGGAAGAGGGCGCTGCAGAGCACGAGCAGTGCCCCCCAGGCGCGCGGGGTCAGTGCGGCGGCAGCCGCGGGTCGAGCGCGTGACATGGTCGCAACTCCCGGTCGGTTCCGATGTGCGAGGAGCGCTGGCGGCCGCCGTCGTGTTCCCCTATTGTTCGACGTGCACCGTACATCGATGTTCGATGTGCGTCAAACGATTGGCGAGGGATTCCGATGAGCCACCCGCGACGAGACCGCGGCGCCTCCGGAGGCCGACCTGGTCGCCGTGCTCCAGGCCCTCTCGGACCCGGTCCGCCTGGAGATCGTGCGCCAGCTGGCCGGCTGCTCGCCGGACGCGGCCAAGTCCTGCGGTCAGATCGAGCTCGACGTCTCCAAGTGGACCGCGAGCCACCATCTGAAGACCCTCCGCGCCGCGGGCATCACCGCCGAGCGCGAGGAGGGCACGCGCAAGCTCACCTGGCTGCGCAAGGACGACATGGAGCGGCGCTTCCCGGGCCTTCTCAGCTCGGTGCTCTCCGCGGCCTCCCGGGACTGACGCCCGGCGCCGCCGTCAGGGCGCGGTTGACCGACAGGGCGCCCGCGCCGGTCCACACGAGCGCCAGCATCACCACCAGGAGCGCCGGCGCGAGGCCGAGGTGGACGGGGCCTCCCTCGACGCGGCCCGCGGTGGCCACGGCCCCAACCATGTTCAGCGCCAGCAGCAGCGCGGCCACGCGCGTGGCGAACCCGGCCAGCAGGGCAAGGCCGCCGAGCAGCTCCACCAGCCCCACGGCGTAGGTCGCCAGCTCCGGCCCGGCACGCTGGAGCGCTCGAACGCGGCGGCCTCGGCGTCGTGGCGGGTGAACTTGCCCACCGAGAAGGCCAGGAACACGGCGCCCGCCGCGACGCGCGCCACCAGGGGACCGGCGCCCCCTCCGGTCGCCAGGACGGCCCTCCACCGATCTTCCACCACACCTCCCCTCCGCGGTCGTCGCGCGCGGTGTCGTCCCGGTGCTCACGACCGCGTTACGCGCGGGCTCCGGCCGAGGCGCGCGGGATGCTGCGCGCGTGCTCGTTGACTGCGCGCTCTACCGCGACGGCGTCCGCCAGGACGGCCCCCGCGACCTCACCGGCGTCGCGGCCGCCGCGCGCGCCGGCGACGGCATGGCTTGGATCGGCCTCGACCGCCCGGACGACGCGGAGTTCGCCGAGGTCGCCCGCGAGTTCGGCCTGCACCCCCTCGCCGTCGAGGACGCGGTGCACGCGCATCAGCGCCCGAAGCTGGAGCGCTACGGCGACACGCTCTACTGCGTGCTGCGGCCCGCGCGGTACATCGACGAGAGCGAGACGGTGGAGTTCGGCGAGCTGCACGTCTTCGCCGGCCCGAACTTCGTCGTCTCCTCGCGCCAGGACGACGCGCGCGACCTCGCGGGCGCGCGCGCCGGGCTGGAGTCCCGCCCCGAGCTGCTCCGGCGCGGGCCGGTGGTGATCCTCCACGCGATCATGGACCGGGTGGTCTACGACTACGCCCCGGTCGTGGCGGGCCTCGAGAACGACATCGACGAGATCGAGGACGAGGTGTTCGGCGGCAGCCCGAGCGTCTCGCGGCGCATCTACGAGTTTCTCTCGCGCGAGGTGATCGCCTTCGGGCGCGCGTCCACGCCCCTGGCCGGCATGCTCGACCCGCTCCTGCGCGATCCCGGCGTGGGGGACGAGGAGCGCCGCTACCTGCGCGACGTGCAGGACCACGCCCTTCGGGTGCAGGAGCAGGTGGACGGCTCCGCGAGCTGCTCCAGAGCAGTTCCTGAGCGTCAACCTCACGCTCGAGACGAAGGCGCTCAGCGAGGCGTCGATCGCCCAGAACGAAGAGGTGAAGCGCATCTCGGCCTGGGCCGCCATCCTCTTCGCGCCGACGCTGATCGGGACGATCTACGGCATGAACTTCCGCCACATGCCGACCCACTGGCGCGCGGGCTACCCGCTGGCGCTCGCCCTGATGGTCGCCACGTCGGTCACGCTCTACCTGCTCTTCCGGCGGCGCGACTGGATCTGAGCGACCCCGCGGGCGCACGGGGGCGCCCCTGCGTCATGCTGGCGCCCGATGCCTCGACAGCCGCCCGCGAGCCGCGCCGCCACCGCCGAGGAGCTGCTGCGGCTCGCGACGCCCCAGGGGCGCTGGGTGGTCTTCGCCACGGTGCTCAGCTCGCCATGGTCGGCGTCGACGCGACGGCGGTCAACGTCGCTACCCCGGCGATCGGCGACGACTTCGACGCCGCCCTCAGCAGCCTGCAGTGGGTCATCAACGCCTACACGCTGGCGCTGGCCGGGCTCGTTGCTGCTGGGCGGGTCGCTGGGCGACCGTTACGGACGGCGGCGCATCTTCGTGACCGGGGTCGTCTGGTTCGCGGTCGCTTCGCTGCTGTGCGGCGTCGCGCCCAACGCCGGCGCTGCTGATCGCGGCGCGCGCCCTGCAGGGCATCGGCGGCGCGCTGCTCACGCCGGGCAGCCTGGCGATCATCCAGTCGACGTTCCGCGGAGGAGGACCGGGCCCAGGCCATCGGCCTGTGGTCCGGGCTCAGCGGTCTCGCGCTGGCCGTCGGGCCGTTCGTCGGCGGTTACCTGATCGAGGCGGCCTCATGGCGGTGGATCTTCCTGCTCAACCTGCCGCTCGTGGCCGCCGTGGTGTGGATCGCCCAGACCAAGGTGCCGGAGTCGAAGGACCCGGGGGTGGAGGGACGGCTCGACGTGGCTGGAGCCGCCCTCGCTGGCCCGGTCGGTCGGCGGCGCTGGTGTGGGGCCTCATCGAGGGGCCGGTGCGCGGCTGGACGTCCACCGCCGTGCTGGCCGGCCTCGTGGGCGGCGTCATCGTGCTTTCGGCGTTCGGCCTCCTCGAGCGGCGCCTGGCCCACCCCATGCTCCCGCTGTCCATCTTCTCGTCGCGGCAGTTCAGCGGCGCCAACGCCGTGACCTTCGTCGTCTACGGGGCCCTCGGCGCCGCGCTCTTCCTCATCCCCATCCAGTTGCAGCAGGTGCTCGACTACTCGCCCATCGAAGCCGTGCGTCGCGCTGCTCCGGTGACGCTCATGCTGCTCCTGCTCTCGCCGCGGGCGGGCCGCCTGTCGCAGCAGATCGGCCCCAGGCTGCCGATGACCGCCGGCCCCATCATCGCCGGCCTCGGCTTGGCGCTGATGACGCGCATCGGC
>CAVYRD010000023.1:0-121044 GCA_963770865.1 uncultured Thermoleophilia bacterium
GACGAGGTACAGCTCGGTCTTGGTGGACCGGTCGCGCGAGCCCTCCTGCGTGTAGAAGCGCTGGCCCGTCGTGACCTGCATGCCGGCCTCGATCACCGGGCGCGGGCGGTCCGCCGGCAGCCGCAGCCACCGCTGGGACGTGCCCGCCTCGGTCTCGACGTCGACGCGCAGCCAGCCCTTGCCCTCGTCCTTGACGCCGGTGATGGCGCCCTGGACGCCGATCGCCACGCCAGGCTTCGAGCCCAGGATGTCGGCCGGGAAGGCCGAGCCGTTGCTGAGGAGGTCGCCGGCCTCGACCCACTGGCCGTCGTCCACCGTGATCTGCGTGCGGCGCATGACCGGGAACGGGTGCTCGCGCACCGGGGCCCGCGTTGCGCCCGTGCCCGCGTCGTCCATCTCGACGTACTCCGGCTCGACCACCGTGAGATGGGCCGACCCGGGGCGCGTCTCGTCGTCCGTGATGCGGATCCATCCGTCCACGGGGGCGATCAGCGCCTGCGCCTTCGGCTTGCGCGCCTCGAACAGCTCGACGACGCGCGGCAGGCCGTGCGTGATGTCGGCGCCGGCGACGCCGCCGGTGTGGAACGTGCGCATGGTGAGCTGCGTGCCGGGCTCGCCGATCGACTGCGCCGCGATAATGCCCACGGCGTCGCCGGGCTCGGTGAGGCGGCCCGAGGCGGGGTTGCGGCCGTAGCAGCGGGCGCAGATGCCGACCTCGCTCCGGCACTTGAGGGGCGAGCGGACGGAGGCGATCGCGTTCAGCGGGCTGCCGTCGGGGTTGCGCAGCTCGCGGTTGAGCCGCTGCCCGTCGAGGGTGGAGATGAGCTGGCCGCGATGGGCGTCGATCTGCGCCTCATCGGCCTCGGCCGGCAGGTCGGGGCGCAGGTCGAGGAGCACCTCGCCCGTGATGCGGTCCACGATCGGCCCCTGCAGCACCCGGCCGGGGAGGCTGGGGTTGAGGACGTTGTCGTCGCGGAAGACCGGGATCTCGATGCCCTCGTCGGTGCCGCAGTCGAGCTCGCGGACGATGACATCCTGAGAGACGTCGACCAGGCGCCGGGTGAGGTAGCCCGAGTCGGCGGTCTTCAGGGCGGTGTCCGCGAGGCCCTTGCGGGCGCCGTGGGTCGAGATGAAGTACTCGAGCACCGAGAGCCCCTCGAAGAAGTTGCTCTTGATCGGGCGCTCGATGGTCTCGCCCTTGGGGTTGTTCATGCAGCCGCGCATGCCGGCGAGCTGACGGATCTGCTTGAACGATCCGCGCGCGCCGCTGTGGGCCATCATGTAGATCGGGTTCATCCGGTAGAGGTGCCGCTGCATCGCCTCGGCGACCTCGTCCGTGGCCTGCTCCCAGAGCTTCACGACCTCCTCGTGGCGCTCCTCCGGGCTCATCTCGCCCAGGCCGAAGAAGCCCTCGACCTCATCGACCTTGTCGTCGTACTTGGCGATGATCTCGTCCTTCGTCGGCGGCACGACGATGTCGTTCTTCGACACCGTGAGCCCCGAGTCGGTCGCGTGGCGGAAGCCCAGCTCCTTGAACGCGTCGAGCACCATCGACACCGCGGTGGCCCCGTAGAGGTTCACGAGGTCCTCGATGAAGTCGGCGGTCTGCCGCTTGGTGAGGGTCTTGTGCAGCTCGGGGAACGGGGTCTCGACGAGCTCCTCCGCGCCCACGACGTACTCGAGCGCCTCCCGGACCTCGTGGTTGAAGACCACGCGGCCGGGGGTGGTGATGCGGCGCACGCCGTCGCCGTCGATCGGCCGCATCTCGATGATGTCGTGGATCCCGATCGCGCGCTGCTCGAGCGCCGTCATGACGCTCTCCGCCGAGCGGAAGGCGCGGGGCGCCTCCAGGTCGAGGACCTCGAAGGGCTTCGTCGACCAGTCCGTGCCGTCGGACTTGCCCTCGTGGCCCCTGGGCAGCTCCCACTTGCGGGTCTCGGGGTTCCAGAGCTCGGTGAGCTCGCGCTCGAAGCCCTCGCCCTCGTCGCCCTTCTTGCGGATGTCGAGGACCGGCCCATGGGTGAGGTAGTAGAGGCCGAGGATCATCTCCTGGCTGGGCACCGTGATCGGGCGCCCGTTGGCCGGCGAGAGGATGTTGTTGGCCGAGAGCATCAGGATGCGGGCCTCGGCCTGCGCCTCCACCGACAGGGGGAGGTGGACGGCCATCTGGTCGCCGTCGAAGTCGGCGTTGAACGCCGTGCAGACGAGCGGGTGGATCTGGATGGCCTTGCCCTCGACCAGCACGGGCTCGAAGGCCTGGATGCCGAGGCGGTGCAGGGTCGGCGCGCGGTTGAGCAGCACCGGGTGCTCCCCGATGACCTCCTCGAGCACGTCCCAGACCTCGGGCACCATGGCGTCCACGAGCTTCTTGGCCGCCTTGATGTTCTGGACCTGCTTGCGCTCGACGAGCCGGCTCATGATGAACGGCTTGAAGAGCTCGAGCGCCATCAGCTTCGGCAGCCCGCACTGGTGCAGGCGGAGCTCGGGGCCGGCCACGATGACCGAGCGGCCCGAGTAGTCCACGCGCTTGCCGAGCAGGTTCTGGCGGAAGCGGCCCTGCTTGCCCTTCAGCATGTCCGAGAGCGACTTCAGGGGCCGGTTGCCCGGGCCCGTGACCGCGCGGCCGCGGCGGCCGTTGTCGAACAGCGCGTCGACCGCCTCCTGCAGCATCCGCTTCTCGTTGTTCACGATGATCTCGGGCGCCCCGAGGTCGAGGAGCCGCTTGAGGCGGTTGTTGCGGTTGATGACGCGCCGGTAGAGGTCGTTCAGGTCGCTGGTGGCGAAGCGGCCGCCGTCGAGCTGGACCATCGGGCGCAGCTCCGGCGGGATCACCGGGATCGCCTCGAGGACCATCCACTCCGGGCGGTTGGTGCTGCGGCGGAACGCGGAGGCCACCTTCAGGCGCTTCAGGGCGCGCGCCTGGCGCTGGCCCTTGCTGGTCTGGATGGTCTCGCGCAGCGACTCGGCCTCGGCGTCGAGGTCGATCTGGCCGAGCAGCTCGCGGATGGCCGCGGCGCCCATGCCGCCCTTGAAGAGGTCGCAGAAGCCGTACGGCGAGCCGAACCGCTCCTTCATCTCGCGGAAGAGCTGCTCGTCGGACTCGATCTGGCGCGGCTTGAGGTCCTTGAAGGTGAGCCAGGCGCGGGTGAGGCGGTCGATCGCCTCCTCCGTGTAGCGCTCGATGTCCTTCAGCGCGACGTCGGTCTCCTTGCGCAGGTCGGCCTCGGCCTGCTTGCGGTCGGCGTCGGTCAGCTCGCGGCGCGCCTCGGGGTCCTCGTTGGTGCGGTCGCGCTTGAGGTCGTCGATCCAGTACTCGTCCTCGTCGGTGAGGCCGGGGGCCTCGCCCTCGCGGAGCCACTGGACGCGGCGGTCGAGGCGCTCGCTCAGCTCGAGCAGGCGCTCCTCCTTGTCCACCCCGAACTGCTCGATGGCGGCGTTCACCTCGTCCTGGAGGCGGTCGAGCTCGCCGGCGCGGCCCTCCTCGTCCACCTCGGTGACGATGGAGGCGGCGAAGTAGAGGACCTTCTCCAGCTCCTTCGGGGCGATGTCCAGCATGTAGCCGATGCGGCTCGGGACGCCCTTGAAGAACCAGATGTGGCTGACCGGCGCGGCGAGGTCGATGTGGCCCATGCGCTCGCGGCGCACCTTGGCCCGCGTGACCTCGACGCCGCAGCGCTCGCAGATGATGCCCTTGTAGCGGACGCGCTTGTACTTACCGCAGTAGCACTCCCAGTCCTTGGTCGGACCGAAGATCTTCTCGCAGAAGAGTCCGTCCTTCTCGGGCTTGAGCGTGCGGTAGTTGATGGTCTCGGGCTTGGTGACCTCGCCCGAGCTCCACTGCCGGATCTGCTTCGAGGAGGCCAGGCCGATGGAGATGGAGTCGAAGTTGTTGATGTCGATCACGTAGCCGCGCCTTTCTTCGTGTGCCGGGCCGCCGCGCCGTCGCGCCGCATCCGGCTAACCCCGTCCCTGTTCACGGCGCCCCCGGCGCCGGCCCCCGTGGGGGGACCGCGCCGGGGGGCCGGCCCCTCTCAGCCCTCCGTCGCGTCGGCGCCGGCCGTCTCCGCCGACGACGCCACGACCTCGGCGTCGTCCTGCGGTGCGGCCTCGGCCCCGTCGCCCTCCTGGCCGTCCTCGCCCTCACGGGCCGCCCCGAGGCCGCCCGAGAGGTCGATGCCGAGCTCCTCGGCGGCGCGCAGCAGGTCGTCGTCCTCATCCCGCGCGAGGAACTCCGGGCCCGCCTCGCCCTGGACCTTCACGTCCAGGCCCAGGCTCTGCATCTCCTTCAGCAGCACCTTGAAGCTCTCCGGGATGGACGGCTCCTGGATGTTCTCGCCCTTCACGATCGCCTCGTAGGCCTTCACGCGGCCCACGGTGTCGTCGCTCTTGATGGTGAGCATCTCCTGGAGGGTGTAGGCGGCCCCGTACGCCTCGAGCGCCCACACCTCCATCTCGCCGAAGCGCTGGCCGCCGAACTGCGCCTTGCCGCCCAGCGGCTGCTGGGTGACGAGCGAGTACGGGCCGGTGGAGCGCGCGTGGATCTTGTCGTCCACCAGGTGGAGCAGCTTCAGCATGTACATGTAGCCGACGGTGACCTTGCCCTCGTAGGGCTCGCCGGTGCGGCCGTTGTAGAGCTTCATGCGGCCCGAGGCCTGGCGGCCGGCGCGGTCGGACTCGTCCACGCCGAGCTGGATCGGGTTGCCGGGGTGGCTCGCCGACCAGTCCTTGAGCACGCGGTCCACGTCCTCGACCGTCGCGCCGTCGAACACCGGCGTCGCGACGAAGGTGCGCGGCGGCGGCTCGTGGCCGTTGATGCCGCCCTGCTCGTAGGCGCCGTCGACCCAGCCGCGCGCGGCGGCCCAGCCGAGGTGCGTCTCGAGGATCTGCCCGATGTTCATGCGCGACGGCACGCCCAGCGGGTTGAGGATCATGTCGATCGGCGTGCCGTCCTCGAGGAACGGCATGTCCTCCTCGGGGACGATCTTCGAGATGACGCCCTTGTTGCCGTGGCGGCCGGCGAGCTTGTCGCCCTCGGCGATCTTGCGCCGCTTGGCGACGAAGACGCGCACGAGCTGGTTGACGCCCGGCGACAGGTCGTCGCCGTTCTCGCGGTCGAAGACCTTGACGTCGATGACCTTGCCGCCCTCGCCGTGCGGGACCTTGAGGGAGGTGTCGCGGACCTCGCCGGCCTTCTCCTTGAAGATGGCGCGGATCAGCTTCTCCTCGGCCGTCAGCTCGGTCTCGCCCTTCGGCGTGACCTTGCCGACCAGCAGGTCGCCCGACATCACCTCGGCGCCGATGCGCACGATGCCGCGCTCGTCGAGGTCCTTGAGGGACTCCTCGGAGCGGTTCGGGATGTCGCGGGTGATCTCCTCGGCGCCCAGCTTGGTGGCGCGGGCGTCGACCTCGTACTCCTCGATGTGGATCGAGGAGAGCACGTCGTCCTTGACGAGGCGCTCCGAGATGATGATCGCGTCCTCGAAGTTGTAGCCCTCCCAGGACATGAAGGCGACGAGCATGTTGCTGCCGAGCGCCAGCTCGCCGTTGTCCGTGGAGCTGCCGTCGGCGAGCACGTCGCCCGTCTCGATCGGCTGGCCCTTGCGGACGATCGGCTTCTGGTGGATGAGGGTGCCCTGGTTGGAGCGGGTGAACTTGTGGAGCTCGTAGTGCTCCAGCTCGCCCTGCGGGTCCTCGACGATCACGTGGTCGGCGTCGACCGTCGCGACGGTGCCGCCGGTGCGGCTGACGACGACGTCGCCGGTGTCCACGGCCGCGCGGCGCTCGATGCCGGTGCCCACGAGCGGGGCCTCGGTGATCATGAGCGGGACGGCCTGGCGCTGCATGTTGGCGCCCATCAGCGCGCGGTTGGCGTCGTTGTGCTCGAGGAACGGGATGAGCGCGGTCGCCACCGACACGATCTGCTGCGGCGAGACGTCCATGTACTCGACGTCGGCCGGGTCGGCCAGGATCGGCTCGCCGCCCTTGCGGCAGAGGACCGGCCCCACGAGCTTGCCCTTGGGGTCGATCTCGGCGTTCGCCTGGGCGATCGTCTTGTGCTCCTCCTGCGTGGCGTCGAGGCGCTCGACCTCGGCCGTGACGACCCCGCCCTTCACCCGCCGGTACGGCGTCTGGATGAAGCCGAACTCGTTCAGGGTCGCGAAGGACCCGAGCGAGCCGATCAGGCCGATGTTCGGGCCCTCCGGGGTCTCGATCGGGCACATGCGCCCGTAGTGGGTCTGGTGGACGTCGCGCACCTCGATGGGGGCGCGCTCGCGGGTGAGGCCGCCGGCGCCGAGCGCCGACAGGCGGCGCCGGTGCGTGAGCCCGGCCAGCGAGTTGGTCTGGTCCATGAACTGCGAGAGCTGCGACGAGCCGAAGAACTCCTTCAGCGCGGCCACGACCGGACGGATGTTGATGATCGTCTGCGGCGTGATCGTGTCGAACGTCCTCGGTGCTCATCCGCTCGCGGACGACGCGCTCCATCCGGTAGAGGCCGATGCGGAAGGCCTCCTGGATGAGCTCGCCGACGGTCCGCAGGCGGCGGTTCCCGAAGTGCTCGTACTCGTCGAGGTCGCCCGCGATCTCGTCGCGCGGCGTCGCCGCCGCGTCGGCGGCGAAGTCCTTCGACTCCTCGGGCAGCCCGATCTTGATCGGCAGGGCCACCAGGCGGCGGATCAGCTCGACCAGGTCGTCGGTGGTGCCGGACACGCGCGCGGTGAAGCGCGGGTTGGTCAGCGTGCGCACGCTCGAGCCGAGCTCGAGGCCCAGGCGGGCGTCGAGCTTGTAGCGGCCGACCTTGGTGAGGTCGTAGCGCTTCGGGTCGAAGAAGAGCGACTTCACGAGGGCGCGCGAGTTGTCCACCGTCGGCGGCTCGCCCGGGCGCTGCTTCTTGAAGACCTCGATCAGGGCGTGCTGCATGATGTCGCCCGAGCGGGCGTCCATCTTCTTCTCGAGCTTCTCGATCTCGGCCTCGACGCCGGCCCGCTCCTCGGCGCTCGTGTCCTCGATCCCCTGCGCCAGCCCGTGGATCTCCTCCGCGATCGGCGTAGAGCTCCTCGAGGCTCGTGCGGTCGCCGGTCTGCGGGTTGCCCTCGGTCGCGTCCTTGTCGAGGGTCGCCTGGATGAACGGGTTCACGCGGTCCGGGTCGTCCGGGTGGCGGAACAGGTTCGCCACGTCGTCGCGCGTGTAGCCGAGCGCGAACAGCAGCGTGGTGACCGGCAGCTTGCGCTTGCGGTCGATGCGGACGTGGACCAGGCCCTTCTTGTCGATCTCGAGCTCGACCCAGGAGCCGCGCGACGGCATCAGGTTCGCGATGAAGACCTGCTTCTCGCGGTCCTTGGGCTCCATCACGTAGGCGCCCGGGGAGCGCACGAGCTGGGTCACCACGACGCGCTCGGTGCCGTTGATGATGTAGGTGCCCCACTCGGTCATCAGGGGCAGGTCGCCCATGAAGACCTTCTGCTCGCGGATCTCACCGGTCTCCCGGTTGATGAACGCGACCTCCATCGTCAGCGGGGCCGCGTAGGTGATGTCCTTCTCGCGGCAGTCCTTGATGGAGTCGTTCGGCTGGATGTGGTCGAAGGGCATGCCGGGCTCCCAGCCGCCCAGCGTGTACTTGCCGAACTGCACGGCGAGGGTGCCCGTGAAGTCTTCGATCGGGGAGATGTCGTCGATGGTCTCCCGGAGGCCCTCGTTGATGAACCACTCAAATGAGGACCGCTGGATGTCGATGAGGTTGGGAACCTCGAGGACCTTCTCCAGCTTGGAGAAGTTGTGGCGGACGCGGGCAGCGGGGCGGGTGCTCAAGTCGCGAGGCCTCCTGACGAGAGCGGGCGGGGGACGGCGAGGAGCCGGCGGTTCGGCTCAGGCGCAACGGCAGACGATAGCACCGACGGGTATCGGTGAGCAATGGCACTGCCCGAATGAGGTCGGGCGGCCAGGGGCGGCTGCGCTCGGAGAGCGGCCGTCAATAGAACCCATCGGCCAAGGCCGACGATCCTAGCACCCCGATCGGGGCCCGGGCCCTCGGCCCGTCGCGAAGTGATGCATACTGGCTCGATGACCACGTCCTCCCTACCGGCATACGCGGACGGCGCGCCCGACGACGGGATGGACGGGCGGCTGCGCGGACTGCTCGAGGCGACGCACCGGCAGTGGAACTCGCCGGACGAGCGCCGGCGCATGCGCGCCTTCGGCTTCCGCCCGGCGGTGGAGCCCGGGGTGCTGAAGCGCGAGTGGCACGGCCTGGCGGTGCGCGTCTCCGCCGGCGGCGTCCGCGCCGCCCGCCCCGGCTCGGGCGAGCTGGCCTGGCTGGCGGAGCCGCGGACCCTGCTCCTGAACGGCGAGCCCTACCCCGGCGGCGGCGCAGGCATCGACCTGATCGAGAACCTCCTCGACCTGATCTCGGCCTACGAGCGCTGGGTCGAGGCGCGCGAGGGCCGCGAGGGCCGGATGCAGCGCGGCCGCAGCGGCCCCCCGGACCGCCGCCCGGTCAACGCCCTGGCGGAGACGCGGAGGCTGCAGCGATTGCTCCAGGCACCGCGGCGCAGGGGTTAGCGAGGCAGCGAGGCTCACCCCGGCTCGGCGAGGATCGTCTGCGACGGCCGGGCCGGGATACGGGTCGTCTACGAAGGCCGTCCTGAGGCGCGGGTCGTCTACGAAGGCCGGCCGCGGAGGCCGATCGTCTGGGGCATCCATGGAGGCGCTGCCCCGCGCAGGGTGGGAGGCGATTCACCGCGCGCCCGGCCGGCTCCGGGCGAGATCCGTGCGGACACGCCCTGCACCGCCTTCGGCGGGGACGGCCTCGGAAACCTCCGCTCGGCCCCTTCGGGGCCTCGCATCTGGAGTTCCGGACGGCGCTCCGCGCGCCGGCGCACCTCGGCCACGGTAGGGCGGGGCGGGGAGGGCCGGAGGGCTCGGGGAGGCCCGCGCGCTTCAGCGCGTCAGGAACCCGAGGATGCGAGCGACCGAAGGTCGCGAGCGGCCCTTTCGGCGGCCTTGCCCGGCCGAAGGCCGTGCCGCCGTTGTCAAAACAGCCCCGGCCAGGGGCTGTTTTGTCGCCCGGACGGCCCCGCTAAGAGGGCCGTCCGTGCGTGGCGCCTCACTTTCAGAACTTGCCGGGGACGCCGCCGCCCTTGACCACGGAGAGGTCCTCGAGCCATCCCTGGAGCCGCGCGTAGTCCTTGTCGTCGGCGTCGAGGGTGGCGAGGGCCGCGTTCACCTCGTCGGCCACGGCGTCGACGTTGGACTTGTTGGCCGTCGAGACCTTGTCGCGCAGCGCGCTCTTCTGGGCCTGCTCAAGGGGCATGGGAACTCCCGGGTCGATGGTTCACGCCCCCGCGTCGCGCGCGAGGGCGGAGACATTCTGCGCGATGGTGCGAGCGCGGCGCAACGCTATCTGACGAGGATTCGGCGGGAAACCGCGACCTGGTTGCCGGCGCGGTCGCGGAGCGCGATCCGGACCGCGTAGCGCCCGCGGGCCAGCGTGCCGAGCGCAACGGAGCGGGCCGGCCCCTGGGGCAGCGCGAGGGTGCGCGCGGCGCCCTCCACGCCGCGCTTGGCGGCCGTGGCCGTGAGCGTCGCGGTGAGCCGGCCGGTGGCGCCGGGGTCGCTCGCGGCGAGCAGCAGGCGGACCGGCCGAGGCCGCGCGGCGCGGCCGGCGCGCGGGCCGCCGGGCGGGCGCACGACGACGCGCCGCAGCTGCAGGGCCGGCGGCGTGTTGTTGACGCGGATCGACCAGTCGAGCGCGCCGGTGTTGCCGGGGAAGTCGAGCGCCTGGGCGTGCAGCGCGTGCCACCCGTCGGGGAGCGCGCGGGTGTCGATCGTGATGCCGCGCGGGTACGCCTGCGCCGCCCGGGTCGCGGGCTGGCCGTCGACGTCCAGCCGCCAGGTGGTGATGCGGGAGCGCGAGATCCCGGTGAACTTCAGCGTCTGGCGGCCGCGCACCGACGCGAGCGGCGCCGGGGTGGGGCGGGCGATGCGCGGCGGGTCGGTGCTGACGCGCACGCGGCCCGCGCCGAAGGCGTCGTCGGGGCCGGGCGCGCCGAGATCGAGCGCGAGGCCGGAGAGCTGGGAGCGGACGCCGTCGGCGTTGAGCGTGATGCCGGCGGCGCGCTGGGCGGCGATCAGGACGGCCGCGGCGCCGGCCGCGTTGGGGGCGGCGTTGGAGGTGCCGCCCACCGCGCGGAACCCGTTCGGGCCCATGACCCGGGTGTTGGTGGGCGCCGAGACGTCGGGCTTCAGCCGCCCGTCGGCCGTCGGGCCCTGGCTGGAGTAGGACTTCAGCGTGTTGCCGCGCCAGTCCGTGGCGCCGACCGCGATGGCGCCGACGGCGTCGCCGGGGGTCGGCACGCTGCCCTCCACGGTCCCGCCGATCACCGACAGCGGGATCTCGCGCGAGAAGAGGGTGAGCGGACCGGACGGCGGCGGCCCCGACACGAGCACCACGCGCAGGCGGAAGAGCCCGTCGGCCGGCGGCGAGTAGCCCGTGATGCGCTCGGCTGGCAGCGCCCCCTGGGACTGACGGTCGGACGAGCCGGCCACCGGCGTCCAGAGGCCGTCGGTGCCCAGGCGCTCGAGGGCGATGTCGAGGTCGGTCGGCGGGCCGCTGGCGGGCGCCGGCCAGGAGAGGGCGAAGGTGATCGGCTGGCCGGCCGCGCGCGCGAAGGTCCAGTTGTCGCCGTTCGGCCAGTCGAGGATGCCGTCGGCGTCGGCGTCGGCCCACGGCCCGCTCCAGTGCAGCTGGGCGTAGTTGCCCGCCGAGTTGAACCAGAGGATGCCCGCGGCCGCCGCCCGGTTGACCGCCCGCGCCGCGACGCTCGTGCCGTCGAAGGGGCCCTCGATGAACGAGTTGGAGTGGACGACGATGTCGGGGTGGCGCGCGATGATCGCGTCGGTGGCGGCGAGGAAGTCCGCGTCCGAGTGGTAGTTGACGAACAGGTAGTCGGCGGCGGGCGCGTAGTCGAAGACCGTCTGGGCCACGAGCTCGCCGTGGTTGGTGCGGTTGCCGTAGGCGTTGGTGCCGGCGAGCCCGCTCGCGGCGTCGAACGACAGCGTCTCCAGCCGGCCGGGCTGCGGCAGCTCGCCGAGGCCCTGCAGCCGCCCGAGGTTCTGCCCGAAGCCCAGGTCGAGGATCGCGATCCGCAGCCCCCGGCCGCCGCCGGCGATGCGCCCGAGCACGTCGGCGCCCGAGCGCTCCACGCCCTGGCTGACGGCGGGCGTCTGGTCGGCGAAGGCCGTCGTGGCGGGACGGGCGCCGGCCACGCCGGGGATGCGCTCGAGGGCGGCCGCCCGGTCGGGATCGGCCACCACCTGAAGCTGCCGGCCCACGCGGCGCTGCACCTTGAGGCCACTGCTGCGCAGCCCGGCGGCGACGCGCGCCACCTGGCCCGGGCGGGCGTCGACCGTCAGCGCGGCCGGGGCCGCCGCCGACGGCGCCGGGCTCGCGCCGGCCGCCACGGCCAGCGTGAGCCCGGCGACGAGCAGGGGCGCGACGCGCCGGATCAGCGGGCGGCCCTCAGCACGCGGGTGCGGACGGCGACGTTGCCGGCCATGTCCTCGGCGGTGATGGTGACCCGGGTGACGGCGCCCCGGCGCAGGGCCGGCAGGCGCACGCCGACGACCGGTCGCCGGACGACCCGCAGGAGCCGCCCGTTCACAGAGATGCGCACGTCGCGGATCGTACCGGCGTCAGGGGCCCTGACCCGCACCAGGCGGCGTGAGCCCGGGCCGATCCGGACCGACAGCGCGGGGGCCGTGGCGTCGAGCCGCGCCATGCCGGCGCCGTAGAGCGGGTCGGTCCCCGCGGCGCCCAGCCCGAGGGCCGTGGAGGTGAGCGCCGCGCGCAGGTCCGCCGGCCCCGCGGGCAGGCCGGCGGCCATGCGCTGCTGGCGCAGGAGCACCGCGGCGCCCGCGACGTGCGCGGTGGCCGCCGAGGTGCCGGCGGTGCCCGGCCACTCCGGGTTGGAGGTCACATAGGTCGGCCCGACGAGGTCTGGCTTGGCCGACCCCGCGGCGCCCTGCGACGAGTAGGGCTCGAGCGCGACGCCGGTCCACTTGACCGCGCCCACCGTGAGGCTGCCCGCCGCGTCGCCCGGCGTGGGGATGCTGCCCTCGGGCACCGCGAGGTCGCCGAACCCGGAGGTCTCGGAGAAGAGGTCGAGCGGCACGGGCGGCCCGGACTCCTGGCGCACGACCAGCCGGTAGGCCGCCCCGTCGGTCGCGAGCGGGGCGGTGCGCGCGTTGATCGCCGACGCGGGCGCGCTGCGCTGCACCTCGGCCCAGGCGCCGGCGGGGTCCTGGCGCTCGACGGCGACGCTCGCCGTGACCGCGGGCGTGGCCCAGGCCAGGCTCAGCAGCAACGGCGTCCCGGCGGGCGGCGCGATGGGGATGACGGTGCCGGCGGCGGTCGCGGTGCCGCGCCAGTGACGCTGACCGTAGTTGCCCGCCGAGTTGACCCAGAGCACGCCGGCCGCCGCGGCTCGGTCGACCGCCCGCGCCGCCGGGCCGGTCCCGTCGAAGGGCGGGCTGAGGAACGAGTTGGAGTGGCTCACGACCGGGATGCCGTGGGCGGCGATCCAGTCGGCGCCGTCGGCGAACTGCTCCGGGGTGCGGTAGGCCACCAGCGTCAGGTGGGCGTCCGGGGCGATGTCGTGGACGATCTCCGCCATCCGCACGCCGTGCTGGGTCGGCTGGCCGAGCTCGGTGCGGCCGTCGAGGCCGGCCTCCGGATCGAGCGCCAGCAGCGTCATCGCGTCGCGCGGCGGCAGCTCGCCGAGCGCGATCGAGCGGTCGAGGCCGGCGAAGCCCTCGTCGAGGATCGCCACGTCCTGGCCCTGGCCGAGGATCCCCCGGCTCCAGAGGGCGTCCGCGCCCATCCGGACGGCGCCCTGGCTCACGAGCGCGGCACGACCCGCCGGCACGCACGCGAGGCCGGCGAGGACCACCGCGGCGGAGAACGCGCGCACCCTCACGGCGGCGGAAGCAATCAGACGGCGCTCCGGGCGTCCACCGTCGCGGGTGGACGCCCGGTCGCCGGGGACCACGGGGCTACTTGACGCTGACCACGCCGCCGGCCTCTTCCAGCTGGGCCTTGATCTGCTCGGCCTCGTCCTTGTTCACGTCCTCCTTGACGTTGCTCGGGGCGTTGTCCACGAGCTCCTTGGCCTCCTTGAGGCCCAGGCCGGTGACCGCGCGGACCACCTTGATGACCTGGATCTTCTTGTCGCCCGCGGCGTCGAGGCTGACCGTGAAGGAGGTCTGCTCCTCCGCACCGCCACCCCCGCCGCCGCCGTCGCCGGCCGCGGGGGCCGCGGCCACGGCCACCGGGGCCGCCGCCGTCACGCCGAAGGTCTCCTCCAGCGCCTTGATCCGCTCGGACAGCTCCAGCACCGAGATGCTCTTGAGCTCCTCGATCCACTCCTCGGTCGTCGCCATGTGGTGCTCCTCGTGTTCGTTTCGAAGGGGTTTCGGTGCGGACCTACGCCGCGGGCTCCTCGGAGGCCCTCTGGGCCTGGAGGGCGCCGAGGCTGCGGGCGAGCCCGCCGATCAGGTTCTGCAGCCCGCCGGCGAGGCCGGTGAGCGGGGAGGCGATGCCGCTGGCCAGCTGGCCGAGCATCTGCTCGCGCGAGGGCAGCTTGGCCAGGCGCGTGACGTCGGTCACGGGCAGGTCGGCGCCCTCGAGCATGCCGCCCTTGATCGCGAACGCGGCGGAGTGCTTGCCCGCGAACTCGTCGAGCACCTTGGCGGCGGCGGCCGGGTCGCCCTTGACCCAGGCGAGGCCGGTCGGCCCCGTCAGGTAGGGCAGCAGCGCCTCGCGGCCGGTGTCGTTGGCGGCGCGCCGGGCGAGCGTGTTCTTGACCACCGAGTACTCGGTCCCGGCGGCCGTCAGCGCCACGCGCAGCTCCGACAGCTCCTTCACCGTCAGCCCGCGGAAGTCGGTCGCGATGATCGTGTCCGAGGCCGCGAGGCGCTCGGTCAGCTCCGCGATGGCGTCGGACTTGTCGTTCCGGTTCAGTGGGTCACCTCCTTCGTGTTCTCCGTCCGCGCGGGCGGGCGGGAGCACGGGTCCACGGAGGGACGCCGAAGTCTCGTCGCCAACCTCGCACGGGTTCGCCCCGGAGGGCGGTTTTGAGGCGGCGTGAGCCGCCCCCGTGGGTCTTCGGTCGGGCCGGTGTCGGGGTGCGCTGCCTAGGCGGCGGGCTCCTCGAGGACGTCGTTCGGGGTGGTGCGGGTGGTGTTGACCGGGATCCCCGGGCCCATCGTCTGGGCCATGGTGATCGACTTCAGGTAGCGGCCCTTGGCCGCGGCCGGCTTCACGCGGACGATCTCCTCCACGACGGCCTGGTAGTTCTCGATGAGCTGGCGCTCCTCGAAGGACCGGCGGCCGATGCCGAGGTGGACGATGCCGGCGCGGTCGGTGCGGTACTCGACCTTGCCCGCCTTGACGTCGGTGACGGCCTTGCCGACGTCGAACGTCACGGTGCCGCTCTTGGGGTTCGGCATCTTGCCGGAGGGGCCGAGGATGCGGCCGAGCTTGCCGACGGTGCCCATCATGTCGGGCGTCGCGATCGCGACGTCGAAGTCGGTGAAGCCCTCCTGGATCTTCATGGCGAGGTCCTCGCCGCCCACGAAGTCGGCGCCGGCGGTCTCGGCCTCACGGGCCTTGTCGCCCTCGGCGAAGACCGCGACGGTGACCGACCTGCCGGTGCCGTGCGGGAGGCTGATCGTGCCGCGCAGCTGCTGGTCGGCGTGGCGGACGTTGACGCCCAGGCGCAGGTGCACCTCGACCGTCGGGTCGAAGCGGGTCAGCTCCTGCGACTTGATCAGCTTGACGGCCTGGAGCGGGTGGTAGACGCGCTCGGTGTCGATCTCCGACTTGGCCTGCTGGTACCTCTTGCCACGCTTGCCCACCGTTGGCTCCCTTACTCCGCGTTGACGGTCACGCCCATGCTGCGCGCCGTCCCCGCGATGATCGTCATGGCCGACTCGACGCTGTTCGCGTTGAGGTCCGGCATCTTCGTCTCGGCGATCTGCCGCAGCTGGTCCCGCGACAGGTTCGCGACCTTCTCCTTGTGCGGCTCGGGGCTCCCCTTGGGGATGCCGAGGGCCTGGCGGATGAGCACCGCCGCCGGAGGCGTCTTGGTGATGAAGGTGAACGAACGGTCCTCGTAGACCGTCACCTCGACCGGGGTGATCGTGCCGTTGCCGGCCTGGGTCTGCGCGTTGAACGCCTTGCAGAACTCCATGATGTTGATGCTCGCGCCGCCGAGGGCGGGGCCGACGGGCGGGGCGGGTGACGCCTGCCCGGCGGGGATCTGGAGCTTGATGACCTGCAGGACCTTCTTCGCCATGACGTCCTCGATCGCGGGGCGCTCTCGCCCCTGGTGTTTGCGGTGCCGGGGCCCGTGGGCCCGGGGTTACGTGATCTTCTTGACCTGCTCGAAGGAGAGATCGGCCGGCGTCTCGCGGCCGAAGATGCTGACCAGCACCTTCAGGCGCGCCTGCTCGGTGTTGATCTCGGCGATCTCGCCCGTGAAGTCCGACAGCGGGCCCTGGACGACCTTGACGCTCTCGCCGACCTGGAAGTCCGCACGAACCTTGGGCTTGGCCTCGGTGGGCACGTTGAGGAGGCGGTCAACCTCCATCTGGGTCAGCGGTACGGGCTCGTTCTCACGACCCCCGCCGCCGACGAAGCCGGTGACCCCGGGCGTGTTCTTCACGAGCCACAGGGCGTCGGGCGTCATGTCCATGTTGACCAGCACGTACCCCGGCAGGCGGCGCTTCTCGGTCTGGACCTTGACCCCGTCCTTGGTCTCCACGACCTGCTCCGTGGGGATCACGACCTGGCGCACGCGCTCGCGCTGCCCGAGGGAGATCAACCGGTGCTCGAGATTGGCCTTCACCTTCTTCTCGTGACCGGAATAGGTGTTGATCACATACCAGCGGAACACAGAACCCCTCGGACTAGAAGAGCGCGTTGACGAGCCGCTTGAAGACGGTGTCGAGCAGAGACAGGTAGATCGAGACGATAGCGACGACGACGAGCACGACCGCGGTCGACTGCGCGAGCTGGGTGCGCGTCGGCCAGCTGACCTTCTTCAGCTCGGCGATCACCTCGTTGACGAAGCGCGACCCGCGGCGCTGCTGGACGACGGCCTTGGTGACCGAGCCGGCCTTGTCCGGCTTGCGCCGACCGCCCCCCTGCGGCGCGGGCCGTGGGCTGGGCGGGGCCTGGGTGGTGCGACGCTTCGCAGGCGTGCGCGAGCCGCCCGGGGGCGGCGGCGTGGGGCCGTCTCCCGAGCGCTCCTGCCCTCGTGCGGGTCGGATTCTCGCCATCGTCAGCTCTTCGTCATTCGTCGTGGACTACAGGGCCGGAGGGACTCGAACCCCCAACCCCCGGTTTTGGAGACCGGTGCTCTACCAGTTGAGCTACGACCCTTCGAGACCGCGGCGACGAATGGGTCGCTAGCGGGTCTCCTTGTGCGGCGTGTGACGGCCGCACCACTTGCAGAACTTCCGGAATTCGATGCGGTCCGGCGTGTTCCGCCTGCTCTTGTTGGTCTGGTAGTTCCGACGCTTGCACTCCTCGCAAGCCATCGTCACTGCGATGCGCTGCCCTGTTGCCACAGGTCGAAGCTCCGGTCCGGGGACGGGCGAGGCCGCAGGTTACCACAGGGCCCCGGGACCTCCATGGAGCCCCGAGCGGCTACTGCGGGCGGCGCCCCGCGCGGCGGAGGCGGGCGGCCGGCGTCTGCGCGGCGGCGGCCTCGGAGAGGGCGGCGGCGCGCAGCAAGCCGGCGGCGGCGCGCTGCAGGTCGAGCCCGGTGGCGACCGGCTCGGGCGTGACCCCCAGGGCCGACGCCATGGCCATGTACTGCGAGACGAGCGGCGGGCGGGCCTTGGCGTTGGGCGACCCGGCCGAGCGCACGCGCTGGCAGAGCACCTGGACCTCGCCGACGGTCACGACCCTGGGCGCGCTCACCGCGGACCCCCGCCCATCGGCAGGAGGAGCGTCTCGTGGGCGCAGGAGTTGACGGAGAGGATGAAGCGCCGGCCGCGGGGGCCGAGCTCGAACTCTTCCTCGACGTCGAACACGTCGTTGCCGCGGCCGATGGCGTGCCCGCGGACGCGCAGTGGCGCCTCGGTGTGCGGGTCGAGCGCCGTGAGGCCGCGGGCGAGGCTCGCGCGGGCGCGCGGGCTGAGTGGGGGCTGCTCGATCCACGTCGTCATGTCTGACCGGGAGATCGGCGCGGAGGGCCCCGCTCTTGACCCTCCGGACCCGCCGCCGGTGTGGTCTACTGCCGGGGATGAGCGAGTGGTCGGACTGGTATCGCCGTGAGGACCCGACGGACTGGGTGCTCCCATCGATCCTCCGCCGCCGCGCCGCCGAGCACCCGGACCGCGACTTCATCCGCTTCGAGGGCGGCCTGTGGATCAGCTACGGCGAGACGGACCTGCGCGCCAACCGGGTGGCCAACGCGCTGATCGCGCGCGGCCTGCGCAAGGGCGACGCCGTCTCCACCCTGGTGCCGAACGTCGAGGAGAACCTCGCCGCCTGGTTCGGCATCCAGAAGGCCGGCGGCGTGCAGTGCCCGATCAACCTGGCCTACCGGGGCGACTTCCTGTCGTGGGTGCTCAACCTGCCGCAGTCGCGCTTCCTCGTGGTCGGCGACGACCACCTGGAGTGGCTCGCCAAGGTGGCGGGCGATCTCGCCCATCTCGAGCATGTGGTCGTCGTCTCCACGGGCGCGCGCAACGGCCCAGACCCGTCCGTGCGCTGGGAGACGTTCGAGGAGTTCGCCGATGCGCCCGAGTCCGACCCGGGCGTCGAGGTCACGTGGACCGACGACGCGCGCGTCATGTTCACCTCGGGCACCACCGGCCGCTCGAAGGGCGCGATCAAGCAGCACGCCTCCGACTACTTCAGCGGGCGCACCTACAACGAGGTCTGCGAGGTCACGGCGGACGACACGTTCTTCACCTGCCTGCCGCTCTTCCACTCGAACGCCCAGGTGCTCGCGACCTACCCGGCGATGATCGCCGGGGCGCGCATCGCGTACTCGGCGCGCTACTCCTCGTCGCGGTTCTGGAGCCAGGTGGTCGACGCCGGGGCGACGATCCTGAACACGGTCAGCGCGATCAACTACTTCATCTGGAACACGCCGCCCGGCGACCTGGACCGCGCCCACGCGGTCTCGAGGATCATGGCCATGCCCGCGCCGAAGGACATCTACGCCGCGTTCCAGGAGCGCTTCGGCATCCGCTTCATCGAGGGCTACGGCCTCACCGAGACGGGGATGGTCACCTACCACCCGCCGGGGCGGCCCGCGCGGCCGGGCAGCTGCGGCATCGCGACGCCGGGCTTCGAGGTGAGCGTGGTCGAGCCGGGGACGGACCTGCCCGTCCCCCCGCGCATGCCGGGCGAGATCGTCGTGGACATGAAGATGCCCAACATCGTCATGCGCTCCTACGCCGGCATGCCGGAGAAGACCGCCGAGGACTTCCGCAACCTGAAGCTCCACACCGGCGACCTCGGGATGCTCGACGAGGAGGGCTACCTCTACTTCCTCGACCGGGTGAAGGACTACATCCGCCGGCGCGGGGAGAACGTCAGCTCGGTGGAGGTGGAGGCCGTCTTCACCTCCCATGAGCACGTGCTGGAGGCGGCCGCCGTGGGCGTGAAGGCGGGCGAGGGCGCCTCCTCGGAGGACGAGATCCTGATCTGCGTCGTCGCGCGCGACGGGTGCGCGATCGACCCGGCGGGCCTGCTCGACTGGTGCGAGGAGCGGATGCCCTACTTCGCCGTCCCGCGCTACCTGCGGGTGATGGACCACCTGCCCAAGACGCCCACCGAGCGCGTGCGCAAGATCGAGCTGCGCGAGTGGGGAGTGACGCCGGACACGTTCGACCGCGCGCGGTGAGCGACGAGCTGGACCTCGGCGAGGCGGCGGACTTCATCCTCTCCGAGCGCCCGGGCCTGTCCGAGGACGACGTCTGGGCGGTGCTGAACGAGCTGGGGTCGCCCCCCGCCCGCGCCCAGCGGCGCATGGCCCTGCAGCTGCTGGCGAGCGCCCGGCCCGAGGTGAAGGCCAAGGACGCGCGCCGCATCCTCGACGAGTGGGCCGCCTACGCCGAGATCGCGCAGGGGCCGGACTGGGAGGACTGAACGCGTCCTCCGGGACGCGGGCTACGCGAGCACCAGCGCGAGCGCCCCTGCGACGAGCAGGACGACGCCCGCTGGGCGGCTGATGCGCGGGCCGAGGGGGGTGGCCGCCTCGACGGTCATCGCACACCCGGCCACCAGCATCAGCGCCGGGCGGTCCATCGCGAGGAGCGCGACCGCCGCCATCAGAGGGCCGCAGCAGGCCACGCTCGAGGCCCCGTGGGCGACGCCCGCCCGCAGGGCGTCCCCGGTGGGATCGCGCCCGGTGGCCCAGCCCGGCGGCAGCAACCGCGCGTGCGCCCGGCAGTGAGCCAGGGCGCGGCGCTTGGCGGGCGAGAGCTGGTAGAGGCCGACGGCGACGAGGACCGGTCCGGCGGCCACGTCCCCGAGGAGCGCGACGACCGCGAGCACGGCGAGCCCGGACGCCCCCCAGACGCCGAGGAAGCCCACCGACGTGAAGGCCCGCTCGCGGGCCGCGTTCCGCCCCCGCACCGCCACGCCGACGTCGCGCACCAGCGGAGTCGCGCCGGGGAGCATCATCGCGACCACCATCAGCGCCCATCCGACGAGCCAGGCCGCCGAGGCCAGCGCCGGCGCTGCGTGGACGGCGTGCCCCCCGCCGCCCGCGCCCGGGCCGTGGTGCAGGAGGGGCGCCCAGGCGGTGCGCCCGATGCCGAGCAACGCGAGCGCGGCCGCGGCCGCGGCGATGAGGGGCGCGGCGACGTCGCGGAGCGCGCGCGTCACCGGCGGACCGGACTAGGATCGGACGGGTGCCCCCCGACGACACCCGATCGGCCTTCGCGCGGGCGGCGGCCTCCGACGGGATCGCGCTCGAGAGCGGGACGTTCGACTGGCTGTGCGAGCAGGGCCACGTCGGGCTGGAGCGGGTGGCCAAGGCCCGGCGCGACCCGGCGCTGGTCGGCCCGGTGACCGCCGCCCTCGACCTGCTCGCGACGATCCACGCCCGCCTGGGCGGCGACGTCTCGGTGCTCCACGCCTCGCGCGAGAACCTGCTGCTGCCGGTGGACCTCGTGCACGCGGGCACGGGGACGGTGATCCAGCTGGACGGGCCCGAGCACTTCACGTCGTTCCGGCTGGCCGCGCTCGACCTCTATCCGCCCGGCCTGGCCCTCGGCTTCGACCCGGACGAGCATCGCGCGCTCTGCCGCGCGCTCAGCGGCGAGGCGGACGCGCTCTCGCGCGGGCTGCCGGCCAAGGGGTTCGGGTTCGGCGGCGTCCCGCGCGAGCGGGCCTACCACGACGCGCTGCGCGACCTCGCGACGCCGGCGATGGGCCACCCGCCGCTCGTCCGGATCGCCGTCGCTGGACGGCGACGGGGCGGCCGCCTACCTCCGCCACCGCGACCGGCTGGCGTCCCTCGCCGCGCGCTGAGCGCCGGCGGCGGTCAGCAGATCGGCGCATCCGGCTGCTCCGTGACCGCGACGTTGACCGTCCGGCATCGGCCGCAGCGCACCCGGACCTTCTTGGTCATGTACGCGGGGTCCATCGCCGCCGCGAGGAGGTTGCCGCACCGGCCGCAGACGTAGTCGTCGGGCCCGTTGCCGTGGAAGACCGGGCGGTCGGCGTCCTCCTGGATCGCCGTGCCGCCGTCGCATCGGGTACTCGTCGCGGTGGATCTCGCGCATCGCGATCGTGGCCATGGTCAGTCGATCCCGTCGCGGCGCGGGGGCCTCAGAGCGCCCCGACCTTCGTGCTGAAGTCCGTGATCATCGCGTCGAGCACGCCGGAGACGACGCCCTCCCCCATGGATGCCGCCGTGCCCGTGATCTGGGCGTTGGTGTGGATCGTCGCCGCCGCCGTCGTGGAGCGCGAACGTCGACGGTGGCGTTGGCGTGGCCCTGGCCCTTGGCCTCCCGCGACTTGACGCTCATCACCATGCGGTGGGCGGCGGCGTCCTTCTCGACGATGTCGACGGTGCCGGTGAACTTCAGCGACATGGCCCCCATGCGGACGACGATCTCGGCCTTCGCGGAGTCGGGCCCGGTCCGCTCGATCACGGTGCCGCCCTCGACGCAGGGGATCGTGCGCTCGAGGTCGAGGAGCGTCTCGAAGCTCTCGTCGATCGGTCGCGCGGTGCTGAAGGAGTGATCCAGCTCAATCGCCATCGAGGCCTCCGGATCGGGGGTTGGTTGGTCACGCGGATGCTTGTGACAATAAGCTCATGCCTGTCGCGGTCGCGACCGGACGGCCCGAAGGGCGGATGGAGGCAGCGCGGTGAGCCAGTTCTTCAGCAGCAACCCCGGACCCGCGGGGGCGAGGCGCGGCCCGTGGCGGCGGGACGTTCCCAAGACCTGGCGGGCGGCGCTCGACCTCCCCGACGACGAGGTCCACGAGCCCCGGGACCGACGGCGGGCGTGTACCGCCTCGGGCCGGCGGACGGCACGCTGTCGTTGAGGACGGGTCGCAACGGCGCCGCGGCCAAGGCGGGGCACGACCTCCTGATCCACGCGACGAAATGGGAGGCGACGCTCGCGGTCGGGACGGACTCCGCGGGGTCGAGCCTGGAGCTCGAGGTCGACGGCGGGTCGCTGCGCGTGATCGAGGGGTCGGGCGGGATGAAGTCGCTCACCGACTCCGACAAGGCCGACATCGCGCAGACCATCGACGACGAGATCCTGAAGCGGCAGCCCATCGTCTTCCGCTCGACCGAGGTACGGCCCGCCGCCGACGGCGGCGGGTTGAGCGTGCAGGGCGACCTGACGCTGCTCGGCGAGACCCGCCCCCTCGCGCTTCGACGTCGCCCTCGCCCCCGACGGCAGGGTCACGGCCGGCGCCGTCATCACGCAGAGCGCTCTGGGGCATCACGCCGTACTCCACCCTCTTCGGCACGCTCAAGGTCAACGACGATGTCGAGGTCGCGATCGAGGCCAGGCTCCCCGCCGGCTGACGCGGGCGGGAAGGCAGGCGGCGCCTCAGTCGGTGTAGACGGCCTGAGCGTCGAGCCCCCCCTCGACCCCGGGCGGCAACGCGCCGGTCCCGTGCGCGTACATCGCGATGTCCTCGATCGTCTTGACCTTGGTCGGGTCGCTCCCGTCGCCGCTGACCCATGCCCCGTTCGACCACGTGAGGGTCTCGGGAGGCGCCTCCAGGGCCATGCCCGCCAGCAGCCGCGCCTTGTCGCGGATCTTGGCCGTCGCGCGGCCGATCGCCGCCGGCGCGCCGGCGGAGGGGGCCGAGTTGAAGCCGTGACCGACGCCGAAGCGGTCCGTGTCGGCCGGGACGACCTTGACGTCGAGCGCCGGCACCCCCAGCTCGTCGGCGACGAGCTGCGCGTAGCGGGGCTCGTTGCCGTCGGCCTCGGTGGTCAGGCTGAGCACCATCTTCCCGGTCGGGATGGACGCGCAGGAAGACCGCTCGATAGGCCTCGTTCGCCACTACTGAGCCTCCTCGTCGTCGGGAGTCGGCCTGAGCCGCGAGCCGCTGCCGCTCCTGATGGGCGGTCAGCGCGTTGTGCGCCTCGAGATCGCAGAAGGCGGGCTGCGGCCCGCCCTGCGGGTGGGGCGGGCGCGGCGGGCCGCTCGCACCCCGGGTAGATGCAGGTCTTCGCCTCAGCCGCCGGCATCGGTCACCCACCCCGGCGTCGTGTCTCCGCGGCGCGGGCCGTGCCCGCTCGGCATCGCGACCGAGCTGCCCGGCACCGGCGTCGCGCTGGCCCAGGGCTCGGCCTCGACGGGCTCGTGCGCCGGCGACGGGGCGTCGCGCGCGGCGTCCTCCCACGACCGGGTCCCGATCGCCTCCACCACCTCGCCGAGCGCCAGGAAGCTGTGGCCGCTGACCAGCGCGTCGCAGTGCGGGAGCGCCGCCACCATCCCGCCCGCGCTCACCGTGAACCCGCTCGCGGCGACCCGCGGGTTGACCCAGACGATGCGGTGGGCGAGGCGCCCGAGGCGCTCCATCTCCCGGCCGACGAGCGCCGGGTCGCCGCGCTCCCAGCCGTCGGAGAGGATCACGACGACGGCGCCGCGGGCCATGCCGCGGCGCCCGTGGCGGTCGTTGAAGGCCTTCAGCGCGTCGCCGATGCGGGTCCCGCTCGACCAGTCGGGCGCCGCGGCGGCGGCGCGCTGGATGGCGCGCTCGGGCCGGCGGGAGGCGAGCGCGCGGGTCACGCGGGTCAGCCGGGTGGCGAACACGAACGCCTCGGCGCTCGGGCCGCTCCCGGCGGCGCACGTGAGGAACTGCAGGTAGGCGCGCGCGTAGGGCTCCATCGAGCCGGAGATGTCGCACAGCATCACGAGCCGGCGATGGACGACGCGGCGGCGGCGGCGCGCGAGGCGGATCGGATCGCCGCCGGTGCGCAGGCTCTCGCGCAGCGTGCGCCGCATGTCGATGCGCTGGCCGTGGCGCCCCTTCTCATAGCGGCGCGTCCGCCGGCGCGGCGTGGCGATCCGCAGGCGCGTCATCAGCCGGTAGAGCTGCGCGAGCTCGTGCGGCTCGAGCCCGTCGAAGCTCCGGGTGGCGAGCCGCTCCTCGTCGCTCGCCATCGCGAGCGGCACCTCGACCTCGACACCCTCGCCCTCGCCGCGCCCCGCCGGCCGGGGCGCCGGGGCGCCCGCACGGGGGTCCGGAGCGGGGGCGTCCCTCGGCGCGCTGCGGTGGTCGGCCACCGGCCGGTCGTCCGCCGCCGTCGCGACCGTCCCCGCCTCCTCGGGCTCGAACGGCTCGTCGGGAGCGCCGGTCGCCGAACACCGCGGCGAAGACCGCGTCGAAGGCGGCCACCTGGGAGGGGTCGCTGACGAGCGCCGCGCGGGCGGTCCAGTAGAGCCTCCGCGCGGCTGACCGGCCGCACGAGGGCGAGCGCCCGGGCGAAGCCCGCCGAGCGCGCCGGCGTCACGGGCAGGCCGGCGTCGCGCAGGCGCCGGCACAGGGCCCCGGCGAGCGGCCGGGAGGTCGAGGTGGATCGTCTCCACCCCGAACGCGCTCCGGGCGGCGCCGGCGTCAGGCGCCCGCACGCACCAGCTCCTCGAGGCCCGCGGCGCGGACGACCTCCTGATCCTCGGAGTACTTCAGCACCGAGCCGAGGGTGCGGTCGACCGCCGCGGCGTCGAGCCGCTCGACGCCGAGCAGGCTCAGGGCCGACAGCCAGTCGATCGCCTCGGCGATGCCCGGGGGCTTCTGCACGTCGCTCGCGCGCATGCGCGAGACCGCGTCGGCGACCTGCACGGCCAGGGTCTGCGAGGCGCCCTTCACGCGGCGCCGGATGATCTCGACCTCGCGCCGCGGGTCCGGGTAGTCGATCCACTGGTAGAGGCAGCGCCGCTTGACCGCGTCGTGGAGGTCCCGCGTGCGGTTGGACGTCAGCACGATGATCGGCGGGTGCGTGGCGACGATGGTGCCGATCTCCGGGATCGTCACCCCGCCCTCGCCGAGCAGCTCGAGCAGGAAGGCCTCGAAGTCGTCGTCGGCGCGGTCGATCTCGTCGATCAGCAGGACGGCGGGGCGCGGGCCGGGGTGCTCGAGCGCGCGCAGCAGCGGCCGGCGGACGAGGTAGTCCGGGCCGAAGAGGTCCTCCTCCCGGAGCGTCGTCCCCGCGGCGTCGGCGAGCCGGATGCTGAGCAGCTGACGGGGGTAGTTCCACTCGTAGAGCGCCTCGGCCGCGTCGATCCCCTCGTAGCACTGGAGGCGGATCAGCGGCGTGTCGAGCACGTCCGCGAGCGCCTTGGCCGCCTGCGTCTTGCCGACGCCCGCCTCGCCCTCGAGCAGCAGCGGCTGCGGCAGCCGCACGCTGAGGAACATCGAGGTCGCCAGGCTCTCGTCCACCAGGTAGTCGACGTCGGCGAGGCGCCGGGCCAGGGTCTCGATGTCGGGCACGAGCGCGCGGACCTCCTCCGCCGCGCCGCCCGTGACGCCCGTCACGACGGGGTCACTCCGCGGGGGCGGCGTCGGCGTGCTCGTGCCGCGCCTGGAACGTCGCCAGGCAGCCGTCGCAGCAGAAGTACACCGTCCCGCCCTCGTGCTCGAGCGAGGGCGTCCCGGCCACGGCGGCGACCGTCATGCCGCAGATCGGGTCGACCGCCGTCACGGGAGCGGCAGGCGCCGACCGCCCCTGGGGCGCCTCCGTGCGCCGCGCGCGCCGCGCCGTCGACGATCCGGGCCAGGATGGAGAGCGCGATCTCGGGCGGGGTGCGGGCGCCGATGTCCAGCCCCGCCGGGACGTCGATGCGATCGAGCAGGTCCTGAGCCACGCCGTCGCCGCGGAGCTCCCCGAGGATGCCCTCGCCGCGCGTCCGGCTGGCGACCAGGCCGACGTAGGGGAGCCCCGCCTCGAGGCCCGCGCGCAGCGCCGCGAGCTCGTCGCGCCCGTGCGCCGCCACGACGAGGGCGAGGTCGTCCGCCTTCAGGCCGAGGCCGCCGCCCTCGACGTGCACGACGTCGAGGCCCAGCTCACCGCCGACCCGCACGACCGCCCCGGCGATCGGCGTCTCGCCCACGACCAGGACGCGCGGAGCGGGGACGGCCGGCTCCAGGAAGACCTCGATCGCCCCGCCCGAGAGGCACGGGTTCTGCACCGTCACGGCGCCCTCCTCGACCTGGTCGCCGGCGCCCTCCTCGGCGAAGGGCAGGATCCGCAGCAGCACGGCCTCGCCGGTGCCCGATCGCCACCAGCGCGTACGCGAGCACGCTCTGCTCGGCGCAGGCGCCGCCGACGAAGCCCTCGATCGTGCCGTCGCCGAGGACGATGGCGGCGTCGCCGGCCCGGACGCTCGTGGGGCGCTGCGCGCGCACGACGGTCGCGGTGACGAAGGTCTCGCCGGCCGCCGCGAGCTCCTGCGCGCGGCGGGCCATCGCGGCGGTCATCACTGCGGCGGCTCCGCCCGGCCCTGCATCGCCGCCCACACCCGCGCCGGGGTGCACGGCATGTCGATGTGCTCGACCCCGTGCGTCGCGTGCAGGGCGTCGATCACCGCGTTGACGATCGCCGGCGGCGAGCCGACGTTGGGCGACTCGCCGACGCCCTTCGCGCCGAGCGGGTGGTGCGGACACGGGGTCACCGTCTCGCCGAGCTCGAAGTCGGGGCACTCGAGGGCGGTCGGGATCAGGTAGTCCATGAACGACGAGTTCAGGCAGTTGCCCTCCTCGTCGAAGCTGATCAGCTCCATCAGCGCGATGCCGATGCCCTCGGCGAGCCCGCCGTGGATCTGGCCGTCGACGATCATCGGGTTGATGCGCACGCCGCAGTCGTCGACCGCGATGAAGCGCCGCACCGTGACCTGGGCGGTGTCGGGGTCGATGTCGACGACGGCGATGTAGGCCCCGTAGGGATAGGTCAGGTTCGGCGGGTCGTAGATCACCTGGGCGTCGAGCCCGCCCTCGAGCTCCGCCGGCATCGGCTCGCCGCTGTAGGCGCGCAGCGCGATGTCCTCGATCATCGCGCCCTTCTCGGGGTCGCCCTTCACGTACCAGCGGCCCTTCTCCCAGGCGAGGTCCTCGGGGCGCGTCTCCAGCATCGTCGCCGCGATCAGGCGGGCCTTGTCGCGCACCTTGCGCGAGACGACGGCCACCGCGGCCCCGGATACCGGGGTCGACCGGCTGCCGTAGGTGCCGAGCCCGTACGGCGACTTGTCGGTGTCGCCGTGGCGCACCTCGACGTCCTCCGGCGGGATCCCGAGCTCCTCGGCGACGATCTGGGCGAAGGTGGTCTCGTGGCCCTGGCCCTGGGTCTGCGCGCTGATGCTGACGACCGCCTTGCCGGACGGATGCACGCGCAGGTCGGCGCCGTCGTTCATGGCGAGCCCGAGGATGTCCATGTGCTTGCGCGGGCCGGCGCCGACGCCCTCGGTGAAGAAGGCCGTGCCGATGCCCATCAGCTCCCCGCGGGCCCGCTTCTCGGCCTGCTCGCGGCGCAGGTCGTCGTAGCCGGCGATGTCCATCGCCACCCGCATGGTCTCGGCGTAGTTGCCGGAGTCGTAGGTCCAGCCGGTGGTCGTCTCGTACGGGAACTGCTCCGGGCCGATGAAGCTGCGCATCCGCAGCTCGATCGGGTCGACCTTCATCTCGAGCGCGAGCGCGTCAACCATGCGCTCCACCATGTAGACGGCCTCGGTGATGCGGAACGAGCACCGGTAGGCGACCCCGCCGGGGGCCTTGTTGGTGTAGACGGCCTTGACCTTCACGTGCGCGGCCTCGAGGTCGTACGAGCCGCAGCAGATGTGGAAGAAGCCGGCCGGGAACTTGGTGGGCTGCGCGGTGCTGTCGAAGGCGCCGTGGTCGGCGATCACGTCGACGCGGAGGCCGGTGATCCGGCCGTCCTTCGCGCACATCTGGCTGCGCATGACGTAGTCGCGGGCGAAGCCCGTGGACATGAGGTTCTCGGAGCGGTTCTCCACCCACTTGACCGGCACGCCGGCCACGATCGAGCCGGCGATCGCGCACACGTACCCGGGGTAGACCGGCACCTTGTTCCCGAAGCCGCCGCCGATGTCCTGGCAGCGGATCCGGATCATGTGCTCGGCGAGGCCCGCGACGTGCGCGTAGACCGTGCGGTGGGCGTGGGGCGCCTGGTTGCCGTTGTAGATGTCGAGCTGGCCCGTCTGCGGGTTGAAGTCCGCGATGATCCCGCAGGTCTCGAGGGGCGCCGGATGGCAGCGCGGATAGATCATGTCGCGCGACACCACGGTGTCGGCCTCGGCGAAGGCCCGGTCGGTGGCCTCCTCGTCGCCCGCCTCCCAGGTGGGGCTCGCGAGGTTGTCGCGCTGCCCGGACTTGTCGTCGCGGATCAGGGGGGCGTCCGGGTCGAGCGCCTTGCGCGCGTTCACGACCGCCGGGAGCGGCTCGTAGTCGACCTCGATCAGCTGCAGCGCGTCGTTCGCCGAGTACTCGTCGGTCGCGATCACGAACGCGACCTCCTGGCCCTGGAAGCGGACCTTGTCGCCCGCGAGGACGGCCTGGGTGTCGTAGGAGATCGTCGGCATCCACGCCAGCCCGAGGGTCTCGAGGTCCTTCGCGGTCACGACCGCCGCCACGTTCGGGTGGGCCAGCGCCTTCGACGTGTCGATCGAGAGGATCTTCGCGTGCGCGTAGGGGCTGCGCAGCATGGCGCCGTAGACCATCCCGGGCAGGCGGATGTCGTCGAGGTACGTGCCCTGCCCGCGGATGAACCGCGCGTCCTCCTTGCGCTTCAGCCGGCCGAAGCCGATGGGGCGCTCGGTGGAGGGGCTGGGAAGGTTCTCGACGGCCATGCTCATGCCTCCCGGCGCGTGGTGGCGGCCTCGTGCTCGGCGGCCCAGCGGATCGCGCTCACGATGTTCTTGTAGCCGGTGCAGCGGCAGATCGCCCCGGAGATGGCGGTGCGGATCTCCTGCTCGGTGGGGTCGGGGTTCTCGTCGAGCAGCGCGCGGGCGGTCATCAGCATGCCCGGCGTGCAGAAGCCGCACTGCAGGGCGTGCATCTCGTGGAAGCCCTGCTGGACCGGGTCCAGCTCGCCGTCCACCTCGAGCGACTCCACCGTGCGGATGTCACGCCCCTCGCACATGACGGCGAGGGTGGTGCACGACTTGACCGGCTCGCCGTCGATCCTCACGACGCAGGCGCCGCAGTTCGACGTGTCGCAGCCCCAGTGGGTGCCGGTGAGCCCCAGCGTCTCGCGGATGAAGTGGACGAGCAGCAGGCGCGGCTCGATGTCGCGCGAGACGACCTCGCCGTTGACCGTCATCGAAACGTCGATCGTCACGCCTCCTGACGCAGGGCACGCGCCGCGGCGCGGCGCAGTGCACGGTGGGTGAGGACGCCGGCGAGGTGGCGCTTGTAGTCGACCGGGCCGCGGCCGTCCGCCATCGGCGCGCAGTCCGCCGAGGCGATCTCCCCTGCCTCGGCGAACAGCTCCTCGCTCGGGGGCTTGCCGCGGAGCAGCTCCTCGGCGCGGGTGAGGTGGATGGTGGTGAGGCCGACCGCGCTGAGGGCGACGCCCGCCTCGGCGATCGTGCCGTCGTCGATCCAGAGGGCCGCCGACGCGGCGGCGATGGCCCAGTCGCCGGCACGGCGCTCGACCTTCTCGTGGGCGCTGCCGCCGTTCGGGCGCAGGTCCAGCCGCACCTCCGTGAGCATCTCGGCGGCGCCGACGGCCGTCATGTAGGGCCCCACGTGGAAGCCCTCCATCGGGACCACCCGCTCGCCCTGCGGGCCACGGATCACGACCCGCGCCCGGGCCGCCGCGCACACCGCAGAGAGGTCCTCCGCCGCGTCGGCCTGGCAGAGGGAGCCGCCGATGGTGCCGCGGTTGCGCACGACCGGGTCGGCGATCACGTTCTCGGCGTCCCGGAAGAGCGGGTAGCGCTCGGCCAGCAGCTCCGACTTGAGCAGCTCCACGTGGCGGGTGAGCGCCCCGATCCGGATCTCCCCCTCCTCCTCGCGGATGTAGGAGAGCTCGGTGAGCCCGGTGATGTCGATCAGGTGCTCCGGGCTGGCCAGCCGCAGCTTCATCATGGGCAGCAGGCTGTGGCCGCCGGCGATGATCCGCGCCTCGGGGCCGAGCCGCTGCAGGGCCTCGATGACCCCGTCCACGGTGGTCGCGCGCTCGTACCCGAACGCCGCGGGGGTCTGCATGCTCAGGCTCCTCGGGTCGAGGGGAGGCGCTTGCGGGGAGCGCCGATGTCCTCGCGCTGCTCGTACTGCACTGGCGCGTCGGTGCCGATGACCGGCGACCGGGGCAGCGCCTCGGGCCGCGTCTGGCGGACCTCCGGGTAGAGCAGCCGGGCGGCGAGGCTGCCCGCCTCAACGTTGCGGAGCACCGGGCCGGCGGGGTTGGCCGTCGCGATCGGCGCCTCGCGGCCCAGCCGCGCGAGCGTCAGCGTGCCCTTGGTGTAGACCTCGCCGATGCGCGCCGGCGTGATCTCCGCGCTCCCGGGGAAGTTGCGCAGCCCGGCCGCGCCCGCCCCGGGGTAGAGGCCGTCGACCAGCCCGACGGCGTCCTCGAGCCCCGCCTTCTTCACCAGCAGGCCCTCGAGGGCGTTGACGCCCGCGTCGAGGTTCGCGTTGATCGAGGTGACGATGCCGTTGACGGGCTCCGTCTTCTGCAGGATCTCCCCCACGTTCCCGATGACCTCGTCGAGGCCGGAGGTGATGGCGCGGAGAGCGAGGATCGTCGAGACCAGGAAGTAGACCAGCGCGAGGACGATCAGGGCGAAGGCGATGATGGTCACGATGCCTGCGGCGGACATGGCCCTCCCCTCACGCGTCGTCGATGATCACGTCGAGCGAGCCGCCGTACTCGGCGACCCCCGCGATCGTCCGGGCCACCTGGTCCTGCGTCGTCACGAGCAGCGCGGCGTGGTCGAGGTCCTTCGAGGCCGCCGCCGTCACGTCGGCGATCTTCCGCACGCTGGGCACGATGCTCCGCGCCGCCTGGAGCACGCCGTTCAGCAGGTAGACGACCACGGGGAGGACGACGACGATCAGGACGGCGTTGCCGATCCACCAGAGCGTCATCGCGGCCGCCTCTCCGCCACGATCGCGGCCTTGCGCGCGATGCCCGGCAGGGCTCCGAGGATGACGTCGAACTGGGCGTTGATCGCCGAGACCGCGGGCTCGATGGGGCGCAGGTGCTCGGCCTCGACGCCCTCGAGCGCCGACCCGAGGGTCGCCAGCCCCTCGGAGGTCTTGGCCAGGCTGGCGCGGATGAGGATCAGCGCGACTGCGACGACCGCGACGACCACCACGATCAGGAGCACGGTCAGGAGGATCAGGACGTCGGTCTCGCTCACGCCCCACCGAACCCGTCGGTGAGGGCGTTCATGTAGCCGTCCTGGACCACGGCCTCCTCGACGATGAGGCCCAGGACCGGCGCCGTGGCCGCGAGCTGCGGGATGTTGGCCGTGCTCGCGGCGACCGTGCCCGCGACCTCCAGGAGCCCGCCGACCGAGCGCTCGATGCTCCACACGGTCTTCACGAGCACCGCCAGCAGGGCCGCGACGATCAGCGCCGCCCCGAGGCCGAGGACCAGGGCGAGGACCCAGTAGCCGTGGCCGCTCACTTGCCCACCGCCACCTTGCGGAGGGCGCGGGCCGCGTGGAGGATCCTGACCCCGGAGTCGTTGATGCGGCCGATGCCGGAGAGCTCGGTCGTCTGGGCGCGCAGGACATCGACCGCCTGCTCGGCCGTCGCCGCCTGTCGGGCGATCCTCATCGCGAGCAGCACGATCGTGACGACGATGGCGGCGGCCACCAGCACCACGACCACGCCGATGCCGATGCCGACCTGCCACTGGGTCGACGTCGCCGCGATCAGCGGGGGCATGCGGCACCGCCCGGGACCTGCGCCGACGTGACGTCCACGTACATCCACTTCTCCCGTTCGTCGCCGCCGGTCGGTGGTGCACGGCGGATGCCCTGGACGTGTGTGCGGGTTGTCACTATATCCAGAACTTCACGGGGTATGCCCAGACGCCGGTTCGGAGGATTTCGGCGGTCTGGATCGCGGCGCATCCGGGCGCTGCCGGCGCGCCGGGCGGCCGGGCCGGGGCGCCCCCGAGGATCAGGCCTCGGCGATCGGCGGCAGGGGATCGAAGACCCGGAGCCCCCCGGCGAGGGCGCCGGCGGTCAGGATGACCGTGCAGCCCACCTCGCTCCCCTCCGGGGTGAGCGCGATGGAGGTCATCGAAACCGTCTGCGGCGTGAGGTCGGTGATGCCGGCGGCGAGCAGCATCAGCCACCCGATGTGGCCCGCCATCGCGGACGCCTGCGCCTCGACGCCCGCGGCGAGCACCCGGTCGAGGTCGCGGAACTCCGCGAGCCAGGGCAGGCCGCCCTCGGCCGCGCCCTGCGGCCAGGCGACCGCCACCCGGGCCGCGCGGCCCGGGTCCACGCCGGGGGCGATGCGGAAGCGGCGCCGGTACTCCAGGTCGGCCTGGCCGAAGGGCAGCGGCGCGTAGCGGCCGCGGAACGTCAGGACGTAGCGCCCCTGCGCGTCGGCCTCCATGTCGAGGCCCCGCATGGAGAAGTGCGGCGGGAGGTGGTCTCGGACGAAGTCGATGAGCACCTGGGGCGCCCCGTCGGGCGCGTCGAGGCCGAGGTGGCCGCCGCCACGGTGGATGCGGATGTGGTCGGGCACCGGGAAGCGCCGAGGGCCGCCGGGCAGGCGCGCCAGCGGCCCCGAGCGGTACACCGGCGCGCCGAGCCGGGCGTCGGTGATGCGGATGGCCCACTTCAGCGCGGGATCGGCCAGCGGCACGTCCGGCACGTCGGCCACCCCGGCGACGACCGGGAAGCTCCCCACCGCCTTCGCGATCGTTCCGTCCTGGGTGACCATGAACAGGTCGAGCCGCAGGTCGTCGAGCGGCGCCTGCCCGGCCTGCACGGTGGCCGACACGGGGATCGGGTGGGCCATGGCGCGATGGTCCCACCCGGTCCCGGGCCGGGCAACGGGGGAGGGCCCCCCGACCGGTGGCGAACCGGGCGAAACCACCGAGCGACCGCGGGGCGATGCCGACTCGGAGTCCCGCCGCCGCCCGGCCGACTCAGGAGAGCGGGTCGCGCAGCAGGCGCACCTCGCCGATGCGGGCGAAGCCCAGGCGCTGGAGGACCGGTGCCGACATGGCGCCCGCCGCGGTGACCAGTCGCGGCGTGCCGCGCGCGGCGGCCGCGAGGAAGCGCGCGTGGACGAGCGCCCGATAGACGCCGCGCCCGCGGGCCCAGGGCGCGACCGACCCGCCCATCAGCACGCCGGCCGCCGGAGTCGCGACCAGCCGGCCGAAGCCGGCCGGCTGGTCGTCCACGAGCGCGAGGTGGTGATCGACCAGGCCGCTCGCCTGCTGCGCCTCCCAGGACGCGGCGACCCCGCCGCGGAGGCGGGTGCGGCTGTCCTCGGGCACGCCCCAGGCCTCCCAGTTGACCTCCACCGCGGCGCGGTAGGCGTCGATGTCCTGGACGGGGCGGACCTCGACGCCCGGGACGGGGGGCGGCTCGTGGCCGGTGGTGAGCGTCACCAGCAGGGGCTCCTCCTCGAGCGGCACGAGGCCGGCCGCCGTCAGGCGCGCCGCCAGGTCGCGTGGGCGCGAGAGCTCCCCCGCCCACCAGACCACCTCCGCGGCGCCCTCGGCCCGGGCCAAGGCCCGCGCCGCCGCGACGGCGCCGGGCACGCGACCGGCCGGGAGCCGGACGCGCTCGACCGTCGCGCGCCCGTGCCGGGCGACCAGGTGGAAGCCGTCGCCCGCGATCACCCGGGCGCCCGCCCCGGGCGGCGTCCAGAGGCCCGGCTCCTCGGCCGGGGCGAGCAGGTCGGCGCGCACGCGGGGATGCTCGCAGGGACCGCGGGCGCGGGCACTCGTCTAGATTGGGACACGTGTTCCGCGACGACGTTGACCGCATCTTCGCCGACCTCTTCCCGGGCGGCCGCCACGGCGCGTCCAACGAGGCCCGCGCCCCCGTGGACGTCTACCTCACCGACGGGCCGCCGCCCGCGCTGACCGTCGAGATCGACGTGGCCGGGGTGGACCCGTCCCAGGTGGACGTCGCGCTGGTCGAGGACGTGCTGGTGGTGCGGGGGGAGCGGCGCCGCGCCGGCGCCGCGCGGCGGGTGTACCAGCACGCCGAGATCGCGTGGGGCCCCTTCGAGCGGCGCCTGCGCCTGGGGGTCGCCGTTGACGCCGCCGCCGCGAGCGCGTCGTACGAGAGCGGCATCCTGCGGATCCTGCTGCCGCTCTCCCCCGCGCCGCCGCTGCGGCGGGTGGACATCCGCGTGAGCGACGGGGGCTCCTGATGATCGCCGAGAGACCGAGGTCGTGCGACCCGCCGGCGGCGGGCGTGCGGCCGACTCTCGAGGTGGTCATCTGATGGCCGAGGGGGACATCGAGGTCGAGATCCAGGACGTGGAGGCGCCCGCCGAGGACGAGCCGGCCATCCCGGCGACGCTGCCGATCCTCCCCCTGAAGGAGACGGTGGTCTTCCCGGAGGCCGTGGCCCCGCTGGCGGTGGGCGAGCCGCGGTCGGTGCGCCTCATCGACGAGGTCCTGAACCACGCCGACCGCATGCTCGTGCTGGTGGCGAGCCGCAACCCCGAGCTCGCCCAGCCCGGGCCCGACCAGATCCACGAGGTCGGCACCGTCGCGCTCGTCCAGCGCATGGTGCGCGTGCCGGACGGGACCGTGCGGATCCTGGCCCAGGGCACGCGGCGCGTGCGGATCGGCCCCTACACGCAGACCGAGCCGTTCCTCGCGGCCGAGGTGGCCGAGATCGAGGACCACGCCGAGCGCACCACCGAGGTCGAGGCGCTGGCGCGCAACCTGCAGGGCGTCTTCACGCGGATGATCGACCTGGTGCCCCACCTGCCCGACGAGCTCCAGGTGGCCGTCGCCAACATCGAGGACCCGACGACGCTGTCGTGGGTCATCGCCGCCTCGATCCGCTTGACCGTCCCCGAGCGGCAGCAGCTGCTCGAGGAGACCGACCTCGCCGCGCGCCTGCGCCGGCTCACCGTGCTCTGCACGCGCGAGCTGGAGCTGCTGGAGCTCGGCGCGAAGATCCAGAGCGACGTCCAGACGGACATGGAGAAGGGCCAGCGCGAGTTCTTCCTGCGCCAGCAGCTGAAGGCGATCCGCGAGGAGCTCGGCGAGGGGCGCGACACCGACCGCGAGGTCGAGGACCTGCGCGAGCAGCTGGCCGAGGTGGACCCGCCGGAGGAGGTCCGCGCCGCCGCCGAGCGCGAGCTGGCGCGGCTGGAGCGCCTGCCGTCCGAGTCGGCCGAGCACGGCGTCGTGCGCAACTACCTCGACTGGATCCTCTCGCTGCCCTGGAGCGTCACCACCGAGGACGACCTCGACCTCGCGCGCGCGCGGACGGTGCTCGACGAGGACCACTACGACATCGAGAAGGTCAAGGACCGGATCATCGAGCAGCTCGCCGTGGCCCGGCTGAAGCCCGACGCGCCCGGCCCGATCCTCTGCTTCGTGGGCCCGCCCGGCGTCGGCAAGACCTCCCTCGGGCACTCGATCGCGCGAGCCCTCGGGCGGCGGTTCGCCCGCATCTCGGTGGGCGGCGTGCGCGACGAGAGCGAGATTCGCGGCCACCGGCGCACCTACGTCGGAGCGATGCCGGGCACGATCGTCCGCGCCATCCGCGACGCGGGCGCGATGAACCCGGTGCTGATGGTCGACGAGATCGACAAGATGGGCTCCGACGTGCGCGGCGACCCGTCCTCGGCGATGCTCGAGGTGCTCGACCCGGCGCAGAACTCCACGTTCCGCGACCACTACCTCGACCTGCCGCTCGACCTGTCGCGCGTCCTCTTCCTCTGCACCGCCAACGTGCTGGAGACGGTCCCCGGCCCGCTGCTCGACCGGATGGAGGTCATCCGACTGTCGGGCTACACGGAGGAGGAGAAGCTCCACATCGCCCGGCGCTACCTGCTGCCGCGGCGCATCGAGGCGTCCGGCCTGCCCGAGGGCACGCTGGAGATGACCGACGACGCCATGCGGACCGTGGCCGGCGAGTACACGCGCGAGGCAGGCGTGCGCCAGCTCGAGCGGCGGCTCGGCGACATCGCGCGGCGCATCGCCCGCCGGGTGGCCGAGGGCGACGCGTCGCCGGTCACGCTCGAGCCGGACGGCGTACGCGAGATCCTCGGGCCCGATCGCATCCACAGCGAGGTGAAGCGGCGCACCAGCGAGCCGGGCGTCGCCACCGGGCTCGCCGTGACCGGCGCCGGCGGCGAGATCCTGTTCGTCGAGGCGATCGTGATGCCGGGCACCGGCCGCCTCACCGTGACCGGCCAGCTCGGCGACGTGATGAAGGAGTCCGCCCAGGCGGCGGTGTCGTTCGTGCGGGCGCGGGGGGCCTCGCTCGGCCTGGACCTGGCCGACGACTTCTTCGCGACGCACGACATCCATCTGCACGTGCCCGCGGGCGCGGTGCCCAAGGACGGCCCCTCGGCCGGGGTCACCATGGCGACCGCGCTGGTCTCGGCCCTGTCGGGCCGTCACGTCAGCGAGGACGTCGCGATGACGGGCGAGATCACGCTCACCGGCCAGGTGCTGCCGATCGGCGGCGTGAAGGAGAAGGTGCTGGCCGCCCGCCGGGCGGGCATCGGCGGCGTGATCCTGCCGAAGCTCAACGAGAGCGGCCTCGCCGACCTGCCCCCGGGGCTGGCCGACGAGATGCGCATCACCCTCGCGGACCGCATCGAGCAGGTGCTCGACGCCGCGCTCGTCCCGGCCGGGCAGGACGCCGGGAGCGGCGCCTCCTAGCCCGCCCAGAAGTCCTGCAGCATCTCCCCGTCGTTCTCGACGTGCGGGCCGAAGACGAGGAACTCCATCCCGCCGGGCCCGGCCTCGAAGCGCCGGCGCACACCCGGGGCGATGCGCAGCGCGTCCATCTCCGCGAGGTCGAGGGTCGCGTCGTCCAGCCGCACGCGGCCGGAGCCGGAGAGCACCACGACCACCTCCTCGGCCTCGTGGTGGACGTGGCCGAAGGGCTGGCGCTTGCCCGGCAGGAGCACGTGGTACGCGAGGCCGGTGGCCTCGGCGCCCAGGTCGCCGCGCGGGAAGCGCGACTGCTGGAAGTCGGAGAGGCCGTGCTTGGCGGCCGAGTCCACGACGTCCCTGAGGTTCTTCAGCGTGTAGTTCATGCGCTCACGCTACCCGTGCCGCGCGCGGACCATGCTCGCGGCCCTCGGCCGGATCAGAGGCCGACCCGGACTTGGAGGGCGTTGGCCTTGCGGACCGCCGCCTGGGCGATGTGCTGGTTGATGACCATCTGCCGCACGCTGAGGCGCACCCGGTCGTGCGCGGCGGCCTTCGCGGCGGGCGCGGGCGTGCCGTCGAGCCGCGCCTCGAGCGCCGTGCCCTTGCGCACGGCCGCCTGGAAGATGCGCTGGTTGATGCGCAGCTGCTTGGCGCTCAGCGTGACGCGGGTGCCCTTGTGCGCGGTCGCCGCGGTGGGCGGCGGCGTGCCGTCGAGCTTGGCCTCCACCGCGTTCAGGCGGCGGATGGCCGCCTGGCCGATGCGCTGGCTGATGAGCATCTGGCGCGCCGACAGCCGGATGCGCCCCTTCTTGGCCGTGTGGCCGGCGGCCGTCGTGCCGCCGGAGCCCGTTCCCACCTTCACGGTAACGGCTGCCGGCTTGCTCGTGAGCCCGCGCGAGTCGGCGCCCGTGTAGGTGAACGTCGCCGTGCCGGTGAACCCGGCCGGAGGGGTGTAGACGGCCGTCGAGCCCGAGAGCTTCACCGAGCCCTGGCCGGCGCCCGGCTGCTGCACCGCGAGCGTGACGGCGCCGGCCGTCGCCGTGGTCATGCACGACGCCTTTCCGGTCTCGTCCTCCTGGCAGGTTGGCAGGCGCGACTTGACGCCGGCGCCGACCACCGTGGCCGAGAGGGGCACCGACACGGCCGCCCCGGCGGGCGTCGTGACCGTGCGCGCCGGGGCGACCACACCCGGGATGACGACGTTCGCCGTGATCGTGTTGTCGCCCTCGTCGGACTCCGTGTAGAGGCCGTCGGGGTTGACCGTCGCGCGCAGCGCGTAGGTGCCGGGCGTGACGTCGGTGACGTCCACCCACTGGTCGGTGAGCTGCGAGCCGTAGAAGTCGCCCCAGTTGCGCTGGATGCCCATGCGCAGCAGGCCGGTGTACGTCGGCTCGCCGTTGGCGCACGGATGGACGCCGCCCGGGTACGCGCCCGGGTAGCGCGCGGGCGCGCCGGAGGCCGGCGGGCCCCAGCTGTCGTAGAGGCAGAAGCCGGCGAGGTTCTTCGAGGCCTCCTTGACCGGGTTGCCGGCGCCGTCCAGCAGGGCGTAGGCCGCGATCCGCTGGGAGTGGAAGTGCTCGTGGCCATAGGCCGCCGAGTAGCGCAGCGCGTTCTGCTGGCCGTTGCCGCCCGAGGCGATCGGGATGTCCTGGAAGCCCGGGGCGCCGGCGGGGAACGACTTGGGCGTGCCCTCGCCGCCCGGGTCGCCGCCGTTCCAGATGCGCTGGAAGGTGGTGCCCGACGCGTCGCGGTAGACCTCGAAGGCGCCGCTGCCCGCGTTCAGGATCACCGTGTCGAAGCGGTAGAGCGTGCGGCCCGGGGCCACGCGCGTGTCGACCCAGCGGTCGTTGACGTTCGACTGGCCGACCGGCAGGAGCGGCTGGAGGTTCGGCCGGTCGGCCGGCGCCGCGGCGGCGCCGAGGCCCACCAGCACGCCGCAGCCGGCGATGGCCGCGGCCATGCCACCGAGGACGGTCCTGCGGATGGCGCGTGCGCGGGGCATGGCGGCCAACTTAGACCCGCCCCGCGCGCCGGTGTCCGGGTTGCGTCTCGTTATTACACCGGGTTTACGGGTGGTTCCCGTGGACCGGCGAAAACGCCGGCGGGGGTCAGGCGGCCCGGTCCTCCCGGAGCGTGTCGGCCACCAGCGCGTTGGCGTGGCCGTGGCCCATGCCGTGGTCCGACTTCAGCCAGGCGACCAGCTCCATGTGGCGGGCCGGCCCCCGGGAGCGGATGAGCTCCTTCCATTCGGCGATCGGCCGGCCGTACTTCGCCTCGATCGACGGGAAGTAGGAGGCGGGGCCCTTCACGCGCTCGCTCATGACGACTCCAGGGTCGCGGACGACGGTACGGGCACGACGCTCGCACGACGCCGGCCCGCCGTCTTCTCGAAGAGTGCGGACCTACCGGCCGAGGTACTCGTCGTCGGTGACGTGCGGCAGCCAGTGGGTGGCGACGCCGTCCTCGGCGTGCTCGTGCAGCGCGAGGTGGGTCATGAAGTGGTCGGGCGCCGCCCCGTGCCAGTGCTCCTCGCCCGGCTCGAACCGCACGGTGTCGCCGGCGCGGATGACCTCCGCCGGCGCGCCGCGGCGCTGGGCCAGGCCGACGCCCTCGGTGACGTGGAGCACCTGGCCCAGGGGGTGCGTGTGCCACGCGGTGCGCGCTCCGGGCGTGAAGTGGACGCTCACGATGTGCAGCCGCGAGGGCGGCGGCGGGGCGGCGATGTCGTCGATCCAGACCTGGCCGGTGAACCAGTCCGCCGGGCCGGGGCGGGTGTCGGGATGGGTCCGGGTGATCTCCATGGAGCGCCTTTCGGGGGGTCTCAGGACAGGTGGGGCGGCTCGGGCTCGGCCGTGTGGTGCTCGTCGGCGCCGACGCCCGCGCCGGCGGAGGCCGGCCCGTGCGCGCCGGCCGGGGCCGTGGCCCGCTCCAGGCGGATGATCACCGACTTCGACGCCGGGCAGAGGCTGCCGAGGGCGACCGAGTCGAGCGGCACCAGGGGGTTGGTCTCGGGGTAGTAGGCCGCCGCGCAGCCGCGCGGGGTGGGGTACGGCACCACGCGGAAGCCGTGGACCCGGCGCTCGGCGCCGTCCTCCCACTCGGAGACGATGTCCGCCAGGTCGCCGTCCGCGAAGCCGGCGGCCGCGATGTCGTCGGGGTGCAGGAACACCACCCGGCGGCCGCCCTCGACGCCGCGGTAGCGGTCCGAGAGGCCGTAGATCGTGGTGTTGAACTGGTCGTGGCTGCGTAGCGTCTGCAGCAGCAGGCGCCCCTCGGGGACCTCCACGGCCTCGGCCGGGGCCGTCGAGAACACGGCCCGCCGCGAGGGGGTCGTGAACTCGCGCCGGTCGCGGGGCGGGTGCGGCAGCGTGAAGCCGCCGGGCGCGCTCGCGCGGGCCGAGTAGTCCTCGCAGCCCGGGATCACGCGGGCGATGCGCTCGCGGATGGCGTCGTAGTCGCGCGCGAAGTCGGCCCAGGGGATGCCGGCCACGGCGGTGGCGCGCGGGGCCAGGGCCCGCGCGATCCCGCAGACGATCGCGACCTCCGAGCGCAGCAGCGGCCCGGCGGGGTCGAGGCGCCCGCGCGACGCGTGCACCGAGCTCATCGAGTCCTCGACCGTGACGTACTGCTCGCCCGCCTCCTGCACGTCGCGCTCGCTGCGCCCGAGCGCCGGGAGGATGAGGGCCGTGTGCCCGCAGACGACGTGCGAGCGGTTGAGCTTGGTCGAGACCTGCACCGTGAGGTCGGCCGAGCGCAGCGCCGCGAAGGTGACCGCGCTGTCGGGCGTGGCCGACGCGAAGTTGCCGCCCATGCCCACGAACACCTTCGCCTTGGCGTCGCGCAGGGCGCGGATGGCGTGGACCACGGCGAAGCCGTGCTCGCGCGGCGGGGAGAAGCCGAACTCCGACCGGATCGCGTCGAGGTACCAGTCCGGCGGGCGCTCCCAGATGCCCATCGTGCGGTCGCCCTGCACGTTCGAGTGCCCGCGGACCGGGCAGAGCCCGGCGCCGGAGCGGCCGATGTTGCCCTGCAGCAGGGCGACGTTGACGAACTCCTTGATCGTCGCCACCGCGTTGCGGTGCTGGGTGATCCCCATCGCCCAGCAGATCACCGTCCGCGGCGAGGCGAGGAACATATCCGCGGCGGCCGCGATCTCCTCGCGCGCCAGGCCGGTCGCGCGCAGCACGCCGTCCCAGTCGAGCGCCCGCAGACCGGCCGCGTATGCCTCGAAGCCCTCCGTGCGCCCGTCGATGAAGGCTCGGTCGAGCACGGCGCCGGGGCGGCCCTCGGCGGCGGCGCGGTCCTCGGCCTCGAGGATCAGCGCCCCGATGGCCTGGAAGAGCGCCATGTCGCCGTTCACCCGGATCGCCAGGTGGCGGTCGGCGAGGTCGGTGCCCCCGCCCACCAGGCCGCGCGCGGTCTGCGGGTTGCGGAAGTTGATGAGGCCCGCCTCGGGCAGCGGGTTGATCGCCAGGATGCGCGCGCCGCGCCGCTTGGCCTCCTCCAGCGCGCTCAGCATCCGGGGGTGGTTGGTACCCGGGTTCTGGCCCGCGATGACGATCAGCGCGGCGGCGTGGACGTCCTCCAGCGACACCGAGCCCTTGCCGATGCCGATCACCTCCGCCAGGGCCACGGACGTCGACTCGTGGCACATGTTCGAGCAGTCGGGCAGGTTGTTGGTGCCGTACGCGCGGGCGAGCAGCGCGTAGATGAACGCGGCCTCGTTGGAGGTGCGGCCGGAGGTGTAGAAGACCGCCTCGTCGGGGCTCGCCAGGGCGCCGAGGCGCTCGCCGATCAGCCCGAATGCGTCATCCCAGCCGATCTCCTCGTAGTGGTCCGACCCGGGCCGGCGCACCATCGGGTGGGTGAGGCGGCCCTGGCGGCCGAGCCAGTAGTCGCTGCGCTCCTCCAGCAGCGAGAGCGGATGGCGCGCGAAGAACTCGGGTCCGACGCGGCGGCGGGTGGCCTCCTCGGCCACGGCCTTGGCGCCGTTCTCGCAGAACTCGGCGGCGTGGCGGTGGCTCGGATCGGGGTCGGCCCAGGCGCACCCCTGGCAGTCGAAGCCGTCGGCCTGGTTGAGCGCGCGCAGCGTGCGCGAGGTGCGCGCCAGGCCCATCTCGGAGACCGCGCGGGAGAGGGCGACGCGCACGGCCGTCAGCCCGGCGGACGTGCGCTCGGGGACGGTGACGCGGAGGTCCCCCTCGTCGATGTCGCGGTCCTCGCGGATGGCCATGGCCCGACCCTAGTGCGTCGCGGCCGGGACGCCGAGGGCGACCCGGTGGGCGTGGGCGTAGACGTTGAAGCCGTCCCCCCGCAGGAAGCCGACGAGCGTCACGCCGAGCCGCTCGGCGGCGTCGGCCGCGAGGCTGGAGGGCGCCGACACCGAGGCGACGACGGCGATGCCGGCGACCGCGGCCTTCTGCACGATCTCGAAGCCGGCGCGGCCCGAGACGATCAGCATCCGGTCGGCAAGGGGCAGCTCGCCCGCGAGGGCGGCGTGGCCCACCACCTTGTCGACCGCGTTGTGGCGGCCGATGTCCTCGCGGATGCGCAGGGGCCGGCCGGCGGCGTCGAAGAGGCCCGCCGCGTGCAGGCCGCCGGTCTCCTCGAAGACGCGCTGCCCCGCGCGCAACGCCTCGGGCAGGCCGATCAGCACCTCGCGGGTCACGACCGGCCCCGGCCCGAGCGGCGCGCAGCGCACGCCCACCTCGTCGAGGCTGGCGGCGCCGCAGACCCCGCAGGCCGACGTCGCGGCCACGCCGCGCTCCCGCGGCAGCGCGGGCGGGGCCGAGGTCGTCACCGTCACGACGTTGAACATCTGCTCGTCGGGCGCGTCGTCGCAGTAGGCCACGCGCGTGATCGAGCCCGGCGCGACGACGCCCTCGCTCACGAGCAGGCCCGCCGCCAGCGCGAAGTCGTCGCCCGGGGTGCGCATGGTCACCGCGACGGGACGGGCGGCGGCGGAGGGACCCGCCACGCGGACCTCCATCGGCTCCTCGCCGGCCAGGCGGTCGCTGCGCGCGCGCCGCTCGTCGCCGCGCACCGCGATCACCCGCCTCCGGGGCGCGGGCCCGCTCATGACACCATGCCGGTGTGAGCGTGCGGACCGGACTGAGCGTGGAGGAGGCGATCGCCCTCGCGGCGTCGCTGGCCCCCGACCTGCCGGCGGAGCCGGTCGCCGTGCCCGACGCCGCCGGGCGCGTGCTGGCCGAGGACGTCCGCGCGTGCCGCGACCTGCCCGCCGCCGACAGCTCGGCGATGGACGGCTGGGCGGTGCGCGCGGCCGACACGCCGGGCGTCCTGCGCCCCGCGGGCGAGAGCGCGGCCGGCAGCCCGGCCGCCGCGGCGCTCGCGCCCGGGACCGCGATCGCGGTCTCGACCGGCGCGAGCCTGCCGGCCGGCGCCGACGCCGTGGCCCGCCGCGAGGTGGTCGAGCGCGACGGCGACGCGGTGCGCGTGACCGAGGCCGTCGCGCCCGGCCGCGACGTGCGCCGCCGGGGGGAGACGATCCGCGCCGGGGCCCTGCTGCTGGCCGCCGGCCACCGGTTGGCGCCCCACGAGGTCGGGGCCCTCGGCGCGACCGGCCGCGCGGAGGTGCTCTGCCGCCGCCGCCCGCGGGTCGCGATCCTCGCCACCGGGGCCGAGCTGATCCCCCTCGGGGCGCCCGCCGGCCCGGCCGAGGTGCACGACTCCAGCCGCCACGGACTGGCGGCCCAGGTCGCGGCCGCCGGGGGCGTCGTCGTCGCCTCTGAGGCCGTCGGCGACGACCTCGACGCCACGGTCGCGGCGCTCACGGCGATGCTCGACGCGCCGGGCGACCGGCGCCCGGACGTTGTCATGACCAACGGGGGCATCTCGGCCGGCGTCCACGACCTGGTGCGTCCCGCCCTCGCGCGCCTGGGCGTCGAGGAGGTCGCCCGCGGGGTGCGGGCCAAGCCGGTCCACCCGACCTACATCGGCCGGCGCGGCGACCAGATCGTGCTCGGGCTGCCGGGCAACCCGGCCTCCGCCGCCGTCGCCTTCCACCTGCTCGGGCGCCCGCTGCTCGGCGCCGAGGAGCGCTGGTGGCGCCGCGGGCGGCTCACCCAGGCCGTAGAGACGCGCCCCGGCCGGGCCGAGCTGCTGCGCTGCTTCGAGGGGCCCGACGGCCTCATCCCGCACCCCGACCAGGGCCCTCACGCGGTCACCTCGCTGGCCGGCGCCACCGCGCTCGCCTGGGTGGGCGAGGACGAGGACGGGTCGGCGGGCTCGGTCGTCGCCTTCTCGCGGCTGGACTGACGCAGGGCGTCGAGCGCGCCCGGCGTGTCGGCGTCGGCCAGCGCGCCGGCGAGGCCGGGCGCGTCGTCGATCCACCGCACCCGCAGCGCGCCCAGCAGGTCGTGCATCCGGCGCGCGCCGCCCGTGAGGAGCGCCGCCGCGGCGGCGGCCGCCGGGCCCGCGCGGTAGGCCGCGGCCAGGGGCTGGGCCCGGCCGGCGACGCGCGGCACCGCGGCCTCGTAGCCGGGACCGAGGGCGGCGAGCACCGCCCGCGCGGCGGCCGCGTCGAGCAGCGGCATGTCCACGGCGCAGAGGAAGGCGGCGGTCCCGGGCTCGAGCGCGCCGAGCCCGGCGAGCGCGCCCTCCAGGGGGCCACGCCCGGGGACCGCGTCCTCGACCACCCGCGCCCCGGGCGACAGGGCGGGCAGCGCCTGCCCGGGCGCGCGCACCACCACGACCTCACCCACCGGCGCCAGCGCCTCCACCAGGCGCCCGAGGAGCGTCGCGCCCTCCCACTCCAGGCCGGCCTTGTCCGCGCCCATCCGCGCCGACCGCCCGCCGGCCAGGACGACCACGGCCGTCGGCCCGCCCGGGCTCATCCGCCGATCATGCTCATGGGCCGGCCGGTGTACGTCCATGACGGGTCGGCCATGCCGTGCCCGGCCTCCTTGCGCGCCACGGCGCCCATGGCGATGCGCGCGAGATCCTCGTCGGACCCCCCGGCGCGCAGCGGCCCGCGCAGGTCGGTCTCCCACTCGGCGAACAGGCAGGTGCGCAGCTGGCCGTCGGCCGTCAGCCGGAGCCGGTCGCACGACGCGCAGAAGGGCTCGGTGACCGAGGAGACGAACTGCAGACGCCCCGCTCCGTCGGCGAAGCGCCAGCTCGTGCCGGTCGCCGACGCGCGCTCGGGCGCCATCGGCAGCAGCGGCCAGCGCGCGGAGATCATGGCGCGCAGCTCGTCGCCCGAAAGGACCGCGTCGCGCGTCCACTCCCGCGGCGCGTCGAGCGGCATGACCTCGATGAACCGGACGACGTAGGGCCGGCGGCGGGCGAGCTCGGCGAGCGGCAGGACGTCGGGCTCGCTCACCCCGCGCAGCGCGACCGCGTTGACCTTGATCGGCCGCAACGACGCGTGGCGCTCGCAGGCGGCGAGGCCCTCGAGCACGCGGGCCAGGTCGTCGCGGCGGGTGATGGCCTTGAAGCGCTCCGGGTCGAGCGAGTCGATCGAGACGTTGATGCGCTGCAGCCCGTTGGCGACCAGGTCGTCGATGGCGTCCGCGACGAGGACGCCGTTCGTCGTCATTGCGACCTCGCGGATGCCCTCCGCGCGCGCCATGCGGCCGACGAGCGCCGGCAGGCCCGGCCGCACCAGCGGCTCGCCGCCGGTGATGCGCAGCTCCGAGATCCCGAGCGAGGCGAACAGCCCGACGACGCGCACCAGCTCGTCGTCGGTGAGGAGCTCCTCGCGATCGAGCCACTTCATGCCCTCGGCCGGCATGCAGTAGCGGCAACGGAGGTTGCATCGGTCGGTGACCGACACCCGCAGGGAGCGGTGCACACGGCCGAAGCCGTCGCGCAGGGCCGTCGGGGATGACGGGCTCATCGCACGAGGTTACGCGCCCGCGGCCGGCCGGGCCCGGTGCGGGGCCCGGCCGGAACAATCGTCATCGCGACAGCGCCTCCTCCACGGCGCGCCCGGTGAGCACGCGGGCCAGATGCCGCCGGAAGTCCGCGCTCGCCCAGGTGTCGCTGGGCGGGTCGGTGCCCTCGTCGGCGTTCTGGACGGCCCGCGCCACCGCGTCGCGCGGCGCGCCCGACAGCGCGGCCTCCGCAGCCGACGCGCGCAGCGGGGTGTGGCCCATGTTGGTGAACGCGATGCGCGCCCCCGAGATGGTGCCGTTGCTCGTGCCGACCACCGCGGCGACGCCGACGGTGGCCCAGTCGAGCGCCCGCTGGTGGAACTTCAGGTAGCTCCAGCCGGCGTCGCCGGTCTTCGGCACCCGGACCTCGGTGATGATCTCGTCCTCGGCCAGGGCGGTCTCGAAGAAGCCGTTGAAGAACTCGCCGGCGGGGATGGTGCGCTCGCCGCCGGCGCCGCGCGACACGATCACGGCGTCGAGGGCCAGGCAGATGGTGGGCAGGTCGGACGCGGGGTCACCGTGGGCCAGCGAGCCGCCGATCGTGCCCCGGTGGCGCACCTGGGGGTCGCCCACCAGGCCCGCCGTGTAGGAGATCAGCGGGCAGTGCTGCTTGGCGAGCGGGTCGTTGTTGAGGTCGTGGTGGCGGGTGAGCCCGCCGATCGCCAGGTGGTCGCCGGCGTCGCGCACCCCGCGCAGGTCGGAGAGGCGGCCGATGTCCACCAGCGTGCCCGGCGCGGCGAGGCGGAGCTTCATGAGCGGCAGCAGGCTGTGCCCGCCGGCGATCAGCTTGGCGTCCTCCTTGGTGCGCAGCAGCTCGAGCGCGTGGTCGACCGACTCGGCGACCTCGTAGTCGAATGAGCCCGGGATCATCGCTTCGCCTCCTGGATCGCCCGCCACACCCTCTCGGGGGTCGCAGGCCTCTGGACGTCCCTCACCCCGAGGTGCGCCAGCGCGTCGACGATCGCGTTGACGACGGCGGGGGGCGAGGCGATCGTGCCCGCCTCGCCGATGCCCTTCACGCCGAGCGCGTTTGTGGGGCTCGGGGTGCAGGTGCGGTGGAGCTCCATGGTGGGGATCTCCGGCGGCCCCGGGACCATGTAGGTGGTCATCGTGCCCTGCTGGAGGTTGCCCTCCTCGTCGTAGCCGGCCTCCTCGAAGAGGGCCTCGGCGATGCCCTGGGCCACGCCGCCGTGCACCTGGCCCTCGACCACGAGCGGGTTGATGACCACACCGCAGTCGTCGACCGCCACGTACCGGAGGATCTCGACGCTACCGGTCTCGGTGTCGACCTCCACGACGCAGGCGTGCGCGCCGTTGGGCCACGAGAAGTTGGGCGGGTCGTACAGGTGGGTCGCGGTCAGGCCCGGCTCCATCCCGTCCGGCAGGTCGTGGGCCGTCCAGGCCGCGAACGCCAGCGCCTTGATGTTGGCGGAGCGGTCGGTGCCCTTCACGGTGAAGTCGCCGTGCGCGAACTCGAGGTCGTCTTCGCTGCACTCGAGCTGGTGCGCGGCGAGGGTGCGCGCTTTCGCGAGCACCTTCTCCCCGGCCATGTGCATCGCGACGCCGCCGACCGTCAGCGAGCGGCTGCCGTAGGTGTCCATGCCGAGTGGCACGACCTGGGTGTCGCCGTGCAGGACCTCGACGTCCTCGACGTCCACGCCGAGCTGGTCGGCGACGATCTGGGAGAAGGTCGTGACGTGCCCCTGGCCGTGCGGCGTGACCCCGATCAGCACCCGCACGGTGCCCGTCGGCATCATCTCGATCGTCGCCGCGTCCCAGCCGCCGGCGACGTACTTCAGGGCGTGGAGCACGCGCGAGGGCGCGAGGCCGCACATCTCGGTCCAGCACGACAGGCCGATGCCGATCTGCTTCGTGCCCCTGCTCGCGCGCCGCTGCTCCTGCTCGCGCCGCACGTCCGCGTAGCCGACCGCCTCGATCATGGTGTCGTGGGTGAGCGGGTAGTCGCCCGAGTCGACCGTCAGGCCGCTGGCGATGGTGAAGTTCGGGAAGCGCTCCGTTGGGATGTAGTTCCTCCGCCGCAGCTCGGCCGGGTCCATCCCGAGCTCACGGGCGAGGTGATCCATCGTCCGCTCGACGGCGTAGGTCGCCTCGGGCCGCCCCGCTCCGCGGTAGGCGTCGGTCGGGGTCGTGTGCGTGTACACGTTGGTGTACTCGAAGTCGTAGCCCTCGACGTCGTAGAGGCCGCCGTAGAGCCACGCCGAGAGCATCTGGATCCCCGGCGTGACGATCTGGTGGTAGGCCCCCACCGCGCACCACACGTTGACGCGGACCGCCTTCAGGTCACCGTCGCGGGTCGCCGCCATCTCAATGTCGGTGTAGAGGTCGCGCCCATGGATCGTCGCGACGTAGCCCTCCGAGCGCTCCTCGGTCCACTTGATCGGGCGATTCAGGCGCCGGGCGAGCGCCAGGCAGATCGACTCCTCCGCGTAGGTGTCGAGCTTCGACCCGAACCCCCCGCCGACGTCCGGGGCGACCACCCGCAGCTTGGCCTCCGCGATGCCGCAGGTGATGGCCTGGGTCGTGCGGACGATGTGGGGGATCTGGGTCGCGGAGTACATGATGTACTCGCCCATCGCGACGTTGGGCTCGACGACCACCCCGCGGGGCTCCATCGCGTTGGGGATGAGGCGCCTGAGCCGGTGGCGCATCTTGACCTTCACCAGGTCCGGGTCGTCGAAGAACGGCTTGGACGACTTGTGCGGGGCCGGCGAGTCGCCCTTCTCGAATCCCCAGACGCTCGACACGTTGGTGCCGAAGTGGTCGTGCACGAGCGGTGCCCCGTCCTCCATCGCGGCGAGCGGATCCGTGACGGCGGGCAGCGGCTCCCAGTCCACCTCGACCCTCTCCGCGGCGTCCTTGGCGAGGGCCCGCGTCTCGGCCACCACCACGGCAACCCCGTCGCCGGCGTGGCGCGCCTTGTCCTTGGCGAGCGGCCAGTGCTCGCTCATCTTGATGTCGTCGGTCACCGGCCAGGCGCAGACGAGCGGCGCCGCCCACTCGTCGGCCAGGTCGGCCCCGCTGAAGGCCGCGACGCAGCCCTCCATCGCGAGTGCCTTCGAGACATCGACCCCGTTGATCCGGGCGTGGGCGAACGGGCTTCGCACCACGTGCGCCCACAGCATCCCGGGGACGGTGATGTCATCGACATAGCGCGAGCGGCCGGTGATGAGCTCGGGGTCCTCCTTCCGCGGAAGGGCCTGCCCGATGTACGAGGACGGCTTCTCGGTGGTCGCCATCTCCGCCTCCTAGGATCCGGCCACGGCCGAGACGGCCCTGACGATGTTCTGGTAGCCGGTGCAGCGGCACAGGTTGCCCTCGAGGCCGTGGCGGATCTCCGCATCCGACGGGCTCGGGTTCTCCTTCAGGAACGACACCGCCGCCATGATCATCCCCGGCGTGCAGTAGCCGCACTGCAGGCCGTGATGCTGCTGGAACGACGCCTGCATCGGATGCAGCTCGCCGTTGGTGGCGAGGCCCTCGATGGTCGTGACCTCCGCGCCGTCGGCCTGGACGGCCAGCAACGTGCAGGACTTCACCGACTCCCCGTTCAGATGAATGGTGCAGGTGCCGCACGACGAGGTGTCGCAGCCGACGTTGGTACCGGTGAGGCCGAGGCCCTCCCGCAGGAAGTACACGAGGAGCTCGCGCTCCTCGACGTCGCGCTCGTGGCGGACGCCGTTGACCGTGACCGTGATGCGCTTCACGCCGATCCCCCTTGTCCTCGGTCGCCTCCGCGGCCGAACAAACGTCTGATCGCCGACGCGAGCGCCGCGACCGCCAATGAGAAGCCCGAAAGGGGCTTCCCCGCCTCTTCCACCGCCGCCGCCGCCACCTCGGGCGCGGCCGACAGCTGCGCCTTGATGCACCCGGCGAACTGGTCCACGAGCTTGTTGGACACGTCCTGCACCACGCCGGGGCGCCCGAGCTGCGCCACCTGGCCCGAGAAGTGCAGGTCGGTCTCCATGTCCACGCGGGTGCCCCCGCCGTCCAGCCGCGAGAGCACCGAGTCGACGGTCCCCTCGGCGCCGCCCTTGCCGCGCGTGTCGCGGCCGCTGACGCCGAGGCGCACCGAGTGGGCCTCGTCGTTGCGGTCGAGCATCTTCACGTCGACCAGGAACTGCATGCCGACGGGCCCGAGCTTGACGCCCATGGCCGCCTTCCAGGTGGTCTCGTCGACGACCTCCTTCAGCGTCGCGCCGGGCATGCACGGCACGACGCGCTCCGCGTCGAGCAGCAGCGCGAGCGTCTGCTCGGGCGACGCCGGCACCTCGAACGCGTGCTGGAGCTTCACGCGGACACCCCTCCCCCCTCGACTGGGCCGATCATCACGGGGGCCGCGCGCTTGCGTCAAACGTTGCAAAGGGGTTGCAGTCCGCGTCCCGCAGGGTGATCTCCACGGCCCGCCGCAGGTCCTCGGCGATGCGCGCGCGCAGGCGCTCCACCCCCGGCGCCCGCGAGCGCGGCAGCAGCGTCCCGGCGCCGCTCAGCTCCAGCGCGTCGTCCACCCGCCCGCCCCCGAGGTGGCGGCGCAGGTCGATGAGGTCGGCGTCCACGTGGCAGGCCAGGCGATAGGGCCGGGTGGCGAGGCAGGGCCCGAGCAGGCGCCGCAGCCGCGAGACCTCGCTGCGCACCGAGGTGCGCGAGTAGCCCGGGCCGGCCAGCTCGGCCCCCAGGCGCTCGGCGTCGAGGCCGTCCGGGTGGGCCGCGAGCAGCGCGAGGATCTCGGCGTGGCGCGGGCTGAGGTGGAGCGGCTCCCCGTCGAGCCACGCGGCCGGCTCGCCCAGCAGGCGCAGGCGCAGGTGCCGGGCGGGCGCCGCGGGCGACGACTCCGAGGCGGCCCACACGAGCCAGCCGTCGTCGGTGCCGATCGGCTCCGCGCCGAAGGCGCGCCCGTCGGGCAGCACGCCGGTGCCGCCCGGCGCGGGCAGCGTGACGTGGGTGCCGAGCCAGCCGACCGGCTGCGCCATCACCACGCGCCCGGTGCTGCTGACCACCGCCGTCGGGCGCCGGCCGAGGTGCACCAGCCGGCGGATGTAGCGGTCGCGCAGGCGCTCGTCGTGCTGGGACAGCTCGTGGCGCAGCGTCCCGGTCGCCGCGCCCGCCGCCGCCGTCACCAGCGCGAGGCTGTGCGGGTGGGTCATGCGGAACGGCCCGGTCAGGTCGATGGTGCCGAGCAGGCAACCGGTCTCGGGGTCGAAGATCGGCGCGGCCGAGCAGGTCCAGGGATGGACCGTGATGTTGTAGTGCTCGGCAGAGAAGACCTGGATCGGGTGCCCCACCGCGAGGGCCGTGCCGAGGGCGTTGGTCCCGGCCCCGCGCTCGCTCCAGAGCGTGCCCTCGGCGAAGTTCATCGTGTCCTCGGCGGCCACCCGCACGCGCGCCGGGCCCTCGACCCACAGCAGCTCGCCGTCGGCCGCGCACACGGCCACCAGGTGCCGGGCCGCCTCGGCGACGTCCAGGAGCAGGTGGCGCAGCGTCGGCATCATCCGCGCCAGCGCGTGCTCCTCGCGCAGGGTGCGCAGGTCGTCCTCGGAGTGGACGCGGGGTGGGACGTGGCCCTCGGGCCGCACCCCGGCGCCGGCCGAGCGGCGCCAGGAGTCGGCGATCAGCTCGCGGACGACCGGCGGGGCGGCCTGGCCGCCACCGACGCAGCTGGCGTGGGCGCGGCGCAGCTCGCGGGCGCGCTCGACCGGGTCCGTGCCGGACTCCAGGGCGATCCAGGGGTTGCGGCGGCGCGGCGGGGCCGGCTCGCGCCGAGCGTCCACGGGCTCAGGCGACCGCCGGGGCGGGGGCCCGGTTGGCCACGGCCACGATCTGCGCGCCGATGGCCAGGGCGACCTCCTCCGGGGTCCGCGACGCGATGGGCAGGCCGATCGGCGCGTGGATGCGCGCCAGCTCCTCCTCCGTGACGCCCTCCTCCAGCAGGCGGGCGCGGCGACGGGCCGTGGTGCGGCTGCTGCCCATCGCCCCGATGAAGCGCGCGGGCGTGCCGACCGCCACCTTCAGCGCCGGGACGTCGAACTTCTCGTCGTGGGTCAGCACGCAGATTGCGGTGCGCTCGTCCACCGGGGCGTGCTCGAGGAACTCGTGGGGCCACTCGGTGACGAGCTCGTCGGCGTCGGGGAAGCGCGCCGGGGTGATGAACAGGGCGCGCGGGTCGCAGACCGTCACGCGGTAGCCCATGAAGTGGCCGACCGTGGCGAGCGCCGAGGCGAAGTCGATGGCGCCGAAGATGTACATCGCCGGCCGCGGCACCAGCGCGGACACGAACACCTGGTCGTCGCCGACTGTGACGACGCCGCTCTCGCCGAGCGCGAGCAGCGGCTGGGCGGCCGCCTCGACCTCGTCGGCCGGTGCGTCGGTGCGCTCGACGACGCGGGCCCCGCCGAGCGCGTCGCCGGCGACCGTCGTCACGTAGGCGACCGGCCGCTCGGACCGGATCGCCTCGGCCACCCGGGCGAAGACCTCGGGGTCGAGCATCTCGATGAACACGTGGACCGTGCCGCCGCAGGGCAGCCCGACGTCGAACGCCTCGTCGTCCACGATGCCGAAGGTCGCCAGGCGCGGCGGGCCGCCGGCGAGGACCTCCTCGGTCTGCATGTAGAGCGCCGACTCGACGCACCCGCCGGTCACGGACCCCGCCACCTCGCCGGTGTCGGCGACCGCCATCACGCTGCCAGGCAGCCGGGGTGCCGAGCGCTCGACCCGCACCACCGTGCAGACGGCGACGCGACGGCCTGCGGCGACCCATCCCTCTACTGTCGGTAGGACATCCCGCACAGAGGCACCTCCCGCGGTCCCGGAATTCGACCCTATGGCCGTCGGGAAAGCTCGTCAATATCATCACGATCTCACGTGAGGGGGTAGCCGCGCCCATGGCCTTCACCGACGTCAACCAGCTCGAGACGGCCCTGGCGGGCGAGTCGTACCTGGCCGATCGGGGCCTCGCGGTCTCGGTCTTCCTCGCCCTCACGATGCGCCGTCCGCTGCTGCTCGAGGGCGAGCCCGGGGTGGGCAAGACCGAGATCGCCCGCACGCTCGCGCGGCTCACCGGCACCGAGCTGATCCGCCTGCAGTGCTACGAGGGCATCGACGCGGCGCAGGCCCTCTACGAGTGGGACTACGCGCGCCAACTGCTCTACGCACGCACCATGCAGGAGGGCGCGCTCGACGACTCGCGCCGTGCCGCGCAGCTCTACGGGCCCGAGTTCCTCGTGGAGCGGCCGCTGCTGCGCGCGGTGCGCGCCGGATCGGGGGCCGTGCTGCTGATCGACGAGATCGACCGGGCCGACGAGGAGTTCGAGGCCTTCCTGCTCGAGGTGCTCGCCGACGCCTCGGTGACGATCCCGGAGATCGGCACGATCGCGGCCGACGCGCCGCCGGTGGTGATCCTCACCTCCAACCGCACGCGCGAGCTGCACGACGCGCTGAAGCGCCGCTGCCTCTACCACTGGATCGACTACCCCGACGTCGAGCGCGAGACGGCGATCATCCGCCTGCGCGCGCCCGAGGCCTCCGAGGCGCTCGCGCGGTCGGTGGCCGAGCTGGTCGCGCGGCTCCGTGAGCTCGACCTGGCCAAGCGCCCCGGGCCGGCCGAGGCGATCGACTGGGCGCACGCCCTCGTCGCGATGGGCGTCGGGACGCTCGACCGGGAGTCCGCCGAGGAGACCCTCGGCGCCGCCATCAAGGACCACGACGACCTCGCCGTCGTGCGCAGGGCCCTCCCCGAGGTCGTCTAGTGCCCCCCGCGGGGACGGAGGAGGACCTCGGCCCGGCGATGGTCCTCGCCCGCGAGCTGCGCGAGGCGGGCGTGCCCGTCGGCACCGGCCGCGTGCTGTCGATGGCCCGCGGCGTGGCGGCCGTCGAGCCGGGCGACCTCTACTGGGCGGCCCGCGCGACCCTCATCTCGCGCCGCGAGGACATCCCGGCCTTCGACCGCGCGTTCGAGGCGGCCTTCGGCCTGACGCCCTGGCAGTCGCCCCGCCAGGAGGTCGCCGACCGGCGGGCGCGGATCGCGGCGCCGAGCGACCTCTCCCTGGGCGACGCGGCGTCGCGGGACGACCCGGAGGCCAACCTCGCCAGCCCGGTCGAGGCGCTGCGGACAAAGGACTTCCAGGACTGCACCCCCGAGGAGCTGGAGCGCCTCACGCGCCTGATGCACCGCCTCCGCCTGCGCGCCCCGGTGCGCCGCACGCGCCGCCGCCGCGCCGCCCGCGCCGGCGACCCCGACCTGCGCCGCACGCTGCGCCGCGCCATGCGCACCGGCGGCGAGCCGATCGACCGCGCGTGGCGGCGGCGGCGGGTCCGCACGCGCCGCCTCGTGCTGGTGCTCGACGTCTCCGGGTCGATGTCGACCTACTCGCGGGCGCTCGCGATGTTCGCCCACGCCGCCCTGCGCAGCGGGCCGGGCTGGGAGGCGTTCGCGTTCGGCACCCGCCTGACGCGCATGACGCGGGCGCTCGCCAACGCCGACCCCGACCGGGCCTTCGCCGCCGCGGCCGCCGAGGTCACCGACTGGGACGGCGGCACGCGCATCGGCTCGTCCCTCAAGCGCCTGATGGACGAGCACGGGCGCACCGGCGTGGTGCGCGGGGCCGTCTGCGTGATCCTCTCCGACGGCCTCGAGGTGGGCGACCCGGTGGAGCTCGGCGAGCAGATGGAGCGCCTGCACCGGCTGGCGCACCGGGTGGTCTGGCTCAACCCGCTGAAGGGCAGCGCCGGCTACGCGCCCCTCGCCGGCGGCATGGCGGCGGCCCTGCCGCACATCGATGTCTTCCGGCCCGGCCACAACCTCCAGAGCCTGGAGGAGGTCGCCGAGGTCATCGCCCGGATCGGGTAGCGCCCCGAGTCGGAGGCTCGCATGCAGTGCCCGGGCGAATCTCCAGCGACGCAGCCGGGAACGACCGCGCTGTTCTGATCCGGGACGCCCGGCCCGGGCCACCGCTCGGCGCGGCCGAGCCACCCGGCCGTGCCGGGGGCCTGAGCGGCGCGGTCCACCAGGTTGACGAGGTCGGCGCCCGAGAAGCCGTCGGTGCCGTCCGCGGGGAAGCGCGAGCCCGGCTCGCCGGCGGCGGCCCGCGCGAGGAGCCTCGTGCCGCAGCCCGGCGGCCCTTACCCGCCGGCGTCACGCCGACCCGGAGGGAGGCTCCCGGCGGACAGGGCGCGCGCGACGTCGGCGACCGCGGGCTCGCGCAGCAGGTCGTCGTTGCCGCACCTCAGCACCGTGACGCCGACCGACGCGGCGAGCCCCGCCCAGTCGGCCGCGGGGTCGGCGCTCCAGCGGGCGGTGGCGTCGTCGGAGAGGACGAGCTCCGCGTGGCCGGGGACGGGGGCCGGCCGGTGCGCGGCGGGGCCGAACGGGTCGGGCGCGCGGCGACGCGCCCAGGCGCCGCGCACCTCGGCCCCGAGCGCCCGCGCGGCGACGGCGTGGTGGGCGGGCCGCCGGCGCCGGTCGAGGGTGCGGGCGCGGGCCAGGTGGCGGCGGGCCCGGGCGCCCGGGGCGCGGCTCGCGAGGTGGCGCGCGCGGGCGGCGTCGGAGACGAGGGCGGGGAAGTCGCCGGCGTCGATCCCGATCAGCGCGAGCGCGACGTCGCCGCCGTCCGTGCGCAGGACGCGCGCGATCTCCGCGGCGAGGATCGCCGCGGAGCAGAAGCCGGCGACCAGGTGCGGCGGCCCGGGCGACGCCGCGCGGAGCGCGGCGACGTGGCGCGCCGCCAGCGCGGGCAGCGACGGAGCTCCGCCGGGCGGCGCGTCGAGGCCCCACACGGGCCGCTCCACGCCCAGGCGGCGCACGAGCGCGGCGTAGCGGTCGGTGCCGAAGTGGGCGCCGTGGACGAGCACGACCGGCGCGCCGCGGCCGTACGGCTGCAGCAGCGCCACCCCCGGCGCCGGGGCGGGCGGGCCCGCCCCGCGCAGCTCGCGGGCCAGCTCGGCGACGGTCGACGCGCGGACGATCACGGACGCGGGCAGCCGGCGGCCGGCCTCGGACTCGAGCGCGGCGAGCAGCTCGGCGGCCGCGAGCGAGTCGCCGCCCAGGGAGGCGAAGTCGTCGTGCACGCCGAAGCCGTCGCGCTCGAGGATCCCCTCCCAGATGGCCAGCAGCCGCGCCTCGTCGGCGTCGCGCGGGGGGACCGGCGCCGGCGCGCCGCCGGAGGCGACGGGGGCGCGGTCGAGCTTGCCGGCGGCGGTGACCGGGAGCGCGGGCACCGGGACGATCTCCGCGGGCACGAGCGCCGCCGGCAGTCGCCCCGCCAGCGCCGCCCGCAGCGCCGCGGCCGACGGCCCGCCGGGAGCCAGGACGACGCGCGCCGCGAGCACCCCCTCCCCCCGCCGGCCCGGGCGCGTGCCGACGACCGCCTCCTCGACGCCCGGGATCGCGAGGAGCTGCGCCTCGACCTCGGCCGGCTCGACGCGCACGCCGAGCACCTTCAGCCCCCCGTCGCGGCGCCCCAGGTACTCCAGGCACCCGTCCGGGCGCACGCGCCCGAGGTCGCCCGTACGGTAGACGCGGCGCGCGGGGTCGCCGGGATCCGGGGCGAACGCCGCGGCGGTGAGCCCAGGGTCCTCCCAGTAGCCGAGCGCAAGGTGGCGGCCGAGCACGGCGATCTCGCCGGCCTCCCCCGCCGGGAGAGGGCGGCCCGCGGCGTCCACGACGACCGCGTCCACGCCCGGCACGGCGTACCCGACGGGCAGCGCGCCGGCGGCGGGCAGGGGGTCGCCGGGGGCCAGGCGCAGCTGCCGGCAGAGCCCCGTCTCGGTGGTGCCGAGGCCGTTGGCGACCACGGCCGCCGGGAAGTGGCGCCGCACGAGCGCCGCGTCGGCGGCCGTCGCGCGGTCGCCCTCGAGGCGCACCACCCGGACGTCCGGGAAGGCCCCGCCGTCCACCGCGACCACCGTTCGCAGGATGGACGGCACCGAGTGCCAGATCGTCGCGCGGCGCGCGCGGACCGCCTCGGCCAGCGCGGCGGCCCGCCCACCGTCCGCCCGCATCGGCAGCAGCGCCGCGCCGTTCAGCAGCGCGCCGAAGGTGCTGGAGACGACGCCGCTGAAGGCGGGCGGCTGCATCGCCGTGAGCCGGTCGGCCGGGCCGATGCCGAGCGTCAGCGTGTAGCGGCGGACGTTGTCGAGGACGCCGGCGTGGCTGTCCATCACGCCCTTCGGACGCCCGGTGGAGCCGGAGGTGAAGTGGACGCAGGCGAGCGTGTCCGGCCCGGCGCCGGCCGTGGGCGGCGGCGCGGCCTCCTCGCGCGCGGGGTCGTCGACGACCAGCACGACGCGGCCCGGCGCTGCGAGGCCCGCGGCCCGCGCGGCGGACGCGCGATCGGTGAGCACGAGGCGGGCGCGCACCCGGTCGCAGAGCCCGGCGAGCCGCTCCAGCGGCGCGCCGGGCTCGAGCGGCACCCAGGCGCGCCCCGCCGACAGCACGCCGAGGACGGCGGCCACCGCCGCGGCGCCCTGCCCCAGGACCAGGACCACCGGGTCGCCCACGGAACCGCCGGTCTCGGCCACGGACCACGCCACGCCGTTCGCCCGCCGCTCCAGCTCGGCGTAGCTCAGGGCCCGCGCCCCGTCGTCGACTGCGACGGTGGTGGGCGCGGCGGCGGCGCGGCGGCGGAAGCGCGCGGCGAGCGTGCCCTCGGGGCCCCCCGCGGCCACGTCGCCGGTCACCACCCTCGGCGGGCCCGCAGGCGCGCGAGGTCCTCGGGCGTGTCCACGTCCTCGGGCGGGTCGCCTCCGACCTCCACCAGCCGCACCCGCCCGGCGTGCGCGGCCAGGAGCGCCCGCGCGCCCTGGTCGCCGCGCAGCGCCTCGACGCCGGGCCAGACCGCGCGGTCGAGCACGACCGGGTGGGAGGCGCGCCCCCGGTAGGCCGCGCGCAGGATCGGCGCGGGGTCGGCCGCGTGCGCCTCGGCCAGCGCGCGGATCGCGTCGGTGCGCACGTCGGGCTGGTCGCCGAGCAGGATCAGCGCCCCGTGGACGCTCTCGAGGATGGCGTCCAGGCCGGCCCGCAACGAGGCCGCCTGCCCGTCGTCCCAGAGCGGGTTGACCACCACGACGGCGTCCGGGGGCAGGTCGATCGCGGCGACGATCTCCTCGGCCGCGTACCCGAGCACCAGCACGATGCCCGCGAGCGGCGCGGAGGCGGCCGCGTCGATGACGTGCTGCAGCAGCGGGCGCCCGTCGAGCGGCAGCAGCTGCTTGGGCGATCCCATCCGCGCGCCGCGACCGGCGGCCAGGATGACGGCGGTGAGGCACACGGCCCCAGCATGGCGGTTCGGCACTACGATTGGGGCGTGCACGACGACATCGCCGTGGCCGCCGGCCTCGCCTCTGCGCTGTGGGTCGGCGCCGCCTGCCTCGCCGTGCACGAGCGGCGTGTCGCGCCGCGGCTCGCCGACGAGCCCCCCGCCCGCCCCGGGCCGCTCGTGAGCGTGATCGTGCCCGCGCGCGACGAGGAGCGCGGCGTCGGCGCGGCGGTGCGCAGCCTGCGCGCCCTGGACTACGACCACGTGCAGGTGATCGTGGTCGACGACGAGTCGCGCGACGGCACTGCCGCGGCGGCCCGCGCCGCGGCAGGCGACGACCCGCGCGTGACGGTCATCGACGGCGCCCCGCTTCCGCCCGGCTGGGTGGGCAAGCCCTGGGCCTGCCACCAGGGCGTCGCCGCGGCGCGGGGCGAGTGGCTGCTGTTCACCGACGCCGACGTGGTGCACGCGCCCGACTCGCTCGGCCGGGCCCTGGCGATGGCCCGGCGCCTCGGGCGCGGCGGGCTGACCCTGCTGCCGACCATCGACACCGGCGGCGTCGCCGAGCGGGCCGTCATGCCGGCCGCCCTGGCCGCGATCGCCACGTTCGTCGCGCCCGGCCCGCTCGCGCGGTCCGCGCGCAGCCGGGTCTCGATCGCGGCGGGCGGCTACATGCTGATGCCGCGCGCCCTCTACGCCGTGGCGGGCGGCCACGCCGCCATCCGCGGGCGGATGGTCGACGACGTCTGCCTGGCGGCGGCGGTCAAGCGGCGCGGGGCGCTGCTGCTGCCGGTGCCGGCCGGGCCCTTGGCGCGGCTGCGCATGTACCACGGCGCCCGGGAGATGTGGCGGGGATGGAGCAAGAACGCCTCGTTCGGAGCGGCCGGCGGCGCCGGGAAGGGGCTCGCCGGGGCCGGGATGCTCGCCGCGCTGGCGCTGCTGCCGGCGGCCGCTGCGGCCGGCGGGCTGCGCCGCCGCGACGCCCGCCTGGCGGCGGTGGGCGCGGCGGGCGTCGCCGGCCAGGTGGCGCTGCAGCGGCTCGCGGGCTGGGGCGTCCCGACGCCCGCGCGCTACGCGCCGACCCTGCCGGTGGGGATGCTGGTGCTGAGCGCCGCCGCCGCCCGCGGGGCGCTCGAGCGCCTCGCGGGGATCGGCCCGGTCTGGCGCGGGCGGCGCTATCCCCTGGCGCGCTGAGCCGTGCGGCGCACGACCCGGCCGAGCAGCAGGTCCCGCGCGGCGTTGAGGGCCACGGTGAGGCCCTCGGCCTGCCCGGTGATCGCGGGGTGCAGGCCCGCCACCCGGTCCGGGTGGCAACGCGTGATCTGGTCGCGGTAGGCCCGCTCCACCTCGGCGGGCGGCGCGCCGGCGTCCAGGCCGAGCAGCGCGAGCGCCTCGTCGGCGGTGCGCGGGACGGCGACGGCCGACACGGGTGCGGCGCGCGGCGGCGGGGCGGGGCGCGGGCGCTGGCGCGGGCGGCGGGCGCGCTCGGCGGCCATCCGGGCGCGCTCCTCGGCCAGCGCGGCACGCTCGTCGACGAGCCGCTCGCGCTCCTCGGCCACCTCGCGGGCCAGGCGCACCAGGCGCCGGTCGCGGTCGGCCGGGTCCTCGCGGAGCGCCGAGAGCATCGACTCCGGGTCGAGGTCGATCGGCTCGTCGCCGGGCACCGTCATGCCGGGGCCCGACTCGCCGCGGCGCACCGCGTCGATCACCTCGGCCAGCGTCAGGTGGGCGCGGTTGCCGAGCGACGGCCCCTCGGTCGGCGCCAGGCGCACCAGGCGCACGGCGTCCCAGCCGGGGTCGACCAGGAACGCGGCCGACGAGCGCCCGCCGATCAGCATCCGCCGCTCCGGCCGGGCGCGGTGGCCGAGCACGGAGAAGCGGGCGCGCCCCGGCGGGCCGCCGGCGAGCGCCGCGATCTCCTCGTCGAGGTCCTCCAGGCGGCGGGCCACCTCGCGCGCGTCGGGCCCCCGGGCCTCGACGGCGCGCGCGGCCGACAGCGCCGCGCGCGAGACCGGCCGCGCCGGCCGACTGGCCCGCGGCGAGGACGCCCCACCAGCGCGCCCAGGCGTCGCCCGGGTCGGCCCGCTCCAGGGCCACGGTCGCGGCCGCCGGGTGGTCCAGGGCGAGGAGGGTCGCGGCGAGGCCGGTCGCGGCCCGCGGGGCGTCGCCCAGCGCGGACGACGCCGACAGCAGGGCGACCTGGCGCCAGCGGCTCTCGGTGCCCCGCGCGGGCGCGGGCCCGGCGGCGGCGATGAACGGATCGACCATGTGGAGAACGGTAGCGGACGTCCGTCGGGGGGCCGGATCTACACTGACCTCGTGAACCGTCTCGCGGGCGAGTCCAGCCTGTACCTGCGCCAGCACGCCGACAACCCGGTGGACTGGTACCCCTGGGGCGAGGAGGCCCTCGGGAGGGCCCGCGACGAGGACCGGCCGGTGCTGCTGTCGATCGGCTACTCGTCGTGCCACTGGTGCCACGTGATGGCCCACGAGAGCTTCGAGGACCAGGCCACCGCCGCGGTCATGAACGAGCTGTTCGTGAACGTGAAGGTCGACCGCGAGGAGCGCCCCGACGTGGACGCGCTCTACATGCAGGCCACGCTGTCGCTCGCCGGCCAGGGCGGCTGGCCGATGACCGTCTTCCTCACCCCCGACGGGCGCCCCTTCTACGCGGGCACCTACTTCCCGCGGACGGCGCGCGGCGGACTGCCGGCGTTCGCCGACCTCTGCCGCGCGATCGCCGGGGCCTACCGCAACCGCCGCGACGACGTCGAGAGCCAGGCGGCCGAGGTCGCTCGCCGGCTCGGCGTGGCCGCCGCGCGGCCCGCATCGACCGAGGAGCTCGACGCGACGCATCCTCGACGACGCCGTCGTGGGCCTCGCGCGGATCTTCGACCCGCAGGAGGGCGGCTTCGGCGGCGCCCCGAAGTTCCCGCCCTCGCTCGCGCTGGAGTTCCTGCTGCTGCGGCTCCAGCGCCGGCCGGAGGACCACAATGCGCGCGAGATGGTGGAGCTGACCCTGGGCAAGATGGCCGCCGGCGGGATGTACGACCAGGTCGGCGGGGGCTTCCACCGCTACAGCGTGGACGGCCACTGGCTGGTGCCCCACTTCGAGAAGATGCTCTACGACAACGCGCTGCTGGCGCGGGCGTACGCCATCGCCCACCGGGTGACCGGCTCGCCGGAGCACCGCCGGGTGGCCGAGGAGACGCTCGACTACCTGCTGCGCGAGATGCGCCGGCCCGACGGCGGGTTCGCCGCCGCCCAGGACGCCGACTCGCCCGGCGGCGAGGGCGCGTTCTTCACCTGGACGCCGGGCGACCTGGCCGCGCTGCTCACGCCCGAGCAGGCCCGGGCGGTGACCGTCCGCTACGGCGTGCGGCCGGAGGGCAACTTCGAGGGCGCGACGATCCTGCACATCGCCGCGCCGATGACCGAGGTCGAGCGCCAGGTGGGCGCCGGCGCCGCGGAGCTGCTGGTCCAGGCCCGGGCGGCGCTCTACGCAGCGCGCGCGGAGCGCCCGGCGCCCGCCCGCGACGACAAGGTCGTGACCGCCTGGAACGGCCTGGCGGTGGCGGCGTTCGCCGACGCGGGAGTGATCCTCGGGCGCGACGACCACCTCGCGGCCGCCGAGGAGACGGCGGGCTTCCTGCTCGACGCCCTGGTGGTGGACGGCCGGCTGCGCCGCGTCCACACCGGCGAGGCGGCGGCCCACCTCGGCCAGCTCGACGACCACGCCGACCTCTGCCACGGCCTGCTGCGCCTGCACGAGGCGACGGGGAACCCGCGCTGGCTCGCCGCCGCGCGGAGCCTGGCCGACCGCATGGTGGAGCTCTTCGCCGACCCGGACGGGGCGGGCTTCTTCTACTCCGGCTCCGACGGCGAGGCGCTGCTCGCCCGTACCCGCGAGCTGGAGGACCACCCCACCCCGGCGGGCAACTCGCAGGCCGCCCACGTGCTGCTGCGCCTGGCCGACCTGACCGGCGACGCGGCCCTCGAGGAGCGGGCCCTCGGCGCCCTGCGGCTGGTGCGCTCGGACATGGGCCGCTTCCCGCAGGCGTTCGGCACCGCGCTGATCGCCCTCGACCACCACCTCTCGGAGCGGCGCGCCATCGCCGTCGTGGGCCCGCCCGGCGACCCGCGCACGGCGGCGCTCGTCGCGGCCGCGCGAGCGGGCGCGGGCCCCTTCGACGCGCTCGCCGTCGGCGACCCGGCCGACCCGGCGGCGGCCGAGGCGGCGCCCCTGCTGGCAGAGCGGCAGCTCGTCGGCGGCGCCCCCGCGGCGTACGTCTGCCGGGGATTCGCCTGCCACGCCCCGGTCACCACTCCCGAGGCCCTCGCCGAGGCGCTCGCCGTCCCCTGACCTCGAGGATTTCAGGGTTCCGTAAGGAGCGGCCGCTAGCCTCCGCGCCGGATAGGGACGGAGATGGGACGGCGCGCGATGGCGATGGGCGTGGGCGTGATCGGGGCGGCGGCGGCGATGGCGCTGGCGGGCGCCGGAGGGGCGGCCCCGGCCGACGACCTGGCGGGCATCCCGGCCGCCGACCGGGCGCTCGCCGTCGCCTCGCGCGGCTGGACCCGCCTCGCGCGCCGCCCCGACCCCTCGCTCCGCGGGCTGGAGGGCGCGCACCCGGGCGCGAAGTCGATCCGCGTCAGCCGCTCGCGCGCCGAGCTCACGGGGCGCGACGGGCGCCAGCGCTTCCCCTACCCGGCGCGCACCGTGGTCGTGAAGACCGGGACGGTCAACGGCGCCGTCACCCTGGTCGCGTTCATGCGCCGCGTGGCGGCGGGCGACGGCACCGCCGCCTGGCGCTACGCCGAGTACACCCGCCCGTCGTCCGGCGGGACGTTCCGCCGGGTGGGGGGCGGCCAGTCGCTGTGCAGCGGCTGCCACCTCACCGCCTCCCGCACCCAGCGGAGCGACTACGTGTTCAGCAGGCTCGCGCCCCGCTAGACGGAGAAGTCCTGCGGCAGGCCGTCGTCCTCGTGGGACGCCAGCACCACCGGGCCGCGCTCGCCGGTGCGCACCCGGATCGCCTCGGCGATGTCGTAGACGAAGATCTTGCCGTCGCCCGGCTGGCCCGTGTGCGCCAGCTCCAGGATGACGTCGATCGCGCGGTCCAGGTCGGCGTCGTCGACCGCGATCTCCAGCTTCAGCTTGGGCCGCAGGAAGATCGTGGACCGGGCCCCGCGGTAGCTCTCCGTGAAGCCCTTCTGGCGCCCCGACCCCTTGACCTCGACCACGCTCATCGAGGGCAGCCCGAGGGCGGCCAGGCGGTCGTGGATCGCCTCCAGCGCCTCATGACGGATGAACGCCTCGATCTTCTTCACGTGGTCTCTCCTCCTGGGGTCAGCGGCGCCGGGACCGGCGGGGGCGACGCGCGGTGCCCGATCGTAGAGACCGGATCGTCCGGCGTGGCGCCCAGGACCTCGATGAAACGCTCCGGGTAGCCGTACATCCCGTGCTCGACGATGTCGAGGCCCTGCAGCTCGGCGTGCTCGGGCGCGCGCAGTCCGACCGTGCGTGCGATGGCCGTGAAGACGAGCCAGCTCGCGACGAACGTGAAACCCGCGATGGCCGCGAGGCCGACGGCCTGCCGGCCGAGCTGCGTGAGGCCGCCGCCGTAGACCAGGCCCTCGCGCCCGCCGAGCACGGCGGCGGCCGAGGGCGTGGCGAGGAAGCCCGGCGCGAGCGTGCCGACCACCCCGCCGCCGCCGTGGCCGGCAACGGCGCCGATCGGGTCGTCCACGCCGATGCGGTCGACGCCGAGCACGATGAGCACCATCAGCGAGCCGGCCACCAGGCCGATCACCGCCCCGCTCCACGGCGCAACGAAGCCGCACGGCCCCGCGATCGCGCCGAGCCCCGCCACCGCGCCGTTGCCCATCATCGCGATGTCGAGGGTGCCGAGCAGCAGGTACGCGACGACCGTCGCGCCGAGCACGCCGAAGGCGCCCGACAGGTTGGTGACCACCAGGACGCGGCCGAGGTCGTGACCGACGGCGCCGAGCCACGAGCCGGCGTTGAAGCCCTGCCAGCCCACCCAGAGCACCAGCACGCCGACGATTGCGAGGGGCATGGAGTGCCCGGGTATCGGCACCGGCCGGCCGTCGTCGCGGAACTTGCCCAGGCGCGGCCCCACCACGATCGCGCCGGCGAACGCGGCCGTCGCGCCGCACACGTGCACCACGGCGGAGCCCGCGAAGTCCTGGAAGCCGTTCTGCGCCAGCCAGCCGCCGCCCCACTGCCAGTGGACGACCACCGGGTAGATCACGCCCGCGAAGAGCACGGCGAAGGGCAGGTAGGCGCCGAACTTCACGCGGTCGAGCATCGAGCCCCAGACGATCGCGAGGGCCACGGCGGCGAACGTCGCCTCGAAGAACCACTTCGTGTTCTCGTTGACCGCCGAGTAGGCGAGCGAGGGCACCCCGTCCGGGTTGCCGACCTCGATGAACCAGCCGGTGCCGCCGAGGACGCTGTTGCCGTCGCCGAAGGCGATGGCGTAGCCGACGGCCCAGAAGACCGCGAACGCGAAGCACAGGTTGATCACGACCTTCGCCATCACGGCGCCCGCGTTCTTCATCCGCGAGAAGCCGACCTCGAGCAGCGCGAAGCCCGCCTGCATCAGCAGCACCAGGCAGCCGGCCACCACCACCCACACCGTGTCGATCGCGACAGCGGTCTCCATCGCGAACGACGTGATTACTGTGCGCCGGGCCAAAGCCGGGCAGGCGGCCCGGCGATCGCGCCCGGGCGGGCAGGCGCGGGCGGCGGCCCGCTATCCTGAGCGCCGATGGCGGACCTCGCGGAACTCACGGCGATGATCGAGACGGCGCTCCCCGGCGCGAACGCTCAGATCGTCGACCAGGGCGGCGGCGATCACCTCGCGGCATCGGTGGTGGCCCCCCAGTTCGCCGGACTGACGCGCCTGGAGCAGCACAAGCTCGTCTACGCGGCGGTCCAGAGCCGCTTCGACGACGGCAGCATCCACGCGCTCGCCCTCAAGACGCGCGTACCGGAGGCGACATGAGCACGGACATGAGCACCGACACCTCGGCCCTCACCGAGGAGCAGATCCTCGAGCAGATCACCGGCGAGGTCGCCGGCAACCGGGTGTTCCTCTACATGAAGGGCACGCCCGACATGCCGCGCTGCGGCTTCTCGAATCAGGTGGTGCAGATCCTCAACCACCTGAACGTCGAGTACGGGGCGCGGGACATCCTCGCCGACCCGCGCATCCGCCAGGTCCTCTCGGGCTGGTCGGACTGGCCGACGATCCCGCAGCTGTTCGTGGACGGCAAGCTCGTCGGCGGCTGCGACATCGTCACCGAGATGTTCCAGGAGGGCGAGCTCCAGAAGCTCGTCGCCGCCTAGCCCGGCGGCGCGACCGGGCGCCGCGATGATCCCGGTCTTCGCCGACGACGAACCCCTCGCCGAGCTCCACGCGCACCTCGGCGGGGGGGTGGACGCGGCGACCATGTGGGAGCTCGCCCACGAGCAGGGCATCAAGCTCCCCTACCGCGACTACTGGGAGTTCGCCTCGGCGACCAACGTCGGGGGCGGCACCGACGGCCTGGCCGGGCTCGACCGCATCTACCACCTCACCGAGCTGATCCAGAGCAGCCCGGACGGCGTCTTCCGCGCGGTCCACGGAATGATCTCGGGGGGCTACCGCGCCCAGCGGATCACGACGCACGAGGTCCGCTTCAACCCGGCCAAGCGCAACCGCGGCGGCGAGCGCGACCTCGACGCCATCGTGATGGCGGCGGTGCACGGCATCGACCGGGCGACGCTCGAGTACCCCGTGCGCGCCGGCATCACCCTGATGATGGACCGCGGCTTCCCGCCCGAGCTGAACGCGGCCGTGGTCGAGCGCGCGATTCGCTTCCGCGACCGCGGCGTCGTCGCGGTCGACATCGGCGGCCCGCGCCCCGGCGGCAGCGGACCGCCCTACCCCTACCGCGACCTGGCCCCGCTGATCGACCGCGCCCGCGAGGCCGGCCTCGGCGTCACCCTCCACGCCGGCGAGGAGGGCGTGAACGCCCCCGACCCCGGCCCGTTCATCGAGGAGATGCGCCAGGTCCTGGCCCTCGGGGTGGACCGCATCGGCCACGGGATCATCACGGCCATGGACCCGCGCCTCACCGAGCAGGTGCTCGAGGCCGGCGTCGTCCTCGAGATCTGCCCGACCTCCAACGTGCGCACCGGCGCCGTGCGCGACGAAGTGCAGATGGCGGAGATCGTCTTCGGCCTCGAGTCGGCCGGGGTGCCGCTGGTGATCGCGACCGACGGGCCCGAGATGATCGGCACCCGGCTGCGCCACGAGTACGCGATGCTCATCCGCCTCGGGGCCATGTCCCACGAGGCCGCCCGCCGCGCCAACGACCGCGGCCACGCCGTGACCTTCCTGCGCGCGCCGACCGTCGGCCCGGCGGCTACGGCGGCGCAAGCACCGTGAAGAACGCCCGCGCCGGGGCGGACAGCGCGCCCGAGGGCGAGCGGGCGGTGACCACGAGGCGGTAGCGGCCCGGGGCGAGGGCCCTCGTCCCGAACCGGCCCGTGAGCGCGACGGCGTTGGCCCCCGCGGCGCCCGGACGGCGCACCACGCCCACGGCCGGGTGGAGGGTGCAGCGCCTCGCGCGCGGGACGGCGCGACCCTTCGGCACGGCGACGCAGCCCCGGCGCCCCGCGCGCAGCGTGACGCGCCGGCCACGGCTCGGCAGGTCCACGACGAGGGTCACGCGCGCGGCCCGGTCCAGGCGGAAGCGCGCGACGGCGCCGAGGGCGACCCGCCCCCGGCGGGCCGCGCGCAGGCTCCCCCCCTTGGGCACCACGGCGAACCGGCCCGGCCGGACCGTGAGGCCGGTGACCCGCGGTGCGCCCCCGCCGGCCACGCTCACGGCGCCCGTGGTGAAGGTGCGGTCGGCGCCGGCCGAGGTCCCGTCCGCGCCGAGGGCGACGACGCGGTAGTGGTAGGCCGTGAGAGGCGCGAGCCCGCTCAGCGCGGCCGTGACGGGGGTCGGCGCCCCGCCTCCGCCCGCGGACCCGTTCGCGCTCGTGCGCCCGTAGGCCGGGGTGGGGCCGAACTCGACGACGAAGGGCGTCGGCACGCCGCGCGTCTCGACCGTCCCGGAGATCCGGGCCGAGCCCCTGGTCACGAGGTCGGCCTCCCCGGTCGTCGCGACGGGCGGCGCCACCTCGTATGCGCCGACGTCGCATCCGCCGCCGTAGGGTCGCAGCGCGCCACGGGCGTCGGTCGCCGCGCACCCGGTGCCGGCGCCGATGCGGTCGATGGCCGGGCTGCCGGGGGCGAGGCGCATCGTCGGCACGGGGCCGCCGTTGTCCGCGAGCGGCTGGAGCAGGGGGTTGACGACGGCGCCCGCGCATCCCGGCGCGCCGGAGGCGACGTTCAGCGGGTCGGTGATCGAGATCGTGGTGGTGGAGCACGCGCCGCCCGCGAAGATCGTGCGGGTGATGTCGTCGAGGCTCGTGCTGGAGACGTTCGCCGTCGGGCCCGACCCGGGCGTGCCGGCGGCGCCGGTCACGCCGTCCAGGCCGGTCAGCGGCGACGCGGACGTCCCGGACCCGCCGGCGCCGTTCCCGGAGAACGTGGCGTGCTGGATCGCGAGCGCGCCCCCGTCGCTGACGAGGCCGCCGCCGCGCCCTCCCTCGCCCCCCTGCCCGGCCGTCGCAGGCTGGTTCAGGATCATCCCGCCGCCCCCGCCCCCTCCGGTGAGGTTGCCCGTGATGGTCGTGTTCACCAACGACGGCGTGCCGTTGAAGGTGGCGATGCCGCCGCCATCACCGCCCCGCCCGCCGTCGCCGCCGACGGCGAGGCCGAGTGATCCGCCGGGCGGCGCCGAGAGGCGGTCGCCCGAGCCGCCGACGCCACCCGGGCCCGTGGCGTTGGCCGCGACGGTGCTCCGCGCGACGGACAGGCCGACGAAGCTCACGACGCCGCCGCCGCGTCCGCCGCGTCCGCCGGCGCCGCCCGTGCCGGTGCCTCCGGCGCCGCCTGGGCTCCCGCCGCCGGCGACGCCCGGCGTGCCCGGCCCTCCCGGGCCCCCCGCGCCCGTCGCGTTGGCCGAGACGACCGAGTCCTTGAGGGTGAACGGGCCTCCGCCGATCCAGATGCCGCCGCCCTCGCCGCCGGGGCCGCCCCGGCCGCCGGTGCCGTCGCCCGCGTCGCCGCCCGTGCCCACGCCGCCGCTCGAGGCGGCGCCCGAGCCGCCGGTGCCCGCGCCGCCGGGCCCGCCCGCGCCCGTGCGGTTGCCGGACACCACGCTGCGCTCCACCGTCAGCGGACCGGCGCTCCAGATGCCGCCGCCGTCCCCCCCGAAGCCGCCGACGGCGCCGGTCGCGTCCGACCCGGATCCTCCGCTCCCGGCCCCGCTGGTGCCGGTCAGCGAGGCCCCGGGGCCTCCGTCGCCGGTGACGTTGACCGTGACCGTGCTGTCCGCGACGGTCAGCGTGCCGCGGTTGACGATCCCGCCCCCCGAGGACCCGGTGGCCGTGGCCGGCGACCGGCCGGGGTCGCCGCGGGTGAGGGTGACCGCCTCGATGCGGACCGTCGCCCCGAAGAAGACGTGGACGGCGCGGTCGAGGCCGGCGGCGTCGATCGTCGTAAGGACGGCCCCGGCGCCCTGGATCGTCACGTCGCTGCGCACGTCGAGGTCGCCGGTGGCGTTCGCGTCCTCGTCCCGCCCCGGGATCCCGAGCCGGTAGGTGCCGGCGCCGAGGACGATGGTGTCCGGCGCCGCCCCGGGGCTCGGGACGCAGCCGTCGGCGACGATGCCGGTGTTCGCCGCAGTGACCGCCTCGCGCAGGGAGCAGAGCCCGTCGGCGGCCGTCGGGTCGCCGGCCTGGGTCACCGTGATCGTCGCCCCGAGCGCGGCCCCCGGGAGGGCGAGCCCCGCGACGAGGCTGAGGGCGGCCGCCCGGATCACGGCGCGACACTCCCCCAGCGCGCGCCGCCGCGTCAACTCAGCCGAGCGGGCGGGGCACCCTCGCGCTGACCGGCTGCAGGGACGGGACGCGGCCGTCCGCGGGGCGCGCGCGGGTGTCCGGCGGCATCCAGGGGATCGGGACCGGCCGCTCCACCGCGACGATCACGACGTCGTCGCGCAGGCTCTGGTCCTCGTGGCGGCGCGCCGCCTGGATGAGTCGCTCCACGCGCAGCTGCAGGGCCGAGCGGCGCTCCGACTCCAGGACGGCGCAGGCGCGCTCCACCCCGAAGGTGTCCGCGCCCTGACGCGCCTCGATGAGCCCGTCGGTGTAGAGCACGATCGTCCCGCCGGGCGGCAGGGACGCGTGCGTGACCGGCCACTCGGCCTCGTCGAAGACGCCCAGCAACGGGCCGCTCCGGAGGGGCTCCAGCGGCTGGCAGCCCGCGGCCGTGAGCAGGAACGGCGGCGGGTGGCCTGCCGGGGCGAAGCTGACCGCGCCGGCCGGGTCGATGAGCATGTAGATGATCGACGCGAACAGGCCCTCCGCGCGCTGGTCGGGCGTCGACATCTGGTGGTTGAGCGCGGCGAGCACGGCGGCCGGGTTGGGGTTCACCGACACCAGCGTGCGCCAGCCGAAGCGCAGCCCGGCGGCCTGCGCGGCGGCCGAGGCGCCGTGGCCGGCCATGTCGCCCACCATCACGGCCAGGCGGCCGTCGGCGAGGACGACCGCGTCGTAGAAGTCGCCGCCCACCAGCAGGGCGCGCTCGGCGGGCCGGTAGCGGGCGGCCAGGTGCAGGCCCCGGACGGCCGGCAGGCGCTCGGGCAGCAGGCCGTTCTGGACCGTCTCCCACAGCTCGCGCTCGGTCTTCTGGGCGGCCTCGCGCCGCGCCGCGGCGGCGACGGCGTCGCGCTCCTGGCGCACCTCGCTCTGCATGAGGTTGAAGCCCTCCATCAGGTCCGCCAGCTCGCGCACGGCCTCGCGGCTCGGCGGGACGGGGTCGGACAGGCGGCCCCGGGTGACGCGCCCGACGCCGGCGCTGAGGAGGGCGACCGGGCCCCCGACGCGGCGCCAGACCTGGCGGCTCGCGATGGCGACCACCAGCAGCGTGAGGAGGGCCGCGGCGACGATCGAGTAGAACGTCAGCCGGCGGCGGCGGTCGTTGTCGGCCAGGCCCTGGAGCCGGACCGCCTCGATCTCGTCCAGCAGGCGCGCGTGCTCGGCCTGGAAGGCGTTGAACCGGACGGTGCTGATGCCCTGGTTGATGCGCCGGCGCGCCTCGTCGGCCCGGCCCTCGCGCCGCAGGCGGATCAGCGTGACGGCCTCGGAGAACCAGAGCCCGGCCGTCCGGTCGACCGCGTCGGCCGACCGCTCGAGGTCGGGCTGGCCGTCGAGGGCGGCCATGAGCGCCGCCATCTCGGTCGGGTAGCGGTCGCGGGCCGCCGTATACGAGGTGAGGTCGTCGCCGCGCGCCAGGAGGATGTAGGCGCGGTTGGCGCTCTGGGCGCTCAGCAGGTCGATCAGCAGGTTGTTGGCCGCCGTCTGGCGCGTCAGGGCGCGCTGCGCCCCGTCGCGGTAGTCCCGCGCCGTCGTGACCATGCCGAGCAGGGCGACCGCGATCAGCACGCCCAGCACCAGCGCGAGCGCCGCGACGAGGGCGGCCAGGACCCCCCGGAGGGAGCCGGGCCCTCGCGGACGCCTCACCCGAAGCCGCCGGCGCTCAGTCGGGCGGTCCCTCCGCCACGAGACGCCGGATCTCGTCGAAGCTCTCGGGGCGTCCGATCACCACCATCGTGTCGTTGGCGCGCAGCACCTCGTCGGGGTGCGGGGTCGCCAGGGATCCCGACGTGCGCAGGATCGCCACGATGGTCGCGCCGGTCGTCGAGCGGATGCGGCAGGTCGCGACGGTCAGGCCCACGAGCGGGCTGGTCTTCGGCAGCTCGATCCACTCCATCACGAGGTCCTTGAGCGCCAGCTCCAGGTCCTCGACGAGCTGGGGCCGGTAGAGGACGCCGCCGATGATGGCGCCGAGCTGCCGCGCCTCCTCGTCGTTGAGCGTGATCACGTGCGGCTCGTCGTCCTCGTCGGTGTAGTGGTAGATCTCGCGCATCCCGTCAAGGTGCACGACCGACGACACCTTGTCGCCGCGCGTCGTGCGCATGGTGAACTTTGTGCCCACGCCGGGAAGACGGGTCTCGCGGACCTCGAGCATCGGGCCTATCTCCTCGCTTCACGTCGGGCGGCGCGGGACGGGAAGACCACCCGTCCGATGCGCCGCGACTCCCTCATCAATACCACCCCGGCGACCGCGGTCGCCAGGACGAACAGGCCCGCGAAGGGGCTCACCCGGTCCCGGAAGGACGCGTCCAGCGCGGCTCCCGTGGCGGCCAGGTTGGCCAGGATGATGGTGAACTCGCCCCGCGCCACCAGGGATGATCCCACGTTCACGCTCTCGCGGGGGGTGAACCCCGTCGAGCGGCCGGCGAGGAAGCCGGCGACCAGCTTGCCGCCGACCGCGATCGGCACCGCCACGGCGAGCCAGACGGCGGTGCTGCCGGTCTCGCCGAGGTCCACCTCCAGGCCGAACGCGAAGAAGAAGATGGCCGCGGCGAAGTCGCGCAGGCCCAGGAGCTGCTGCTCGATCTGGTCGCGGATGTCGGAGCCCGACAGCAGGATCCCGCCAAGCAGCGCGCCGACGGCCTCCGACAGGCCGGCGGCCTCGCCGAGGGCGGCGGCGCCGATCGCGATGGCGAGCGAGCCCAGCAGGAGCTGCTCGCGGTCGAGGCGTGGGGCGATGCGATCGATCGCGTGGTGCGCCCAGCGGCCGACCAGCAGGAACGCCACCACGAAGCCGAGCGCCAGTCCCGCCGTCCCGACGATCTCCGGGGCCCCCACCGACGCCCCGGTCGCGAGCGCCGCCGCGACGCCCAGGAAGAGGGCGATGGCGAGGTCCTCGAAGACCAGGACGCCGAGCACCAGGTCGGTCTCGTCGTCGGCCAGCCGGCGCAGGTCGAAGAGGGCGCGGGTGACGATCCCGCTGCTCGAGACGTAGATGAGCCCGGCCATCAGCACGGCCTCCGGGCTCGGTCCGAGCAGGGCGATGCCCACCAGCAGGCCGAGACCGGCGTTGAGGGCGAGGTCGATGAGCCCGCCCACCAGAACCATCCGCCGCGCGGCCGTGATGCGGTCGAGCGAGAACTCGAGCCCGAGGAAGAACAGCAGCAGGACGATCCCGAGCCGGGCCAGGAGGTCGGTCCCCTCCGACGGCTCGATGATCGTCGGGAACCCGGCCGAGGGGCCGAGCAGGATGCCCGCGACGATGAAGATGGGGATCGCCGAGAACGCGAGCCTGCCGGCGAGCACGCTCGCCACGGCGAGCGTTATCAGGACGACGGCGAGATCGCTGAGCTCGAGCAGTGGCGTCCTCGTCGAGGAGGGGGCGGCGGCGGCGGGAGCCTAGCGGGCTGTCAGCGGATGGCGCTGCCCACGACCTCCGCGATCGATGCCGCTCCCTCGCGGTCCATCCGCTTCACCAGGCCGCGGCAGATGGCGCGGGCCGTGCCCGGCCCTCCGTAGACGAAACCGGTGTAGACCTGCACCAGCGACGCCCCGGCGGCGAGCTTCTCCCACGCGTCGTCGGCCGTGAAGATCCCGCCGACCCCGATCACGACCAGCCGTCCGGACGCCCGCCGCGCCACCCGCTCCACGATCGCGGTCGCGCGTGCGCGCAGCGGGGCCCCCGACAGGCCGCCCTCGCGGCGGGTGAGCTCCGGCGGCGAGGCCAGGCCGTCGCGGGAGAGCGTGGTGTTGGTGACGATGACCCCGGCCAGCCCGCGCTCCAGGGCGAGGTCCACGACGGCGTCGATGTCCTCCGGGGCGAGGTCCGGCGCGAGCTTGACCAGCACCGGCGGCGCCGCGCCGGCGCGCCCCGCGACCATCCGCTCGGCGACCCCGTCGAGTGCGTCGAGGATCGCCGCCATCGGCCCGATGGCCTGCAGGTCGCGCAGGCCCGGCGTGTTGGGCGATGAGACGTTGACCGTGACGTAGTCCGCGAAGCTCCACAGCAGCCGGAGCGAGGCGGCGTAGTCGGCCGGCGCGTCCCCGGGCGCGGTGACCTTCGACTTGCCGAGGTTGACCCCGAGCGGCGCCCTGCCGAGCAGCCCGCGGCGGCGCCAGTCGGCGAGCGTGGCGGCCGTCGCCTCGGCCCCGGCGTTGTTGAAGCCGAGCCGGTTGATGAGCGCGCGGTCCGCGGGCAGGCGGTGGATGCGCGGCTTCGGGTTGCCCGGCTGCGCGTGGGCGGTGATCGTGCCGACCTCGGCGAAGCCGAAGCCGAGGGCCGGCCACGCCGGCACGGCGCGTGCGCGCTTGTCGAAGCCGGCGGCGAGGCCCACGGGGTTGGGGAAGCGCAGCCCGAGGACGTCCTGGGCGAGGCGCCCGCGGCCGTCCGGCGGGGTCATCCGCCCGATCAGCGGCGCGGCGAGCGCGAGGGCGGAGATCGCCATCTCGTGCGTCCGCTCCGGATCGAGGCGGAACAGGACGGGGCGGACGAGTGACGGGTAGATGCCGTGGATCACGTGGGCTCAGACTAACGGCGCGGCCCGGGACCGCGACGTCCACCCCTGCGTGATCCGGTTCACGGACCCCGCGTGACACGACAGGCGGACGCCACGGTCCTCGGCGGGCGCTTCGTGGTCACGCGCGAGCTGCGCGCTCGCCGAGCTCCACGGGCTCGGCGCCCCCCACCGCGACCTGGGCCGGGCACGGCCGTGTAACGCCGGCGCCGGCAAGTGGACTCCTCACTCCGTTTTCGCTAACGTCGCAAACGGACTGCACCGTCCGTTTGCCGATCGTGTCAGGAGCCGCCCCGTGAGCACCGCCGCAGCGCCCCCGTCCGACACCGCGCACGACCGCCGCTGGCTGGTGCTCGTGCTCGTCTGCATCGCCCAGTTCATGGTCGTCCTCGACGCGACGGTCGTGAACGTCGCGCTGCCGTCGATCCAGGCCGACCTCGGCTTCTCCGCCAGTTCACTGCAGTGGGTGGTCAACGCCTACACGCTCGCCTTCGGCGGCTTCCTGCTGCTCGGCGGACGCGCGGCCGACTTCATCGGCCGCCGCCGCCTGTTCGTGGCCGGCGTGGTCGTCTTCACGGTCGCGTCGCTCCTGAACGGCCTCGCCACCAGCTCCGAGTGGCTGATCGCGGGTCGCGCGCTCCAGGGCCTCGGCGCCGCGATGGTCTCGCCCGCCGCTCTGTCGATCGTGACCACCACCTTCCGCGAGGGCGCCGAGCGCGCCAAGGCGCTCGCCGTGTGGGCCGCCATCGCCGTCGGCGGCGCGGCCGTCGGCCTCCTGGCCGGCGGGATCCTCACCGAGTACCTGTCGTGGGAGTGGATCTTCTTCGTCAACGTGCCGGTCGGCGTCGTCGCCGTCCTGTCGTCCCTGCGGTACGTGCCGGAGTCGAAGGCCCCGGGCACGCACGGGGTGGACGTGGCCGGCGCCGTCAGCGTGACGGCCGGGCTCACCCTGCTCGTCTACGCGATCGTGAAGACCCAGGACTACGGCTGGATCTCGGTCGAGACGATCGGCCTCGTCGCCGCCTCGATCGCCCTGCTGGCCGCCTTCGTCGTCATCGAGCGGCGCTCGAAGGCGCCGCTGGTGCGCCTCGGCATCTTCCGCATCCGCTCGCTGACCGGGGCCAACCTGGCCATGCTCGCGGTTGCGGGCGGCATGTTCGCCGTCTTCTACTTCGCGTCGATCTACCTGCAGCAGACGCTCGGCTTCACGCCGGTCCAGACCGGCCTCGCGTTCCTGCCGCTGACCGCCGGGATCATCCTGTTCTCCGGCGTCGCCCAGCAGATCGTCGCGAGGGTGGGCGTCCGCGAGGTGGCGATGGTCGGCATGGGCATCGCGGCCGTCGGGCTGCTGCTCCTGTCGCGGGCGCCGGTGGACGGCACCTACGTCGCCGACGTCCTGCCCGGCCTGCTCGTGATGTCCGCCGGCCTCGGCCTGACGTTCGTGCCGATGACGCTGATCGCGACCAACAACGTCACCGACGAGGACGCCGGGCTCGCCTCGGGCATCTTCAACTCCTCGCAGCAGATCGGCGGAGCGCTGGGCCTCGCGATCCTCTCGACCGTGGCCGCGTCGCAGACGACGAGCTCGATCGACGACCTCGGGCGGCCGCCCACGCAGGCCGACCAGGTCTCGGCCCTCGTGGACGGGTTCCAGGCGGCGTTCGCAATCGGCGCCGGGCTGATGCTCGTCGGCGTGGTCCTCGCGGCCACCCTGATCCGCCGTAAGGACGTGGCGATGGTGGCCGAGGCGCCGAGCGTGGTCCCCGAGGCCTGACGATGCCCGCGAACCTGCGCTCCGACGCGCGCCGCAACCGGGAGAAGATCCTGGCGGCCGCGTCGGAGCTGTTCGCCGAGCGGGGCGCCGACATGTGCATGGACGACCTCGCGCGTCGCGCCGGGGTCGGCCACGCAACCGTCTTCCGCCGCTTCCCCAGCAAGGGAGACCTGGTCGTCGCCATGCTGGACGAGCGGCTGACCGCGGTGGCCGAGGAGATCGAGGCCGCCGCCCGCAACGAGGACGCCTGGAAGGGCCTCGTGGCGGCGATGACCGCGATCGCCGAGCGCCAGGCGAACGACCGCGGCCTGATGGAGGCGGTCGGGACCGACGTCTTCGGCTCGGAGCGTCTCCGCGAGGCGCGCGCCCGCGTGGTGACGCCGATGGACGGCCTGCTGCGCCGCGCCCAGGAGGCCGGCCAGGTGCGCGGCGACCTGGGGGCCCTCGACGTCTTCTTCCTGATCGCGGCGGCGAGCAAGTCGCTGCCGTGCAACTTCGAGATCCCCGGGCTCTGGCGGCGCTACCTCGGGGTCGTGCTCGACGGGATGCGGCCCGAGGGCGCCTCGCCGCTCTCGCCGCCGGGTCCGAGCGTGGAGGAGTTCGAGGCCGCCGTCACGCGGCCGGACGCCATGTCGTCCGCCTGAATCGCCTTCGTGAGGGCCTGGAGCCCCGCGATGATCGCCGTCCGCTCGTCGGCGTCGAGGTGCGCCAGCAGCCGGCGCACGCGCGCCTTCACCACGTCGGTCGCCTCGTCCATCACCCGCCGCCCGGCCGGGGTGAGCACCACCGGGCGGCGGCGGCGGTCGCCCGAGGGGTCGGCGGGCGCGCGCTCGACCCAGCCCTCGCGCTCGAGCGCCTGCGCCATGCGGGTCGCCGTGCTCACGGCGACCCCGGTGGCCGCGCCGAGGTCGGAGATCGCGAGCGGTCCGCCCTCAAGGGCGAGCAGCGCGACGTGCTGGGGCGTGCTCATCCGCTCGCCCGCGGTCGCGCCCTGCTTGCGGCGCTCCTGGCGCGCGAGCACGAGCCGGGCCGCGCGGGCGCGCAGCTCGGCGAGCGCGTCGACGAGGGGCTCGAGGTCCGGATCGCTCATCGTTTGTATGATGCAACTTTCTGACGGCGGGTGCGGAGGGGTGGATCATGACGGCTGAGGAGCACCGCGCGCGGCCGTCCGTGACGCTGGGTCTGCTCGCCGTCGCCTGCGTCTCCTACGTCCTGCAGCAGACGCTCGTCGTGCCCGCGCTGCCCACCATCCAGCGCGACCTGAACACGACCACGACCTGGACCGCGTGGGTCTTCACCGGCTTCCTGCTGACCTCGGCCGTCGCGACGCCGCTGCTCGGCAAGCTCGGCGACACCTACGGCAAGAAGCGGCTGCTGGTGATCGCGATGACGATCTTCGCGGTCGGCACCGTGGGCGCCGCGCTCGCGAGCTCGATCGCGCTCCTGATCCTGGCGCGCGCGCTGCAGGGCGCGGCCGGCGCCGTCTTCCCCCTCGCCTTCGGCATCGTGCGCGACGAGCTCCCGCCCGAGAAGGTCGGCATGGGCCTCGGCTTCCTGTCGGCCACCTTCGGCGTGGGCGGCGGCGCCGGCCTGGTGCTGAGCGGCGTCATCCTCGAGAACCTGAGCTGGCAGTGGCTGTTCTGGATCGGCGCCCTCCCGGTCGTCGCGGCGCTGCTGCTCGTGTGGCGCCTGGTGCCCGAGTCGCCCGTGCGCACGCCGTCGCGCATCGACTACTGGGGGGCGCTCACGCTCTCCACCGGCCTGGCGGCGTTCCTGGTCGCGCTCTCCGAGGGCGAGCGCTGGGGCTGGCTGAGCGCCGCCACGCTCGGTGTCTTCGCGCTGTCGGCCGTCGTCCTCGTGCTGTGGGTCTGGGTCGAGCTGAAGGTGCCGCAGCCGATGGTCGAGATCGGGATGATGCGCGACCGCGCCGTCCTGTGGACCAACGTCGTCGCCCTGATCGCGGGCTTCGCGATGTTCGGCACCTTCCTGCTGGTGCCGAGCTTCGTGCAGATGGGCACCGGCCTGCCGGCCGGGATCGCCGACCTCGTCCCCTACGGCTTCTCGGCCAGCGTGATCGTCGCCGGGCTCTTCCTGCTCCCGGCCTCCGCCGTGATGCTGGTGGTCGGGCCGGTGGGCGGGCTGCTGGAGCGCCGCATCGGCGCCCGCGCGCTCACCGGCATCGGCTCGGCCGTGCTCGGGGTGGCGGGCTTCATGCTCGCCGGGTTCCACGACAGCGGCTGGCAGATCGTGGTCTCGATGACCTTCATCGGCATCGGCGTCGGGCTCGTCTACGCGATGCTCGCCAAGCTGATCGTCAACTCCGTCGCGCGCGAGGTGACCGGCGTGGCGATGGGGATGAACACGGTCATGCGCACCATCGGCGGGGTGATCGGCGGCCAGGTGGGCGCCGCGCTGCTCAGCGCCATGACGATCCCGGGCACCCCCGACATCCCGTCGGAGGACGCATTCACCACCATGTTCGTGCTGGCCGGGGTCGCGGCCTTCGTCGGCGCCCTCGCCACCCTGCGCATCCCGGGCCGGCGCGCCATGGCCGCCTCGCGGGCAGCGGCAGAGGCCGCCCCGAAGGTCCCGGTGGGCGCCGCGCGCGACTAGCGCTGAGGCGAGCGCAGGGCCGGGTCGAGGTCGGCCGGGTCGAGCGACCCGTCCAGCAGGTCGACGCCGGTGAGGCCGCCGTCCAGGTGCTCCACCAGCCAGCCGGCCCGCAGCACCGCCTCCTGGGCGATGCGCTGGTTGACGAGGAGCTGCCCGGCGGTGAGCGGCAGGCGCACCGGCGGGCGCGGCGCGGCGGCGGGCGGCGGGAAGGCGCCGACCGGCGGGCGCGAGGGCGTCGTGGTGCCGGTGATCGTCAGGCCGGGGGCGATCTCCGCCGCCGCGATCTGGCCGTCCACCACGTTCGCGCCGCCCAGCCTGCCCAGAAGGTTGCGGCCGGTGTTCGCGCGCCGCAGCGCGGCCTGGGCGATGCGCTGGCCGATGAGCAGCTGCACCGAGGAGAGCGCCACGCTCCCGCCGGTGCGCCCCGGCGGGACGACCAGGGGGGTGATGGCCCCGGGCGGAACCGTCGCCGAGGCCGTCCCGGCCACCGCGATCGAGGGGCCGAGGTCGGCGGCGCCGATCGACCCGTCGCGCAGGTGCTCGCCGCGGATCGCGCGCAGGCGCTCGAGCACCGCGTTGGTGCGCCGCAGCGCGGCCTGCCCGATGCGCTGGTTCACCAGCAGCTGGCCGGCGCTCAGCACGACCCGGCCGGGCGGGTCGGCGACCACGGCCTCCATCGTCGTGTTCGGCTCCGAGTCGGGGAGCGTCCGGTGCGCGATCAGGGTCGCGCCCGCCGAGCCCGCGCCCAGCGCGAAGTCCTGCGTGTTCTCGCCGGCCGAGATCTCCGCCGCCCGCGTCACCGCGTCGCCCGAGGAGACCCGCGCCAGCACCACGAGCGCGGCGCCGGGGCCGAGCGGATCGGGCCATGCGACGCTCGCCACCCGGCGCCGGTCGATGGCGGTCCGCATCGACGTGAGGCGCAGCACCGCGTCGCGCTCGAGCGTACCGAGCCCGCGCTCGGGCCCCCAGAGCCCGCTCGCCCCCGAGCGGCGGCGCGCCTGCAGGGCGGCGGCCCCGTCGGGGCGCGTGGTGAACGTGGCCCACGCGGCCACAACGTAGCCCTCGGCGTTGACGGCGATCGCGGGGAAGCCCGCCGAGCCCCGGCCGACGTCCTCGGTGGGGGCGAAGGCCGCCGTGCCGGGGGCCCGCACGGCCGCGTGGATGCGGTCGCCCTCCTGCCAGGCGGCGGCCGTGTACCCGCCCGGCGAGGCCTACAGCGCGGGCCCGGCCGCCACGGCGAGCTGATGCCCGGCGGCGGAGAGGGTCTCCACCGGCCCCCAGCGGTCCTCGCCGGGCATCCCCCCTGCGCGGCCGACGCGGGTGACGACGCGCACCGGAGCGACGCGCTCCCGGTCGGCCGAGTCGGCGGCGCCGGGCCAGCCGATCACCGTGTCGCCCCAGGCGCCGACCGATACGACGGGCTCGGCGGGCGCCGACGGGTCGGACACCACCCCCGCGGCCTGGAGGTCGAGGGGCGGGTCGGCGTCCCACGACCCGGCGCGGAAGGCCCCACGGCGGGCCGTCCAGTGGCCCGCCGGGTCGCGCTCGGCCCAGGCGATGACGACCCCGCCGGACGGCGCCGCGAGGGCGGCGGCGGTGAAGCCCGACGACGCGGGCGGCGCCGGGAGCGCGGTGAAGCCCGCCGCGGCCGGGCCGCGGACGAGGACCCGGATGCCCGCCGGCCCGCGCCAGGCCACGAGCCGCCGGCCGTCCTCGCCGATCGCGACGACCGGCTCCGTCCCGGCGGCCGGCACCTCCGCGGAGACGCGCTGCGCGGGCGCCCAGGCCCCGGCCGCCGACGTGCGGACGCGGACCACGACGCCCCGGCGCGGCCCGGCGTTCGCCACCCAGGCGGCCACGGCGCGGCCGTCGTCGGCGACGGCCACGGACACGCCCGTGGGCACGTCGGCGAGGGGCGCGACGGGCTCGCGTGGCCGTGATCGGCCGCTCCGCCGCGACCGCCGTGGGGACGGCCGCCGCGCACGCGACGACCGCGACCGCGAGGGCCGTCCGGGTCCGCATGGTGCGCGAGCCTACGAGCAGGGGCCGCGGCGCGGCCAGCGCCCCGGGTCAGGCGAGGGTCAGGCGCTCTCCATGGAGACGATCTCGGTGGCCTGCTCGGCGGGCGGTGGCGCCACCTCGTACGGGATGACCTCGGGGAACGCGCGGCGCCCGACCGCCAGCACGAAGGCCGCGATGGCGACCGCGACGCACGAGAAGATCGTGAGCGTCGCCGTCAGGCCCATGGCGTCGGCCATGTAGCCGAGGGCCACGGTCGGCATGGTGCCCGCGTAGGCGCACATGTAGAGGAGCGACATGAGCTTGCCGCGCTCCTCGATCGGCACGATCGTGCCGCAGATGACGGTGCCGCCGTAGAGCAGGAAGCCGTTGGTGAGGCCGATGATCGTCGCCGCGGCGAGCACCAGCCAGACCGTGTCGAGCTGCGACGAGGCGACGATCAGGAACGACAGGAGCGACGACGTGGAGACGCCGATCATCAGCGCCGTGCGCGGGTCGATGCCGCGCACGATGAACGGGGCCACGCCGCCGAGGGCGAGCGTGAGGAAGCCGATCAGGCCCACGACCGCCACGTTGTGCACCTGGAGCGTGTCGAACACGAAGATCGGCACCACCGAGAGGAACGTGCCCTCGATGAAGCTCATCATGAAGATGGCCGGCGCCACGAAGGTGAGGAACCCGAGCGCCTGGCCCTGGGGCACGCCGATGCGGATGCGGAAGGGCCCCGGGTTGGCGGTGCGCCGCAGCGTCTCGGCGGCGGTCGCCACCACGACGATCCCCGCGAGCATGACCGCGGCGTGCACCTTGAAGGTGAAGTGCAGCGGGTTGGGGCCGTACTGGGCCGCGATGCCCGCGAGCCCCGGGCCGAGGCCGAAGCCGAGGCGGAAGAACACGCCGGCGAGGGCGGAGGCCAGCGCCTTGCTCGCGGGCCGGGCGTGGTCCACCACGAACGCCGCGCCGACGCCGAGGAAGCCGCCGATGGCGAGGCCCTGCAGCACCCGGCCCGACGAACAGCGTCGGCACGTTCTCGGCGAATGCGAAGGTCAGCGAGGCCAGCATCATCGAGCACCATGGCCGGGATCAGGAGGCGCTTGCGGCCGAGGCGATCGCTCAGGTTGCCCGCGATGAGCATGGTCGGGCAGACGGTGACGGTGTAGGTGACGAACAGCAGCGTCGCCGTCGCCGTCGAGATGCCGAAGTGCTCCTTGTAGAGCGGCAGCAGCGGCGTGAGGGTGCTCGTCCCCATGGTGAGGACGAAGAGGCCGAAGAGGGCCTTCCATGAACCCGACGTCATGCCGGGCAAGATACCAAACGGTTCAGTTCACTAAACCTGCCTCCGTTGGTAGCCTGGGCGCGTGAGCACGACGCGCCCGCCGACCCGCGACGCCGCCGCCCGCCGGACGGGCCGCCCGCGCTCGGCCGCCCTCGACGCGGCGATCCTCGACGCCGCCCTGCACCTCCTCCAGAGCGAGGGCTACGCGCGGATGAGCATGGACGGCGTCGCCGCCCGCGCCGGTGTGAGCAAGGCCACGATCTACCTGCGCTACGACGGCAAGGCCGATCTGGCCACGGCCGCCCTCGCCCACCTGCGCGAGACCGGCCGCCCGGCGCCCACCGGCGACCTGCGCGCCGACCTGGTGGCGCAGCTGCGCCAGCTGCGGCGCAACGCCGAGCGTGTCGCGGCCATGCCGCTGATCGGCACCTGCCTGATGGAGGAGCAGCACACGCCCGACCTGCTGCGCCTGTTCCGCGAGCGCACGCTGCAGCCGCGGCGCGAGCTGCTGCGCCGGATGCTCGGCGAGGCCGCCGCCGACGGCCGCATCGCTCCCGACGGCGACATCGACGCGGCCGTGGACCTGATGATGGGCGCGTACCAGTCCCGCTACATCTCCGGCGAGCGCTTCCCGGCCCGCTGGGAGGAGCGGATCGTGGACGCGCTGCTGCGGGGGCTGGGCACCCCGGCCTAGGTAAGCTGCGGCGCGTGACCGACGCCGCCGCACAGCGCCTCGAGGCGCTCGCCCGCCTCGCCGTCGAGGTGGGGGCGAACGTGCAGGAGGGCCAGGTGGTCGGCGTCAGCGGGCGGCCGGGCCAGGAGGAGCTGGTGCGGGCGATCGTCGCCGCCGCCTACCGGCGGGGCGCCCGCTTCGTGGACGTCTCCTGGTTCGACCCCCACGTGAAGCTCGCCCGGCTGACCCACGCCGCCGGGGACACGCTGGAGTGGGTGCCGCCCTGGTATGCGCAGCGCATCCAGGAGATCGGGCGCCTTGGCGGCGCGACGATCGCGCTGGCCGGGCCCACGGCGCCGGGGCTCTTCGACGACGTGGATCCCGAGCGCGCCGGGCGCGACCGCCTGCCGTCGGTGCGCGAGGGCATCGAGGTGATCATGAGCGGCGCGGTCAACTGGACCGTGGTGCCCTGCCCCAACCCGGAGTGGGCCGCGCTCGTCTTCCCCGACCTCGCCCCCGGCGACGCACTCGAGCGCCTCTGGACCGAGATCTCGCACATCTGCCGGCTCGACGAGCCCGACCCGGCCGCGGCCTGGAGCGCCCGCGGCGCCGAGCTGCGGGCCTCGGCCGAGCGGCTCACCGCGCGCCGGCTGTCCGCGCTCCACTTCGTCGGCCCCGGGACGGACCTCACCGTCGGCCTGCTGCCGGGCTCGATCTGGGTGGGCGGCGGCGACCACCGCGCCGACGGCCTCGACCACCTGCCGAACATCCCCACCGAGGAGGTGTTCACCACGCCCGACCCGTCCCGCACCGAGGGCCACGTCACCTCCACCCGGCCGCTCGACGTGGGCGGCACCGTGGTGAAGGGCCTCGCCGTGCGCTTCGAGGGCGGCCGCGCGGTGGAGATCACGGCCGACGCCGGCGCCGACGTGCTGCGCGGGCGCGCCGCCGTTGACGAGGGGGCCGCGCGCCTCGGCGAGGTCGCGCTGGTGGACGGCAGCGGGCGCATCGGCCCGCTCGGCACCGTCTTCTACGACACCCTGCTCGACGAGAACGCCGCGAGCCACATCGCCCTCGGCGCCGGCTACCCCAAGGGGGCCGAGCCGGGCGAGGCGGAGCGGATCAACCGCAGCGAGATCCACATCGACTTCATGATCGGCGGCCCCGAGGTCACCGTCCTCGGCGTGGACGCCGACGGCGACGGCGACGAGTCGGTGGTGCTCGAGGGCGGCGCCTGGCGCGACTAGCCGTCCGGCGGGGCTATTCCCGCAGGCCGAGGTCGATGCGCGCCTGGGGCAGGTCCTCGGGCCAGACCCAGAGGCGGGCCCAGCCGGGGACGTCGGCCCAGTCGAAGCGCCCGCGCAGGCTCAGGTCGCGCAGGTCCACGCAGTGGCGCCGGAAGGCCGCGGCGGTCAGGGCAGCGGGGTCGGGCTCCTTGGGGCTGCCGCCGAGCTTGACGCACATGCGGTACTCGTAGGCGAGCAGCAGGCCCTCGCCGAACTCGGCGCGCGCGCCGAGGGGCATCTCCCAGGCGGTGCGGGCGGCCGCGATGGCGCGGTTCATGTCGTCGTTGCCCGGCAGCGACGGGTAGATCGGGAAGAACGCGCCCCAGCCGGTGCGGACCTGCTGGAGGTTGAACGTCTCCCGGCGCGGGTCGTCCTTGGGCGGCAGCTCCGCCTTGGAGTACCAGGGCGCGAGGTAGGCCAGCAGGCGCGCGTTCTCGTCGAGGAAGGCGCCGGTCGGCATCACGGCCAGGCGCCGCCGGCCGCCGTCGGCCAGCGCCAGCCGCAGGTCCAGCGCGGCGGCGAGCTCGGCGCTCGCGCGGTTGGCCGCGTCGATGTGGCGCCGTGCGGCGTCGGCGTCGAGGCGGCTGATGAGGTACGCGGCCATCGCGTCGGGGACCTGCGGGAACATCCCGGACTCCAGGCGCTGCCGGCAGCGGTCGAGCTTGGGCTGCGCGATGGCCGGCGAGCCGGCGTAGCCGGACTTCTCGGGCGTGTCGACCGAGACCATCCGCACCGGCTCCTCGATCGTCACCGTGTCGCCGTCGCTCTGGCGCAGCAGCGTGCGGTCGTCGGTGCGGATCGTGGCGCGGCGGACGTGGAAGTCGACCGTGACGGCCGCCGTCCGCGCCGCTCGCGAGCCCGTGCCCATGCGCCGACGCTACGAGCGCGGCGCCGGGCCGGGCATCCCTCGGTCGAGGGTCGCCGCCGCCCCGGGCGGCGGCTCTCAGACGCTCCGGAGCATGCCCCCGTCCACCGGCAGCGCGACGCCGGTGATGTAGCTGGCCTGCTCGCTGCAGAGGAAGGCCGCGGCGGCGGCGATCTCCTCCACCCGGCCGGTGCGGCCCGCCGGGACCGCGTCGCGCGCCGAGGCCTCGGCCGCCTCGGCCGACCCGGCGAGCGACGTCAGCCGGTCCGTCAGGATGCGGCCCGGCAGGAGCGTGTTCAGGGTGACGCCATCGGCCGCCACATGGCCGGCGATCGTCTTCCACGCCCCGAGCACCGCCGAGCGCTCGGCGTTGGAGAGCACGAGCGCCCCGATCGGCTCGCGCACCGACGTGGAGGCGATGTTCAGGACGCGGCCCCAGCCGCGCTCGCGCATGCCGGGCATCACGGCCTCGACCAGCGCGAGCGGCGCCAGCACCAGCATGCGGTGCGCGTTCTCCCAGGCGTCCCGGGGGAAGCCGAGAGGGTCGGCCCCCGACGGCGGGCCGCCGGTGTTGCAGACGAGGACGTCCACCGGCCCGCCCAGGCGCTCCTCGACCGCGTCGACCAGACCGTCCGCGCCGTCGAGGTCGGCGGTGTCCCAGACGAATCCGGTCGCACCGATCTCCGCCGCAGCGGCGTCGATGCGCTCCCGCGAGCGCGACGCGATGGCCACGCGCGCGCCCTCGGCGACGAGCGCCGCGGCGATGCCGCGGCCGATGCCGGCCGACGCGCCGGCGACGAGGGCGACGCGCCCGGTGAGGCCCAGGTCCACGGCCGGAGCCTAGTGCCCGTTCGCGCCCGGCGGCCCGAGCGGGCAGAATCCCCGCCCTGGGGCCGTTAGCTCAGCTGGCAGAGCAGGGGACTTTTAATCCCAAGGTCGTAGGTTCGAGCCCTACACGGCCCATCGCTGAGATACCGCTTCACAGCGGTGATCATGGTTACTGTTCCTCCTTCTGGTGTGGCCCGGAGATTGCCGGGTGACAACGAAAGTGACAACATCGGCCCACCGTGGCCGCCCCGCTCGTAAGAACCTCGACCCCCGGCGTGTACCGGCGCGGGAGCCGCTACGTGGTCGTCTTCCGAGACCCGTCGGGCCGCCAGCGCCGGCGCTCGGCCGGGACCCTCGCCGAGGCGCGGCTGCTGCGCAGCTCCGTCCTGGCCGACGTCGCTCGCGGTGAGTTCCGCGAGACCTCGCGCGCCCGCCTCGAGGACTACGCCCGCGACTGGGTTCGTACCTACGAGGGCCGCACCAGCCGGGGTATCCGCCCCGAGACGGTGCACGAGTACGAGCGCGATCTGGAGCTGCACGTCCTGCCGGTCATCGGCCGGCGCCGCCTCTCGGAGATCGAGCAGCGCGATCTGAAGGCCCTGGCCCGCCACCTGGCCGACAAGGGCCTCTCGGCTGCGACCGTGCGCATCGTCATGGCGCCGGTGCGCGCGCTCTTCGCCACGGCCGTCGAGGAGGGCCTCCTGCGAACGAACCCCGCCGCCGGTCTGCGCCTGGGCGGAGGCGGCGCCCGCCCCGACCCGGCGGAGAAACGGCGCGCCCTCGATGAGGAGCAGCTCGCCTCGCTGATCGGGCACACGCCGGAGCGCTGGCGCCTCTTGGTCCGCTTCCTCGCCCAGACCGGCCTTCGTGTCGGTGAGGTGGTCGCGCTCCGATGGGAGGATGTGGACCTCGGGCGAGCGCCGGGTCAGCGTGCGCCGCCGCCTCTACCGCGGCCGCCTCGACTCGCCGAAGAGCGCATACGGGGTCCGCCAGGTGCCCGATCTCGACCCGCCTCGCGCAGGACCTCTGGCGCCACCGCGCGGGCGCCGCCGATCGAGGACCCCGTCTTCCTCGGCCCCGAGGGGCGGCCGCTGCGCTCCGAGTTCGTCCTGCGCTCGATCGTCAAGCCAGCCGCGGCGCGCGCCGGGGTGCCGTGGGCCGGCGTCCACACCCTCCGCCACACCTGCGCATCGATCCTCTTCCGCTCGGGCTGGAACGCCAAGCAGGTGCAGGTCGTCCTCGGCCATCACTCGCCGGCCTTCACGCTGGCGACGTACGTCCACCTCATTCCCGACGACCTGCCCGAGCCGCGCTTCCTCCACGACGAGGGGCCTGGCGCGGCCGCCGATCACGCCGCCGAGCCCCAGCGCACGAGAGACGGATCGTCTGCGCCCACGACGCAGGTAGGCCTCGAGCTCGGCCCGTGAGATCAGCGTGCGCGCTCCGTCCTTGATCCGGCTGAGGCGCCGCTGCGAGAGCAGGTCGTCGATGCGCTGACGACGGCACCGCAGGTAGGCGGCAGCCTCGTCGATGGTCAGGTACGGGGAATCGTTGCGGCGACCCCTGTCCTCTGCTCGTAGTAGTGCAGCTGTCCGGTCCGCGATCCGACGAACATCGTCCTCGCTCAGCTCGACGGCGATGCGGACGATGCCCATGGATTCCGGGTCCCCCGAGGGCAGCGTCACAGCGCTTGCTACCGGACGCCGGCCAGCGCGACCGGATTGTCGCTCAGCACCCCGAGGTGGAGGTGCTCGACCCCGTCGGCGCCCCGAGAGGCCAAGGACCTGCCCGCGCACGACCCGCTCACCGTCGCGCACCACGACGCCCGAGAGGTGCGCGTAGTAGTAGGCGTCGCTCGATGACACCACCGTCAGCCGCGCCCCGCCGAAGCGCCCCGAGAAGTCGCGGGGGTCCCCTCCCGACGCGCACGATCATCCCGGGCGTCGATCGCATAGAGGGGTGAGCCGAGGGGAAGGGCAATGTCCACCGCCCGATTCGACTGCCAGTTGCTCGGCCAGGCCGAGTAGGAGTGGGGTGCCGACGCCCGGAAAGCCGATGAGCCGTCCGACGGCGCCTGTCGGGGTGGCGAAACCACCCGCACCCAGGGTCGCCCCGTCCCCGACGTCGCGGCCTGCGCCGCGAGCGTGATCGGCAGCGTCGGATCGCCGCCGAGGTCGGCGTAGTAGCGCCCACGCCGTCGACCCAGGCTGAGTTCAGCCCGCCCGGATCGTTGGCCGCCCCGACCGGCGCCCAGAGCGGCTGGATCGCCGCCAGCGTGTCGCGCCCGCGATCGAGGTACCCCCGCCGAAGACCGCGGGCGACGGTGGCGATATTCGCCCGCCAGGAGGGAAGGGCGATCGCCGGCCCCCAGCCGAAGGCGTTGTGGATATCCGCCCCCGATCCCGCCGTGCCGAGCACCGACTCGTGCATCGCGATCGCCACGAGCGCGCGCGGACTGATGCCGTTGGCGAGCCCCTCAGCGACGAAGACGTCGCCGAGGCCGACCAGACGCGATCCGGGCACCTGCCGCGCCATCGGGTGTTGCGAGAGATCCGCCCTGGAAGTTTTCATAGCTTGTGCGTATTGCCCTCGGTCTGGCATTATCAGTTTGTCGCGTATAGTCAACAGACTATAGGAGACGACGGCGCGATGGCAACCGAAGACGGCAGGCTCCAGCCCTTCGACGAGAGCGACGCCTGCGAAGACCGAGCGTGCCCGCGCCACAGGACGCGAGTTAGAGCTCCTTCCCGCCGACGGGCCAAGCCCCGTGATCTGGGGCGCACCGCTCGGTGCGGGGGGCGAGGTACTGGCCGACGCGCCCGATCTCGTTCAGCTTGGGAAGCGTCATGGGCCCACGGCTGACGAACCCGAAGCCGATATGGCGCGCCCACGCCGACGCGCCCCGCGCTCGGGACCTGGCGCGCCGTCTCGCGGGCCGCGCCGGCACCCGCGATCGCTGCGAGTTCCCAGTCTGGGGGCGATCGTTGTGACCGGCGTCGTCGTCGGCCTGGCGGCCTCGTGCTTCTGGTGATCTTCTCGTCGAGTGGATGGGCACCGGCGTCATCGGATGGGCCTGTCGCCGGCCTCTCGTCTGCGCCGCCGCGGCCACGGGTCAACCTCGCCGACCTCACCGTGGGCTCGCAGAAGCTCGCGTCGCGGATGGGGAAGGCCGCGCGCGAGCGGCACCAGGCGGCGATTCGTCATTGGCGCGAGCTCGCGCGGCGGCGGGCCCGCGAGCGTCGGAGCGCACCGGCACCGGTCACTCGGCCCGTCACGAGGCGGGTCGCGACGCCGCGGGCTGCATCCCCCACTCCGGCCTCCGCCTCACCGAGCGTCTCGCCGGCCGAGCGTGAGTTCACCCCGGGCCCCTGGAACCTCAGCTGATGACTCGGCCGCAGCTACGCCAGCTTCTCGGCGTCCTGGCCGTCGCAGGGGCGGCTGCCGCGGGCCCGTCTTCCGCCGCGGCGACCGACGGAAGCCTCTATGCCTACGGCGTCGAGGCGCTGGTCGCCCACGGCGCCGCGGATGGGCAGTGCTCGGCCACGCAGACCGGCGCGAGCTTCGGCGTGACCTGCCCGCCGGCCGGAACCTCGCTCGCCGGCACCAAGTGGCGGATCGACCTGCGGACTCCGGTCGGCGACCCAGTCCGGCGCGAGCTTCGGCGTGACCTGCCCGCCGGCCGGTACCTCGCTCACCGGCACCAAGTGGCAGATCGACCTGCGCACCCCTGTCGCGGGCTCTCAGATCGAGGCTTTCAGCTGGCAAGCGGTGCGCTTCCACCAGACCGCCACCTCGATCGCCCAGCAGGTACTGGGCGACGGGGCCCTCGCCTGGCAGGTGGCCGAGTCCGACATCCCGCGAAGCCCCTCTCAGCCGAAGGCCTACCAGGTGGGCCTGCGCGCCCAGACCGCGTCGCTACGGCTCTGGCAACCCTCAGCCCCGCTCGTTCAGCAAGACCCCAGTTTTCAACCCTATTCGCACACCAGGAAGCGGTGGGGCTGAAGCTCCGACGGAGCGAGAAGAAGACTCGGGACCGACGGCCTGGTCCGGGGCCCGGCCGGTCCCGCGCCCCGCCGCCCGGAGAGCAAGCGTCAGCCCGCTCACTCTCCACGCTCCCTTCGTGCTCGCAACGTGCGGGTCTGCCGACGTAGACCCTCGCGTGGCGTGGCTCTCGGGTAGCGCGCGCGCTGGGCACCCCTCCCGGTCTTCGCTCTGCGCCGCGCTGGCCGGAGCGCCCGCCGGGCTATTGGGGCCCGTCGAGCTGCGTCCCTCCATCGGACAAACGGAAGCGCACCCCATAGGCAGGCTCTCCGCCACTAGGGCAACACGTGCCCACGCTGCCAGACTCCCAGAGGTCCCTTCCGACGTAGGCGACCTGGACGGCACCGCCGCTGGATCAGTTCACCCCGTGGTTGCAACAGATCCGCAAAGATGGCGGGCGCACTTGCATCATGTGATGCTCCGCCCCAGAGATGCTCACGATCCGCGCCGCCAAGGGGCCCGACTACTACGAGCGCGCGGAGTTCGCCCGCGACGACTACCACGAGGAGCGCGGGCAGGTCCGTGGTCGCTGGGAGGGGTCCGCAGCCGAGTCCCTCGGCCTCAGCGGCGGGCCCGGGGACGGCGCTCTCGGCAAGCTGTTCGAGGGGCGCGATCCGACCTCGGGAACGCCTCGTCGTGCACGCCCTCGCGTGTGGCCGCCGCCGCGCGGCTCCAGAGAGCGTCGGCGGACCGCGGGTCGAGAGCCAGCGCGCGCTGGTAGAACCCGCGGGCGCCGGGGACGTCGTCGCGCCCGAGCGCCTCGTCGCCCTCGGCGATCAGGGCGGCAGGATCGGCGCTGGGCGGTTCCGGGCGGATCGAGGACACCTCGCCCCCGAGATTGATGACCGAGTGTCGTCTCGACCTGGACGGACGACGAGATCAGATCACCGCAGGGGCCGGAAGGATGACGCGGTCGCCGGGGACCGCCCCGCGCCACCCGCGGCCTCGGGCACGAGCTCGCCCCGAATGAGGGGCAGCAGCTGGCGTAGCGCGACCCGTGAGGATGCCGAGAACCCCCTCGCCGAGGGACTTGTCCGAGGCCACCCGAGACGGCACAAGAGCGTCCGAGCCTACTCTTGATTCCAAGCTCGTGGGTTCGAGCCCTACACGGCCCATCAGTTGTCGGTGGCGTCACTGCCACCATCCTCGTTGCCCCCTTCGGAGCGCGACCACCGCCTGCCGCGGAGGGTCACCGCGCGTGCGTGCTCGATGTCGGTGGAGCGTCGAAGGCTTCAAGCAGCCCGTGGCGCAAGGTCAGCATGAGACCGTCCTGATAGGTCCAGGTCTCGACCGGCCACCAGCCCGTCACGCGATCCGGTGGTCCGAGCGTCGCCGTCACGAGATCCTCGGACGCCCGCGCGCGCTCGAGAAGACGCGCGCGCTCGTGGCGGCCGAGACTCCCGGTCATCCGAAGCGCAGCGTCATCCGCCTCGACGAAGCCGCTGCCCGCCAGCCGCCCGCCGGGCCCGGCGAACCGGAAGCGGTAGATGTGATCGTCCCAGCCCGGCAGCCGGTACCGGATCTCCGTCGCGCCGGCGGAGGCGGGGCGCCCGAGCGCCCGTTCCACGTCGCGCCTGGTCACGTCGGGGCCGAGGATCGTGCTGCCCCATCGCGCGCGGAGGCCCTCGACCGTCGCCGGCCCCACCTGCGCGCGGCGCTGCTCCGCGCGCGGCCCCGGCCCCGCGGTCTCGAGGTACAGCGCGAAATCGGCGCGGGCCGCTAGAGCGTCCGCCACACGTACCTCCCGACCACCAGATCGATCTTGCCGTAGAGGATCTCGCCCGTGCTCTTCACGAAGCGGAATGCGTACCTCGCGTCCTCGGAGTACATGACCAGCTGGGCCCCCTCGTCGACGACGCCGCCCTTGCCGATGGCGAATCCGACGCGATTGAAGAACGCCAGCATGACCTCGACCTTCTGCGCAGCCGTCAGCGCGCGCATCGCGCTCAGCCGGCCCGCCGCAGCGAGCATCCGCTCGCCGGGGGCCTTGATGGACTGGACCGCCGCCACGAGCTCGTCGGCGACCCTGGACGCGTCGAACGCGACCTTCGTCGCGGCGGCGCCCCCCCCTTTGCGGGCGGCCTCGCGGGCGACGCCGGCGCCGCCGGCCCGCGGAATGAAGCGCGCCCCGACGTACCACCACAGGAGGTCCTTCGCGAGCCGGCTCGTCGCTCGCAGGTCCTCGCGGTCGGACTCCGCCTTGCGTCGGAGGTTGTCGACGAGGACGGGCAGGGTCGTCTCGGAGAGCGTCGTCGGGAAGATCACCCCGTTGAGCATGTAGTACGCGACGTAGTTCGTCCCCGGCCCGGCCTTGTTCATCCGGTTGACCACGGCGTCGGCGCCCGCCTTCGTCCTGAAGACGTCGCCCCCGATCACCACGAAGCCCGCGAGCGGATCCTTGTCGAGGAAGAAGTCCTGCTTCGGTATCGAGACATCCGGCTTGGCGGTCGCCTCGGAGCCGGTGACGTAGAAGAGGTACTCGGCTCCCAGGGGAGCGGATGCGATCCTCGTGAATGCGCGGTCGGCATAGTTCGGCTGCGCGGCGGGGGCACCGCTGATCGGCAGCGCCTCGGCGTGGCCCGTCATCTCCCCGAGGGTGGCCTCCTTCTCGGCGGGGAGGGCCGCCTTCTTCGATTGCAGCTGCAGGACCGGCCGGGGCGGAGCCCGGCCCGGCCCGGTCGCGGCGCGACCGTCCCCCGCCCTCCCGGACCGGCCGGCCGCGTCGGCGGCCGCCTCGAGGCGCCGGCGCTCGCCCGGATCGCCCCCCGCGCCGTCCAGCGCCGCCGTCTGCCCGGTGCCCTGCTGGACGACGTGGGCGAGCTCGTGCGCCAGGAGCGCGCGGTCGGCCGGGCCGGAGCCCGGCGCGAACCAGATGTGCCGCCCGCTCGTCGCGGCGACCGCGTCGAGGTCGGCGACCGCCTGGCTGCCCTCGTGGATGCGAACCTCGTCGAGCCCCGCGGCGCCCGGCGCCATCTCGGCCCGCGCGCCCTCGGCGAGCGGGCGCCCGCCGGACGATCCGCCCAGCAGCGCGCGGATCGCGCGGCGCCGGCGCACGTCACCCCCACGCCGTCGCCAGCTGGACGGCGCGCCGGGCCGCCGCGTGGACCCCCGCGACCTGGTCGCCGAGGACGGCGCGGACGACCTTCAGTCCCTTCTCGGCCAGGTCGTTGAGGTCTGCCTCGGGCATGGCCGCCACCTCGGCGATCGACATCCCGGACAGCTTGCGCCCGAGGTCCGACCGGGGGGAGAGCCCCTTGAGGGTGGTGGCCGGAAGCGCGGCCGCCGCCGCCGGGTCCCCGATGCCGGCCGACCTGAGGCGGTTCATCCCCGGCTCGTCGATCACGTCGGCGAGCGCGGTCCGCGCGATGGCGAGCGACGAGGGATCGAGGCGCTTCGCCTCGAGCATCCTCGCCAGGTCGAGCGGGTGGGAGATGGCGGCGTCGGGGTCGGCGCCCGCCATCGCGACGACGTCCCCGAGGGTGGTCGTCTCGCCCGTGGTCGGGATGGTCATGACCCTGCCGCCCTCGCGGGCGACGAGCGTCCGCACGGTGTCGCCGGCCTCGACGGGGAAGTCCGCGGCGAGCGTCATCCAGCGCCCCGAGGAGTCGAGGACAGGGACCGTGCCGACCGGCTCGTCCGGCGTCGCCCCGGCGGTGGTGACGCGGTACTCGAGCGCCCGCATGTCGCTGCGCAGGTAGTCCTCCTGGTATCCGCAGCGGAACCACCAGGAGCCGAAGGACGCCGCGTAGCGCCGGTACTCGCCCCCGATGGACGGCTCGCCGTCCGGGTTCGGGGTCACGGTGCCGAGCACGACGCAGTTCTCGGTCGTGCACGGCGGGCATCCGGGAGGGCCGCCCTGCCTCGGGTTGCATGTGATCGACGGGTACGTGGGCGGGATCGCGTCGTCCGGGTAGTCCGCGGGCAGCTCCGGGGTGAACCGGACCTCGAAGTGGTCGCGGATCCGGCTGTACTCGCAGTCGTCGTCGCCGCAGCCGCAGCCGCCGACCGGGACGTGGACCGGGCGGGTCAGGCACTCGCGGTAGCAGACGACCACGTAGAGCGGCGTGCCCGGATCGCGCACGACGGGCGTGTCCCGGCACCAGGGATCCGGCCGCCCGCAGACGGTCTCGCCCTCGGCGGCGTGGCAGAAGTCCGCGATCACGTCGTTCTCGAAGAGGATCTCGTCCCCGCACGGCGTGAGGACGTACCCCGGGCAGATCCGGATCGTGCAGGACTCGCCCGCGATCGACTCGATCTCGGCGCCGCAGACGATCCCCCAGCCGTGCATCAGCCGGTTGTGCCGCCGCAGGCGGTCGCGGACGTAGATCTGATCCTGCGACAGGTCGGCCGGGCCGACGAGCTGACGCGGGAACCAGCGCGTCCGCTCGCGCCCCACGAGGCCGGCGGGCGCGCAGTCGTCGCAGCGCCCCGCGGGCGCCGACGAGCCGGCCGGCATGGCCACCTCCTGGCAGCCGCATCCACCCCTCGCGGTCATGGTGCTGGCCATCAGCGACTCCTCTCTCGGCTGAAGACGAGGTGGAAGCGGCCGGGGCGGGCGGCCGCGCGGGGCAGCCGGGCATCGGTCGGCACGAGGTGCTCCCACACCCGCTGGTCGAAGCCCCCCTGGGGCGACAGCGCGCCGCCCGCGGCGGGGAGCTGCCAGATGTCCTGGAGCTCGGCGAGCACGAGCCGGCTGCCGGCGAAGCACGCCGCCATGCGGACGTCCCCGGCGGCCTCGACCGGCCCCCCGGTGGGGTCGATCTGCACCAGGCAGCGGCCGGAGGCGGCGGCGTCGGGCGGCTCCGTCACCGTGAAGGCCAACGTGAACGCCAGCTCGTCGGCGACCGTCGGATCGATCTCGCCCTGGTAGTCGGCGAGGATCGCGGCCGGGTCCCGCGGGCCGGCATAGGCCAGGCCGAGCCGGCGGTGCAGGATCTGGCCGGCCCGCCGCTCGAACCACCACGCGCGGAGCCAGGTGTCGATCTCCGTCGTGTAGGGGGACCCGTCGTCGACGGGGCGGTCGAAGCTGATCTCGATGGCCGGCGGCGCCGGGCCGCGCACCCGGGCGGCATTGCGTGGGACGTGGCCGGTCACCGTCGGGGCGCCCGTGCGGTCGATGGGGTCCACGCCGAACCAGGCGTGGAGCCTGCCGCCGGCGAACCCGTCGCCCGAGGGCAGCGTGGCGCCCGTACCGACGAACGGCCCGAGCCCCGTGGGGAGCCGGAGGTCGTCGGCGTCCCAGATCGCGTCGAGATCAGCGGGTGGGTGGCCCGTCCCGGCGTGCTCCGCCCCGAGCAGCACCGGGACCGGCGACGCGTCGACGGGGCCGCTGTCGGGCTGCTCGGCGCGCACCTGCACGAGCACGCGCAGCGGCGCCGCGGCCAGCGCGCGGCGCACGATGTTGAGGGGGTCATCGATCTCGTACACCGCCCGCTCGCGCCCGCAGCCGGCGGCCGCCGACGAGCGCTCGTCGTGCTCCAGGCGCAGGCGCAGGTAGCGCGCCTCGCCCGCCGCCTCGCCCGGCACCACGGCCCAGGCGCGGAGCCAGTCGGCGGGGCGGGCCAGCCCCTCGGCGTCCATCGCGCGGTCGAAGGTCAGCTCGATGCGCGGCTCGCGCCGCCACGACGACCAGTCCGACTCGGCGCCCTCGCGCCCGAGCACCTCCCCGGGGCTCGGCCACATCGCGGCGATCACCGGTGCGCCCGCGACGCAGCCGCCCTCGCAGCGGTCCATCCGCGCCGCCAGGCACAGGAGCAGGTCGAACAGCTCGGAGTTGGAGTGGAGGGCCGTCCGGTACCCGAGCTCGTCCACGAGCAGCGGCCCCTCCTCGCCCTCCCTCCGCAGGCCGACGGCCGCCAGGACGACGCAGCACTCCCCGGGCGCCGCGCACGTCCCCGCCAGCGCCCGCGTCGCGGCGGCACGCCGGTCGAAGCCGTGGGGCGCCGCGGGCGGGAACACCTCGGCGCAGGCGCCCTCGGGGATCGCGCCCGGCCGCGGCGGCAGGCCGCCGAGCACCGCGAGCTCGAAGCGCTCGCGGACGATCGACGGCTCGCAGGCCAGGCGCGTGTCGCAGTCGCTGACCAGCGCCGCCACGGGCTCGTCGAGGCACTCGTGGTAGCGCAGGCACAGGGTCAGCCAGCGGCGGCGCCCGCCGCCGCAGGCGTCGTACTCCCAGCCCTCCCCCTTCGTCAGCCGGGCGGCCGGGTCCTCGACGCAGCGCGGCGTCGGCACGACGATCACGCGCCCCTGCGGGTCGATCGCCACCCCGGGGGAGACGATGAGGTCGCCGTCCTCGGTCGCGGTCACCGTCAGGCCGCAGAGCACTCCGGCGCCGAGGGCGAGCCGGTCGACCAGTCGCTGGATGCCGACGCCGTACGCCTGCTCGATCTCGAAGTGGGCCTCGTCCATCATCTTCCCGTAGAAGAAGTTGTTGCGGACGGGCGAGACGAGGCCCTGCTCCCTCCCATGCAGCACCATGGCGCTCACGATCCCCTCCTCACGGTGGTCTCCTGGTCTTGGCGTCGCCGCGGATCGCCCACGACGGCATCGACGCCGATCCGTGCCGAGCGCCCGACGCGCAGCCCGGGGGCGATGACGCAGAGCTCGTAGGCGGTGTGCGCCGGCTTCTCGTCGTCGAGCACGGCCCGCAGGCGCGCCACGTCCTCCTCGCACGGCACCTCCGCCGCGTGGACGCGGACGACGAAGCGGTGGGCGAGGTCGGCGAAGAGCGGCGCGCCGTAGCGGCGCCGCTCGATCAGGTGCGACGCGTCGAGCGTCGCGCTCGCGTCCAGCACGGCCCCCTGGGCCTCGGCCGCCGTCGTCATCGTCGTCAGGCCGAGCACGGAGTGCTCGCCGTCGAGCACCCAGGCGGTCGCGGCGCCGGCCGGCTCCTCGATGCGCACGTCCACGCCCAGCCGCCGGCGGCACGCCTCGCGCACGCCGGGGACCGTGCCCCTGCGCCCGTGCCGCGCGAAGGCGCCCGCCACCGCCTCGCGGCGTCGCTCCGGGCTCCACCGTTCGTCGAGCTCGACCCCGACCCAGCCCCCGAGCCAGTCCAGCCACGAGTCCGGGCCCCCGTCGTCGGGCGTCCCGGCCGGGTCCATGAGCACCGGCAGCCCGTCGATGGCCGCGTCGGCCTCGTCGAGGATGCCCTCGAAGAGCAGCAGCATCGGCTCGAGCAGCTCGCGCGTGACGGGGTCGGAGCGGTACAGCGCGGGCAGGTGCCGGATCCACGAGCGATCGGCGAGCTCGACCTCGAGACGCTCCACCGTCGCGGCTCCCGGGAGGGTCGGGGCGAGGAGCCCGGCGACCCAGACGAAGGCGTCCGGCGAAGTCTCGGGGAAGCCCCACGGCAGCGCGTTGCGGGCGAGCAGCTCGGTCGCCCGGGGCGGTCCGGCCCGCCACGCGCCGAGCGGCGCCGACCCCTCGGGCGGGGGCGCGTCGAGCGACGGGTCGCGCGGCGCGGGGGGCTCGTCGCGCGTCGCGGCCGTGAGCGTCGCCAGCCGCAGCCCGGCGTCGCCCTCGGTCGCGGCGCGGACGAGCAGGCGGGGCGGGTCGCCGGACCACGGCTCCGTCGGCACCGGCAGCGGGACGGGGCCGACCAGGAAGCGCCCCTCGGCGACCCGGGCCCGGCGGTCCAGCAGGGTGAGCGCCTCGCCGCCGCCGTGGACGAGCAGGTGGTCCTCGCGGTCGACCGCGAGGGCCGCGATCGGGCCCGGGAACGGGATCGACCCGAGCACCTCGGCGTCGAGGCTCAGCGCGACGATCCGCTCCCCGGCCGGGTCGCCCACGTAGACGGCGCCGCCGACGGCGAGCCCGACGGGGATCCCGGCCAGCTCGGGCGCCAGGGCGGCGCTCCAGCGCGCCGTGGCGGAGGCGTCCACGCCGCCCGCGGGGCTCAGCGCCCGCAGCGGCAGGAGCGAGCCGGCGGCCGCGTCGAGGACCAGGATCTGCGACGGGGTTGCGGCGATGCCCGTGGGGTTCGGCGCCGGCCCGGGCCCCGGCAGGGCCTCCGCCCCCTCGTCGGCGCCGTCCAGGGTGAACGTCTGGACGCGCCCGCCGTCGCGATCGGCGACGCGCACCAGGTCGCCCACGGCGACCACGGCCCACGGCTCCGACAGCAGGCCCGGCCCCGCGCCGGACGCCGGCTCGGCGTATCGGGCGGGCGGGCCCCACACCGCCCGCACGGAGCCCCCCGCGAGGTCGATGACCTGCACGCGGTGGTTGCCGGTGTCCGCGACGTAGAGCGCGCCCCGCGGCCCGGCGAGCACGCCGTGCGGCTCCCGCAGCTCGCCCGGCAGCCCGCCGGGGCCCCGCAGGCACGGGAGCGTCCGCGGACAGCGGTCGCACGGATCGAACGCGACGATGCGGTCGCCGTCCGGGTCGGCGGCGTAGATCCAGCCGTCGCGCGCGACGGTCAGGCCGCCCGGCGTCGCCGGGGCGTCCGCGCGGCGCGGCGCGACGGAGGGCGCCGGAAGCTCGGCCAGGCGCAGGCCGCCCCGCCCGTCGGGCTCGAGCCCGCGCCGGCGGACGACCAGGCCGGGCTCGTCGAAGTGGACGACCCTGCGGGGGTCCCCGGAGCGCACGCTCATCCCTCGACCCCCATCCAGGCGATGTGCCACCGCAGGGGGTCGCCGAGCGCCGCGATCACCTCGGCCATGGTCGGCGCGTCACCGACGCCCGGGACGATCTCGATGCGGACCCGGGCGGTGAACCCGGCCGGGGACGCGTCGGTGACCGAGACCGTGCCGACCACCGACGAATCGGGGTCGAGCGCGTCCGGCCAGTCGTGGAGGCCGAGGAGCTGGACCTGGTAGCTCGGCGTGGAGCCGAAGCCGGCGGCCGCGGTGTCGACCCGGGTGTGGACGCCGATGACGGTCCCCGTCGGCTTCCATTGCGCCCACGGGGTCGCCGCCGGGTCGGTGGCGCCCGCCGCCACGTACGGCTCGCACGTCGCCGCCGCCGGCCACCGGGCGGTCAGGTCGGGCGCCCCCTTCAGCGTGCAGCCCTCCACGACAACGTCGGCGAGCACCACGTCGTCGTCCGAGATGGCGTCGGCGCCCGAGCCGCCGGTCCACACGAAGCGGACCTCCGCGCCCTCGGGGCGGCGCACCGCGCCCGCGCTGCCGCACGCGCCCTCCCGCTCGACGGCCGTGATCAGCGCGTCGTCGAGATAGCGGATGACGAGCCGGAAGTGCTTCTCCTGCTTCACGTTCGGGACGTCCCGCTCGAGCGGCTCGGCGAGGATCAGCTCGCGGCCCTGCCGATCGAGGGCCAGCCCGGCCGACACCTCGACGCGCCGCCCGTCGGGAGCCGCGCGCACCTCGAGCCCGAGCGCGATGCCGGCCGCGTGGAGCGCGCGGTTGTGGAGCCACCGCAGGTCGCGGGCGGCGTCAACGGCCTGGGCGAGGTCCTCCGGCGCCAGCCGCTGCCCGGAGAAGAACGCCGGACGCTCGACGCTCGGGATGGCGGGCGAGGTGCTCATGACACGTCCTCCTCCGGTGTCCAGTCGGGTGTCCTGCGGGCGGCGACCGGGCAACCCCGGAGGTCGACCATCGGGCCCTGCGCGAGGGGCACGGCGGGACGCTCGGCGGCAACGATCCCAACCCAGTCGAGGGTCACCGCGACGGCCTTCGGCGGCGCGCCGGAGGGGAGGTCCCAGCCGAGCCAGCGCAGGCCCGCCACGAACCCCTGCGGTGCGGCGTCCCGGATCTCGACGAAGGGCCCGCGGGCGGCCGGCACCCCGCCCTGCGACCCCGCGGCGGACGCTTCGCGGACGCAGGCGAGATAGAGCGGCGTCGTGGCGAACCCGGCGCTCACCGCCGGGACCGGCAGCTCGTGGTGGTGGAGGCCGGCCAGCGTCGCGGTGCCCGTGACCGTGCCCGACGCCACCTGCGGACGCGCGATGCGGCGCGTCCACACCCGGGCGTCGATGAGATCGGGCGATCCGCCGCCGCGCACGTACCGGACGACGGGGATCCCCGGCGCGTCACCGCGGTCGCCGCGCGATCCCGGCGCCACCCAGCGCAGCGCGATCCGGTCCGGGCACGCGCGCCCCGCGCCGGCGCTCGCGCGAAGCTCCCACGGGCTCCCCGCGGGAGGCGCGGGCACCAGGACGTTCGTCGGCGACGTGAGGGCCCGCCCCGCCGCGTCGTACGCCAGGCCGGGCCCGACGACGACGCGGCCGCCGAGGTACACGCGCGACTCGAAGCCCAGCGCCACGCCGTAGACCCGGTGCACGAGGGCGGTGTGGATCCGCCAGACCGCCTCGGGCCCCGCGAACAGGTCGCGGAGGTCGCCCGTGCGCAGCGCGGCGTCGAGGGCGGGCGCCACGCGCTCGCGGGGAGGGAGGACGGACGGCATCAGACGTCCGCCTCCACGCGCGGCTCGTCCAGCCACGGCAGCGCGGTGGGCGCGATGCAGACGTCGCCGCAGGCCGTCGCGCCGGGCCCGGTGACCTCGAGGGCCACGACGTGGTCGACGCCGTCGACGGCGTCCACCACCTGCACCAGCTCGCTGGCGCGGACGTCCCTCCCGAAGGGCCACCCCGTGCCGGCGGGGCCGCCCGTGAGCGGGTGCAGATGGCGGCGCAGGGCCTCGCCGACCGCATCCACGACCTCCTCCGGGCTGCGCCGCGGGCGCACCGCGACCCGCGCCCCGACGCCGACCTCGACATAGGTCGGACCCACCACGAGGAGCCGGGTGCCGACCAGGCGGCGGCGGGCCAGGAATCCGCTCACGGCGCGGAGCAGGCAGGCGGACGGAGCGGGCCGCACGAGCGGCAGCGAGGGGACGATGATCAGGGTGACGGTGCCCTCGGCCTCGGCGCAGGGCAACGCGGGGTCGATGGCCGCGAAGGCGCGGGCGCGGCGCACGTCCGTGCCGGGGACGGCGAGGGCGAGGCGCTCGTGGTCGAGCACCGTGACCGCCCGGGCCGGCGCCCGGCGCGCGCGCACCGCGGCCCGGTCGACGGCGTCCAGGGTGGCCGCGTCGGCCTCCTCCGCCAGCTCCACGAGCCGCTCGTGCGCCCACAGCTCCTCCGCCGCCCGGCGCGCGGCGGAGGCCGTGGTCTCGGCGTCGGCGCCGCCCGACGCGCCGAAGGGGCACGCGGGCACGATCTCGGGCGGGGCCGGCGGGCGGTCGAGCAGACGCCACCGCAGCCCGCCCGCGACGTTGCCGAGCGCGCCCTCGGTGACCCGGTACGACGCGCCCACCCGGGAGCCGCGCGGGATCGTCCGCCCCCGCCGCCCATCGCCGGCGACGAGGACGCGCGCGGCGACGTCCAGCGCCAGGTGACGATCGTCGCGCCCCGAGCCGTCGAGGTCCGGGCGGGTCCGCCACCCCTCGGCGCCGACCGTCACGGCGACGGCGCCGTCGGCGACGGCGGTGCCCTCGAGCGCGATCGACTGGCCGGGCAGGCCGGTGCCGAACCCGATCTCGCGGTCGCGGTGCTCCGCGCTCACCTGGGTCGCCGCGACCGCGTTCGCCACCAGGCCGTGGAGGCGCGGGGCGACGTCGGGCCGGCCGGCGACGAGCCGCGCCCGCAGGTGGCACGCGACGCCCGCGACGGGGAGCGCGACCAGCTCGGCCGGCGGGGTGACGCGCACCATGCCGGCCAGCGAGAGCCCGCGCGTGCCGTCGGCGACCTCGGCGCGGGCCGCGTCGAGGGTCGTCCACCCCGCCGCCGTGTGGACCTGCCACTCGACGCGGACCGAGTGGTGCCGCTCCGGGCTCACCCACGAGGGCGCCGGGCCTCCGCACTCCCGCAGGTGCTCCTCGCCCTCCTCGACGAGGGCCTCCCGGGTCGCCCGCCCCGCCGCCGCGCCGTCGCCGAGCTCCAGCCACAGCGCGAAGGGCGATCCGGGCGGCGGCGGCGGGTCGAGCCCCACCAGGAGCGCCGCGCCGGCCGCGGGGTCGTCGCCCCAGGGCGCGACCGGCCGCCCGCCCCGCCACGCCGGCGTCAGATCCTGCGCCCCGGCCGCGTCGGCCGTCGCCAGCGCGACGACCGCGGTCGAGGTGGCGAGCGCATCGGCGTCGGTCACGAAGCGGACGTCGCCGCCGGCGGTCTCGGCCGCGAGCGCCGACCCGGCCGGCAGGGCGACCGGCGCCCATCCCCGGTCGAGGGTGGCGCCCACCACCGCGCGCGCGGCCCGCGGCGGCCCGGCGACGACCCCGACGAGCGAGAGGAACTTGCGCCGGTGGCGCTCCGGGACGCGGTTCAGCCGGTAGCCGCGCTGCTCGACCAGCCACGCGAGCAGCTCGACGATCGTGACGCCAGGGTCGGAGACGTTGAAGTCGGTCCACTCGAGGCGCGACGACGCGATCGTCGAGCGGGCCTCCTCGACCAGGTCGGTCCAGGCGAGGGAGTCGAGGTCCGGCAGCGCGAGCGGCATCAGGCCTCCGCTCCGACGAGCGAGACGTGCAGGTCGCCCATGGCGACGATCCGGTCGCGATCGACCGTCACCGACGTGCCGCTGGCCGACCCGCGCGCGACGACCTGCAGGGCGTCGATGTGATCGAGCTCCGCGATCCCCGTGAGCGCCGAGGCCAGATCGGAGGCGAAGAGGTCCTGGCCGAAGGCCCAGCCGCGGCCGTCCGGGCCGCCCGTCACGGGATGCAGGAACCCGGACAGGCGCTCCAGCACCTGGCGGCGGAGCTCGCCGCCCTGGTCGATCCGCCGCGGCGCCACCGCCGCGATCACCCCGACCGGTTCGAACGTCGGCCCGATGACGACGACCTCCGCACGCAGCGACGCCGGGGCGCGCCGGAGGACGAAATCGTGCACGCGGCGCCGCAGCTCCGCCGACGGGACGGGCCGTGGCGCGTCCGATCGCGGCAGGATGGCCAGCGTCACGGCGCCGGGTCCGCCGGTCCCGCCGCTGAGCGCGCGGGCGCGGGCAACGGCGAGCGAGGCCTCGCCGGCCAGCGCCTCGTAGTCGCCTGCCCCGACCGCCTGGCGCCGGTGGCGCAGCAGCAGCGGCCCGCGCACCTCCACCGCGCCGGCGCCCTCGGCGTCGGCCCCGCCGCTCGCGGCCTCGGGGTTCGTGACCGCCTGGGCGAGCGCGCCGCTCAGGATGGCGTCGACCGCGCCGGCCGGGACGTCGCCCGCCGCGCCGCCGCCGAAGCGGTACGAGCGCAGCCGGACGTTGTCGCTGCCGGGCGGCGGCAGCAGGCCGCGCCGGCCATCGCCCATCGTGATGCGGCCGAGCGTCCGCTGGGGCACGTAGTCGCGGTCGCCGGGCCCCGAGAAGTAGAGCGTCGGCGTGGGGCGCCAGGCGACCCACGCCTCGCGGAGGCGACCGGTGCGCAGATCCCGGACCTCCCGGATGGCGTCGCCGCGCCCCGCGGCCTCGAGCTCACGCCGGAGCGGCTCCAGGTCGATGTCCGCCCGCCGCCCCTGCAGCTCGAGCACCTCCAGCTCCTCGTCGAGCACGGCGCCGCGGGACGCGAAGAACGTCTGCCCGGCCCGGCCGTCGGTCGAGCCGAGCGCCTCGTCGCGGACGGTTCCGAGCTGGGCGGCCCAGGTCGCGTTCAGCCGCAGCGCCCTCACGGCAGAGGGGCGCGGCGCCGCGCCGTCCGCCACCCGCGCCCGCACCCAGTCGCCCGGGAGCCCGAAGCGGGCAAGGGACATCTGCTCGACCGTGCCGCCTGCGAAGCCCCCCTCGGGCGGGGAGGCGAGCCGGAGCGCGGCGCCCTCGACGGCGGACACGGCCGCCGCCTCGCCCTGCTCCCCGGAGCGCAGGAACACCTGGTCGCCCGGCCGGAAGCGGGCCGCCGAGGCCGAGTCCAGGAGGGTGATGAGGTCGCCCTCCGACGCCACGATGCGCTGTGTCAGCGGGGGGTCGAACGCCCGGCCACAGCAGGCCGAGCATGCCGGGCCGCACCAGCCCGCGCGTCTCGTCGTCCACGGTGAGCGGGGCCCATGCGCCGCCGTCCCAGTGCTCCCAGTCGAGCTCGGGGCCCCTGATCAGCCCGTCGGTCTCCTCGATGTCGGCGTACAGCGACACGAGACCGGCGGGCAGCGGCCGGTCGAACCGCAGGTAGAGCGTGGGGTCGAGGTCGGCGGTCGGCGTGAAGGGGGCAAAGCCCGTCCCCCGCCACTTCACCATCTCGGTACCGTCGGTCCAGGCGAAGTCGTTGAACGCCACGACGTGGTCGGCCCGCACGCGCGGCGAGCGGTACAGGTACGCGAGCTTGAGGTCGCCGAGCGCCGGCGGCCGCGGCTCCAGCACGGGCAGGAAGTTCACCGCTCCCGACTCGGCGTCGAACCAGCTCACCGTCCGCAGCACCGCGTACGCGCCGCTCACGATGCGCATCCGCAGCCACCGCGCCGAGGCGCCGCCGACCTCGCACGGCTGCCAGCCGTCCGGCACGGTGAAGCGGACCTCCCCGCTCACGTGGAGGTCCTTCACGCGCGGCGGTCCGGGCGGATCGGGCGGGGCGGCCGGAACCTGGGTCAGGCCCGGCACCGGGAGCCAGGCGCGCCCGTCCCAGTACTCCCAGGCCAGCTCGGCCAGCGGAACCGCCGGCGGCGCGACGCCCGATGCCGTGGCGACCGTGATCGGCTTCGCCTGGTTGAGGATCACCAGGACGGCGTCGAGGTCGGCGACCGCCTGGTTGACCTTCTCCCGGACCACCTCCAGCTTCAGGAGGTCGGTCTGGCTCTCGAGGGGCCGGAACTGCCACTCGTCGAGGTGGTCGGCGACGACGCCGAGGTCGTGGAGCAGGTTGGTCACGTCGGGATCGGCGAGGTACGTGCGGGCGGCGCCCGGCCCCATGGCGGGGTGGTCCTGCACCGTCTTCGCGCGCTGGCGCAGGCTCGCGAGCTCGTCCTCGAGGTCATCGAAGAAGAACGGGAAGGCGGCCTCGCCGCGCACGAGCGCGTCAGCCGCAGAGGCGATGTTCGCCACGGCCTCGGCAGCCCTGGCGAGCAGGTACGGCGCTCGTGCCGCCGCGGCGTCGTCGGCGCCCGCGTTGACCTCGCCGGCGTGATCGGTGAGGCGCTGGGCGAGATCCAGGGCGGCGTCCCGGCAGCCGGCGACGCGGAGCAGCACGGCGGTGAGGGTCGGCAGCACCGCACTCTGGATCGATCCGCTCCCGCTCGGCGAGAGCACGCCACCCGGGTCGTCGAGGGCGCCGAGCTCGGTGCTGAGCTGCCCCACCGCGGCCTTCAGCGTGTCCACCAGCGCCTTCGCGGCGGCGACCTGCTTCTCGTAGCGCTCGGTCGCCGTGCTCATCCTGTCGTTGGGCGTCTCGCCCCTCACCACGAATGCCGACGCCTCAGCCCCCGGCTTCGAGAAGACCTCGTCGCTGCGCAGGTAGAAGGCCGCGTCGATGCTCGGCTGCTGGCCGAAGGGGTAGGCGAGCTTGGTGAGGTCAACCGTCTGCCCGACCCCGAAGGCGGCGTCGGGCAGGATGCCCCCGTCGATGGTCCCGCCGCGCGGGAGGGGCTTGGAGGGCGGGCCCGGGTCGATGTCGGCCGCCAGCGTCGCCCGGCGGCGCACGAGCGTGTTCAGGTCGAGCAGGTCGATCGCGGGGTCGCCCCGCCCCGCGCGCGGCGGGAACGGCCGGGCCAGCTCGGCGCGGATCCACGAGCTCTCGCGTCCGGCGATCCTGCGGGGCTTCGAGCGCCCGCACTCGGCTCGCAGCCGGATGACGCCGCTGCGCGTCAGCCCCCGGGTGGCGTCGAAGCCGGTGTCGGGGTCGTCCGGGGCGTCCCCGAAGTCCTGGAACGGCCGCCACGCGTCCCCGTCCCAGAATGTCCACCGCACCTCGAGGGGCTCGTCGGCCTGCTCGAGGAGCTGCACGTGGAGCTCGACGGTCGACTCGCCCGCGAGCGCCAGCGCCGTGCCGTGCGCGATGTGGAGCTGGTGATCGATGGGCGCCGCGCCCGTGAAGAGCACCGTGCGATGGCCGCCGCGGATCCCGGCGGTGTGGTCGGCGACCCGGTCCTCGGCCGGCAGCACCGTCCGGACCTCGGCCACCGTCGCGTCGGCGATCGCGATCTCCCGCTCCGTCTCGAAGGGCAGGGGATCCCCGCCGCGCGGGTTGCGGGCGGACAGGCGGGTGCCGCGTGGCGCGCGCGCCGACCTCGCGCCCGGGATCGGCGTGAACACCACCGGCGCCCGGGACGCCTGGGCCGGCATCTGGTCGATGCCGAGCTGGTCGAGGAAGGCGAGCTTGGCGCGCCGCGGCGCGGCGTTCAGCCGCTCGGCCAGGGCGGCGAGGAACCGGGCGTAGGCGCGGGCGACCTCGGTCGCGGGCGCGTCGTCATCCATCCGCCATTCGGGCACGTAGGCCCCGTGGCGGTCGCGCAGGACCTCCATCAGCTGCGCGGCCGTGCGGGGGTCGAGGCGCGGCGATCCGGTCATTCGCGCCCCTCCCCGAGGAAGAAGGGGAAGACGAGGTTGTAGAAGGCGTTCGTCGCCCGGATGCGGTACCGGATGGCGATGTCGAGCCGGCTCCGGTCCGGCCCGGCCGCGGTCACGCTCGACCTCGGGCGGCGTCGATGCGCGGCTCCCAGAGCACGAGGCTCTCGTGGACCCGGCTGCCGCACGAGCGCCATGGTCGTCGTGCTGACCGGGCCGAAGACGAACTCCCGCAGCCCGGCGCCGAAATCGGGGCGCATCGCCACGCGCTCGCCGCGCTCGGTGCCGCAGGATGATCAGGATCGCCTGGCGGACGTCCTCCTCGTACTCGGCGAGCGCGACGTCGGCCGTGCGGTCCAGGGCCAGCGGCAGCGACCAGCCGACGCCGAGGAACTCCTTCGCGGCGATGCCCGGGAGGCCGCTCATCCGATCATCACCGTGGGCGCGCCCATCACGATCGGCGCGCCGCAGCCGGCGCTGTCGCCGACGCGCAGGGCCGGGCGGCCGCCGATCAGCACCGTCGTGCTCCCCATCGCGAACGGGCTCGGCGGGTGCGGCGGGGTGGAGGGCATCGAGCAGGTGTGCATGTCGCCGACGACCGCCGCCGGCATGCCGCCGATGAGCACGTTCGCCACGCCGGGCCCCGTGATCAGGCCCGGGTGGCCGGTGGAGTCGCTGACCCTGGCGGCGGGAGGCATCGGCGCTCAGTTGATCGAGACCGTGCCGCCCTGGATGGAGCACGACGTGCCGCCATTGAGCTTGGCGGACGCCGACCCCTTCAGGTCGAGCGTGGTGGTGGCCTCGATCGTGATCGAGGGGGCCTTGAGCGAGATCGACTGCTTGCCCTCCACCGCGACCGCGCCGTCGGTGCCGAGCGTGAGGGTCGCGGTGTCCTTCGCGGTCGCGACGGTGATCTTCTCGGGGGCGAGCACGACGCTTCTGGTCGGTGCTGCTCGTGATCGTGATCGTCTGCTGCATGTCGTCGATCTCGATCTCGTGCCCCGCGGTCGTGCGGATGACGACCTTGTTGCGCGGGTCGAGGGGCGAGTCCATCGGCGGGTCGTCGCTGCCGTTCCACAGGCCGCCGATGACGTAGGGCTCGCGCACGTCGCCCGTTCGCGAAGCCCACGAGCACCTCGTCGCCGACCTGCGGGATCATCAGCGTGCCGCGGCTCCCGCCGGCCAGCGGCACCGCCACGCGCGCCCACGGCTCCATGTCGGGCAGGAAGGGCAGCCGCAGCTGGACCCGCGCGCCGTTGGTCATGTCGACGTTGTCGATCGACCTCGGCCGGCGTGAGCCCGCTGATCTCGTATGGCGACCGGGCGTCCGGCCCGGCCGTGCTGTCCATGAGACCGCCTGGCGCCATCGTTCCTCCTCAGACCGTGTGGGGGCCGACGGCGCGGATCGGCGCGGCCCCCTGCTGGGGGGCCGGGATCGAGCCGAACCAGATCTCCTTGCGGCACTCGAAGGAGGTCCGGTACCCGCCGCCGTCGATCGTGTGCGTGGCCTGGGTGACGCGGTAGAGGCCGCTGAACTGCGTCGCCGAGACCCTCCAGCCGCAGCACGCAGCCGGCCAGGATGCGGACGTCGCCGACGGCGCTGCCCGAGCCGGTCAGGCGGTTGTTCAGCTTCGGCACCAGCTCCGAGACGATCCTGCGCGGCGCCGAGGCGAGGCTCATGGGCCCGTCGAGGATGAAGCTCGACCCGGTCACGCCCCCCGACGTCGGCGCCGAGGAGAGGGCCTCGACCGACGGGCTCACGTCGAGCGTGAGCGAGTTCGTGTCCCAGTCCCAGCCGAGCGTGACGCGGAAGCGGGTCTTGATCTGTGTCGACCCAGACGAAGCCGGTGACCGAGACGATCTGGCCGACGTTGGTGATCCGCGGGGTGAAGTCGAGCATCGACCGGCCGTAGGCCAGCGTCAGGTCGGGCGCGAGGTGGTCGAGCGGCGACATGAAGCGCAGCGTGTTGCCGCCGCCCGCCGTCGAGTGGTCGATCAGCATCTCCCAGCCGTTCTCGCGGGCGATCCGGCGCAGGAAGTGAGGTCGTCCTCGTTGGTCTGGCGGCGGATCGCCTTCTGCAGCGCGCCCATGTCGGCCCCGCCCGCCGAGGAACTCGGCGCCGGCGAGGATCGCCGAGAGCGCCGCGCCGACCGGGTCGATGAACGGCACGAGCGCGTTCTCGGCCGAGACGAGGGCCGCGACGCCGACGTCGGGGATCGGGACGTTGCCGATCGTCGGGATGCCGATCGCGAACCAGCGCAGCTTGTTCCCGTGCTGCAGCTGGTCGATCCGGTCGTGGGCCGCGACCGTCAGCGTCGGCACCCCGCTCGACGGGAAGGCGGCCGAGGAGCCCACGATCTCGCCGACGAACACCTGGGTCAGGGGGTCGGGCGCGTAGCCCGATGCGCAGGCGCACGGGCGCGCCGAGCCGCAGCAGCGGGTGGTCGAGCCAGCGGCGGCCGTCGTTGGCGATCGCGATGTCCACGCGCTGCGCGCCCTCGAGCGCCGAGGTGAACGTGACGCCGGTGATGGCGCCGCGCAGCGCGGCGGGGATCGGCCGCCCGTCCAGCTCGAGGCGGAACTCGGGGGCGAGCCGGGTCGCGGCGGCGGCGGAGGCGGTCACTCGTACACCCGCCCGGATCGGGATCGCGGATAGGGCAGCGGCGGCACGGCGAGGCCCCGCCCCACCTCGAGGAGCTCGGGGTCGTCGATGTCGTTGCGGATCGCGATCGGCCGCCAGGCGGTCGGGTCGCCGTAGGCGCGCCACGCGATCAGGCTCAGCGTCTCGCCGCGGCCCACGACGTGGCGCTTCGAGACGTCCGCCGTCTCGCGCTTGATCTCCTTCGCCTCGAGCTCGACGTTGCGGAACTCGTTGAACGTCACCTGCAGGCGGGCGCGCACCGGCACGCCGTTCGGCGCGAACATGATGAACTGCTGGCTCACCCGCGCGAGCACGCAGGTGAACGTGAGCGATGCCCCAGGCGAAGAGCACGCACCGGCGGCGCGTGCGTCTCCGGGTCGATCTCCATCAGCCCGGTGACCTGCGCGGCACAGCTCGCGGACGTCGCCGCCGGCCCCGACGGACGAGCCCTCGTGGGCCTCGAACGTGTCGAGGAGCAGCTCCATCTCGAGCGTCTGCATGTTCCCGGCCACGAACTGCAGGATCGGCGCCGCTCAGGCCCGGGATGGCCGACTGGGCGTAGTTGACGTCCTTGGCGAGCGTGTACTCCTCGGGGTTGAAGAGCACCGGCACGGCGCTTCTCGGTGTTCGCGTTGGTGAGGGTGGCCTTCTCGAGCGGGGGCATGGCTCAGATCCGCCCGAGCCGCTCGCGATGGGACAGGATGCGCCGGTCGATCGACGCGACCACCCTCTCGGTGATGCCCTCGATGTCGAGGGCCGCGGGAGGCGGCGCGGGCGGGTCCCAGCCGGGGTCCGGCTGCTCCGGCGCCGGCCACGTGGGCCGGCCGGCGCGGCCCCGCGACGCGCCGGGCGCGGCCGCCGCCACGGGGGCCGTGCGGCGGGAGACGCGCGGCGGGGCGAGCTCGACGCGCTCACGGGGGGCGGCCGGGGCGGGACGTTCCTCGCGGCGCGCGGCGGCGGCGGGTCGCAGGGTGGCGGGCGCGGGCGGGGCCGTCGCGGCGACGAGCTCGCGGCGCGCCGCCCCGGCGGGCGACGCCGGCGCCCGGGCGGCCGGAGCCGTCGTGCGCCGCACGACGGACGGCGGGCGCGGCGCGCCGGCCGTCCGCCCCCGCGGCCCCGGCATACCGGGCCCGCCCGTCGCGCCCGGCGCGCCCGGCATCGCCCGCACGCACGAGCGTCAGCGCCGTGCGCACCACCAGCGACGGCGTGACGGGAGCCGTCCGCGGCGCCTGCGCGGCGGCGCCGCCCGTTCCGCGGCGACCGCCGTCCGCCGGAGTGTCATCGCGGCACGCGGCGGCCGCCCGCAGGCGCGCCCGTGGCGGGCGCGGATGTCCGCGGCGAAGCGGCGCGGACCCGCGCCGCGGAGCGGGTGGCGGCGGCCGGTCACGCCTCGGCGCCCATCCGCTCGTTGATGCGCGGAGATCTCCTCGACCCAGCGGCGCCGGTCCGGATGCTCCAGCCCCATGATCTCGTCCTGCGACCAGCCGAGGTGGTACGCGATGAAGGCCGACTCCTCCATCAGCTGATCGAGGGGATAGCCGACGACGACGTGAGGGCCGACCGCTCGAAAGGGAAGGTCGCCCGGCACTCGGGGCACGTCGCCTCCACCCCCCCGAGCCCGATCTGGTTGATCGTGTTGTAGAGGTCCTGGAGGTACTCGAGGTCGGCCGCGAAGAGGCGCTCGATCACGGCCGGGTTGATCGGGTCGACCGAGCCCAGGCGCGTGACCACGCGCGAGAGCACGATCACCGTCAGGTACGCCGGGTTGCGCTGGACCCGCTCGTCGCGCAGCGGGTGGATCTCGTCGGCCGCCGTCGCCAGCCGCATGACGCCCTCGCGGTGGAGGTCGCCGTCGGCGTCGAGCAGTCCCATGGGCAGGGTGAACTCGTGCTCGGTCTGGAACATCTCAGGCCCTCACGAGGCCCTCGTGGGCCAGCTCGACCTCTTCCACCGCCACCGCGTTGCCGGTGGCGTTGAAATCGGGTGGGTTCCACTTGACCGGCCAGGCCTCGCGGAAGTTCCAGCGCACCTTCTCGTCGCCCGCGCGGTCGAGGACGATGATCGAGCCGCCCTTGCGCTCGACCTTCCCGTCGACGACCTCGCGGTGCCAGTCGGTAGAGGGTGTCGTCGTCCGTGAGGCCCCGCTTCAGGACGATGTTGTCGAACTTGGTCATCGCCGGGAGCTTGCGCGGCGTGGTGATGTCGCCCCCCTCGCGGTACTCCATGACGTCGGTCGTCGCGGTGAGGCCGGTGACCTCCTGGAACGCGCCGACCTGCAGTCCGTCGATCTCGACGCGGAAGTTGAAGTTGCCGAAGGGGTCGACCCTCTTGCCCGTGGCCATGCCGTCCTCCTAGGACTCGTTGACGTCGCCGCCGCCGTCCCACAGACCGATCCGCACGACGATGAATTCGGCGGGCCGGACGGCGGCGACCTTGATCTCGATGAACAGCTGCCCGAGCGCCCGTGTGCTCGGCGGGTTCAGGCCGGCGTCGACCCGGACCCGGAACGCCTCGTCGGCGGTCTCGCCGAAGAGCGCGCCGTCACGCCACACGCGCGTGAGGAAGTCGGTCAGGACGCGCTGGAGCTTCCCCCACAGGATGGTGTCGTTGGGCTCGAAGACCGCCCAGCGCAGGCCCTCCTGGATGCTCTCCTCCAGGTAGAGCAGCAGCCGGCGCACCGGGACGTAGCGCCAGTCGGTGACGTCCGTGCGCACGGTGGTCCGGGCGCCCCACACGATCACGTCGCCGCTGCCCTGGAAGATGCGGAGCACGTTGATCCCGCCGTCGTTGAGCGGCGCCTGCTGGCGGTCGCTCAGCACGCGCTCGAGGCCGAGCACGGCGCGGACGGGCACGTTGGCCGGCGCCTTGTGGACGCCCACGCGCTCGTCCTCGCGCGCCATCACCCCGGCCATGTGGCCGCACGGCGGGATCGTCATGCGCCGCGTCGGCGCGCCGCGGGGCGTGCTCGGGTCGAGGACCTCGAGCCACGGGTAGTAGAGGGCCGCGAAGCCGCTCTCCGACTCGACCACCGCCGCGCTGCAGCTCGATCCCGGTCGGGCTCGGATCGACGCCCGGGATCGCGTCGATGATCGCGAACCGGTCTTTGGCCTGCACGCAGTGGTCGATCTGCGCCCGCTGGACCGCCTGGCGCACGTTGGCGTCGGGGTGGGCCGCCGCGTCGGGGACGCACACCAGGTTGACCTCGTCGATGTCGCGCAGCGTGTTCAGCGCCGCCGCGTAGTCGGCGGCGCCGAGCGTCGCCGGGTTGTCGTCCGCGCCGCCCAGCAGCGGGGTCCGGTTCGCCTCCGGGACGAGGGCGGGCGCGCCGGTGGCGGCGGGCGGGTCGTCGGGCGGGTTGACGGTGATGAGCGTGGAGTCGACGACGCCCGCGTTCAGGACGAAGCGCGGGTGGCGCAGGTTGGCCGACAGGTCGTCGAACGTCTCGGTGACCTGCGCGTTGCCCGTCATCCCCGTGACCACGAGGCGGAACTGGCGGCCCTCGAGCTCCGGCGAGCCGGGCTGCTGCCCGCTCATCTGGTATCCGGCCGCGGCCGCCGGGCCGCTCGCGAAGGTGACGAAGCCGGCCCCGTCGACCGCCGCCACCTCCAGCAGGTCGGTGATGGCCGCGCCGCCCCCCACGGGCGTCCCGGAGAGCCTGACCATCGCCCCGGCGCGCGGCAGGCCCTTGCCCAGGACGCGGATCCGGGCCTGGCCGGGCACGACGTCGGCGATGCGCACGGCGTCGCCGGCGGCAGCCACGACGGCGGGCTCAACCACCAGGGAGGCCGTGCGCACCTCGACGACCGTCGTCCGCGCGGGGCCGGGCAGCAATAGCTCGTCTCCGGGCCGGAACAGGGCCACGGCCGCGGCGCCGCCCTGGAGCGTGAGCTCCGTCCCCGTGCCCGCGGCGGCGCTCGCCGCGACCGTGTCGGCCGCGATCGCCAGCGGGAAGACGGAGCGCACGACCGGCGCGTTCGCCAGCACCAGCGCCGCGGTCGTGCCGGACGCCAGGGTGATCCGGCTCGTGCCCGGGTCCAGTTCCTTCACCTGGAGGCGCTCGTTGGCCGCGGCGACCCCCACCCGGACCCACGAGCCGGGCTCGAGCCCGTCGAGGTGCTCGAGGCGCAGCACCGTGGTGTTCGCCGGCGGGTCGGCCAGGGCGAGCCGCGCCCCGACCGCGCCCGGAAGCGCCGCGTCGAGGGTGAGCTCGTTCCCCTGCCGGGCCGTGATCCGCGCGGTGGCCACCGCGCCGGGGATCGTGACCAGGTCCTCGACCAGGAACTCCGAGCCGTCGGCGACGGTGAGGCTGGTGTTGCCGGGGCCGTACGCCTGGACGGTGGTGTCGGGCCGGACGAGCGGATTGACGCCCGCCTGCCCCACCGCGAAGCCCGTGTTGTCACCCGCGGCGCCCTCGGCGCGCGCGCGGAGGATCGCGACGTCCTGGTTGGCGGCGTTCTTCAGCCTGGCCTCGGACGCCCTGCCGTTGCCGACCCGGAGGACGTACGCCTCCGACCCGCCGTTGGCGAAGAAGCCCTCGACCGCGAAGGCGAGGTACTGCCACCTGCCGCCGGTCTTCGCGCTGGGGGCGAGGTAGGACCCGTAGATGCGCCCGAAGTCGTCGAACGTGGTGATGCGCTCGGCGCGGTCGAGGCGGCCGCGCATCGCGGGGCCGATGAAGGCGGCCGTGGAGGTGCCGACCCCCGCGATGACCCCCGGGCCGGTCTGCTCCTCGATGTAGACGCCGGGCGTGCGGTACGTCGTGGTCATCGCTCCTCCTGGAAGCTCACGGTTGGGTCAGGTCGAGGTCGTAGACGCCGCTCGGCTCCGGCACGCGCACGGGCCGGGACCCTGTGGGCAGCCCGTCGGCGCCCGCGACCAGGTCGTAGTCCGCGCCCTCGGTCAGGCCGACGAAGTCGAAGCGCCCGTCGGCGTCCGTCGTGGCGCTCTGGATCCGCTCCCCGGCGCGCTCCAGGCGCACCCGCGCCCGCTCCACCGCGCGGCCGGAGTCGAGGACGCGGCCGGCGATCTGGACCCAGGTCTCCACCGGGGCCCCCTCGGACGTCGACGGCGACCAGCGCGTGAAGACCGTGGTGACGAGCCGTCCCGCCGACTCCGGGCGCGGCTCCATCGGCAGCGTCACGACGAGGTAGACGACGGGCCGCCAGATGGCGCCGGCCCCCATCCCGGACCAGAACTCGGCCAGCTTGTGGAAGCCGTCGGGGGGCAGCACCTCCGTCGGCAGGTCCCGGTCGCGGATCTCCTGGGGCACCTGCGGGACCGGTCCGGGGACGATGCGGGCGGCGTTGAGGGGCGACGCCGCAGCGAGCGCACGGGCGACCTCCCAGAGCGTGGCGTGCTCCTCGAGCAGGCTCTGGCGGGGAACCGGGTCGGCGGCCGCGCTCCACGCGCTCAGCAGGTAGTGGCACGCGACGTGGGTGGGTTGGCCCTGCCGGGTCCCGAAGTGGCCGTTCGTGCTCGTCGTGTCGCCGCTGCGGCGCATGTCGCGCTTCTCGTGCAGGTCGGCGAGGTAGGCGCTCACCGTGATCCCGTCCTGCGGGTCGAGCGCACCGCGCCACGCCTCCGTGGGAGCGTTGAAGCTCACCTTCGTGACGTCCCCGGCATTCAGGAGCACCCGCTCGATCATCCGGTCGAGGTGGTCGATCACGCCGCCGCCGCCTCGCCGGGCGACGCGACCGCCGCGAGGTCGGGCGCCGCCACGCCCATCTTCAGGAACTCGGCGCGGACGGCGCGCAGCAGGTGGGCGCGCCCCACCGGGGCGTCCTCGGCGGCCGCGAGGTACGCGGCGGCCGCGGCCACGTTGGCGATGTTGCCGCCGGAGAGGTGGAGCGCGTCGGCGAGCCCGTCCAGATCCACGTCGGGCGCCAGCGGCGTGCGCTCGGGCCAGACGCCGCGCCACAGGCGGCGGCGGCTCTCGGCCTCGGGGAACGGGAACGAGACCGAGAACGTGAGGCGCCGCGCGAGGGCGTCGTCGAGGCTACGGCGCAGGTTGGTCGCGAGGATCGCGCCGCCCTCGTGGCGCTCCATCGACTGGAGGAGGTAGGCGACCTCGATGTTCGCGTATCGGTCGTGCGCGTCGCGGATCTCGGACCGCCGGCCGAAGAGGGCCTCGGCCTCGTCGAAGAAGAGCATGGCGTTCGACGACCGGGCGGCGCGGAAGACGCGCGCGAGGTTCTTCTCGGTCTCGCCGATGTACTTGCTGACGGTCGCCGCGAGGTCGATGCGGAACAGGTCGAGCCCGAGCTCGGCCGCGATGATCCCGGCCGCCATCGTCTTCCCGGTGCCGGAGGGCCCGAAGAAGAGCGCCGTGACCCCCGGCCCGAGGCCCTTCTCGGCGAAGCCCCAGTCGCGCAGCACGCGCGGCCCGGAGCGCAACCGCTGGACCATGTCCTGGAGCTGGGCCGTGCTCGAGGGAGGCAGCACCAGGTCGTCCCACGAGCCGGCCGCCTCCACCCGCGTCGCGAGACCCTCGAGCTGGGCGTCGGCCAGGCGCCGCGCCATGCGCCCGACGCCCCGCCAGGCGGGTCCGTCGCCCTCGAGGCGCGCGATCGCGGCGACCTCCGCCGCCCCGGCCGCGATCTGGCGCTCGCTCAGCTGCAGCCGGTGCGCGATCCCGTCGAGGTCGGCCGGCGCCGGGAGCCCGTGGGTCGCGAGGTGCCGCCGCCAGCGGTTGGCCCGCCGCACCACGCTCGGCGCCAGCTCGACCACGAGGGCCGCGGCCGGAGCCTCGCCGTCGGCGGGCGGGCGCCCGCAGACCACGACCGGCTCCGGCAGCTCGGCGCACCGCGCTGCGAGGCCGCGGAGCGCCGCCGGGCGGTCCGCGGGGGCCTCGTCCACGCGCTCCAGGATCAGCAGCAGCCCCGCGCGCTCCGCCTCCCGCGCAGCGATCGGCACCAGCTCGTCGGCCGACCAGCCGCCGTCGACGGCCGCCGCGACATCGACCACGAGCGCGTCCCGCCCGAGGGCCTCGGCGAGCGCGTGGCCGACGAGCACCGCGTCGGGGCGGGGCTCGGCCGCGCAGACCACCGGCGCGACCCGCCCGCCCTCCCCCGCCACCGCGACCAGCGCGCGCAGGCGACCGAGGTCGGCCGGGTCGAGGTCGAGGTCGTCCAGCGAGCAGGCGGCGAACTCGCAGCGCGCCACCGGCGAGAGACGGGGGTCGAGGCCCGGAAGGCCGAGGAGGGCCCGCACGACCCCGTCGTCGCACCGGATCGCCCGCGCGAGCGCGGCGGAGTCGGGCGCGCCGCCGGCCCGGTGCACGAGGCGCTCGCGCACGAGCGTGGCCTCCGCCTCCAGCAGATCGCGGCACCGGAGCCGCTCGAGCGGGTCCGCGCACGCGAGGGCCAGCAGCAGGCCGACCGTCGGCCAGCGCTCGGACGGCTCGTCGTGCAGGGCGGCGATGACCCGCTCGTAGCGCCGGTCGATCTCGGGGGAGGCCGCGAGGAGCAGCACGTCCAGCTCGACGTCCCCCAGCGCGTGCCGGTCGCGGAGCCGCCCGAGCGCCGTGTCGGCCGGCCAGCGCGGAGCCGCCGGCGCCGTCACCTCCCGCGCCCACCCCAGCGGGTTCAGGCCGCGCCGCCACCCCGCGTCCTCGCGGGCCGCGTCGAGCCGGCGCGCCGCCTCGAGGGCGGGCGCCACGATCGCGTCGATGCGCGCGACGTACCCGAGCAGCTCGGCGTCGCCGGCGTCCGGGATCGAGGTGGGCTCCACGAGCGACGCCGCGGGGGCGGTGCGACGGAAGAGGCTGTCGGCGATGGCCACCGCGCCAGGATCCGCCCCGTGCGTCGTCCGCCCGTCACCGGTGCGTCACCGGGGCGAGGAACTCGAGGGTCGGCGGCGGCGGGGCGCCGTCCTCGGCGATGCCGCCCGCCCGCTGGAAGACGTCGCGCTGGATCGCGGCGAGGTCGCGGTTGCGCTCCTTGAGCGCGGCGAGCGCCGCGTCACGGCGGTCGGCGGGGGTCCGGTCGAGCGCCTCCTGGGCCAGGTTCCAGCCGGCGTAGCCCTGGGCGTACGCCCGCTCGCCGGAGTGCCGGAAGCCGGTGACCTGCCGGCGCGCCTCGTCCCAGTTGCGGGCGCTCACGGCCCGCCCGCCGTCCGCTCGCCGGTCGGCGGCCTCGGCGGCGATGCGCCAGGCGTACCCGGACCGGACGTTCACGATGGCCGCCCACGCCTCCCCGCGCTTGTGCGCCCGGTCGATGGCGTACAGCGCCAGGCCCGTGTAGGCGGCCCCGCCGATGACGGCCGCGCCGGCGATGCCGCCCGCGTAGAGACCCCCGGCGGCGATCTCGGCGCCGGCGCCCGGCAGGGCGGCCTCGGCCGCCGCGAGCAGACCGGGTCCCGGCCCGACCCCGACCTTCAGCTTGACGGTGCCCTCGAGCTGCACGCGCAGGCCACTGAGCGCCGGGACGTACGTTCCGAGGTCGAACTTCAGCGGCGGGATCGGAATCGGCGTGAACGAGATCGTGACGCCCGCGAACGGAGGGGTCAGGACCTTCGCCAGGTCGACCTTGACCTCGGGCTTCAGCGGGAGCTTGTTGAAGGTGGCCGTGATGTCCGACTTGGTGAACTTGAGGTTGACGCTCTCGCCCAGCTTCGCCTTCGCGCCGACCGTCCACCCCTTGCCGCGCTCCCACGTGACGGTGGCGGCGGCCGGGAGGCGGGAGAGGATCTTCACCTTGACGCCCGCCTGGAGCGTCGGGTACAGGATCACGGGGCCCACCGGCACGCGCGGCAGGCCGGGCACCTTCCACTCGCTCCACTTGAGCTCGAACTCGGCGCCCGGCACGACGTCGGCCGCCCGGATCGGCGCGGGCTCCTCGGCGGGCGCCACCTCCGGCGCGGGCAGCGGCTCCCGCGGCTCGGCAGCGGGCGCCGCCGGCGCCGCGATGCGCACCTCGACGCGGCGGTTGCGCGCGAGCTCGCCGCCACCCTCGGCCCACGGCGCCGACGAGGCGTGCCCGGCCGAGCGGATCCTGCTCCTCGGAACCTTCGTCCGCGCCCGCTCCGCCAGGTAGTCGGCGACCGCCTCGGCGCGTCGCGCCGACAGCGTCGCGTTGAGCGCCGGGGCGCCCGTCGCGCTGGCGTGCCCGTTGACCTGGACCGTCGCCCCCGCCCCGCTCGGCGCGCCCACGCGCCCGGCGATCTCGTCGAGCGCCGTCCGGTGGGCGCCGGTGATCCCCGGCGAGCCGACCGGGAAGCCCCAGAGGATCCACCGCCCGCTCTCGACGGTCACGTGCGCCTGGGGGGGAGGCGCCTTCGCCCGGGCGGGAGCCGGCTGCTCCGCCGCGGCCTCGGGAGCCGGCGCGGGCCCCTCCGTCGCGGCCTGCGGCGCGGCGGGCACGGGGGCCGCGGGCGCGGGTTCCGGCGCCCGGGCTGGGGCCGCCGGCGCCGGCTCCGGGCTGGTCGGCTCCGGCGCCGGCTCCGGGCTGGTCGGCTCCGGCGCGGGCGCCGGGGTGGCCGGCTCAGGTGCGGGCGCGGGGGTGGCCGGCTCCGGCGCGGGCGCCGGGGTGGCCGGCTCAGGTGCGGGCGCGGGGGCGGGCGCGGGCGGCGGGGCCGCCTCGGGGGTGGGCGCCGGCTGGGGCTCGGGAGCAGGCGTGGGCGCCGGGACAGGCGTCGAAGGCACCTGAGCAGGGACCGAGGAGCGCGGCGTACCGCCGAGCTCCTCGGCGGTGAGAGGCTCGAACCGCCGCCAGAGCCGATTCCAGGCGTCGCCCGACGCGGGGGTCACCCGTGGTCCGAGCCTGCCCCGCTCCTGCGCTCTGACCGATACGTGGATGATGCGCCCACGCTCGGCGTCGAACATCCTCCGCATATAGGCGAGGCGCTCCCGGGTACCCCCCTCGACCGGAGGGATCCCCCCCTGCGCCACCAGCTTCTCGTACCAGCCCAGGAGCGCCTTGTTGAAGGCCCGGACGGCCTCCGGGCCGAACGCTGCCACCTGTGAGCTGTGGCTGAACCCGAGCGGGTCTCCGCCCTCGAACCCGAACTTGCCCGGCGTCGCGATCACAGGGGCACCGATCAGCGTCGCAAGCGCACGGCCGGACGCCTCGTGGCCGCCGAGGCTGCAGCCCCAGAACTCGACGATTCCGCCGGGGGCCATCACGCCGCGCATCATCTCCGCGTTCTCGGGGTCGCGGGCGGCCGCGAGCAGCTCCTGGGGCCCGAGCCACGCCCCGGCTCCGGCGTCGTCGTGCGTGAGGACCGCCCCCTCCTTGCTGCCATGGCCGACGATCCGCAGGCGCCGGACGCGCTCGCCGTCCGCGCGCAGCACGAAGAGCCTCGCCACCAGGCCCGGCAGGCCGTCGACCTCGAGGACGCGCTCGGCGGGGAGCGCCGCATGGACGTAGGTCCGGAGGGCCTCGATGTAGGCCTTGAGCTTGGGTTTGTCGCCTCGACCGCTGAGGAGGATGACCGTCACGTCGATCCCCTCCCCCACACCGGGGTCGGCCGGACGGCTCGCCCCAGGGGTCTCCTGTCGCAGCACGGCCGGAGCGGCGAGCCGCTGCGGCTGCCAGCCGGCCGGGCCGCGGCCGAGCGTCCCCCGGGCGGCGGCGGCGTTGCGCTCGGCCGCCTCGGGCGCGGCGAGCAGGCGCGGCTCGCCCGGGTCCGAGACCGCCGGCTGCTGCAGCGTGTGGGCCAGCTCGTGTGCCAGGAGGCCCGCGCCGGCGGGGGTCTCGGGCCGGAACATGCCCGCGCCGAAGACGAGGTGCTGCCCGTAGGCGTAGGCGTCGGCGCCGACCGCGCGGGCCGAGTCGGCGGCGTCGGCGCCCGCGTGGACGCGCACGCCCGAGAGGTCGCCCCCGAGGGCGCCCTCGAACCGCCCGCGGGTGGCCCGGTCGAGCGGCGCCCCCGCTCCCCGGACGACCGGGCGGACCGCGGAGGCGACGTCCGCGGCGCGCCCGCCGGGGGCCGGCGAGCGGGCGTTGCGGGACACGGCTCGCCGCCCCGGCGTCAGGCCGCGGCCGGCTCGAGCAGCGCGACGAGGCGGGCGGAGGGCGGCACACCGAGCCCGGATCGCAGGAGCCTGCGGCAGAGCTCGAACTGCCGCCGCGCCTCGACGACGTTGCCCTCGGCGAGGTGGACGTCGATCAGCGCGTGATGGGCGCTCTCGCGGAGCGGCTCGACCGAGATCAGCATCAGCCCGACGTCGGCCGCCTCGGCGTAGCGACCGCCGGCGGCCAGCCCCCGCACCAGGGCCTCCATCGCGTGGAGCCTCAGGTGGCGCAGGCGCTCGCGCTCGAACAGCACCCAGTCGTCGTCCCACCCCGGCAGCAGCTCGTGGCCGAGCGCGAGCGCCTCGGAGCCGTCCCGGCCGCCCAGGTCCCCGTCGACGACCCTCAGGGCCGCCTCGACGAGCCGGTGGCGGTCGACCGCCACGGCGCCGCCGAGCCCGAGGCGGTCGTCGCGGATCTCGACCAGGCCGTCGGCGCACCGGCGCGTCCGCCAGAGCGCGGAGCGCAGGCTGGCGAGAGAGTGCTCCTCCGTCGCGTCCGGCCACAGGCGCCCGGCGACGAACGTGCGCGCCAGCGGCCGGGGCTGCAGCGCGAGGAAGGCGACCAGGCGCTGGGCGCTGCCCGGCAGGCTCACCGGGCGGCCGGCGACGCGCAGATCGAACCCCTGCAACAGGGAGAGGCGGAGGTCGGTGGAGGGAGAGGCGGGCGCCATCGCGTCGATGCTCCCCCGCGCGGCATCACCGCGGCGTCACTCGCCCGTCACGCCCGCGTCACCGGCCTCGAATTGCTCCAGCCACCGGGTGACCGCGCGCGCCGCGTCCTCGACGGTGGCGACGCACGCGACCTCGTGCTCCCTGACCGTGATGTTCTTCAGGCTGGTGATGCGGACGCGCAGCGCGGGCGGTCGCCCCTCGAGCCACGCGCGGACGAGGAGGATGCTGCTACGGCCCTCCGGGGGAAGGATCACCGCCCGGATCATCGGGGCGGGTCATCACGACGCCGTTGCCGCGACGTCACCGGTGACGGCGAGATCCTCCATCGTGAACGTCGGCTCGACGCCGATCTCCGCGAGCAGGAGCCGGCGCATCCGTTCGTACTGCCGCAACGCCTCGCCCCGGTTCCCCTCCGCCAGGTGCACCCCGATCAGCGCCCGGTGACCGCTCTCGCGCAGGGGCTCGATGTGCACCCCCGCGAGCGCCGCCTCGACCGCCTCCGCGAACCGGCGCGCCGCGGAGAGGCGGGCCGACAGGGCCTCGAGGGCGTGCAGGCGGATCTGCCGGACCCGCTCCTGCTCGATGAGCACCCACTCGTCGTACCAGTCGGGCAGGAGATCCTGGACGAGCGGCCCAGGGTCGAGGTCGTGGGCAGGGCAGTCCCCCGCACCCACCAGCCGGCCCGCCTGTCCCATGAGCCGGGTGACGTCAACCTCCACCTCGTCGTGCAATCCGAGCCGGCCGTTGCCGGCGGTGACGAGCGGGTGACCGGTGCAGCGCAGCCGCCACAACGCGGAGCGCAGGTTCGCGTTGGAGCGCTCCTCGTGCCGATCGGGCCAGAGGCGCGAGGCGAAGTGCAGGCGAAGGAGCGGGCGCCCCTCGAGGGCGAGGAGCGCCAGGAGCCGCTCGACACCGCGGGGGAGCACGACCTGGGTCTCCCCCACCCTCAGCTCGAAGCCCCCGAGCAGCGCGAGGCTAGGCACGCGGCCCTCCCCCGAGGCGCCACCGCGGCATGACGCGCGGTCGCGCGGACGCCCCACCCCTGGCCAGCACGGAACTTCCTCTTTGCGACGCCGAACATGCCAAGGCTGCAACGGCGTGAATCGAAAACGCAAGCGCATTGAGGGCGGAGACCGGATTGCGAAACCCCCGCGGATGACGCTGGGGCAACGGTACCGTGACGTCGGCCTGGTGATCCTCAGGGCGTGCCGCCCGGCGATGCGAACGCCGACCTCAGGGCATGGACCGAGTCGACGCTCGGCTCCGCCACCCGATGTCGGGCTCCCGCGCATCGGGAGCGCCGGCTGGGCCCTCGTCGCGTGGTCGGCCGGCGCCCTGCTGCCGCTCCTGTTCCTCGGCGAGCGGGCCCTGCCGGATCTGCTGGGCGGCGTCAGAGGACATCCCTGCCGACGCAGGGATAGCGGCCGCTGGCGTGATGCTTGCGCCGGACTGATTCTCGGACTCTCTACGCTGCACTGGTGGTTCGCGTCGCACTTGCAAGTGGTTTCGCTTTAGAGTCATCGCACCAACTGCCCCGCTCCCATCGCGGAGCCTGCGACGCTTCATCGCAGAGGCCTCCCCGTCGCATCCGCTGCGACTGCGGGATCACGAGTGCTCCGAAAACCGCCGCCGTCATCGCGCGGACTGCCCCGATCCATCGCACGATCTGCTCCGCATCGGCGCTGTCCGATCGGACGCCTCTGAGACCCGCCCGGCGACGAGTCGGTGCTCGCCGCGGCGCTCACCCGGCTCAAGCGAGACCGACAGGTAGCGATTGGCAGGCGACGAGACGGCGGCCGCCGCACGACGGAGGGTCGGGCGCTGGTGATAGGGCTTGGCCGCGACGATCCCAAGGGTGGTGAGGAGCGGATCGTCCACCACCCGCCTCCAGCTCGTACCGGAGAAGCGCTCCGCGTCCAGGTACACCAGGAGCCGTCGGGCGGTGCCGCT